>NZ_CP013652.1:4270000-5200139 GCF_001465255.1 Paenibacillus naphthalenovorans | reverse complement strand
GAACACGAGTGAGTGCCGTTGCAACTTACGTTGCAGATTTGTCCGCTGACCTACCGTCAGCATGGACTCCATAGAAAGGAGGTGATCCAGCCGCACCTTCCGATACGGCTACCTTGTTACGACTTCACCCCCAATCATCTACCCCCACCTTCGGCGGCTGGCTCCTTGCGGTTACCCCACCGACTTCGGGTGTTGTAAACTCTCGTGGTGTGACGGGCGGTGTGTACAAAGACCCGGGAACGTATTCACCGCGGCATGCTGATCCGCGATTACTAGCAATTCCGACTTCATGCAGGCGAGTTGCAGCCTGCAATCCGAACTGAGACCGGCTTATAAGGATTTGCTCCGGATCGCTCCTTCGCTTCCCGTTGTACCGGCCATTGTAGTACGTGTGTAGCCCAGGTCATAAGGGGCATGATGATTTGACGTCATCCCCACCTTCCTCCGGTTTGTCACCGGCAGTCAACTTAGAGTGCCCAACTTAATGCTGGCAACTAAGCTCAAGGGTTGCGCTCGTTGCGGGACTTAACCCAACATCTCACGACACGAGCTGACGACAACCATGCACCACCTGTCTCCTCTGTCCCGAAGGAAAGGTACATCTCTGTACCGGTCAAAGGGATGTCAAGACCTGGTAAGGTTCTTCGCGTTGCTTCGAATTAAACCACATACTCCACTGCTTGTGCGGGTCCCCGTCAATTCCTTTGAGTTTCACTCTTGCGAGCGTACTCCCCAGGCGGAGTGCTTATTGTGTTGACTTCGGCACCAAGGGTATCGAAACCCCTAACACCTAGCACTCATCGTTTACGGCGTGGACTACCAGGGTATCTAATCCTGTTTGCTCCCCACGCTTTCGCGCCTCAGCGTCAGTTACAGTCCAGAAAGCCGCCTTCGCCACTGGTGTTCCTCCACATCTCTACGCATTTCACCGCTACACGTGGAATTCCGCTTTCCTCTCCTGCACTCAAGCCACCCAGTTTTCGGTGCGATCCGGGGTTGAGCCCCGGGCTTATACACCAAACTTAAGCGGCCGCCTGCGCGCGCTTTACGCCCAATAATTCCGGACAACGCTTGCCCCCTACGTATTACCGCGGCTGCTGGCACGTAGTTAGCCGGGGCTTTCTTCTCAAGTACCGTCACCCTCAGGGCAGTGACTCCCCAAGGCGTTCTTCCTTGGCAACAGAGCTTTACGATCCGAAAACCTTCTTCACTCACGCGGCGTTGCTCCGTCAGACTTGCGTCCATTGCGGAAGATTCCCTACTGCTGCCTCCCGTAGGAGTCTGGGCCGTGTCTCAGTCCCAGTGTGGCCGATCACCCTCTCAGGTCGGCTACGCATCGTCGCCTTGGTGAGCCGTTACCCCACCAACTAGCTAATGCGCCGCAGGCCCATCTGTAAGCCACAGCTTGCACCGTGTTTCTTGATCCCTCCATGCGGAGAAACCACCTATCCGGTCTTAGCTACCGTTTCCGGTAGTTATCCCGGTCTTACAGGCAGGTTGCCTACGTGTTACTCACCCGTCCGCCGCTCCAGGGGGCTCCCGTAAGGGAGCACCCCTAGCGCTCGACTTGCATGTATTAGGCACGCCGCCAGCGTTCGTCCTGAGCCAGGATCAAACTCTCCAATAAAGTTAGAGAGAATTGATTGCTCAATTCGTTACTGACTTGTTTTGAAATCTCTTGACGAGACTTCGCACTCACTCGTTGTTCAGTTTTCAAAGGACAATACTTTATGGTTTCACCGATCCGCTTGTCTCATGCGGCCGGAAAATCAATCTACCATAACTCCGTACCGTTTGGCAACTGTTTTTTTATCCAGACTGAGGAACGAATCCTTTCGTCCAGACGCTGATTCAGTTGCAGTATTTTCGGAGTCACGGTTTAATAATCTATCATATTCGATTTCGTTTTGCAAGTCTTTTGGTTTCCGTGCTTGGAATCATCCGCAAGCTCAGAGAAACCGTCTGACTTGTACCCTGTCTGCCTCGCAGCAGCTCAGGATTAGTAATTTATCATATCTATTAACAAAACGCAAGCGGAATATTGTTCAATCCGGAATGGACTCAGCGGTCATTCTCCGTTGAAGAACCGGGAACGACCGCCGTATCCTGTATTTGGTTTGGTTCGTCCGGGGTTTACCCGGCATTCGAGTCCAATGTCTACTTTCTGATTCCAAGCTTTGTCGCCAGATCGGTATAATAATGGCCTTCCTTTTGTATCGCTTGATTGAAATCAGCGGTATTCATGTATGAAGGCTTCCTCCCATTTCTTCACATCTCTGCCGGTGTCCCGACCGGTACAGAAACACCTGTCCACCACTTCGTAGTGAGACCGGTTATGCCTTGCTCTTCAGCAGTTGGAACATCGGGGAAGTAAGAGCTTCTTTGGGAAGACGAAACGGCCAATATCTTGACTTTACCGGCTTTCACTATTCTCCTGCTGATCACCTGCCTACAAACCGGGGCGCCCGCTTCTCCTTGAAAGCAGCCAGCGCTTCTATGCGGTCGGCTGTTGGAATGATGGCCTCATAAGCTTGAGATTCGATACGCAGGCCGGTCTTCAAGTCAGCCTCGCTTCCATATTGAATCGCATACTTGGCCTGCCTTACCGCCAGCGGACCGTTCTTCATGATTTCGTCCGCTAAATTCAGCGCGGGGCGCATCACGTCCTCCCCTTCCCCGGCTACGCCATTCAACATGCCCAAGGCCAATGCTTCCCCGGCGGTAATCCGCCTTGCCGTAAAAATTAGCTCTTTCGCTCGGGCCATCCCGATCAGCCGAGGCAGCCGCTGGGTTCCGCCGCCTCCGGGAACGATCGCCCAGCTGACCTCCGTTAAACCGATAAGCGCCCCCTGGACCGCATAACGAAAATCGCAGGACAGCGCCAATTCCAAACCGCCGCCGAGCGCATGTCCGTTCATCGCGGCAATCGTCGGTTGGGGCAGCTCTTCAATCATCGTGAACACATCGCGGATTTTCATCACATTCCGGCGAACCTCCTGCTCGGTAAGCGTTTGCCTTTCTTTCAAATCCGCTCCCGCACTGAAGGCTTTATCACCAGCACCCGTAATAATAACCGCATAGACGTCGTTATCCATTCGAATGCCGCTGACCGCTTGCTCCAATTGCACCAGCATCCGATAGTCAAAGCAGTTCAGCCTTTCCGCCCGATTCAAGGTAATGACCGCCAAATGCTCCCGTTTATCCAGCAAAACGAGCGACTCCTCCATTTTCCATCGTTCACCTCCAACCTTTTACTGATCTCTCTCAGGTCATCGTACCGCTACACTTGGATCGAAACGGTGACGGTTTCCAGAAAATCGTATAGCCCCTCTTTCCCCCCCTCACGCCCCCATCCGCTTTCTTTAACTCCTCCGAAAGGAGATTCAATATTGGCCGAAACGGCTCCGTTCACGCCTACGTTGCCGACCTCCAGCTTTTCGGAAATGGTGAGCACTCTGGAGACATCCTTCGTGTAGACAAAACCTGCAAGTCCGTAAGGCGTCGCGACGGCACGCGATACGACCTCATCCTCTTCCTTGAACGTAAGAAAAGTCGCTACCGGACCAAAGGTCTCTTCCCGGCAAATATCCATATGATCCTGAGCTCCTCTGATCATCACAGGCAGGTAGTAATAGCCTGAGTCCGAATCCACACCGTCTACCATCTTGCCGCACACTTGAGCCTCCGCTCCTTGAGCCACGGCACTTTTGACCAGCCGGTCCACCTTTTCAATCGCTCTTTGATGAATGAGCGGACCGATATGGGCTTCCTTATGATGCCCCGGTCCCACTTTCAAGGTATCGATTTGCCGATAAAACCGGTCAATAAACTCTTCCGCTATGGATTCATGTACGTAAATACGGTTAGGAGACCCGCAAACCTGGCCGGTATTTCTGAATTTGGCATACTGCAGGGTCTTTACGGCTCTCTCCTGGTCCGCATCCGGAAAAATAATGCACGGGGAATTGCCTCCAAGCTCCATATGCGTCTGCTTTAAATGCTGTCCCGCTTGTGCAGTGAGCAGACGTCCGACCTGAGTGGATCCGGTGAAGGTGATTTTCCGGACGGCGGGATGCTCGCAGAACACCTTTCCAATGGCCGCCGCATCTCCGGTAATGATGTTCACGACCCCTTGGGGAAAACCGGCTTTTTCCACAAGACGGGCGAGCATCAATGCCGTTAACGGCGTTTCCGGAGCGGGCTTGGCTGTAAACGTGCACCCTGCGGCGACAGAGGCGGCCAATTTTCTTGCCAGAATGCCAAAAGGGAAATTGAAGGGACAGATGGACACGACGACACCCACGGGTCGTTGCAGCACGAAAATCCGGTTATTCCGATTCGCAGGCGAAACCACGGTTCCGTTAATGCGCTTGGCTTCCTCCGAATACCAGCTTACGTAAGCGGAGGCCGAACGGATTTCCTCCATCGCTTCCTTCAATACCTTGCCCGATTCGGCGGTCAACAGAGAGGCCAACGGTAAAGCGTGCTCCCTCAATAAATTGGCTAACCGGTATAAATATTTCGAGCGTTCCCTCGCGCTGACCATCGACCAGCTGCCGAATGCGGCCTGAGCGGCTTCAACCGCTCGCTCCGCTTCTTGAGCGCCCCCTTTCGAAACGTAGGCAATCACATTTTTCGAAGAAGGGTCTTCGACTGGCTCCCATTCTCCGGACCGGCCCTCGACCCATTGTCCGTTAATGTACATCTTCAGTTGTTCACCGTGCTCGATGAATTCCAACCAAGGAAAGCTTTGCGCGTTTATTTGCACACTCATATCCAACCTCTCCCCCATTTCATTGCACAGCTTCGACAATCGCTGCGATTCCCTGCCCTACGCCGATACACATCGTGGCCAAGCCCCTTTTGGCTTTTCTGCGTTTCATTTCATGCACCAGAGTGGTCAAAATTCTTGCCCCGCTGGCGCCCAGAGGATGCCCCAAAGCAATCGCTCCTCCATTGACATTCACGATCGACGGATCCAGTTCCAACCCCCGAATACATTGAAGCGACTGGGAAGCGAACGCCTCGTTAAGTTCCACCAGGTCCAGATCGGAAACGCTGAGCCGCGCCCTTTGGAGCACCTTTTGAACGGCCGGAATCGGGCCCAGTCCCATCACATCCGGTTCGACTCCGGCAACGGCTCCGGCCACAAATCGGGCTAACGGCTTTATGCCCAGCTCCTTCGCCTTGTCGGCACTCATCAACAGCAGGACGGAGGCGCCGTCGTTGACTCCGGAAGCGTTGCCAGCAGTAACGGTACCGCCACTGAACAGCGGCGGTAATTTCTCCAGCTGCTCCAGCTTAAGGTTAAAGCGGGGATGCTCATCCTGTGCGAAGGACGTCCGGTTTCCCTTGGCATCCTCCACCGTAACGGGGATGACCTCATCGTCAAACCGGCCCGATTCCCAGGCGCGCTGCGCCTTGTGCTGACTTTGCCATGCGAATTCATCCTGATCCGCCCGGGAAATGCGATACCGGTCCGCTACGATTTGGGCCGTTCCGGGCATGCTTGTCGATCCGTACAAGCGCTCCAACCGGGGATTGACGAACCGCCAGCCGATGGTGGTATCGTACATTTTCACATCGCCGCGGGGATATTCGGTTTCCGCTTTACCCATGACAAGCGGCGCCCTCGTCATGCTCTCCGTTCCTCCGGCAAGATAAATCTCCCCGGCACCGGCGCCGATGCTTCTCGCGGCGTACATCACCGCATCCAGCCCCGATCCGCACAAACGATTCACTGTCGTTCCGCCTACTTCCAGCGGCAATCCGGATAATAGAACCGCCATCCGGGCCACATTGCGATTGTCCTCCCCCGCTTGATTCGCGCATCCCAGAATGACATCTTCAATGTCCTGAACAGGCACCCCCGGGTTGCGCTCAAGAATAGCCCGTATGGCGGCGGCGGCCAAATCGTCCGGACGTACCGATTTAAGAGCGCCCTTATACTTTCCTATCGGAGTTCTGACCGCATCGACGATCACAGCTTCTTTCATGAACGATCACCGTCACTTATTCTTTTTTCCCATACTCGTATACGCCTCTTCCGGTTTTGCGCCCTAAACGGCCGGCCTGCACATATTTGACAAGCAGTGGACAGGGCCGGTATTTTTCCCCCAAGGTTTGATGCAAATAGCGTAAATTGTTCAGCCGCGCATCCAATCCCACAAGATCCGCAAGCTCCAAGGGCCCCATCGGATAATTCAAGCCCAGCTTGATCGCTTTATCGATTTCCTCGGGAGTTCCGACTCCCTCCATCAGCATATAAAAGGCTTCATTGCCTACCAGGGCGCTCATCCTGCTGGTGACGAACCCGGGGAATTCGTTAATCGTCACCGTTTCTTTATTCATACGCCCTGCGACCAGCTGAATCAGCCGCACCGTCTCATCGCTCGTTTCCAGACCCCGCACCAATTCGATCAGCTTCATTTTGTAGGCCGGGTTAAAAAAGTGCATGGCCATGACTTTATCGGGACGCCTCGTAAACGAACCGATTTCGGTAGGGCTCAAAGTGGACGTGTTGCTGACCAGCAAACCATGCGCCGGAGCATGCCGATCGAGCATCTCGAAGATCTGCTTTTTCAAATCGAGCTTTTCCGTTACGGCTTCAATCACCAGATCCGCCGCTTGGACGCTGCCTTCCAAATCCGAGTGATAGGAAAGGCGCTCCTTGGCCGATGCCGCTTCTTCAAGCGTTAACTTGTTTCGTTGGACCGCGCCTGCAAAAAGCTCTTCTATTTCCTGCCGGGCGCTTTGCAAAACCTGTTCATATTTATCGACCAGCTTCACATGAAAACCGGAAACCGCCCCCGTGTAGGCGATGCCCCGGCCCATTACGCCGCCGCCGACAACAACCAGCTGTTCAATCAAAGCCTGTTCCCTCCCGTTAAGCGGATCAGTCATGCCGCCTTAAGCCAAATGCTTCATCTTTTCAAAAGGATTTTTGCAATGCTTACAATAGTAAATCTCCTTGCACAGCGATGATCCGAAAGGGCTGTCCCGCACGATATGCTTGGAGCCGCAGTAGGGGCAATGAACGACCCCGTCCGCAGCCAAGGCAATCCCGTACGTTTTTAATGCCGTTTCCCCGTCGGAGCTGATTTTCTGAGATGTCCAGGATGAGGTAAAGCTCCAGCCCACTTCGGCTCGTTTGCCCGGAAACTGCTCCTCCAGGACGCCGATCACCAGCTTGCGTATATGTTCCAATGCGGGGCAGCCGGAGAAGGTGGGCGTTAGAACGACTTGAATGTGCTCCGGGCCGCAGTCAATGTTCTCGACAATACCCAGATCCACGATGCTCACAGGCAACTCGGGATCCTCTACCGATTTTAGCGCTTCGCGTACCGCTTGTTTCT
The DNA here is from genome assembly GCF_001465255.1 of Paenibacillus naphthalenovorans. NCBI lineage: Bacteria > Bacillati > Bacillota > Bacilli > Caryophanales > Paenibacillaceae > Paenibacillus > Paenibacillus naphthalenovorans. The sequence goes on along the minus strand of NZ_CP013652.1, from coordinate 5,192,784 downwards.
CCGCATCCATACGAAATCACCACCTTCGCTTTATCCCCAGACCATGTCCGGGTTTTGACGGTAAACCAAAGTAAATTCGTTGTACAACGGCATAAAACCGGAAGAGTGCAGTCCATAACGTCCGCCTTGTACCGACAGATTGCCGATCATCTCTTGTTCAGGGCATGGAATCGATAGTCCCAATTGGATCAATCGGGGATTCAATTCGTCCAGGCATTGCTTTAGCAGCAACTTCGCGCTGACCGAATTTAGGCCGTATTCCGCGGAGACGCGCTCAATTAACGGATCGGCGAAAAAATCGGAGATCAGCGGGTAAATTTGCCCGGCCGCTTTTTGCAGAAGCGATTGGCCTTGGCTGTCTTCCGAAATGAGCAGAGCCCATTCCATCCAATGCTCCAGATGAACGGCCTCCTCCCGCTTCATCAATCTCAGAACATCTTGCAGCCCCGAATCCGGGATTTCTCCGCCGAAGGACAAGCGCACGCCGTCGCAAATGTCATAGATGAGCTGCTTCATCACCAGCCGGGCCCAATCGTACTCATACCAATATTCGGCTAACCGGGAGACCTTGATTTGTTCCGGCGGCTTCCCGTAGATCAAATGATCTATCTGCTTTTCGCCGGTCGTATGGAGGTTCAGCAGCATCCTGCAGTGTCCGATCTCATCCTGGGAGATCGAACCGATGGCGATGTTTTCTTCCAGATCGGGTCCATATTCATATATTTTTTTGGTCAGCAAATGGCCTACCCAAAACTCGTCTTCCGCCCATTGATTCACAAAGTCGATAAGTACCGTATTTTCCTGCATGACAGCCCCTCCAATCAGACGTTGTAATCCATAGAAGCCAAGCGATATTTTTTATCTTTCGACATACCCAAAAATTCGGTGTCCTGAAAATGGATCATGTGCTTTCGATTCACAATGCTCAGCTTCACGCAATTCTCGCGGCGGGCAAAAATTTCTCTGGCGCTGTGAAGGGCAAGGATCTCGCTCGGCGCCCGCACACTGCCTACATGAATAGCGGAGCGGTCCGCTTTTTCTTGAATGAATACCTCATATAATTGCTGTTTGCTCGTATCGTGTTGAGCCTGAGCCATACCGGTTCACCTCGCATCATGCCGTTTGGATTTTACTGCCCTTGTTCATCAAATCCCTGATCCATTGATAGTTTTCGTAGCTTTTACTTACGCTTTCTCGCCAATATTCCGAGGAAGGACCGCCGCCGTTAATCACCGCTTTGACCTCTTCCCAATCCGGCTCGGTATAGGACCAGGTTCCTGTTTTTGCATCTTTGGCTAATTGCGGATCTTGAAACTTGTAGCCCAAAGATTCCACCAGAGGAACAATCTTATCCAACCAGCGCGTGCGAATCGTGTCATTGGTGTCGACCTTGATTCTCCATTTCAAGGCATTGCTTGGCGTTTTGCCTTTCTCCGACGGACCAAAGTAAGCCAGCATCCGCGGATACCAGAGATCGAATGCATACTGCACGGTTTCCCGCTGCCGATCGGTGCCATGTGTCGTCAGCTGTTGAATCATATTCACGGCCAGGTTGTAATGGAAGGACTCTTCCTTCATGATTTTTCTCAGCGCCCGTTGATAGGGGAGGTAGCTGCCCTGCACCAGCGATTGAAATTGGACGATCGCCCCGGTGTTTTGCAGCAGCATAGCCGCAACCATTTCCTCATAAGAGCCGAAGGAGTAATGAAAAATATTCAACAGCTTGTTTTTGCGTTCAATATATCCTTCAATGATTTCTTCCCGCGAGTAGCCCAGATCTTCACAGGCCCGAATGAGAATATGAGCGTGGCCCATTTCGTCCTGAGATTTTGCCGCGTACATCATTTTCCTGACAATCGAAGGGGTATAAGGAATCCACTGGGACAGCATCATCGCGCCTACAATTTCGGCTAACGCCTGAAAGCCCATGACTCTCGTCACTTCCTTTTTGTATTCCTCCGGCATCCAATCGGTCGAATCGACTTTCCCGCCGCCTTCCACATGCTGAAAAAAAGCTTGAGCCGTCATCATATCGTATGGCCTCCTTTTTTTTAATTACTGTTAATTAAAATGCTTTGCAAAAAATATGCACGGCCAGAGCAGCCGAATCATTCCCTACTCTTCCGCCGGCATTTTCCGTTAACCCTACTCGGGCTCCCTCCACTTGTCTTGCACCAGCCTGGCCTCTTAGCTGCCACACGATCTCACAGATTTGAGCCAATCCGGTCGCTCCGCTGGGATTCCCTTTCGAAACGAGTCCACCGCTCGTATTGACGGGAATGGTACCGCCAAGCGTTGTTGCCTTCTCCCGAAGAAGCTTGACGCCTTCCCCTTCTTTACAAAAGCCCAATGATTCATAAATGAACAGCTCTACCGGTGAAACGGAATCGTGAACCTCCGCTACATCAATATCCGTAGGTTCCACTCCCGCCAGCTCGTATGCGCGTTTGGCCGCCCGCTCCGCCGCACGTTCGCCGTCCTCGGCATAAGGCGCTGAAGAATTGACTACGGAAGCCAGGACATCGACCGGTTCGCTTAACGAAGTGCGTTTGGCATACGCTTGGCTGGAGATCACGGCCGCAGCGGCGCCATCGCCTATAGGAGAGCACATCAGCCGGGTCAAAGGATCGCTTACCATAGGCGAGTTTAATATATCCTCTACGGTAATCGGGTTTCTGTATTGGGCATACGGATTAAGGGAAGCATGATACCGGTTCTTTTCCGATATGAGAGCAAATTCCAGCGGACTCACTCCGTATTTATCCATATAGGCTCTTGTTCTTTGGGCATAGGATTCGATGAAAATACTTCCCTGCATTTCGCCGTCCTTGATCAGCTCCACGTCTGTTGCGGCGGCAAGCGCCTTTAATGTCCGGGAACGGTCTGGATGGAACAGCTTCTCTGCTCCAACGACGAGAACCACATCGTATTGTCCCGACTTGACCGCCATATGGGCCAGATTGAACGCAGTAGACGCGCTTGCGCAGGCATTCTCCACATTATAGACAGGAAGTCCCGACAACCCGGAATCCCAAAGGCTGACCTGGCCCCGAACGCATTCCTGACCCGTGACGAAGCCGGCCATGGAATTCGCAAAGAATACCGCCTGGATTTCTTTTTTGTCTATTCGGGCGTCTGCCAGAGCTTCTGTGATTGCGCTTTGTGCCAAGCTCCTCAAGGTTTCGTGCTCACGCCTGGCAAACCGGGTCATCCCGACTCCGAGAATTTTCACAGGGTTCATGCTGAAGCCCCCTTCTCTCAACTACTTTTTTTCCAAACCGCTCAAAATCATTTGAGTAAATTGCCGGCTGACTTCCTGAACGCTGTATTTCTTTTCCGGCTTGAACCATTTATAAAGCCAGCTGCACATCCCCAGAATCCCGTTAACGACCAACACAGGATCCAAATCCACGAAATCGTTGGTTTTCACCCCTTGAGCGTAAATATTTCTGAGAACACGGATGAATTCTCTTTCGCGGGCGGTAATCAACTCCGTGTGATCTTCGGACAATTCATATTTATCTTGAAAAAATACCGTGAAGAAATCGAGATTATTGGCAACCAACGCGGAATATTCTTCTATCACCATTCTCAATTTGTCTTTAGGATTCATGGAATTTTCTGCGATCCGATTCATGGAATCCAGCCCTAATTTCATCGTCCGTTGGAAAATTTCATATAGAATCTCCTGTTTACTATTGAAGTGATAATAGACAGCCGGTGCAGTAATTTCCAGACGATCGGCAACATCCTTCAAGGTTGCGCTTTTATATCCCTTTTCCTGAAATATCCTGGCCGCCTGGTCTATGATTTCCTCGCGACGGAGATGGTATTTCTGGCTTTTAGATCCCATGACTTAGAACACCTCTAAACGATATTTACTAGATGACATTCGGCTTCGAATGAACCAATACGACCGCCCTGGATTCCACGACCTCATGACCGTGCTGGTTCACGCATCGCCCTGCAAGCTCAACGAATCCCGCTTTCAGCTTCTCTTTATAGGTCAGGGCTTCGATGGTCCATCGGGTGGTTACGGTATCGTTGGCGAATACCGGCTTGAGGAATTTGCCGCTGATGTTCGTGTTGGCCACGGCTGTACCCGCAAAAAAGTTTCCCAACGACGACGCCATCACACCAAGCGTGAAGGGCCCGGGAAAAATCCGCTTTTGAAACGGGCCTTTTTGAACAAAGGTTTCATTGACATGCACAGGATTGAAGTCGCCAAACAAGGCACTTCCCAATACCAAGTGCGTTTCGGTCAATGTAACGGAGGAACCAAATGCATCGCCAACCTGCAAATCATCGAAATACTTGCCCTCGACAACACCAATAATTTCCATTATACCCTAACTTCCTTTCTTATTGTATCAAAGATTCGATACAAATCTCCAGAAATTTCAGTTGCTTTAAAAGATTCCAGGTCAATAAAGCGGTGATGGGTTTTGCCCGTGCAGATCAGTTTTTCTTGTTCCGCGCGGATGATTTTATATTCGCATTCGAAGCCTTTGGCCGATAAATGTTCGATTCGGGCATGAATGATCAGTTCGTCGTCCAATCTGGCTGGCGAAAGATAGGAAAACTCCGAGCGAATCACCGGTGTTGCCACATTGTATTGTTCCGCCATCCTTTTGTGCGACAGGTTATATTTGCGCAAGACTTGTGCTTGCGCTTTTTCTGCAAATGCCAAATATCTGGCAAAATAGACCACTCTGGCATAATCTACATCGTCAAAATCGACAACCAGCCGATACTCCAATCCAACCCCTCGCTTCATTATTCATAATCGTGGATATACTCCACATGGAAAGGATCCACCGTCATCACCAATTGTCTTGAAAGAGCCAACATGAGAATGGCTAAATTTTTGATGCCGGGCACATCATGCTGACAAAGCCGTTTAAGGTTCTCGTGCGTTTGAAATACCAATTCCTCCGTATTCATTTCCAGCTGCTTGCTCATGCTTGATTCGCCTCCCGATTCTTATTTTGCCTTATTTCGCCGTATAGAAAATGCGGTCGCGGTCTTTGCTGCGTTCGTCGGTCCAACGGCGGACTTTAAATTCAAAACGCGGCAAGCTTTCCTTCGCTTCCGTGACTTTCATCCGGACCCCGACTTTATGCCGGATCTGATCCTCCAATAAGCAGAGCATTTCCCGCTTTCTGTTCTCCGATACGAAGCTTTTGAATTCCAACGTGATCAACACCTCTTCCGTTCCGTTCTCTTCCATATACACCTTGCCCCGGTATTCTTCCACTTCATCATAATGGAACAGAATGGATTCGATAGCGGCAGGCCATACATTGACGGCCTTGATTTTGATCATGTCGTCGTATCGTGCGATGCTTCCGGCCTCAAAAGCATCGAAGGCGCGACCGCAGGAGCAGGTATGATGCGGCAGGAATACGACTTTGTCATCGGTCGAGAACCGGATCAGCGGAGCCGCTTCGCGATCCAGATTCGTCAATACGATTTCGCCTTCTTCCCCCGGCTTCACCGGCTCGCCGGTTTCCCGGTTGAGCACCTCGACATAGGACATGTGTTCGAAGATGTGAATATGGCCTCGAGTCCCGTTATGCAGAACCCCGTGCTCGCATGTAAACCCAAGTCCGCCGCCCTGCTGCGTTGAACCGTACATTTCAAAAAGCTTGGCGCCCCAGAAGGCTTCCATTTTCTCGACCCAGGCGGGGGAGTAGCATTCCGTAGCCAGCATAATGCTCTTGAGCTCCGGAAATTCCTTGCGCGGGTCAATGCCCATTTCGGTACAAAGCACGGATAACCGTGTCAGGTAGGCAGGCACGATGGTGATTTGATTCGGCTTGAAACGAAGCATCATTTTCAGTTTGTCCTCGGATCTTTGGGTGCCTACATGCATACTCAACACGCCTAGATGCACGTAGGATTGCGTCAACGAATCCGGACCCGCCAATTGTCCCGCCGAGCCGGGCCACGTATTGTAACAGGTATCTCCCCGGTTTACCCCGGACCAATGCAGACCCATCGCCCACGTTTGGCCTGCGTATTCCTGATCTGCTCGGCTTCGACCGTACACTTCCTGTCCCAATCCGGAGGTTCCGCTTGTCATATACAGACCGATCAATTGCTCCTTTTTCATCCATGTCCGGCTGCCGAAAGGCGGATTGGCCTGCTGATCGGCGACCAGATCTTGTTTGCTGATTCTCGGCACCTTGTTCCGGAAATCATCAAAATGATGGATATCGTCGGGTTTGATCTTGTGCCGGTCAAATAAATTCCGGTAAAACGGATTGCGCGCATATTGATGCTCCAGCAAAAATTTGAGCTTTTTCCATTGCAGTTGTTTGATTTCTTCCCGGGTCAGCTGTTCCAATTTCGGATTGAATAAGCGTCGGTTCATCTTCATTCCTCCACTATGTTGGATTTAATTACGCGCCCATATACATCTTTTGGATATCGGAATCTGCGGATAATTCGGAAGAGCTCCCTTCCTTCAACACTTTTCCGTGCGATAAGACATAGGATCGGTCCGATACATGTAAGGCGGCCTTCACATTTTGTTCCACCAGCAGAATCGAGATATGCTGATCCCGCAGCCTGCGGATGGTTTTGAAAATTTCTTTCGTAATAATCGGAGAGATCCCTAAGGAAGGCTCATCGAGCATCAGTAATTTAGGCTGTGCAATAAAGCCGCGTGCAATCGCGAGCATCTGCTGTTCCCCTCCGCTTAGCGTACCGCCTTTGTGATGGAGGCGTTCGTAAAGTCTCGGAAAGAGCTCGAACGCTTCCTTGATTTTCCGGGCTACCTTCTCCTTTTCCCTTCTCCAACGGAAGGCACCCAGCTCCAAATTTTCAATCACGGTAAGCTCCTTGATGACTCCCCTGCCTTCCGGCACATGAATCAGTCCGGCCTCGACTCTTTTGTAATCCGGCATATGGGTGATATCCCGGTCCATAAAGGTGATGCTGCCCTTGTAGGCGGGATTCAATCCGGATAAGGTTCGAAGCAGCGTTGTTTTGCCGCCCCCGTTCGCGCCTAAGATGCTGACGATTTCCCCTTCCATCACTTCCAGCTGTACCTGCTGCAAAACATGGATTTTGCCGTAGCCCGATTCCAGGTTTTCCACCCTAAGCACTGATATCCTCCTCTCCCATATAAGCCTGAATCACATCACGGTTGCGGTTAATGTCTTCCGGGGACCCCTCGGCGATTTTCTTTCCGTTATTCATCACCACAATGTCATCGGAGACCTCCATGACGAGTCCCATATGGTGCTCCACCAGCAAAATGGTTATGCCCATTTGGCGTATTTCGCGGAGAACGCCAACCAGGCGTTTGGTCTCGCTGTCATTTAAACCGGCGGCCGGTTCATCCAGCAGCAGCATCCTGGGTTTTGCCATCAAGGCTCTGGCTAACTCAAGCAACCGCTGATACCCGCAGGGAAGCTCGCTTGCCGGCGCGTGCAGCCAATCGGACAGCCCGATCTGGCCGCTCACCCGATGCGCTTCTTCCAACGCTTCTTGTTCTTCTTTACGGGAGATCATACTGCGTATACTGCTTCGGAGCATGCCCGCCTGGAAGCGCTTGTCATAGCCGACCAACAAATTGTCCAGAACGGTAAATCCGTTGCTGTCAAACATTTTGACGCCTTGAAAGGTCCGAATAATCCCGTAATGGGCGATCTGGTGCGGCTTTCTTCCCGTAATGGCCCGGTCTTCAAAAATCACTTGACCCTCCGTCGGGGCAAAATTCCCCGATATGATGTTGAACATGGTGGTTTTCCCCGCTCCGTTCGGGCCGATGAGGGCTTTAATGCTTCCTTTCTTGATGTCGAAGCTCACTTGATCCACTGCTTTCAAACCGCCAAACATTTTGGAAATCTTCTGTACCTGCAGCATCGAAACACCTCCATACCGTTGGGCTGATTCGGTCTCGTCACACTTTGCGCCGTTGAAAGAACCTTTTTTGTAAAATACCGTAGATGCCTTTAGGCATGAACAGCAAAATGACGATGAGCGCCGCCCCGGTCAGCAATATTTTATAATCCTTAAATGAATGCGTCGTTTCGACCAGCAGCACCCATACGAAGGATCCCAGCAGAGGACCGTAGATGACTCCGTGACCGCCAAGCAAGGACATGACAACCAAATCGACGGAAAGGGCCAAGCCGAAAATGTCTGGCGCGATAAAGCTCAAATAGTTGGCCATCACAAAACCGGACGCAGCCGCATACATCGCGCTGACCACGAAAATCTGAAGCTTCACCTTCCCCGTATAAATGCCCAAGGCCGACGCCGCTTCTTCATTGCTTTGGATCGCAACCAAGGACCGCCCCGTGCGTGTTCGGGTCAGATTGCGGGCCAGAATAAATCCGACTCCGAAAATGACCCAGGCTAATATAAAATAGCCTCTTTCACCCAAGCTGTTCGAAAATACGGTCAAGGAATTTACGGACATTCCCGAAGAGCCGCCGGTGAGCGGGAACATCGATATCGCCAGCGCCTGAACCAGAAGGGCGAAACCCAGCGTGGCAATAGCCAGGTAATAGCCTTCCAGCTTCAAAATCGGATAACCGATGATGAACGCCACAAGCGCTGAACCGATCAGAGCAATCATAAAAATGAGAACCGGATGTACGCCATGCTGGCTTAGTATGGCTGTAATATAGGCTCCAAGTGCGATAAAGCCTCCGTTGCCGAGCGAAATTTGTCCGCCGTATCCCATCAGCATTTCCAGGCCGGTGGCCGCTAAAGCGTAGATTCCTACAAAGGTAAGCATGCTGTACAGATAGTGATTGGGTGGAAGCACAGCGAGCATGATGGCGACCGGCACGATAACAACGGTCCAAACGGCGATTTGTTTTTTTCTCATCGCTTAAACCCTCCTACTAACCCTTTGGGCATAATAATGAGGAGCAGGAGCAAAAATACAAGCGTCATCACATCCTTGTACTCCGATGAAACGAATCCCGCCATATTGCTCTCGAATATCCCGAGCAGCAGTCCTCCCAGCAAAGCCCCGACCGGGCTTCCCAGCCCTCCGAGAATCGAGGCCACCAAACCCTTTACGACAAAGACAAGTCCCAAGGTATAATTCATCAGCAGCAGAGGCGCGATCACGACGCCGCTTATGGCGCCGATTGCACCGCTTAAACCAAAGGCGATCATTCTCATCTGGTTCACGCGGATGCCGGCAAGTCTTACGCTCTCAGGATTCGAGGAGCAGGCCCGGAACGCTTTGCCGTAATACGTTTTATGCAGAAAATAGTAGAGCCCGCCGTTGATCAGAACCATGACGGCAACAATCACCAGGACCTGGTACTGAATCGTAATGTCGCCCCATTTGACGGCGCCGGCCCAAACCGGCTCGGCCGTTTTGGACTGTTTGCCGAACACCAGCATGGAAATCCCTTGTAAAGTAATCATGATGGCCAAGGTCATGATAATTTGATTAATCAACGGCGAGGAAGAAACCGGCCTCATCAAGGAACGCTCGATGATCAGTCCGATGATTACCGCAATGAATACCGCTGCAATAAAAGCCAATACGGAAGGCATATAACCGCTGAGTACAATGAATGAAAGCGCTCCCATTGTAAAGTATTCGCCTTGGGACAAATTAATCACTTTGGAGATCGAAAAGACTAACGTAAATCCCATGCCGATCAAGCCGTAGATGCTGCCTAAACTGATTCCCGTGATCAGGCTTTGCAAGACATTGTCCATAGGAAATCCCCTTTAAAACATATTTACTCGAGCAAGGACCATTTATTATCACGGATCTCTACGATTCTCAACGTTTCCGGAGACAGTCCGATCCGGTTGTCTTTGGTAAATTTGAAGGTTCCGTTCACGCCGATTATGCTCTCCCCCCCGTTTTCCAAATAATCCTTGATCTTCTGCGGGTCGGTTCCAGCCTGTTTCAAAGCATGATAAGCGACATTTAATGCATCGTAACCGAAGCCTTCGATATAACCGGGTACATAGTTATGATCCTTTTGAAAACGGGAGATGAATGTTTCCAAGACTTGCTTTTGCGGATGATCGTCAGGAATTTGCTCGAATGCCGTAATAATTCCTCCGGCGGCCAGCACTTTATCATTATCGATTTTTCCGATCAAGTCCAGGAAAGCTTGTGTAGCTGAAGAATGGGGAGGCAGCATCGGCACATTCAGCCCGATTTCATCCATTTCTTTCCTTACCTTGACGGCAGGCTCCCCTGTCACGAACGAAATCACAGCATCCGGCTTGGCTGACATAATGGAAGTCAGCTGCGGCTTCATTTGGATATCGTTCATATTAAATGATTCTCGTTTGACGATATTGACTTTATACTTTTCCGCGTACCGGGCAATCGCTTTGTCTGCGATCTGTCCCAAGGCATCGTTGGGATTGAGGACACCGATATTGTTCAAGCCTTTATTGGCAAAGTACTGAAACTGACGCTCAATGACCTGATCCGTGGAATGGACGACCGCCCAGCCCCAGCCAATCTTCGGATCCGGGATGTAACCTCCCGACATCGAGATCATGGGAATTTTGGCGGATCCCGCCGCCTGCTCCGCAGCGTTGGAGGTCGGCGTGCCGTTCGGGCCGATGATCATCACGACCTTATCCTCATTGATCAGACGCTTGGCCCAACGGCTTGCCTCTTCCGGTTTGGATTGGTCATCGTAAACGATAATCTCAAGAGGATGGCCATTCACTCCTCCCGCTTCGTTGATTTGCTTTTTCAAGGTTTCAACGGCACGCTGTGTGCTTTGTCCCAGCCATCCGGCCGGACCCGTCAGAGAGAGTATTGTGCCGATTTTATAAGCTTCATTGCCCTTTGGTCCAGCGGATGGTTGGTCGGAGGCTGGATTCGTCTCTACCTGATGATTGGCGGACGGATTAGCGCATCCGGCTGCCGCAAGCATACAGATCATGATGAAAATAAAAGGAAGCTTGAACTTTTTCACCACTGCATTTCCCCCTCTATGGAAATATTTTTTAAATAAAGCGCTTTCTTTTTTGGGGTAAAAAAATAAGGGAACTGCAATCAACGTCCTGATGGATGAATGCGAGTCGGCTGTCAAAATACGATATTTCCAATGTCAGCTCGTCAAATTGGCATCAAGCCTCACCTCCTGTGATGATAAAATTTTAATGAACGTTAAGTAAAATATACTGTAGAAACTTCTCTTTGTCAATTGATTTTTCGCACTATTCTGATATTGATGTTTGTGACGGTTTGAGCTTGTTTATCCATTCTCGTTTAATAAACAAAAGAGGCGAGCTCCTGCTCCCCCTTTCAGTGAATGATTATAATACTTCTTTATGCTTTATATCCAAAGGATTGCGAGACCTCTTTCATCATCTTTAATAAATATTGGCTTGTCACATCATCGATTTGCGTCGGGATCGTATGCGAAAAACCAACGACAACGATGACGGCGAGCAATCGCTTTTCAAAATTAAAAACCGGAAAGGCTATGGAGGATATGCTCGGAACCAGCGGTTCCTTCGCAAAAGATATAGCGTTCTTACGGACAATTAAAATTTCGGATTCCAGACGATGCCTCTGTTCCTCGTCAAGCTTGGCCAACTGCTGCTGTTTCCATTCCCGGATGAGATGCTCTTCCATGAAAGCCGCAAAAACCTTTGCGGTGGCCGACATAATGGGAAGAAACGTGCCGATTTGAGCCCCGATGTTCAGTCCCTGCAGACTATTGATAATTTTCACTACCATCGGTCCATTGTGAGACCACGTCGTCAGCAGTACGGTGTTTTTGCAGGTCCGGTTGATTTCCTGAAGAAAAGGCGTCACCCGCTCGATCATGTTCTCCCGGTTGATCGCTTTCATACCGTACTCTACCAGCTTGCTCCCAAGAGTATACAGGCCGGTTTCCTTATCCCTGTAAAGCATCCCGATTTGAGTCAGCGTATTCAGATACTTGTACAAATTGCTCTTGGTGATTTTTGTTTTTTCGTATATCTCGTTGAACTTCAACGGTTTGTCATAAGAAGCGACTAATTCAAGGATCTCGTTGCCAACCTGCAAAGACTGAATTGTCGTACTTGTTTTGGAAGCAGCCATTTTAGACAACCCTTCTGTAATTGACCTCTGTATACAATATAAGATAATCATATCCAATGATCAATATCTCCCCATCACTTGACAGTTAAACGAGACGATCATCATCCCTGAGAAAGGCGTCCTTGATGATGCCGGATATTGTCAACAGAACAGCCATGTCATTCCATCAGCTTATTCGGCAACCAGGTGGTTAGCGGCGACCAATAAGTAACCAGGAAAAGGATCACAAGCGCAACGATGAGAAAAGGAACAACCGATCGAATGAGCGTCTCAAACTTCACTTCGCCTACTGCCGAGGCAATGAATAAGCCTGCTCCGACCGGCGGTGTGAGCAGCCCGATGGTAGCGTTCAAACAAACGATAACGCCAAAATGGATCGGATCAATTTCGAACGCATGAACAAGCGGCATGAATATCGGCAATAACACAATCAAAACGGCCATCTCGTCCATAATAATACCGATAAGCAGCAGGAACAGATTCACCAGCAGTAAGAACACAAAAGGGCTCGAGGTCAGCGTTCCCATAAATTCGACGATTTTTTGCGGAATTTGTTCAAACGCCATGACCCATCCAAACAAGTTCGCCGTCGAAATCAGCAAGGTCACCGCAGAGGTGGATATGGTTGCACCCACTAATATTTTGGGAAAATGCTTGATTTTCAAGTCCCTGTAAACAAAGAATCCGATCAAAATCGCCAAGAAGCAAGCGAACGCCGCAGACTCGGTTGTTGTGAAAATACCGCTTAGAATCCCGCCCACAATGACAGCGGGAACCGATAAAGCCGGCAATACCTTAAAAAAACTGGAAACTATTTCTTTCCATAATGCTTTTTCGGATCTCGGAAAACTGTGCTTGTAGCCTAAATATGCGATTAAGAGAATAAAAGCTGCAGCAAGTAAAAGCCCCGGAATAATCCCCGCTATAAACATCTTGCCTATCGAAACTCCAGATCCTACAGAATAGATGATAAACAGCATACTGGGCGGAATGATAGGTCCCAACAGCGCAGCCGATGCCGTAGTTGCCGCCGCAAATGAACGGCTGTAGCCTTCCTTCTCCATCTCGGGAACCATGATCCGCGACATCATTGCCGTCTGGGCCGTCGCGGAACCAAGAATAGAGGCCAGGAACATATTCGCAATGATGTTGACGTAAGCCAATCCTCCGCGAAAGTGACCTACGAGCTTTTTCGAAAAATCGATTAATCTTCCGGTAATGCCGGCTGAGTTCATCAGCTCGCCGGCCAGCATAAAGAGCGGAATAGCCAACAGGCTAAAGCTTTCGACTCCTGAGTACAGACGCTGCGGAACATTATTGAACAGAACCATATTACCGTCCAGCCCGATATAGGCTACGCTAGTAATCCCAAGCACCAATGCGATGGGAATCTGAATGGCCAGCAGGGCGAAAAAAATGAGTAAAATAACCATTATATTCCCTCTCTACGTTGTTTTTGAAATACGCTTGCAAATAAATCCAACGAATGTATAGCCATAAATAACAGCCCCAGGGGAATGCCTATATAAGGAATGATCATCGGTAAGCCGACGGCCGGCGATTTTTGCAGCAGGATAGAGGGGTTCGTTATCCATTTCAAAGATAAGCCCAGAGCAAAAATGCAAAAGGCTAATGAAATAAAAAAAGCAATTCCCAAAAAGATGCGTCTTGTGTTTTCCGACAGCCTTTCCATAATAAAGCTTACGGCCGCCGCCTTGTTGGTTTTGATACTCATGCTTCCGCCAATGAAGGTCACCCATACTAAAGCGAATAAGCCAAATTCGTCCGACCAACTCAGAGGTGAATTTAAAAAATAACGAAATATAACCCCTAACATCAGGGAAGTGACCATAAACGACAATAACAGAATGGCTAATATTCGTTCTATGGAAAAGACGGCATCACTAAGTTTGCGAACGAAGGTCATACGTACAACTCCCTTGGATGAATATCATAAGCTCCCATAAGTGCGGGTAGAAAAGAGAGGTGATTCCGGACAAGGGAGAAAAGCAAAGCTTTCCCCCTCGCCGGATCATGAAATAAGAAACCAAGGCATCGCAACAGCTATAGACTACTTGTTCTGATTTTCCTGAATGAGCTCTTTAATCAATGCGTTGCTGGAATACTTGGTATAAAGTTCGTCGCGGATGGCCTTAAAGCTGTCATTATTGCTCAATTCAGAAACCGTTGCGCCTTTTGTTTTCAAATTATCCAGGTTCTGCTTTTCCAAATTGATCGATTCCTTGTTCCCCCAGTCCACAGCCGTTTTCATGGCTTCAGCTACTATTTTTTGATCTTCCGGCGACAAAGCTTCCAATTTCGTTTTGTTCGCGATCACAACCCCCGGCCACGCCATATGATTGGTCAGCGTAAAGTTTTTAGCGGTTTCATAATATTTTTCGGTCATCAAAGCATCAAGGTCAATATCGATCCCGTCGATCACGCCTGTTTGCAAAGCCGTATACACTTCCGGCAGAGGCATCGGAGTCGGACCGGCGCCTACGGCCTTCCAGAAATCTTGAATGGACGGGCTGCCGAGAATACGAATTTTTTTGCCCTTCAAGTCTTCCGGTTTGGTGACTGTCGTACTCTTCATCAAAATATGGCGGTTCCCCGCAAAAATATAGTCCATCCCGACAAGCCCCTGATTGCTCAAGCCATCCAAAATTTTCTTCGCCGCTGTGGAATTCCGCGCAGCCACAGCTTTCTCAATATCGCTGAACAGGAATGGCATGAACCAAGCATTGAATTCTTCCGAACGGGTACTCATGTAGGCGTTCGTTATAATCCCGAAATCGAGCGTGCCGGTCTCCAGCTGCTGCACCATGTCCTTTTCTGCCCCAAGTTGTCCCGCCGGGAAAGTCTCCACTTTCATTCGGCCGTTAGAACGCGCTTTCAATTCTTCATTGAACTTGTCGGCGGTCTTATGCCAAATGTGTGTAGGCTGCGTAATATGCGCCAGTTTGAACGTGTACGTTTTACCTTCCTCTCCTGCTGCTTGCCCTTCATTGGAGCTTTTGGTTTGCGTTCCGCCTCCGCAACCGGCAAGAATGAGAGATACGCTCAGCGTCGCGGCCAATACGAGTGAAAACGTCTTTTTCATAGTTTAAAATCCCCCTATAAATTGTTTTTTATAAATTCATTGCATCGGGCATCCAATGTTTCATGGTGATTTCATTGCAGGCAGAATGAGCTCTTCCGTCATGAAGAAATCGCTTTCATATTACTTGCAACGATTGAAATTACGAAGGCTGCGGCATACAACAAGCATCCTGCCGGGTACTCTTTTCACTCCTTTCCTATGCCCGCAATCCCATCTCTTCTACCCAGCGCAAAGATTTCTCAGCATGTATCCTCCAATACTCTCCAACACCCGATAATTCGAAAACGCATACATCTTATCAAGTAATCATGGATCGGGATTAAATTGATTGGGACTAGATAACGATAATATGTGAATTAAGTTCTCTATGTTTATATTATATAACTATGTTATGAAGTTTCTGTCAACATTATTTTTTTTGAAGCAAGCCTCATCGCACCACGAATGACAGACGCTTCCAAAGCCTGCTTTTCTCGCCTGTAAACTACTGCTTTACGCAATAGAGACGATAGTTTTAAAAAATCGTTTGAAAAAATATTCATGTTTTGATATTGACAATCATCAGGCGGTCATCGTTATAATAGAAATATAAATGAGAACTTAATTCTCTATTTGTGGATTTCAATCCAACCGAGGTGATTCACAACCAGCGTTACTGTGTCATCCTTGATTGCTGACTATCCAAATCAAAGTGAGGTGAATCCCATTGAAAAAATTTCTCGTATTCATTGAACGCAAACCGGGCTTTTCCGGGAATTCCATACCGGAGCATCGTCAATTTATCCAAAGCTTGCGAGATAATGACATCCTGGTATCGGCCGGCGGTTTTAACGATCAAACCGGCGGTGCCTATGTCCTTCAAGCACATTCCCTTGAAAGCGCAACCCAAACCATGAAGCAAGATCCCATGTACATGGAGAACGAATGTATCTATACGATAAAGGAATGGAACGTTCAGTAAAATGTAAGGGCTTTAATTTTGGATATAAGGAGTTATAACCATGAAATTAGTGAGCTTTAGTTATAACGGGATTACCCGGATCGGCTGCATCGCAGACGAGCAGATCATCGATTTAAATTTGGCGTACCGCAGCATGCTTGAATCGCAAGGCGTCATCCGGGCCGAGCAAATCGCAGAAGCCTACATTCCTGCCAATATGGTTGAATTTCTTCAAGGCGGACAGCAAAGTCTCCAATTGGCCAAACAGGCGATCGAATATGTTCGGCAGAATGAGGCTGCCTTGAAATATAAGGCGGTTCACCCGACTTCAGATGTAAAATTGGAAGCTCCGGTGCTCAACCCCGGGAAAATGATTTGTGTCGGCCATAATTATCGCGAGCATATTTTGGAGATGGGACGCGGACTCCCCCCCGTTCCTGTCGTATTCGCCAAGTTCAGCAATACCATCATCGGCCCTCAGGATGATATTCCTTTCTTCCCGATCTCCGAGCAGCTTGACTATGAAGCGGAATTTGCTTTTGTCATTGGCAAGCGGGCCAGAAATGTATCGCAGGATCAGGCACTGGATTATGTAGCCGGTTACACGATCGTCAATGATGTGACATACCGCGATTTGCAGCGAAGAACCCTTCAATGGCTCCAGGGAAAAACCGTAGAAGGTACGGCCCCTATGGGTCCATGGTTGGTGACGAGCGACGAGCTTGATGATCCGACCGGCCTGGAAGTCGTGCTTACCGTCAACGGCGAAGAGCGTCAGCGTTCCAATACAAAAAATCTGGTGTTTACCGTTGCCTATTTGGTCGAGTTTTTATCCAACCTGATGACCCTCGAGCCGGGCGATGTGATTTTAACAGGCACACCGGGCGGCGTAGGCGTAGCCCGTGATCCTCAAGTGTTCTTGAAGGACGGAGACGTGGTTCGAATTGAAATCGACCGCATCGGGGCGTTGGAGAATCGGGTATCCAAAGTCGAAGGAGGACAATAAGCATGAGCATCCAAGAGGCGATCCGCTCCATCCATGACACGATAGATGACATGGTGCGCGTGTCCAAAGGATTATCCGAAGACATCATTCGCTGGAAGCCCGCCGAGGATAAATGGTCCGTGATCGAAGTATTGTGCCATGTGGAAGAAGCCACTCCTTTTTGGTTGAATGAAATTCAAGCGTTGGTGAAATCCCCGGGTATCGAGTGGGGACGCGGACTTCAGCATGAAGGCCGGTTAGCCGCCGTAGCTGCGGCCGGCGGGCGCTCCACCGGCGAGGTTCTTCAGGGCATTGAGAGCTCCAAGGCGCAAGTACAGGCGGTTCTCGGCACGCTTACCGAGGAAGATTTAAAGGCGGAGGCGCCGAGCCGCAACCCCCGCTTTGGAACCAAGCCGCTGCAATTTATTGTCGATCATCTGTTGGTCGAGCATCTCATCACCCACCTGAACCAAATCAACCGCAATATCGGACAGTATCGGGAAGCGCATTAAACCCTAAACCCTTTGGAGGTGTGGTCGCATGGCAGAAAAAATGGAATTTTTCCAAAGTCAAACCGTACAAGATTTTAATAAGGAAATTGAGAAGTACCATCTGGGACCTCTTTGGAATGCCATCCCTGACTTGATGCACAAACAGCCTACTCCGCAAGCCGTACCTTATCTGTGGAAATGGGAGACGCTGTACGCCAAGCTCATGGAAGCCAGAGAAATTTTCACGCCCGATCGCGGCGGTGAAAGAAGAGCCATCTATTTGCAAAACCCGGGATTAACCTACCGGCAGCCCTGGGGATGGGCTTCCACTACCCAAACCCTGTATGCGGCGGTTCAGTTAATCCTCCCTGGCGAAACCGCGCCGTCACACCGGCATACGCAAAGCGCTCTCCGTTTCATCATGAAAGGAGAAGGAGCTTACACTATCGTTCAAGGCGAACGCATCTTCATGGAAGAAGGAGATTTTCTGACCACGCCGGGAGGGCTTTGGCATGGCCATGCCCATCCCGGAAATCAGCCGATGATCTGGATGGATTGCCTGGATATACCGACCATCTACGCGATCGGCGGGACGTTCTTTGAAAATTACCCTGAAAGGATCGAACAGCCGAAGGTGCCGGATAATTATACCGCTCAACGCTATGAAGGCGGCATGGTTCGCCCCATCTCGGATCGCAAATCCCAGGCTGCGCCTCTGGGCTCTTTCAAATGGAAGCAGACCTTGGCTGCACTCGAAGGCTTAAGCCGGTTTGAACCGGACCCGTACGATGGCTATGCGGTAGAATATATCAATCCGTCCAACGGAAAAACAGCGAACCCGAACATTGCTTCCTGGATGCAGAAGCTTCCTAAAGGATTTCACTCCAAAGCGCACAGGCATACCAGCTCCACCATTTATCAGGTATTCAAAGGCACAGGTTATACCGTCATCAACGGGATTCGTTATGATTGGTCCCAAGGCGATTTCCTTGTCGTACCGAACTGGGCCTGGCACGAGCATGTCGCTGCGGAAGAATCTTATTTGTTCTCCGTTAGCGACCTGCCGATTATGGAGAAGTTTGATCTTCAACGTGAAGAACATTATGAAGAGAATCAAGGGAACCAGGAAATTGTGGATGAATTTAAACCTCTGTTACCTTAACTCGCAAGTTCCGGATTCATTCCCTTATCCGCTTTAATTTAAATCAACATTATTAGAGGAGCATACCGTTATGACGAAAGAAATAAACGTTCCGTTCCTGATCGTTGGCGGCGGCATCGGCGGTCTCGCGACTGCGCTCGGTGTTACCCAGACGGGTCGATCCGTACATGTGCTAGAGCAAGCGCCTGAATTCGGCGAGATCGGCGCAGGTATCCAGCTGGCGCCAAATGCTACGGCGGTATTAGACAAACTGGGGGTACTTGATGCCATATCGGAATATGCGGTCTTTCCGAAACGTTTGGTGCTGATGGATGCCTTTACCGGAAAAGAACTTAGCGCGCTTAGTCTTGGCGAGGCCTTCCTCGAGCGTTACGGTTATCCGTACATCGTGCTGCACCGTTCCGATTTGCACAAGGCTTTGCTTGATGCTTGCCGGGCTAACGACCAGATTACGCTGGTGAACAACCAAGTGGTGCAATCTGCCGAGAATGTCGGCGAGAAGGTCCGGGTTACCTGCTCCGACGGTACAACCTACCTCTCCGGCGCAGTGATCGGAGCTGACGGACTGTGGTCTAATACACGCAAACTGTTCAGTCCCGACAAGCCCGTCTGCTCGCAATATGTAGCTTACCGCGGCGCGATCCCTATGTCTGAGATTACTCCGAGCGCCGACCTGGATGATGTCATCATGTGGATCGGCCCTAACCTCCACCTTGTCCAGTACCCTGTACGCCGGAAGGAGCTTTACAACCAAGTGGTTGTATTCAAAAGCTTCCGATACAAGGAAGATTCCGATGACTGGGGCACACCGGAGGAGTTGGATGAGCATTTCGGCACATGCTGCGAGCCTGTACGCCATGCCGTGACCTTCATTCAACGTCAGCGCCGCTGGCCGATGTATGACCGGGAGCCGATCGGTAACTGGACGGCGGGACGCATTACCCTGCTCGGAGACGCCGCCCACCCTATGCTGCAGTATCTCGCTCAAGGCGGTTGCCAGGCCTTGGAGGATGTTGCATGTCTGACCGAATCTCTCCGCAAGTACGGCAACGATACGGAAAAGGCTTTCCTGGCCTATCAGGAGGAACGCATTCCACGCACGGCGGAAGTGCAGCGCAGCGCCCGCCTGTGGGGCGAATTCCTCCACACCGGAGACGCCATGGCCATCCTTCTGCGGAACAGAATTCTAGCCGGGCGAAGCGCTGACGACTTCAGTGTTTCCGACTGGCTCTACGGCCGCAGATACATGTAAATGTTCTTTATAAGAAACAACAGGTTGTGACAATATCGCGGCCTGTTGTTTCGCAAGCTATTCCATTACAAATCGACCAGTGATCTTTTGCAGATTGCCGGAAATGCTTTTGAGCAATTCCGCTTGTTCAGCAATGAGTTCCGTAGCCATATGATGCTGTTCTCCGTTGACCGCCATGGATTGCGCAGATGCGGTAAACTGCTGGGATATATCCCAAATCGTCTTTATCCTGTCTTCCATAGAATGGAGTCCCAGCTGAATTTCACGCATTTCCGCGGAGTGAACGACCGCTTGTTCGGCCGTCCGGCTGCATTTGTCGGCGACATTGCGAATCATATCGTTCAATTCGCCCAGCGTGCGGATTCCCCGTTCTACAGCAAACTGCCCCGCTTTCACACTGGCTGCGGTTTCTTTCGATTTCAGCGCCATATTATGCGTCAGCTCTATCGCGCGATCCGCCACCTCATTGGATGTAGCGGCAAGCTTGCGCACTTCATCGGCTACCACCCCAAATCCCCTGCCCTCTTCCCCGGCTCTTGCCGCTTCAATCGCCGCGTTCAACGCCAACAAATTCGTCTGTTCGGCGATTTCCCGTATGTAAGTTATGAACTCTCTCATTTCTTGCGATTGCCGCTCCAGCTCTTCCATAGATGAAACACTCTGCTTGCTCGTTTCATGCAAATCATTCATTTCCTTGCGCATCTCCAATGTTTTCTCCAGTCCCATATGAGAGGACGCCCGTGCCTCCTCGGATATCCTGCCGGAAAGCTCCAATTCTTGACCGGCCCGGCTGACCAGCTCTTGAATCTGGTTCATCAAGCTGCTGTTTTGTTCTATGAGCTCCAGCTGGTCGGTTGCTCCCGCGCTCACTTCCTGCATACTTGCCGACAGCTGCTCGGCCGAGGAAAGAAGCCGGCGAAGTTCATCCGCCTGTTCGGAGCCGATGGTATTGACGGTCGCTGAAACCTCCTTCATCTCCGACAAAATCGTTCTCATGCCGATGACAATTTTGTTAATTTCAAATGAAACCTGCCCGAGCTCATTGCGCCTGGAGCCTGCCGGAACGGGCATGAGCTTGCCTGAAGAGATCGCCTTCATCCTTTCCGTCCAGTTTTTTATTCCCTGAAAAACGGTTTGTTGTAAGTAAACGCTTACAAGCAAGAATGACGCCAACAACAGCAAACTCAGCCATACGCGTTCGCCCGCCGAATCGGCCAACCAAAGTCCGCCCAATCCGATGAGCAGAGGAATGCCGAATAAGCTATAAAACAGGGTCCGAAACGATAAAGACTGCACAACTACGCCTAACCGCAAATTATACGGCGAATCCTTCCTTCCGGGAATGTTCACCGGAACCGCTGCATCCAATAAGACCTCTCCTGTATTCCGGTGGTAAATCTGGGTTAACGGTTCGCTCGTTTGAGCGGCCGCCAGGCCGACGGTGTCGTTGAAGATCGTGCCCTCCCGGAGCCGATTGGTATGCAGGACGGAAAGACCCTGATGCTCTACGAGCAAAAAGTATTCGTCATGCTGAAGACCATTGTCGAGCAGCGCCCGAATTTCTTCCGACCTTTCGGACAAATCATGTCCCTCCAAAAGCTTGCCGATCTCTGCCGCCATGGATTGTACTTTGGCTAATGCGCGATGTTCCAGCTGTTTAGGTATTTTCACATGGAATGCCCCCTTCGCTTTGCCAGCGCTATAATAGATGAAGCCATAATCCCTATACCTGTTATCGGATGTGGATATGGATAAATTTAGCATTTATTTTGCGGTCCATAAGAAAAAAGGGCGAATCCCAAAGCATACATCCGCTTCGGGAACAGCCCAAACATCGCATTAATCCTCAATAGTGGAAAGATCTCCTGTCGGAAGGCCTAACTCCTGAGCCTTCAACACCCTGCGCATGATTTTGCCGGATCTTGTCTTGGGCAGCTTGCCTACCACCTCGATTTCCCGTGGGGCCGAATGTGCGGAAAGCCCGTTGCGCACAAATAAACGAATTTCCTCCAGCAGCTCCGGCGTTTCGCGATAACCCTCGCGCAAAGAGATGAATGCTTTGATGATCTCGCCGCGAATCGGATCGGGCTTACCGATCACGCCCGCTTCCGCCACAGCGGGATGCTCCACGAGTTTGCTTTCCACATCGAACGGACCGACCCTTTCGCCCGATGTGTTGATCACATCGTCCACGCGGCCTTGGAACCAGAAGTAACCGTCTTCGTCACGGTAAGCGGAGTCGCCTGAAATGTACCAGCCCTTCAAACGGAAATACTCTTCATATTTGGCCGGGTTGTTCCAAATCTTGCGCATCATGGACGGCCACGGGGTACGGATGGCCAGATTGCCCAGGCGATACGGCGGCAGTTCATTGCCCTGGTCATCGACAATCGCCGCTTGAATGCCCGGGAACGGCTTGCCCATCGATCCCGGACGCATATCCATACATGGGAAATTAACAATCATATGCGCACCGGTTTCCGTCATCCACCATGTATCGTGAATTCGTTTGCCGAATACTTTCATTCCCCAGCGGATCACTTCGGGGTTTAGCGGTTCGCCCACGGAAAGCACATGACGAAGCGTGGATAAATCGGACTTTCTTGCCACTTCATCGCCCGCAGACATCAGCATCCGAAACGCCGTCGGCGCGCTGTACCAAACCGTAACCTTGTAATCCTCAATCGTCTGATACCAGCGCTCGGGAGAAAATCGTCCGCCGCGGATCAGATTGGTCGCCCCGTTCAACCATGGGGCAAATATACCGTATGTGGTTCCGGTCACCCACCCTGGATCGCCAGTACACCAGTAAATATCGTCATCCTGCAGGTCCAGCACCCATTTGCCGGTAATGTAATGCTGGATCATGGCTCCGTGAACGTGGAGCACGCCTTTGGGCTTGCCCGTCGATCCGGATGTATAGTGCAATATGAAGGGATGTTCAAGATCAACCCATGCAATGTCCAATTCGTCGGACGCTTCCGCCATCTCCTGACGGTAATCGATTTCTCCCGGAAGCCATTGCTCCTGTTCATCGACAACAATGACATATTTCAAGTGCGGGAGCTTATCGCGCGGAATACGCTGCTTCAACGCGGAGGTTGTGACAATGGCCACTGCTTCGGCATCGGCGAGCCGGTCCAGTACAGCCCCTTCCATAAAGGCTTCGAACAAAGGGCCGACGATTGCGCCGATCTTGATCGTTCCTATGATACCCGTATAAATCTCCGGGTTCCTCGGCATGAAGAAAAAGACACGGTCTCCTTGACCAATGCCCAGCTTCAGCAGCAAATTACCGAACCGGTTGGAGATTTGGCTGAGCTGCTCGAATGTATATTTTTCCTTACGCGCGTCATCCTCATAAATTAAGGCCGTTTTATTCTTTAGAGACCCTTGCGCATGGCGGTCGATCGCCTCGTAGGCCAAATTGCAATTGCCTGTTTGATGCCAAGTAAATTGAGTCTTGATTTCGTCCCAGCGAAACGTACTGTAAGCGGATTCGTAGGATTGCAGATTATACCTCCCTTTCACACTTGGAATCGTTTCGACAAGTTGGCGTTCTGTCATGAAACCAGCCCCTTAACCAATATTGAAAGCGCTTTATACCGATTATACACGGATTTGCTGATTATAGTGAAAAACGCGCGCGAATCGTTAAAAAAAGGGTATGAAACGTAAAAAAACAATCCTGTACGGGTACTACGAATGGTTAGAAACAGGAAAGACACCAAAAGATCGTTTTCATCCAATATCCGTGATCCGGATGGAAAACGATCGCTTTTCCCGTTCTGCCTCAGTACATATTTTTCCCGTAAAATATTTCGTCCATCTCCATATTCAAGCTTTCCGTTATGTCCTTTTGCTTCTCCGGACTCAGCTTGTCTTTCGTATATCCAAACAAATAATTGTTCAAATCAAATGCTTTGAGCTTGCATTTCGTATGGAAAATATTTTCCTGATATACATTGACGTCAATCATGTCATATAAGCTTTTGATTTCCTCCGGAATGTAATTTTGGATGGAGCTGATCTCGTGATCGACGAATAATTTGTGGCCGTTGATATCTCTCGTGAAGCCGCGAACCCGGTAATCGATCGTCATAATGTCCGTATCAAACGAATGAATCAAATAATTCAGCGCTTTGAGCGGCGAAATTTCCCCGCAGGTAGACACGTCGATGTCCGCCCTAAACGTACTGATCCCTTCATCCGGATGGTATTCGGGATACGTATGAACCGTAATATGGCTTTTGTCCAGCTGCATGACGACCGTTGCCGGGAGAGGTCCGGGCGATTCCTCGAACGATTCCGTCGGGGCTTCTTCCACCGGTCCCTCCGAAATCAGCAAAGTCACACTGGAGCCCTGGGGGATATAATCCTGCTTTGCGATATTCAAGACGTGCGCGCCTATAATATCGGATACGTCCTTGAGAATGCTGGTCAATCGGTCGGCATTATATTGTTCATCTATATATTTCAGGTAAGCTTCGCGTTCTTCTTTTGTTTCCGTATAGCAAATGTCATACATATTAAAGCTTAACGATTTGGTAAGATTATTAAAGCCATGCAATTGGATTCGCTGCTCCGGCGTTAGCTTCATCACGAATTTCCCCTTATTCTTGAGATTCAATGAATACTATTCCCTTTTTCCTGTTTACCCATTCTTTTCCCTTTAGGACATGGTAAAGAAAATAATGTTCATTTTTTTTGAATCGTTTCTGTCGGATCCGGTCGTTTTCGGTTGTTTGAGGAATACCATGATTTCATTCACGTAAACAATCCTGACAAAAGAAGGGGGAGCCCGATGATACATTTCCATCAGGTCAATAAACATTACGGCCAATTTCATGTGCTGAAGGATATTAACCTATCGATAAAACAAGGCGAAGTCGTTGTTGTCATTGGTCCTTCCGGTTCCGGGAAAAGCACGATGGTTCGCTGCATCAACCGATTGGAAACGATCACAGACGGCGAATTGATTGTCGACGGTGTTAGAATCAATGACAAGTCGACGGACATCAATAAATTGCGCCGGAACATCGGAATGGTGTTCCAGCATTTTAACTTATACCCGCATAAAACCGTACTTGAAAATATTACTCTCGCTCCCATGAAAGTAAACGGGATATCCAAAGAGGAAGCGGAAAAGACCGCCATGTTTTACCTTGAGAAAGTCGGTATACCCGATAAAGCGAATTCGTATCCGTCTCAGCTGTCCGGCGGCCAGCAGCAGCGTGTCGCCATTGCGCGCGGTCTTTCGATGAAACCGAAAATCATGCTGTTCGACGAACCGACGTCGGCACTCGATCCGGAAACCATCGGGGAAGTCCTCGACGTGATGAAAAAGCTGGCGCGCGAAGGCATGACCATGGTCGTGGTCACCCACGAAATGGGATTCGCCAAAGAAGTCGCCGACCGGGTCGTGTTTATGGACCAGGGTCAAATTATTGAAGAAGCACCGCCGGCTGAGTTTTTTGCCAACCCGCGCGAAGAACGGGCACGCTTATTCCTCAGCCGTATCTTAAATCACTAATTCAGGTAAAGGAGAGGTTCGCAATGAAACGTTGGGGTAAAATGATGAGTATTGCTTTAACCGCCGTATTGGCCATGGGCACTTTGGCAGCCTGTAGCAAGCCGTCTGACCAGGAAGCGCAAGGAACGATCGCGAAAATCAAAGAGCAGGGCAAAGTTATCGCCGGTGTGAAGTATGACCTGAATTTGTTCGGATTAAAAGATCCGTCTACCGGCCAGGTTCAAGGCTTGGACATCGATATCGCGAAAGCCATAGCCAAGAAAGTGCTTGGTGACGAGAACGCGATCGAGCTTAAGGAAGTGACCTCCAAAACGCGGATTCCCATGCTGAAAAACGGCGAAATCGATATGATCGTGGCGACGATGACGATTACGGAGGAGCGCAAGCAGGAGATCGATTTCTCCGACGTCTATTTCACAGCGGGGCAATCGCTTCTTGTTCCGGCTAACAGTCCAATTACATCGGTCAAGGATCTGACGAAAGCTTCCAAGGTGCTTACGGCAAAAGGCTCCACGTCCACCAAAAACGTTCGCGAGGCGGCGCCGGACGCGCAAGTGCTTGAATTCGAAAACTACGCCGAAGCGTTTACTGCATTGAAAGCCGGCCAAGGCGACGCATTGACGACCGATAACGCTCTTCTGTTCGGTATGGCAAAGCAGGATCCGAACTTCAAGGTATTGGACGAAACGTTCACGGAAGAGCCGTACGGCATTGGTATCCGTAAAGGCGATACCGAGTTTGTGAACCTGGTGAACGAAACCTTGAAGGAATTGAAGGAAAACGGTCAATACGATGCCATTTACGAGAAATGGATCGGCAAAAAACCGACGAAGTAATAAAAGCCGAGGGGATGAGCGCAAGCCGCTGGTCTCCTCTATGCTTTCAAACGGGATGTAAGGAGGGAACTTAGGGATATGTTTATTGATTTTACGGTCCTGACCGACAATATAGACCGCTACATGATCGGCTTCGGCGGAACCGTCGCAGCAAGCGTGATATCCCTCATTGCCAGTTTTATTCTCGGCACGGTGATTGCGGTGTTTCGAATTACCCCTTTTAAGCCGCTTCAATGGTTCGGCACGGCCTATGTTGAATTTATTCGGAATATTCCTTTGCTGCTGATTGCTTTTTTCGTTCTGGTCGGACTTCCAATCCTGACGGGCGTTGTCCTGGTTCCGTTCGTGACCGGATTGGTTGCCTTAACCGTATATACCTCCGCCTTTATCGCGGAAGCGATTCGCGCCGGTATTCAGACGGTGCCTAAAGGTCAGATGGAAGCCGCACGCTCATCCGGCTTAACCTACCTTCAAGCCATGTGGCACATCATCTTGCCGCAGGCCATTAAAATAGTGATTCCGCCGCTCGGCAACCAGTTTTTGAACCTGGTGAAAAACTCTTCGATCTTTACGGTTTTGTCCGCGTCGGATCTCATGTATCAAGCCGATTTGATTAATTCGGATACCTTCGATACGTTCAGCTCCTATATCTTTGCTGCGTTATTTTACTTGATTTTGACCATTCCACTCAGCTACGGCGTGCGATATCTGGAACGCAGGTACGCGGGGAATTAAAGGAGGGGAAGCGTAATGGATTTTATAGGTGCATTGTCCCCTGTCAATATACAATTTATGCTGCAAGGCTTTCTGCTCACGATTGAGGTGGCAATCCTCTCCATTGCGATCAGTTTTGTCATCAGTATTCTTGTGGGCACCGTTCGGTACGCCAAGGTACCTGTATTAGGCAAAGTATTCGCGGTCCTGGTCGAGACCATCCGCAACCTGCCGCTGCTTTTGATCATCTTTTTTACCTACTTCGCTCTGCCGGAGGTCGGCATCAAGCTGGATAAGTTTACAGCGGCCGTCGTCGCTCTGGTGATTTTTGAATCGGCCATGATCTCCGAGATCGTGCGAAGCGGGTTGAATTCGGTCGAAAAAGGGCTCATCGAAGCTGGCCGTTCCTCCGGATTGACAGCGACGCAAACGTTAAGATATATTGTTCTTCCGATCGCTCTTCGCCGGATGGTGCCACCTATGGTCAGCCAATTTATCTCGCTGCTGAAGGATACGTCTTTAGCGGTGGTGATTGCGCTGCCGGAGCTGATGAACCACGTGCAGATCATTAACGGTCACAATATCAATTACGTCATACCGACGTTCCTGTTTGCAGCTTTGCTCTATTTTGCAGTCAATTACCTGCTTTCTATCGCATCGCACAGGCTCGAAAATAAACAGGCCTAAAATTATGAATCTTTTCCCACGCGACAAAATGCTCTTTCTTCCTGTACCATAGGAAGAGGGAGTATTTTTGGTATCCGGAGCAGAAAGGAGCGGCGAATCAAGATGCGGGATCACAGATTGTTCATCTGGGTCGTCATACTTCTGTCGACGGCGCTGCTGGGAGAGGTGAAAATGATCCCATTCGGCGGGGATTTCCGATTTTCACTTGGTATCGCGGCGTATTTCTTCGGATTATTGTGGTTTTCCGTTCCCGTCCTTGCAACAGGCTTATCGGCAGGTTTGTTTATCGTCTTTTTTCGGATTGTGATGGATGCTTCGCTGTACGGTATTCCTTGGACCGAAGGCATCGTGCAGCATATGCCTGTATTTTTTTATTATGTTACGTTTGCGGTGATCATCTCCCTGCTAAAAATAAAAACTAACGTGGAATATCCGTTGAAGGTCGGTTTTTACGGTGCGTTTGCGGATATCGCGTCCAATGGAGCGGAGCTGCTGATTCGTATGGTGTCGGGCTCGCCAACCATGATAACGATCCATGGGGTTTTGATGATTGTGCTGATCGGCTTGCTTCGCAGCTTCTTTGTCGTCGGACTCTGCAATATGCTGGCCATTCGGCAGGTGAGGGCCCAGGGAGAGCAGCGGCGGCAGGAATTGGAGCGGTTAATGCTCATTAATTCGGATTTATTTGAAGAAGCCTTTTATCTTCGCAAATCGATGTCCCATATTGAGGACATCACCCGGGAGAGCTACCGCTTATCCAAGGAGCTAAAAATTCTTTCTCCTCCTCATGCGGCGCAAGCGCTCCATATCGCGGAGAACGTGCATGAACTCAAGAAGGATTCCCAGCGCATTCTATCCGGCTTATCCAAAATCATTCAGCAGGAACGGATGCTGTCCAAGCGCATCCCCATTTCGTTTCTTTGCTCGATGGTAGCGAGGGCCAATAAAAACTACAGCCTGCTGCTGGGTAAAACCATCGAACTGGATAACCGATGCGACGTAAATCTTTCTACCGATGAGATTTATCCGCTTCTTTCCGTACTGAACAATATCGTATCCAATGCGGTCGAGGCCATTGAGTCCCAGGGACGGATTGAACTCCGGGTCGATCTCGAATTCGATTCCGTCGTATTCTACGTGACAGACAACGGTCCCGGCATCTCTCACGATGAGTTGGACTTAATCTTTCACCCCGGCTATACGACCAAATTCGACGACGAAGGGAACTCGTCAACCGGTATTGGTCTTTCGCACGCGGCGGATATTGTCCGTTTGCTCGGGGGGAACATAAGCGTATACAGCGTACCGGGTCAAACAAGGTTTGAAGTCCGGATTCCGTCGGAACGTTTAATACAAAGGGAGGAGGCCGATCATGCTGAAATTTTATCTGGTGGATGACGACCCTGCCGTCCGAAAAATGATTTCCCGGATCATTAGAGAAAGCGGCCTCGGAGAGGTCACCGGCGAATCAGATGACGGAGCGCAAACATCCAGAGAAGACATTCGGGATGCTCAAATCGTGATCATCGATTTATTGATGCCTGGCCGCGACGGGATTGAAACCGTCAAAGCGCTTAGGGAAGAAGGCTACGAGGGCAGGTTTATCATGATTTCACAGGTAGAGAATAAGGAAATGATCGGGGAGGCTTACCAGCAAGGAGTCGATACCTTCATCCAAAAGCCGATTAACCGCCTGGAGGTTCTTGCCGTCTTAAGACGTGTATCGGATCATTTATTATTGGAAAAATCCATGCAAACCATCCGTCAATCGCTGAGTTTATTGGAGACATCTGGCATTGCGGATTCCAAAGGAAAAACGGCCGAGCGGAAGGAAAAATCCATCGAAGAACAGGCCAGATCCTTATTGCCGCTATTGGGCATCGCCGGAGAAGCGGGTGCCTCTGACCTTATCCATATTGTCGGTTGGTTGAAAGAGCAGGAACAAGACGGGAATATGCTGCCCGATTTGCCGCCGCTCAAAACCATTTATGAGCAGGTTGCCAAGAAGAACAGCCAGCATCCGGATGCAAGCATGCTCAAGGACGTGCGCGCGCTGGAGCAGCGGGTACGCCGGCTGGCGCTGCAATCTCTTACCCATCTTTCATCTTTGGGATTAAACGATTACGGAAACCCGACTTTCGAATATTTTGCCTCCCGTTTATTCGATTTTCAGGAGGTGCGCAACAGGATGCGAGAACTGGAGGAAGACAGCAAGACGTCGTCCTCCAAGTTGAATATTCGAAAATTTCTGTATGTATTCTATATGGAGGCGCGTTCTCCAAGTCATTGAAGCCACATCGTTCCTATTTTTTGCATTTGAGATCTCATTTGCCTGCGGGCAGCGGATTTGCGATAATGTGTTTATGACTTTAATGGAAAAAAAGGAATGATGGTTAATGGAGAAAAAAAAGAAGGTGCTTGCTTTCCTGGGATCCTACGCGGATTCGTCCGGTCCCGGATTATATGCCTGCCGGTTCGACACGGAAACCGGAAGTCTCGAAATCGTCGATCAAGCCGACGGCCTTCAAAACCCGACTTTTCTCGATGTCGATCCTGCCGGAAAGAAGCTGTACGCCATAACGGAAGGAACGGATTCCAGCGGTCAGCGCCGCGGAGCCGCCGCCGCTTTTCATTTCGATCCGGCAAGCGTCAAATTAACCTTGGTAAATAAGGAAAACACCGTACCGGCGCCTACCTGCCATATCACCCTGGATCATTCCCGCCAATGTGTCATCGTATCCAGCTACCATGGCGGCATGATCGGGCTGTCCCCGCTTCTGGAGGACGGAAGCATCGGTGCGACAACGGATATCCACCAGCATCGGGGCTCCAGCATTCTTCCCGTGCAGAACCAGCCGCGTGCGCATTCCGTTTTTCTCGACCGTTCCAATCGCTTTGCCGTCGCTTCCGATCTGGGCCTGGATCGAATCTTGATCTACAGGCTGGATCTTCCCAGCCAACGGTTGATTCCTCATGGGGAAGTCGGGGTTGCGCCCGGATCCGGTCCGCGGCACTTTGCCTTTCATCCGTCATTGCCTTACGGCTACGTGATTAATGAGCTGAATGCCACCATTACCGCGTTCTTCTATAATGAGGAACAAGGGGAATTGAGTGAAATTCAAACGGTGTCTACTCTGCCTGACTCCTATAAGGGAGAAAACGCATGTGCGGATATTCATATTTCCCCCGACGGCCGTTTTCTGTACGGCTCCAACCGCGGACATGACAGCATTGCGGTATACGCCATCGATCCGTTAACAGGCAAGCTCACTTTAGTGGAGCACGCCTCCACGCTGGGCAGGCATCCCCGCAACTTTGCACTGTCGCCGGACGGACGCTTTCTGCTCGCCGCCAACCGGGATTCCAACAATATTGTCACATTCAGCAGAGATGCAAGCACCGGCAAGCTTCTTCCTGCCGGAAGTGTACTGGAAGTGTCCAAGCCCGTGTGCATCAAGTTTGCCGTTTTGGATTAAATTCACGGGCCCGTCCCTCCGTTCTTGCGGAGGGATTTATTCATTTCGGCAGGAGGGTGCCCCACAGCCGAACAGCCATGAAACCTATGCACCGAATCTTTGCCTATAGCCGCACTTCCTGCATAATTCTTCAACAGCCTCTCTCCTGGAAAATCCATAGAAAAGATTGTTCGCTCTTTCACCTTCTACAATTTCAGAGAAAGAACGGCTATGGATATTCCCTAGATTAATCACGCCTTCTCCATCCAGACAGCAGGGCACGACGGTTCCGTCAACCAGAATCGCGGCATGGCTCCGAAGCGCGTGACAGAAGCCCTTACCGTCATCCTCAGGCGCTTGCAAGCTCGGCCATTGAAATTCATGATCCTGATTCAAATAAATGCGATCTGCAATTTTGACCCCGCTGCCCGGTACGACTTTTTCCTCAATTTTGAAGTCCAGGTTAAACTCTTTCTCCAGCATGGCCAGCGTTTCCCGGTTTCTGCTCTTCTCCAGGTTGGTGGCATTATCTTTATCCAAATTCCACAGCCTGAACGAAATAATCACCTTATGCTCGACCGCTTCCCGGACAAACGAAAAAATGTTGGCTAAGTATTCTTCCCGGTTCGTCGACCCCTCATGCCCGTCAAAGCTGTGAAGCGAGAAGTTCATTTGGCGCAGCGCCGGTTTTCCGAGGATTTTATGCCCGGCTTTATGAATCAGCGTTCCGTTCGTCGTTATATTGACCTTAAAGCCTTTGGCGTGGCATGCGTCGAGCAGCTCATCAATTTTGGGATGAAGAAGCGGCTCGCCTTTGACGTGAAGATAAATATGATTCGTATGCGGCTTGACCTGATCCAATATGTCATTAAAGGTGTCCGGCCTGATAAAATTAGCCTTTCGGCTCGTTTGCGGGCAAAAGGAGCAGGCCAGGTTGCATACGCTTGTAATTTCGATATATACTTTTTTAAATCTTTTCAAGACCTGCTCCCCATTCTATTCTGTTCTATGGATCGTTCTTCGAATGATCGAATGGCTTCGCGGGCTGCATCGGGTATCGGCGTACTTTTCCCGCTGTTTGTATCCACGAGCACAATCGTCCCTCTTCCGGCTGCTCTCAACTGGCCATTCACGGCCAAGGCGTATTCCAGATCCAGAGAAGATCGTCCTATATTGGCTGTTCTTATATGGAGCTTCAAGGGGTCCCTCAAGTAAATTGACGCCAGATACTGGCATTCCAGGTTGGCAACGACCGATACCGTTTTATCGTTGAACAGATCCTCCGTCAATGCGAGATGTTCAAAATACTCGATGCGTCCCTGCTCGAAATACATAAAGTAGCTGACATTATTCACATGTCCGAGCAGATCCGTCTCACAATAGCGGACTTTAATCGGAATGGAAAAATGAAATTTCTCCAACCAGCTCTGAGGGTCAGGCTGGACAAAGCTTATCGTTTTCACAGGATGAGTCTCCTCTCGTTATGCATGCAGCAGTATATCTACATATTTTAGTGCTAATCTATTGTATTCGCAAATACGGGGCCGTCCCATAAGTTGCTCTCTTACTCGACCTTTTTGGTTCATCGCCGCCCACTTTAATAAATTATGGGCAAGGGAAAGCCACCCGACCTCCAGGCTCACTTTGGGCAAGCCGCGAAGTCAGGACGCCGGAAGTTCCGGTTATTTTTCATTTGTCCGAACACACTCTCCGGTTCGATCATACGTCGAACTGACAACGCGTAGCCTTCCTCACTTCGCAGCTTTTCCCGCGTCTGCCGCTTGTAGCGAAGGTACTTGAGACTCACCCGGATTTCCCGGTTCCCTTTGGCTTTCGTGCAGGCATCCTTCAAAGGACAGCCTGTACACTCCCGACTCCGGTAGTGGCGCAGACGAACCTCATAGCCGCTTTCCGTTTGTTGCTCCATTGGCAGACAGAGTTGATCCATGTTATATTGAATGTACAAAAGAAGCCCTCCTTTGAATGGTTGCTCGTCACTTCCATTTTACCAAGGTTTGGCTTCTTTTTGTTTTACAAAATTAAAAAAGGGGGTATCCCCGTCACCTCAGTGACTTTTTGGCCCCCCCCCCGTCAACATAGCCGTCTCTGCGGTTACCTGATTTCAACTTCACAGAGGCGGTTTTCAAATCAATTCAATTAGTTATCGTTATTGTATTCGATAGGCGGCTTGTAAAGCCTTGATAGGACTGAACAATGTAATAAGAGCCTGCTGGTAAAGAAGGTATACTTACCGCACCATTGTGTCCTACAGTATAGGTACTGCCGATGACCGTATTATTGCTTGCATCGTATACGCGCACTTCAGCGCCTGAGATTAAACCTGACGATTCCAATGTCGATCCGTTTTGAGTTAAGGCAGGGGCGAGAATCACCGTAACCGGGATTTCTAACGTCATTCCCCCATATACCGCGCTAATCACTGTCGATCCGGAGGCACCGGGTGTGATGACACCATTGGGAGCTACAGCAGCAATGTTCAGATTTTGGGATATATAAACCATATTAGCATCATAAGTCACGTCGGTTACCGTTCCGTCCCATCCGGCTGCACTTACCGTCACACCTAACGGTGTCAAATCATAAAAAACAATCGGACCTGCAGGCGAGTAAGTAAGAGATGTAACCGTAGGTGTGTTTATAATAGAAACCGTATACGTCCGGGATGAAAGACCGTCAAAAGATCTTGCGATCACTTTATCTCCATTCATAACAAAGCCTGTACGAACCGTAGTTCCATCGGATTGGTACACCTCTAACGATGTTCCCGGCGAAACGGAAAGTCCTGCCTTGAAGCTCTCTACCGGCGTATTTGCCGGCACCAGAATTTCGCGCACATTCTGATCAATGCTATATACTGCGGATGTTATCGCAGTATTGCCGATTCCGTTAGCAAGATGGCCTTGTGCAGCACTTTCATTTGCATAAAACTGATTAATATCTGTGAACGAGCTGATCAAGCCGTTAGACACATTCATTTCAAACACAGTCCAATAAAGCTCTGAGCCTGCTCCGGTTGGAATATCGTAAGTTTTTGCAGGCGTTGTCGTAGCCCCCACGTATACCTCAATATGAGCTCCCGATTCCCTCATATTCGTTTCACCGGAAAAATTATGCACATAAAAACGATAAGTACCGTCTACCAATTGACGAATGGTCGTCGTTTCAGGACCATAAGAAGTAACATCGTCATGGTCCAGATCTGCGTATACAGCGCCGGATACGGAATGAATTCTATCCGCATACCAAGTATGGAAAACCCCTCCATTCGGTATTGGACCTACAAGATGCGAATCAAGATCCCGAGGCCGTTCACCCCAGGTTAATACAATACGAATTTCATGGGCTGCCGCTACACGAATAGCCGTTGCATTCTCATTGGTGTTACGCACGTTACTTGCTGAAACTCCAACGAGATAGGTGGTAATAAACCCTGGTTTAGAAAGCTCACCCGTATAAATCCCCGGCGGTAAATCAACAGAATAACGGCCGTTGCTATCGGTGACAACCGTAGCGACGATGGTACCGTCCTTATTATCCAGTCCTCTCCGGAAATGAATCGTCATCCCGGCAACGGGTTGATTCTGAACATCGACAATTCTTCCTTCAAAACCGTATACCGTTTCTGTCACAGTATCATCGTCAGAAGAACTATCATCGTCATTGGAACTGTCATCATCGCCGGAAGAACTGTCATCGTCACTGGAAGAACTGCCGCCGCCTGATGCACCACCGCCGGAAGTACTGCCTACACTTATTCCGTTCCCTGTGGTGATATTGGAAGGAGTACGTTCAAAAGTCGAGCCGTTCGCATTCACGGCGGCACGTTCTATTGTCCCGTTCCCTGTTACGGAAGCTGCCGCATTCAAAATCAATTCGGCGATGGATGCGCCCGTTCCAACATTTATTGTCGAATTGCCTGCTTCCCGGGCAACGGTAAGCTGCTGGATCGAACCCTCAGTCAGGCTTACCCGTACGCTGGTGGCCTGCACATCCACTGTATTGAATTGCCCAGCTAAAGTTACCTGAGCATGAGGGGGCAGCACACTGGAAAGAATGACATCGGTAATCGTGCTCGTCCCTCTTGCTTCCAGCAAAGCACTCGACTGTACCGTGAATTGCTGTACGCTGGTAGCTCCTTCTGCCACGATACGAACGCTGCCGTCTGCTTTATTTACAATGACGGTAAGCAGCACGGAATCTTCAATATGTACCGAGTTGGCACCACCGCCATTGACGGTGGTAATACCTTTCACCGTTACATTCTTTAAGAAGACATCCCCTTCACCGATCGATTCAGCTAATAGAAGATTGCCTTCAATGACCGTATTTCTCAAAGTAACCCCTTGAGCGCTGATGACTACATTTCCGCGGATCGTCTCTACACCTGTTGCAGGACCAAATGTACCCTTGTGATCGTAGGTCACGACAGGAATCGCGTTAGACTGAATCCGATCCAACAGTACGACAATTTCTGCTCGCGTCATAGCGTTGTTGGGCTTGAATGTTCCATCTTCATATCCGGATAAGTACCCTTTGGCAGCAAGTGCACCAATGGAACCCTTGCTCCAGCCGGCAAATTGCGCCGCATCTTTGAATGTTTCGGCACCCGCAGCATTTTCTTGCAGTTTAAGCACATTCTTCAGCACGACTGCTGCTTCTTCACGACTGATTTGTTGATCAGGATGAATTGTTCCATCCGGGTAACCGCTAACATATCCCGCCGCTTGAGCACGGGCTATTTCAGATACGGCCCAATGCGAAGCACTAAGGTCCGTGAAGGATACGGAAGCTTCCTGGCTAAAGTGGAAAGAGCGATTAACTAAAGTAAAAAATTCCGCTCTGCTGATACTCTGATCCGGCTTATAAGTTCCATCCGAATAACCTGACAATAAACCCTTGTCGATCCATTGCCTCATTTCTTTCTCGGCCCAATGCTTGTTAATGTCGGAAGGCGCCGAAGCTGGTGCTGCGATCACGAAGCCCGGTAATGCGATGAGCACGCATAACAGGAGTAAGATCGCTTTGGATACATACTTCATTCGTCTCACCCATAGTTCCTCCTTAAGTAATAGTAGCATGTATATATTACCATCGTAAGATCAAAGCTACAACAAAATTTTACATTTTTTTAGTCTTATTTTCCCATTTTTTATTTCCATTTTAGTTCAAAAGAAACAGTATTTCCCGGGAAAGTTTCTGAAAGCCGAAAAAGACCCTCTTTGGTGAGGGTCTTTCGTCTTATAATAATGATGAATAACGGTTAAGGAGCGGTCACAACCGTCACTCTGGTTCTCACTTCCGCCGAGCTTCCTTTATAAGCGATAAGATCAAATCGGCCGACGTTGCCTGTGACGGTTACCCGTCCTTCTGCATCGATGCTCACTGTCCCTAATGGAGCGCCAGGATTCATTGGCTTTATATAGTCTACGCCGAATGAGTTGCCGAAGGCGTAGTTATAATTCACCGTATTGCTTCCTTTATAGCCGATGCCATAATTGTCTTTAAAAGAGAGGCCCATTAAGGTGTAGACATTTTCCGTCACCGAGCCGCCGGACGGCAGCGTTAGTACAGCCGTTTCGTTATCCGCCGTAAAAGAACTGACGGAAAGCGGGTCATCCTTAACGTTAACCTCTACGTTTGCTATTTTTTGTTCATTTTTTACCGTTGTGTATACTACACTGATATTCGTTTTACCCGCTTTACTGCCAAGAACATAAACGTTGCCGTTTTTAACGGCTGTTTTTACGATCTGTGTATCGGAAGCGGCAGCGCTCTGGCTAAAACCGTTAACGAAATAGATCTGTTCTCCCCGGGCGTTTTTAATCGTAAAAGACAGCTTTCTGGCAAACAGGCTCTGGGCAGGGTCGAGATGCGCATCCTGATAAGCCGCGGGAACGATGCTGCCGGGGCGGTATAAAGCCGGTACGGCATCCAGGGAATAGGTGAGATCATTCGTTCTTTTGATCTGCACCGTTCTGGTTGCACGGGATATTTCTGTTCCATTCTTCAGCAATTGAGCCGAAAAGGTGTATGAACCACCCTCTTGCCCAGGAGGTGCGTAAAAACGGAATCCGTCGTTGAACGTTTCAAATTCAGCTCCGGTATATTCGAAAGCCGGACGATTGGCATGTCCCTTGGCCGGATCTTTATCCAATGTCAATCCATAAGTGGTCTCTGTAACGGTATCCGTAAACGTCGAGCCCGGATCAAGCCGGATGGAGTACACGTCGCCTCCGCTGGCCACGATTTTACCCATAGCCACATTGTTGGCCGCGTCCAGTTCTTCTCCATATTGATCGACCACGGTATAAGTGAATTTGGTATAGCTTCCAGGAACAATCTCACTTGCAGGCGCCTTTACTTCTTTAAAACCAGCAGGAATGCGGGCATTCTGTACGGCATACTCACGGAAAAATGAAGCGGTCTTTCCTTGATCCATGATATCGGCGGTAAGACGGATTTTACCGTTGGCCGGAGCGGTAATTGAAGTGAGCCAAATGCTGCCTTTGTTCTTGCCGGCCTTCTCAATCACCGCACCCGTGCCTAATGAACCGTCCCGCCGATCGGCCTGAGCACCGATTACAGTGATCCTGACCCGATCGGCGAAAGCGTCGCTGGTCAAATCTTCGAGACTCAGCTTGGCTCCGGACTCGTCATAGGCTGTAACCGGAATGTAGACGTTCGTGTCTCCATTAGCGATCACTTTGTTCATATCGCCGAATTCAATGGAAACCGCTTTGGCATAGGCTTGAACGGCAATTGTAACCGAAGCCGAGCCTCCCTGAACGTATACGCTGGCTGTATAATCCGCTGCAAGAAGGATGTCCTCAATAAGAGTGACGTGCGCCTGAATCGTATCGTCTCCCCGTTCATCCACAATATCATAACGGAAATTCGCCGTTCCGGGATGAAAGTGAAGACTTACGGCATCCTTCAGATTCGCCGTCCCCTGGCCGGCTTGAAGCGCTTCGCGCAGGGCGTTAAATCCCAGCACATTCCCATACTGGTCATATGGAATCAAATCGAATACGGCCTTCTGTCCCTTTGTCTTAATCGCCGTCCGGCTGTCCGAATAGGAAACCTCACCCGCCTTCAGCGTCGTCACCACCGGCTCGGCGCCTATAGTAAAGCTTTTTTGCACGGCGATATTCGTATCGTTATGCCGGAGATTAACTTGTATAAGAGTGGATCGCGAATTCAAATGGTACGTCAGCGTATCCAGGGTGAGCCTCAAATCCCCATCCGGTGTTTTGTCCAATCTCGGATGCAGCGCCGAACTGTCATTTACCGTATAGGAGAACGAAGCGGGCGAGAAGGAAGCTTTTTGCCCATACTGATTGATCGCCTTTAACCGAATCGAGGCATAGCGCGATTTGGCCAGCATTTCACTTTCCGTAACAAATTCAATGCTTGTTACGGTTTCGTTGTCCGCTGTAAATTCCGCCTCGATTTGCTCCACATCCTCTTCCCTCAATCCTCCCAGCGTCACCTTGTACCGGCCCGCGGTAAGCTTGCCTTCCTTCAATGTAAGAACGGCGGAGGGGTGCCCCTCTGTATATGCAACCGTCGCCGCCACTTCCACACCGTCCTTTGTTAAGACCAGTGTAGCCGTATCCGGATCCACTTGCCGGTTCAACTGTACCTTCACCTTGTTGTAATCGGTCGCTTCCGCCGAAACAACAGAGACCTTCCCGGCTTTGGCTGCATTCAATTGCAATTGGTATGCTTGGTGAGCCTGATAGGAGGCTTTGATAAAATCTTCCCGGGTTGCAGCCTCATCTCCGGCTTTGCCTCCAAAATCGATGCCCTGCGTTTGGGCTGCCTGCATATAGCCGGTGTACCAGGCTTCATTCGGTCCGGTTGGAGCGGCTTTTATTCCCAAGCCTCTGACCAGGATGGCAGCAAGCTGGCCCAGCGTGATCGACCCGTCAGGATCAAAACGCGCTTGATCGACGCCTTCGATCAGTGAAGCCTGTTTGGCCGCTTCGATGTAAGGAATTCCCCATGCGTGTTCGGGGGATTGAGCGCTGACATCCGTAAAAGTAGACTTTTGAACCGATGAATCTACAGGTATGCCAAAGAGCTTGGTCGCTATTTTGGCGGCCTGCACCCGTGTCAGCCGGTCGGCCAGCCCGAAGTGGTAATCGGACATGCCTTCGACATAACCTTGGGCCAGCATGAAGTCCACGATTTTTCTCGTATCGGCTTCAATAGAATCCAAATCTTTAAAATGTTCCGAGGTTTTAACCTGAGGATGGGAATAACCGGATGAGGTATCGGACGGACTCGCCGCATTGGCCAAGGCCATCGGATACACGAGAGACATCGCTATAGTGGATGCCATAGTAAAAACGGACAAAGACTTATACATAAAAAACAATTCATCCTTTCACCACTCATTGATAAAGATAATCATTATCAACAAGAAGTATAAGTTACGCCTTGTCTTTTTGTATATGATCTTTTCGGACAGGTTTTAAATCATCGGCGTCCGAATGCTTCACGGAAGAACATGCCCACAAATACCCATGATTTGATCAAGAATCATTCCATGATTGTAAGCCGTGTACTCGAACCAAGGGCCAATGGTAACGATATGAACCCGCTGTCCGCGAACAGCCTTTAAATTCTTCCAATGCTGCGTCTGCTGAAGTTCATGCCAGGTTACTCTTGACATGACATCCTCTGACAGCAGGATCAGTATGCGCCCGGCCTCCCAATCCTGTAATTCATCCGCAGTCATCCGTATAAAGTCTGAAGGGAGCTGATCGATGCGACGCGGAGCAAAGGGCAGCGCAGCCGGATCCTCTCTCCGGTTTACCCAGCGGTAGCATCCTTTTCTATCGATCATGATCGTAAGCAGATCATCCTGACGGATCAGGCGGTTTACCTTATCCGAGACAAGGCCGGCCTTGTCGTCATACTTATCGAGCCATGCCTCCGCTTCTCTTCCCCGATCCAGAAATTCCGCTATCAGACGCAAATGGTCACGCCAGCTTCCGGTCAGCCAAGGCACGAAAAACGTCCGCGCGATCTGCCCAAGCCTTTCTTGCTCCTCCGGCGTTACGTAGGCATCGATTCCAATGATGCAATCGGGGCCAAAACGGCTCAGCGCCTCGCGGTTAAAATCATACCGGTGTCCCAAGGGTACCGTAACGTCGGCCCCGTATTTTCTGCGGTAGTGGTCGGTCCAATACTGGTCCATCGGGGCTGCCTGCGGAATGATATGAAGCGGCAGCAATTGCCCCAAGTTAGACCAATTGTATGCCGCCACTTTCATTTGCCGGTTTTTCAGATAAAGGGCAGGCGGAATGCCCACCTGCTTTCTAAACATGCGCCTGAAGTGACTCTCGTTGTTATATCCGGTCTGCCGCGCAATTTCTTCTATGGGCATGCAGCCCTTTTCCATCAATTGTTTCGCCTTATTCATACGCAGCTCATTAATGTAATCCATCGCGCTAATTCCGTAAGTATCCTTAAACAACCGCCTAAAATGACGGGAACTGACCTGCATCGAGCCCGCCAGCTGTTCTATGTCGATAGCCTGTTCATAATGCCGCTCCATGAAAGCTTTTGCAGCTACAAGTTCCTTGTTCCAGCCCTTGACGTTTTTTAAAAGGCGGCTTTGCATGATGCTGTAAAGCAATTCATGAAAAGCGGCCTGACTGCGCAGGCGCTCCATCTTGTTTTTACTATGCCAGCAGCGGGCCATCGTATCGCAAAGTGCAAGATCGGCGTGGCTCGGAGTGAAGTCAATGTCGCCGCTGAACGGAAATAAGCTTTCCGAACGGTCCGGTTGATCGTTGGCTGTCTCCAACACTGCAAATCCGGATTCGAAACAAACGATATATATCCCGTCCTCATCCTGAACGGCGGCTTCTGCCCGGACCTCTTGACCCGCCCTGCATACCACGATAAATCCGGACCGCAGCCCATAATTGTGACCGTTGATGCTTACATGGCCCAGCCCGCCGATCGGGATAAAAAGCATATGGAAATCCAGCTTATTCGATTTAAAATTCCAGCACGTATTACGCTTCTGTATATGCCAAACATCGTGGAGCTTAAACCACATGTTCTCCATTGGTGTATATGCCGCTTGATCGTTGATGAATGTCGAAATCATGATCCCATGACTCCTTTCTATATATCGACGGCTATTGCAATATCATTACAAAGTCACATTCTAATTGATAATGATTATCAACGTCAATGTTTTTTTTGCAAGAACCCCATTTTGTTCACAAAAAAACGCTCCATAAAAAAGCCTTTGAGCCCGAACGGTTCGGACACAAAGGCATTTTGCAATTTTTTCCGGCGAACCTTATGAACCATGCTCGCACGGGAATTATCCTTTTACAATCTCCAGCAGCTTCTCGTAATTATTGACCACATCGTACTTCAATTGTCCCGTGCTTAATCGGGCAAAATGCTTGCGGGCACATTCGATCTTCGCCTTCTCCACTTCTCTCAGTTCCATCGAGTCGATCGAGCCCTTGGTCTCCGCAATAAAGTAAATGTGCCTTACCGTGCCTTCCTTGAACACAATGGCCCAATCCGGGTTGTAATTACCTACCGGAGTCGGGATGAAGAAGCCGCGCGGCAGCTTGGCATAAATCTGCACTTCCTGGCTCGTATCCAGCGCCTGGGCGAAGGCCCTCTCGATTTTGGAATCGGTCACGACATAATCGTAAATGTGCTTCTCGGCGGAAACGGCATTGTGGCCCAACTGTCCCTTCAGCGTATTTTGGGTAAATATGTCCGTATGGAACGTCTCATTCACAACGTCATAGGTGATCGATTCGATGATGGTAGTCGCCTTTTGTTCATTGATCAGCTTGGCCGCCCGAATGATAAATTCCTCCGGGTTTTCCCTGAACTGCAGAAAGGTGTTCTGCTTCACTCCGGTCAGGATAGACGCAATCGTCTTTCGTGTGAGCCGCGTCTCATCCATCAGCTTGCCGATCAAATCGTATTTGATCCTAGAGGACGCCTCCTTGTGAACAAACTCCGTCTGCGTCTTTCG
Organism: Paenibacillus naphthalenovorans; assembly: GCF_001465255.1. Lineage (NCBI taxonomy): Bacteria > Bacillati > Bacillota > Bacilli > Caryophanales > Paenibacillaceae > Paenibacillus > Paenibacillus naphthalenovorans. The sequence goes on along the minus strand of NZ_CP013652.1, from coordinate 5,150,527 downwards.
GGTCACAAACGCCTCACCCTGCCTCAACTGCTCCCTTGACTCGATCCGGTTCATTACTCCATGCTGGACGGCATAACGTACGGAGGGAACCCGTAAGTCGGCATCCAATGCCGCGATACAATTTCGAACCAGCTCGCCGGAATCGAACCGGACGGTATAGACCGATTTGCGGTTGATCCGATCCCACAGCTCCTTAAACTCTTTTTTGTAGAAGTTGCCGTTCACGGTGACGGACGGGATATTGCGGTCCCGGTCATTCTCCGTCATTTCCTCCTTGCCTGCTGCATATATCGTTTTGATCATTTCGATGAGCGGTTCTTTATAAGGCAACAGTTCATTAGGCAGCTTGACGTCTTGCCGTTCAACTGCGGCATAATAATCATCCGTTAACCGGAACTGATCGTCGACATAGCCGTTCTTTATGAACGTATACTGCAATTTGGCGGCCAGCTTTTCGCCGATTTTCAATGGCTCGCCGCGGGCGTTTGTTAACACCTTGTCCATAAAGAAGCCCATATCCGCCTTGCGGGGCCGGTCCGATAAAGCAGCGGCAATTTCATGCTGGAGCTGCTTGGCGAATTGCTCATAGGATTCGCTGGCGATTACTGTCAAGACGTTGATCTCATGCACGTCGATACCGGGGACGCTGGAATCGATCCGCTCCCCATGCCGGTTGACGCACAGTCTGAGGCCCCGGCCTACCTCCTGCCTTTTTTTGACGGCGGAATCGCTGTACTTCAGCGTGCATATCTGGAACACGTTCGGATTATCCCAGCCTTCTTTCAAGGCGGAATGCGAGAAAATAAACCGTGTCGGTTCCTCGAAGCTCAGCAGCCTCTCCTTGTCCCGCATGATCAAATCGTAGGCGTCGGCATCATCCGAATCCGTCTCTCTGGCGGATACTTTGGAATCAATGAACCGGCTGCTCCTCTTGTCGATGGAGAAGTACCCTTTGTGCGTCTCTTTTACATGAATTCCGTTTAAATACTGAACGTACGGATCGTCCGAACCCAGCGACAGCTGCTCGTTCAGGAGATCCATATATTCCTCTTCGAACATGCCGGCGTACACGCCATTATGTTCGCTGCCGTCCTGATCATACTGCCGGTATTTGGCAACCTCATCGATGAAGAAGAGCGACAGCACTTTGATCCCTTTATAGAACAGCACCCGCTCCTTCTCCAAATGGGATTTAATCGTTTCCCGAATCTGGATTCGCCGCAAATGCAGCTCGCTCACGTCGCCCTGGACGTCACCGGCCCGCAGCGTAACCCCGTTAATGAAGCTCACAGTATTGTTCCGACCGTTGATTTCGGACACCTTATAGCCTCTGTACTGTTCCAGCCGGCCGGATAATGGATACATGTCGTCGCCGCTTCTGATTCTCAGCGTTTTTTTGCTCAAGCCGGTTTTTGTGCGGATTTCCAGCTCAAGCCGGGCTATGGGAGCATGTTTATCGCTGACATCGATGCCTTCGAGATACAGGTAGCTTTCGGTTCCGCTTGTCCCTTTCACCGAGATGCCCTTGACGCTGATCTTTTTTACGAGCTTCATATTGTATGCATCCAAGGCGTCGAGCCGGTAAACCTTGTTATATTCCTCCCGGTGGGTGGCCGAATATCGCAGGGTGAACAGCGGATTGAATAATTTGAGCGATTCCTTGGTCTTCTGGCCTTCCACCGATTGCGGCTCGTCAATGATCAGGATCGGATTCGTGCCGGCAATCACATCCATGGGTCTGCGGGTATGGAATTCATCCAGCTCCATGTAAATCCGTCTTGCATCCTGCCCTCTGGCTGCAAACGCTTGCGAATTAATAATCATGACATTGATGCCGGCATCGGCGGCAAACCTCTCGATATGATGCAATTGCTTGGAGTTGTAGACAAAATATCGAACCTTCGACCCGTATTCGGCCATAAAATGATCTTCCGTCATTTGAAACGTCTTGAGTACGCCTTCCCGGATGGCGATGGACGGGACAACGATGATGAATTTGCTCCATCCGTATTTCTTGTACAGCTCAAACATCGTCCGGATATAGGTGTAGGTCTTGCCCGTACCGGTTTCCATTTCGACCGTCAGGTTATATTGGCCTTCGAGCCGCTCCGATATTTTCAATCCGTTCTCGCGTTGTACGGCTTGGATATTGCGGAGTATGTCATGATCGGGCAGCTTGATGGCATGATTTTTAAATCCATATTCCGGTTCGTTATTTGCCGTTTGAAACAAATCCCCCGCATATTCGGCCTTCTGCCGTCTGCCCTTATCCAGCGTGAAACGGGAGGATTCGTTAGGCTGCCCGTAAAACGCGCCGACAACGCTTTTGACGGCATCCAGCTGAAACGGTTGGTGCTTGAATTTTATTCTCATGTCAGCTCACCTTCCTTACAGCACCTGGATTTCCGTGCCCGGAGAAAGCAGCTTGAACAGTTCTTCCACGTTGATGCGTGCGGCGTCGTCCCTAAAAGAGCTGTCGCGGAATACGACACGCTGAGGCTGTTCCATTGCAATCTTCTTCATGACCGATTCCGTGATGTCTTCATCGAAGCAGGCGATCAAGGAGCCGCCTGCCACATGATGAACGGTCTTCCCTTCAACTTCCTTTGTTTCCATGGGCAATGAAAGCTCCAGGCCGCATTCCAGCATCACTTGAACGAGCAGATCTTCCCCGGTCCGGTCTTCCTTGATGTTGGATGCCAAATCCGCAAGATCCACTTGACCCAGCTCGGCCGGCGTATAGTAGACATCCTTCATATTGGAGGAATCCGTACGGTATACCCGGAAGCCATAATCAATGTCCGCTCCGGTCTCCTCTTTGATTTTCCCGGCGGCGCGGCGGATGCGCTCTTTACCCAGCTCCGTTAAGTAATGAGGGCGGTTCAGTTCGTTTAACGTATCTATCGCATTTTTGAAGATCATTTTCCGGTTTTGTTCGGCCTGATTGTACATCGCGTCAATATCTTCCTGCAGCTGCACCAGAATAAATTTTCTGCGGCCGTTATCCTCCGCGTTTAATTCCATGATCGCATGGGCCAGTGTACCGGAGCCGGAGAAGAAATCGAGGGCCAGATCCTCGGAGCCTATGCCAAAGCCGATCAGATGCTTGATTAAGCTGACGGGCTTCGGGTTAGAAAACACGTCTTTGCCGAATAGCCGGAGCAAATCGCTGCTGCCGTCGCTGGTTGTTCCATTCTCATCCAGCATGGCGCCGGATTTATAGATGCTTCTGGGCGTCTTGCCTTTGGGCAATCGTTGTTTAAACTGGACCGACCAGTTCTCGCCGACTTTAATGATCCGGATTTCTCCTTTGGCCAGGTCTTCTTTAAACCTTTTCTCCGACCGGAGCCAGCTGATCGGATTGCCGTTTTCGTCCAATTCCAGGACGGTGCCGTCCGGGCAGGTAATCGGATAATATTGCTTCCCCGATTTTCTTTTAAATGTGTCCCAATAAAATTTACCTTCCGAGTCTTCCTCTTTGTAGCGCTTCAAATAGTCGTCGGAGTACATTTCATAAAGCTCATCGACCATCTCTTTATTTTTGGCGTAAACCAGAATATATTCATGCTCGACGGCGACATGCCTGGAGTCGTTTCCCCCGCCCTTTTTATTTTGCCAAACCAGGTCCGCGATATGGTTTTTGATTCCAAATATCTCATCGCACAACAGGCGCAGTCTTGGATGCTCGCTTTCGTCGATACTGATAAACACGATTCCGTCGTCTCTTAACAAGTTCTTGGATACTTTAAGCCGGGAATACATCATGGTTAACCAGTCACTATGGAATTTTCCATTGGATTCGGTATTCTGAACCAGTCTATTCCCTTCGGAATCGACTTGTCCCGACGCCGCCAAATAGACATCGGCAGACGATTTGAAATCGTCCTTATAAATGAAATCCTTTCCTGTATTGTACGGGGGATCAATGTAAATCATTTTAATCTTATGTAAATAGGACTCCTGCAGCAGCTTCAGCACTTCGAGGTTGTCGCCTTCGATGTACAGATTTTGCGTGCTGTCCCAATCGACACTGTCTTCTTTGACCGGCCGCAGCGTTTTATCGATGGGCGTATTGGCGTTGAGGATCGCCTCTTTCTTGCCCGGCCAGGTCAGCTGGTATCGTTCTTTCTCTCCTTCGACAAGGACATCGGACAGCTCCTGTTTTAACAAATCAAAATCGATCGCGCGGATCAATTTCCCTTGACGATCTCTTGTCTCCGTAATCACATTGGGAAACAGCGCCGCTATTTTCTCGAGGTTGACTTGTGTCGTATTGAATGTTTTCATAGCCAATTGATTCATGAGTTTGCCTCCTGTGTTTCCCCTTGGTCATCCAGCACTATTTTTCTGTATATTACTTATTCTTCTGTCTACAGGAAAGTCCTTCTTTGGACATATCCCATGCACGGTGCGTCAGGGGGACAACGACAAATAACCCAACCCGGGCTTGCGCCCGAATCGGGTTATTCTGTTATATTAAACCATGATTTTGCAAATATCGTTGGTGAATTCGACGGGATCCTGGATCGGCAATCCTTCGATTAACAGTGCCTGGTTGTACAACAAATTTGTATACAGATTGAGTTTCTCTTTATCGTTTGCATAAGCATCCTTTAAGGATTGGAATACCTCATGATGGATGTTGATCTCCAGAATCTTGTCCGCTTTGACATCCTGGCCGCTAGGCATGGCTTTGAGGATCTTTTCCATTTCAATCGTTAATTCGCCCTCCGTAGACAGGCAGACAGGATGGGTCTTCAATCTCTTGGATGCTTTGACATGCTTCACTTTATCCTTCAGTATGTTTTTCATATATTCAAAGAGGTCTTTGGTTTCGCCCTCTTCTGCATCCGACGTGTTTTCGCTTGCATCCGGTTCAATTCCCAGGTCGCCGCTCGATACCGATTTAAATTCTTTTTCTTTATAGGTCATGAGCATTTTGACGGCGAACTCATCGATATCATCGGTAAAGTATAGGATCTCATATCCCTTGTCGGCTACCAGCTCGGTTTGAGGAAGCTTCTCGATGCGTTCAATCGATTCCCCGGAGGCATAGTAGATGTATTTTTGATCCTCAGGCATTCTCGACACGTACTCATCCAGGGTGACCAGCTTCTTCTCTTTGGAGGAGTAGAACATCAGCAGATCCTGCAGCACCTCTTTATTGGCGCCGAAATCGCTGTATACCCCGAATTTCAGCTGTCTGCCAAAGGCCTTATAGAATTTTTCATACTTCTCTCTTTCATCCTTCAATAAGCTTTGCAGCTGGCTCTTGATTTTGTTCTTGATGTTTTTGGCGATGAGGCTCAATTGCCGGTCATGCTGCAGAATCTCTCTGGAAATGTTGAGCGATAAATCCTCGGAATCCACCATTCCCTTAACAAAGCTGAAATAGTCGGGAAGCAGATCGGGACACTTATTCATGATCAGCACATCGTTGGAATACAGCTCCAGGCCTTTCTCATATTCCTTCGTATAATAATCGAACGGCGTATTCTCCGGGATAAACAGAATGGCATTATACACCACGGCACCGTCGGCACTAATATGAATATGCTTTAGAGGCTTATCGAACCCGTAGCGTTTCTCGGTGTAGAAATTTTCATAGTCTTCCGGCGTAAGCTCGTTCTTGTTTTTCCGCCAAATCGGAACCATGCTGTTGATGGTTTGTTCTTCAACATATTCTTCGAATTCATTGTCGCTGCCTTCTTTAGGCCGCTGCCCTTTCACATCCATCTTTATGGGGTACCGGATAAAATCGGAGTATTTTTTGATAATCGATCTTAAACGATACTCTTCAAGATACTCGTCGTATTGATCCTCTTCCGTATTCTCTTTAATTTTCAAAATAATATCCGTACCTGCCGTCGCTTTCTCGCATGGCTCAATCGTATACCCGTCTGCTCCTCTGGATTCCCACTTATACGCCTCATCGCTGCCCAAAGCCTTGCTGATGACCGTAACCACTTCGGCTACCATAAAAGCAGAATAAAATCCCACCCCGAATTGACCGATGATATTGTGCCCATCCTTCAATTCGTTTTCTTTCTTGAATGCCAATGAGCCGCTCTTGGCGATAACCCCCAGGTTATTCTCCAGCTCCTCTTTGGTCATACCGATCCCCGTATCGGAGATGGTCAATGTCCGGTTGGCCTTATCCGGCTTTACTTTGATGTAATAATTGTCTTTATCAAAAACCAATTGATCGTCGGACAGCGCTTTATAGTAGATTTTGTCAATGGCATCGCTCGCATTCGAGATCAGCTCTCTTAGGAAAATTTCTCTCTGCGTATAAATGGAGTTAATCATCATTTCCAATAATCTTTTGGATTCGGCTTTAAACTGTTTTTTGGCCATGATTCGCTCTCCTTTCAATCCGTTCCGCGATTAGCACTCTAAGCGCCTGAGTGCTAACTCTTCTTTTAATATTACATAGACGATTTTTTGATGTCAATATACAGTAGAATTTTTGAGTCCGGTCAATTGACTATATGGGCCCCCCTTTACCATATTCATATCATTTAGTGATATAATAAGTGAAAAACGCGAATTCGCCGGAGAGGCTTATGAAAGCGCTTAAAAAGAAGGATTATACCCTTAATTCCGTAAAAAATGCGGCGCGTATCTTGCGTCTGTTCTCTTTGGAACGGCCTGAATTGGGAGTGACGGAGATCTCCAGGCTCTTGGGACTAAACAAAAGTACGGCCTACCATCTCATGACTTTCCTCACGGCCGAGGGTCTGTTGGAGAAAAGCCCAAAGTCCCGGTACCGCCTCGGCCTTGCCTTTTTGCGTTACAGCGGGATCATTACGACACAGATGGAAATTCACCGGGAATCGCTTCCTTTTTTGGAGAGACTGGCGGAGGAACTGGGGGAATCCGCTTTTATCGGCATTTTGGAAGGGACTAATGTGGCGTACCTTCAGAAAGTGGATGTTAAACATCCCCATCCCCTGTCGCCCGTAGGCAACCGGAACCCCGTATCCTGCACCGGATCGGGAAAAGCGATTCTGGCCTTTCAAAAAGAGGAGATCATTTCAGGAATAGCGGAACGCTTGCAGCCTTACGGTCCCAATTCCATCACCGACCCGGAACGCTTCAAGAAGCATTTAAAGGATATCCGAAGCCAGGGATATGCCCTATGTATTGATGAAATATACGAAGGCGTTTCAAGTATTGGGGTGCCTGTACGCGATTATACCGGCGAGGTGGTGGCCGCCGTCAGTATCGCCGGGCCGACAGAACGCATCCGGAGCTGCAATATTGAGCATGCGGTGACAACGTTGAAGCAAGCGGGGCTTGGGATTTCCGCCAAATTGGGCTATTACGGTTGAATCCCGGCGTTCGGTGAGATCCAAGGCCGCAGATAACACAAAGCGACCGCTCCTTCTAACGATACCGGGGAGCGGTCGCTGCTTTTTAGAATGGGAAACGGCGATACTTTTCCTGAACCGAAACCCATTTGGTTATTGTAAATTCATCGATAATCCACGGATTCCCAAACCTTCCGCTTCCGCTCGCCTTATTTCCGCCAAACGGAATGTTGGGGCTGTCATTCACCGTCTGGTCGTTAATATGCGTCATCCCGCTCTCGATTTGCAGCGCCAACTCTTCGCCTTTGGCCAAATCTGTCGTAAAGATCGAAGAGCTTAACCCGTATTCGGTTTCATTCGCCATAATTATGGCTTCTTCGTCCGTATTCGCTTTGATAATGGTGGCGATGGGGGCAAACAGCTCGGTTTGCGCCAGCTTGCTTGAGTTATCTACATCAATAAATACGTAAGGTGTAAGCACATTGCCTTCCCGTTTGCCTTCCAACGCCATTTTCGCTCCATCTCGTTTGGCCGCCTCAATCGCACTGACCGCTTTCTCAAGCTGACGCTCGTTAATAAGAGGGCCGATCATGGTGTTCGGGTCCCTCGGATCGCCGCACGGAAGGGCCTTCGCTCTTTCCACAAACTTTTGGACAAACTCGTCGTGCTTATCTTTATGGACAATGATACGGTTAATAATCATACAAATTTGTCCTTGATGGATGAACTTCCCAAACACCGCAGCATCCACCGCCCGGTCGACGTCCGCATCCGACAGCACCACAAACGGACTGTTACCGCCCAGTTCCAGAATAACTCGCTTCAAGTTTCTACCGGCAATCTCGCCGATGTGTCTTCCGACGGCAGTAGAACCGGTGAAACTGATCAATCCGACATGCGGATGGGTTAACAGGTCATCGCCGATTTCTGTGATATCCGTGAGAATCATATTGAATACGCCATGAGGCAGACCGGCGTGCTCGAATGCCTTGGCGATAATGGAACCGCCGGTTAAGCCAACTTGAATATCAGGCTTATGCACCACGCTGTTCCCCAACGCAATGGCCGGCGCAATGGTTCTCATCGACAAATTCATTGGGAAATTAAACGGCGAAATCGACGCAACCACTCCCAAAGGAAGCCGGCGGATATGATTGACCTTCCCCTCGATGGCAGAAGGAATCTCCCTCACCTGATCGATTGCGTCCGCATAATGTATTGCTTCCTCCAGCACCTCCAGGGCGAGATGCACTTCCACATTGGCTTTTAACAAAGTGCCTCCCGTCTCACGAACGATGATATCCACAATGGCGGCCCGGTTAGCTTTCAAATACTCTGCCGCCTTGTAAATGACCGTCTTCCTTTCATCGGCGGAAGATTTGGCCCATTTCTTTTGCGCCTGCTTCGCCATGTCAATGGCCTCATGCAGCTGCTGGGACGTCGCCAACCGAACCGTAGTCACAACCGAATGATCGTAAGGATTTACAATATCGTAAGTTTGGTCGCTTCTCCCCTCCACCCATTCGCCGTTAATAAAGCTTTTGTTTAAATTTTCGTAACGCATCATTGGAAGTTCTTCTTTTGTGATTGCCATTTGTAAGCTCCTCTCATCATTTATTATTAAAGGCTGAAAGCTGACAGTCCCTTCTAGTGAAGGACTTCGATCCGTTTCTCATACGTGCTTTCCAGCATACGGATCAGATGGGTCAGCAGCGTATTATACGGAACGGCAATACCGTATTTCCCCGCTTTATCCACGATGGCTCCGTTGAGGAAGGCGATCTCCGTTGCCCGTTGAGCCAGCACATCCTGCAGCATGGAAGTCAGATGCTCGCCCGACATGGCCGGATCGAGAACGCCTTGGATCGCTGCGATGATATCTTCTTTTTCGATATCCACTTGTTCCGCTTTCGCTACGGTCACGATTTCGTCCAGGATGCCGTTCACGAGCTCGTCAAACCGTTCATAGCCTCCGATATCCGATGCCTTCAATCGAGTCAGCGCCGCAAGCGGATTATACACCGCATTAAATGCGACCTTCTTCCAAACGATGGACATCACGTCCGGTTCAATGGACACATGCAGGCCGGCCTCGTTCATCATGCCGCAAATCTGCTGCAGCGCTTCGGTGATTTGTCCGTGAGCGCTCATCATGACGGTTTCCCCGGAGCCGAGTGCGCGAATCACTCCCGGAGCAACCAGCTCCGTACCGAAATTGGTCACGCCGACAATCACCCGCTCGCGAGGGACATATGAAGTAACCGCTTCCAAATTACCCAATCCGTTCTGCAATGTCAGCACTTGCGTGTGTGGACCCATGATGGGCAGCGCTTGCTCGACAACAGCTTGGGTATGCATGGCTTTGGTGAAGACCATGACAAGATCTGCAACGCCTACCGTAGTAAAATCCGTCACGGCTTCTAATCTATACGTGGATGTGCCGCCTTCATGAATGACACGCAATCCGTTGGTTTGAATTGCTTCTATATGATTTCTCCAACGATCGATCAATATCACGGATTGCCCGCTGCGATGCAGCATCGAGCCAAATCGGCACCCCATCGCTCCTGCGCCTGCGACTGCGATTCTCATCCCATCACCTCTTTGACAGCTATGCCGCTTCATTGTCGGGTTCGCGGTCAAGCTGATTATTTGATACTATCCAATTCCTTGAAGAGCTCCTTCACCAAATCTTCGCCAATTTCTTTGGAGAACTTATCAATTAACGGTCGGGTGAGCTGTTGCATTTTGGCTTTTTCTTCAGGTGACATTTCATTCACTTGCATACCGGCGGCCTTCAACTTCTCCAATGTTTCCTGGGCCATCGCTCTGTTGGTTTCCCGCTGAAATTTACCGGATTCTGCAGCGGCTTCCTGAACAATCTTTCTTTCTTCATCCGACAATTGATCCCAATATTTCTTGCTGAATATGAGGATGGTCGGAGCATACAGATGATTCGTGATAGTTAAATATTTTTGAACCTCATACAGCTTATGGGATTCGACCACCGCAAAGGAGTTTTCTTGTCCGTCAATGGCTTTGCTCTCCAAAGCGGAGAATACTTCGGAAAAGACCATCGGCGTCGGATTGGCTCCCAGCGTTTTAAACATCTCCAAATGGATGGGGTTAGGCAGCGTCCGAATCTTAATTCCCTTAAAATCTTCTACCCTCGTAATCGGGTGCTTGCTGTTGGTGATACTACGGAATCCGTTTTCCCAATAACTTAATCCAATGATTTTGTGCTGCGGCAGTAAATCCATCAATTTTTGGCCGATAGGCCCATCCATGACGGCATCCGCTTGTTTTTCATTATTAATTACGAAAGGAAAATCGAAAATACCGAATGCTTTGATCGTGCCGAATATGGGCGGGGTCGTGATTCCCGCTACCTCCTGCAGGCCGCCCTGCACGGCTTCCATCATTTTCTTATCATCACCAAGCGATGCATCATAAAATCGTTGAACCTTCATTTTCCCACCGCTTTTTTGCTCGACGAGTTCCGCGAATTTCTCCAAACCGAGCCCCTGCGGGTGGCCTTTAGGACTGACAATTCCGGCTTTCATCACGCGCGTTTTCACATTGGCGGAATCTTGGGCTTTAGCTGCTGCCGGCGTTGATGCTCCATTGGCGACATTTGCACCGCTATCTCCGTTACCGCCTTGAGTTCCCCCGCTTCCGGCATTTCCACAGCCTGTGACTACAAGTAAGCTAAGTACAGTTAATCCAATTACGAGCGGTTTTAACCATTTTTTCATAGCCTTCCCTCGTTTCATGTGGATTTGATATTGAAGCCTTCCTTCTCTCAAGTGAACCATCCTAGCGGAACGGTTACGATAGACGGAAAGAGGATCAGCAGAAACAAAATCAGCACTTCAACCAGTAAAAAAGGCCAAATTCCCTTCAATATGCCTTCCATATCCACCTTGCCGACACCGCAAGCGACGTTCAATACGGCCCCCACAGGCGGGGTTAGCAAACCGATACAGTTATTTAGAACGAAAAGGACTCCGAAATAAACCGGATCAATCCCGGCCTGTTCGATAATCGGCATGAGGATCGGGGTCAAAATCAGAATAGTGGGTGTAAGATCCATAGCCGTCCCAACAAGTAATACCAAGATATTAATCGCAATGAGCAGCAGCAATTTGTTCTCAATCAACGGTCCCAGCATATCCACCAAAAGAATGGGAATATCTGCTATCGTAATCAGCCAAGCGGAAACCATCGCGGCAGCCGCCAAAAACATGACCACGCTCGTCACTTTTGCTGAAGCCACAAAGACACGGAACAAGTGCTGGATTTTCAATTCACGGTAGATGATGAAGCCGACGAGAAAGGCATAGAAAGCCGCAACCACCGCTGCTTCCGTTGGTGTAAATATCCCCCCGCGCAATCCCCCGATAATAATCACCGGCAGGAGGAGCGCCCAAACGGCTTGTTTGGTTGCATGCCACATTTCTTTTACAGACTTGCGGGGGAAAACGGCTACCTTATCTTTACGAACGACCAGGGTCCAAGCAATGGTTAGCCCTAATGCAATCAGAAGCCCGGGGACAATACCGGCCATAAACAGCTTGGTAATCGATACACCGCTGGTCACGCCGAAAATAATCATCGGAATGCTCGGAGGGATAATTGGCGCAATAATACCGCCCGATGCAATCAAAGCGGTCGATCGATTGCGATCATACCCGGCCTTTACCATCATCGGGATCAGGATTGCGCCAAGCGCCGCCGTATCGGCCAAAGCCGACCCGGATAAACCGGCAAACAAGACGCTTCCAATGATGGCGACATAACCCAATCCTCCGCGTATATGTCCGACGAACGACAATGCAAAGTTGATAATACGAGTGGAAATCCCCCCTGCATTCATCAATTCGCCTGCGAGAATAAAGAACGGGACAGCCATTAGCGGGAAGCTGTCCGCTCCGTTAATCAAATTCTGGGCAATGATCAGACTGTCGAACATATTCAATTGGATCATTAAAGCCACACCGCTAATTAACAGCGCGAAAGCAATAGGCGTTCCAAGAACCATAGAGCCCAAGAGTGAACCGAGGAAAATCGTCATTGTCATGGTTGGTTCCCTCCCGAAAGCGTCTGCCTCTTTTCGTATACAGGCCCGAGCATCTCTTCTTCCGATTCTTTCATGCGAACAGCTTTATCTATGGCAGATTTGCGGAGCAGCACTTTGTACATTTTGATCATAACCACAAGGGCCATACCTAAGCTCATAATGATGCCAATCGCGTATACATAGGACATCCGTATTCCTGTAGCAGGCGCATTGCTGTCCATATTGAGCAGAATCAGCTTCCAGCTTCCTTGTAAAATCAACAACAAGGCAAAGAGAATCAACACATGGCTGATGATATAGGCGATCTTTTTCATGGAAGGCGGCAGTCTTTTGACCAGCATCTCTACCCCGAGATGTTCATTATCCTTCAAGGCCCCGATCGATCCCAAGAAGATCATCCACACAAATAAGAAACGGGACATTTCCTCAGACCAGGTGATCCCCGAATCAAACACATACCGCAAAATCACATTGCCCAGTACCAGAATGCACATAAATAATAGGGAAAACGCCATCAAAATGTTCAAAGCGTTACCTAACCATTTGGATATGTTCTTCATCTGATTCCCTCCATAGGAGTAATCATATTCGTAAGATGTCCCGCCGCACCTTTTGTCCAACTATCCTCTTTGAGAATCCGAACCCTCGTGTTCAACATTCAGTGCTGCTGCTTGGATACTTGCGGCAAACGCACATCAAGCACAGCAGACCGCCCTCCTTTGACCATGTGCAGAGCGCTGACTATGGCCTCCTTTAATTCACTTGGTTTTTCAACCAATCTGGGATACGCTCCGCCGGCGGCTTCGGCCACCTTGGCCAATTCGGACGATGGATCGAAATTGACCCAGAATTGGTCCGTCTGGCGGGCTACGCCGTTGGGATGGACACCGAGCGTAGACATTCTGGGCGCGCCCCATCCATGATTGTTGTAAATAACGGTCAGAAAAGGGGTATTGTATTTCCTCGCCACCCAATGAACGGGTGTCGGATTACTGAATATATAGGAACCGTCCCCCGTAAGGCTGACGATGGTTTTATCCGGCGCAGCAAGCTTGGCGCCAATCGCCCCTCCTCCGTGCCATCCTAAAGCGCTCGCACCGCTTCCCAGCAAGGTTCCAGGTGTATTGCGCGGTAAATGCTTGCTGACGGTTGCATAATTGGTAATCGTTTCGGTCAGCACAATCGTATCCTCATCTATGGCTTCACGGATACAGGCAGTAAGATACTCCGGCGTAATGATGTCGCTGTCGTCCAGCTGCTCCAGGCGCCTCCATTCTTCCCTTTGCCGGTGATGAATCAGGGTGAAATATTGGTTGCGCTCCCGGACAGCTTTTTCATCGATCAAATGATGGATTGTATTGAAATAAGCGTTCAACTGCTGAAGAGCCGCGAATGAATCGGCCTTATAAAATCTTTTGGACGGGATATACCATAAAGGTGTCTTTTCTTTTAATGGGTCAACGTCTATAAAGTAAACCGTACAGTCTTTGGCCGGTTGATTGTGCAGCGGAATCCAGGGCACATCGCTGTCGATCACAAGAACCAGATCCGCTTCGGCAAGGATTTCATTTTGCTCCGGATGATTCCACTGATAGCCTACATGAAGAGGATGATCTCCGGGGAAGTTCATATAATAAGGCGCTGATTCCAGTACCGGAACGGCTAAACGCTCGCTCAATCGGACAAGCTCCGGAACCGCCTGCTTGTTTCTTCCTAAATAAGAGGTGACGATTAGCGGTTTTTGGGCCTGCAGCAAATCGTTCGCGATCTCGGCAATCTTCTCCGGGGGAATGGCACTCGGGGACAGCGGTTCCCAGCCTTGCGTCCGGAAGGAAGACCGTTCGATCTCTTCCTCCAGCACTTCGCGCGGGGCCATGAGGTATACCGGCCCTTTCGGGTCGCTTTCCGCTATTTGCAGTGCCCGATGGACAAGCTGCTTCACATTTTTTCCGGTGCGGATTTCATTATCGTACTTCATATACTGCCGCACAATACCGCGTTGATCAAACACGTCTTGAATCCAATGAATATGTTCATTTCGGCTTCCGACAAGCTCGCCTTCCTGAGTAAACGGAGAAGCGCCGGCAAAAATAAGCACAGGCACCCTGCCTTTTGCCGCATTATGTACGGATCCGCCGAGATTTTGGGTGCCGCATTCCACATGGATAAATACCGCTTGCGGCCGTCCGCTGACTTGGGCGTAGGTATGGGCAGCGCTTAAAGCGACGAATTCGTGCGGACAAATAATAATGCGGGGGTAGTTCTTGTTTTGTAATTGGGCCTGTGCCCATTCTTCGATGAGAGCGGGGTGATCGCTTCCCAAATTGGCGAAAATACAGGAAACGCCGGCCTCATGAAGCGATTCCATTAAAGCGGAAGCCGTAGTAAATTTACTTGCTGCCTTGTTGTCCAAACCATCCTTTAGCTCATAAGTTACTGCGGATTGGTTATTCGGGGATGATGGTTCCATGGTAAACCGCCTTTCCAATATGAAATTCAATCGTGTTCCCTCTGCTCACCGCAAAAATATTTACATTTTCACCCTGCACAGGTTTTTAAAGCGATTACAAATAACGTTATTGGAATCTATAATAGTATCAGAGTGTATTTTGCGAAACTTTAATTTTCTTCTATATTAAACAAATGAAATAAAATACGTATTAAAGGAGGGCCGTGGAATAGCGTAGTACCCGGATATAAGGAGGAAATCGTGATGCGGCCTCATCAAGGCGGCAAGCGCTTTAGTTCTGTTCAAAACGCGGTGCGCCTCTTGAACGCCTTCTCCCCGGAAGAAGCCGAATTGGGCATCAGCGAACTGTCCGAGAAGCTGGGGATTGCCAAAAGCACCGTTCACCGCTTGGTAACCACATTGGCAGGTGAAGGCTTCATCGCCAAGGACCCGAATACGAATTTGTACCGACTGGGCATTTCGATTCTGGCCATCAGCAATATCGTCACTTCCACCATGCCCCTTCATCAAACGGCACTGCCCGTTATCCGCCAACTGGGTAAAAAAACGAAAGAATCCATCCATATCGGTATTTTTCGGGATGGCGAAGTTATTTTTCTCAATCGCATTGATGGCATAAACACCCATGCTTCTCTCTCGATGATAGGAAGCCGGGTGCCGGCCCATTGTACGAGTTCAGGTCAGGTGTTTTTGGCTTATCAACCGAAGGAAACCGTGAACCTTTTGTTCAGCAAGGGGTTGAAGGCTTACACCCGTAAAACGATCACGGACGTAAAGCAAATGCACGCATTACTGGACAAAGTCCGGGAGCAGGGTTTCTCGGTGAGTGTAGAGGAATTGCATGAGGGCATCGCTTCAGTAGCCGCCCCGATTCGCAATTCGCGGGGACAAGTCATCGCCACCGTGAGCATTCCGGGCCCCGTCCAGCGCATATCCAAAGACGCCCTCCCGCTCTTGACAAAGCTCGTATTACAGGCAGCCAAAGAAATCTCCCTGCGCTTTCAACAGCTTAAACCGCCATGACCAGCGGCCGAAAAGTCTTATAATATTACATTTTTTTACATTTTAATAGTATGAATTACTGAAAAAGATAAGGGATGCTGCCCGCGGCAGCATCCCTTATTGCAGTTTCCAGCCATATATTGTCCCCAAACCCCACATGATGCCCAAGCCAATCCACATGCCTGCCCATACTGCGGCCGTTCCCGATCAAGCCGGCATATCATCCGTGAAACCAAAAGGCTTACGCGATTTTATTGGCGTCGGCTATCACCTTCGCCAGTTCGCAGTGGCGCAGTTTTTCCTTCTGGCTCTCGATGTCGATGTTGTACAAATTTGCCGCATTTTCTCCGAGGATTTTCTTCTTCACATTCAAATCGAGCGTTACGCCGGTTTCCTTCTGAATATCTTCCGGCAGCTCCATCGCGATGAACTTCTCGATCATCCAGCCCGGCTCCCATATCGCATAGTCGCTTCCGAACAGGATCCGGTCTTCGCCGATCCAGTACAGCAGCTCGCTGATGATTTCCGCAAAATAGCGGGGACGCGTATGGATGAAAGGCATGACAATCGCCAAGCCGCCGTATACGTTCTTCTCCTGCGTCGCAATCCAGCAGAAATCCTCCAGCCGCGGAAGCCCGACGTGCTCGACGATGAAATTCAAATCCTGGAACGCGCTGGCCACATCGTCGATATCGGCAACGTCGAACGCATCGCGGTTCAGCGGAATGATCGTCGGCCCTTTGTGTACGTGAATGTTCTTGATCCCGAGCTCGACGCATTTCTCCAGGTAGCGATAAGACCAGTCGTCCGTTAATTTATATCCTTTCGAGCCCTTATACCAGTCGGCCGTGTACAGCTTGACACCGGGCCACCGGTATTTCTCATGATCCTTCTCGAGCTGCTCCAGGCCGCGCGCTCCATGGCGCGGATCGAACGTTCCGTTACAGATGAACCGGCCCGGATACTGCCGCGCAAGCGCATCGTTGATGTCCGGATCGCCGAAGCCGTTCTTGTAAAACTCCTTCAAATAGACCGGCTGAAAGATGGCCATGTCGCTGTAGCCTTTGACAAACACATCATCGATCAGCGTGCCGGCATCGTATTTCAGGAATTTGTCCTTCGGCCACAAATACTCCTTCGGGGTCATTTTTTTGTGATAATCGTAAAAGCAATGGATGAACTGCTCTCCTTGAACGTTCAACTGGTTCTCTTTGCTGCCGTCCCACAATGCAATATGCCCGTCAATGATGAAAATTTCCTCTCCGTTCGGTAAGCGGTACATGGTCATTCCTCCTTGAAAGGTATCACAAGCACAGGGAAACGCTTACAACATAGATCGAAGACATCATGCCCCCAACCGTCCTCCCACTAAAACTCATGGAGCGCATGATGTTCCGTTCCCAATGCTTACTTCAAGTATAGTCATTGCCGGAACCGAATAAAATGTATATCTATATAAAAAACGATACCAAACGTCGGATCATTTCTGTAGGAAGAACCATCAGGA
The DNA here is from genome assembly GCF_001465255.1 of Paenibacillus naphthalenovorans. Lineage (NCBI taxonomy): Bacteria > Bacillati > Bacillota > Bacilli > Caryophanales > Paenibacillaceae > Paenibacillus > Paenibacillus naphthalenovorans. The sequence continues at coordinate 5,133,155 of NZ_CP013652.1, read as the reverse complement.
AACGCCTTGGCCGTTCACCGCTTCCAGCAGCAGGTCGGCCAGATGCACGGCTCTCATTCTCTCCTCCGCACCCTCCCGAATAATGCCCAGCCGCATCTGCAGCAGGCAGCCCGGATTGGCCGTCACGATCGTTTGCGCACGTACTTTGTTCACCTTTTCCATTTTATAGTCCAAGATTTGCATCGACATTTCTTTCTCCGTAATATTGTAGACCCCCGCAGATCCGCAGCAATGATCGGCCTCTTCCATCTCACGATATTGAACGCCTTTAATCGAGGCCAGCAATGTCCGCGGGGCACTGGCTGTACCCATGACATTCCGCAGATGGCAGGAATCCTGATACGTAATCACTTGTTCCGGCAGCGAAAGTTCCCTTTCGGCAAATTGAAGCTCAACAAGAATTTCGGAGAAATCCCTTACTTTGCCGGCGAATGCTTTGGCTCGCTCTCTCCATTCCTCTTCATCCCTCAGCAAGTGATCGTATTCAACCAATAAGGCACCGCATCCGCCTGCATTCAGGACGATATAGTCCGCGTCCAGCGATTCGAAGGCCTCGATGTTGGCCTTGGCTAACCGCTTGGCCATCTCTTTCTCTCCGCCGTGTGCGTGCAAGGCGCCGCAGCATCCCTGGCCGGAAGGAATCACAATGTCGCAGCCTGCCTTTTGAAGCAGCTTCATCGTGGCATCGTTGGTTTCCATGAACATCGTATCCATAAGACAACCTGAGAAAAAAGCGACCTTCTTCTTTGCTTGCCCTTCGGCAGGAAGATAGGCAGGACGGTTGTTCAACGCGCCGGCGCTTGCGATGGGCGGTATCGTTCGCTCAAGCTCCGCAATGTTCCCGGGCAGGATATGCAGCAATTTGCTTTTTTGAACGATGCGCTGCAGACCGCTCTTTTGATAGAACCTAAGGAAATAATGCAGTCGCTTGATCCGGTCTTTGTGCGGAAACAATTGTTTAAACACAAGCCCCATCATCACCTTCGCGTGCATTTTATGCTTTTTCTTTTGCTGAATCACATCCCGAGCTTCCTCAAGCAGATGGCCGTATTTCACGCCGGACGGACAAACCGGCTCACAAGCCCGGCAGCCGAGGCAAAGATTCAGCTGCTTCTCCACATCTTCGTCCGGTTCAATGACCCCGTCGACGACCCCCTTCATGAGAGCGATCCGGCCGCGCGGAGACGCCGCTTCATATTGATCGGTTTGGCCATAAGTCGGACAGGTCGGAAGGCAGAAGCCGCATCTCATGCAATTCATTAGCTCGTTGTAATCCAGCTGTTCTTTGAAGCCCTGTCGAATCTCACTCTGCACCTGCCGGTTCATCTGGTCATCACCACTCTTTTGCGGGCGTCTTTTGCGAACATTTTGCCGGGATTCATGATTCCGTTCGGATCAAAGGCTTGTTTGACGGCTTTCATCGCCGCTACGCCTTCCTCTCCAACCTTTAACGATAAATAAGGCCGCTTCATCTCGCCAACGCCGTGCTCTCCGGTAATGGTACCTCCTAGCTCGATCGCCTTCCGGAAAATTTCTTCGAACGCTTTTTCAACGAGGTGCATCTCTTCCTTGTTTCTTCCATCCGTCAAACAGGTGGGGTGCAGGTTTCCGTCACCGGCATGACCGAAGGTACAAATCGTTACATTGTACTTTTCTGCAATCTGATTAATGGCACGCACCATTTCGCTAATTTTCGACCGAGGGACCGTCGCATCCTCCAGAATCGTCGTAGGCCTCAACCGCGCGAGCGCAGATAACGCGGATCGCCTGGCCGTGCTTAATGCTTCGGCTTCCGCCTTCGATTGGGCGATTTTCACGGATACCGCATGCCCTTCCTTGCAAATTCGGGCGATTTGTTCCATGTCCCGTTCCACGACCTCCAACGGCCCATCCTGCTCAATGAGCAGCACCGCATTCACATCGGTCGGTAAACCGACCTTTGCGAAATCCTCAACGACTTTACACGTAGGCTGATCCAGAAATTCGAGCGTGGCCGGGATAATCCGGTTTGAAATAATCGCCGATACCGTTCTGGCCGCTGCGTCGAGATCTTCGAAAAGCGCCAGCATCGTTTTTTTCGTTTCCGGGATGGGAATGAGCTTTAGCGTGGCTTCCGTTATGACGCCCAGCGTCCCCTCGGAGCCGACAAACAGCTTTGTTAGATCGTATCCCGCCACATCCTTGGGCGATTTCCCGCCCGTTCGAATGCAATCTCCATTCGGCAGAACGATTTCCAGCCCAAGGACATAGTCCTTGGTGACACCGTATTTTAAACCCCGAAGCCCTCCCGAGCATTCATTAATGTTGCCGCCGATGGTTGAGATTTTCATCGAGCTGGGGTCCGGGGGATAAAACAACCCCCTGGCCTCCACGGCTTCAATTAATTGCTTCGTAATGACGCCCGGCTGCACCGTAACGGTTAAATTCTCTTCGTCAATTTCCAAAATCCGGTTCATATGATTGAACACAAGAACAATGCCGCCCTGGGTCGGGCATGTACCGGCGCTTAAATTGGTGCCGGAGCCTCTGGGTACAATCGGGATTCCATGCTCATTGCATATTTTTAAAACCGCCTGGATTTCTTCTTTGCTCTTGGGCATGATGACGGCGTCGGGAAGCGCCTGAAAGTTCGGCGTCGCATCATACGAATAGGACAATCTCGCTTCATTCGAGTCATGATACCGGGCGCTTCCGACAATTTCTATAAGCTGGCTTCTTATTGCTGGTGGAATCACAAGAAGTCCTCCTTTCGTTATCACCATTATAGGAAGAGCCCTTTTAAATAACCATGTGCGAAAATACAAAGATCCTTAATATCAATCCTCATTTATTGGATGATTATCTAATTTCAATAAGGAGAGCGCAATTAAAAATAACGTAATGCCTTCCGGGCATTTGGGGTTGATGCCTGTAAGCTCCTTGATCTGGTTGAGCCGGTAGTGCAGCGTATTAATGTGAATATGAAGCGCATCCGCGCTATCTTTAATGGACAATTGCTTTTTATAATAAACGCGGATTGTCTCCAGAAGCTCTTGATCCGATTGGATTTCCGATAAAATCCGGTTGATGAACTCATGCTTTGTTTTTACGCTGATCTCCTCCAACACGATATCCAGCAGCAAATCCTCGTAATAAACGATCTCATGATGCTTTTGCGCCACCTTCAACGCCTTCTTCGCTTCGTTGTACGTATGGTTCATTTTGAAGGGTTCGATGGTCTTGCCCACGCCGACGGCCAAATTAATCCCGTAATGCTTTTTAAAATATTGATGCCATTTGGTCAATTCCCGGGAAAGCATTTTGGGCGCATTTTGATTTTTGGCATCTTTAATCAGAATGAATTTTCCGTTGCCCCAGCGAATGAAAAAATCGGTCGGATCGCGTTCAAAATTTCTTAGAAAAAAGTCGGCCATCAGCGATTGCGCTTCCCGAAGCACCTCGTCGCGGTGGTTGACATCCACCTGGAAAAGGACGCAAATGTACGGAATCTCAACGGAAACCCCCAGGATTTGGCCGCGATTGATAAACTCCTGATCCACGTCCTGGATATGAATCCACTCGTAAAAAAAGGATTCGAGCCCCCTTGTTTCCCGCTCTTCCTTCTCTTTCTGCAGGGCTTCTCTAATAATGAGCTCCGTCATTCTTCGCAGCAGCTCCGCGTAGGGTTCAACAACCGAGGGAGTACCTGTGATACCAATGACGCCAATCACCTTCTTGTTGTAGTAAATCGGCAGATTGATTCCCGGCTTCACTCCTTTTAGCCGCTTGGCATCCCTTTCGGTAATATGCAGCCTATGTCCGGACTTCATGACAAGCGTCGCACCCTCATGAAATGAACCGATCCGGTTTTTGTCCGTCGAGGCGATAATGATCCCCTGACCGTTGACAACGATCAGATGCTCGGTCATGGCCGATTCCACTTCATGGATGATTTTTTTGGCTAATTCCGGTAGTAATTGCAGACGAATCACCAAGCTTTCTAAAAGTGATAAACAGGAAAAACCAGCGCGCTCCGGTATTAAGCCGGAGCGCACTGGTTCCAAGGCATCAACTACGTGTAACCAGCTGCCCGAACACCGATTACACCGCTACTTTCTTATCCGCATTCAACAGATGGAAGAATTCTCTCATAAAGCCCGGCAGATCCGGCCATGCATGCCCCGTTACCAGGTTGCCGTCAACGACAAGCATCTTCTCGACATAATGGGCTCCCGCCGCTTCCACTTCAGGACGGCAGCAAGTGTAAGCGGTCATCGAACGGCCCTGGATATGCTCGCGCACGGTCGTCAACACCAGCTGACCGTGGCATATGACGCCCATCGGCTTGTTTTCCTGGAGGAAGTGGGCCGTAATTTCCTGCACTTTTGGGTTCATGCGGATATATTCCGGGGCGCGTCCGCCGGGGATAATCAGCGCGTCGAAATCCGCCGGGTTAATATCGTCGACAGAAGCATGCGAATCGATTCTATATGCGGTCAACTCGGTGAAGGTTTCCATCTGCGGAAGGAAATCGTGACAAACCGTTTGAAGCTTCTTTTTCGTAGGCGAAGCAATTGTCACATCGATTTGCTCCTCCAGACAGCGATAGTAAGGATAGAAAACTTCCAGACAATCTACAGCATCACCAGTCAGGATAAGCACCTTTTTACTCATCTTCATCACCGATCCTTTTTGAGTTTGTTTAATATATGATCAAGAATGTTATGAACATTCCCGACAGCAATGGGAGCTGCGCTGCTTATGTCCCTTCCGTGACCGTGGCCTCCAAATCGTAGCGGGCCTCTAACAGACCGCGGCAATAATGGCCGTTAAACTCCATGCTCAATCTTGTTCTTTTGGCGCCCAGCAGGTAATCCGCAAACCCTTCCGGCGTTAAAGCCTCTCCTTCGGGAGTGGTAAAGGCCCAAAACCCGGCGTGGTTGAGCTGCGCCTTCTTCTCTACATATCTGGATCGCATGTTCTGCCCCTCTTCTGTGAGCGGGAGCTGATGCAGCTGCTCCAAGGTCATGGCAATGATCGCTTCTTTCGACAAACCCTGAGCCAATAAATGCTTGATCAGCTTTTCCTCCCGGGCATAGAACGCTTTGATTTGAAACGTTCTCCGCAGCTCGTCAAGCTCCCCGTCGGACGCTCCAAACCGGCTGGTCGATTCGCTGAAGCGCTTCCCCTTCGAAACCCCTTGATTGATTTCATCGGAAGCACAGTGGTCGATCAAATTCACTTTGACCTCCCGGACCCATTCCAATTGGGAAATAGAGGTCCGGATATCCTCCGCCATAATGAATGCGAAGTTTGGCGAGCACCAATAGGTCGGTAAACGGAATACGACCTGCACTTGATTACCGTCGATTTTCGTATGATCGATAAACCCCAATTCCGTTAAGGGTTGATCAAGCTCCGGGTCATATACCTGATCGAGCTGCTTGTATACCTGCTGTTCCTTGGCCAGCAACATCCCATGCACCTCCTGTCAACGTTCTGCCGTAAAGAAGCGTACGCGATTTTATTGGCATCGGCGATCACCATCGCCAGTTCGCAGTGGCGGCTTTCAATGTCGATATTGTACAATCTTGCCGCATTTTTCCCCAAGGTTTTTCTTCTTCACTGAACTGCTCTCCTTGAATGTTCAACCGGTTCTCTTTGCTGCCGTCCCACAAGGCAATATGCCCGTCAATGATGAAAATTTCCTCTCCGTTCGGTAAGCGGTACATGGTCATTCCTCCTTGATTTTCAAAAAGAGTGAATTCGACAAAGGGAAACGCTTACAAAAATGACTGTGATTTGAAGTATACCGTCTCGATGCGAAGAAAGAAATGGTTTTTTATATAACAACATTCCGCATAACGGGCTATATTTTTTGTATGTTCATACAAAAAAAGATCGGGGCCGCCCCGATCTAATGGCCGCCGGAGCCGACATAAAACCCGATTTTGCCCAGCTGTGCCGCGCGCTCCATCCGTTCGAACGCCTGCGCATATTGCTCCAACGGCATCATTTGGTCCAGCACGGGTTTGATTTGATGGGTTTCAATAAATTGGAGCATCTCCAGATACTCTTCCCCGCTTCCCATCGTCGTCCCCAACAAATTATACTGGCCATAGAAGAAGTCGCGCAAATTGAATGGAACGACATCTCCCGTGGAAGCGCCGAACGTGACTATGGTGCCTCCCGGACGCAGCCGTTCAAGCGACTTATGAAATGTAGCCGCGCCGACGCTTTCAATGGCGACATCCACCTTTGCTCCGTCAAGCGCCGTGCCCCAATCGTCATGACTGTCGATCGCGCGGTCGGCGCCGTATTCCAGGGCTTTCCTGCATTTCTCCTTCGATCGGGAGGTTACATATACGGTAGCACCCGCCGCTTTGGCAAACTGAAGAAGAAACGTAGCGGCACCGCCGCCGATGCCCGGGATCAGCACCTTCATGCCGGGCCGGATGCGAGCCCTCGTAAACAATGCGCGATACGCTGTGAGCGCCGCCAAAGACAGCACGCCGGCTTCCTCCCAAGTTAAATAACGGGGTTTAAGGATGGCATTATCGCCAGGCACAATGACCTTTTCCGCAAAAGTGCCGTGTTTGGGAAACCCCAGAATTTCATAACCCGCGGGAGGCGCTTCGCTGTTCTCCTTCCATCCAAGACTTGGATTAATAATCACCTCGTCTCCTACTTGGACGTGCGTTACGCCTTCGCCGACGGCATCGATGACACCGGCCCCGTCCGAACCCATAATGACAGGCGGATCCGTCGGCTTATGGCGTTCGAGGACAAAAAGATCCCGGTGATTCATTCCCGCCGTTCTTAATTTGACCCTTACCTCTCCCGCCCCAGGCTGCGGCTCTTCCATCTCCTGAACGGATAAGCCGTCCAATCCGCTCTTCCCTGCATGTACAATCGCCTTCATTCTATCACTCCTTTATGAATCTTATATTTACAAAAATAGTTGGCAAAATCAAGTAGAATCGGAAAAAATTTGTTTTGTGAAAGCGATCCATTCTCTTGCGGCCAACGATTGATATCCCTTCCGTCTCCAGGCCATCACGGGCTGCCACGGAATTTCAGGTACCAACGGGATCGCTTTTACTTTATCCGGATCCAACAAGCGGCAGATGGTGTCCGGCAGAAACGCAATGCCCAGATCGGCTCTTACCATCTCCCGAATTAAATCCCATTGGGAGCTTTCGGATACGATGCGGGGGACGAAGCCCGCCGAACGGCATGCATTCTTGATCCGATCATGCAGGGTAAAATTGCTGTTAAATAATATAAACCGTTCCTGCTCCAGTTCGGCCAGTTCGATTTGCTCCCGATCCGCTAACGGATGTGCGGGATGCATCACGACCTTGAGCCAATCATTAAAAATCGGAAACCAATCGAACACCGCCTGATTGACCGGCAGCAGCAAAATTCCTGCGTCCAGCAAGCCTTCTTCGATGCTTTCCTCGATTTTTCTTGCGCCATCCTCCACCATCTTCATCGTGATCCCCGGATAACGGTCCTGAAATTTTTTAATCACGTCCGGGAAGAAGCTCGATCCCGCCATGGGCGGCAAACCGATGCGAATGCTGCCTTTGTTCAGGAAGGTCAGGTCATTGATTTCCGTTTTTAAATTTTCGAACATCTGCAGAATCGGTCCGGAATATTTCAAGATCGCTTCGCCTACATCCGTCAATTGGATTTGTCTTCCGTTCCGGACAAAAATGTCTGCGTTCAATTCATTCTCCAGATTTTGGATCATTTTGCTTATGGTCGGTTGTGTCACATTTAGATTTTCCGCGGCTTTGGTAAAGCTGCTGCACCGCACGATTTCTGCGATGTACTGCAAGTGGCGCAGCTCCATCGGCATTCCCCCTCATACAACCATAAATAAATGGAATGAATTGAATTCTATAAATTCATTTTACATATGGAACCCCGCTTTGTATACTCACTTTAAACAACGACGGAAGGGGTGCGGTCCATGAAGTCATGGTTGCTTACAGGTGTACAGGTATTGTTTTTTGTTCTGATTGCCAAAATAGCGGACGCCATCGTACAATGGTCCGGCTTCCCGGTGCCGGGCAGTATTGTAGGGATCGTGCTGTTGTTTGCGCTTCTGAAAAGCAGGGTCATTCGCCTGGAGTGGATCGAATTGGGCTCCAGATGGCTGCTTGCCGAAATGCTGCTGTTTTTTATTCCCGCCTTCGTAGGCATCATCAATTATAAAAGCTTGCTTGCGGATCACGGTATCGCCATCGTCGGCATCATCATCCTTAGCGTGCTCGCCGTCATGTTTTGCAGCGCCCTCGTCGGTCAGCGGCTGTCCGCCCGGAAAGAGAGACAGGTCCAATGATGGGAGCGATCTTTTGGCTGTGCTGCACCGTTGCGGTTTACTGGGTGTCCAAACGCATGTATATCCTGTTTCCCAAGGTGTATTTGACTCCACTGCTGGTTACGCCGGTCGTCGTCATCGCGCTCGTTGAAGCCGCAGGCGTGCCCTTTGAAAGCTACAACAAAGGAGGCGCATGGCTCACCGGCATGATGGAGCCCGCTACTATCGCGCTCGCCGTCATCTTATACAAGCATCTCGACGTGCTCCGAAACCATGCTTATGTCATCGTCGCAAGCGTCAGCTGCGGCTCCGTCGCCGCCGTCGTAACATCGGCCGGGCTCGCCCATCTGTTCGGCTTACATGCGGAGCTCGTCTCCAGCCTTGCGCCGCACTCCGCCACGACACCCATCGCCCTTGCCGTCACCCGCATGACCGGAGGCATTCCGTCCGTCACCGCGCTTGCTACCTTGATGACCGGATTGCTTGGCATCCTCGTCGGTCCGTTGATCATCAAGTGGTTCCATGTTCAAAGTCCCGTCTCCCGCGGCATCCTCCTGGGAACCAGCGCTCACTCGGCCGGCATCCGGCAAGCGATAGAGTATAGTCCCGTCTCCGGCTCCATCGCGGTCGTGTCGATGATACTGACCGCATTCATCACGTTATGCGTCGCGCCATGGATCATTTGGTGGCTTCGGTAAAGGACGGGGCCTATGGTCGTGAGCCCAAGGTACCCGCCAAATTAAAAATGGCTGTACAGTTTCAGCATCGCGGAAACATCCTCATCTTGATATCCCCGGTTCATCCCCATTACAAACAACTCCTTTGCCTGCGCCAGCATCAAGGCCGGGACCTTCAATTCAGCAGCCAATTGCCTGGATAAAGCCAAGTCCTTGTTCATTAAACCCACGGAAAATTGCGTACTGAAATCCTCCTCCAGCAATTTGGCCGCTTTCGCTTCGAGCAACTTGGCAAAAGCGCGAAGCTCTGCGGCAGCCGCTTCCCCGATGGCGCTTGCGATGAGCGGATAGGCGTCCTGCACCGCATTCGCATGCAATTTCAGGAACGTATCTGCGAAGCCCCAGCTTCGGGGGGAAGGAAAAGCGATCGTATCCCCAGCCGGATCGAACTGGAATAAGAAGCCTCCCCGGTAGTTGAGGAAGGCAATGATGAGCTCACTCACACCGAAGGGAATCGCCCATTGGCCGCGTAGAAGACGTCGGCTGTTTTGTAGAAATAGTATGTATATTCGTAGTCTGTTACGTAATGGCAGAAGCCCATTTCGCCGAAATTCGGCTGCTTGCCTGGAACGAATTGACGGACGAATCTGTAGCCGGGCCATCGTATTTTCACGGTAAGCCCGTAGTACGACTCCTCCCTTAACGTCACGGCGGGAGTATTGCATGGTGAAGGGGTAATTCTCCCGTTCACCCAGTCCTCCAAGAATGTCGCCATTAGCCGGGAGGGGGGCTCGAATACACCGTCTTTACGGGTTATTTTCGCATCCATAATTCGATAAAATTTATAATAATCCATATTGAAATTGGGGTAGAGGCCCTTATAGAAATCATAGCCCTTGTTATACTCGTTTCGGGATCAAATCCTTCTTATTCAGTGGTGACTTCATGTTCGAGGCCAGGCCGAAGTAATGGTACATACATCGTCGAGCCCCCGTCAAACCAAAGTCCGTTCAGTGAGCAGTCGTGGGGGAGAGAGGAAGAGAATTCCCAATGCCAGGAGCGGACCATCTCGATCAATTCCGCAAACGGCTTCGTGACAGTCTCGTCCATTGTTTGAGAGCAATGCTGCAAATGCGACTCCAATCGTTCCAGAACATATCCAGAAATGTGATGGATCATGGTGTAGGCAATGGTCTTGGCAAATAATGATATCATAAATATAGAGAAAACTGCGCGTATTTTATCGAAGGATAACTTCTAATTTAGGCATTAAATGAAAAAAGGTGTACTCAAACTTCCATAATATTTTTTTGTAAATCAAAATATTTAGAATCGAAATCAGTTACAACAACTTCCAAACTCCACTAAAACAAGGGGCGCAGCCTTTCATTAGGCTCGCCCCTAAAATCATGCGTATCTGCTCTTGCTAGAACTTATCCTTCTCTTCTTAGCCAAAGAATCCCAAGACAAGATAAGGAAGATTAGAACGCCGCGTGCTACGCTTTGCCAGTAAAAATTAATGCCCGATAAATTAAGTCCATTGGATACCACGCCAAAAAACAGCACGCCGATCAATGTCCCCGGGATGTTGGCATGGCCCTGACGGTTTAGTGCACTGCCTATAAATACTGCACCTATCGCATCCAATAAGTAATATCGGCCGCTCAAGGGAACGAATGACGTTAACACGGAAGAACCGATGATACCGGCAAAGGAGCAGATCACACCGCTCAATACAAAAGCGTAAACGGTATACTTGTTTACAGGCACGCCGGAGAGTACGGCAGCCTCCTTCTGGTCTCCCAGCGCATAGAGATGACGGCCGAAGACCGTTCTGTTAAGCAGGAAATGAGCCCCAATCGCAGCAGCAATGGCGATGATGATTGAAAACTTAATATCGATTCGCCCGCCATCCTCTCCGGTAAACACAAATACGCTGCCGCGTCCCAAAAACTTGACCACTTCGCTCATTCCCGGGAAATAGACGGGTTCCCCGCCTCGGGTAAAAATTTTCTCTATGCTTTCACCGATGAATAACGTTCCCAAGGTGACCAGAAAAGGCGACAATCTTACTCTGACAATCAACAAGCTGTTAAACAAGCCTACCAGGACTCCCGCAGCTAACGCGATCGTTATGGCAGGCAGCCAACCAAAGCCCGCTTTCAGCAGCATGACAGCAACCATCGCTCCGATATCAAATGAAACGGCAATCGATAAATCAATCCCCCCGGAAGCAATCACAAAGCATAAGCCTACGGCAACTAAAGCAAGCACGGCAGACTGGCTTAAAATATTGGAAAGATTGCTGAAGGATAGAAACGACGGAGAATTGATTGAAAATGTGACGATGACCGCAAGTAAAGCCACTAGTGTGCTATACCGCATAAAATCTCTGTCTGCCGTCCTAGACATGCGGCTTCACCCTCCTTTGCTGTGTTGTGGTAATCGCAACAGCCACAAGTATTAATGCGCCTTTAATCGCAAATACCCAGTACGTGGGAACATTGATTAATGTAAATCCGTTGGACAACATCCCCACAAACAGCGCGCTAAGAACCGCGCCTGTCATATTAGGCACAGATAATTTGCTGAAGACAGCGCTCATTAACCCGGCCAGCAGGATATCCAACAGCATGATATCTCCAATACCGGTTACGGTACCCGATAAGCGGGCCACAATAATTAAGCTGGCGATGAACGCCGTGATGGAGGCTATAATATAAGTTAAAGCCAATGTCAGATTGACATGGACACCAGCCGCTCTGGCAGCTTCCGGATTTCCTCCGACGGCGTATACCCAGTTGCCGAACACGGTATGATTGAACAGCACATACGCCATCGCCCCTACGATCAGAAACATCCATACCGGCACCGGTATGTGCAGGAAGGCGCCGTTCGCTATCAAATTCAACGTTGGTTCGGATATGCTGATCACTTTATTATTCGTAATAAGCAGCTGCACGCCTTGTAATATATACATAACCGAAAGAGTGCCCAACAGCGGGATAAATTTCAGTTTGACTATCGCAAACGCATTGATAACCCCTACAACCACACTGGATAAAAGCGCTGCTCCGGCGGCCGCCCATAACGAATACCCGTGACTAATTAACGCTGCTGTAATGGCAGCATTGAGAGCGAGATTATTCCCCAGTGATAAATCAATGCCCCCTCGAATGACATGGTTGCCGCCGCCGATAATAACGGCTGTCATGCCGCAGGCAATAATCCCCAAAGCACTGGATTGAAGCAAAATATTCAGCACATTCTTCAACGTCAAAAAAGCAGGGGAGCGAACGGAAAAATACAAGGCCACAAGAACAAAGGTAAAATAACCGCTATACCTAAATACAAATGAAGAAATTGAAGAAATCGTACTCGTACCGCTACTCCTTCGGATTACCGGAATCATTCAGGTTCCTCCTCCCATCAAGCTGAGCATCAACTCATCCGATGTCACGTCACTTCCATCCAGCTCACGAATGATTTCTCCGCGGTACATGACCAGAATTCTGTTGCTCAGGCCTATCAGTTCCTGCAAATCCTGAGTGACCAAAAGCACGCCGGCCCCTTGCTTGACCAAGCTGCTGATCAACGAGTAAATCTCCACCTTGGCGCCTACATCTACCGCAGCCGTAGGCTGGTTCATAATGTACAATTTAGCCCCGCTGCTCAGCCATTTGGACAGCACGACCTTCTGCTGATTGCCGCCGCTTAAATAATTCACGGATGCTTCCTGATTCGGCGTGCGAATTTCCAGCCGCTCGATGAGCTCGGCAGCTTTCCGAAACTCCTGTTTTAATCGAATGACGCCCGCTTTACTTATTTTTTTGAGACTTGCGAGTGTGATATTTTCTCGAACCGACATATTTTGCACAATCCCCTGTCTGCGCCGATCTTCAGGCAAATACCCGATGCCTGCAGATACCGCCCGCTCCGGATTGATGCCGGCCATGTGGCGGCCTTCAATTTCAATATGGCCGCCCACCAGGCCGACGCCATCGAATAGAGCCTGTCCGAGGCTGGAATGCCCCGATCCCATTAATCCCGTGACGCCGACAACTTCACCGCTGCGGACTTGCAAATCGATATTGCGAAATTGTGTTTCGTGAGTTAAGCCTTTCACATTCAACAAGGTATGGCCCGAGACCAAGTGTTTCTCGGGAAACTGCTCCTCTAAACGCCGACCCACCATCATATAAACAATATCCTCGATAGATAGTCCCTTCGTATCCACCGTATTGATTTTGGCTCCATTTCGAAAAACCGTGATCCGGTCGCAAATTTGAACAATTTCACCCAAATAGTGCGAGATATAAATAATCCCGATGCCTCTTTCCTTCAGATCGCGGATCATTTCAAACAATCGATCGGCCTCGCGTTTCGCCAGCACCGCTGTAGGCTCGTCAAACACAATAATTTTCGGTTGATGAAGCAGGGCACGGCAAACCTGAATCAACTGCTGCTCGCCTACCGTCAGTTCGCCGATCAGCCGATGGCCAGCAATCGATAAGCCCACCTTCTCTTTCAGATGAGCTTCGGCCTCTTTCTCAAGCGATCGCCGTTTCATCCATTTTATTGGCGTGATGGAAGGCTCGATACCCAGAAATAAAGATTCCGCCACCGTGAGATAAGGGACAATATACCGCTCTTGATGAATAAAGTGGATGCCCAGCCTCTCTACCAGCTTCGGCGTCAGCCGTTCCAACGGTTGCCCTTGAAACCGGATCTCTCCTCTGTCTTGACTGTAAATCCCGGCCAATATTTTCATCAATGTGGACTTCCCCGCTCCGTTCTCTCCAACAAGGCCATGAATTTCACCATGACGAAGCTCAAAATCAACATGCTGGAGCGCTTTAACTCCAGGAAACTCTTTTTGAATGCCCAGCATCTGTAAGATGTATGCTTCACTCATAGACCTGTTTCTCGCTCCTTTACGCATGGGAATCATTCAAAGGACAGCAAATTCCCCTGCCCTTTGGAATAAGGCTGGTTACTTAGGCTCCAGCTTCTTTCTCGCCTCTGCCACATTCTCTTTGGTAACTATGAAAGCATCCAGATATACCGTTTTCGGTACAGCCTGTCCCGCCAAAAAACGGGCCGCCGTATCAACAGCCGCTTGACCGACCTTGTATGGCTCCTGCGCCGCAATGGCTGTAAAAGAGCTGCTCGGGTCAGCGACCAGATCCAGTGCAGCCGGTTCCCCATCTGCGCCATACACCTTGATGTCCTTACGGCCTGCCGCATCGATGGCCTGTGCAGCGCCAATTCCCGGAATGTCCCAGCATGCCCAGACCGCCCTCAGATCGCCCTTCTGCGGATACTTGAGCAGCAGATCCTGAATCTTCTTGCGGGCATCTTCAATGGTTCCAGGGATAACGTCCTGTAATTCAGGTTCAATAAACTGGACCTTCGGATAATCTTGAGCGACATATTTCAACAGATCGTAGCGGATCCGGCAAGCCTGCACCCCATAAAAACCGTTAAAAACAGCCACTTTTCCTTCTCCGCCGATGTCTTCGAATAATTGACGGGCCAAGGCTTCACCCATATAATAATTATCCGACATATGGTTTGTGTTACTATATTCACTCGGATGGTCAATCGTAAACAAAGGGATTTTGGCATCCTTTACCTTTTTCAGCACATTAGTGAACACTTTCGTATCTCCAAGGTACTTGATAATCGCATCCGGCTTTTGCGTAATCAAATTTTCGATATCAGCAATGGTTTTCTGGTCATTACGTTCCCCGTCTACCGCAATGGGGGTTCCCCCAAGCTCCTTAACACGGTCAATCTGCCCCTGAAAAGCTTGTCTGTCGTTGTTGTCCTGCGTTCCTATAACCGATATGCCAATGGTTTTGCCTTCCAGCGACGGCACAGGCAGACCATCCACAACGCCCTTTAAGCCGGAGTCCTTAATCTGGATTGCATCTGCGGGCTTCTGCGAATCATCGCTATGGGCGGCTTGGTCCTGTTCGGTAGGGTTGGATGGATCAGATGTCGCGTTGCCGACGGTTGAATCATTTACCGTGCACGCGGAACCAAACAAAATCAAGAAAATCAACGAAAATATAACCAGTGTCTTCTTGTTTTTCATGTTAACACCACCTATTTGAACAGAATCTTCTTGGCTTGTTCAGCGTTTTCTTTCGTAACCAGAAGCGGTTCCACATATACCGACTTAGGCACCTGCAGTCCGGCCAAATAGCGCGCTGCGGAATCGACGGCGGACTGTCCGATCTTATAAGGCTCCTGAGCTACATCAGCCGCAAAGGAAGTGTTAGGATCGGCAAGCAGATCGATGGCAGCCGGATCTCCATCTACGCCATAAACCTTGATATCCTTGCGGCCCGCCGCATCTACCGCCTGGGAAGCGCCAATGCTCGGGATGTCCCAGCCGGCCCAAATGGCCTTCAGCCCGCTCTTTTCAGGATATTTGACAAGAAGATCCTGAACTTTCTTACGGGCATCCTCTATCGTGCCAGGGATAACATCCTGCAATTCCGGTTCTATAAACTCAATCTTCGGGTAATCTCTGGCGACATATTTCAACATATCATAACGAATGGCTACAACCCGAACCCCGTAGAATCCGTTAAACACAGCAACTTTTCCTTCGCCGCCCATATTTTCAAAAATAGTACGCGCCAACACCTCGCCGATATAATAATTATCCGACAGATGGTTGGTAATGCTGTACTCGCTGGGATGGTCAACCGTAAATAAAGGGATTTTCGCATCCACGACCTTTTTTAGCGTCGGGGCAAATACTTTCGTATCCCCGAGCTGCTTGATTATCGCATCGGGCTTCTGGATAATCAGATTTTCAATATCCGCAATCGCTTTCTGATCGTTGCGTTCCCCATCTACTGCAA
This sequence comes from Paenibacillus naphthalenovorans, assembly GCF_001465255.1. Lineage (NCBI taxonomy): Bacteria > Bacillati > Bacillota > Bacilli > Caryophanales > Paenibacillaceae > Paenibacillus > Paenibacillus naphthalenovorans. The sequence goes on along the minus strand of NZ_CP013652.1, from coordinate 5,117,292 downwards.
TCGGGGTTCCCCCAAGCTCCTTAACACGGTCAATTTGACCCTGGTAAGCTTGCCGATCGAAGTTATGGTCCGTTCCAACAACGGCAATACCGATCTTTTTCCCTTCAAGCGACGGCACAGGCAGCCCATCAACAACGCCCTTTAAGCCTGAATCCTTGAATGAGGTCGTTTGCGCATCCTTCGCAGTATTTTCCTGGTCGTTTTGGCCCGATGGCGTAGATGTCTCGGTGCCGGCGGCCGAATTATCTACCGAGCACGCGGAACTAAGCAAAATCATTAAAATCAATGAAAATATAACCAGTATTTTCTTGCTTTTCATGTGAATCCACCGCTTTCTTCTTTATAATTCATACTATTAATATAGATTTAGTGAGTTTAAAGGCGCGGCTTACCCTACTTCATCCTTGCATCACATCCCTTACTGCGTAATGAAAAGAAAAGAGCCATCCTTTGCTCGCCAAAATCGTAATGGCTCCCAATGAAAATAGCTCCAGTTCTCCGGTCGCTGGCAATTCGAAACGTTATCAATCTACTGCTCACCCAATTATTTTCAAATATTCCAATTTATTTATTATGTGAATTATTTATTATTATAACTAGTAACTTCTTTAAAACAACAAGCGATTTTCACAAAAATGATGGTTATGCAACCTGAATCCTCATTTTGTTGTCTATTTAGAATTTAAACTACTCAACCTTAACAATTGTAGAGCAAATATCCCTTTATATTTCAAAGAATGTCAATATCAAAATTTTCTAACCTCCAACAAAATATTAAATCATGTTGTCTTCCTTTGTAACCTCTTGCGGCTCGTCATTTCACCAAGGCGATTGTTTCAACAATTGATAATCAAAAATCCGCTCCCAGTTTTCCTCTTTAGTCATTTTTAGTTCGTCGCGATAAAAGGCATCCCACTCATCATCCAGTGGTAATCCTTAAGCATTTCTTCCCAAATAAATTCAGGGTTGCGTTATCAATCATCAATGCATACGTTCCGGCATTAAATCGATCTGCTCTGATGATCGTAGTGAAAAGCTTTCTAATCGTATCCAAATCAGCTTCATCGATAACTGTCTGGGGATTACAGAATGAACACAATGGATCTGGTTGAAAGTTTGAACCGACATCGCTTCGAAGGTTTATAACTAGCCGCAAAGGTCGCTTCACATGGCGAATAATTCCGATTTTACTGGCAAAATATAATCAATAACTACCTTTTCACCATGACTTAGTGGAATGGAATATCGTTCTTTTGTATATATCTCACACCAATAAAACTGTTCAAAATCAATTTCTTGATCAGTTTTTTCAATGGCTTCTGTAATCAACAAGAAGGCCGAGTCAACAATTTCTGCGATGTTATTTCCCTCAATTTGGATACAAGCCACCGTTCCGCTTGGAATATGTTTTTTGTACAGCTCATGGGGAACCGGTGTATTTACCCTCATAAAATCTCCTAATATTAATTCGAAAGCATTTGTATCTTGAAAATTAAACATCATTCCGATACCATCATTTTCATCAATATCCTCACAATAAGTAAATTCAGATAAATTTTTTAAATAGTCAATCTTATCGCTTTCAAAAAATGATTTCCATGTGTTTCCAGACTCAAAAAATGAAGTGTTATAATGAACTCCAACCATTAGACGTTCGTCGAATTCCTTATACACGATTTTCTTTAATTTTGCCATGATTCTTTCGCCTCCTGTAAATCTCATTTCAAGATAATTCATTGGGTGATACTCATTGAGTTTTGAATTGATTAGTTTTGCTTCCGAAGGTGTGATCCCATGATGTTCTTTGAATGCTCGCGAAAAAACAGAGTGCGAATGAAAACCATACTTAAACGCTATATCAATAATAGAATCCTCACCTTTTTTAAATCAAACCCTGCTAGTGTTAATCTACGTTTTCTTACATATTCTGAAATGGTAACTCCTGAAACAAAAACAAATATTCTTTGGAATAAAGCGACGGGTGCAGACACAATTTTTGTAATTTCTTCATAATCAATTTCATCCCCACTTATGTTGCCGCGGGTATCTTCTACCTAGTGCCTGCAATAGAAATATGGAGCGAATGCCAAAGTTATAATTGAATTTGATATTGCCATTTTCAGGTGATGAGGTTAAAAAATAGATTGTCCCTTGTGTTATTCCATTCCTCCCATACCTTTAAGTGCTCTAAAATAAGCCAACCGCGGGCTGGATTTTCATTTTTAATACTTTCAACATGAATAAGTCATCATACGGCGAAGTATTCAGAAAGTTTTCATCAATCGATATAAAAATATAACCTTTGCTGGCTAGCAATTCACCTAAATAAGCATATCCGGATGTGAGTAGTCTGTGGCTAGATGATTACCATGAACAACGATGACTAAGGGGAACGTTCCTTTTCCATCGGGATACCATACTGTCCCGTTAAGCGGCATTTGATCCGACCCGAATCCAAATGTTTTAGTGCGGATTGAGGACCAATTTTCCACAAATGACGAGCCATCCACTGGCTTCGTAATCAGTGAATTTTCAGCATTGAATTCCTTTCGATAGCTGTTGGCACTTCCGTACGTTAATGTCTTGACTTGATAAGAACCCGGTACAGACGGATTAGCCAATGGAAGAGAATACTGTTCCGTTGTTTTCATAGTCTTCAGTCTATATAATATTGGCAATTCGCTATCACCACTATTAAATAACCAATAACCACCAAAAAGAATACAGGCTAATGATAAAGATGACAGCACTAATGTCATTATCTTTGATAACTTACTTGACTGACGATATTGACCTTTCAACAGGCGACAAATCATCATCCCAATGAAATAGAAGGAAACAACAATTGATATAGAGACAATAAACATTAATTCCCAAGGACCTATAAAACATATGAACACCAAGAAAAAGCAAGTGAGCGCGATCCAAATGTAAAGAGAAGGTATGTTTCTTTGTCCAATGAATTAGCAGTGAGATTAACCCAGATAATAGGATCATAGTAAGCAGAAAAACAACAATTGTAACCGGTAAAATAAAATCAACAGAAAACGACAAATAAGAATGAACACTCTTTACCCCCCATACTCGACCTCGTATCATTTTGGTAGATAAAACATCAATGGTGAGGAAGAGTATGAGACGTTTAGAGAGGTGGCATATGTACTTCTCCATTCAACGGATGAAGCAAGAAGGATTAAAGATTACCCAAATTGCCAGAAGATTGGAGCTATCCAGAAATACGGTGTACAAGTTTATCGAGATGAATCCCGATCAGTTCAGTGAGTATCTGGAACAGCTAGAGAGCAGGAAAAAGAAGCTGGATGGTTATGAAAAAACCATTGTAGAGTGGTTGCGGGAGTACCCCGATCTCTCTGCTGCACAAGTACAAGATTGGCTTAAAGAACGGTATCAGGTGGGAAATATCTCTGAAGGTACGGTAAGGAATTATGTGCGAGAGCTTCGGAGCAAGCATGGCATTCCGAAAACGATGCAGATCAGGCAGTACGAAGCGGTAGAAGATCCTCCTATGGGCCACCAAACTCAGGTAGACTTTGGAGAGACGAAGCTTCGCAACCCGCAAGGAAATCTGGTTCGACTTTGGTTCATCGCCTTTGTGTTGTCTCATTCGAGATATAAATATGTTCAGTGGCAGGACCGCCCGTTCACCACGAAGGACGTCATTCAGATGCACGAAGATGCGTTTTCCTTCTTCGGTGGATTTCCGAAGGAACTTGTCTATGATCAGGATCATTTGCTTTTGACCAGTGAAAATCATGGAGATCTCCTGCTCACTCATGAATTTGCGGGGTATGTGAAGGAGCGAGGTTTCCAAATCCGGATGTGCCGGAAGCAAGATCCTGAAAGTAAGGGCCGGATTGAAAATGTCGTGAAGTATGTAAAAAGAAATTTCGCACGTCATCGCCTGTTCAGCCACGTAGATAAATTGAACGAAGACTGTGTTGCCTGGCTTCATCGCACAGGAAATGCCTCGATGCATTATACAACGAAAAAAATACCGGCCGAAGTGTTTGCTCTTGAAAGGGAGCACCTCCGCCCGGTCCACACAAAAATAAACCCGTTACCATCAAGTATAACAAGGACCGTTCGGAAGGACAACACCATTTGGTATGAAGGAAACCGCTACTCCGTCCCTTTGGGAACCTATGACGGTACAGATAAACGAGTGGGCATTCAGGTAACCGAAGCTAGCCAATTGAAAATTTACGACGTGGAGACTGGCCAGGTTCTGGCGGAACATCCGCTTGGGTCCGGCAGTGGAAAACTGATTCAAAACACGAACCACAAACGGGATCGAACCAAGAGAATAGCCGCTTACATCCAGACGGTAGCCGAAGCATTCCCTGTTCCAGAGACGGCCGTGCCCTTTCTCCATGAGATCTACAAACGAAAGCCAAGGTATATCCGTGACCAACTGCAGCTCATTGGGCGGGCATTGGAAGGGGCGGATTCCAAAGCGATGGAGAAGGCACTTCATTACTGCGTGAAGCATCGGTTATACCGGGCGACGGATTTTGCAGATGCCGTAGAACACTACAAGCGGCCACAGCAGCAGACATCCGTTTCCCAGCCCCCTGTCAAACCGCTTATGGACACCGATACGAAGAAGCGGCAGGTAAAGCCTCGAGTTCGGGATTTTTCCGCCTACAAGGCAATTCTTTCAGGAGGACAGCGATGAGTGAAGCAACGTTTGAGCTTAGACAGGCCTTACGCAATCTAAACTTAACCGAGGCCGCGCAAGTCATTGAACAGACCCTGATGGACGCAGAATCCAAGGAGTGGACATGTCGTCAGTTTCTCGGGCAGCTTCTACGGCACGAACTGAACCGCCGCGAGGAGAAACAACTTGCCAAGCGATACCGATGGGCACTTTTGCCGGAGATCAAAACGTTGGAGGAGTTCCGACTCGAAGAACAGCAGTCGCTTAGCAAACGGCAACTCAGCCAACTGCGAGAATTACTCTGGTTGGAACAAAACTACAACCTCATCTTCCTTGGTCCACCAGGCGTCGGGAAGACACATCTTGCGATTGGCCTTGCCGTGGAGGCCCTAAAGAAGGGTTATAAGGTTAGCTTTGTGACCATGGACGCACTGGTTCAAGTGCTAAAAACGGAGGCCATTTCAAGGGCCTCCCAATACAAAATGAAGCGGATTTACCGATCTGACCTTGTGATCATGGATGATCTTATGTTTATGGCAATGGATCGGATCGAAGCAAACTTATTCTTTCAATTCGTCAACAAGCTCTACGGCCAAACCTCCATCATCCTTACGTCGAACAAGGGGCCCGAGGAATGGGCAGAGCTGCTTGGTGATCCAGCAATTACAACGGCAATCCTAGACCGCATCCTACACAAGAGTGAAATTATTCAACTGCAAGGTGACAGTTATCGTCTTAAACATCGGCAAACGATTTTCAGCTAAAAGTGTTCAATCTTATTTATCGAAAAATGTTCAAATGGACTTGACGGTTACACTGCCTTTCTTCGCAGTTTCCTAAAGGAAACGCTTGGCCACTTCTTCGAGGATGGGATTGATAGACTGAAGCCGGCATTAAAGGTTAAACCAGATAAAAATCGAAACCATCCTAGGGCTTTTGAGAAGCACCAAATTGATGAATTGCTTATGCTCGTGAAGCTGGGGCGTGAAGCGCACCGTAATTTCACCATTCTATGGACGTTTCTTGGAACGGGGATCCGTTTAAACGAATTGTATAGGTTACAGATTGGAGACATTAATCCAGAAAGACAAGAACTTTTAGTTCGCGGCAAAGGAAATAAGGATTTTAAACAACCAACTAAGATCACTAAGTCTGCGCTAGAAATTCTTCGTTTTTATGTACAATTCAGGTATTCTGCATTAGCAGATAAACCTTGCTATAAAGCATTGTACATTTTCTCCGATGACAAAGGAGTGACTCCCCTGCACGATAACACAATTCAAAAAATGATGACAAATCTAATTGCTGAGGCAAAAACTATCAGTGATGCAGACAAAGCAACCTACCGGTTATCTGTTCACTCACTTCGCCATTCCTTCGCACTCTATTTACTAGAGTCTGGAGTTAACATTTATAAAATCAACGGACTGATGAGACATCAGTGGTTAAGTTCCACCGAAGTGTATTTAGATATGTTCGACCATATGTTGGTAGAAGCAATTGATAAGCATCCGTTAGGACAATTAAAACCAAGCGAAATTTTTGGAGTTGCTTTGTATGGCTAACTTAATCATGGATTCCAACTACTTTTCATTTTGGGTTGAGCATGTTCCCATTACACATAAGGGAAACGTGATTCGCGTTCTGCGAAAATTCGAAACCTTTTTGGAGCTTCAAGGTTACGAAGGTAAACTGAATTTTGACGAGTTTCACGGGAGTCGCAAAGAACCCGGAAAGTTCCTCCCCATTCGAGAAATCGTCATTGATAAGTTTATCGGTTACTTACGGGATGATTGCGGTGCATCCACGTATGTGCTTTACAATGCGATTGTTTCGTTAAAAAGTTTTTTTTGGGTTCCTTTATGGAGCTGAAATGATCCGCTCTCACCCCATGCAGGATTATCCTAATCCATACTATTACCGTCCCGTGAAAAATACCGCACTAACAAAAGACGAGTGTATGGAGGTGCTGTATTTCGCCTTAAAAAAGGATCCCTTCTACCGATATGAATTCCTCTTGTTCTGGTTCATGATCGTAACCGGTTTACGTAATTCTGAAGTCAGGATGTTACGCAGATCGAAAATCAACCTCGATTCCAAGAGAATTCTCGTTAATGAAGGACAAAAAAATGCAAGCCGGGTCGCCTACCTTACTCCTGCTCTAGCGGAAGAAATACAACGTTTCACACAGCATCCGATATACCTCACGACTGAAAATAACGGAAATGAGTTTTTATTTAGCAATCAAGGCAAAGCACATTCGGCAAATTCTTTGGGGAAGGTCATACGAAACCTTTGCAAAAATGCTGGTATCACAAGAACGGTTACCCCCCATGATTTAAGGCGTACAGCTGCTTACTTAATACAAACCGGAGGCATGCACATCATCGAAGTACAAAAACAGTTAGGCCATAAAATACTAGCAACGACGCTGCGATATACTCCTCCTCTCAAGGAATTAGCAGAGATACTTGTAAGTGTAGAGTTAGAATAAGGCAGCAAATTTGCCTCTGATCTCAATCCTGGTGTTTAACACCGTTGTTTTTGGGTAAAATAATCAAGTGACTAAGCGTGATCACTGAAAACAAGCGATCCTCGAAATCCTCGAGTGATCGCTTGTTTTTTCGATCGACTCAAATCCTACAATTGAATTGATTGTAGTCCCACGTCAAAACGACATGGGCTTTTTTTCTTGTCCGTAATCGGACACGCTTACTGAGGTTTTATGTATGAACTTAATGGGAAAATGTAGTCAGAAATTTAAACCAATTCAATCCTGTTATGGACGATATAAATCCTAGTAAAGGAGTAAATTGCAAACATGGCTAACATCCAAAAACGTGGTGAAAACTCTTGGTTCTTAACTGTGAATATCGGTAAAGGCCATGATGGAAAATATATCAGGCGCACCAAAACAATCCACTGTCGAACCAAACGCGAAGCTGAGAGCGAATATGCAAAGTTTCGCCAAGAAGTTGAAGCCGGCGAATATATCGCACCTCAAAAAATGACTTTCGGTGCCTTTGTTGAAGAATGGCGCGAAAAATATGCTGTTAAACATCTAGGGCATAAGACATTGTATACATACGAATCGAATCTGAAGAACCGAATCCTCCCTGCCTTTAAGAATCTTCGTTTAGAGGATATCAAGCCACTTCATATCGTTGACTTTCTAAGCAAACTTGAGAAAGAAGGTGCCCGCGGCGATAAAAAAAAGAGGTGCATTAGCTTCGGGAACCATTCAATATCAGCATCGCATACTAAAAAACATCTTTAATCGTGCCGTTGAATGGCGAGTAATTAAGCGTAATCCTGCTGCGGATGTGCAAAAACCAAAGGTCGTCTACAAAGAAGTCATCCCTTATGACGAAACGGAAGTTGAGCAGATGCTTCAAGCTCTTGAGAAAGAACCGTATCACTGGAGAGTCATGATTACTTTGGCACTTACTACCGGTCTACGTCGCAGTGAATTGCTTGGACTTGAATGGAAGCATGTCGATTGGGACAACGGAGTAATTGAAGTCTCACAAAGTATGATTCACGCCTTAAAAGGAGATATAATCGTAAAGCAGCCCAAAACAAAAAATTCTAATCGGAAAGTTGCTTTACCAAATTCAATGCTTGAAGAGTTGAAACAATACTACGCTTATCGCCTAAGTGAACGTAATGAAATGGGTGACAAATGGCGAGGCGGTGAATGGTTCTTCATCTTCTCCCATCCCGATGGGCAACCTTTCCATCATGAGGGGCCTATCTTTGGTTTCGGCAATTCATCAAGAAAAATGGATTTAGGTATATCCGGTTTCATGACCTGCGGCACACCTCGGCTACAATTTTGATTAACCAGGGAGTCCACGCGAAGATCATATCGGAACGACTAGGTCACGGAAGCATTACCACAACAATGAACATATATGGTCACGCTCTTCGGTCAGCCGATAAGGCTGCTGCTGATAAGTTCGAGTCGTTATTATTAACAAAAAAAGCATCCGGATAACTGCAATGACGCTCAGGATCAATACTCCTGGCGTCATTTTATGTTCTTATGGGTTGATTTCCGGTCAATTTTTACAATGCTGTTTTTCACCGTCGCATACCAATTTCACCATGTTGTATTAATCGGCAGAGCCCTTTCATATCAATGCTTATCATAACTTGTTCCATCTATCCCTTCTCGGGAACAAGTCGATATTCTGCATTAATTAGGTTTCCAGGTCTTTCAGTGCCAGCAGATCTATCTTTTCGCACTTGTTCTTATAAACTACAATCTTCACCTTGGACGGATACGTGAATTTTATGCGGCTAACCTTGAATGTCCAAATGATTAATTCGAGTAGCTCTTGGTCTGAAATGTTTTCGTAACCCTTAAAGCGAGTTATTCCTGAACCCAAAACAGGCAATGCCACGGTTCTGCCTGCATAAACTCTGTCTACCTCATTCCAAAAGTTTAGTAGACAGTTAATGTAGTCATTTATCTCGAGATACGCTTTGTTGTTGTCATCAAAGTGCGTAAGGGCTGTAATGAGATAATCGTTTACAACACATATTGTTCCAAGTTTATATTTTATTTTTTTACCAGAAGGACGGCTCGGGTTTTCTCCGACACTCGCTTCCGTTAATTGAGTTTCGGAGGAAATAATTCCGTCCAGTTCATCGACCTTGTTTTTGAAAAACTTATCGACAAATATTCCATTCAGAGAGCTTTTAGCGATGATCTTATCGTCCACCAAAGTGTCGAAATACTCATTGAAGGCAATCACTTTCAGATCAGCTTGCTCTGAAAAAATATCACCAAATTTCACCTCGATTTGCGAGGTGTTAATTTTCAACTTGATGTTCTGGCGAAAATTAGAATGAACCCAGATGCCAATGTATAGAACAATAAGAAAAGATAAGGCTGCTAAGCCTATGGCCGTTTTGTACTTCGTGTCAATATCTATAAACAGAAATACAATAGATGTTATGACACTTATTACGCTCAAAGCGCCATAAAATTTATGTAGTATCCTTTTGTCCAAAAACTGTACCTTCATACATAACCTCATATCTCAAGATACTTATAAACACCATTTGTATGGTTGAATTTACCAACATAAGATGACGATCAATTATTTAATCAGCCCCCATTGGACATATGCTTCACGGCTATAATAGTTCTTACCGCCTTTAAGGGACTCACCATTCACATGAAAGCGTGTGATAGCATCCAAAATGCAATCTTTTGCAAATGCGATATGGATTGCCGCTGTTTTATCATCATTAATGCGGTCGGCAAGGGCTTTTGGCCAAATATCGCTGTGGCTGTTCACATTTAATATTGATGAGTATTCAGGGTAAGCGATAATCAGTGGAATCTTGTAAGTGTCTATGGCTTTTTCAATCTCATATGATAGGACACTTCCATTATAGCGAGTGTTTTTCGTAAGAATGACAAGCATATTTTTTGATGCCCTAATCCGTTCTTGAATGCGAGCATATAATGTTGCCCGTTTGCTTGTATCGCGCACAGCATCTGTTTTTTCGTGGCTATTGGTTAGCGAAAATGCAATATTTTTATTTGCACCCCATGCTTGAATGGTCGCATAATATTTGAATTCAGACTTTGTAGGATCGGTTTCTCCTAAACCATCAAAGGCTACATAGGTTCCTGTCCTGTTTGCCATTAGATATCCTCCCTTACTATTTCTGAAACTCTATTTTACTGTATTCCCTTTTTTAACTGAACCTGCAAATTTAGCCTTATATATTTAACACAAAAACCTGTATACTATAAAAATTAATGGTTCGTGTATTCCTCTACAATCTTCTACATATGCTAGTCTACTGTGTCCAAATGAATCGTAATATGCGCCGAGTTTTACGCAAACATCAATGTTTCCGGATATTCCCCAACCAACTAGTTTGTTTTTTACGTCTAAATTTATCATTTGTTATTGAAAATACTCCACCGGATATAAATCTATCAGCTTAACCATTGTATCTTGGAGTGTCATTACTAAATTATGAACTTCATTTTCTTCAGCTATTAGCAATTCACTTGCATTTCTTTTTAATTCGTTTAACACTTTCAAAATGACATTTTCATACTCCTCAATATCAAGATTGTCCGACATTTTCCTAATAACCTCTATGCATGATTCCATTTCTTCAAATATTTTCACAAGATAATTCGCTGTATGAGACAACCAGCTCTCATATACTGACTCGATATAAGATTCACTTGTATTAAATGTTGAGACCCTGGAGTGAATTTGAGCACTATGCCTGAATAACATTGGCAGAGCACGTAAATCTGCAAATAGCTTTAATGCGGCTGTTTTGGGAGAATCATCTAATACTATTCCATGTGTATTAGATGAGGGGACAAGCATAGAAATAAACTTGTCTACCTCATCGTAAATGACTAAATTTCGAGTTTCTATTAAATATCCTCCCGGTAAAGGTTGTCCATTGAAAGAAACTATTATCTCTACACTTTGTACATAATCATTTAAAATAGATTCTTCTAATGTAAGTGTAGACACCCCCGTAAATCTTTTCCTAAACCTTAAAAACAGTTCTCTACATAAGAGTTCTACTTGTTCAGCATATACCAGAATTCGGACTGTTTTTCCGTTCTTATCTCCGCTAATAACACTTTCATGTTTGAAAATATCGTTGTAAAAGAACTCTTCAAACCTTCTTCGATATTTACTTAACAATAAATTGCAATCATAAGAAAGTGAGTTGATCTTCTGTAATGGGTGATTGTATACATGCGACCATACAGCAACAAGTAATAATATGCGATTTCTTTCTTCAATTGTAAAGAAATCACTACCATATTTGCTCATTTCCGCCTTAAACCGTACTTCTAAATCATTTATTTCCTGATATGCAGTAATTAAATTAATTAGCGATAAGCGTCCTTCATTTGAAACTTCCCCTCTCTTTATTTTTGCGACAAGCAATGCGTCCATTTGATTCAAGAAAGTTAAGTAACTATTGCAAAAACTGCTCCATAACGATTTAAATTGCATTTTGTTTTTAGGGGGAATCGATACTAATTGCATATCTCCGTTAGTTCTATCTACAATAGCATTATTCAATTTTATACCATATTGATCTAACGCACATTGCGGAGTTGGAAATGTATACCCTGTTAATTTTTCTTTAGCTCTTTTAATTGATCCTAATGTCTTAGTTTCAAGTAACCGTTTAGTAGATTTTTTGTTATAGAGGTAATCCACTCCTCTTAAGATAAAATCAACAGAGGATATTATATCAACCTTAATCTGCATAATTTCTTCATGAACATTATCCCATGAAACCGGAGCCTTTATATATTCATCGATGCTTTGTAACCATCGGTTAAGTTGGGTAATCCATACAAACGGTAAGTTTTCAACCGGAATATGTTTTTGTGTATCCGGAAAATTGATATTATCTATTATATCTTGACCTATTATCTCGACATTATATCTTTGTTTCTGCGGATATAACTTTCGAACTACATCTACAATTTTTAAGATTGGACCATTAAAGTCCGCATTTCCGCTATCAAAAATATTGTAAATGGAGTATATCGTAACTTCATTTGATACATCACAGTAAACAATACCCAATTGTGTGAATAGAATTGGTTCTGCTAATGTCCTTAACCTATTATAGTTACTCGACCAGTTCTGGTGACTTAATCCCACCAAAAGATTCAAATAGTCTTCAAGGTTTGTTACGCACATAGGTGGGAGAAGACGTTCGAGGGTCTGTTCAGGGAGAAAGCGCTTCCTCATCGCGAACCAAAAAAGACTATATCCCATTGCAGTTAGATCTTCTGCTCTCACAGTTGTATCAAAAGGGAGTGTCGAAGAAGACTTAGCAATAAACAAATCTAAAAAATCATAAGATAAAGTTTTGGATTCTAATGTTGACATTAGGTCCTTGAATGCTTGGAATTTTGAGGGGTTGGACTTTTTATAGATATCCCATATAGCTGAAAAATCAATATCTTTAAGATATCCTGTAACATCAGTAATTCCAAACATTATGAAATTATTGACTAATTCATTTCCTTTATCAATTATAACTTTGTTTTTCCAATAATATGAATATACTTCTCCCCACAACACAGCTTTTAGGACTCCTGCGTAAACGCTCCAAGAGTTATATTTTAAAGTGGCAAGGGCTTTGATTACATTAGATGATATTCCATTCCTATAAAAAAACTCTACCACCAACATTAAAGGAACATCTTCGATTATTTGGAGCGACAATTTTAAATTGTCAAATTCAGATCTCAGACTAGTTTCTCTAAGAATGTCAAATAATATGGTAGCTCTCAAGGCATGCAAACTTTCCAAATATTGTTTATCTTTTGATACTCGTAACAAGTATTCTTTTTCGAAAATGGCTAACATTTTCAGGCGTTGTGGGCATGGAAATTTCTCGAATAATATTGTAGTACTAACTTTTAAATTATACTTACCAACATAGGAGACTACTTCGAGAATTTGCAACCAATCATCGGCATATACTTCTTGCTGAATAATTCTATAAATTTGCGCTTTCAATTTGTCTCTAATAGTCCCTTGTTGATGTAACATATAGGCAAATTCCATGAAAGGTCCATCTTCTCCAAAAGATGTCCACGCTTCATCAAATGACAAAAAGTTGGCAGATGGATACCGATTAAAAATTTCTTGCGCTTCCTCTCTACACAAGTTCAGTTCAACCTCAACAAAACGATGTTTTGAATAATCAATAGGTGCTCTTCGGAAATCTTCTTCTCGTATAGTAACTATCAGTTTTAAATCAGTACCATGCGCTTGAACTTGCTCACAAACCCATAGCCAAGAAACATCATACGGTTCAACATCCAAGCACACAGCAAGTGTAGATTGCCGCTCTCTTGCCACACCTTGCAGCGCCGCACAGATATCAACGGCCTGTTTTTCAGAAAGGACTTTTTCAATACATAAAATGTCACGTTCTAAATAATGATCTAATAAATATCGATACGCTATTGTCGATTTCCCTTGTCCAGATGCTCCTCGTATAACAACAATATTGGAGGTTTTTAGTGCATCTTCTATTATTTTAATCCATCTCTTTCGAGGAAAATCTAAATTGGCACGTATATGTTGCGGCAATGCATTAATGCCTGCATTATATTCAGCTTGTAATACTTCATAATCGTATACATCTTTATATTCGTATATTGGAAAAATAGTTTGACCAAACTGCCTTTCCATTCCAGAGGCAGCAGCAAAATCAATTGCGATTCTATCCAATTTCTGTTCCCAAATTTGTTTTGATGTAAAGGTTCCTGCCCTCGACAAATTTGATATATAATTAATAAGTACGTCGAATGCTACATTGGGAGCTGCCATTGTATGAACCCGACTTTCAAGCATCTGATAGATATCAAATAACAATCCCTTTTCGTCTACATGTTCCACTCTTAAATGGCTATGTATCCATAATACATCTTCATTACTGTACCCATATGACAGCAACTTTGTTGCCACCGTCAATTTTGGAGAATATTCACTTTCGCAAAATACTTTGATTTCTTCTCCAATAGTTCCAAAAGAAACGATACGCAAAACAACCTCTTTGTTTGAACTCTTTTTTAGCTGTAAGCATCTTCGAAAAAAAGAATCATTTTCTTTTGGAGATAGATGTGATAAGGCTAAATCTACAGACAAATTTTTTATCTGTACAATTTCGGAAATCTTACCGTTCTTCTTAACCATCAAATCTTCAACTTGCTCTGGGAAAAAGTCAGATTCATCATTCAAAATCATTAATCGATAAGCAATATATACTGTTTGGGATGAAAAGCCTTTCCAAGCAGCGCGAGTACCTAACTCAGATTTTAAAGTTATATCCAACTTAGGACCTCCCTTTAGTTATTAAGTTACTATTAACTTAGAGTAACTCCGGGCAAGCTGAAACATTATGTTCTTAACACAAGCCAGCGAAAATTCACCCAACTATACAGGCCGCGAGGAATTTTGGGGTTCTTTTCGCTGGTTATGGATTCATTTTTACATCAATTTTACATCAACGCCATTTTTCAACGTCTGTACCAACAATATCGCCATGCTGTATCAATAGCCGAAACCCTTACATATCAACGCTTCCCACCATCTGTTTCATCCTGCACCAACAACGCGACCGATTCCACATGCACCGTATGCGGGTATATAACCCGCTACGGTGTTTTACGCTAAAAGCCGAAAACCCTTGATATTACGGCATTCTTCAAATTGGCCGATTGGTTAGCTTAGGCTCAAAAATGATAGTTTATGCTGAATTTCGTCCCCAATTCGTCCCCAACATTTCAATTACAAAACCTTGATATGACACTGTTTTTACTCCTACATGTCCCGTGAAATCGTTCGTTGTTCAACCGTAAATCAAGTATAATAATTAGGGGGAGTAACCGATGAAATCAAAAGAAAAGCTTGAAAATCAGCAGCGCGAATGTGCCTTATTCATGGCTAAAGCGGCTGAACTGCTGGCAGAATACCAAACCAATCAAGGAGGCTCCAAACATGCCAAACGAACCTGCAAAAACATTTAAACGCCAACTTCTGACGCTTGACCATTCGATCATGCAGACAACCGGAAAATATGGCCATATCACTGTTTCCGGACTTGTTAAACTCATGTCCGATAAGCGCCCAAAAAATACAATTTATCAACGTACAAGAGCGCTTACGGAATGGGGATATATTGAGGCCGTGATAGACAAGCGAAAAAACAAAATCTTCAGGCTCTCGCAACATGGTGTTAATGAATTAAATATGCGCGGCGTAACGCTTCGCGGACGAAGTTTACTGCAAATTGATTTAGCGCGGGTACAGTGGGCTATGGAACAAACAGGATTCATTGAAACGCTTGGTCTTGAGGCGCAACCTACAGTTAAAATGCTGGATGCCGTAATCAAAGGAGAAACGCCTAAAGCATTGATTGTCGATAACCCACACTATCACATCGCCAATACGTTTCAACGGCTTGATGACTTTGCGAAAACCGCCTCATCAAGTGCGCCACTGGACATAATCGCCTTGACGGAAAACCGCGCCGCGGAGCTTCAACGCTACGTGAACAGCAATAGTTATAGCTTCTCCGTCCTGCTCCTGCCAATCGATACTTAACCTATATTTCTCCTATACCCCGTACCCTCTAACCCGACATTTCCACTTGAATTCACCAATAATGATCAAATTCCTCTGATTCCTCATTTATCCAATTCGATAATACCCCAATAAACTGACAATACATGCCGTTTCCAAAAACCGTAAATTCAATACCACATCCACATTTTATCCACACTTAATCATCACCAAGCAGTTAATCCGCCACTAACAAATCCGTGAACAAACCTTGAATTCACGGATACTATTTCACGCTTAAAATCTACAAAATAGCTTAGGAAAAATTCGGTTCTCTTCAACTTCGAAGTTTCTTGCATTGGAACTACACACAGGAATTTTAATTACTAAGCATGTCGCACAACAATGGTGCGAATCTCAAATACTATCAAAGGAGCAATGCCAATGAATTTTCCAACAAATCGCAATGTAACATTACTTCAAACAAGAGGCGTCGCAGCAATGGAACTGCCAGAAGTCACAACAGACATGCTCTTTAGAATCGCTCTCGACCGTTATGTGGCAGACTCTTATGACTATTTCACAGTAGCACATGCAGCCGAAGGAGATAGTTTCGATATTACAAACGGTAATGGAGAATTGATCGCGACCGAATCTGCTTTTCTTTATCCCGGCATTTATGAGGATGTATGGCTTATCGTTGACGATTACGGGCCAAACTCGAAAGAAGGTCTCGTGGTTACCATCTTGCTCCCAGAAGAATATTAAAAATTAGCGAAGCTACATCGATTGGAGAAGCCGTTTATTACGGCTTCTTTTTTGTGACCGTATCGGTTTATTTCATAGGTTTTATCAGTTCATTTCCGTTAATATCCAGCAATTCATATGCCCTGCCGATCATCTCTTTATCTTTTCCATACAGATGAACCGCTTTGTCACGTATTCCGCTAATTGTCGTTACGTGGTTCATTTGATGAACCATAAATTCCGAATTGCACAGCACCACCGCTTGTTTACCCCATGAGATTACTTTTTGCTGGAATTGAACCGCTCGCTCCGCTACCTCAGGTGAATATACGACGGGTTCACCATCCGATGCTTTCATCTCGCGGTGATCTACGAAAATATTCAATTCACCTTGTGAAAAGGCAGACGTAATGCCTAACAAAGTACGAGACATATAATCCACATTTTCTCCCGTTAATAATCCGTTCACCTGAAAGGCCAGAATTTTCCTGTCAGTGTCCAAATGGAATTTGAAACGCTCCAAAAAGGGAACCTTAAAGTCCTTTTGCTGGTAAGCTAGATTCGCTGAAAACCGCTCACTCGAAAACAGATATTCAATAGATACATTTAGCGCGGCGGCAATTTTTTCGATATTCACCAAGCTTATATTCCGCTCTCCACGCTCGACGCCGCTAATATAAGTTCTATCCAATCCTGAACGATCTGCTAACAGTTCTTGTGACATACCGCTTCGCGCTCGAAGCTCCCTTACCCTTAGGCCGAATTCTGACCGTATATCCACAATCAACACCCACGCTATCCAACAATATTCATAATTGATATATCGGTTAATTATGACTTTGGTTGTATATTTTTGTCTGAATTTAAACGAATGTGACTTAAAGTCCGTTGAAATAAAAAAACTCATCTCAATATAATTTTGTTGGATGACATAAAAACAACCGCCAGCTAATGCTTGACGGTTTCAATCATCTTGCCATTCATCGATTTCAAACGGGCTTACGTCCAATATTCTACATATGCGTAAAGCTATCTTAATAGTTGGAATGGATTTTCCGCTCTCTAACCGCTGGTAGTACCTTAATGATACGTCGATCATGTGAGCCAAATCCTCTTGAACGATATTTTTATTGTTTCTGGCTTCACTTAATTTCAAGGGGAATGCTCCTAACGCTTTTACCCCTATGTTATCCAATAAATTCAAGCTTTATAACGATATATATATCGTGTAATATATGTCGTAAAAAGACTCTTTCTCTAGACAAATTTAGGAGGCACATTAAACAATGAAAAAAACACTAAATATGAAATTGAAACGAGTTTGTTGCTTAAGTTTGTTTGGTTCTTTATTACTTATTCCCGTTTCAATTCATGCAGCACAGGAGACTTCTGTAACTGTAAAAGTTAACGGTTATGCTATCGTAATGCACGAAGCTCCGGCTTATATTGATACTGATAGCAATTTGACTTATGTTCCCCTGCGGTTTGTCTCTGAAGCGCTGGGGGCAGAGGTAGGTTGGGTTGCAAATGACCAACCTATTACTGCAACAATTGATGAACCTGAACATAATGAAGTTAAAGTCTTGCTTAATAGCAAGAAGGTCGAGAAAAATGGTAAAGTCTCAACTATTGAAGGTGCTCCTGTTTTACAGAACGGACGTACAATGGTACCTCTCCGCGTTATCTCTGAGGGACTTGGCGCTGAAGTAAAATGGGTGCCCGGAAGTAATGGAGAAAATAACGTAGTTGAAATTAACACTCCTTGGGAGACACCAATTCCTCCGGGTACGGTTGAGGGGGATACTACAGTTTGGAAGCCTACTGAAGAACAAAAGGTTTACGGTAATCAGATATTTAAGCCTCTCACTTGGGATAATGAAACTCGTACATTGAGTTTTAGTATTCCTAAAATGCCAGGTAAGAATCCACTTGTAGGTATTCAGTACGGTAATAAAAAAGAAAAGATTGTCCTAGGCAAAGTTTACACATTTAAAAACCTTCCTGACGAATTTAAACTGGATATTACCATTTTTGCTGATGAAACTTACACAGAGACAGTTGACGAGTACACAATTTTTTCATACTCGTTGGCAAAAAAACATGGTTGGGCAGATGGAGTACCATCTACTGACATTGTAGTTAAGGATCAATACAAAAATAATGTGTCTCTAAATGCTGTATATAAAGCTCTTGGTATTAGTAAATAACGGGGGTTACGACTATGAGAATCAAGAAACGTTTAGTCTCATCTCTTTTAGTTGGTAGCCTTTTAGTAAGCATGGTTCCTTCATTTGCTGTTGCAGCATCTGGGGATAGTCTTCTTATAGTTAAATAGGATTCAAGATAATAAGGGAAACTTAATTCAAATACAAATATGGTGGTGTTTTACTTGAAAAAATCTGTAGTCAGCTTTTTCCTTGCAGTACTATTGTCTGTTTCTTTGCTGGGCGTTGCGTATGCTGAAACGCAAACCACCGAATCGAAAATTATTTCTTTCACGGATATTTCCGGGCATTGGGCTGAAGCCGCTATCAACAAAGCGGTGAAAGCCGGTTATGTTGGCGGCTACCCGGATGGAACGTTCAAGCCTGACCAAGAAGTCTCGCGGGCGGAATTTACAAAAATGTTGACTACAGCGTTGGGGCTGAAAAGTGTGTCTGGTGCTTCTGGGGCATGGTATCAAGAAGCCGTAAATGCCGCTACGGAAGCCGGAATTTACGCTGGCGATTTCAAGTCCGGCACTTGGGATACGAAAATGCCCCGTAAGGAAATGATGCTTCTCTCGGTACGGGCAGGCATCACCGGTTACAAGCAAGATTATGATATGAACCGGAACCTCTATGAAGGAGCCAAGGCCGGGTTGATTATGGGTACGTCTCCCGGAAATATTGACCCTGACGGTACTACGACTAGGGCTCAGGCAGTTGTCGTAATTGAAAGGGTACTGGCAGTTAAACGTGGCGAAACCTTGCCGAGTGACAAATACGCTGTCGGTGCGGCTGAAATCTTGTGGCATAAGACGAACATCTTGACGATGTTGCCGCAGTATTTTGGGAATCCTATGAGGAAAGCAAATAACGAATACATTGAGTTCAGGGACGATCTTATGCAATCTGTTTCCGATAATGGTAAGATTGCTTGCTCAGTAACTAAACTTGTTGCTGTCGATCTTGACGACCCTAATGACCCAAACCGAGGTCTTGTGACATCTGATGATTTCCGCTGGTACAGTAATAATCAAATTTACAAATTAAAGGGTGCTTCTGGTAGCTACGCAGTATTCACAACTGTTGATATTAAATTCTCTGAAAATCACGGTACTAACTTTGTAACACCTTGTAGTACTACTATTTATAATTCTAATTGGAAGGACGCTAAACTTAACGCAACAGATACAAGTAATCTTAATAGAGATTACGCATTTTTCCCTTGGGATCCCGAGTATAACAAGCTCATGTACGGTATCCGCACTGACATTAAAAGTGGAACTATCACATATACTAGTGGTCAGCTGATTCCTAAGCAGCCTAATGTATCTAGCAAAGAATTTGTTATTAAGTTTTCTGGAAATTTAAGAAATGAAGGCGTCAAACAGATTTATAGCTCTACGTTAAAATAATCCCTTGAGGGTGATTTAATGAACAGAAAATTATTAGCTCTGGCGGCCAGTTTAATGGTTGCCATTCTTTTTTAAGATTTAAGTAACTCAACTTTCGCAGCTTAAATTCGGTAGGTAAGCCTTGATGTAATTGGGCAAACCGGCGATCCAATGCTGAAGTTGTGTTTGGATAAGTGTTGTGATCTTCTTACTGGCTTTCTTAGCGACTTCCTCGAGCAATTCAATAAGTTGCTTTAAGGCTACTGCCCAATCTAATTGACTTACTTCATCGCATAGCAAATGAAACAAGCCGCCTAGCGTGCGGTTGTCAGTGCTTTGTCGGTGTTGCCACGCCAGCAATATGTAACGGGAAAAGACAATCGTAGTATGACTGATGAGCAAGTCATACGAGCGCCCCTGAAACTCTTTTTGTAGACGCAGCAAGGATTTGGCGCACTTGAAGAACACTTCAATATCCCAGCGAATTCCGTAGATCCGGATTATTTCTTCTTCGGGGATGGAGAGGTCAGTGCATAGAATCGCAAGCCATTCTTTCTTCTTTGAGCGGTGGCGCACGAAAACCATTGTGACCGGAATCCCTGGGGACAACTCGGTACGAATGGAACGCAGGATTCCATTGTTCTTCCCTTGAACGGGGATGGCTTCAAAGTAAAGCTCTTGCAAGGATAAACGGCGACCGCGAACAAGATAACGTTTCTTGTCCGCTTTGACCATGCCGATCACATCCAGACCGCAATCAAGGATCGCTTGGATTAATGGGGCATGTGTGAACCAACTGTCCATGAGGACGTACGAGGCTTGCATGCCCGCCGAAAGCGCACGATCAATCATCGCTGGAATGACTTCAGGAGCAGGCAGCAAAGCTTCGACCCGCCGTTTGTAGCCGGACGTTCTCTTGTCGATCCCCTGCATGATGCCGTTCACTTGCGACTTGATTGAAGCGAGCAAAGAGAAGTCAACCGGAATAAACGTATGGCCGTCCGACCAGCCTAGCGTGAGCATCCGGAATCCTTTGTAGTAGCAACCCGTCGCATGATCCTTAAATCGGGAAAGCAGTTCAACCGCCTTGCTGCGATTTCGCTCAAACATGGAGTCGTCAACAACAAATACGGATACGCGATTTTCTCCTGTCAGCGGCTGAATCTTACCAATGGTGGAGGAACTAAGCAATGTTAGAAATCTGCGCCATGCATAGCCGCTGTGATTTAGGAAGCGATAGACCGCATCCTTGCCAGGAAATGATTCACCCTTGTGGCTTTCCAACAAACGAAACCAGTTCTTGTGATGAAACAAGAGCACAAAGACAAGTTGGAATAGAAACGAGCAAGTATATCCGAATTTCTTTTTGAAGCCCGCTGTTCTTAAGTGTTGCAACACTTTCAGTTCTTTGAAGGCTGATTTGATTTCATTTGGAAGTTGATTCTGTTGTACGTTTTGCTCTATCATGTAGAGGACACCTCTTCTGTATGGTAGTGTTTGATTCGACACTCTCACTTTACCAAACGAAGCGGTGTTTTTCTATTTTTACAACATCCGTATTGAATCTGCTGTTTGTCTAGTCACATCATGCAATTAAACCGATTTTCGCTCTGCGAAAGTTGAGTTAAGTAACCTATTTCAAAATATACATGCTTTTTGTTATGATAAAAGTAACCTTTTTCTAACGGGGTGGTTATGATGTCAAGAGGCGGAAAACGGGTAGGCGCGGGACGGAAAGCCCAAGGTGTAACACGTAAAGTATCTTTAACCCTCACAGAGGTGGAATGGGCGCAGATTAAGGAATCCGGCTTGACGGTTGCGGCTTTCTTAAAACGCCTTATGCACGGGCAGACGGAAGCGCCAGCAGCCAAACCAAGCGGCTACCCGCGCCGCCATGCGGAGGAACGTTGGCAGAATTATTTAATGAACAATGAGCAGCAGTATGCAACCGAAGTTGTAGAAGCAGCGCAGCAATCGTTTTATAATATCCTGTTTCCTCAAGGAGCCGAAACCGCCCAAGTCAAAACCAAAACACAATATGAATGCCCGTTTACCGGCAAGCGCTTCGGCTCGATGGATGCCCTCGTTAAAGCGGCCATTCCGTATTTGCTGAAATCAGCCGGACACGATCTGCGACACAAGAGGGAATTGGCTTATATCCGAGAACGCGAAAGCTCTCCCCGGTATATTGACCAGCTATAAATTGTTACCGGGAAGATAGCCTGTTACCGGCTCATCCTTAGAACCACAAGGGTTTTCAGGTTCGGTAACAAGGTAACAAGTTTTTTTCATACACCTATGCTTCTATACAAGGATTTGATGCAATCTCATCCCACGGCTTCATTGCTTGCCGCACCGATTGTGTATATCCCCTCGCAAATCCTGTTACTTTGTTACCTTATTATCAATAAAAATAAAAAATATAGATAAATCAAGGGTTTTCAGCTATTTTGACGGTAATATGCGGTAACAAATCGCTGGTCAAAAGTAACGAAAACGGCCTCATTTTAAGAAAAACTAATATTCACTTTACGAAGAATGCAGTGTCACGCTTTATTATGACGCGCATTCTTTTTTCATTTTTCTAACTTTATCAGAGTGCTACCTTTCCAAAATGAGAGTATAAAAAGGTTCGTTAAATTATGTATTTGGTCAATTCTACGATTTTCACATCTTCTCAATCGCTTCTCTACAAAAGTGCAGAATCTATAAAAAAGATTTTTGTGCATTTTTACTCCGATGTTTCAACGGTGTTGTCGGCGGGGAGGCGTGAAAAGTAATGGTTATGTTAAAAAGGGGTGGAGCGCATGTAATTACTATTTGTCGCAGGTAGGAGAATCAAAGATGATCAGGAGGTTTGCTTATGCCATTTTTAGGCTATATCATCATGGCGCTGTTGCTTTGGTGGATTTTTTTCTCAGGCGGGAATCAGAAAAACCGCCCTTCTGTGCCAGCGGCGATAAAGCTTGTTGACAGCGGCAATGTTTTGCTGGAACGGTTGGTGGAGTGCATTGAAGGCGGTTGGTCTATGGCTTCTGAACAGGTGGAAAAAGGAAAATGGCCGGAGTTTGGTGCTGCTCTGTTTCTCTTCCTTCGCAATGAAAATTTCCACTCCAAGCGCAATAGGTTAAGTATCTCTGAATTTTTGGGGAAATCCGCTTTTGAGAAGGACGATCTGTGTTATTTAGCTAGAGCAGCCGCTTCGGAAGGTTTATTAAAGTTTGATGGCAATTCCATTGATTTAAAGGATACTCCATGCCTTGAAGAACTGCTGAAAAACAATTTATTTCGTTAAAACCAGAAGGGCTTGTATATTAACTCACACTGCAAGCCCTCTTGTATCTCAGGAGGAAAAGCGAATGCGCAAACGATATACCTTACTTATTGACAATCATCTTTTGAAGGAATTGAAGCGCTTTGCACTTGATCATGACATGAAGCTGCCTGATCTTTTTGAACGAATGGCGCGGACGTTCTTGTCACAGGCGGGTGAAAACCATGAGTATCATTCAAAAAGTTCGTAAGCAGCTTTCTTCGCTTTTTCCGCCAATCAAGCGTTTCCTTGCTTGGTGGCGCTATGACGATCAAGAGCGCTTACGGAATAAGGTTATTGAAATTTGGATACGGTCAGCACAAGAAGAGCTTCTGCGTGCTCATCATCTGCTCAATGATATCGCCAACAAGCCATTCTATGAAGTTGACATACCGCAAGGTACGATTGATTGGGTTGTACGATTAATTGCCCGTTATGAGGCTGTAAAACGCCCATATACGCCGCTAGATCGCCGATTGGCTTTGAGGTTGGGGATGCAAGCTCCGGCTCTAAGAAGGCGGTTATTGTGGCTCCTGAGCGGGTTTGCTTTTGCCGTCATAACCACATTTATACTTGGGTTATTTACTGATTTCCCTTTATTTCACTGGTTCCCTATTGCAATTTTAACAGGCTTGTTTTTTTATATCGTCTGCCTTTATACAGGTTACAAGCTGTTTCCTTTCATCCGTTCACTTACCGCTGATCATACGGCTTGTGAACATCTCTTTCACGCGAACTTGTCACAGATTTTTCAGCAAGCGAACGCGCTGCTTCATAGTAGAAATTTGAAAAAGGTACCTCAAATCAATACCGCTTTACACGCGATCAGCTATCAGAAGCTGCAAAGGGGAAGTATGCAAGAATCAACCAATAATACGGTTACGAAAGAAAGCAAACCTGTCCCTGATTTCAAGTCCCAGAACCAGACTTTAAACCATCACTACTACCCCATGAAACAGGCGTGGGAGCGGTTTTTAACCGAAGTGCTGCACTTGAAAGACGTTTCAACCGTCTCCCCTATACACCATGATTTAGGCCAAACAGAAGTCTTTATATGGGATATCCCTTCCGTTGCCTTTACACGTTGGGAGGAAAACATTACCCGCATCGAAGCCTATTTGAAAAAGCCGGTATTCTTCATCCACCGGGATTATGACGGAATCGGAACGGTTGGGGTTGAAATCGCCAAGCAGCCGCTGCCAAAGGAAATCCATTTCCAGAACGTGATTAACCTTCATGCTGTCGCCCAAATGCCGGAAAGCGTCATTGTGGGTGTGAATAGCAAAGGCATGGTTACATGGAATTACCGGAAAATCCCGCATGGAATTGTCGCCGGGACAACGGGAGCCGGTAAATCAACCGCTCTTTATTCGATCATCTTGCAGTTTCAACGGCAAAATCATCTGCCCATGTTCATCGATCTAAAAGGTGGGGTCAGCTTCGGGTTCGTGGAAGATGCCGGATACCCGATAGCAACGACGAAAGAAGCCGCTTTGGAACTGGTAAAAAGCGCGGCGCAGGAAGTCGAACGGCGCGAACAACTTTTGAAAGAATGGGGTGTGTCGCCCGATATCGCCGTTTACAACGAAATGACCGGTGCAAATTTGCCGGAACTCTTTGTGGTATTTGATGAGTTTGCACAGTTTACGGATAAATGGCAGGGACTTGAGGAAGGCATGTCCTGCCTGAAGGCGATTGCGGCGAAAGGCAGGAGCAACGGCGTTCATTTGCTGATCGCTACACAGCGGCCTAGTCAGGAAAGCCTTGGCTCAACCGATTTTCGGAGTAACATTTCCTTTCGCTGCATAGGCCGGATGGATTCACAAGCGTCCAGTCAAATCGCCCTTGGCAATGGCGCTGCTTTTGAACGCTTGCCCTCCACCGATTATGCCGGGCTTTTCATTGTCAGAGGAACGGATGCCCCTATGGATAGTTTGATTAAAGTTCCGTTTATCAATGACATGGATTTTAGGCGGTTATTCTTGGAGTACCGAAATCCGCATGAAGGTTACAAGCTAGGTCATAGAGCCATGTTGAAACTAAAAAGTTGTGATTATAACGATATTTTTTAGAAGGGAATGGTTTCTTTGAAAAGTGCGAGAGATGAAATCAATACCATAGTAAGAAGTAAAAGTTGCAATAAAGAAAATTACAAAGAAAACTATAACAAACTGTTCAAACGCTTCTTCAAAAAATACCGTAGATATCGAACGGATTCATTAAAGGATTATAAAGTAAAATTAGATTATATTGAAAAAATTGGTCTTATGCCTGAATTGCTTCGTGAAGCTCGTATTCTCTTTAATGGTGATTACTGTGAACCTCTCGAACTTATTGAGAAGAGAAGAAACATTAGGAAACTCCAGGTCGAGAGAGAAAAAGCTAAAGAAGAACAACAACGAAAAACAATTGAAGAGTGGAAAAAGAAACATATTCGTGAAATTACATCGGAGGAAATTGCAGCAATCTTTGGAGGTAAAATAATCAAAGATTCGGAATGATAATGTTGCAGAGAAGCTGGCTTCCGCGCCAAAACCTTAACGGGAAATGGCGCGGAAGTATGATTATCGGGGGGATTAACGATGAAAAATTTTGTCGCAGAAGTTCAACGTTTTCTTTCCGATCAGGAGGCACAAGGTAAAGCCGAAAATACGCTCAAGACTTACCGGCGAATCTTGGAGGCGTTTGGCCGCTGGCTTGATCGAAACGGCGGGGATTTAACCGAGCCTACAAGGTATGATGTGCAAGCCTACGTGAAGACATTGGAACAGGAAGGCAAAAACGCGGCAACCGTTGATAAAATAGTTGCTTGCTTGAGCGTCTACAGCCGTTTCATCCAGCGTCCCGATATTGTTGAACACATTAAGCGTATCAAGCCGCAAAACAAAAGGCAGACGGCTCCAAAATCGTTAGAGGAGTTAGCGGTTAAGCGGCTCAAACGGGAGATTGAGAAAACCGGAAATAAGCGGGATATCGCTATCGGGTATATGCTGCTGGAAACCGGCGTTCGGGTATCCGAACTTTGCTCCTTGAACCGTCAAGACGTGACGATTAACGAACGGAGCGGTGAAATGATCGTTCGGAACGGCAAAGGCGGCAAGTCCAGAACGATTCCGCTATCCCGTGAAGTTCGTTATCACCTAATGCAGTATCTTGCAACGCGAAGCGATACCGAACCGGCGCTATTTTTGAGCAATCATAAAAAACGAATTTCACCCCGGACAATCCAGCATATGTTAGCCAAGTTTGGGACGCACCCCCACGCCTTGCGGCATACGTTTGCGCGGCGGCTGGTTGCTGCCGGAACTGATATAAGCACAGTGGCGGCTCTTACCGGCCATTCTGATATTAATATGACGAAACGTTATTCTATGCCTTCCTCTGTTGAATTGGCTGAAGCTATTGATAGAGCTTTTATTTGAAAAAGGAGCCTGCAACGGCTCCTTTTTCATTAGTATTCAAACGTATTTCCAAGATGTTGAACACCTTTAAGAAGATTTTCTGCCACCTGTGGTCGCTTCAATGTATCAATAGCGTGTTCTCTTTTGTATCCAATGGATTTTACCAAGCGTTGCGCTGCTTCAAATCGCTCCCTGTAAATCATTTCCGGAAAGTCATCAGGTTGACTTCCGATCAGTGCTACTGTAAGTAACAGTAAAATACTTTCCTCATCAAGTTCGTTTAAAAACCTTTCAAGCTTACAGGTATTTGCTTCATGTTGCTTAATAATCAAGGATTCTTCCTTATTCAGTTCCTTGATTTTTCCTTTTTTAGAGATGATGTGACTGTATTTGTTGTAATGTTTCTCTCTTGCTTCTCCCCATTCAATCACTGTTCGCAGGCAGTTCTTTTCTTTTTCATTAAAAATAATCATAACAAATCACTCCATCTTTTGATTTTTACAGAAACGCCGCTCAAGAAGGCGTTTTCCTGCTTAATGATTTCAGTCTTGCAGAGCGCTCAGGATGTACACGCCGTTCAGGTGGCGGGGTTACTTCATCAGGCGGTTCGGATTCGTTTGGAAGCCATGCTTCCTCTGAAATTCCGGTTGCTTCCTCCAACTTTAACGTATTGAAAACATAGCGCCAACCGTTTCGCCCTCGAATCTTTTTCTGCACATAATACTCTCGCTTGCCATTTCCAACATACCCACCACTATGACAACAATATTCCATTTCATATTTCAATTGGGCTGCTGAACACTTAAACTGGTTATTCATCGTGACGTATGCTTTGAATTTGCTGGCAGTGACGTAAAGCAAGTGGTTTTCCTGATCGAGCCAAATATCGGACTCTGAAAATTGTCGGTGGTCATAGTTAAAAGCAAGTAAAATACGGTCAAGCATGCTCTCCTGATCTTCCATTGCTGCTGACAATGTGTAAACTGCCGCTCGTTTCATCTCTTCAACACCAAAAGCAATCTCACAGTTCAAAAATTCAAGTATTCGCTGATACATCCGCATCCCGGTAAGAAGGACGGTCGTATTCCAGCGCACCCGGAAATGAATGTTTTCAAACGTTTCGGCTAACTGGCTGGCTTCTTCGATATCCTCATCCCAAAAACCCTGCTCCAAATAGTGGAAAATAAAATTCCAAAATCCACTGCTGGCCGCTTCAAGATCATTACTCATTACGTTTTTGAATACCGAATCTGCCATTACCTTGTTTTGCTCAATCCAGTTGCGTTCCAATTGAACGACGATCGAACGTTCGACAATCGCTTGATTATCTTTTGGATAATCTTCTCCGATAAATACTACCGGGCAACTGAGAGTGTAAGTCTGAACGCCTCCGGGCTTTCCTCTGCTATCCGAATCCGCTCTGTAACAGAGCTTGAGCTTGTTAAGAAAGTCGCTTAGTGTCCGTTCGGCCATTTCGGATGGTTTGTATTCGTCAAACACAACGGGCAAAGTATTGTTCGAAGATAATTGAACCGTAAGCGCGTAAGGTGTAGAGATTTTCTGCGGTTCATTCGGATTCCCGGTTATCTTCAACATAATCTCAATTAAGGTCGTTTTGCCTGAGCCGGATTTGCCCCAACACACCAGTATCGGGTACTGATTGTCGCGTTTTGCTCTGATAAACGGTGCAACCGCAGAGGCAAAAAACCAACCGATGACCGGCAGAGTCACATTAAAATGATTCAAATTGAGCAATTGCGGAAAAACTGCTTTAGCTGTCTCCTGCCAGTTATCGCATTGCTTAATGCTGAATTGAATCAGTTCTTTCCCCGGTTGATAGATAATATCGGAATCGTTAAGATGTTCTCCATTAACCGAATAAATACCATTTGAAGTGATAAGTAACTTTCTTTCAGGAATCCAGCCGATCTTGTCAACGGTTCGTTTCAGAGGGTATTTACCATCATTTGCAGCTTCGAAAGCCGACAAATAACGAACAACGTCCTTACTATTCGACGAGTCGATTGGAGCGCCTTTTGCCGCTGCTATTTCTTGCAGCTTCTTATAATTTAGGGCATCAGAACGATTTAATACGATTTTTTGCCAATCCTCCCACCGGTGAAACATGAGTTCAAGCTTCATTTCACCGTCCTGATAGCCTCTATACACGCCGCTGACAATCAAAGGCCAGCTACATAACTTCACATACTCTACATTGCCCATTCGGTCGGTATGACTCCTGAAAACGCCATCCTTGGATATCCACCAGCCAAAAGGGAATTGAAGATGTGCAATCTCCTGCGGGTAGTCTTCCAAGGCTTCACCTAAAGTCGGGATATCTTTGTTTGTAAAAGCTTGCGCTTCCCGATTTATGACTTGGAGTTTTTGAGCAAGTGCCTTTCTAAATTCCGAACTGGGAATTAATTTTTCGGCTTGCTTTTTTAACGCTACAAAGTCAGGATAAGAAACAATTTGCAACCACGCCAAAGCTTCCAAGAATTCAGCCCTGAAAAGAAGTTGAATCGCTTGCTCCTTATTCTGTTCGGCATTTGATAAAGTTGTAGAGAGGCGCTCAAGCAGCGCCTCCTTGTCCATATCCTCGCGCTCATAGCCAAAAGCGATTGGGCTTCTCATAAGACGTAACCCTCGTTTCGCAGTCCGTCAAGTTTAGGACAACCGTGGCACCCTTTAGAACCTAATGTAATTGCAATGTGGGAGCAAGTGTTAGGCTTTCCTTTCAAGGCTTCAGCGATCTTAAATTCAGTTTCATCCTCGGAATACCGGTCGTATCCGCGAGAAAGCTTATGTGCTTCTTCAATACCGTTTTTGCAGTGAACGGCAATTGATAGGGCTGCGAACCATTCGTTATAAGATACTTCGTTAGGTCTTGATCGACAATGTTCCATAAAACGGCAATTTTTATAGATAGATTCAATGTTCGGAAATCGCTGCCGCCGCTTAGTGAAGGGTAGCCGCCTTGCAGCCTTCTTTTTGAGTTCTTGTGTTGGAAGCTGCGCTTCAATTTCCTCCAAAGAGTATCGGCGATTTGTCACCTCAATAATCTCGGCAAGCCTTCTCTCCGCTGTTTTGACGTTGTAAGTGAAAGCGACGCGGAGCAAGCGGCTAAGGTCAGCCGTAGTATCTATGCTTGCCTTATACTCCCCTGCAAGGCTCCTAATCCACTGTTGGAAACGGGCTAAGAGTGTTCCCGCACGTTTTCGGTCGGCTTCGGTTTGCAGAATCATCGGCTGATCTAGGAGCCAGTACACATGCCAGCCTCCGCCAGTATTGACGATAATGGACGGGGTTAGCGGGATGCCGTTCTCTATAAACAATAAAGCCGCCTCATTATGCGGGAACAAACGTTTTCCCGCTGACTTATGAAACCCCGGAGCATCCACGTCGATATCGACGTGTAGAAAACTTAGATAAACTGCTGTTTCGCTTGTCCCCCGTGAACGTGGATTTTTTTTCAGCGCTGCTTCCGCGTCCTGTAAAGTTGTCGAGAAATAAATGTTCGCTTTTCCGTTTAGTGATTCGTTCAAGCGAAGCATTGCATCGAACTGTGATTGTGTGAAAAAACGACTAATCATTTTAGGTTTCATACTCGATTTGGTGGGTAGGGTGTAGCATATAACGTAACTTGCTTCCTTAGGAATTGATTCAGGAAGGAAAACAGTCTTGAAAAACAAGGCTGTTTTTCCTGTTTGATTTTCCTGTTCTTGAAGTGCTAAACTAAGATTGATTAGAGCATTTTCATCCGAAGCCGTTTCTGCGCCAACAGAACCGGCTTCTTTGTTTTTGTCAATCATGGATTTTCACCTCTGAAAGTTTAACATTGATTCATAGCTCTATCCCTTCTGTCAAGTGGACTTTTGTTCACTGGCGAAACGGTATTGCTCAACCGTTTCTCGGTTCAGCAATATTCTTCCTCTACCAAGACCTGCACGAAAATATGGGATTTTTCCGCTTTTAATAATTCGATACGCTGTATCTTTTGAAATACCTAAATATCGGGCAAAATCAGCTATTGTCATAGTTGCAGGTTCCATGTCCTTCCCCTCCTTTCTGAATCCAAGATACACCAATAATTATTACTTTGTCAATAAAAATATTTATTTCCTAATCAATATTTATGTGTTATAATTCAATCAAGAACGGAGGTGAAAAAATGAATAATCAAAAGCATTCATTCGGTACTTACTTAAAAAGAATACGAAAAGCTAAAAACTTATCTATGTCAGCATTGTCCAAGCTGTCTCAAGTATCACAGCCTTATCTTTCTCAAATCGAAAATGATCAAAAAATACCATCAATCAATGCGCTTACTAAACTTGCCATACCATTGGATGTTTCATTGTCAGAACTTATGTATTTCGCTGGACTTTCATCAGAATTACAAGATGAAGACATTTCAGATTTAATTACTAGGTCACTAGGAGCGCAAAAAGTAAATTATAGAGAGTTAAATACCTACTTTGAACTTCCTGAC
Source organism: Paenibacillus naphthalenovorans (assembly GCF_001465255.1). NCBI lineage: Bacteria > Bacillati > Bacillota > Bacilli > Caryophanales > Paenibacillaceae > Paenibacillus > Paenibacillus naphthalenovorans. The sequence continues at coordinate 5,085,961 of NZ_CP013652.1, read as the reverse complement.
ATTACCTTAGATGGGGAGGTACTTAGTTCAAAAGAAAAAAAGGAAATTCTAAATTATGTAAGGTACTTGTTATTTAAAAGAAGCGAGGGAAAATAGATGGCCAGCATTGAAAAACGCGGAAAAAACTCGTGGCGGCTTGTTGTTGAATTAGGTACTGACGCACATGGGCACAGACTTAAGAAATCAAAAACCATCAAAGTCGAAGATGAGGCATTATTGCGGACTAAAAAAAGACTTAACGATTATTTAAATGAGGAGTTGACTAAGTTTAAAATCGAGGTTGAAGCCGGTGAATATATCGCTCCTGAAAAAATGAAATTTTCCAGCTTTGTTGAGGAGTGGGAAACAAAATACGCGGTTAAACACCTCGAAGCCAGTACACTGAATACTTATAAACGCTGTCTGAATAAACGCATTTTACCTGTATTCGGCCATCTTCGGCTTGACCAAGTGAAACCAATTCACATCCTGAACTATATTGATTCACTCGAACAGGAAGGAAGCCGTTTGGACGGTAAACAAGGCAAATTATCCTCCGGCAGCGTATTCATGATGTATCGAATTTTGAAAAACATTTTTTGCCGCGCCGTTGAATGGAAACTGATCAAGAGTAACCCTGTAGCTGATGTTGCTCGTCCACGTGTAAAGTACAAGGAATCACGGGTTTACTCGGAGGAAGAAGTCCATAAGTTATTTGAAGTATTGCAACATGAGCCGTACCACTGGCGCATGATGATTACGTTGGCTCTTACAACGGGGATGCGCCGGGGTGAATTGGTCGGATTAGAGTGGAAGCACGTTGATTTAAAGAATGGCATTATCGACGTTCAACAGAATATTACAACGTTTAAAGATGGCGAACCTATTATCAAACAACCAAAGACAAAGCATAGTATTCGTAAAATTGCCCTTCCCGCATCCGTTACGGCAGAACTGAATGATTACTATCTTCACTGCCGTAAGGAGCGCATGAAAATGAAAACCGTCTGGAAACGGGATGAACACTTTTTTGTATTTTTCAATGAAGAAGGCAAGCCGTTCTATCCAGAAACGCCTTACCTTCATTTCAGAAATCTATTGCTTAAACACAAGCTCCCGTATATTACTTTCCACAGTTTACGGCACACTTCGGCCACACTGCTTCTAAACCAAGGTGTCCATGCAAAAATCATTTCTGAACGACTAGGACACTCTAATATTGGCACGACAATGAACATCTACGGTCACGTTCTTCGCTCCGCTGATCAAGAAGCGGCAAACAAGTTCGACGCGATTTTACCAATCACCAAAGCAAAATAAACCTCTCAGTTCATTCGTCCCCATTTCGTCCCCAACTAACACTTCAATGAGTCAAATCCCTTATAAATCAAAGAACAAACAACTTCCACATGCGCCGTATGCGGAAACATATCCACAGGCTGCACCTCCACCGTGCGGTAGCCCCCGTCCTCCAGCACGCGCAGGTCGCGCGCCAGCGTTGACGGGTTGCACGAGACGTACACCACGCGCTCGGGGCGCATCGCGACGATCGTCTCCAGCAGCGCGGCGTCGCAGCCTTTGCGCGGCGGGTCGACGACGATGACGTCGGGCGTCACGCCCTGCTGCTTCCACGCGGGGATGACGGCCTCTGCTGCGCCGACCTCGAACTCCGCGTTGCGCACGCCGTTCAGCAGCGCATTGCGCCGCGCGTCCTCGATCGCCTCGGGGACGATCTCGACGCCGTAGACCTTGCCTGCGCGCTGCGCCAGGAAAAGCGAAATCGTGCCGATGCCGCAATACGCATCGATTACGATTTCCTCACCGGTCAGCTGCGCGTACTCCAGCGCTTTGCCGTACAGCACTTCCGTCTGCACCGGGTTGACCTGATAGAACGAGCGGGCGGAGATGGCGAAGCGGATGTCTCCGATCGTATCATAGATCACATCGCTGCCCCACAGCACCTTCGTCTCGCTGCCGAAAATGACGTTCGTCCGCTCCATGTTCACATTTTGGCATATGCTGCGGACGCCTGGGATCTCTTCACGGATCAAGCCGACGAGCTCGTCCGCGCGGCTGATATCCTTGCCGTTCGTCACCAGGACGACCATGATCTCGCCCGTATTGAAGCCGCAGCGGGCGATGACGTGGCGCAGCAGGCCTTTGCCGCTCTCCTCGTCATAGGGACGGATGCCGAGCTCGCGGGCGATGCGTTTGACGGCGGCGACTACCGTATCATTGTTCTCATGCTGGATGAGGCATGCCTTCATGTCGATGATGCGGTGGCTGCCTTGGGCGTAGAAGCCTCCGACCAGACCGCCCTCTTCACTGCCCAAACCGATGGGCACCTGCGCTTTGTTGCGGTAGCGCCACGGGTCGGACATGCCGAGGGTGGGATGAACCGCCACACCCTCTTCCTGTTCCTCCCCGGCCACCTGCAGCTTGCCGATCCGCGTCAGGTTATCGATGACAAGCTGCCGCTTCCAGCGCAACTGCGCCTCATAGCTCAGGTGCTGCAGCTGACAGCCGCCGCACTGCTTGTAGATCGGGCACGGCGCGTCGACACGGTCAGGGCTGGCCTCCAGGATCTCGAGCAGCTTGGCGTAGCCGTACTGCTTCTTGACCTTCAGCACCTTGACCCGTACCCGCTCACCCGGCAGGGCGCCATGAATAAAAAGGGTAAAGCCGTCCACACGGCCTACCCCTTCCCCGTCATGCCCGAACCCGACCACGTCGGCAATGTATTCTCCGTTCTTTTCCACCGGCACACCCTCTGGAGGTTGTTCCCGGCGTTGATTGTTCTTCTTTCTCATGTTAACCTCACAGGCTCATTTCTTCTTCTAGCGTTCATACCTTGAATACCTTGACCATCCCTAACTAGCGGCTCTAACCGCAGTCCCAGCCAGCGTCGGCTTCCGGGAGATGATCAAGATTCATGCTCTTCCTCTTTATGCCCATCTGTTCCGGGCTTTTGCTTCCACGGAAGCTTAATTTGCAGCGTATGCGTCTTATAGGTGGACTGGCCTGTCTCATCGACGAAGATGTCCAGGTGCTGCGGCAAATTGGTAAATACGCACGGCAGTGTGCCGCCGAATTCTCCGTCGAGGTTCAACTGCACGTAATCCGGTGAGGTGACTTGAATTTGCCGCGTCTGCAAATAAATCACGTTCGGATCGGTGATATGCTCGCCGCGCAGTGCCAAGGAGACGACACGGATGAACTCCGCAAGGTTGCATTTGCGCAGGATCAGCACGTCGAACAAGCCGTCGCTTAGGGACGCGTCCGGTGCCAGGCGCTCGAACCCGCCGACGGAGTTGCTGTTGGAGATAAGGAACAGCATCACTTCCTCGTGCAGTTCGACCTCCGCGGTCTTGATGTACAGCTCGATCGGCCGCAGCCGCGGCAGCTTCTCGAGCCCTTTCATATAATAGGCCAGCTGGCCGATCATCGTCTTCAGCTTGCTTGGCACCTCGTAGGTCAGCTCCGTCAGCGACCCGCCGCCGGCAATGTTGATAAAATAGCGCTGATTCACCTTGCCCACGTCGATCACGCGCGTATGCTGGCGCAGGATGACGTCCACCGCACCCTCCCAGCTGCGCGGAATGTTCAGCGCCCGGGCAAAATCGTTCGTCGTCCCCAGCGGCAAAATCCCCAGCTGAGGTCGGTACTCTTTCTCCGCTATTCCGTTGATCACCTCGTATAGCGTACCGTCGCCGCCCGCCGCGATGACGATGTCGAAGCCTCTTTTTACCGCATCGGCCGCCGCCAGCGTGGCATCGCCTTCGCCAGTCGTCGCATGGGTGCTGGTCTCCAGCCCGCCCCGCTCCAGCCGCTGCAAAATGTCCGGAAGCCGCTTCTTGATTTCCTCACGGCCCGACGATGGATTATAGATCAGTCTTGCTCTTTTGGTCTGTCCTGCCATTTCTCTCTCACCTGTTTGCTTCAGAATCAAACCGAACAGAGTCTCCTGCTGCCCTGCCTTGTATAAAAGGCTCTGCCTGCCGCTCGATCCACCTCGAGATCCCCGAATGCGGAAGCAGCGCTTTCCCGTTGTACCTGTATTCATAACCATTCAACCGTTCGGGAATAACCTCCCCGGTAAAATAGCCCTCGCTTAGAAAAAGCGGCGCTACGATAACCGTATGCTGCGGTTTACTCCTCAACCACCGGTTCATTTTATGCGGAATTTGATCCGGGAGCAGCATCGCAACATCCGCCTCGTCAAAGCCGCCGAGCGCCTGAAGCCGCATGGCCAGCTTTTCCAGCCCTCTTTGCCACTGAAGATGGAACCCTTCCTCGATGCTTCCGTGTCCGACGAGCAGCAGAATCTCCTTTTGCGGATCGGACGATAATGCTTTGATCTTGGAATAAAGGACATCGGCAATGATCGGATCGTCATCAATGGGCGATGTAAAGTGGATTCGCGCCTTCACCGCAAACGGCCTCATATCCGTCGGCAGCAGCGGCTTGTCTTTCACCCCGAGCGCGTAGCTGATTTCATCGATATGCGTACTGCCGGAGGATACAAACAGCGGGACCGTGATAATATCCGTAACGCCGAGCGCTTCCAGGTGCGTGATTCCGTCCTGGATGAGCCGCCCTTCCACAATTTCCAGAAAGGAAGAGTACACCGGTATGTCTTCAGGCACGTGAACCGCCTCAACCGCTTCATCCACAAGCCGAACCCAGTCCTCGCTCCGGGACCCGTGACTAATGACTAATATCCCGTATTTTACCAAAACCTATCCCTCCTTGCCAAAAAAAGCTGCGCACATACGGTCTTCGCACTAACAAGATTATCTGCTTATGCGCATCTTTTCAATAACAAGAAAAATCCTGCTCGGCCCGTCGGGCGAGAAGGATTCGTGCGCTCATTCGTTTAACTCGGAGCCAGCATCTCCGTTACGGCAGTTCAAATTTCCAGCTTGATGGAACCCTTTCTTCACCGACAAAGCGTACACGGAGCGGATAAAAGGCTTCCTCCCGGTGAGCGATTAGCGCCCCAGACGCTCCAGCGCCATTTTGTAGCCGTCATTGCCATAGTTAAGGCATCGCTTAACCCGGGAGATCGTCGCCGTGCTGGCCCCGGTTTCGGCTTCAATCTGATTATAGGTGTTGCCTTTGCGCAGCATCCGCGCCACTTCAAGCCGCTGGGACAAGGATTGTATCTCATTGACCGTGCACAAATCGTCAAAAAACACATAGCATTCTTCTATATCCTTAAGTGTCAAAATCGCCTCGAACAGTTGATCAATCGCTTTATCGTTTAATTTTTTTAATTGCATGGCATTTTCAACCCCTTGATGGTCTGCTTCTATTCGTATGGACGCATATCTATATATTCGACGCGCGGGGAGCGAAATCCTCCCTTTAGATTAGCAAAACGTTACTATTTTTATGCGGTAGTGGACTAAACTGAAGTTAGGCAAAAATCATCGGCAGCGTGACAGGAGTCCAATCCATCCATTCGCCTATAACATACAGTATACTAGGAAAACGTTGATAGGTAAAAGTCCGGCCTGATGAATAATGCGACATTACTATGAACAAAAGGGTTGTGAAGCCATGAGTTATCAAAGACAAGGGATTGGAAACCGGGGTGTAAGCCACTATGCGCATCCGCTGCGTCGCCCCTCCTATCCTGTACGCACACGGAGCGTTACTCAGGGCTCCGAGTTACCAGGCGCCTATTCCAATTATACAGGGTTTTCGGGTTACCCGGGATTGGGGGGCGGAAGCTCGCTTCCCGTGCAAGCGCCGGCTGCCGTACCCGAACCGTCCTCCGGGGGCGGCCTTGCTTCATTGTTTGGCGGAGGAAGCGGCAGCGCTTTGGGTACCGGCAGCGGCTTTAACCTCGGTCAGCTGAAAAATATAGTGGATCGGCTGGGCGGCATTGAAGGCATTATGGATACGTTCGGCAAAATACAAAAGATGGTGGAAAGCCTCAATCAGATGTCACCCATGATCAAGCTGCTGATGGGCGCCTTTAAAAAGAAAAAGTCGAACGATACAAGCAGCGGCAGAGTTAAGCCAAGACGCAGAAGACGGCGTAACCGCCGAGACCGCAGGCAGCGTAACCGCAGGTAAACAAGAAGACCGGATGTTCACCAGGCCTGCAGGGCCATCCGGTCTTCTTGCTGTGACAGCAAGAATATCGGCCTGCCTCCCCCCAACTTTTACAGATATAACGTCCTCATATACAAATAAGGCCGATACCCGGGCCGGAGAAGAATCGTTTCCTTCCGGCGCGGATATCGGTCCGTGAATGATTATATAATGACTGTTTTCACTGAAGAAGAAATCGGCTGCGAATCGGTTGACGACGTTCCCCGGCCTACACAGTCGCCGGATGGACATTCGCTGTAATATACGGTGACTTTACGCGTTTCCTGTGTCCCTATGATTTGTTGACAATGCTTGCACAGAATCGTTCCCAGATGCAGTTCGTTTACACCAACGCTTCTTTCCACGACTCGACACGCTCCTTATTCATAGATTCAGAAACAGTAGAAGCCAAATCCATGACACGGCTCGCATAGCCCCATTCATTGTCATACCAGGCGAGCACTTTAATCTGATCAAATGCCGTCATGATCGATCCTCCGTCGATGACGGCGGACTTATCGCATCCGATAAAATCGGAAGAGACAAGCGGTTCGTCGCTGTATCCGAGAAACGGCGCCATCGGCCCTTCGGCCGCTTCAATGAAGGCCTTTTGCACCTCTTGGACATCGACCGGACGTTGAACCTGCACCGTAAGATCGACCAGCGATACATCCGGTGTCGGAACCCGGACCGCAATGCCGTTGACTAGCGGAGCCAAATGCGGAAGCACATCGACAAGCGCTTTGCCGACGCCCGTGCTGGTCGGAATGATCGATTGCGTGCAGGCGCGGGCCCGGCGCAAATCTTTATGTGGATTATCCATATGCCTCTGGTCGTTCGTGTATGAATGAACCGTTGTCATCCAGCCGCTTTTCACCTGAAACGCCGAATCCAGCACATGCAGCACGGGTGCCACACAGTTGGTCGTGCAGGATGCGGCGGACAGCAGCGTATGCTTCTCGGCATCGTATTTATCGTCATTGACGCCCATCACGACCGTCAAGTCCATCCGTTTCCCCGGTGCGGTAATAATGACCTTGCGGGCGCCTGCGTTCAAATGCTTCGTTGCACCCTCTTTATCGTTGAACTTCCCCGTTGCATCTATTGCAATGTCTACACCGAGCTCTTTCCAAGGAATCGCGCCAGGGTCGCGTTCAGACACGATCCGTATGCGGCGGCCGTTGATGATCAGCTCATCGCCTTCCTCACGCACTTCCGCTTTCCAGGTTCCATGTACTGTGTCATATTTTAACAGGTGAGCAATGGTATCGGCCGGGTATATGGAATTGATCGCTTTCAGTCCCATGCCGTCTTCACTCCGCTCGAAAGCGCGTCTGATTAAAAGCCTGCCGATACGTCCCACCCCACTAATGCCTAACGTCCCTGCCATGCCATTCCCTCCAGTGCGATTTGTCTTTTTTACTCCTGTATATAATATATATCATATAATTAAATAAGACACAATATATAAATTAACCAAGAGTATATGACGCAATGAAATCCTTGCACCTGCCCATTTTGATCAGCAAAAAAAAACATACTGATACACGAATTAACAGATCAGTATGTTTCATTTATCTTTCGTACCCTTTGTTTCCTTAAAGAAATCACAGTATATGGTTTAACGGTTTCAAATCATCCGTTAGAGAAAGTGTACGATTCAAAAACTAATGTTTTTATAATGATCTCCAATGGTGAAGTGATAGGATTGGACAATTAAAGGAATGGACTTAGTGTGATTTATATTAATGCAGATCCATATTGATACTGCGGATCATTGAGGCTGCACTTGTTCCTCAACGATCCGCAATAACAACACCAAGCAGCTCTGTAAGGTACTCTCCAGTGAGATATATTAAACCGGGGATTTCTCTTTGATCGCTTCCAAAGGCTTGTGGTTGCCGTATTTCGGATATTCCCGGGTCGTTGGCGCGGCCCACTGCACACCGTTGCGGATGACTCGGCGTACCTGCTCGTTGAAGTAGGTCGGATACGTTTCGTGCCCCGGACGGAAGTAGAAAATTTTACCTTGGCCGCGGGAATACGTGCAGCCGCTGCGGAATACCTCGCCGCCCTCGAACCAGCTCACCAAGATCAGCTCGTCAGGCTGCGGTATGTCGAAGTGTTCGCCGTACATTTCCTCCTGCGGCAGCTCAAAATATTCTCCGATGCCTTCTGCGATCGGGTGTCCCGGAGAAACGACCCAAATGCGCTCCTTCTCGCCGGCTTCGCGCCACTTCAGGTCGCAGGAAGTGCCCATCAGCTTTTTGAACACTTTCGAGAAATGGCCGGAGTGCAGAACGATCAGCCCCATGCCGTGCAGCACCCGCTGATGAACGCGGTCGACAATGGCGTCTTGAACCTCGTCGTGCGCTTTGTGCCCCCACCAAATCAGGACATCGGTATTGTTCAGCTTCTCCTCGGTCAAGCCGTGCTCCGGCTCATCCAGCGTCGCGTAAGCGACTTCAAAATCGGTTCCCAGGCCTTCGCCGATCGCCTTATGAATACCTTGCGGATAGACCGCCCGGACTTTTTCGTTCTCCAATTCATGACGGAATTCGTTCCAAACGGTAACTCTAAGCTTTTGACTCATCGTGGTTCCCCCCAAGCATAATAGGTTTCATTACTATTCAGTATAGTGAATCAACCGCTCAAAAGATATGCTCAATCTTGTTTCATCGTTATGCAAAAGTGTCATCACAACTTGATTCGTGGTATACTAGATGCTGATAAGGCTTAAAGGTATAAATCTATGCCTATCCAAAAATGGTTTATCCAATGAATGGAAAAAAGCGGGGTGCACATTCGTACTATGGAAACTGCCGTCGGACTGAGCAAGGAAATCATAAATGGAGAAGCCATGAACATCGATGCGATTAACGAGGAAGTCGTATACCAGAATCCCCTGCTGTTCTTAAAAATATGGGAGATTCAAGTCGGCTCCCCCTATTTCGGCATCCCGGAAACGTGGCCATGGCACTATCATAAAGAGGTGGAGTTTCTTGCGGTAACGGAGGGGCATCTCGGCATTCAAACCAAGCACGACTATTATCTTCTCGGCCCCGGAGACGTGCTGCTGCTCGGCTCTTCGCAGCTTCATCGCACCCATAAGAACAGCTCCGAAGGGCTTCGTTATGTCGTATTCCAGGTCGATTTGTCCCAGCATTTCGATCAAAGCACGATGCCTTATTTACACTGCTTCTCGGAACTGACGCAGCCGCTGGGGACGCTCAATTATATCTTCCGGGAGAATGCGGCGGCCCGTCAAGAGGCGTTCGCCTTAATTACCGATATCTTCGGCGAATCCCAAACCCGGCAGCGCGGCTACGAGATGGCCATCAGCTCGGCCATTAAGCGGCTGATGCTCCTGATGATGCGCAGCGATACCCGCGGCGTGCTGCGCGGCTCCGATGAAAGCGGGCTGATGCGTCTGCGGCCTGCGCTCGATTATGTCGACCGCCATCTCGGCGAGAGGATTGCCGTTGAAGATGTGTGCAGTCTGCTGAATTTGAGCTACCATTATTTCATTAAATATTTCAAAAAAGCGATGGGACTTTCGTTCGTCGATTACGTCAACTACAAGCGCGTCAAAAAAGCCGAGCGCCTGCTGCTTACCCGCGATCTCAGCATCATGGAGGTCGCCTTTGAGGTCGGGATCCCGAACATGGCGCAGTTCTACAAGCTGTTCAAGCGCCACAACAACTGCTCCCCGAAGGAGTTCAGGCAGCGCATGCGCGGCGGCGCCGGCCTCGGCGGCACCGCCGTGCCCGCTCGGGCGTAGCCCAGTTGTTTGATAATCGAGTAGGAGAGGGCGGCTAACCCCCGTCCTCTCACCTATGAAAACATGCAAGTCCCTTGTTCAAAAAATATGTATTGCTTGATTTGGATCGAAAAATGGCAATAACAAACTGGACCGGGCCATTTTCGTTTTTTGACCCTGCCTGCATTTTCCCTGGCTTGCTTTTCAATCATGCTGAATAGATCATCCATGGAAGCTCTGCGGCTTGCTTTTGCATCTTCTTAAGCTTTCTCTCCAGCAAGTCCTTCCGCAGATCCCTATATTCCTCTTGCCTAACCAGCACAGCCCTTGATTAGGCAGGAATACTTGGAACCAGTATCCGGAAAATCCGATTTTATGCCTGATCTGAAATACGCTGCTTGCCAACTGCAGGGGCGGCGCTTCATTCCCCGGCTTGGATCAATGCGCGCTGCCCCACTTCCTGCAGCTGCTTCAGCGCTTCATCCAGCGTAATCCTACCGCCCAGCACGGCCTTGGTCTGCCGAACAGCCAGCTGGTAGAACGATTCCTGAAACGCCGCCGGCTTCAAGGGGTCACTTACAACGCGAATGGATTTCCCCCCATGCTTGCCGATGCTGCGGGAGATCCGGAGGACTTCTCTTGAATCGGCTTCACGTTGGACTCCGTCTGATTCTCCGCCTTGCCGTTTTGCTCCTTCATCATGCTGTTGCCCTCGAATATTCCCCCTTCCTCAATGATAAAAGAAGGGGCGCTTATATTGCCGTACAGCTCTCCCTTTGAAGTAATCGTAATTTTTCCTTTTGCTTTTATATTCCCGTGAACGATCCCTGCAATCGTAATATCTCTTGAGGAGATGGACGATTTCACAGTCGCCTTTTCCCCTATCGTGACGTCGCCCTCGGACAAAATATCGCCCGTTAGCTGGCCTTCGATTCGAACGCCTGCGGCCGAAGTAATCTTCCCTTCAAATATCGTTCCCTCACCGATAAGCGTATCCATCGTATCCGGATTAAGCGATTGCTTCTTTGCTTTAAACATCTGACGATCTCCTCTCAAAAGTGTATACCATTTATTTCAAATACGGCCGGGGATCTATGCTTTGGCCTTGCTTGATCACTTCATAATGCAGGTGGGCTCCCGTGCTTCGACCGGTGGAACCGACCTTTCCGATCCGATCGCCCTTGGCCACCTTGTCACCCTCGCTTACCAGAATTTGATTCAAATGCATATATGAAGTACGGATACCGCCGGTATGGTCGACGATAATAAAATTGCCTTTGCCGCTGTCATATCCGGCCGATACCACGGTACCGTCCGCGGTAACCACGACCTCTGTATTCACGGGAGCGGCAATGTCCATTCCCGAATGAAAGCTTAACCGGTTATTAAACGGGTCCTTGCGGTAGCCGAAGGACGACGTCACATTTCGGGATTCCACCGGCCATATGTTTGGCGTTATTCTCCACAGCCGCTGCTTCCGCTGCAGTTCCTCACGTGCGGCAGCAAGATGATTTTTCAGTTCGCCGGCCTGTTCCGATAAGCCTTCGAATTCGGCCGAAGTATCATCTGAAAGCTTGAGAATCTCGGTTGCCTCTACAGGAATCATGATGCCTCCTAACCCTGTTTCCCCTTGAACAACAGCGCTTTCCTGATCGTCCGTCCCCTTTGCTGCAACCGGTTCCTTTACTGGTGCGGAAGCACCGCCCGTGATCGATCGCAGGTCCTTTTCGAGCTTCATGACTTCTTCCATCTGTGTCTTCACTTCTTTGGCCTGTTCGGACAAAAGTACGACTTCATTCTGCAGCTTCTCAATCATTTCGTTTTTGTCGGCCACGATCTGGTCGTAATGCTGCATTTTATCGTTTAAATCCGCTTTCAGCCGCTCATTAACCAGTTCAGACCGCAGATGCAGGCTTTGCATCGCCAGAGTCCAGCCAATCAAGCCTATCAACAGCAGTGCGGCAGCATAGAGCACCGCATGGGTGAAACGCAGCTTAACGACAGCGCGTTGGGCGTTTTCCGGAATAATAACGAATGTCAGTTTTTTCATACCCCACTTGAATTTCATAGTAGCCTCTCAGTCTTTGGGTTTATTTTCCATCGAAAGCACTACTGCAATTATTCTCCAAACGGGTGTAAAAAACCTTCATTTTTTGTCGAAAATCCGAAAAATAGGTAAAAAGTTGCAGAGGAATTCATTGATTTAACTCGAAATTTAGTAGGTATATGGAAGTAGTAATCATGTGAAAGTATTTTTAAAGGGGGGAATTCGATCCGTGAAGATAGCCGGAATTGATTTGGGCAATGACAGTATAAAAGTCGTTCATGATGGTTCTCGTGAACCAGTAATCGTGCCGAACATTGTGACACCGGGGTACGAAAGACATATTTTGCAGGAGGAGGATTCGCCGTTAAAAGCGTTGGACGTCACCGTCTACAGTCCTTCCCTGACCCATAACAACCGCCGCTGGTTCGTTGGTTTGCTGGCCTCGGAATTGGAGGACAATATCGAGCTTGAGGATATGGACAACAAAGCGTTGTCCGACCAATCGCTCGTGGTCGCTCTGACCGCATTGGCTTTCACCGGCATTACCCATTCATCCTACCAAACCTCTTCCTTTTCGCAGACGGATGAGCTGGAATACGTCATCGGCACAGGTCTGCCTGTCCGTACATACACCAGGTTTCGCGAGCAATTCGAGCAGCGGCTTGTCGGAGAACACGAAGTCATGTTTATGTCTACTCCGCAGCTTCGGGGCCGTAAGGTGAAAATCCGCATACGCAAAGCAGTGATATCGATCGAAGGAGCGGCTGCGCTATTCAATCTGGCTACTCAGGAAAACCTCCAGATCCAGAACGAAGAAATTTATAACGGGGTTATAGGGGTATGTGAAATAGGAGCCTTGACCACCGATTTGCCCGTGATCCGGCGCATGAACATCGACAACCATTTCAGCTACGGGGAGCAGATGGGATTAGCGGGTTATTTGGATCTGATCATCCGGGAGGTCGAGGACCAGTTCGGCTATACGTTTCCGAGCCGCGCCAAGCTGTCCCAACGCATCAAGCAGCAGAATTATGTCATTCAACGTATCGGGGAAGGGCAGAGCAGCATTAAACCCATTGTGGATACTTATTTTAGCCGTGCGGCCCAACGTATCGTGGATTTAATCAAGAAACGATGGAAAAAGTGCCCTGATATTCAATGCTTCTATGTCATTGGAGGCGGTGCGGCCGCGCTCAAGCCCTATCTGATCGATGCCGCGGGACCGATCAAGCTGCGTTTTGTGCAGGACAGCGAGCTGCAAAATGTGTATGGTTATCTAAAGGTGGCCAAAAACCGTGTGAATCAGTCCCTGACCACCGATACTGCACAGTAAAATCTGAAAAGGTGCTGCATTTCCGGGATTGTCCCGGCATACGACGCACCTTTTTCAACCTCCGGACCGTTCTCCCGTTCCAGGCTCGATCATGCTCCAGCAGGGCCGCCAAGCGCTTCTCTTAACGGCCCGCCTGCAACGGCAGCGTCGTACCTTCCAGTTCAAAGGAGCCTCCGGCATTTCTTTGAATAACGTGGCACAACGCCTCGCGAGTCTTGCCAAAGCTGTTTAATACCGCAGCACGCCTACCATTCTGTGACTGTGCCGTCCTCGTTCCTCCAAACCGGATTGCGCCAACGATGACCGGCAGCCGCCATCTCACGCACCTTCGATTCGTTAATCTCCACACCGAGTCCGGGGGCGGCAAGCCGTCGGACGAAGCCGTCCTGATAGTGGAACACGGCCGGATCTGTTAAATAATCCAGCAGGTCGGAGCCTTGATTGTAATGGATGCCCAAGCTCTGCTCCTGGATAAACGCATTCGGCGTGCAAAAATCCAACTGCAGCGATGCAGCCAGCGCAATCGGACCAAGCGGGCAGTGCGGCGCAACGGCAACGTCGAAGGCCTCCGCCATCGCCGCGATTTTGCGCACCTCCCATATCCCGCCGGCATGACTGAGATCCGGCTGGATGATATCGACGCCTCCCTGCATGAGCAGCCGTTTGAAATCCCAGCGTGTATACATGCGCTCGCCTGTTGCAATCGGTATGCTGACGCCCTTGGTTATTTCGGGAATCACCTCATTGTTCTCGGGGAGCACCGGCTCTTCGATGAACATCGGCTTCAAAGGCTCCATTTCCTTGATCAGCACTTTGGCCATCGTTTTGTGTACGCGGCCGTGGAAATCGACGCCGATGCCTTTGTCCCAGCCGATGGCTTCACGTACAGCGGCCAGCCGTTCCACTGCCTCCTGCACCTTCAGCGGCGAATCGATCCACTCCATCTCCGCCGTACCGTTCATCTTGACCGCGGTATACCCTTCGGCCATCTTCTTTCTGGCCTCCTCCGCCACATCGGAAGGCTTATCGCCTCCGATCCAGGCATAGACACGCATTTTATCCCGGACCGGACCGCCAAGCAGCTCGTACACCGGCACACCCAGCCGTTTGCCCTTAATATCCCACAGCGCCTGTTCAATACCGGAGATGGCACTGGTCAGAATCGGACCTCCCCGGTAAAAGCCGCCCCGGTACAGCACCTGCCACAGATCCTCGATATGTCCCGGATCTTTGCCGATCAGATAATCGCTCATTTCCTCCACTGCGGCGCGCACCGTATCGGCCTTCCCTTCCACGATAGGCTCTCCCCATCCGACAATTCCGTCATCCGTCGTTACCTTCAGAAACAACCATCTCGGCGGTACTTGAAACAGCTCCATGGATTTGATGATCATAAAAAGCTCCTCTCCCCTGTTCATAAAATGTCCAGCATTCGGTCATCCGGTCCAAACGTCCTGGCGAAACCCTGTCAGCATATCTTCCAAATGGCTTTTCATCAGCGTTCTCGCCTGGGTAGTATTGCGCTGCGCAATAGCCTGCGCGATCAAATGGTGATAGGAGGCCGCCTTCTCGTCCATCCCCTCCCATTTCATCGAACGCCGGCGGCTGTCCGTCAGCAGGTCGCCGATCAGCTCGAGCATGTGAAACATGATTTCATTATGTGAGGCTCTGGCAATCAGCTCGTGAAACAGCAAATCCTCTTTAAAAAAATCCTGCTTCTTGCGTATTTTCTGCCGCATCGTTTCGGCCGTCCGCACGATCTCGTCCGCCTCGGTATCCGTCGCCTTCTCTGCGGCCAGCGCAGCAAGCTCCGGCTCAATGATCAACCTGGCCTCCGTCAGCTGCAGCATCGTCGCCTTCTCCAGGAAATCTAGCGTCCTTCCGCCTTCGGCCCCGGTCACATCATTCTCAACGTAAGTGCCCCGCCCCTGCTCTACTCGTAAAATTTTCTGCTTACCGAGAATCCGCACGGCCTCCCGAACAGACGAGACTCCGACGCCGAGCTCTACTGACAACTGCTCCAGCGGTGGAATTTGCTGTCCAGGCTTCCAGACGCCGCTCTTAATTTTTCGTTTAATTTCGTCGTAAACGGTTTCATAAGTTAGTTTTTTTGACATAACCCAATTCCTTATCCCTCCAATATTCATCTGATGTTTATCATTATATTACCAAAACATCTGATGATCAATTTTTTTCGCAGCAAAAACCTGCTTCCTCTTTATAAACCCTGTCGTTCAAAGTAAACTGGAAAGACAGAGGCAATCCGATGTACTCTCTCGACGTCTTTGGAATGCGTTGTTGAACCGGTACCGCCGGAAGATCGTCAAACATTTGAGGTGGCAGCTTTGGATTCGAAAGCAAATTTTGAATATTTGAAGCATTTGTCGGAAAGCTCGGATCCGAAGGCGATTCTGCATGAGTTGATGACGGCTTACGGCAAAGACGTATGGAACTATGCTTACAGCATGACCCGAAAGCGGGACCAGGCAGACGATATCACCCAAGAGGTGTTTATTAAGGTATACCGCAATCTTTACACATTCCGCTGCGAATCCTCCGTCAAAACATGGCTGCTTGCCATTACACGCAATATGACGCTCGATTACCTGAGATCGGCCTTTTACCGTAAAGTCACTTTGGTCGATTTCCTCACTTCTTTCGGCGAACAGGCAGCCGATTCTCAGCCGGAAAAAGAGGTCGTAGAGCGTATGGCCATTAACGAGATGTGGGAAATGGTGCTGAAGCTGCCCGTCAAATACAGAGAAGTGCTGATTCTTTATGCCCATCATCAGCTGTCCATGAAGGAAATAGCGGAGGTGCTGGGCGTCAGTGAAGGAACGGTCAAATCGAGGCTTTTCCATGCACGAAATAAAATTTCCCGGATGAAGGAGGATTGGAATCTTGGATCCGATGGACAATGAGCTTAAGATAAAACTGGCTGAGGGACCGCTCGGGAGGGAGGGCTTTACCGACGGCTTAAGACAGCGTATCGAAGCACGCATAGAAGAGGAAGGCAGCAGACCGAAGCCGCGGAAGACTGGGTTCGTCGCCGCCTGTGCCCTGCTTGCGGTCACGGTTATGCTCCTGTTCGTCGACGGAGAACGGCTGTCCTCTCTGCTGCGCATAAACCAATCGACGTACGATGAGCATTCGCAGCATGCCGCAGCGCCCGTTAAGGAAAGCTGGGAAGCTTCCATCCGTTCCGCTCTGCTGCTCGGTTTGCGTACGGACCTTCCCGCGGCCGGGAGCCAGGGGGAATACAGCACTTACCGTACCGTACTCATCGCCCCGGAGCACAATCGGCTGCAAAAAACCGCAGAAGGCGCAGGCATTCTTATGCCTTACAAAATGGACTTCTGGAAAATAGGGGGCCAGCGGATAGCCAACGAGGAGAAAGAGGCCTGGACCATTACCGCATCCAAAGCGGCGGCCAATCCGGCATTCGAGGATGAGCAGGTTTCCGCATTGGTTTCCGCCAAACCGGTTAAGCTGTCGGAGAAGCTCCTTTTTGCCGGGAACCGGTATATTACCGTAGCTCAAACCGTGCAATCCCGGGATCCTGCCTCCGGGAAGGCCGTCCAGTATGAATACGTTTGGGTCAAGGAGCTGCTGCAAATCGCGCCTACGAGGAAGGAAATATCGCTTACTCCGCTGGAAGAGCCCCACGTGTCGCTGCGCGGGCTGCTGGCCGCCTATGCCGAGCCGATCATTCAGGAGCTGAAGCCGAGGCTTCCCGTTCAGCCAGGGGAATCCGGCAGAGCTGCCGGAGCCGTGGATCTCTCGGGGGAAAGCTGGACTATCGTCCGCAAGCAAGGGCGGTGGATCGCGCAGCTGGCCGATTACGGTTCGGCGGAGAATCTTGATGGTAAGATCGGATACCGTTTGAAAGATGTGCCGATGGAACTGCCTGCATCTGTCGTCTCTCATGACGAGCTGGCGGTATCGTGGAGTGAAATCAAGCGGCTGCAGCCTTCGGCTGTCGACGTCTTTACTTCGCCAAAGCACGATTTTGTGGCAGTAGTCACGGACAGAAACATCATTATATACCCTTATATCGACCAGCTGATTCCGTCGCAGCTGATGACGATCCCGCTCCAGCCGAATGAATCGGTCGTTATGGCGCAGTGGGCGACGGACCGGTATGTCGAGTCCTGGAAACAGCAGGTGAAAGCCTTTTTAGAGCCGTAACGTAATCAAAAGGGCAGCGGCTACGGCTGCTGCCCGTAATTCACATGACTTTCAAACGATGGCGTATCGGGCACGATCATGATATGCGTCTGTCCCTGCTGCAAAACCGCCTCGCGGCCTAGATCCAAGAAACGGATCGGGTCGCTTTCTTTATCCCGTTTCCACTCCACCTTCTTCACCTTGCCCCGTTCAAACAGAAGCGCAGGGCCAGTCCCGATCAGTTTGACGTCGAGTCTTCCCTCGCTGTCCAGTGTCCGGTGTCTTGTCCCCATGACAACCACATTGGCCGCGGACAATTGTTCTTCGTTGTTCAGATCGATATGCTGCTTGCCGTTGATCGACCGTTTGTACAAACCGCTTGTCTGGTCAAATTCATAGGTCACCTTATAGCTTTGCATCAGAAACGTAATGTCTACCTTTGGCGCATCCTGCGCATCATTGGCCATGGCCGGGACGGCATCCGCATCCTTCTTCACAAAGCTGTACGCCGGTTGGACGAGGGCATTAGCGGTAAAGCCTCGTTCCTGAGCAGTCTCCCGTATTTTCTCCAGGTCCGTATACAGATTATGTGGGGCCTTTCGGGAACGCTCCCTCCAAAATGCGGCACCTGCGTTCGTAATTTCATCCAGCGCGTGGATGCGCTCTTTCTTCAGCTTTGAATAACCGTCAGGGCTTCCGCCCGCATGGACTTGAATCGCTCCGAATGATTTTCCGATCTCGATAAAATAAGGACGGATGCTTCGCACCGGTCCGACGGGATCCTTAGACCTGCTGCTTTGGAAAATGCCGACGATCCGGGTAATTTCCCCTTCGGCCAGCACCTCAAGCAGCATATCCGCTTGCGTCAGACCGCTTTGAGGCCTCGCCTGAGGGGCGTTGTTGATCATGACCATGATCGGTCTGTCCTCAATTTTCCTGTCGCTCGGCAGCCCCGTCAAAGGCGCCTGGAAGGCAGGTTCCGCTTTTGGAGGCGGCACTTTCGGCTCCACGACGACTGGCTTGACGGTTTCTGCCGGCGGATTCCCGGAGGTCTGGCAGCCCGCCGCTGTCAAGGCCAACCAGCCCGCCAGCAGCGCCATTCCTCCTTTCCGTCCCATGCGGCTCCATTTTTGTTTGCATTGCTTTGGTTTCAATTAACGTCACCTCATCTGCTTGTCCTCTAGTAAACTATATTCTATTAAACCTGTTTTTAGAATCCTTTTTTTCAAATTAAGACAAAAACCACATCTTCCTTATATTCCATATCGGATGATGTGGCTCTTGGTTTCCTATATTTTTTCTTTTATGAAGCCGGTTCTTAACGTAACCCGGTCCCCGCTCCCACGAAAAAACCCGGCATTCCCATGATGACATGGAAATGCCGGGTTTGTTGTCCATCCGCTGAACCTCTTACAGCTGCTCCCGTACCCAAGCCTCCAGCTCGGCCAACGGTCTGAAGCCTATGTTCGTTCCAACCTCGACGCCGTCTTTGAACAGCTTCAAGGTCGGAATGCTCATGACTCCGTAGTTTCCGGCCGTTTGAGGATTGTCATCGACATTCACTTTGGCGATCGTAACCGCATCTCCAAGCTTTCCGTCAAGCTCCTCAAGCACCGGCGCGATCATTTTGCAGGGTCCGCACCAAGGCGCCCAGAAATCAACCAATACTACGCCTTCTTTTATGGTGTCTTTAAATTGTACGTCATTCACATTAACAATAGCCATGAGAATCCACTCCTATTCTATAATTTTGAAAATAAATAACGTAGTTATAGAGCATTTATTCCCCAACTCGCTGTTAATTCAAACGGGACGGGCGCTGCAAAAGAAAGTCCGTATCCATACGGTTCTGTCCCGACCGGTTCTCCGCCTCAACGGCGGCGGTTGCGGTGAGCTTGCCGCTCAGCTCCGCGAACCATTCCCGATCCCTGGTCATCAATGCGATTTCGATCAGCGAGCGCAGGGCAGCCTCGCCGGACGGCTCGTACTCGGACATCTTGGCGACCTTGGAAAGCTTGGCCTCGGCCCAATCTCCGATGATTTCCGGACGGTCGCATTGAGTGATCCGAACCTTGACCAGGCCATTACCTTCCACCGACTCCACATACCCGATAAAGCGTTCGTCCTCCAGCGTCGTACCGCTCACCCAATCGCCTTCGTTCACTTTCACATCATAGATTGAAGCCATGCCAATCCCTCCTATGATCGATAATCTGCTACAAATTAAGTAACAGTTTGTACATAAAGCCGCGCTTACGTTTTCCCGCTCTGCACTTCCCGAATCCGGTTCAGCACATCATGGATCGTAACGCGGGACAGAAAGGCCAGCATCTGCTCCTCAGCCTCAGAGAATATTTGGTCCATCACGTCGGCCATATTGCATGCAATCATGCAATCCTCCTCCTCGTTCCCCGAGCACCAGGAAGGCTTGAGGGAACCGATCGAAGTAGCACGATAGATTTGCGCCAAAGTGACCTCAGCCGGGTTGCAGTTTAAGGCATATCCGCCTCCGGTGCCTTCCTTCGTAGCTACATAGCCTTGCTTCTTCAAACAGCTCATCACCTTCCGCACGCGGGCGGGATGAGTGCAGACATTCGCCGCAATCATATCGCTGGTGGCCATATGATCCAGCCGATAAGCAAGCAGCACCAGACTGTGTACCGCAATCGTAAATTCACTGTTCACGTCTGGTCTCCTCCTCTTTCGTCTTACTGTTATTATAATTATTACAGATTAACCTGTCAAGCAGGCTCCTCCCCTGCTTAACAAACGTGAAAATAGCCGTTCCCGCTTGATGCGGAAACGGCTTTGGCAGAAAAGCGGCTTATTGATACATGCTGCCGCGGGCAAAGCTGGATTGCTGAGGCTGCAGGCTCACTGTGCTCATTTGTGCGATCGATTGCTCTGCTTGATGACACATTTGCGAGATCTGCTGCATTTGTTGAACCGCCGTTTGGTGACCCTGCAGCGCCGTTTGAATCAGCTGAGCCGCCTGACGCTCCCGCTGGGCAAGCATTTCCAGCTGCTGCGCGTTCTGCTGCTCCTGCTGCAGCAGTCTTTGGTAATTCATGCTCGCTTGTTCTGTTTGCTGGATCAGCTGCCCGATGATGTGCTGGCATTGGTTCAATTGGTTAATGACATTGTGCATATCTTTGCATCCTCCTTGGGTTATAAAGTGGGCTGTTGTAAATTCCCATCCTATTGTGCTTTAACCGCCCGAAGGTTATGCAGGCCTAAAGAAAAAAACCGGCTCCTTCCCTGTCGGTAAGAGCCGGTCCGGTTTCATTGGCTTATGGTTGAATATCGTAGAATTTATACAAATCGTCCAGCAAAATGTTCGCGGCCTTCACCCCGCCGGCGGTGTTCCAGGTCACGTCGTTTACTTTAAACGCTTTGCCGTTCTTCACTACGTTCAAATTTTTCCATAACGGATCGTTGGTCCATTCCTGTTCCTGGTTGCTTCCCTTTCCGTCTCCGGTCTCATAAGTGAAATAGAACAATCGATCGGCGTCCACTTCCGGCAGACGCTCTTTGTTAATTTCAATTGCGAACGTTTCTTTATCCTTAAATTCAGTACGTGCAATGCCAATCTGCGAGAAAATGATTCCCGTAAACGTATCGTTCAGGTAAATTCTGGTTTTCCCCGCCATAAAACGAACGACAGACACTTTCTCCTTCAGCTTATCTCCGGCTTTCGATTTAAAGTCTTCGATCCGTTTGTCGAAGGCTGCGATGATTTTATCGCCTTCTTCCTTCTTGCCCACGGTTTCAGCATACAGCTTGAAATTGTTTTTCCATTCGCCGCGCAGCGTTTCAGAGAATACCGTCGGAGCGATCGCTTTCAGCTGTTCGTAGACTTTCTCCTGACGCATTTTATTGCCGATGATCAGATCCGGTTTAAGCGCGGCGATCATCTCCAGATTCGGCTGGCTTTCATCACCGACCACTTGAACGCCTTCCATGTCGGCTTTAATATGATCATACCAAGGTTTTCCGGTGAAAGACTTCACCGCGCCTACCGGCTTGATTCCCAATGCCAGCAGAGCTTCGGTTCCTTCATTTGTGAGAATGACGATCTTCTTCGGGTTTGCCGGCACCTCGGTTTCGCCCATCGCATGCTTGATTTTACGCGATCCTTCTGTTGTCCCCGCCTGTGTCCCCGCCTGATCCGCAGAAGGCTTGGGCTCGGCCGACTGCTTCGCCCCGCAAGCGGTTAACCATACGGTCATGAGCAGCATTGCAGCGAGAAATATCGCCGTTTTCCATTGAAATGATTTGCGTGTACTAAACATTGACTGGACCTCCCGGAAATTGAACAATGATGATAATGATTATCAATAACAAAGTAAATCATAATGGGGTATTCAAATATTGTCAATCTTTTTTTTGATAATGATTCTCAGAATCATTGACAGCTGATAATGATTCTCATACAATGAGTTTAGTTCATTATTCTTGCATCATTCCTAAACGGATCAAAAGGTAACCTTACAACAGAGAGCAGGCTAATTTTTCATGCGCAAAAAACTTCATACTAACCTTTCCTTCAAAATCGGCGGTTTGGCTGCAGCCCTGCTGCTGCTCGTTGCATTTATGCTGGCAAGCGTCATGTTCGGCGTGAACCATTATTCATGGGACACCATCGTAGCGTCTTATACGCAGCCTGACGGTTCGAATGATCATCTCATCATCCAAACGTCCAGGATTCCGCGGGCGCTGATTGCCGCCATCGTCGGGGGGAGTCTTGCGGTGGCCGGAGCCCTTATGCAAGCGATCACGCGCAATCCTCTCGCTTCTCCAAGCATCTTCGGCGTGAATGCCGGTGCCGCTTTTGCTATCGTACTATCGGTCGCTTTTTTTGATGTGTCCGGCTTATCGCAATTTGCTTGGATCGCCTTTCTCGGGGCCGCCGTCAGTTCATGCGCCGTTTATTTGTTAGGTTCCGTAGGCAGGGATGGCTTGACGCCGATCAAAATCACGCTTGCCGGGTCAGCCATTACGGCTTTGTTCTCCTCGCTTACGCAGGGAATCCTGCTGGCGGACGGCAAAGCATTCGATCAGGTACTCTTCTGGCTCGTAGGCTCTGTCGCCGGACGGACGATGGAAATGCTGCTTTCGGTGCTTCCTTATATGCTCATCGCATTGGTCGGCGCACTGCTGCTGTCTCCCCATATCAATGTTCTGACAATGGGCGAAGACGTCGCCAAAGGCTTGGGGCAGCATACCCTGATCATCAAAGCCTCGGCGGCCGTCGTCATCGTTTTGCTTGCCGGTGGTTCCGTCGCGGTAGCGGGTCCTGTTGTGTTTGTCGGCATCATCGTGCCGCATATCGTC
This sequence comes from Paenibacillus naphthalenovorans, assembly GCF_001465255.1. Classification (NCBI taxonomy): domain Bacteria; kingdom Bacillati; phylum Bacillota; class Bacilli; order Caryophanales; family Paenibacillaceae; genus Paenibacillus; species Paenibacillus naphthalenovorans. Next base: position 5,063,239 of record NZ_CP013652.1, on the reverse strand, counting down.
CGCTATCTCGTTGGCATCGATTACCGCTGGGTCCTTCCTTATTGCGCGGTGCTGGGGGCTTTGCTGCTGGTCGGCGCGGATATCGGCGCGAGGTTTATCGTCATGCCGAAGGAAGTACACGTCGGGGTAACCACTGCATTGATCGGCGTTCCCTTCTTTGTGTATATTGCACGCAAAGGAGGTCAATGGAGATGAGCGAAACCAAAAGCAAATACATTTCCGTACGCAGTAAGGCGTATTCTTTTCTGGTCAGCAAAAAAGCGCTGCTCGTAACATCGGTCTTGTTCCTCGTTACGATCTTGGTGATGATTCTCAGCACAGGCATCGGAAGCGTATATGTCACGCCGGCGGATGTCGTCCGTTCTGTTCTCGGAATCGGAGCGGATACTAACGACACCATCATTCGCTCCTTGCGTTTGCCTCGCGTCGTCATTGCCGTCCTGATCGGGGCCTCGCTTGCAGTATCGGGCGCTATCCTCCAAGGGGTGGTACGCAATCCGCTGGCTTCCCCCGATACGATCAGCATCACCGGCGGAGCTACGTTCGGAGCCGTTTCGTTTTTTTTCTTTTTATCCGAGAGAGCAAGTATTCAATGGCTTCCTTTAACCGCGATCATCGGAGCGTTTCTGGCAACGGTCGTCGTGTACTTACTCTCGTGGAAAAACGGCGGAGTCACCCCGCTTCGCCTTGTGCTCATCGGAATCGGGTTCACGGCGGCCATGAGTTCCTTATCTTACATGCTGATGATTTCCGCCCCCATCGTGATGGCGAATCAATCACTTACGTTCATGACCGGGAGCATTTACGGGGTTTCTTGGGACGGAGACGTGCTTCCGCTTCTGCCTTGGGTAACGATTCTGCTGCCGGCGGTATTCATTTACTCCCGGCACGTCAATATTCAAGAGCTCGGCGAGGATGTGGCGCGCAGCGTCGGCAGTTCTGTGCAGCGGCAGCGTATGCTGCTGATTTTGCTCAGCGTCGCGCTGGCCGGTGCGGCCGTTGCATTCGGCGGGGCCATCGGCTTCATCGGATTGATGGCGCCGCATATGGCACGCAAACTGGTGGGACCGGCTTTTGGCGCTTTGCTGCCGGTGTCGGCGCTGATCGGAGCGCTCATCCTGCTGCTGGCTGATCTTGCAGGACGTTCGCTATTTACGCCGCTGGACATTCCTGCCGGAGTGTTCACCGCCTGCATCGGTGCACCTTTCTTTATTTATTTGTTATATCACAGCCGCAATCGCGGATAATTGAATATCCACAATCTCTTTGCCAAAAAAGCGAATGAAGGAGAAGATTCCTATGACCGCCATTCAATCGAACGACCTGTGTCTCAGCTACGGTGAAACTTGTATCTTCCAGGACCTGAACATCTGCCTGCCCAAAGGAAAAATTACCGTATTTATCGGCAGCAACGGCTGCGGCAAATCGACGCTGTTGCGTTCGCTCGCCCGGCTGTTGACGCCGAAAAGCGGCCAGGTGGTACTGGACGGCAGCGATATCGCTACTTTGAAGACGAAGGAAGTCGCACGGCGAATGGCTATGCTCCCGCAAGGTCCGTCGGCTCCGGAAGGACTAACTGTGCTTCAGCTCGTCAAGCAAGGACGGTATCCGTATCAGAATTGGCTGCAGCAGTGGTCGAAAGAAGACGAATCGATGGTTCAACGGGCGCTGGAGCTCACCAACATGAAGCACCTTGCCGAACGTTCCGTCGACTCTCTGTCCGGCGGTCAAAGACAGCGCGCATGGATCGCCATGACACTGGCTCAAGGGACTCCGACCATTTTACTCGACGAACCAACAACGTACCTTGACCTTGCTCACCAGATTGAGGTACTCGACCTGCTGTTCGATCTGAACGTACGGGAGCGGCGCACCATTGTCATGGTACTGCACGATATCAATCTGGCTTGCCGGTATGCGGATAATATTGTGGCCATCAAGGACCGGAAGGTATGGGCGGAAGGACAGCCGCAGGACGTGATCACCGAAGAACTGATTAACAGTGTGTTCGATCTGGAATGCCGTATTATCGAAGATCCGTTGTTCGGCACCCCGATGGTGGTTCCTTACGGCAGCGGCAAACAGCCTGGACAGCTTCATGGCGCTTCAGATACGGAGACGCCTGCCGCATTAGTGGTATAACAATTCAAACGCTGAGCTCTGCGATGAGTCTCAGCGTTTTTTATTTTGCGTATCCTTGATGACCTTGGACACAGTTGGGAAAAATAAAAGGAGATCTTGAAAGGAGCGTGTCCCAAGCAATGCATTCGTTCATGTATTTCATGCAGCACCACTGGCTATCGGTTGTGCTGATCACCGGGATTGTCCTTGCCGCCGTGTTCGTGTATAAATACTGGGATCATATCGTCATTAAGGGCAGCGGCAGAAAATGAGCCGCCGGAGTTCCCGGGCTTATAGCCCCCGGCCATAAGCCCTTTATCCGAATGAAGTCACACCGGTAACTAATTTATGTACGGCGGCCGCGGCAATACATCCGATCAGCAGGCAGTAGAACAGCTTGACCATGAGCCTATCCGTCCTGTCCTCCACCGACATATATCCGTTCATGGTCAGCACAAAAATCGCCGTCAATGCAAATAACATAATGCTTTCTCTTTGCTTTGAACCGCTGATGAAGCTGATTAGCAAATGGAAACAGATCAGAGAAATAAATAACTGATTGAAAATGCCTCGAGCCTTTTCTTTTTGCCTGTTCAAAGAGGAAATAGAAAAGAAAAACAGGCCTAAAAAAAGTAAACAGCCTGCATATACCATCATTCTGGAAACTGCATCATACGTCATTGTCATATGAAAGAGAAAAAGATACACTTGAAATAAAATCAGCTTTATGACATCATGAAGTACCTCTTTATTACGGAATCCATGCATACGGTATCAACTTCCTTATCTTCACTGAAATGGATCTATTAAAATATATACTCGCAGCGGTTCCCCCTTATGCTAGTTTTCTAGTAATATTTTTGCCATGCTGTTTTCGATATGCCTTAGACCATACTAAAAAACGCCGGATTTGAAGGCTATGCCCTCAAATCCGGCGTTATTTGTTTTATACTAAAGCTTTCTTTGCAATATCCGTCCGATAGTGTTTTCCCTGGAAACGGATGCGGTCGGCTTCCGCATAGGCTTTGGCACGAGCTTCCGCGATATCGCGGCCCAGTGCGGTTACGCCAAGCACCCTGCCGCCGCTGGTGACGATGCTTCCATCCTTCACAGCGGTCCCGGCATGAAACACGAGCGCATCTTGAACCTCGTCCAACCCTTCGATCGGCAGCCCTTTCGAGTACGATCCCGGATAGCCCTCGGAAGCGAGAATGACGCATACCGCAGCTTCGTCGCTCCACTCGATGTTCATCCGGTCGAGACATCCGTTGATCGCAGCAAGGAAAATGTCCAGCAGATCGGTCTTCAACCGAGGCAGCACGACCTGTGTCTCCGGGTCGCCGAAGCGTGCGTTGAATTCAATCGTCTTCGGTCCATTCGGCGTAAGCATCAGTCCCGCGAACAACACGCCGCAGAACGGTCGGCCTTCGGCTACCATGGCCTTGGCCGTAGGCTTGATGATCGTTTCAATCGCCTCATCGATAATCGACTGCGGAATGTGCGGCAGCGGTGTATACGTGCCCATACCGCCCGTATTCGGTCCTTTATCATTATCGAAAACCGGCTTATGGTCCTGTGCCGGAACCATCGGACGTACCGTTTCCCCGTCTACGAACGACAGGATGGACATTTCTTGTCCGGTCAGAAATTCCTCGATCACCACCTGGTTGCCGGACTCGCCGAATACTTTGGCAACCATGATGTCGTGCAGCGCCTTCTCCGCTTCTTCCAGCGTCTGAGCCACCACAACGCCTTTGCCCGCGGCCAGACCGTCTGCCTTAATGACTATCGGCGCCTTTTGCTTACGAAGATAGGCCGCGGCATCCTCATAGTTGTCAAAGGATTCATAAGCCGCCGTCGGAATGTTGTATTTTTTCAGCAGCTGCTTGGTAAACACTTTGCTTCCTTCAATGATCGCCGCATTCTTTCGGGGACCGAAAACCGGAATTTGCTTGGCCTCCAGATGGTCGACAATGCCCTCGTACAACGGGTCATCCGGTCCGATCACGACGAGGTCGATCGAACGGTCGATCGCAAATTGGGCGATCTCTTCAAATTGATTCACCTGGATAGGCACACATTCAGCCACACCGGCGATGCCTCCGTTGCCCGGCGCACAGAACAACTCCTGCACTTTCGGACTTTTTTTGAGCGCCCAACAAATCGCATGCTCGCGGCCGCCGCCGCCCACTACCAATATCCGCACGTTTGGCTCCCCCTTAATCTTTGTTTACGATCAGCAGCTCGGTCTCTCCGCTTCCGAGGCGAATCGTTTTGACCAGCAGTGAAATTTTATTTTCGTCGTTCAAAACGTGCCAGTAGGTGTCCGCGATTTGCTTCGCATCATTTTGAAGCGGAACGAGCGCCGGCTCGCCTTGGAAGGAAGGCAGCGGGTTTCCGTCGCCCGCATACGTATGGATGCAGTGACCGAAGCCGGGAAGTGCCTTCTCATAAGTATAGGTATGCCGAAGCGTCTGTTCTTCCGTATTGTCGCCGGACTTCAAAATTGACAGCTTGTAGGCAAACTGACCGTCCTTCAGATCTACGAGACCGCTGATGCGGGGAGTGAAATTCGGCGCATCCGGTTCATACGTCCGGGTAGCCAGCGCAATCTCGAAAGATCCGCCCGCCTGCAGCGCTTCATGAATCGTGTTGGTCTGGTCGCCGTTGGTCACAATATGCGCCCCGTTCACATGCTTGACCGGGTAATAGATAATCAATGAAGGATCCGTCAGCTTCGCCGGATCTTTCGCTTCCGTGCGGACAAACCCGTTCTCTTCTTGAACAAACACGCGGTTACGGCTGTTTTCGCTGCGTCCCATAATCCAGTAAACCTGTACCAGACGCGTGCCGTCCGGCGTTAAACCGATCACGATCCCGCGGCCGGGATAAGCATTCTCTTTCAAACCATTTAGATATTGATCCGCTTTTGCGGCTCTATTCGTCGACACGTTGTTTTCCTCCCCGGTTTAATGGATTGCTTAGTGGTGGAACAGACGAACGCCGGAATACATCATGACCATTCCGTAATCGTTGGCCGCCTGCACGACTTCCTCGTCCCGCATCGAGCTTCCCGCCTGTACGACGTATTTCACGCCGCTGCGGCTGGCGCGATCCAGATTATCGCGGAACGGAAGGAAAGCATCCGAACCGTAAGAAACGCCCTGCAGCTTGTTCAGCCACTCCCGCTTCTCTTCACGCGACAAGCGCGCCGGCACCTCTTCGAAGCAAGCTTCCCAAGCGGCTTGCTCCACCGAGGTCAACTCCTCTTCAAGCCAAAGGTCGATCGCATTGTTCTGCTCTGCACGGGATAAGCCTTGACGGAATTTCATGTTCAGGGCCGTTGGATGCTGGCGAAGAAACCAACGGTCAGCTTTGTCTCCCGCCAGCCTCGTACAGTGAATCCGCGACTGCTGCCCGGCTCCGATGCCGATGGTTTGGCCGTCCAGCGTATAGCAAATAGAATTGGATTGCGTATATTTGAGGGTGACAAGGGCAACTAAAAGATCCCGCTTCGCATGTTCCGGCAGCTCTTTGTTCTTCGTAACGATTTTTTCCAGAGCCGATTCATCAATGACCGCGTCGTTGCGTTCCTGCTGCAGTGTAAGACCGAACAGGGTGCGGGTTTCGATCGGATTCGGCACATAGTCAGGATCAATCTGAAGAATCAGATAGCCTCCGTTCTTTTTAGCCTTGAGTATTTCCAGCGCCTCGTCCGTGTAGCCGGGCGCCACAACAAGATCGGATACCTCCCGCTTCAACAATTGAGCCGTCGAAGCATCCACGATATCGCTAAGTGCGGCGGCGTCGCCGAATGAGGACATACGGTCGGCGCCGCGGGCACGCGCATAGGCCGTCGCCAGAGGAGAAAGCTCCAGGCCTTCAACGAAGTAAGCCTTCTTCAGTTCGGGTGACAGCGGAGCGGCAACGGCAGCCCCTGCCGGGCTTACATGCTTGAAGGATGCGGCCGCAGGGAGTCCGGTAGCACGGCGCAATTCGCGGGCCAGCTGAAACCCGTTGAGGGCATCCAGCAAATTGATGAAGCCGGGATCGCCGTTCAGAACCTTAACCGGCAGTGCTCCTTCACTAATGAGCTTCGCTTGTTTTTGATGCGGATTCATTCCGTACCGCAGATTCAACACGTTCTTAGAGCTTGTCGTTTGGCTCATGGTGTTATCCCATCCTTTGGTTTATGATCAGCAGCTTGTTCCAGGTGGATGCTGCCGTCGCAAATGCCTTGTATCACTTCCGGATACAGCCGGTGCTCTATTTGGTGTATGCGTTCGGTGATCGACGCCTCCGTATCGCCGGGCTGAACGTCGATCGCGCGTTGAGCCAGGATAGGCCCGCTATCGAGCCCTCCATCGACCAGATGCACCGTCACTCCGGTGACCTTCACGCCGTGACGGAGCGCTTGTCCCACCGCGTCAAGCCCCGGAAAAGACGGCAGCAGCGAGGGATGGATATTGATCATACGTCCCCAATACGCATCCACCAATACCTTGGTAATAATTCGCATATATCCCGCAAGAACGACAAGATCGACGTTCCTTAGCTGCAGCTGTTGTAAAATTTCACGCTCATACGCTTCTCGGGAGGCATACTCTTTCGGGTTAAACGCAAATACAGGGATACCGGCCGCTTCCGCCCTCTCCACTACCTTGGCCTTAGGGCGGTCACAAACCAAAAGCTCGATGCGTGCATCGAGCCGTCCTTCCTTCACCGCATCCGCAATCGCTTGAAAATTGCTTCCGTTCCCCGATGCGAACACGGCAATGCCGAGAGGAGCCCTTCTCATACGGCTGCCCCGTTAAATGTGACAATGCGCTCCCCTGCCGTTACACGTCCAAGCGTATAGGCCTTTTCACCGTGACGCTCGAATAGCTCCGCCGCTTTCGCCGCTTGGTCTTCGGCTACGATAACGACCATCCCGATCCCCATGTTGAACGTACGGAACATATCGTTATTGCTGATTTCGCCTTCTTGCTGCATCAGTTCAAAAATCGGAAGAATCGGCCATGAACCATAATCAATCTCCACGTTCACGCCTTCAGGCAGCACGCGCGGAATATTCTCCAGGAAGCCTCCACCGGTAATGTGCGCCATGCCCTTGATCTCTACCTGCTCCAGAACGGCAAGCACCGGTTTGACATAAATCTTCGTCGGCGCCAGGAGCGTATCGCCGAGACTCCCGCCCAATGCCTCTACGTGATCGTGCAGGCTGTAACCCTTCTCCTCCAGCAGAAGCTTGCGGACAAGCGAGAAGCCGTTGCTGTGCACGCCGCTTGAAGCCAGGCCAAGCACAACATCTCCCGGACGAATCGTCTTGCCGTCGATGATCTTCTTTTTGTCTACGACACCGACGGTAAAGCCGGCGATATCGTATTCGCCTTCGCTGTACATGCCCGGCATCTCCGCCGTTTCGCCGCCGATCAAAGCACATCCCGATTGCACGCAGCCATCGCTGATGCCCTTGACGATCGCTTCGATTTTCTCGGGAATGACCTTGTCGCAAGCGAGATAATCGAGGAAAAAGAGCGGCTCCGCTCCCTGTACCACGATGTCGTTCACACACATCGCCACGGCATCGATGCCGATCGTATCGTGTTTATCCATCGCGAACGCGATTTTGAGCTTCGTGCCGACTCCGTCGGTTCCAGAGACAAGCACCGGCTCTTCATATTTATCTTTGTTCAAGCCGAACAGTCCGCCGAAACCGCCGAGCTCCGTCAATACTTCCGGTCGGAACGTCGTCTTGACGTGCTTCTTCATACGTTCCACCGCTTCGTTACCGGCTGCGATGTCAACACCGGCCTTTTTATATGCATCGGACACTTGGTATTTCCTCCCCAAATCGATATGACCCTAATTTCGCCGCTGTGCGACGCCTAAATCATCGTTACACCGCCCGCGCAATGCAGTAGTTGGCCGCCTTGTGGTTTTTACTAGCCATCTGAACGCCAATCGAGGCTAGCCGCGCGGATTGCTGCGCTGTTTTTCACCCTTACAGCTTCGAGACTGAGGGCCGCTGCACGGTCCCTGCCCCGTCACTTTTCAAGCACGATCCGCCTCAATCGCAGCCACAGCTGAGCGCGGCTTCGTCTGGGACCGGCGTCGGATAATGGTTGTCGAAGCAAGCGGTGCAATGCCCGCGGTTGTATTCGCCGCCGGGACGGCCAATGGCCGTGAGCAAGCCTTCCTTGCTCAGGAAGTGAAGAGAATCCGCGTTGATCGCCTGGCGAATCTCTTCCACCGACTTCACCGCGGCAATAAGCTCCTTGCGGCTGGGCGTATCAATGCCGTAGAAGCACGGGTTTTGGAACGGCGGCGAACTGATCCGCACGTGCACCTCCGAAGCACCCGCTTCGCGGAGCAGATTCACGATGCGCAAGGACGTCGTCCCGCGCACGATCGAGTCGTCGATCATGACGACGCGCTTGCCTTCCACAATGCTGCGTACCGCAGACAGCTTCATTTTCACGCCCTGCTCGCGCAGCTCTTGGCTCGGCTGGATGAACGTCCGGCCGGTATAGCGGTTTTTGATCAGCCCCAGCTCATAGGGGATGCCTGTCTGCTCGGCGTAACCGATAGCGGCAGAGATGCTGGAGTCCGGCACACCGGTGACGACATCCGCATCGACGAACGATTCGATCGCCAGCTGGCGCCCCATGCGTTTGCGCGCGGAGTGAATGTTCGTCGAATCGATGTCGCTGTCCGGCCGGGCAAAATAAATGTATTCCATCGCGCAAATGGCGCGCTGTTTAATCGGTGAGAAACGGTCTTCCGTCAATGTGCCGGTCTTGAGGTCCATGACCAACAGTTCGCCGGGTTCAATGTCCCGATAGTACTGGCCGCCGACCGTATCGAATGCGCACGACTCGGATGCGAACAGCTTCGCGGTTCCAAGACGGCCCATGACAAAGGGACGCAGCCCATATGGGTCCCTTGCGGCAATGAGCTTATCCTTGGTCATGAAAAGGAACGCATAGGCGCCCTCTACCTTCAGGAGCGTTTCTTTCACGGCGCTGACAATATCGTCGTGCTTGGAACGCGCAATCAAGTGCGCAACGACTTCCGTATCGCTCGTTGTTTGGAAGATGGAGCCTTCCTTCTCCAACTGGCGCTTGATGGCCGGGGCATTGGTCAGGTTGCCGTTCGTTGCAATCGCCAGATCCCCTTCCCGATACTTGAATACGAGCGGCTGCGCATTGGCCAGCTTGCTTTCGCCCGACGTAGAGTAACGCACGTGGGCGATCGCGTTGGAGCCAACCAACGTTCCAAGGTTTTCGTTATTGAACACTTCCTTCACGAGACCCATGCCGCGATGATAGTTGAACGAATCTCCTCCGGTTACGCAGATTCCCGCACTCTCCTGGCCGCGATGCTGGAGAGCATGCAAGCCGTAGTAGGAAAGCGAGGCTGCTTCGGAGTGGCCGAACACTCCGAAGACACCGCACTCTTCTCTCAGCTTATCGAACAGTCCGTCATGGCTGCTGCCGACCCCTTCATTATAATAATCTCCGGTCCACAGCTTCGGCACCTTGACGGAACTCGCCCCTTTGCCCTTGATATTGCCTAGTCCTTGTCCGCCGACTCTCAGTTCATCAGACATGGAATCGCATCCTTCCAAACCTTTTCTAGTTGTGTTACAGATGCATCAATAACCGATTTTCCATTGACTTGAACGTTCAATTCCTGTCCGCCAACCGTACCCAATACCTGCACAGGTACGCCCGCTTCCGACAGCAGCTTCTGCAGTTCTTCCGCCTTGTCCGGCGCGGCGCTGAGCAGAATGCGCGACTGGCTTTCGCTAAACAGCGCTACGTCATTGCGCAGTTCGCTGACAAAGTTCACCTTTGCACCGATCTTCCCGCTAATACAGCTCTCTGCCAATGCCACGGCCAGACCGCCTTCCGACAAGTCGTGAGCGGAGGCTACAAGTCCGCTTTGAATCGCACGCAGCACGGCATTCAGCAGCGTTTGCTCCACATCGAGGTCGATCTGCGGCGGACGGCCTTCCGTTACGCCGTGCAAAACGTATTGGAACTCGCTGCCGCCAAGTTCCGCTTTCGTCTCGCCAAGCAAGAGAACGATATCGCCTTCGCGTTTAAAGCTCTGTGTCGTAATATGGTCGATATCATGAACCAGACCGACCATACCGACAACCGGAGTCGGGTAAATCGCACCTTTGGCGTTCTCGTTGTACAAGCTGACATTTCCTCCGATTACCGGCGTATTCAGCTTGCGGCATGCTTCCGCCATCCCGTCGACCGCTTTCTCCAGCTGCCAGAAAATTTCCGGCTTCTCCGGACTGCCGAAGTTCAGGTTATCCGTAATGGCCAGTGGCTCCGCTCCCGAGCACACGTTGTTCCGAGCCGCTTCAGCTACGGCGATGCGTCCGCCAACCTCAGGATCCAGGTAAACAAAACGTCCGTTGCAGTCCGTCGACATTGACAGCGCCTTACGGGAGCCGCGAATCGTGATCACCGCCGCATCCGAGCCCGGTTGAACCGCGGTCGAAGTCCGCACCATATAATCATATTGGTTGTATATCCATTCCTTGCTGGCTACCGTAGGCGATGCCAATACCTTCATGAGCGCATCGTTCAGATCGGTAACCTCAGGGTAGCGAAGGGTGTCGATACGGCCGTTTTCCTCATAATAAGCAGGCACAGCCGAAGGCTTATGGTACATCGGAACATCGTCCACAAGCGCTTTAACCGGCATATTGCCGACCAGCTCGCCCTTATGGTAAAGCTTCAGGTTGCCGTCGTCCGTCACCTTACCGACCTTATGACAAGGTAAGCCCCAACGTTCAAAAATCGCTTTCGCCTGCGCTTCATGCTCAGGCTTCACCACGAACAGCATCCGTTCCTGGGATTCTGACAGCATCATCTCGTAAGGCGTCATGCCTTCTTCGCGCTGCGGCACCTCATCGAGATAAAGCTCCATGCCGTTGCCCGCTTTGCTGGCCATCTCGGAGCTGGAACAGGTAAGCCCGGCGGCGCCCATATCTTGAATACCGACAACGATTCCCGAGTTGATCAGCTCAAGGCAGGCTTCGAGCACCAGCTTCTCCATGAACGGATCGCCGACTTGAACGGCCGAGCGCTTGGATTCCGACTTTTCAGACAAATCCTCGGAAGCGAATGTCGCCCCGTGAATGCCGTCGCGTCCTGTTGCCGGACCCACGTAGAATACCGGGTTGCCGACGCCTTTGGCCACGCCTTTTTGAATTTTGTCATGCTCAATGATACCGACACACATCGCGTTGACGAGCGGATTGCCCTCATAGCTCTCGTCGAACATCACTTCGCCGCCCACCGTCGGAATTCCGATACAGTTACCGTACCCCGCAATGCCCGATACGACGTTCTCAAATAAATATTTCACGCGATCGTTGGTCAGCTTGCCGAAACGCAGGCTGTTCAATAAAGCAACCGGACGCGCGCCCATTGAGAAAATATCGCGGATAATGCCGCCCACGCCGGTAGCCGCGCCTTGATACGGCTCAACGGCCGACGGGTGGTTGTGGCTTTCGATCTTAAACACCACCGCCTGGTTGTCTCCGATATCCACGATACCGGCCCCTTCACCAGGTCCCATCAGGACTTTTGGTCCACTGGTCGGGAATTTTTTCAATACCACCTTGGAGTTTTTGTAGGAGCAGTGCTCCGACCACATGACGCTGAATACGCCGATCTCTACGTAATTCGGTTTCCGTCCGAGGAACCCGCAAATCTGTTCATACTCCGAGTCCGTAACGCCGAACTGCCTGTAAATCTGCTGCTCTGCAATTTGTTCCGCTGTTGGTTCCTTAGCCGATAGCTGCTGCGCCATGCTTCTCCCTCCAAGTGCTCAATATCGATGTAAACATCCTCCGTCCGTCCGCCGAGCCCAAGATCTCATGCACCGCACGCTCCGGGTGAGGCATCATGCCAAGCACGTTGCCCTCACGGTTGCAAATCCCTGCAATATCGTCCACCGAACCGTTCGGATTGCTGCCTGCTTCATATCGGAAAACGATCTGGTTATTGGCCTTCAGCTCAGCCAGCGTCGCCTCGTCGCAGTAGTAATTGCCTTCGCCGTGAGCGATCGGAATGTTGATCAGTTCGCCCTTATTGTATTCTTTGGTGAAGGGGGTATCCGTGTTTTCCACTTGCAGAAGTGCCGCGTGACAGCGGAACTTCAAGGACCGGTTGCGTAGCATCGCGCCTGGAAGCAGCCCCGATTCGAGCAAGATTTGGAATCCGTTGCAAATGCCGAGTATATATTTGCCTAGCGCCGCGGCTTGAACCAAAGCGTTCATCACAGGAGCAAACCGTGCGATAGCGCCTGTACGCAAATAATCGCCATAGGAAAAGCCCCCGGGAAGGATGATGCAGTCATATTTTGACAAATCCGTCTCTGTATGCCATACATAATCCACAGGCTGTCCGATCGTATCCTCCACCGCTTTATAGCAGTCGATATCGCAGTTGGAGCCCGGAAATACCAGTACCGCAAAATTCATTGTTCGTGCTCCTCCTTTTATTAGGCCTGTACCAGCTCGAAACGGTAGTCCTCGATCACCGTGTTGGCCAACAACTTTTCACACATGGCCTTTAAACGCTCTTCCGCAGCCGCGCGGTCATCGGTGTTCAATTCCACTTCCAGATACTTGCCGATTCTTACTTTCTCCACCTCGTCAAAACCCATTGAATGGAGCGCGCCTTGAACGGCGGTTCCCTGAACATCTAGTACGCTTTGCTTGATCGTTACATACACGGTCGCTTTAAACATCGGATAAGTACCTCCTGCAAAATGTTTGTTCGTTCGATCTACCGCAGAGCGGCAATTACCCTTGCACCAAACGGTTATAAATATCGCGGTAACGCTTGGATGTTTCTTCCACTACATGCAGCGGCAAAGGATCCGGCTCGCTGTTCTTGTCCCAGCCTGTGCCTGCCAAATACGTACGTACCGGCTCCTTATCCATACCGTCGATCTCAATATCGAGCTCGTACTTTTCCTGCGCCCAGAATCGGGAGGAGTCGGGAGTAAAAATTTCATCAATTAATATAATTTCGCCGTCAATAAGTCCAAACTCAAATTTCGTATCCGCCAAAATGATGCCGCGCTCGGCACAAATCGCATGAGCAAACTCGTACAGCCGGATGCTCTTTTCCTGCAGCTGTTCCGTGAGCTCCGCTCCAACCAGCTCTTTCATCCGCTCGATGGAAATGTCTTCGTCATGTCCGACATCGTTCTTTGCAGCAGGGGTGAAAATCGGTTGGGGAAACCGCTCGTTTTTCCGCATTCCTGCCGGAAGCTTATGTCCGTTTACCTCGCCTGTCTGCTGATACTGGCGCCAACCGCCGCCCGTAATATACCCGCGGACCACGCATTCGATATCGATCCGCTCTGCTTTGCGCGTAACCATAAAGCGGTCCTTCATCACCTCGCGGTCCGTAATCAGATCGCCGAGCTTATCCACATCCCCATGAACCATATGATTCGGCTGTATCGAAGCCGTCCGCTCGAACCAGAACTTGCTCAAGCTGTTCAGTACGTTGCCCTTGTCCGGCACGGCCGGGCTGAGCACCCAGTCGAATGCCGAGATCCGGTCGGTGACCGCAATCAGATAGTGTTCGCCGAGATCGTACAGTTCCCGCACCTTGCCCTTATACAGCAGCGGAGCCTTCACATAGGCTTCCGCGCTTGAAATGGCCGTTGTCGCAGCGCTCATCGTCCTTCTGGCCTCCCCTTTATCAGCTCAAGCCCAAACGCTTGAAAATCGTATCCACATGCTTTAAATGCCAACTCGGATCAAATGCATCCTCGATCTCTTCCAAGCTCAAAACTTCCCGTACCGCCGGCGTATTCTCAATAATTTCGCGGAACGAGCGCTGCTCTTCCCACGCCTGCATCGCTCGCGGCTGAACCGTATCGTATGCCTGCTCGCGGCTGAAGCCCTTGTCGATCAGCTTTGTCATTACGCGACCGGAGAAAGGTACGCCGTATGTGCTTTGCATGTTGCGCTTCATATTTTCCGGGAACACCGTCAAGTTTTTCACGATGCTGCCCAAACGGTTCAGCATATAGTTAAGCAAAATCGTCGCATCCGGTAAAATAATACGTTCCACGGACGAATGGGAAATATCTCTCTCATGCCACAGCGTAACGTTCTCGTATGCGGACACCATATGACCGCGGATCACACGCGCCAAACCGGAGATGCTTTCGCAGCCGATCGGATTGCGTTTGTGCGGCATAGCCGACGAGCCCTTCTGTCCCTTGGCGAACGGCTCCTCCACCTCGCGGAACTCGCTCTTTTGCAGCGCGCGGATTTCCGTCGCAAATTTGTCCAGCGAAGTCGCGATCAAAGCGAGCGTAGCCATATACTCCGCGTGGCGGTCGCGCTGCAGCGTCTGCGTCGAGATCAGCGCGGGCTTCGTGCCGAGCTTGCCGCAGACGTATTCCTCTACGAACGGGTCGATGTTGGCGTATGTGCCTACGGCGCCGGAGATTTTACCGTACTGTACGCCGTCGGCAGCAAAGCGGAACCGCTCCAGATTGCGTTTCATTTCCTCATACCAGAGCGCCATTTTCAAGCCGAAGGTCGTAGGCTCGGCATGTACGCCATGCGTCCGTCCCATCATCGGCGTATGTTTATAAGCGATGGCTTTGTCACGAACAATATCGATGAAGTTTATGATGTCCCGTTCCAGAATTTCGTTGGCTTGCTTGAGCAAATAACCGAGAGCCGTATCCACCACGTCCGTCGAGGTCAGACCGTAATGCACCCATTTGCGTTCAGGTCCCAACGTTTCGGATACCGCACGGGTGAACGCAATGACGTCGTGGCGGGTTTCCTGTTCAATTTCGTAGATGCGCTCAATATCAAAGCTTGCCTTTTTGCGCAGCTCGACAACATCTTCCTTCGGAATGACGCCCAACTCGGACCAGGCTTCACAAGAAAGCAGCTCCACTTCCAGCCAAGCCTTGAATTTGTTTTCTTCCGTCCAAATAGCGCCCATTTCGGGTCTTGTATAGCGATTGATCATTGGTTCCCCATCCTTCGTTTAATTCTTTTCTATAGATTCCCAAATATGTGAAGCCTCTATCCAATGAAATGCCGCTTCCACCGTTTCGGACAGCAGATTGACGTGTCCCATTTTCCTTCCTGTTTTGGCTTCATGCTTGCCGTACAAGTGGAGCTTCGCCGTCACGCCGGGCACAACCCGCTCCGATTCCGGATTCACGATCCAATCCAGCAACGGCTGTACGTGCTCGCCCAATACGTTAACCATCACTACAGAAGAGAGCAGCGCCGTATCGCCCAGCGGAAGGTTGCATATCGCCCGGATATGCTGCTCGAATTGCGATGTCCGGCACGCTTCCATCGTATAATGACCGGAGTTATGCGGACGCGGCGCAAGCTCGTTGACGTACAGCTCTCCATCGGCCGTCAGAAACATCTCTACTGCAATCAGACCGATCACATCGAGCTCTTCGGCAATTTGCCGCGCCATCGCTTCCGCCTTCTTCAACACGGCTTCCGGCGCACGAGCCGGAACAATGGACAGATGCAAAATATTGTTCACATGCACGTTCTCGGCCGGCGGAAACACCTTGACTTCCCCCCGCGGGCTTCTGGCCGCAATCACGGATATTTCTTTCTCAAACCGGATAAACTGCTCAAGTACCAGCTCCGTTTTGGCCTTGCTCAAAGCGTCATAAGCCTCCTGCACTTCTTCCAGCGAACGGATGATCCATTGGCCCTTGCCGTCATAGCCGCCCGTTGCCGTTTTGAGCACGCAGGGGGTTCCAAACCGCCGTACCGCTTCACGCAGCTCCTCTTCATTTTTGATCTCCGCATAAGGTGCTACCTTGACTCCGGCAGCTTCAATCGCCCGTTTCTCGCGCAGCCGATGCTGCGTGGTGTAAAGCAATCGGCTGCCCTGCGGCACATACGATTCGGCCATCAACAGGGAAGTCACTCCCGCATCCACGTTCTCGAATTCATACGTAATGACATCCGACTGTTCCGCTAACTGCCTTGCCGCCGCCGCATCGTAATATTCTGCAACGATCTGGCGATCGGCCACCTGTCCGCAGGGCGCATCCGGCATCGGATCCAACGTAACAAAGCGGTAGCCCATCGCGCGTCCGGCCAAAGCCAGCATCCGGCCAAGCTGCCCGCCTCCAAGGATGCCTATGGTTGCCCCCGGTGCATGCACCCGATCAGGATTGTACGCCTTGCTTGCCATATTCTCTTGCGTCATTCCAGCACGCTCTTTTCCACTACCGTCTTTGCGATGCGCTCGCGCCGTTGCGTTATTTTCCGCTGCAGCTCCGGATCGAATGCCCCAAGCATCTGCGCTGCGAGAAGACCGGCATTCGTCGCCCCGGCATGTCCGATGGCCACCGTAGCGACGGGAACGCCGCCTGGCATCTGTACGATGGACAGCAGAGAATCCAGACCGTTCAACGTGGACGTTTTGACCGGAACGCCGATCACAGGCAGCACTGTCTTGGAGGCTACCATACCCGGCAGATGCGCGGCTCCGCCCGCGCCCGCAATAATCACCTTCAGCCCCCGCTCTTGTGCCGACGCTGCATATTCGAACATCAGGTCAGGCGTTCTGTGTGCTGAAACGACTTTTTTTTCATAGGGCACACCCAGTTCCTCCAGCACGCCGCATGCATGCTTCATCGTCTCCCAGTCCGATTGACTGCCCATAATGACTCCTACAAGAACTGACATCCGTAAACCTCCATGTCGTTTATCATCTGGCTGATATAAAAACAAAAACGTCCTTTTGATAGACGCTGGACCGCTAATGCACAGTCTATCGGCAGGACGACAAGAAATATCCACAAGCGAAAGCTAAGGCCATTGCACCGCAGTGCAGACCTTCTATACTATCGCTCACTCGTAGTCCAAAAATTTAAGGTTTTCGGGTAGAAACTTTCGGGCCTTATTCCCGATGATATACGAGAGATTATTCGACTTTTTCCGAATGATTATCCATTCGCTGATACGTTTTCAGTTTAACAGGCTTTAACACTGGATGTCAACTACAAAAGACGAACATTAACTAAAAAGACATAAATAATAGTTCGCATTTCGTACCCTATTCATTCAGATTTTTCCTGATAGTGGCATGTTTTATTTTTATATTCTTCAGTTCCTCGAGGCCGTCTTCGACTTCTGTCTTGGATAAATTGCCTGCAGCCAGCCGCTCTTCTTCGACAGAACGCCAGCGTTCGTACATGCGTATCCCTTCATCCAGCACCGTTATCCACTCCTCACGGAGATGTTCATCCTCGTTTAGCTCGTCCAATAAATGAAATAAAACATCCTCGCTTTTGGCATATTGTCCGCAATCCTCATAATAAAAAACAAGCTTATGCATGGTATCCGTCGGCATAGACGCACGGTTCGCGAGAGCCAGCGCCGCATCGATCCGCTCTTTGAACATCCCGCCCAATTCATCCCGGGGATCCATCTCCCTGGCGGTGAGCAGCAAGTCCAGCGCCTTTAAGCCGTCCTTAATTGCAGCAGCCGCGTGACCGCTCTCTTTCTGTGCAGCGCCCCGCGCGTTCAGCATATCTCCTAAAGCCAGCACTTTTCCTTGATCGACATGTCCGTCCTTGGAAAGCAGTGCGAGCAAATCCTTGGTAGATAAAGCGTGAATCAGCCTGGAATTCAGCCCTAACAATTGACGCATGGCCTGATTCAACAGTTCAAGGGCTTCCTGCAAACTTTGATTTTTCCTTGCGAACATTACTTTATGCAGCACTTCCGTCGTCTGCTCAATCAACCGCATGAGATAATCGCGTCTGTACATGATCTCTTCCCTTCAATTCTGGCCGTGTCGTTCTTTTTATTGTACAGGATTATGCAGCATGAGGAAAACCGGCGCTAGAAGCAATTCCATTATGAGGGAATGATTGGATGATTTTGTGCATTGAACCGGAACATTATCCTATGTTAGGCTTTTAAAAGCCGAATCGTACAGCTTAATTATGTGTACGTACGGGGGACTAAGCACTTGGGGTGAATGCTTGCAGGCTGCACGGCTGCGCTAGGGAACAACCTCTTCCCGAACCCGACAACTAACCTCGGAGGCAAAAACAGGAGGGAACGCATCATGAATTTTCGTTTCAAAAACATGCTCCTGGCATGTGTATTTGCCGTGCCTTCAGTTTTAACGGCATCTATACCCGCACATGCGCAGGAACCTGTACGCCTGGCTGATGACGTCAAGGTACAGGTAAACAAAAAGCTCGTGGCATTTCCGGATGCACAGCCTTTTGTGGATGAGAATCACAAACTTCAGGTCCCCGCGAGAGCGGTTACGGACAAGCTCGGGTACAAGCTTCAGTGGGAACAAGACGGTTCCCGATTCACCATTACAATACAGAGCAGCGACAAAACCGTTTCGCTGTCGACCGGTGACCGGAGCATGACGGTTAATGGAAAGCCGACTCAAATTACGGACCCGGCCAAGTTTGTAGACGGACGCGTGTATGTCCCTTTTCGGCTGATTTCCGATACTTTCGGAATCAAAACCCAATGGGACAAGATCAACCGGATCGCGATTCTCAGCACGGACGGCCAATATCATGCTCCCGCATGGTACCGCCCGGTGAACAAGGTTAGCAAGGTACCGAATTATTCCAAAGTGATCGTAGCCAAGGCTACGGCCTATACTGCTTCTGCCGATGAGAACGGCGGTTATGCGGGACTCGACTATATGGGCAACCCGCTGCGTCTGGGCACCATTGCCGTAGATCCGTCCGTGATCCCGCTCGGCTCTAAAGTGTATGTCGAGGGTTATACGTATGATGGTCTTCCTGCCGGCGGAATGTACGCCACGGCAACCGATACAGGAGGTGCGGTGAAAGGCAACCGCATAGACATTTTCCTGCCTGAGAGCAAAAATAAAGCAAGAATGTTCGGAATTCAACAAGTAAAAGTATATATTCTCGGTTCATGATCTTATTTGATTCTCATCCATAGCACGAAGCGGCCGTCTCTCCATCGAGGCGGCTGCTTTTTTTTGGCTGCCGGACTTGCCGCATACTTTTGTTCTGACGTCCAAAACCTAAGATGGTCATGTCAGAACGGAGGTCGATTCGTTATGCATCGCCGTATGTGTAGGTTCATGATTGCTTTGGTGGTCCTGTTTCTTACCGGCGCCGCACCCTCAAACAGCGAGGTCGTATGGAACGTCGAGACGGATCAGAAGCTGATCGCACTTACGTTTGATGATGGGCCGAATCCGGTGTATACGCCGCAGATTTTGGATTTGCTGAATCAATACGGGGCTAAAGGCACTTTTTTCGTTATTGGCAAACGCGTGCAGATGTACCCTGCCATTGCCATCCGCGAGGTAAACGAGGGACATGAAATCGCCAATCATACGTTCGATCATCATTACTTGAAAAACTTTCCCCCCGAACGTCTCGTAGAAGAAATCCGCCAAACCCAGGAGGTTATATTCGATATCACAGAACAAATGCCGCACGTTTTCCGTCCCCCTGGAGGTTTTTACAATGATGCCTTGCTTCAATCTGTCAAAAAGGATCAACTTACGGTCGTGATGTGGTCTTGGTATCAGGATACGCAGGATTGGAAAAAGCCGGGCGTAGACAAAATTGTCCGCCAGGTTCTGGACAATGCCCACAACGGCGATATTGTGCTGTTCCACGATCTTCAAGGGGACTGCACCCAGACCGTAGAGGCTCTTAAACAAATTTTACCCGAGCTGACGCGGCGGGGTTATCAGTTCGTCACCGTATCAGATTTGATTGCCAAAACACGCAAATAAACCGTTTATCTTCAAAAGATGTGATCATGGTGCGGTCGGGATGTCCTATGATATAATCAATTGGAATTCAATAAGCTATGTTATGAGGGATATCATGCTTTCTTTTGAAGAAAAACGTGCCGTTGTGGAATCGTTCCCGGAGTTGGAACGTAAAAATGTATCCTTGGGCCGGATCAATTATCATTATGAAAAAAGCGCCCATGACAAAAAGATTGTGGTTTATCATCTGCATCCGAACGGTAACGGTTTTGTTTATGCCGGTCTTCTGTATGGTTACGATCAGGATGACAAAGGCTTGGTCAATATTCGTGATTTCTCCAAGGAACAGCTTCATGCGATCATAGAGGCCTCCATCCGCTCTCTCTCCCCGAGAACAACAGAGGAACAGGCCATTATTGGAGATGCAAAAGAAGAAAGATGGATCGGTCCGGATAACCATACGCTTGTGCTGCTGGAAGAAGACGAAATGTGGTATGTGTACTCGGGACTTCATCTGGAGTCCGCTTTTGACACCTATGCTGAGGCGATCGAATATCTGCACGATGAAGGATTTTCACGTATGTAGCTTTATCGCTTAGTTTCAGGACCACGCTTGGTGTTTAAATGAAGGCACCTCACTCTTGGTTGGGATGGGGTGCCTTTGCCTTTGTTTTTTTGTATCATAAACTTGTTCAGGATCATGGGAAAGGAGCGGCGCCGTATGGTTTTCAGAGAGCAACACGCTTACTTGAGGAGTATCGAGCTGTTAAGGGACCGGATTCCCTCATTTACAGCATACCCGTTTAATCTTCCTTCCTTGCGCGAACTCACCTCTTTGCCTTTGCACCCCAAAGTAACCTATATTATAGGCGAGAACGGAATGGGAAAATCCACACTGCTTGAAGCGGCGGCTATCGCATGGGGATTTAATCCGGAGGGCGGCAGTCTCCATTTTACATTTTCTACCCGTTCATCGCATTCCGAGCTGCACCGCTATATCCGTTTGGTACGCGGAGTCCGTAAACCGAAAGACGGCTTCTTTTTCCGCGCCGAAACCTATTACAACCTGGCAACGAACATTGATGAAATGGATCGTGAGCAGTCCTCGGCCCCCCCTATCATACGGTCATATGGCGACAAATCACTGCACGAGCAATCCCATGGAGAATCGTTCTTCGCGGCTTTCCTTCACCGTTTCGGAGGGAATGGCCTTTACATTTTGGATGAGCCCGAGGCGGCCTTGTCTCCTTTTAAGCAGCTGTCCATGCTGGCCCGTATTCACGCTTTAGTGAATCGAAACTCCCAGTTTATTATTTCTACTCATTCTCCCATTTTAATGGGATATCCCGACGCTCTGATGTACAATCTTACGGACAAGGGCATTGAACAGATAACTCTGGAAGAAACCGATCATTATATCATTATGAAACAGTTCCTGCTAAACCGGGAACGGATGCTGAAGGAATTGTTCGCAGATGTGGAATAATCATAAAAGACCAATAGCAAGAGCAGGCATCCTTGTGCTTCCGCCGGATCCCTGCTCTTTCTCTAATGCCTGTGACCGATCCATGAGGTCAGATTGGCTTTCCGTTCTTCTTCACATCAAACTTCCCGCTTCGGTTATCAACGGCTCCCGGCTGATTACCTACAGGAGGATCGATTTGTACGGCCTCATTCGTTGTCCGCGTATGATGCAGGTCGGTTGCTCCCGCGGCATGGGTTCCTAATTCGGCCAGTTCTTCATTTTCGTTGTTATTTTGCACTTTGCTCATGAACTCATTCCTCCTTGAGGTGTGGTTTGTGAATTTACGCTTTCCTTCGACGTAGCTTCCGAGCTTTTTGGAGTATTCGAATCTAGATCCGTCATCTCCATATATCAGCTTTCTTGCTGGATATCATTACAGCTCTAAAGTTGCAAATCTTCAGTTAGTATGCAGTCTGTTTGCCCTGATTCATTCAACCGCTCTTTACCAATAAAGGGAATATCGGAATGTTATGTATGTTAAAATCCAATTTACATCGAGGGAGGCTTCCATGTATAAGCGTAATATTATCCTGAAGTACAAAAAGCCTGCAAGTCATATTAAATGACTTGCAGGCTTTTTGAATACATTTGCTTGGCGACGTTCTACTCTCCCAGGACCCTGCGGTCCAAGTACCATCGACGCTGGAAGGCTTAACGGTCGTGTTCGGTATGGGTACGCGTGGTTCCCTTCCGCCATCATCACCAAACGTATTCATTTCTCAAGGCTTGCGCCCTGAAAACTGGATCGAAACCAAGCTGCTGATCATCTTCATGTGCTTTTTGGATAAGCCCTCGACCGATTAGTATTCGTCAGCTCCACACGTTGCCGTGCTTCCACCCCGAACCTATCTACCTCGTCGTCTACAAGGGGTCTTACTTACTGGGAAATCTCATCTTGAGGGGGGCTTCACGCTTAGATGCTTTCAGCGCTTATCCCTTCCGTACTTGGCTATCCAGCCGTGCCTCTGGCGAGACAACTGGTACACCAGCGGTACGTCCATCCCGGTCCTCTCGTACTAAGGACAGCTCCTCTCAAATTTCCTGCGCCCGCGACAGATAGGGACCGAACTGTCTCA
The DNA here is from genome assembly GCF_001465255.1 of Paenibacillus naphthalenovorans. Lineage (NCBI taxonomy): Bacteria > Bacillati > Bacillota > Bacilli > Caryophanales > Paenibacillaceae > Paenibacillus > Paenibacillus naphthalenovorans. The sequence goes on along the minus strand of NZ_CP013652.1, from coordinate 5,040,716 downwards.
CGACGTTCTGAACCCAGCTCGCGTACCGCTTTAATGGGCGAACAGCCCAACCCTTGGGACCTACTTCAGCCCCAGGATGCGATGAGCCGACATCGAGGTGCCAAACCTCCCCGTCGATGTGGACTCTTGGGGGAGATAAGCCTGTTATCCCCAGGGTAGCTTTTATCCGTTGAGCGATGGCCCTTCCATTCGGTACCACCGGATCACTAAGCCCGACTTTCGTCCCTGCTCGACCTGTTTGTCTCGCAGTCAAGCTCCCTTTTGCCTTTGCACTCTGCGAATGATTTCCAACCATTCTGAGGGAACCTTGGGGCGCCTCCGTTACGCTTTAGGAGGCGACCGCCCCAGTCAAACTGCCCACCTGACACTGTCCCCATACCCGCTTAGGGCACCAGGTTAGAACTCCGATACGATCAGGGTGGTATCCCAACGTCGCCTCCACACAAGCTGGCGCTCATGCTTCCCTGGCTCCCACCTATCCTGTACAGATCGTACCAAAGTCCAATATCAAGCTGCAGTAAAGCTCCATGGGGTCTTTCCGTCTTGTCGCGGGTAACCTGCATCTTCACAGGTATTAAAATTTTACCGGATCTCTCGTCGAGACAGCGCCCAAGTCGTTACGCCATTCGTGCGGGTCAGAATTTACCTGACAAGGAATTTCGCTACCTTAGGACCGTTATAGTTACGGCCGCCGTTTACTGGGGCTTCGGTTCACAGCTTCGGTCTTACCCTAACCGCTCCCCTTAACCTTCCAGCACCGGGCAGGCGTCAGCCCGTATACTTCGCCTTGCGGCTTCGCACAGACCTGTGTTTTTGCTAAACAGTCGCTTGGGCCTTTTCACTGCGGCCCCCTCGGGCTATTCACCCTACCGGGGCACCCCTTCTCCCGAAGTTACGGGGTCATTTTGCCGAGTTCCTTAACGAGAGTTCTTCCGCGCGCCTTAGCATCCTCTGCTCGCCTACCTGTGTCGGTTTGCGGTACGGGCACCTTCTCCCTGGCTAGAGGCTTTTCTTGGCAGCCTGAACTCATGACCTTCGGTACTCCAATTTTCCCTCCCCATCACAGCCCAGCCTTTCGATGTGCGGATTTGCCTGCACACCAGCCTCACTGCTTGGACGAGCATCCATCAGCTCGCGTCACTATCCTTCTGCGTCACCCCATCGCTCATAACGGTTCACGGTGGTACAGGAATTTCAACCTGTTGTCCTTCGACTACGCCTTTCGGCCTCGCCTTAGGTCCCGACTTACCCTGAGCGGACGAACCTTCCTCAGGAACCCTTAGGCTTTCGGCGGATCAGATTCTCACTGATCTTTTCGTTACTCATACCGGCATTCTCACTTGTAACCGCTCCAGCTGTCCTCACGATCAACCTTCAACGCTGTTACAACGCTCCCCTACCCCAGATATTTTCATATCTAGCCATAGCTTCGGTGGTGTGTTTAGCCCCGTTACATTTTCGGCGCAGAGTCACTCGACCAGTGAGCTATTACGCACTCTTTGAATGGTGGCTGCTTCTAAGCCAACATCCTGGTTGTCTGCGCAACTCCACATCCTTTCCCACTTAACACACACTTGGGGACCTTAGCTGATGATCTGGGCTGTTTCCCTCTTGACAATGGATCTTAGCACTCACTGTCTGACTCCCGGGTTAACGTCTGTGGCATTCAGAGTTTGACTGGACTTGGTAACCCTTGGCGGGCCCCGCACCCAATCAGTGCTTTACCTCCACGACGCATCTCCCGAGGCTAGCCCTAAAGCTATTTCGGGGAGAACCAGCTATCTCCGAGTTCGATTGGAATTTCTCCGCTACCCCCACCTCATCCCCGAATTTTTCAACATTCGTGGGTTCGGGCCTCCAGTGCGTGTTACCGCACCTTCACCCTGGACAGGGGTAGATCACACGGTTTCGGGTCTACGCCTGCAAACTCATTCGCCCTATTCAGACTCGCTTTCGCTGCGGCTTCGGCTTCTCACCTTAACCTTGCTTGCAAACGTAACTCGCCGGTTCATTCTACAAAAGGCACGCCATCACCCTTTAACGGGCTCTGACTTCTTGTAAGCACACGGTTTCAGGTTCTCTTTCACTCCGCTCCCGCGGTTCTTTTCACCTTTCCCTCACGGTACTGCTTCACTATCGGTCGCCAGGGAGTATTTAGCCTTGGCAGATGGTCCTGCCGGATTCCCACGAGGTTTCACGTGTCTCGCGGTACTCGGGATCCGTCTAGGGCTTTCGCAGAATTTCGGCTACAGGGCTGTTACCTTCTCCGGCCGGCCTTTCCAGACCGCTTCACCTACTCTGCTCAACCCACGTTGACGTCCCACAACCCCAGGGGGCAAGCCCCCTGGTTTGGGCTAATCCGCTTTCGCTCGCCGCTACTGACGGAATCACTTTTGTTTTCTTTTCCTGAGGGTACTTAGATGTTTCAGTTCCCCTCGTCTGCCTCCAATGCAGCTATGTATTCACTGCATGGTACGTATCTATTACGATACGCAGGTTTCCCCATTCGGACATCCCCGGATCAAAGCCTGCTTACGGCTCCCCGAGGCATTTCGTCGTTCGCTACGTCCTTCATCGGCTCCTGGCGCCTAGGCATCCTCCGTGTGCTCTTATTAGCTTAACCAATTTGGTTATTCGGTACCGACACTTACGTATCGGCTGCTGACGATTTTCTTACAAAAATCGCAGCGGGATGATTCAGCATTTTGCTTCGTTTCGATATCCAGTTTTCAAGGAACAAACGTATTTCCGCTGCCGTTTTACCGGCAGGAAAGGTATCTTACCATGCTCCGGCTTGCCGATGCAACCATCAACTTTTGCCAAGAACACGCTAAGCTTCGAAAGGCATTGCACCTTTCAAAACTGAACACGAGTGAGTGCTTCTTGCTTATTGTCCGTTACCCCGCAGGTAACATGGACTCCATAGAAAGGAGGTGATCCAGCCGCACCTTCCGATACGGCTACCTTGTTACGACTTCACCCCAATCATCTACCCCACCTTCGGCGGCTGGCTCCTTGCGGTTACCCCACCGACTTCGGGTGTTGTAAACTCTCGTGGTGTGACGGGCGGTGTGTACAAGACCCGGGAACGTATTCACCGCGGCATGCTGATCCGCGATTACTAGCAATTCCGACTTCATGCAGGCGAGTTGCAGCCTGCAATCCGAACTGAGACCGGCTTATAAGGATTTGCTCCGGATCGCTCCTTCGCTTCCCGTTGTACCGGCCATTGTAGTACGTGTGTAGCCCAGGTCATAAGGGGCATGATGATTTGACGTCATCCCCACCTTCCTCCGGTTTGTCACCGGCAGTCAACTTAGAGTGCCCAACTTAATGCTGGCAACTAAGCTCAAGGGTTGCGCTCGTTGCGGGACTTAACCCAACATCTCACGACACGAGCTGACGACAACCATGCACCACCTGTCTCCTCTGTCCCGAAGGAAAGGTACATCTCTGTACCGGTCAGAGGGATGTCAAGACCTGGTAAGGTTCTTCGCGTTGCTTCGAATTAAACCACATACTCCACTGCTTGTGCGGGTCCCCGTCAATTCCTTTGAGTTTCACTCTTGCGAGCGTACTCCCCAGGCGGAGTGCTTATTGTGTTGACTTCGGCACCAAGGGTATCGAAACCCCTAACACCTAGCACTCATCGTTTACGGCGTGGACTACCAGGGTATCTAATCCTGTTTGCTCCCCACGCTTTCGCGCCTCAGCGTCAGTTACAGTCCAGAAAGCCGCCTTCGCCACTGGTGTTCCTCCACATCTCTACGCATTTCACCGCTACACGTGGAATTCCGCTTTCCTCTCCTGCACTCAAGCCACCCAGTTTTCGGTGCGATCCGGGGTTGAGCCCCGGGCTTATACACCAAACTTAAGCGGCCGCCTGCGCGCGCTTTACGCCCAATAATTCCGGACAACGCTTGCCCCCTACGTATTACCGCGGCTGCTGGCACGTAGTTAGCCGGGGCTTTCTTCTCAAGTACCGTCACCCTCAGGGCAGTGACTCCCCAAGGCGTTCTTCCTTGGCAACAGAGCTTTACGATCCGAAAACCTTCTTCACTCACGCGGCGTTGCTCCGTCAGACTTGCGTCCATTGCGGAAGATTCCCTACTGCTGCCTCCCGTAGGAGTCTGGGCCGTGTCTCAGTCCCAGTGTGGCCGATCACCCTCTCAGGTCGGCTACGCATCGTCGCCTTGGTGAGCCGTTACCCCACCAACTAGCTAATGCGCCGCAGGCCCATCTGTAAGCCACAGCTTGCACCGTGTTTCTTGATCCCTCCATGCGGAGAAACCACCTATCCGGTCTTAGCTACCGTTTCCGGTAGTTATCCCGGTCTTACAGGCAGGTTGCCTACGTGTTACTCACCCGTCCGCCGCTCCAGGGGGCTCCCCTAAGGGAGCACCCCTAGCGCTCGACTTGCATGTATTAGGCACGCCGCCAGCGTTCGTCCTGAGCCAGGATCAAACTCTCCAATAAAGAAAAGCTGATTAGCTCATCATCTACTACTGGCGAGAATCTTTCGATTCTCTATCTTTACACTCACTCGTTGTTCAGTTTTCAAAGGGCAATTTCATTCTCTTAAAAGTTTCCGATAAAGCCGATCAATCTCAATTGACCTCCGGAAACAACTCTTATATATTATCACATTTCTCCTCAGCATGCAAGCATTTTTTCCAACCTTCATATTCAAGTTTCAAGTTGAATCTGTTTCAATGCCTGCCTCAGAAGCGACAAAGAGTAATATATCAAAAATGAAAATAGAAAGCAACTGTTTTATTTGTTGAAAATTTTCCATGGAGCAGTCCGATTCAACCTGCTCCATGATTATTCCAGTCTATACCGACCATCCCTCGAGTTTTAACTGCGGTTCAGCTTTCATATCAAGCGCCGCAAACTGGCCGCGGCGGTATTTCAAGAACGCGGCGGCGCCGATCATCGCCGCATTGTCGGTGCACAAGCTAAGCGGCGGCGCGAGCAAAGGTACGCCTTCATGCCTACAGCGCGTTTCGAGCGCCGTTCTCAGACCCTTGTTGGCGGCTACCCCGCCCGCAAGCAGCAGCTGCTTTGCGCCAAACTTCCTTACGGCGCGAATGGCCTTTTCCACCAGGACGTCGATGACTGAGTCCTGGAATCCTCGCGCCACGGCCTCCGGGGCCAAAGGCTGCCCTTTCATGTTGGCCTGATTCAACACAGCCAACACAGCCGACTTCAGCCCGCTGAAGCTGAAGTCGTAAGAATCCGGCTCAAGCCATGCGCGGGGAAGCGTCACCGCTTCCGTCGCCTCATGCGCCAGACGATCAATATGAGGACCGCCGGGATACGGCAGCTTGAGTGCCCGTCCGACTTTGTCATAGGCTTCACCAACGGCATCGTCTCTGGTTTGACCGATGATGCGGAAGCTCCCCTCGGATTCCACATGCACCAGCTCCGTATGTCCTCCCGACACCACAAGAGCCATAAAAGGATATTCCAACTTGTGCACCAGCTCGTTGGCATAAATATGGCCGGCAATGTGGTGTACGCCAATAAGAGGCAGGTCGAGGGCACAAGCGAATGCTTTTGCGGCCACCACGCCAACCAGCAGCGAACCGACCAAGCCCGGGCCCTGGGTAACGGCAACGGCCGCCAACTGCTGCGGCTGCACCCCGGCCTGCGTCAGCGCCTCTTCCAGAATCCACGTGATCGATTCCACATGCTTCCGTGAAGCTACCTCCGGAACAACACCGCCGAATCTTTTATGAGTCTCCACCTGACTTGAAACCACGTTAGAAAGAATTTCCCGTCCGTCACGGACTACCGCTGCAGACGTTTCGTCGCAGCTCGTCTCCACCGCAAGAATATAAACGGGCGCCGAATCGCCTTCATTCCCATGGCTTTTCATATGATCTCTATTCATATATGCAAACCTGCTTCCTGTTCCTGAATGTTAAAATCTCAGGATCGCAATTCTCATACTTCCTTAACTTCATTGGTTTTGCAGAAAAGAAATTGCTCAGTGTTCCTGAATGTTAAAATCTCAGGATCGCAATTCTCATACTTCTTTACTTCATTGGCTTCGCAGAAGCGAAATTGCTCTGCCGTTATTTGCTTATACGGTTCGTTTTGGAAGATCTGCCCACATGATGATGGCATCTTCTTTATTATCCGTATAATATCCCCGGCGAACGCCTACAGACCGAAATCCCTTTTTCTCGTACAGCCGCTGGGCAATCTTGTTGGATGGGCGCACCTCAAGCGTCATCCGTACCGCCCCATAAAAGCTGGCGGTGCGCTGCATTTCCGTCAGCAATCGTTCTCCCAGCTTGCGACCCCGGTATTTTGCCCGGATCGCTATATTGGTGACATGCGCTTCTTCCAAAATAAGCCACATTCCGCCGTAACCGGCGATCTCGCCGTCATGCTCAATCACAATATATTGGGCGAACTGATTGTTTGACAGCTCATTCTCAAAAGCCCCGGCGGTCCAGGGCGTAGTAAACGACTCCCGCTCGATCTCACAGATGACAGGTATGTCCTCTCGTCGCATCGCTCTGAATTGCACATCACTGTCAGGAATCGCTTCCGTTTCCTGTTTACGTTCCATAGCGGACCGTCCTCCTCTATGATCGTTGAGCGAGAAGCTTGGCTTCGGCCTCCGCCAGCTGCGTATAATTCGGAACCAACCCGTGAACATCCTCGGTTTCCCCCCGCTTCCATCGAATACGGCCGAGCTCTGCGACATGGCGGGCCCTCACGCCGTGAACCATTTCCTCCACACGCCCGGCACAGCGGGATGCAAAGGATCGAATCGGCTCCGAATGCTGCTCAAGCTCACCGGTAAAGACGATCCGGTCCGGTTGGTGTTTAGCGGCATGCAATGCCAATTCCTCCGTCCAGGCGGCCATAAGCCGGATGCCGTCCGGGACGGCACACTTCCAGCCGGAGGCACCTGCCTCGTATAAAGCCGTGAATGCCTGACCCCTGCGCGCATCAATGAGAGGAATGAGCCATACTGTTTCGCGAGCTCTCTCCGTCTCTTTCAGAACGCGGTCCAGTGCGCCTAATTCACCGTCACGGACTTCCGACATTTCCCCGGTCATACCAAACGATGCTCCGGTCACAGCCGTTTCCGCCCCTCCGAGCGCCATGGCTTCCAATGTGGATACGCCAAACAGCGACAGTTTATGCGTCCATGCAAACGTCTTTGCTGCCGTTACTCCTATACGTACTCCCGTATACGATCCGGGGCCGACGCCTATGGCAAACCCGTTAAGCTCCGCCGGCTTGACGTCCACCTCCGTCATAAGACGCTTCATCGCGGGAATCAGGTGCAGCGAATGGTTTCTTTCCGCTTTCGACGTCATCTCTCCCAGCAGCTTGTCTTCCCGGGTGAGCGCAATCGTCATGGATGCCGTTGACGTATCCACGGAAAGCATCAGGCCGCCGTGCCGGCCGGTTTGATCCGTTCCCGTTCCAGTTATCATAAGTATCCGTTCTCCTTCAGTTTCAGGCACCATTCTTCGTAAGGTTCGCCATAGGGAATCAATTGGAAGCGCCGTCCTTGCTCACCATCATGCTCGATCCGCACAGCCAGCCGCTCGGGCGGCAGCAGGTCCTCGATAATGGACGCCCATTCAATCAAAGTCACGCCCTGACCGTAAAAATATTCGTCCAATCCAAGTTCGTCCGCCTCTTCGGCAGATAAGCGGTACACATCCATATGGTAAAAAGGAAACCGTTCTCCTTCATATTCTTTGATGATCGTAAAGGTAGGGCTGTTTACGATCTCCTTCACCCCGATCGCCTTCGCAACCGACTGGGAGAACGTGGTTTTACCGGCGCCCAGTTCCCCGTCCAGCGTCAGCACGGTGCCGGGAATAAACAACGAGGCTAAGCGTTCTGCCAGCCGAGACGTGTCCCCCACACTGCGTGACCTGTATTCATATAAGGGCATTCTTCCATTCCTCCGTCTTTTTAACTGCCAAAATGATTGTAACCCCGCTTGCCGAGGGGCAGCGCACCGCCGCTGCTTCGCACAAGCCGAACGCCTTGATGCTCGGCATTCACACAGCCAATCAGATAAAGCGGGAGCCCCGCCGTCTTAAAAGCGGCCTGCAGCTCCATGGCATGCTCGGCAGGCACCGTTCCAACCAATTGATAGTCTTCTCCGCCGTACAGGATATAATCTAACGGATCCCTGTTTACCCGCGCGGCATACGAAAGCAGCTCCTCCGCCACTGGGATTTGATCCTCATTCAGATCGATACCGACCCCGGAAGCTTCGGCAATCTCCCAGGCTTCGCTGGCAAGCCCGTCGCTCACGTCATTCAGCGCATGACGAAACCCCGACTGACGAAGCAGCTCTCCGGCTTGCACCTGGGGCTCTGGCCGGCAGTGCGCTTGTATCAGCGGCCGGTACATTTCCATCTCGGGTACAGTATCCCAAACATCCGATGGCTGCGCAAGCCCGAGCAGGTATTCCAATCCCGCCGCGGAGCGGCCCAATAGCCCGGTGGCAAAGACAACGTCGCCCGACCGCGCCGCAGAACGCAGCAGCGCTTTGTCCGCTTCGGTTTCACCGATAACCGTAACCGTCAAGGTAATGCCTCCGGCGCTTGCCGTCGTATCGCCGCCTACGATCGCAACGCCATAGCGGGAGGCGCAGTCATACAATCCCTCGTACATCGCGCGAACCCGCTCTACCGGCGCATCCTTCGGAAGGCTGAGTGCGACCAGCGCAAACCGCGGCGTCCCGCCCATGGCGGCAATATCGCTTACGGACGATGCCATAGCCTTATATCCGACGTCCGTATCCCGCATGGTCACACGCTTAAAATGGATTTCTTCCGTCATCGTATCGCAAGTCAGTATCAAACGGCTTCCATGCGGGACATGCACAACGGCCGCATCGTCTCCGATTCCCGTTTCCACGCCCTTTGCCTTTTGAAAAGCAGTCGATTGCTTGCCGCCGGTCAGCAGCCGAATCAAGGCAAATTCCTCGATCGAGCTCAATGCTATCCGCCTCCGCTAATGTTTTGACCATTATTATAGCCCTACCGCCTTTTTGTAGCAACAAAAAAGCTTCCCCTTTGCCTTCCTGCCCTCGAAATGGCGGCAGACGCTCAGGGAAAGCTCTTGCTTTGCTTTACTTTACTTCCTCAAGTTCCTCAACCGGAACCACACGAGTATCGGCCGGTTGGTGCTCCGCGTGAACCTTGGCGGTTTTCTCCTCCGCATCGATGCTATCGATCCATACGGATACGCCGTTCAGCTCCACGTCGATTTTCTCATCTGCATTCAAAATCTGCTGCGCGCGGGCCAGATTCATTGTTCATCACCGCCGTTTAGCACCGACTCCGGATAATCCATCGTATCGGTCGTACTCTCCTCGATCAGTCCGTTATGTATACTGACCGTACCGCCTCCCAAGCCTTCGTTTATCATGCGGTCGATATCCATAAAGCTGGTATCCCGGCCTTCATTCGACGTATCCGCAGTATTGTTCCCGCCTGACGTATTGGCTTCCGTCAACGTTGTTCCCTCCTTGATCTGAAGATGAGACCGGCTCCATTTTCCCTGAACGCCGCCGTCTCCTGTTAGGATGTCCCAACCGCACGGAACTCCATACAACGAGGAATAAAACTTCATGAATCCCGCTTCCGATGTGCATACTAACGGAAAAAGGAGGGCTTTTGTAAGCCCTGGGAGGTAACCCGTCATGCATACAGTCTGGAAAGGCGCCATCAGCTTCGGCTTGGTCCACGTACCGGTAAAAATGTTTTCCGCCACCGAAGACAAGGATATCTCTATGCGGATGATTCATAAGGAATGCAGCACCCCGCTCAACTTCGTGCGCAAATGCCAGCATTGCGAGCGTGAGGTCGAGTGGTCTGAGATTGTCAGAGGCTATGAATATGAGCCTGGTTCCTTCGTGCTTTTTGACAAGGACGAGCTCGAAAGTTTAGCCGGCGAAGCGACGAAGGAAATTAAAATTCTGGATTTTGTCGATCTCTCCGACATTGACCCTATTTATTTTCAGAAGACGTATTATCTTTCACCTAATGAAACCGGCGCCGGGGCCTATAATCTGCTGCTGGAAGCCATGAAACAAACGGGTAAAATTGGCATCGCCAAGGTGTCGATTCGTTCCAAGAGCAGCCTCGCCGCCATCCGCATTATTGACCGCTGTATTGCGATGGAGACGATTTTTTACCCCGATGAAATCCGCTCTGTCGATCAGGTGCCGGGGCTGCCGGAGCAAGTCAACGTGAACGACAAAGAGCTCGAAATGGCCAAGATGCTGATAAACCAGCTCTCGACGGAATTCGAGCCTGAAAAGTATAAGGATGATTATCGTACTGCCGTAATGCAGGCCATCGAACAAAAAATTTCCGGACAACAGATCCGTGTGGCGCCGGAACAGCGTAAAACCAACGTTATCGACCTGATGGCGGCGCTTCAGGCCAGCTTGGAAGCAGTGAAGCCGGTAACGCCCGATCCTGCGGCTGCAGCGGCGGATAAGCCCAAAGCAGCAGGCAAAAAAGGAAAAGCAAAGACGAAGGCGAAGGAAACGGTCGGCTCCTGATCGGTCATTCATACAGGTTACCTGTCGGAATCCAAACGCGGCGGGTAACCTTTTTGATGCACAAATTGGCTTGATCCCCTTCATGAACGGGCGAAGCGGCAATACTATGCCGTCATAACACTCCGTCAAACACACATTCCCGAGGAGGCACATCGATAAAAGCCTGAATGGAAGGCTGCCGCAAGGTGCGCCCCTCCTGCCATCGCCATTCCGTATACTGAAGCTTGACCACAAGCTTGGGCTCGACCCAATAAGCCCCTTTCATTTCCGGATGCTCATTGTCGAAGGGCTTGTCTCGGATGGTCGCCGGTTTCAGCTTGGCCGTTAACTCGACCCATTCGGATTTTTTCAGCTTGCCGGTTCCGACATGGCCGATATACCATAACTTTCCTTCCGCGGTATAGACTCCGACAAGTACCGCATTCACAATGCCTCCGTTTAGCGTATAGCCCCCGACGACCGCTGCGATATCCCCGTAATTTTTGACTTTAACCCATCGCCTGTCTTTCCCGTTAATGCTGTACGTACTGTGAAGCTCCTTGCTGACGATTCCCTCCAGGCCCTGCTGCCGCGTCATTTGAAATAAAGCTGCTCCGTCATCATACGAAGGAACAATCTGAATGACAGGGCCCGGAATAATCGTTTGGTTCAGCAGCTCCAACCGGGCGCTGAGCGGCTTGTTCAATACCCATTGGCCGTCATAATACAGCAGATCGAAGAGCATGTAAGCAACGGGCACCTGCCTCATCGCCTGTGGAACCCTGTCCAGCTTGCGGATGCCGTCCCGCTTCATGACCTCATGAAACGAGGGCTTCCCGTCCTTGCCCAGCGCTATAATTTCGCCGTCAAGAATAACGGAATCGGCCCGGCAATACTTTTGTACTTCCGTAAGCTCAGGGTATTGGAACGTTCTTTCATTCAATTTGCGGTTAAATAAACGGCACTGCCGGCCGTCGTAATAAGTCAACATACGGACGCCATCCCATTTGACCTGGTGAATCCAACGGTCCTCTGAAGGCACTAAGCTTTCGGACACCGGTTCGAAGGGAATGACGGGCTTCATCGGACACATTCCGGTCACCGCCTGCCTTTCTTCAAGGGATACGATTCCCCATTCGGCGAAAAGCTATGAATAGCACTTAGAAAAGGAAGTGAAGCGCTCCAATGGCTGTGACCGCTAAACATAAGAAAACGAAGGGCGCCTTGAGGGTTGATGGTCATGAACTGACGATCACGAATCCCGATAAGCCGTTATGGCCTGAGAAGGGGATCACCAAAGCGATGTATTTGGAGAAGCTGGCCCAGCTTTCACCCTACTTGCTGACTTACTGCAAAAACCGTTATTTGACGACGATCCGGTTTCCTCATGGCTGGAACGATAAATCGTTTTACCAGAAAAATGCGCCGGAGCCCACGCCCGATTTTGTGAAAACAGCTGTGCTTGAGTCGATTAATTACGTTCACCTCGACTCTCTGCCTACGCTGCTGTGGTTGGGAAATTTGGCCTGTCTGGAGTTTCATCCCTCCTTCCATCGGATCGGGGAGACGCTTCCGGTCGAATGGTTGATCGACATCGACCCGAGTGTCGACCCGGAGCCGCGCATCATGGAGGCTGCGGAAATCATCGGAGAGATCCTTGAGGGCATGAAGATCAAGTCCGTGCCCAAGACATCCGGTGCAACCGGCGTACAAATTTATGTTCCGATTCCGGCTGACCGCGGGTATACCTTCGAAGAGCTGCGTGGTATCGGGCAGTTCGTCGCCTCCTATGCGGTACAAAAGCACCCGAAGCTGTTTACGGTGGAGCGGCTGAAGAAAGACCGCGGCACTTTAATTTATATCGACTATTTGCAGCATTGGTACGGCAAAACGCTCTCCGCTCCCTATACGCCCCGTGCCCGCAAGGATGCCACGGTGTCGACGCCGCTGACCTGGGAGGAAGTGTCTTTGCGCTGCGATCCGCGCGACTTTCACCTGCTCAACATCATTGAACGCCTGCAGCAAAAAGGAGACCTGATTGCTCAGCTCCCCCCGCAAAATCTCGATCATGTACTGTCGTTCATCAGGAAATAACATTCAGGATACAGGTTCCGCCTCGGACCTTGCGCGTTAACTCCTGAATGACGTGCAGCGGAGCGAGGGGAATCGTGTTCGTAAGGGGGATACCATCCATATCCTGCAGGAGGCTTTTTAATACAGCGGAGATAAAATGCGCCCCATAACCTCCTTGATTTTCTGCCATCGGGACCGTTTTTCGAACGCTTCCAGCTTGATCTCGCGGCAATCCTTCAAATCATGCAGGAAATCACTTTCCAACCGATGCAGCGTCTCCCTATCGTACACTACGGCGTTCAGTTCAAAATTGCTGTAAAAGCTGCGCATGTCCACATTCGCCGTTCCAACGGTCCCCAGCAGATTGTCGATCAGCATCACCTTGGCGTGAATAAAGCCTTTTTGGTAGGCATAAAACCGGACTCCCGCCTGCAGCAATTCCTCAAAGTAAGACATGGATGCATAATTTACAATGCTTGAATCCGACTTCTGCGGGAAAATAATACGCACATCGACACCGCTGATTGCCGCCGTTTTGAGTCCCATGCAGATGCTGGCGTCCGGGATAAAATAAGGCGTTGTTATATAGAGTCGTTTCTTTGCCGCCGTAATGGCTCCGAAGTACATTTCCAGGATTGCATCCCAGTGCGCATCAGGTCCGCTGTCTATGATCTGCGCCGGCTTCCGGCCGCGGCACTCATGTTCGGGAAACAGGCTGGTGTCCGTAAGGCGGTTACCGCTGACAAACAGCCAATCGACCAAAAACGTATGCTGCAGGGAATACACCACGTCGCCCTCCAGCTTCAAATGCGTATCCCGCCAAAAACCGAGCTTCGGATTCCCGCCCAAATATTCATCTCCGATGTTGATGCCGCCGACAAACCCCTTTAGCCCGTCCACCACCACGATTTTACGATGATTCCGGTAATTGATCCGCTGATTGAAAAAAGCGATCATGATGGGCAGAAAAAAATAGACTTCACAACCGGCCTGCTTCAGCTCATCTGTAAACTTGCTGCTCAATTGATAGCTGCCGATCCCGTCAAAAATACAACGAACCTTCACGCCTTCCCGCGCCTTACGGATCAATACATCTTGAAATTGCTTCCCCACTCCGTCATCGCGGATCGTATAAAATTCAAAATGGATGTGATCCTTCGCCTGCTCCATCGCCTCGAGCATGGCAGGGTATGCCTCACTGGCATTCGTTAGCACTTCGATCTCATTGCGGTAGGTAACTTGTGAACCGGGAATATTGTTGAGCAGGGCGAATAGCCGCTGTTCGTGCCGCCAGTTTTTGAATTGATTGTCATCCCACTCGGGATCCGATGCCTTTAGTTTTGACCCCACAAGACGAATATCGCTTCTTGCAGACAGCCCTCTGCGCCGCACCTTTCTTCTGCGGTTGTATTCTTTGGCCAGAAAATAGTACATAACACAACCGACGACCGGAATAATAAACAGAATAAAAAGCCAGGCCATGGCTTTGGGCGGATGCCGGAACTCTCCGATGAGAATGGTCAATATCTGCAGAATGAATAATAACAACGCAATAACGAGCCACAGCACCGCTAGCCTTCCCCCTTTAACTGGTGTCTATCATTTACATATGCGCAAGGACCTATTCCCCCTGATTGTAACAAGATGAATCAAGATTGTCATAATTTTTCGCAATTGGAGAAAAATATACCGAACATGCTCCGGCAAAGCTTGGATTTGACCTAGTGGGCGAAGGAGGTCGTCAGGATCATGACGGGAATCAACCGCAAGAAACAAAAGGAAGATGAAGAAAGCCTGCTGCAAAAACGGAATTACCGCTTTATCGACGAGCTCCGTTCGGTACCGGTTTTCCTTAGTCTGGAGGAGAATAAAAATTATTTGAAAGAGCTGTTCAAGGACAGCTCCGATTTTGTCATTCGCGAATTTAGGCTGGAGCAAAGCCAGGATGCCATCCTGTTCTTTGTTGATGGATTAACCAATACGGAGCTCGTCAATGAAGCGATGAAGACGCTTATGATTCTGGAGGGCGGAGAGCAGCTTATCGATAACATATCGGAATCGGTGCTCCCCGTTTCGCAAATCCAGAAAGCGAACAATTATGCGGATCTCCTGCTCTCGGTGCTGGGCGGGGATACGGGACTGATCGTCGATCGAAACAACAAAGCTTTAATGCTTGGGATTCGAGGCATGGAAAAGCGTTCGATCAATGAACCGGATACGGAGACCGTTATCCGGGGACCAAGGGAAGGCTTCGTTGAAAATATACGAACCAACACCTCCATGATTCGCCGCAAGCTGAAAACGCCGCACCTCAAAATGAAGCCCTTGACCATCGGCCGCGAAAGCAACACCAGCGTAATCATCACTTATTTAGAAGACCTTGCAGATCCCAAAATCGTAGAAGAGGTCATCGGACGATTGGAGAAAATCAATATTGACGCCGTCCTGGAGACGGGTTATCTCGAGGAGTTTATTCAGGACTCGGCCTATTCTCCGTTTCCGCAGGTGCAGTACACGGAAAGGCCGGACATGGTAGCGGCGGCTCTGCTCCAAGGCCGGATAGGCATCATGGTGGACGGCACACCGTTTGTTCTTATCGTTCCCTTTGTGTTCACGGAAATTATGCAGGCCAGCGAGGACTACTACGAAAGGTTTCAGATCGCCACGCTAATCAGATGGCTGCGCTATTTTTTCATGGTGCTCTCCCTGCTCACCCCTGGCCTATACGTCGCCATCACCACTTTCCATCAAGACTTGCTGCCGACGACGCTGCTGCTTTCGGTAGCCGCTGCCCGCGAATCGATTCCTTTCCCGGCTGTAGTTGAAGCCTTCATCATGGAGGTCACCTTCGAGGCTTTGCGGGAAGCGGGCATCCGTTTGCCGAAGGCGGTCGGCTCTGCCGTCAGCATTTTGGGCGCGTTGGTTGTCGGTCAAGCCGCAGTGGAAGCGGGAATCGTTTCCGCTCCAATGGTTATCGTCGTTTCCCTTACGGGCATCGCCTCTTTCACGATCCCGCGGTTTAACGGAGCGATCGCCATCCGGATGCTGCGGTTTCCGATCATTGTTGCCGCCGCGCTGCTCGGAATGTACGGCATCTTGATATCGATCCTGCTCATCATCGGGCACATGGCAAGCTTGCGATCCTTCGGAATTCCTTACTTGTCACCCTTTGGCCCGTTGTCATCGAGCGACCTGAAGGACGTGATCATCCGATCCCCTTGGTGGCTGATGAGGACACGGCCGACTTATATCCCTCTGCAGGATGAAAAAAGAATGGGAGAATCGCTGTCACAGGAAATCATGGAACAATCAGGTCAGAAAGGAAAAAAAATCAAACATGAGTCTTCAGAGGTGAAAAAGGAATGAGACCCGCGCTAACCCGCCTGCCGCTCCTTCTGCTCATCCTGGTCTCCCTTACGGGCTGCTGGGATCGGACGGAAATCAACGACCTGGCTTTTATCCTCACCACGGCGGTGGATCTAGAAGAAGACGGCTCGATTCGTTACAGCGTGCTTCTGCCGCTCCCCGGATCTATGGGCGGTCCTACCGGGGGAGGAGGAGGTACGGCCGGCAATACAACGTACTACATCGATTCGGCGGTCGGAGATACAATCAGAAGCGCACAAGCGAAGCTGCAGAAAAGAATGTCCAGACGGATGTTCCTTGCTCATCGCAGAACGCTGGTGGTGGGAGAAGAATATGCCAAGAAAGGGATCCGGGAGATTTTTGACGCTACGGCACGTACGGCGGAAAGCCGGATGTCCACTTTTTTAATCGTCTCTAAAGGGAAGGCATATGACCTTCTGCAAGCGAACCCGCAGTTTGAAAGATTTCCATCCGAGGCGATCCGGGAGCTTGTGAAAGCAAGAACGGTGATGAATATAAACATCAAGGATATTGCTTTATCTCTCAGTACCATCGGCAGCGATCCGGTGGTTGTATATGTCGGAGTAAAAGAATCCGAGAAAGGCCCCAAGCCATCGAAGGAAATCGAGGTTCTCGGCTACGCCCAATTCCGGAAAGACAAGATGGTCGGGATCTTTGAAGGCCGCACCGCTCTGGGACTGGCGCTCCTGAAGAACGAACCGGTTACATTGAAAATCACGGTTCCTATAGAAAAGAACAAGCTCATTACCGCAAGCATCTATGAGCCCCGCAGCAAAATCCAGCCCAAGCTGGCAGGCGGCAAGCTCGCTTATGACATATACATTGACTCGAAATCCAAGGTTATTGAAAGCAGCGATTACTACGATCTTAGTCAAATAAACAAAATCAAGCAGCTGGAGCAAAGGATTGGCTCCTATATGAAAAGCTCTGTTGAAGAAACGTTAAAAAAAATGGCGAATAAAGAAACGGACTCCATCAGCTTGGGGACACGCTTGTGGATCGCTTATCCCCGGTTATGGAAAGAAACCTACGAGAAAGCCTGGCCGCAAGGGTTCAAAGACGCCGATTTCAATGTTCACATAGAAAACACGCTTTCGGAGACCGGTTTGATTTATGAGAATGTGACGAAGGCGGGGAACGGATATTGAATACGCAATTTTTGATCGGGTTTGCGCTGCTGATGCTTCTCCATATCTTCCTTGACATCAAACACTGGGCGCAGCAGCCCAATGATGTGAAGCGGTTGTATATTTTACTCTACGCCGTTGCGTTGGGTCTCTTCGTTTCCATAACGCTGGGCTACAAACCGCCGATGCCGACACATTATTTGGTTGAGAAGGTATCGCCTTGGATCTTCTCAATTATTCATCCGCAGTGATGAACCAAAGGAAGGAACCGGACAATGAAATCTATACAAATCATTAATGGACGTCAAGCAGCTTGGTTGCTCGGATCATTATTAACCGGAGGCGGTCTGCTCAGCCTTCAGCATGAGCTGATCCGGACCTCGCATATGGACGCCTGGTTTACGTATTTGTTCCCTGCACTGTATGTTCTGGTGTTTGGGTACGTATTGGTGCAGCTTAGCATGAGGTTTCCCAATATGCATTTGTTCGAGATCATTTTCGCGCTGTTCGGCAGGATCATCGGCACCGTCGTTAACCTGCTGCTTGTCGTGCACCTCTGGGTGATCCTCATGCGGGATTTGCTGTCATCCGGCAAATTTATAGGGACGATCTTGCTTCCCCAAACCCCGGAAGAAATTATCGTCTTGCTGTTTATGATTTTGCTGATGTTCTACGGACGCACCAGCGTGGAAGTGATCGCAAGAGTGAACGATTTGTTTTTCCCGATTTTTTTCCTGTTGGTGCTTCTGCTGCCGTTCATGCTGTCCAACGAGCTGGACCTGGAATTGCTGCAACCCATTTTGACGGTTCCAGCGATCCGTTTATGGTACTCCAATATTCTGGGCATCGGTTGGTTCGGCGATGTCTTTGTCATCGGCGCTTTTATGCACACGATGTGGAGCATCAAGCAATTCCGGTCCAGTATTCGACATGGGACCCTGATGGCCGTTCTGCTGCTGACGATCTTCCAATTTCTGCAAGTGATCGTTTTTGGACCGAACCTTCCCGGCAACATGATTTATCCGAGCTACAGCCTGGTGCAGCAAATTCATATTACGGACTTTCTCGACAGGGTCGACTTGTTTATCTTAAGCATCTGGTTTCCGGTGACGGCCTGCAAGGTGATCCTGATTTATCTGGCCTTTTTAACCGGGGTGACCAGCCTGCTGAAGAAGAGAGATTATACGCTTCTGAACTCGCCGCTAAGTCTCGTTCTGCTCATGACGACACTTCTCGCCTTCAAAAATACGACCGAGGTGTTCAGCTTTGGCAATTACTGCTCACCCGTCCTTGTGCTGGCCTACCAGCCTGTGCTGTTGATCGCCCTCTGGTTGCGGATGAGACGTTTTCCCATACGCAGCACAGAAAAGAACCGTCACGGCCCGGATAAGGACAGCACGCAGCAAAAGTCCGGACAGCCTCAGGACAAGCGGGATCGCCCCCCGGGCAAGCATATGCAGAACCGGTTGGCTCATATCCCCCTTCAATCCTGGGTACGGATAGGAAACCTGTTGATTTTTCTTTGTTTCGGATTTGTTATCTTAGGTCTTTCCGTCAGCCGGGATTACTCTTTCGCAGGCATGATCTGCGCGACCGGCTATTGGATCTGTTTAATCGGGATGGTTCTGACCTCGCATATGGAGATGAACTATGTTTCTAAATACTCGGCAAAGGAGGCACCCGATTCTTAAAGTCATCCAGATACCATCCCCATGCCGATGCAAGGCCGCCCGTTCCGTTACATTCCTCCGGACGGTATGAAACAATGACAAGAGCAAAAACTGAAAGGAGTCTTTATGAATTTCAAGTGGTTTCAAAACAAGCTGACGTTCGTTATGATACCCGAAGCGAATGAAAGCGTAATTCGGGTCAAGCTGTCCCGCGGTACTCTATGGGGTACTACCGCAGCTGTAGTGCTCCTGGTTGTCACGGCCAGTTGGATCTACTTGCACCATTTGCACACCGCCGCTTCCATGTATATGCAAAAAGCTGCGCTGCACGGCAAAACAATAGCACTTGAGCAGGATTTGCAGAATAAAAACGCAGCCATCGAGCAGCTGCACAATGACATTTTCGCCCTCTCCAAGCAGGCCGCGGAAATCCATCACAAAATGGAAGAAATGAAGCGCCTTGAGCAGGATTTGCAAAAGCTCGCGGCCGATGCGGCCGGAAACGGCGGAGCGGTCGTTACCTCAGCAGAGCCGGGGGCGGATTCCTCTGCCGCCTACCATGGACTAGGGGGGCCGGAATGGCCCGTATCTACCGCTGAAATCAGGAAGCTTGCAAGCGCCACCGGAGCTGCCTATTCAGCGCTGCAAACGGAGATGGATAAGCTGCATACCCGTTTTTCCCATTCGAAGCAGCTGCTGCAGGCAAAGCTGGAATACCAGAGGCGCACGCCCGACATATGGCCTACGCTTTCGAGAATTGTGACCTCGCCATACGGGTACAGGAAAGACCCGTTCACGAAGAAGCTCAGCTTTCACCGCGGAATCGATATCGCCGGCCAACTGGGCGATCCCGTATATGCCGCGGCCGAAGGTATCGTGGATTCCGTGGGTTACGACAAGCTGCACGGCCACAATATTATCGTAGAGCATACCCAAGGGCTTCGTACCTGGTATATGCATTTAAACAGCGCCGATGTGCGCAAGGGGGTGGCTGTCGATAAAGGCCAAACCATTGGCAAGCTGGGGACGACAGGACGCAGTACAGGCCCCCATTTGCACTATGAGGTGCTGATGGGGGATAAGAGCGCCGACCCGCTGCCTTACCTGCCCTCTTCATGATAGAAAGGAGAAGCGTTTATGCGGATTCGTTTATTCAGTAAAGGCGGCTCTTCCCGCAAATCGGGCGGTGAAGTTTCGTTAATCGGAGAGGAAAGCGTATTCGAAGGCGTTTGGTACTCAGAGGCGGATATTCGTATTGAAGGGGAATTCAAAGGAGTGCTTCAAACGACAGGAGAAGTCGCCGTCGGAGAGAAGGGCAAAGTCCGCTCCACCGCGCTTCGGGCCCGCGATGTAGTTGTCGCCGGGCATTTGGAGGGTCAGGTGCAGGCGGCCGGCATTGTTCGCATCACCTCTACCGGCCGCCTCCTCGGCACGGTGCAGGCGGCCTCGCTGATTATCGAACAGGGCGCTGTTTTCCAAGGCCACAGCGAAATGTGCGAGTCCATGCAGGAGGATGTGACGATCGCTATCGCCATGCTATAATGATTAGAAAGCTAATAGAGAGAGTAGGAGTAGCTTATGAGTAAACAGACGATACTGTTTGATATGGACGATACGCTCATTTATTGCAATAAATTTTTCGATTCGGTGATCGACCGGTTTGCTGATCAGATGAAGACCTGGTTTCAAGGATATCCGTTATCCGTGGAGGAATTGAAGAGGAAACAGGCTCAAATCGATCTGGAGCGGGTAATGTTAAACGGATTTTCGCCGGACCATTTTCCCCAGTCGTTCGTGGATACTTACGAATATTACTCGGAGTTGACGGGACGCCCCAAGAGCCAGGAGGAAATCGGGCGTTTACTTGCACTTGGCTCTTCCGTTTACAGTCACAGCATTGAGCCCTACGCCCATATGGAAGAAACGCTGAATGAGCTCCAGGAAAACGGGCACACTCTCCACCTGTACACGGGGGGCGATCCGGCGATTCAGATGCGCAAAGTGACGGAGGCCGGTCTTGACCGTTATTTTGGCGACCGGATTCATATTACCCGGCACAAGAATGCCGAATTTCTGAACGGATTGATCCGGGGATACGGATTGGACCGCAGGAACACTTGGATGATCGGCAATTCCTTGCGCACCGATATTCTGCCTGCACTGAAGAATGGGATTCACGCCATATTCATGCCTGCGGAGCGGGAGTGGGCGTATAATCAGGTGGAGGTAGACGTCAAGCCGTCCGGAGCTTATTTTACCTTGACATCATTAAACCAAATTCCGAAAACGATCCACGGGTACACGCTCTCGAAGTATGCATCGGGCTCTTAAGTACTTTGAATGATTCCCCGTTCTCTCCCATACAATAATAGGGGAGAGGAGATGGGCGAATGAATCGGAATACCGGAACGGTTGAAGCCGCCATGAATCGTTTGGCAGAGGGATTGCTGGAGCGGCAATCCCCGGACGGATCATGGCGTTTTTGCTTTGAGAGCGGAATATTGACCGATGCCTATATGATCATTATCTTAAGGTTATTAAAGCTCGGCGACGAGCGTCTTATACGGCGTTTGGCTTCCCGGATACTGGACAAACAAAGGCCCGGGGGATCGTGGACATGGTACCATGACGACGATGAGGGGCATTTGTCGGCTACGGTGGAGGCCTATTACGCGCTTCTGTACTCAGGTACAGTCGATCAAACGGATGAGGCTCTACAGAAAGCCAAACGTTTTATTATAGCCAAAGGCGGGCTTCACAACGTCAGCGGATTGCTTACCAAAGTGATATTGGCTGTCACCGGACAGGTTCCCTGGCCCCGTTTCCGCCAAATCCCGATTGAAATGATGCTGCTCCCTTCTTCCCTTCCGATCAGCTTCCATGATTTATCCAGCTATGCTAGGGTACACCTTGCCCCCGTTCTGATCCTCGCCGACCTCAAATTTGTAATACGAACCGAGGCAACGCCCGACCTGTCCGAGCTGTTGACGGCTGACCCGGATCCGGCGCTGCGAAAGCATGAGCAGGAGTCGCGGTGGTTTCCCTTCGCCGAACAAATCAAAGCGGGCATCCAGAAGCTCGCACTGCTCCCCGAAGAGCTTCATCAGCAGGCCTTGCGGCGAGCGGAATCCTACATGCTGGATCGGATTGAGCCGAACGGGACCCTGTACAGCTATGCCTCCAGCACTTTTTTGATGATCTATGCCTTGCTCGCGCTTCGATACGATGCTAATCATCCCGTCATCCGCAATGCCCTCCAGGGCTTGAAATCGTTGGCCGGTGAGACGGACGGACAGCAGCATATCCAGAATTCCTCTTCAACGGTTTGGGATACCGCGTTGATCAGCCACGCTCTGCAGGCAGCCGGTTACTCCGCAGAGCACCCGGCTATAGCGCGGGCGGACGCATACCTGCTCTCCCGCCAGCACACAAAGCTCGGTGACTGGAGCCTGGGATTGGATCATCCGCTGCCGGGCGGCTGGGGTTTTTCCGATGTGAACACGATCATACCGGATGTGGATGATACGACCGCAGCGCTGAGGGCTTTGCGCGCAACCCCCGCCCGCTTTGGCCCGCAGTTTCGGGAGGCGCGGGATCGCGGCCTGCACTGGGTGCTGTCCATGCAAAACAGGGACGGCGGCTGGCCCGCTTTCGAGAAGGGCAAGGACTCTGCCCTTCTTACCCGGCTTCTGCCCGTCGACGGCGCCGAAGCAGCGGCCATCGATCCGTCCAGCGCCGACCTTACAGGACGCACGCTGGAATATCTGGGCAGTGAAGCGGGATTCGATATCGCTCATCCATTCGTTCGCCGCGGCGCTGACTGGCTGATCCGGCATCAGAAGCCGGATGGCTCCTGGTACGGCCGCTGGGGGATCTGCTATATATACGGGACATGGGCCGCTATAACCGGACTTATGGCCGTCAGAGCGCCGAAGCAGCATGTCACTGTCCTGAAAGCGGTGCAATGGCTGGACTCGATCCAAAATCCCGATGGCGGCTGGGGCGAATCGTGCCGCAGCGACCAGGTGAAAGCCTATGTCCCGCTGCATGCCAGCACCCCTTCGCAAACGGCTTGGGCGCTTGATGCGCTCGTGGCCGTCCATCAGGTACCTGCCGATTCCATCCAAAAAGGAATCCTGACTTTGTCTGAAATGGTATTGCATGACAATGCCGGATGGACTGCCGAATACCCGACGGGCGCAGGACTGCCCGGTAATTTTTATACCCGCTACCACAGCTACAATTTCATTTGGCCCTTACTGACCCTCGCAAATTACAAAAAGAAGTATGGCGGGTGAGAGAAAACGGGCCCAGATTAATCCGCCTGTGTTACATTCAGCGCCTTGCCAGCCCTCCGGACGGATAGGTTGAACTCCGTCCACGATTCCGGTTGACGGTGTTCAAGTCTTACCCGAAAGCGCTCCAACGCGTCATCTACCCCTTGCACTTCGGGATGCAGGCGTTTCAGCTCTAGCAGATAGGGTACGGCCTCATAGCTTAGACTGCCGAGATAAGCCGCATCGATCTCCCCTGTAACTTCATACCTTTGAATGTTATTGCAGGCGATCATCGCATCGATGTTCATATAATTCAAGACGACATAAGCTGTGATTACAGCAGCCGTATACCATTGAAACAGAGGCAAATTCTCTTTCCACAGCTTAAGCAGAGCAATAATGAACAGCACCAGCAGCAAAATCATAAATGCGTGTACCAGCAGCCTGGTCACCGTATAACCGTATGCTTCCTCATACATGGTCAGGCGCAAAAACGCGGAGCTGAGCACCACGCCGGTACAGCCGATGAGCACCGCTAGAAGGATGCGAAGAAAGCGCCATGCCTTCCGGCCGGGACGCTTTACGCCGTATAGAGCGGTTAGCAGCACGGAGAAATTGATCAGGGTGACCAGAACCAGCTCGGCAAAGCCTTTTCTCGCATAGGAGGCATAAGTGATACCCTCCGGAAGGGCGGCGGCGCCTCCTCCGAACAAATAGGAAAACTGAAACACGGCAAACCATACATAAACGGCATTCAGCAGCATCAGAATGGTAGCGGCTACTGTCGCATCCAGCTGTGGTAAGACGGAAAGCAGGCGGTTCGATTCAGACCCTGAGTCGGATGGCTCCCATAAGGCCGTTTGATCCTGGGCTTCAACGGGAATCGGACCCGAACGCTTCACTTCCCTACCCGCCTGAACATAGGCAAAGAGAACGAAGGTAACAGCCGCAATCCAAGCGAAGCGAAGCAAGCCCACAGAAAGGTCCCCCATCAAGTCAGGTAGCTGGGCTAAGGTTCGTTCAAACACGGAATCGGCCGATGCCAGAAGCCCGATGACAGCGATCAGCAGCGGAACGGACAGAGCGATCCCCAACATCACCTTGAGCATCCCTTTAGCCTTATCCGCTTTCATCTGCCCGGTCAATGATTGGATCAGGATCACTACAGGCTGCGGCAGCCGTTTTAACGTCCCAAGGATCACTTGCTCCAGCAGGAGCACGACGGAAGTGCTGCGCTGCTCTCCTCTTATGCCCCACACGGTATGTACGATGATCAGCAGCGGTACGGCGAGGGAGTTGAGAACGTGCAACAGAACGTTCGTATACCATACATAAGTGAACGACAGAAACAGCACTGGCACGAGCAAGACAGCGGAAAGCCTGGATCGGAACGATTCGGTTCTCGGGACGTAGAGATAAAAATACAGATAGAACACCAGTACGAATAAAGGATACGATACTCCCCAAGCTTTAGCGTAAAATAAATAATGATGCAGCACTCCGCAGCCGAAAGCGGCAGCCAGCAGCATAACATCGCTTCGCAGTCTCTCCGAAGACTTGATCATATGAAGGCCCCTCCTTAGATCTTTAATGAATCGCAGCCTCTTCCCGCGGACGGCGCATATATCGGAGCATGTCCAGGATCAGCTTGCGCATTTCCTTTGTTGTCCCTTCACCGGACGGGCTTTTGATCCTTTCTCCAAAAGGAAGCCTGTCCTTCAGCATCACTAAAGTGCTTCGGTGATCCGGCAGCTTATCCGCCCAATAGACGAACAGTTCGGCCTCCTCGAGTACAAGCGTCTCCACCCAGCCCATTCCATGCAGGCGGCCATAGGCAAGCTTGGCTATACTCCCAAAGACTTGCAGCAGCCGTTCCTCCGTCTGGGCCTGCTGCACAGACCTTTCAACCTCCCGCAGGATCTGTTCCTCCCACCCTACGGTAAGCGGCATTGCCGCTCCGCCGCTGCGGCGGCACTCCATTTCCGGCAGCACATTGGACTGCATCAATCATTCCTCCTTCAAATGTTCTTCGTCGTTACTTTATAGTGTAGCTTGAAAAATACGAACAAAAAGCGCAACTTTTAAATTGAAAATTTCGTATTTTATCATATTGGATTTGTATTTTACGGGAGGAAAGCCGGTTATGAAATTATCGGGCCACTACATCCGTCTTCGCCGTCAATATCCGCATATCACCGAACATCAGGAGTTTTTTGTTACCTTGGACGAGCTGGCGGTTCAGCTCGATTGCACACACCGCAACGTCCAGCTGCTGCTGAGAAAAATGCAGGATGAGGGTTGGCTGACCTGGACCGCCGAACGGGGACGCGGCCGCCGCTCCCGGCTCTTGTTTATTCAGAATGCGGACGATATGATTCTTTCCGCCGCCAAAGAGCTCGTGGAGCGCAAGGATCTGCGGGGCGCACTGGCGCAAATCAACGTATCGACCTTACCCGATACGTTCAAAGACAGCTTTCATCATTGGCTGAACAGCTACTTCGGTCACCGCAGCGAGGTCAAGGGCAGCCGGCGGCTGGATACGCTTCGCTTTCCGCTTGCGCAGCCGCTGCAATCACTGGATCCGGCCACGATTCACTATACGGCCGAGGCGCATCTTGTCCACCAATTGTTCGACCCATTGGTCCGCTACAACCGACTTACCGGAGCGATAGAGGCACACCTGGCGCACGCTTGGGAAGCGGACGAGTCCAGAACGGTATGGACCTTTCATCTGCGCAAGGGTGTGCAGTTTCACCATGGGCGGGAGCTGACGGCAGAGGATGTCCGGTATACGTTCGAACGGCTCAAACGGCTTGCGGCAGGCTCCCTTTACAGCTGGATACAGCAGCAGATCGATGGTGCGGAAGTGCTGGATCCGGTTACCGTCAGCATCCGTCTCACCGAACCTAACGAGCTGTTCCTTCAGTTCGCCGGCACAAACCGGGCTTCCATCCTGCCGGCGGAGATTTGCGAGGAGCGGCAAGCGGATTTTGCGCTCGCTCCCGTCGGCACCGGACCGTTTAAGCTTACACATTACGACGGTTCCGTTTGCGTCCTGGACGCCTTTCACAACTATTTCCAAGGGAGGGCGCATCTGGACCGGGTCGAGCTATGGCATATCCCGGATATGGAGAAGCAGGATCGC
This sequence comes from Paenibacillus naphthalenovorans, assembly GCF_001465255.1. NCBI lineage: Bacteria > Bacillati > Bacillota > Bacilli > Caryophanales > Paenibacillaceae > Paenibacillus > Paenibacillus naphthalenovorans. Next base: position 5,014,494 of record NZ_CP013652.1, on the reverse strand, counting down.
GATCGGACACTGGAGAGCTTCCAGATCATTCATAACTACAGGCTGGCGGACGAGGCGGAACATCGGTGGGAACAGGTGCAGCAGCAGGGTACAACGTGCCGCTTTCTCACCTTCAATCTATTGAAACAAGGACCGATGAACGATCCGGAATTGCGCGGCCTCGTGTGTTCCGCCCTTCATCGCGGAAGGCTGCTCGAGAGGCTCGGCGGCGACGCCATTTTCGCGGGGGACAGCTTTATCCGGCACCGGAACGGTCTTCCGCACGATGCGGAACCGGTTCCTTACTCTCCTGAAAAGCTGAGGATGCTGGTCAAGCGCTCGGGCTACGCAGGGCAGCCGCTTACTCTGTGCACAATCACCAATTACGAACGGGACGCTCTGCATGTCCAGGCACTGCTGCGGGAGGCAGGATTTGCTGTGGAAATCAACCTCCTGACGGCTCAGGAGTTCAAGAGCGAGCAGCGGCTGCACGCCGATCTGCTGCTTTTTTCCATCATGCTCGACAACGATGCGGAACTGAGGATCATCGATTTATACAAAAGCATGCAGCGACATCTCGAGCCCTCCGTCAAAGCGCATGTCGCCAAATTGACCGATAAGATTCTCCGGGAGCCGTCCGCTTGGCGGCGCGCTGAATGGCTGCAGGCCATCGAATCTCATTTGACCGCCAGGCAAATGCTTTGCTTTCTTTATTTTAAAAGGCTCAAAACGCTCTACCACTCCTCCGTCCGGGGCATTGCGCTCGATTCTCTGGATTGGGTGCAGTTCAAAAACATTTGGTTCAAGCCATAAGCAGCCTTTCTTGTGAATAAAGTATAAGGAAGGAGAGAGCGAAAGGAGATCGGTAAGACGTGAGGAAGCCGAACCAATTCGTATACCGTAACGACCGATACGGATTTACCCTGCGTTTTCCCACATGGTGGAGAAATTACTGCGTTGTCGGTGCAAGAAGACAGGATCGCGATTCCGAGTATGAGCTGCATTTTCGCTTTAAGTATAAGGGGAAATTATACGAAGATATCTTTACGATTCTGGTGTATCGAATGACGCGGGAGGAATGGATAAAGCAGGGATACGCGGAGTCGCCGCTTTCGTTTATTGCGGAAGTGGACGGCCGAGTGTTCGCCTATTTGACGCCGGAAGAACTGCCGCATGCTTTTTACGACAATAAAACCGGAGACTATGATTACAAAAAATACCGGGCCGCCATTGAGCTGCTCAAAAGAATGGTCAACCAGGATGTACCGCGGATTGTACAGTCGCTGCGCTTCTTTGGCCATGCGGTTACGATGACATCGACCCCTTATCTCCTGAGCAAAGTATGCTCCTGTCGCATTCACAAACGCATCAAGCGGAAATAACCCCTTACCACCGGTCAAACGCCCATGCGGGCGCAGGCCGGCGCCTCCGTACTGAAAAAAAATCGCAAGTGGAACCCATCAGATCGCGGTCCGCCTCACGGGCCGCTCCCAACCTTCCTTCCCCGCATTGGTTTCGAAGTGCCCGTCCATGCCCGCGTACAATTCTATGAGTCGCCCTGTACCTCTCTGTCATCTTGTGCTATGATAAGTCTTCGTTATTTTTTGTGGAGAGGACGAGCGTTCAACGTGGCCAAGCTATATTTTCGATACGGGACCATGAACAGCGGAAAATCGATTGAAGTGCTGCGTGTAGCGCATAATTACGAGGAACAGGGAAAGAAAGTGCTGCTTTTTACTCCAGCGGTGGATTACCGCGATGGCGTGGGCACCGTAGCTTCCCGCATCGGCATGCGCAAAGAAGGGATTGTGATTGACGATCAACTCGACATGGTGGCACTGGCAGCCAAAGAAAGACCCAAATGCATCCTGATTGACGAAGCGCAGTTTCTGAACAAGCAGCAGGTGCTCCAGTTAACGGAAATTACCGATACGCTGGGCATTCCCGTAATTGCTTACGGGCTTCGGGCGGATTTCATGGCCCAGCTGTTCGAGGGCAGCTATCATTTGCTCGCGTGGGCGGATAAAATTGAGGAGATCAAGACGGTCTGCTGGTACTGCGACAGGAAGGCAACCATGAATATGCGCCTTGAGGACGGGCGTCCGGTATTCGAAGGCGAACAAATTCAAATCGGCGGCAACGAAAGCTATCTGCCGGTCTGCCGCAAATGCTATTCATCAAAAAAGAAACAAGCTCATATCCTGTAATAAGGGATATCCCTTAACCAAAGGACGAAAGCGAAGCGCATGCGGCTTTGCTTCGTCCTTTTCATTTGCGGTTGATCAACGGCGGGCTAAACCTACACCGCCCAATTCCCGTTTCGGATCAGGGGTTCCCGGCGGCCGTCCGGGGTCAATCCGTCTACATTCATATCCCCGGAACCGATCATAAAATCCACATGGACTAAGCTGGTGTTGGCGCCGTTGTCTGAGAGCTCCTTTTCGGACATCCCGGTGCCTCCTTGAAGATTCACCTGGTAGGCTTGCCCTAAAGCCAAATGGCTGGAGGCATTCTCATCAAACAACGTATTATAGAAAATCAGATTGGCATTCGAGATGGGCGATTGATGCGGCACCAGCGCAATTTCACCCAAACGGCCTGCTCCGTCGTCCGTGTCCAGAAGCCGTTTTAGCGCATCGTAACCCGTTTCGGCCGAAAAATCCACGACCTTGCCGTCTTTAAAAGTAAGGGAAAATCCGTCGATGATTTGTCCGGCGTAATTCAGCGGCTTAGTGCTGCGCACCACCCCGTTTACGCCATCCTTATGAGGCATGGTAAACACCTCCTCCGTCGGCATATTGGGGTTGAACCAAACGCCCTTGGCATTCTCTTTGGCTCCCCCCAGCCATACATGTTTCTCCGGCAGATCGACGGTCAGATTCGTGCCCGGCGCTTCGTAGATCAACTGCTTATACCGTTTGTTATTTAACAGCTCGACGGTTTGTGCCAGGTGCGCATTGTGCTTTTTCCACGCCTCGATCGGATCCTCCAAATTCACACGGGTCGCCTCAAATATGCGGTTCCACAACGCTTCCACAGCGGCATCCGCCGGCAGATCCGGAAATACCTTTTGCGCCCATTGATCGGTAGCGATCGAGATGAGCGACCACGCAACCTTATGCGCCATGATATAACTTTTGTACGTTTTCAAGGCCGAAGCATTCGTTTTCGTGGCGGCTGAGATCCGGTCGGGATCCACATCCTTCATCAGATCCGGGCTGGGTGAATAAATCGAAAGGAACGCCGCTCCGTTCTCCGCCATCTCCGTCAATCCCTGAGCCTTCCACATCGGATATTCCTGAAAAGCCTCCACAGGAGCCAGCTTATATTTGATATGCGCGAGCTGCTCGTCGTTCCACTCTACATGCACATGTTTGGCTCCGGCTTCATAAGCTTTGACGGCAATGAGCCTTACCAGTTCGACTGCTTGAAGCGGTGCGTTCACAACCAGCGTCTGCCCTTTCTGCACGTTCACACCCACATGCACAGCCAACGCCGCGTACTTCTCCAACTGTTCTTTTGTAGGAACCATAGAGCATCCTCCATCATTAAAGTTGTTTTCTCTACAGTATAACCTTTTCTCACCGCGGCACCAAATTTTTTCCACATAAAGAAAACCGCCTTATAGGACGGTACCATGCCTCAAGGCGGAGCAAGCGTTCAAATATTACCGAAGCAAGTAACATTTTCGCATGCCGATATTCCCTTTTATAGGCTGTTAGCAGCATAAAAATGGACCTTGGTGCGGAGCAAAAAAAGTTATACAGCCGACAATAATAGACAACATTTTTAGACTCCCTGATATATCATGTAAGAGTTGATTCCAATCTGTAAAGAATTCCAAAATTTAGGAGCCAAGGTAACTTATGATTAACCTTTCGGAACGTATATCGGCATCCAAAAAAAGATGCCAAACCTTCGGATTGAACCCCGTCATGATTCCAAAGCCTTCCGGAAAATTGACGCCGGCCGAGCTGCAAAACAGAAGGATCAGGTTTGACGAACTCCTATCCGTCATGAGCTTGTTTGCCGGTCGAATCATGCATCTGCTGAACAACACGCCTCTTTTGTTGGTCCTTACGGATGAAAGTGGTTATATATTGGAGATGTACGGCGATCAATTAATCAAGAAGACCGTAACCGACCTTGGAATCGTCAAAGGCATCCAGTACACGGAAGAATCCATGGGAACCAATTCGGTTCATATGGCCTTGACGGAACGATCACCCGTTTCTCTGGTCGGTCAAGAGCATTATCACGAGGCTTTGCATCATTTGGCTTGCTACAGCGTCCCGTTTCACTTCACCAGAAGCCATCATTTGTCGGGCACCATATCCCTGCTGACGACAATCGACCACCAAAACCCGGTTTTTATCGCCCTGCTTTCCAATATCGTGGACTCCATTGAACGAGAGCTTCTGCTTTCAAGAAACAACCAAAAGCTCGATCTGTTGAACCGGATTCTCATTAAAAATATGCGGCACGGAATCATTATCACCGATCCTTACGGAAGAGTTTCCGAATGCAATCCCTTTGCCGAGCAAATTGCCAATTGCAAAAAACAGGACCTGATCGGAAGCTCTATATTTGACATACAACCGTTCGGAAAATACATGTACAAAGTGCTCGAATACGGCCAATCTTACGAGAACGTGGAATTAACCTTTGGTAATATTCAAAACGGAGGCATCGTATGCCAGTTTGACAGCTATGCGATCTACGACGATAAAAACAGGGTCATCGGCGCCTACGCCCAGTTTCGTGACATCACGGAGCGCTTCCTGTTGGAGCGGCAGGTCATCACGGCGGAGAAGTTCTCCGTGATCGGCAAGCTGGCTGCCGGTCTGGCACATGAAATCCGCAATCCGTTGACTTCCATAATCGGCTTTATTAAAATACTCAAAACCAGTGAAAACCCGGCCACCAAGGAAAAAAAATATATTGAAATCGTTTACAATGAGCTGCTGCAGTTGGACAAGCTGGTTTCCCAGTTTGTGTTGATGGCCAAGCCAAGCTTTCCCGACCGTAAGCTATTCAACATCCAGGAGCTGGTTCAAGAAACACTGCTTTTTATGGAAAGCCAATTTATTATCAAGAATGTTTCTGCACAATTTCTCCACGAGAACAACCCCATTATGCTGCATGCCGATCCTCTCCAAATCAAGCAAGTGCTGATTAATATCCTGCAGAATGCGTTAGAAGCCGTTGATGAGAAAGGAATGATTCTGGTTTCGTTGGAATCCGATTTGAATTATGTGAAAATCCGGATCGAGGATAACGGCATCGGCCTGGATGAGGACGAGCTTGGCCAAATTCTGAATCCTTTTTTCACTACCAAAGAAAACGGGCTGGGGCTGGGGCTGTCGGTCAGCTATCGGATTATTGAGAATCACGGGGGAACGATTGACATTACCTCGGATAAATATGCGGGAACCACCATGACGATTACGTTACCCTTGCTGCAGTCCTGACAACAATAAAGAGGACGCTTCTTCAAGCGTCCTCCGGCTCGAGCCTCCCGCAGGCACTGCTTGGGGAGGTTTTAGATTTGAACTTCTCTTTCTTTGAAAATACGCATCACTACGCCCAATGCGGCTATCGCTTTGGGAAAGCCCGCGTATGCCGAGCAGTGCAGGACCAATTCCACTATTTCCTTAGGACTGAGTCCCACATTCAGAGCGGCGTGAATATGAAAGTCGAGCTGATCCACGGCCCCTTGCGTGATTAACGAAGACAGGGTAATGAGCTCGCGCTGCTTGATATCCAGTCCGGGACGGCTGTAAATATCCGCAAAGCCGTTGCTGACGATAAATTCAGCGAATCCCGGATAGAAGCTATGAATCGCTTCTAACGGAGGGAACTCCTTTCCCCCCGTCATTTCTTTTAAAACCTCCAACCCTTGCTCATACCTTTCGTCTGCCATAATCATACTCCTTTCAACCGTAAAAAGATTCTTGCCAAGGTTATTCCAAGGTTAACAGTCTGGTTAAAATGGGCGGGATTTCATTGGGGTCAACTATGATCTCAATGACGGTAGGACCATGCGAATGCAGCGCTGTTCTTACGGCATCCCGGATCTCCTGGGCGGTTCGGCAGCATATGCCGGTTGCCCCTAAGGAACGGGCGAACATGGCGGCATCCAGAGGCGTTTCGTATACCGCGCCTACACTGCGTCCGGTATTATAGGACATACCTTTGTCGACCATGTCCAGTCTACCGTTATTCATGACAACAAACACGACCGGGAGCCGGTGGTTAACGGCAGTGGCAATTTCCATTCCGTGCATCATGGCGCACCCGTCCCCGGTCAGGCACACGATCGTACGATCCGGCAAAGCCGCTTTGGCTCCGACGGCGTAGCCGATGGCGTGACCCATGGCGCCGAAGACATCGTCGAAATAAAATGTGCCCGGGATGCGAATATCATAATGGCGAATCGCGTAGAAGGTATGACTGCCGTCATCCCCGAATATAATCGCATCGTCCGGCAAAGAAGAGCGAAGGGCCAGAATCGCCGTTTCCGCAGAGAGAACGTGTGTCTCCCCCAATTCCTTGGGCGGCACATCCAGCTCCGCTGTCGCGGCCGCTTCATAGACCTGTACCTCTGCAGCAGCCAGATCAATCAACCTCGCCAGATTCGTCTTGGCGTCCCCGAGAATGACGCAGGTTGGAACCGGAAGCGCTTTGGATACAAAGGTCACGTCATAATCAAAATGAATAACCTGCTTCGGCATCATTTGGGGCGTAAACCCGGACAAGGTCATATCGCTCAGCTTCGTCCCTACCGCAATTAACAGATCGACGCCTGATTTCATGTAGTCGTTTGCCTGTATCGTACCTCCAAGCCCAAAATTTCCAAGGCTGAGCGGATGATTTGTAGGAAAGGCCCCTTTGCCGCCGGGTGTCATAATGACCGGGATGTTCCAGTGTTCGGCCAATATGCGGATTTCATCGTAGGCTTCCGCAGCCATCACGCCTTTGCCGATGAACAGCACAGGCCTTTTGGCGGCATTCAGCAGCGGGATGGCTTCTTCCACATTAGCCGAGATCATCTGAGGAATATGATCGGGCAGATGAATCGTGAACGGCTCGACCTGCGCCATCAGAACATCAAAAGGAATGCAAAGGTGCACCGGTCCTTTAACGCCGGTTTTGGCTTTCTCTAGAGCATGTTGAACATAAAGGGGGACGAGGTCCGGCCGTTCGATTCTGGCACTGAACAGCGTAACCGGTTCAAACATCTTGACCAAGTCGGTACCGAAGCTGCTGGAATCCTGTCCTAATGCTTTGCCCGATTCCGCGGCCGAAGGCTGACCTGTAATAATCAGCAGCGGCAGGTTATAAGCCTTCGCTTGGCCGGCCGCAGTCAGCAGATTAGTCCCTCCCGGCCCGGACGTTCCTATGGCCACTCCCAGTTTTTTGTTGCCCAACGCGTAGCCAGCCGCTGCAAAGCCCGCTCCTGCTTCGTGTCGGGTCAGTACGAATTCCACACCCGCGCTGTCAAAATCGAGCATCAAGGGGGAAATGGATTTTCCGGGTATGCCAAATACGTGATTGATCCCCCATTCCTTCACATTGTTCGCCAATACTTGCGACAATCGCATGGTTACACCTTCCTATATCAGACTGTGACGCTTTTAAAGTATTTTGTCTTCAATTCCTCAGCAGGCAGGGGAGGACTGTAATAATAGCCCTGGATCTCATCACACTTCTGCTCTTTCAAAAAAGACATCTGCTCCCGCGTCTCGACACCCTCGGCGATCACATGCAAGCCCAAGTGATGGGCCATGGCAATAATGGCCCCTACGATCCTCGCATTGCTCTCATCGCTTATGATATCCCTGATGAAAGATTTGTCAATTTTCAGGCGGTGGATCGAAAATTGCTTCAAATAATTCAGGGAGCTGTAGCCCGTACCGAAATCGTCGATGCTGATTTGGATGCCGAGCCCGCTTAGCTCATCCAATATCGCACTCGCTTTTTCCACATCCATGGTCATCGTTTCGGTGATTTCCAGTTCCAAATACTGCGGCTCCAGTCCGGTTTCCTCAAGTACTTTTTCTACTGTTTTGTACAAATTTTTCTTCATAAATTGTGCTGTCGATAAGTTGACGGCGATCCGTATCTTAGGAAAGCCCGAATCCTGCCAGCGCTTGTTTTGCAAACAAGCTTCCTTTAAGACCCACTCGCCGATCGGAACAATCAACCCCGTTTCTTCGGCAAGAGGTATAAATTCGCTTGGGGGAATCAGCTTATACACGGGATGCTTCCAACGAATCAGCGCTTCCACGCCGACGATTTGGCCGGTATTCATATCGATTTGCGGCTGGTAGTGAAGAACCCATTCCTCCCTCTCCACTGCTTTGCGAAGTGCATTCTCCAGCGCCAATCTCTCATGGGACGACTGGTCCATAGAAGGTGCGTACAGCACATACGTATTTCGTCCTGCTTCCTTGGCTTTATAAAGAGCCGTATCGGCGTGAATCATTAAGGTTTCCGCATCTTGTCCGTCATCCGGGTAATAAGCAATGCCGACGCTCGCAGAAATATGGAATTCCTGCCCCTGGATCATAAAGCTGCGTTCAAAGTTGCATAAGATGGTCTTCGCCGTAAGGACGGCCGCCTCCGGTTCGGAACCTAGCGGTACGATAATCGTAAATTCGTCTCCGCCCATCCGAGAGAGGAAGCTGCCGGTGCGGAGTCCGTTCTTCAGACGGTCGGCGGCTTCGCACAACAGCATATCTCCGTTTTGATGGCCAAACGTATCATTGACCATTTTGAACCGGTCGAGATCAATATACAGGACAGCGAACCGGCTGTCGTTGTGTCTGGCCGTCTCAAACATTTCACCAAGCTGCTTATAAAAATTTCTGCGGTTCGGCAATCCCGTCAAGTCATCGTGATAAGCCAAATGATTATATTTTTCTTCGGCCTCGTATAGCCTTGTCACATCTCTGAACTGGCCGATGGCTCCGATAATCTGGTAATGTTCGTCATATATCGGGATCGCATCAAACAAGCAGACAAATTTCGATTTGGTCCTGTTTCTTTCGAGGATGAGCTGAATGTTCTCGTATTTGCTTCCTTTTTCGATAACATCCGATATGTATTGTCCCATAGGACTGAACATACGCACAACTTGATGTCGGTTCAAGCCTTTCCTTAAGCCCGTTAATTGTTCGGCGATTTCGTTCATTTCCACAATGGTGCCTTCTTTGTCCGTCATGATGATGCCGTTGCGGGTGGAATTGATCATGATTTGGTTCAACATGTTCAGCCTTTGGTTCTGCTTAATCAGAAGCAGCTCGCGTTCAATCGAATCGACAGCCAAATCAAGCAGAGTCAAATAAAAAGGGTTGGCCAGATCAATCGAGGTCATGATGGAGATCGTTCCGAGCAGGTCATTGCGATCTCTATAATGAAAAGGAACCGCATAGCAAGCGTGGGTGAAAAAATAAGTGTGGTAATGATCTTGGCCGATCAGTTCTACCGGGTGGCGTTCTTTGAGGCTCAGATTAATCACATTCGTCCCGCATGATTCCTCGGTGAACCGAACACCGATTTGAATCCCGAGCTGATTGACCGTCTGTTTAATCGTCTCATCCCCATCCATGTCCAGAATGACTCCCGTTTCATCGGATATGACGATTAAAATCGGATTTCCTTTGGAAGACAGCAGCAGTTTCTTCACAAAGAATCGAACGACGGCCAGCACGTTCTCATACTCGCTCAATTTGCGGTTCAGCTCGGACGTCGACAACTTTTCTTTAAAAACGGGAATGGTGTCAGGGTTGAGGCGAGCCTCCCGGCTTCTTTGCTTGGATGCCATGATATATTGCGCCTTGGACGGTTTTTGGTCCCTCTCCCTTTTTACGCTTTTTCCCAAGCCTCCCGCTTCTTCGTTACTTTGACTGTCCAGCATAATAATCAACATCCCTTTTGTAAAATAAGAACGAAAATAGGCAATTTATGAGAGTGAGCGCTACCTACTCTTCCACAAATACCTGAGCAATTCCTGCAAAAAAAAACATAAAATAATGGTTAAAACTTGACTTTATTCTCTTGTAGTTCTCTAGATCTATGGGATAACGCTTAAAATAATGCCTATGTACAACGGCCTGCACCTTTTCGCTTATTTGGGAATAAGCTGATATACATCTATGCGGGAGGGCGATAAGATGTTTCCCAGAGATCAATGGTACAAGCTTGGCCTGCTTCTGTATATGCTGGTTTGGTTTATGGGGAGCTTCTGGATGGGCGGAATGATAAAAAGCGGCGCAATCGTCCACTGGCTCGGCGTCGAGCTGCGGGCGGTGGAAGAATACGTATACTACGCGCTTGCCGGAGCGATCGGGGGCACCCTGTACGCCATGAGACTGTTTCACGCGTTTTATGATCAAATATCGGATCGTTGGATTTTATGGTATTTGCTGAGGCCGATTAAATGCGCGGGAGCGGCGGTAATGACGATCGTGCTGTTCCAAAGCGGCATCATGCTGCTGCAAACCGGCACCTCGATGGAAGCGAAAATCGGCATCGCTTTTTTGGTCGGCTTCGGCTACGGCAAGCTGATGGATAAATTGAAGGTTTTGACGGAAACCCTGTTCAACGGAAACAATGAGAAGACCTCCGGAGATCAACCGCCGAAATAATCGGGCCGCGCGATAGCCGGCTGATTCACATACGGGTATCCGTCTTCCGTTTGGAATAAGCCTTCCGGTACATCCAGCCGGAAGGCTTGCAGCATGCCGTTACGTGGCCAGCTTTACGCTGTAATACCTCATCGCTTGCAAAGAGCCGGTATACTCCAGCTGCCCCTGGTCCAACAGCTTCCGCAGGCGGTATTCGATGTACGTGTCGGATACGGGCTGATCCAAGACGCCGATGATTTCACCGACCAGACGGGCCGCTTTCAGCTCGCTGTCTCTGTTCGAAAGGAGCCGGTGCGCAGTTTCCAAGATCAGCGCATCAAAGTAACCCTCGTCCACAGTACGTACCGATCCATTCTCCACGATGCGAAGCAGCCCTCCGTCGGCGACAAGCCGGTTCCAATCCTTGATCTGATCCGCTCTATCCCGGCCGGATAAAGAGACGGCGTTGTCCGCCAGCCCGGCCAGTTGACCCGGTGAAGCCTGAGCTGCGCTGCGATAATCCCTGTCGGGGTAGAGCCGATGCAGCTCGGAAGTGACATCGATGACGGATACGGGGATATCCTCAGGCAAAGCGGCCAGCGCATAGCGAAGCCCTATTTGCTCGGTCGCCGAGTTTCCCGCCCACAAAACGACGGAGCCTTTGATCTGGCGCGGCCATCCCTGCCACAACATGAAATGTTTGAGTAGTGCCGGGATCATATCAGCTCGATCTTCTTCATTCAGAAACTGCTTCCACCATGCCAAACGTGACGGTCCTCCAACGCCTTCCAGAGGTCCATGCATCAAATCATCATCCAGGCTGATGACCGACTCCTGCGGACGGCTGCGGAGTGCCAGCTTCACCGCCCCGCGTGCTGACGGTCCGAAAACCACATGTGTCCTATATCCGCTCCAATCCCCAGCTTGTACGGACGGCGAAAACCGGGAAGATACATCGTCTCCCAGGTACCATTCCTGATCGAATCGCTCCAAAAACAGATTCATGAAGCTGTGCCTTTCTTCCGCCAACGCGCGTGCGGCCTCTGTGTTCATCAACGATTTCAGCTTCAGCAGCTTTTCATGAAAATGGTTGATTGCGGTTCCTGGTTCGTTCCTGTACTGCTCTTTGGTCATATGCTCCCGCGGAGGAAGCTCCGGGTGATGCAAGGCATGACCTTTCCATCCGGCGTAGGCGAACGTCCTCGCAATCCCGATCGCGCCGATGGCATCGAGCCGGTCGGCATCCTGAACAATGCGTCCTTCCAGCGTGGACATCGGCTGACCACGGCCTCCCCTGAAGGACATCGTGGAGATAATTTCCATCACATGTTGACGATGACGGACATCCACCCCGGCTTCTTCCAGCCACTGCTCAACCTTGCTAAGCCCCGCTTCCTTGTCCGGATTCAGCTTCTCATCAGCAATATCATGCAGCAGTGCTGACAGCTCACAGATAAAGACATCCGCCTGTTCCAAAGCGGCAAGCCGCTTGGCCGTTCCAGCTACCCGTACGATATGCCACCAGTCGTGGCCGCTGCTGTCGCGCTCCAATTCTTTTTTTACATAACTTCTTGCCTCTTCGATTATGCGATGTCGGTTCATAACCGTCTTGTTAACCTCCTCGCCTTCGCAGCTTCCTTGACAAGGGCTTGTACAAAGTATTGTAGCTTATGAAGTCGATTTTGGTAAGAGGACTCAGGAAAAAACGGACGAAAAGCTAAAAAGACCATTCGGCAGTCTCCGAACGGTCCGATGGCCATTTATTCCACAGGAAGAGTCACATAGCGCGCTCGTTTGGCTAAATATGTGTTTCCTCCGGTTCAGTTACCGTCATCATCTCTTCTGCCAAGTACGGCAGTCCCCCGTCCGGGCAGAGAGCACGGCTTTGGCTGGCTTCTTCCTGCTGGCGCGCAACCCATGTACGAATGATGTCATTCATGCGCTGCGCTTCTTTCGTCGGGAGCTGATGCCTGGCATTTTCCAGCATATAAAGCGAGCTCACCGGCAATTGCCTATGGAGAATGCGGACATAACGCTTGAATCTCTTGTCCTTTTGCCCGAATAAGAGCAGGATGGGGGCGCGGACCTCTTTCAGGCGTTTCGTGCAATTGTATTTCGCACTGAAGCGATAATATTGATACATGTTCCGGATATCCCCTTGCATGGAGGATCCGTACAGCTGTTTATACGTTTGCAGGCTGTCGGCATTGCCGGCTGAAATGGCGGCCGCAAGCAAACGTTTAACTCTTGCCGCCGTAAGAGCGGAGGCCAGCCAAATTTGCATTTTGAGAACAGGGGTGCTAACCTCCGACATAGTACTGACAAGAATGGCTCCAAGGAAGCGATCAGGGTAGTTCAGCATCGCCTCCAGCGCTATCGAACCGCCGGTGGAGTATCCGCAAAGGTACGCTTTTGGAATCCCCAATTCATCCATCAGCTGCCGTATATCCTCGGCTATAAGCGAGTATGTAACGGACTGCCTGGAATAAGGGCTTTTGCCGTGGCCGCGGATGTCGAAAGTGATCACCTGAAATTGATCCGCAAGCTGATGTTGTTGATAAGCAAACGTGAGTCCCGTCATCAAGGGCGGGTGCAAGAACAGAATAGGCACACCCTGTCCTTTGACCTGGTAGTACAGCCTGGTTCCGTTGATGTCGGCATAAGGCATGTGGGCCAACCCCTTTTGGTATTGTCCTGAGATAAATCGCATTTATCCTTTCCAGGGCTTGGGGAAGTTATACACATTCGGCAAATTCATTCACTATGCCAGAGCGGTACCGTCTCGTTCTGCCCGGTGGTAAGGTCAATATGCAACGGCAGCCGTATATCTTCAAGCGGGTACGTATGGTCTCCCCACTGAACCAAGACTTGCTTCAGCACAATCTCCTCAATTCTGGATACGAGAACCTGATCCTCTTCAATAAAGGGGGCCACCGCCAGCCTTTGATGGAACTTCCCTTGATGCCGCGCTCCTTCCCATGATGGCCAGTTCAAAGGGTAAGACGCATTGCCGGCGGTATCGGTATCCTCCGTGCTGTCGGATAAAAACGCCCGAAACGATAAAACAGGCGCTTCACGGTCCTTCAAATGTTTGGCGAAGCTTCCTTTAGTCCGCTCAAAGCTGTAGAAAAAATAAACGTGTTCTTTGTTGTACCAAACCTCGTAAATGGATAAAATCAGGTCCGTTTCAGGTACAGGCATCTCAATCTGATAGCTTCTGGTCAAACCCAGCTCCTCTGCCCTTTTAAGCCCGGGCGTTTTTTCATATTGATAAGCCTTGACCCGATCCCAGCTGACCGCATGCATGATTCGGGTACTGTCCTTCCTGAACCCTACTCCAATAACTATAAGAAACAAAGTTAGCGTTACAACGACGGCAATAAAAAGAGGTTTGGGAAAAAATATGGAGTTCAACTCATCACCTACATTTCTAAAAAAAAGAAAATAATACCTTTTTATACGAAAAAAGCGCTTACAAGTTGCGGTTTGAACTTAATATACACAGAATATCCAAATTTTCGATATCCGGAATTCATAAAACAATGGCCGGCTCCTTGAAGGGATACCGGCTGTTTATTTAGTCTGCCGCTGAGTCTCCAATAGAGCCGTCAGGATAAACGATATAGCTTGACACGCTGCCGGTTCCGTTGCCGGATACAGCAGTGCTCCACAGTTCATACCGGTCGACTTGACCGCTGGAATTCCAATTGATAAACAGCTGTGCTTCGAGGTCCCCCCGGCGTATTCCCTCTACATCGGCGTTCAATCCTCCGTACAGGTAGTCCGCTTGAGCTCCAAAATCATAACGCCACACTTGCTGCTTCGAGCTTTCGATCAAAGTCATAAAAGACGGATCGCCAAGCACCGCTTTTACTTCTTTTTGATCCATTCCGCGTTCCAGGCGATACTTGACCGCCCAGATTTTATGCTGTGCTTCATCCGCGTCCTTCGGCTCCGAAACAACAGAAACCATACCTGCTTTCGCATCATAGACAGCCCCTGCGCCGAGATTTTCAGCTACGAACCTAAGCGGCACATACGTATGTCCTTCATAGTTCAATGCAGAGAAACGGGAGCCTAATTCCTTGCTCGCGCCGTTAAATTGAAATTTGACAGGAAACAGCAGCGCCTGAATTTCACTGGATGCGTTAATGGTAGCAGAAGTAGCCAGAGCGGCCCCGCAAACCAGTCCCATGATAAATTTCTTCATAAAAAAACCTCCTCGGGTGCTATCCTCCTCATCCTCTTCCTCTATCATACTAGGTTTAGAGCCCGAGAATCATAGAAAGTTTTATCACCAAAGGCAAAAAAAGACTCCCCAGACGGGAAAGTCTCCGTTTCTCTTCCTATCCTCCGCCGCTTTCACCAGCGGAGTATATTCCGGATGTTTACGAAAGCACGTCCTTCCTGTCATTCAACCATTCGCAGGTATCCGCACATGCACACAATGCTTTTTTGACCGAACACCACGACCGCTTGGCATAATAGATCGGCACTTCCTGCTCTTTAGCCTGCTGTTTAATCGCTTTTGTCAAATTATGATTGACGTAATCGGTGAGCACCAGCACTGCATCAACCTTGTCCGGTATGCCCTTTCGTACCATTTGACACTTGCGACCCGACATATGCATGACTTCATCAAACCCAAGACCGGCCAAATGCTCGGGCATATTGCCCAAATGATCGGCTCCTACGACCAAAATCGATGCCATGTTAACGTTCTCCTTTACCAAATAGTTTTAGGGGATGAACTTAGCTGTTCTATGTATACCAAAGTTGTTTTATGATAATGATTCTCAATATCATCTATGTTATTAATGATAATTGTTCTCAGTCTTATTGTCAACTTTTTTGGGAAATATGTGGTCCCTTTTGAACGCTTATAGCCACTATCCCCAAAGCTCAGTATGGTATTCAAATGACATTTCGGATCGAAACGGCAAAATTCACACTTGAAATCAGAACATATGTTTGGTAATATTATATTACGAACATACGTTTCTGTTAAGGGTGGGTTTCGTTTGGAGTATAGGGCCATGACTTGGGAAGAATTTTGTCAATATTTCAATACGGAGGAGGCTTGCGCCGATGCCTTGTATCAATTCAAGTGGCCCAACGGGTTCTCCTGCGCCCGCTGTGGACATCACCTTGCCTCTACAATCGTCACCCGCAGGCTGCCGCTCTATGAGTGCCGCCATTGTTACTACCAATCATCTCTTACCTCGGGAACGATTATGGAAGGAAGCCGCACTCATCTGCGCAAATGGTTTATGGCCTTCTTTCTCATCTCACGGACCGAGTGCGGCACGAATGCCGTCGAGCTAAGCCGTGTGATCGGTGTTACTTACAAAACAGCCTGGTTAATCCTGAGAAAGATCCGTCATGTCATCAGTGAGGCCGATGGCCGCTCCCTTCTATCAGGCATCGTTCGGGTTAACGGATCCGTTTACGGACGACCTCACAATCCCAGCTGGTATCACCATCCACAAGAACATCCGCTGCTGATCGGCGCATCGATGGACGAGCAGGGAGAGCCTATCTGCATCAAAATGAAGCTTGTCTCCGAGGAATACAGAAGGGAGCGGCTGATCCTTCGTTCCGCTGAACAGAATTTTATTGAACAGCATATAGAACCTCGGACAAAAGATGTCCAAACCGTCACAAGCCGCTGGAGTCACAAACGCTTCCAACGGCTGCTGCGCGTCTCCGCCGCGGCTAGCAAATGGATCAACTCCACCTTTCATGGAATTGGCTCCAAACATCTTCAAGCTTATCTGGACGAATTTTGTTATCGTCTGAATCTCTCCCTTCAAAGAACGCCGATATTCCACCACCTGACGCACCTATGCGCCAAATCAGAGAAAGTTACCTATTCGATGTTAAAGGGTACCGTAACCAGATGAACTTTATCCTTTACGTCGGCCGCACTTTTCACAAAGGCTCGTACTGGAACCAACCCATTAACCCCATAGCTATATTATTTCTCATTCGGTGAATCCGGATTCTTCGTGTAATGACAGACATGAAATCAAATTTGGCTGAAGCTATGCTGCTGCCGGCACCTTGCACATTATATTTGGCTGAAGCTATGCTGCTGCCGCATCTTGCACATCTTATATGCTGATCATCCTTCCAACTCAGGGTTGATACGTCGTATCTTTGGTGTTGAAAACTCTTGATTCGAGAGCAGCACGTCTGCAGTTCCCTCCTATTCACACCCCGTACGTCTATTAGTCGATAATCCATCCATTTCGATTCGGCAATTGGGCTGGCGGAAATATCATCTGAGCCGAGGGGATAGTGGCCATAAGGAGTTATTAAACATACGGAACAAGAGAACCGTCCGACAAAGCAAAGCAACGCACCTATGGAATAAAAAAGCTTTGGACAAGGTTGGATTTCTCCTCTCGCCCAAAGCTTTCTTTACATGTTTACCGGTTCTTCACGGCCTTCGTTGGAATCTGCCTCCGCATCCTGCGGCCCGTGCTTCACAACCTCCAATTTACGAATCCGGTGCTCTTCTTTTTCACGAATGATAAAGGTCAGATTCTCGTATTTCCACTCCCGGCCTTTTTCCAAATCCGGATTTTGCCGGTATAACCAACCGCCGATCGTATCCAGTTCTTCGCTGGTAATATCCGTATTCAGTAGATCGTTCAGGTGAGTCAATGTCACCTTGCCGTCTACGATCAGGTGGCCTTCGCCAAGCTTCTCCACTTCCAACTGCTCTTCTGCATCGAACTCGTCCCGGATCTCCCCGACGATTTCCTCCAATACGTCTTCGATGGTGACCATGCCGGATGTGCCGCCGAATTCGTCTACCAGGATGGCGATATGCGCGCGCTCCTGCTGCATCTTTTTCAAAAGTGTTTTGACCGGCATCACTTCCGAGACCGTCATCACCGGATGAATCAGTTCGGATAGCTCGATTCCAGGTTCGTCATCTCGACGCAGAAAATATTCTTTTGTGTTGATCATCCCGACCACGTGGTCCTTGCTTTCTTTGACTACCGGAAAACGGGTGTATTTTTCTTCTTTAATGATGCGGAGGTTCTCTTCCGGCGTGTTGTTTAGATACAGACATACCATATCCGTCCGGGGAACCATAATTTCTTTGGCTAGCAGCTCATCAAAAGCGAAGATCCGGTTCACATAACCGTACTCGGTCATATTGATATTGCCGCTCGTATAGCTTTCGGCCAAAATGATGCGCAGTTCTTCTTCCGTATGTGCTTCCTCATGCTCTTTAGCGGGCCGCATACCAAAAAGTCTTACCAATGCGTTCGCCGAGCCATTTAAAACCCAGATAAACGGATACATTACTTTATAAAAGAAAATAATCGGTTTTGCCGTGATGATGCTAATCCATTCGGCCTTCTGAATGGCTACCGATTTCGGGGCTAGCTCACCGAGCACCACATGAAGATAAGTGATGGATATGAAGGCAATTCCGAAAGAAAGAATAGTGACAAGCTCACCCGGCAGCTGGAACCGCTCAAACACCGGATGGAGTATTTCCTCCACTGTCGGCTCTCCTAACCAGCCCAGTCCTAAAGCTGTAATGGTAATCCCCAGCTGACAGGCGGACAAATAGCCGTCCAGATTGCTGGTGACCTGTTTCACAGCAAGCGCATTTTTGCGGCCCTCCATCACCATCTGATCTACCCGGCTGGGCCGGAGTTTAACGATGGCGAATTCCGTAGCTACAAAAAATGCCGTAGCCACAATGAGCACTGCGACCATAAACAAATTTAAGGCGTACATCTGATTCTCCTTATTTATTAGGATTTTGTGATTTATGAACACCAACATATAAAGTTCTTATGAACTTATCATAGACCTTTTCGTAAGAAAACTGCAAAGTCCGTATTTGATCATTTTTGCTTAAATTAAAGCAATTTATGCTTAATTGACACCTGTGCATGTGGTATTCTTTTCTTCTTGGGGGCTTTGACTTTTTTACGAAATAATCATATGATGAGTTCATATGAACTTCAAAATCGAGAAGGAAGAAACCCGATGGAATTGTTCTATTTGACGAGAAAACAAATGGCCGCTCTCTTAATGTCATTGCAAGGAATAAGCTGCAAGACGCCTCTGGCCGTCCTGCAGGAAGCATGGGCCAAATCGCATAGGGCCGAAATTCAAGGCGGCAAATCGTTCGGCGCCTTTATTTCCACGTCACTCCCCCCGATTTTTGAAAAAATCATTAAAACAAAAGTTCAAAATGACGGATTTTCTCTGACGGAAATCGTTTCGCTGGGCAATCAGATCGAATATACTCATTTTTCTATCACCACGGTACAAAATTGGGTGAAACGGGATTTTAAAGATTTAATCGGTTCTCCTCAGGTAGGAAAAAAGTATTCGATCAAGCAAACCGCCGTTCTGTTCATTATTGATGATTTGAAAGCGACTCTGGATTTCGAATCCATCCGCAAGCTGTTGACGCTGCTGTTTCAAAGCCCGGATGAAGACTCCGACGATTTGATCAGCCCGCTCCAATTATATGCTTTGTATTCCTCAATCTTTGAGGAAATGGATCAGAACAACGATCAGGTATTGGATCTCTCCGGACATGACATCGGCAGACGCAACCACGATCATATGCTGGAACAGCTTATTAAGCAAAGGGCGGACGATTTCACGGACTCGCTTGATGGGCTAAGCGAAGAACAAAAGGAAGCCGTGAGCAATACGATCTTTATTGCCATGGTTTCCGTACAAACCACCTATTTTCAATCGCTGGCCAGGCGCTTCTTGAACGCTACCTTATTCCTGCAGAATCTGCAATCGTAAGTTAAAAGAAAAGCCGCAAGCTTTCCGGCCCCGCTCATCCACGGCCCCAAAAGCTTACGGCTTGTTTGTTTTTTCTACATAAACAAGACATAAATGAAAATAGCGGCTAACACAAAACGATAATAAGCAAACCACGACAGCTTAAGGCGTTTGATCAGATTCAGAAAGGTTACTACCGCAATCATAGCGACGACGAATGCGGATACCAAACCTGTAATAAACAATCCCATGTCTTCCACAGATAAGTACTCACGGCTCTTGTATAAGTCAAGAATCGTCGCCGCGAACATGATCGGCACAGAAACGATAAAGGTAAATTCCGCCGCGGCTTTCTGGCTCGTACCCAGCAGCATCCCTCCGGATATGGTCGAGCCTGACCTTGAGAATCCGGGCCACAAGGCAAGGCATTGAAATACTCCGATACCGAACGCTTGTTTATACGAAATGTCGTCCATGGTTTCGGCCGTTACCTTTCTCCTGGATTTTTCAGCCACAATCATCAGAATGCCTCCGGCCACCAAACCGACCAATACCGTTTCCGGTCCGAACAAGTATGTCTTGATCAAGCTATGCAAAGCAAGACCAATCACAACCGCCGGAGCCATCGCAAGGGCAACATGAACAATATTGGCACGGCGTTCCTGCATGTAGCCCGGCTTGAAGTGCAGCATACCCAAAAAACGGCGCCAGTATAATACAAACACGGCCAATACCGCTCCAAGCTGTATGACGATTTCAAACGTTTTGGCCTTCTCACCCTCAAATCCTAGCAAATGTGCCGTAAGAATCATATGTCCGGTAGACGATACAGGCAAAAATTCCGTCAGGCCCTCCACAATTCCCATAATGATGGCGATCAGTATGTCACTCAATGCTCTCCCTCTCTCCTGTCTCTAGTTACCTCCATACACATTATAGTTGATGTTTATGGAAAGTTAAAAGCAAAATAAGGAATTTACATGTAAAAAGGCAGTATGCTTTCAGGTGTTTGACCAATGCATCAGAAGGCCGATACGCATAAGGTAATACAGTTTCCATCCGCTTGATAAAGGAGAAATTTGATTATGGCCTACCGGATCATCGTCGACCTGTCTGACCGTCGGCTGCACCTGTTGGAAGACAATACCGTCATTCATTCCTATCCTATCGCAATCGGGAAAATGCTGACGCAAACTCCTGTCGGAGAATATACGATCGTAAACAAAGCCCCGAACCCGGGCGGTCCGTTTGGCGCGTTCTGGATGGGCTTATCAAGGCCCCATTACGGCATTCACGGCACCGACAATCCTGCGTCCATCGGCCAATCCGTCTCAAAAGGATGCATCCGCATGCATAATGCCGACGTTCTCGCTTTATCCAGGCTCGTTCCAATCGGGACGCGCGTCACCATAAGAGAATAACCGGTCTCTGCCGCTCCCTTAGGGTTTTTACCTTCGGCGGCGGTTCTTGGCCGCGAGCAGCCGGTTCATGGTTTCCGCGCTTTTGTCCGTCGTCTCTGAAACGGCGGGTTTAGAAACGGTCGTCCCTGGTTTGGACCGTTGTTCGGTCGAGGTCTGCTGCGGCACTTCAGCAGGCGCAGCCTCAGTTCCCCGCTCCAGCAGCGAGGAACTGTCCCTGGACCTGTCGGCAGCATCCTGAATCGCGTCTGCCCCACGATAGAATGCGCCGACATTGCGCTTGCGTTCCCGCAGCCGCTCCATCGCGGCTTCCGCATCAGGCGCCTTCGGCGCTGCGGTTCCGCGTCCGCGGCGCAGCAGCGCACCCGGCAGTGCGGCCAGACGCCCCCAAGGCAGCGACAGACGGCGTACGGCGATGTCGAGCACCCACAGGAGCACGGCCAAAGTCAGCAGCCAACGCGTCAGATCGTGCAGCTGCTTCTTCGCCGCGACATCCCCCTGGAACACTTCCTCGGGGCGTTCCATGCTGAGCATTCTGCCGCCGGTCATGTCGGCCAGCTGTTTCAGTTTGGCCGTCGGATCACCGGAGCCGATACGGTATTCCGGTGAGTAAGGCAGCACGAAGCCTGTAGTAAAGCTGCCTAAGGTGCGGTCCGGATCGCTCTCGTCCAATAAGTCAATCCTCGTCAGAAAGACGCCCGGCTTGGAGATATCCATGCCGGCCTCATATTCTCCCGGGGCGGTCGGCGTTACCTGCAGCGTTTTCGTTTGCAGCGCTTCATCGGTTACCGAGGCGCGAAGCCCGCCTTTGAATTCGGCATCCTGGCTTTTGATGCCAAGCTTCATTTCATTACCGTTCAGCCTTGTCGTCAGCTCCAGCGGCATATCCTGAAATTGGGGAAAGGTCCATTTTACGATTTGAGTGAACGTCTGTGCAAACGCATCCCACGCCACCCAGTCGCGTGACCATTTGCCGGTGACATCGCTTGTCCAGGCGACCGTACGGCCTGAGCCATACTGCCAGCGGGCAAGCAGCGGATCGGGCTCCGGACTGGTCAGCGCCACTTCTGCCGTCTGCTTAGCCGTTGTGGCTACGTAGGCGTTAATTTGCGGCACGCCCCGCCCGAATAAAGTCCCCCAATCCCCCGGCTGGCCTACCGCCGGCACAAAAGGCTGATCCACGATGTACGTCCGCGCCATGATCACCGCCTCCCGGCTGAAAATCGCGGGTATCGTGCTCTGATCGTTCGTGAAATAAAACCGTCCCTTGGCCTGCTTGGCAAGCGCCTCAAGCAGCGCCACATCCGCCCCGTCTCCTACGGCTACAGAGGATAGCGTCATGTTGTTTTGGACCATGTTTGCCGTAAGCTGGTCGTAGCTTTGATTCGTAGACGACTGACCGTCCGTCAGCAAAATGATATGCTTGCGCTGGGCGTCAACCTTAAGCAGCTGCTGATAGGCATCCTGCACGGCCGTATAAATTTCTGTGCCGCCTGCCGGCTGAATCGATTGAATCTGACTCAGCACTTTCTTCTTATCCGTCAGCTTCTGGGGCTCTACTACCCACCAAGGTGTGGAATCAAAGGCGACCACACCCACGCTGTCCTTCTCGCGCATCAGCTCGACCGTTCGCATGGCCGCTTCCTTGGCAAGCTCCAGTTTATCGCCATCCATACTGCCCGACCGGTCAATGACAAGAATGAGTCCCAGCGAAGGAATTTCCCGTTTTCCCTCCAGCTCCATCGATACGGGAAGGGCTCGCTCAATCGGCGTTTTGAAGTAGCCGCCCATACCGTAGCTGTCCTCGCCGCCGGTCATCACCAGACCGATCCCGTGATCTTTGACCGCCTTCTCGATCATTTCCATCTGCATGCCGGACATCCGAGTAGCGGACACATTATTCAAAATCATGCTGTCATACCCGGTATAATCGGCTATCTCCAGCGGAAGCATCTCGGGCGCAATCGTTTCATAACCGATCAGGCCGGAAGCCATAACCGATTCCAGGTTGCCGGAGGAACCAGGCGTTCCTTCTACGATCAGCACCTTGGGAGGTCCGCTCACCCGGCTGAACGCGTAGCCGGCATTGTTCACCGCCTGCTCGTCACCCTCGAAATAAATCTCGGCCCGATACCGGTGAAAGCCCGGTTCTTTGGCCAAGCCCTGCAGAGCAAATCGGTTGTCGCCGCGTTCAACGGACACCGTCTGCCGTGTCAGCTCCCGGTTGTCTTCGTATACCCGGAGCTCTCCCGTTGCAGCAAAGGTACTGGAGAGCTGTATTTCCAAAGCATATTTTTCCGCCTGGTACAGGTTCTCCGGCAGCTTCACGTTTTCGATCGCGACATCCTTGCGTGCAGGTGCCGGAATGGGCAGCACATCGACGGCCACGCCTTTATTCTTCAACAGCTGCCCTTGGCGCAGCAGATCGCCGACATTCTCCTGTCCGTCCGTAATCAACACGATCCGCGGAGCAGCATCTTCCGGCATCAAGCCTGCCGCCAACTGCATCCCCTGCGCCATGTTTGAAAACTGCCGGTTCACTTCGCCGGAGAAGGAAAACTGCCGCAAAGCCTGCAAAGAAAGGCTGCGTTCGACCACGGCATTGCCGCCGGCAGAGATGACGCCAATAAGATCCTGATCTTTTCTGGCCTCTGCGGACGTCTTCAACCACTGCTCATAGGACTGGCTTCCCGCAGGCATGCTGTCTGAACGGTCAACGATGTAAAATACGGCTTGCCGCTCCAATGTAACAAACCACTGCATGCCTGCCAGCGCTGTAAGCAGCAGCAAAAGGATGAGTGTACGCAGCCCGACCGCCAGCCGTTTTCGGTTGTCTTCCATGCGCAGCTTGGATCGCCAGGCCCAAACGGCAAAGCCCGCCAACGGAATGAGCAGCAGCAAAAACCAGGGCTCACGAAATTGAATTCCCACGATGGTACACCCCCCATTCCGCCAAAACGATCAACATAACCAAGCCGATAATCCATGGGAGCAGCGGATATGGCGACTCTCCTTCACGTTCTTCCGTCAGCGCCTGAGCTCCGCCCTGTTCGGTCGCAGGGGGGCTCGATGAAGCGCTGGTGAACGATAGTTCCCTACGTTCTCCGATGGCTGACTCTCCCGGATCGGCCGATACTTCCAAAAGCGTTTTCCGCTCGCTTCCGTCTTCTCCCTTTTCTACAAATTGATAAAGCCCCGGACGATTCGGGACACTCTGACGGCTTAGCACGGCTCCATCCGCCTGTTCGGCGGGGAGATAAGACTGCCCTGCAGCTTGTAATTCACCTGCAGCCGATCCTGCGAGCTCCATCGGCACCCAGTGGGCTGAGACGGTTTGGGCAACAATCGGGATGTCCGTTTTCTCACCCGCAATGACATGCCCCAAACTGGCGCTTTGGGCACTTCCCAGCCAATCGACCGCATTCTGCACCAGGATCGGAAATTCCGGACGCAGCGGCAGATCGGACTGCTGCAAATCAAAGGTAAACAGCAGCCTCGGACGGCCGTTCTCCATACCTGCGACGATCAACGGCTGTGAGCCGGCCGATACGACCGGCTGACCCCAGGCCGCTTGATCCTTCGGATCGATGGGCAGGAGCTTGGCGATATGCGTATCCTGAAAGCGGATATATTTGGTCACGGGATGCTCGCCGATCCGGTAATCGGCCTGAGGCGGACGGACCTCCTCCCCTTGGTAGCCGCTGCGAATGGACCAGAGCGGTTTCTCGTGGAACAGCCGCTGCCAAGCCTCTCCGGCAGCGGCGCCGCTCGCAAGCCGATCCGCAACGACCAGATCGAAATCGCCTTGGGGAGGTGCAGCCATCCCTGCGGCCTGCACCTTAATGACCTCGGCCCTTGCGAGCTGCAGCGCTTTTTCCAGAAACAAATTCCCTTCGGTCAGCAGCAGCACCCTGCGGTTGCGCTCACCGGACAAAAAAGCATAGGCTTGATTATCCGCCGCATAATCATCTTCGGCATCCACCGACAGCTTGTAATATTCCGAGCTTCGTATATTGTCAAAATGGAGCGTCCTTTGTTCGCCAGGTTCAAGCTGAATCCGTACCGTTTCCGCGGCAGAAGTGCCGGCATACAGGGTGACGTCCGTATCCAGCTTCCCGCTCCCCGTGTTTTTCAAAGCGGCGACGCCGCTGACGGCGGAGCCTCCCGCCGCGTCTGCGCCGTTCCTCACGCCGAACTGTACGATGGCGACGTTGTTCGCCGGATTGGCTCCGACAGGCTCAACCCGAACGGGTACACGGAACGTTAACCCTTCCGTGCCTTCACTCCACACTGCATCGGTCAATACCCGAATTTCCGCGTCCGTATCGTCCTGAGTCAAAGCGGCCGCCAAAGACATCGTTTCCTTGTAAGCCGTTCTCCCGTAAAAAGGCTCTATACCCGCTATAGCAGCCAGAACCGTATCCGCCGTTGTTTCTCTTGAGACCAGCACCTCCGGCTGACTGCCCATGGAGATGACCGTAACGGCGCTGCCGTTCGCTCCACCCTTGACTACATCAGCCGCCTTGCGCTTGGCGAGCTCCAGTCTTGTCAGCTTCTCCTTCGAGTGCTCCGGATCCGGAGTGAGCGCATCCATGCTGGCCGAACGGTCCAGCACGAGCACGAGATGCCCTTTCGCACCGCTTTCGGCCCATATCCATGGCTGCATCAGCGCGAGCACCAGCAACGCCGCCGTGAGAAGCTGCAAAATCAGCAGCAGCTGATTGCGCAGCCGCTGCCAAGGGCGGTTCGCTTCGAGGCTGCGCAGCACCCTGTTCCACAGCAAATGGCTCGGCACCTCGGTATCGACATATTTGCGCTTAAGCAAATACATCAGAACGATAGCCGGCAGCGTCAAGCCAAACCATAAGCTGACAAGCGATTGAAATTGCATCTGGCGATCACCTCCGTTCGCGATTTGCTCTTTCCCGATGCTCCGAACCTTTACAGCAGCAGGCCGTGTTCCCGCAGCGAACGCAAAACGGCATCCGCTACCGGAACATCTGTCGTCGCAAGCACGTACGTCATGCCTCTCTCATGACAAAACTGCTTCAAGCCATGCGTATACTGCCGGATTGCAGCCTGATAAGCTTCGATGACCCTGGCGGTGACGGCCACCTCTTTGCCGGTTCCGGATTCACTGTCAATCAGCCTAAGATCGCCTGTCAGCGCCGGCCGCACTTCTTCTTCCGACAGCACCTGCACCACGACGACCTCTTGCCGGGCGGCCAGCAAATAGTTTAACGCCTCTTCAATACCGGATTCATATAAAAAATCGGAAAAAATCCATGTCATCCCCGGCTGCCTGGGTATGGCTCCGGGCTTCATCACGGCATCGGCTATATTCCCTCCCGATTCCGCTTCCGCCTCCGACAAAAAACGGAACAGCCGATGTACAGAGCCCTTGCCTCTCAGCATCGGGAGCTCTCGCACAATCCGGTCGCTAAACAGGCGGGCGCTAACCCGGTCATAGCCGGACAACGCCATATAACCGATACAAGCAGCAAGCTGCCGGGCGTACATCAGCTTGTTTCCCGCAGCTTCTTCCAGCGGGAAGCCCATCGAACGAGTGACATCGATATACAAGTTCACCTGAAGCTCCTGTTCATCCATGAACTGCTTGATGAACGGCTTTCCCGTACGGGCGTATGCACCCCAATCGAAACGGCGGATGTCATCGCCCGGCGCGTACATGCGATAGTCGGCGAACTCCAGCGAAGCGCCCAGTTGCTTCGACCGCCGTTTGCCCTGCATCGTACCGCGGGTGCGCCGCTTGGCCACAAGCGACATCTGCTCCAGCCGCAGCAACAGCTTCGGATCCAGCCCTAAATCCGACGCGCTCATTTCCGCTTCTCCACTGCGGCTAAGATATCCTCAATCACCGCATCGGTTCCCACACCCATCGCCTGACCTTCAAAGTTCAGGAAGATCCGATGGCGGAGCGCCGGCAGAGCCACCTTCTGGATGTCGTTCACCGATACGTGCAGCCTTCCGGCCGTCAGCGCCCTCACCTTGGCTGCGGAAATGATCGACTGCAGACCGCGCGGGCCCGAGCCGAACCGTACATATTTTTTCACCGAGTCCGGCACCCCCTGCTCTCCGGGATGCGTCATCATCGTCAGTTGTACAGCGTAATCCAGCACCTCTTCAGCCAGCAGGATTTCTTTGACCCCCTGCTGTATGGCCGACAAGGCCGCGGCATCCGCCGTTTTCTCCGCCGTCGCTTCATGCGAAGCCGTTGTCCGCCGGACAATCTCCTTCAGCTCGTCCCGGCTGGGGTATGATACGTTGATTTTTAACAAAAACCGGTCGAGCTGCGCCTCCGGCAGAGGATACGTCCCCTCGTTCTCCAGCGGGTTCTGCGTTGCAAGCACGAAAAACGGATTTGGCAGCCGATGCGTCTCCGCCCCGACTGTCACCGTCTTCTCCTGCATCGCTTCCAGCAGCGCGCTTTGCGTCTTCGGCGTCGCCCTGTTGATCTCATCGGCCAGGACGAGATTGCCGAAAATCGGACCCGGCTGAAATTGGTAAGACGTTTCACCTTTCAAACCGAACTGGATTACGTTTGTTCCTGTGATGTCGGCCGGCATCAGGTCGGGCGTAAACTGGATGCGCGAGAAGCTCATATCGAGCGTATCGGCAATCGTTCGCACCAGCATCGTTTTGCCGAGTCCCGGTATCCCTTCAAGCAATGCGTGTCCCCCTGCAAAAATACACCACAACAGCTGCTCCACTACATCCTGCTGCCCGACGATCACCCGGCCGATCTGTTCCTTGACCGCAGTGATCGTCGCCCCCCACGCTTCGACTTGCTCTCTTGTTTCTATCATGAACGGTTCCTCCTCGTGCCGATTTGACATCCGTCAAGGGTTCGGCTGAATCTCCGTAAAATAATCCCGCACCAGATTTTGCATGTTCTGAGGCAGCGGGTGACGATCCAATGCGCTCTTGGCTTCCCTTTCGTATTCGGAAAACACTTCCTCGTACGGTCTGGACGTTCCGTCGATCATCGGGGATGTGCCGCCTTTCTGCAGCTCGCCTCCGCCACCCGTTATCGGGCCTTGGTCGGACTGTATGTTGCCCGAGCCCTCAAAAACGCGCGGCGTTGCCACCAGATTGCGGTGCCCGCTGCCGAAACCGCCCTGCAGCCCGCCCGTTCCGGCTCCTGCACCTGCTCCGGCTCCTGCTCCTGCTCCTGTACCGGCTCCGGTGCCCGCACCTGCTCCCGCGCCAGCTCCCGGCTGCGTCCCGGCCCCCGGCTGCGTCCCGCCCGGGCTGGCGGCGCCGCTGGCAGCGGCCAGCGCATTCGCGAGGCCGCCCGGCAGCCATGCCGATGGCAATGCTGCGCCTTGGCCCGCAAGCTGCCCGGCCATCGGCAGGCCGAGCTGCGCGATGCCGGCTGCCTGCTGCGCCGAAGCCGCATGCTGCGCGGCATTTTGCTGCAGCTGCTTCAGCGCCTCGGAGAGCTGCTGCTCAAGCTGCTTCAGCTGCTCTTCCAGCTGCTTCGGGTCCACAGCAGCGCCTTCAGCGGACGCTTTCGCATTAGCCTTCAGCTCGGCAGCCGCACGCTCCATCGTCTCCCGCAGCTGCTTTTCCTTCTCCGCATCCGGATTGGACGCCGAAGCCGCCAGCTTCTCGAGCAGCTCCGCGAGCGCTTGCTTCTGTTCGGGCGTGAGCTTCAGCATCTGGCTCCGCAGCTGCTCCATACCTTTTTGAAGAGCATTCTCATCCATCTGCCGCAGGCTCTCGCCAACATCCTTCAGCATGGGCTCCTGCTTCAAACGCTCTGCCCATTGTTCAGCCTTCACCTGCTTCTTTTCGAGCTCCTTCGCTTCTCCGTCCAATTCCTTCATCGCCTTCTCCATCTCATCCAGCGCTTCCGTCGCGGTCTTGCTTTGCTCCAAGCCTTCCTCCAGCCGGTTCAGGCTGTCCTCCAGCGTTTTTTTGCCTTCCGGAGTCAGCTCCTCCGGGATATCCGCCTTCAGCTCTTCAACCTTTTGCTGCTGTTCGTCTATCCATTGGGCTTCCTCCTGTCTTTGAGCTACAACATGGTCCATCGGACTGGGCAGGGCAACCGCAATAACCATCACAGCCACGCTGGCCGCCGCGATCCACAGCCTTTTCCGAAGCAGTGGACTGAGTTCCCATTTGGGCATTTGCGCCGCATACGCCTCTGCGTAACGAATCGCGCCTTCGCGCTGCATCCGTGCGATGGGCGTATCTTCACGCAAATATTCCAGCGCGGTTCGGACCGTATCGTCCCCGCCCGAGGCATCCACCGTCCCGGCGGCGGTCTCCGGCGTCACTCTGCGCAGCAGGAGCACGTAAAGGGCGCCTGCCATCATCCCTGCCGGTACAAGAGCGGCCGCGGTCACCCGGTAATAGGCTACAGGCAGCATCCAGGCGGCTGCCGTCAGCAGCAGGCCCGCCGCGGCGCCGACCACCGCCCCGAGCAAGCCCGTCTCGATCGTACGCAGCCACTGCAAACGAAGCCGTACAGGCTTCAGCAGCTCCAACAAACGCCTTCCGTCCATCCTGCCGCCTCCTTATTTTCTTCGTTTCTTGAGCACCGGACGAATGTACCGGATGCTGATCAAGACCGCTGCTACCGCCAGCACGGCATAAACCGCCACAAACTCCTGCCACAGCTCAATCGGAGGGGCTTGATTCATCACGGAGCTGTTGTTATTCCACGTACGAAACGCCTCTCTTGAAATATCCGGCTCAAACAGGCTCAACAGCGCCGCCACCGGATTTAACCCAAGCACGTAGCCGATCCAGGAGTAAGTGGCAGTGCTGCTTTGATAAATCTGCCTCATCAAGCCTTGAAGAAACAAGAATAGCAGCCCCGTTGCCCCGAAAATGAACATCGTGAAGCCATACGTCACGATAACCGATACCATCGTCCGTTTGACCAGTGTCGAGAACATCACACCGAACGCCCCGAGTACGAACATGGTAAACACGTAAAACAAAAAGACAAGTACAAGCTGCTTCGGCGAGATGCCTCCAAACAAGAAGACGATGCTGTACACCGGCAGCGTCGCCAGAATGACAAGCAGCATAAAACTTAACGAGGAGACCAGCTTGCTTAAAATGATCGTAGCCGAGCTTTGCTGCGTGGTGAGCAGAATGCTCAGCGTTTGCTTTTCCCTTTCTCCGCTGACCACGCCCGCCGTCAAGCCCGGTGTCATGAAAGCGATGAGGACGAGCTGCGCCACGCTCAATACATAGAACATTTCACGGCTCTGATTCGGGTTGAAGCCGACCGGACCACCACGAAACCCGCCTATGTTCAAATAAATGAAGCCCAGCGCTATAAGCCCGATCGTAAGCAGGTAGAACATGAGCGCCAGCGGCGAACGGAACGTTCTCATCCGCAAGCGAAACTCCTTATCCAGCACGGGGTTGATCAGCTTGCTGCGCCAAGACATGCGATCCATCATGCCGAGTCCCCTCCTTTGGTGATTTCCAGGAATACATCCTCCAGATTCGTCTGCGCCTCGCTAAAGGATACGATCCGAAACCCTTTGGCTATCAAAGCGCCGAGGAGTTCCGCCTGCTCTTCATCCTGACCGCCGAAATGCGCGTGCACGCCTTGTTCATCCTCCAGCACCATCGAGACATGCGGCTGGTCGCGCAAAAATTCCGCGGCCTCCTTTTCTCCCTCCATGAGCCGGATATGCAGCGTCCGATTGGTTCGCATCCGGTTCTGGATGTCCTGTACCTTACCCTTGGCGATCAGTTCGCCATGCTCGATGACGCCAATCTCGTCAACCATCTCCGCAAGCTCCGGCAAAATGTGCGAGGAGATCATGATCGTTTTGCCCATCGATTTCAGCTCTTTTAAAATTTCCCGCATCTCAATACGGGCCCGGGGATCCAGCCCCGATGCCGGTTCGTCGAGGATCAGCAGCTCGGGATCATGGACAAGACACCGCGCCAGACACAGCCTCTGTTTCATTCCTCTGGATAACGAGTCGACGTAAAAGTCGGCTTTGTCCGTCAGATTGACAAGCTCGAGCAGCTGCGGAATCATTTTTTCCCGCTCCGCCCGGGGAATCCCGTAGCTCGCACCGTAAAAATGCAAATACTCGGTCGTCTTGAAATGATCGTACACGCCGAAGAAATCCGGCATATAACCAATCAGCTTGCGTACTTCCTGCGGGTGCCGCGTAACCTCGTAACCCCCAACCTTCGCCGTCCCGGAGGTCGGTGCAAGCAACGTCGCGAGGATCGACATCGTCGTCGATTTGCCCGCGCCGTTTGGTCCGACAAACCCAAAAACCGTTCCTTTGGCAATCGACATGCTCATCGATTTCAGCGCTGTGAAGCTGCCGTAGGTTTTGGTTAAGTTCTCAATTTCGATCATAGGCGTGGTCATCGTTTCACCGTTCCTTCCAAAGACACTTGCGGATAACGGAAGCTCAGATCCTGCGTCACCGTAGCCTTCAGCCTAATCGTCCGGCCTCCGATCAGCATATCGTTCTGCCGGCCGTCCTGCAGCACGAACACCGAACGCAAATCAAGCGGATCCCAATCCTTCCTGGCCTCGTTCCATATTTGCAGCGATAAATAAGGCGGCAAGCCTCCGGCGCTCTGAATGCGAAGCGTATCGTACTGTGCCCCCGGAATGACCGGGAGGTTATATTCGAACGTGAAATCGCCGCTGCCGGCAAACATATTGCCGTCCGGCTCGCGATGCATCTGCTGCAGATTGTTCTGTACAATGGACGGACTCAAATATCCGTAAGGGATGGAGATCTTGTCTCCCTGCACCACTTGAAGCTTCACTTCCTGCACCCACATGTTCAGTTGGTCGGATTGCGCCTTCCGGCCGTTGACCTGATACAACGATTCGTTATCCTTGCTCCAACCGATGATCATAGTTTCACCGCCTGCACCGGTGTTCCACAGCCTGTTCATGTAGGCATTGACCATTTGCCGCTCCCGGTTGAATACATCCGGCCCTCCGGTATGGTTATATGGAAACATCAACTGGCCGAAATCGATATAGCCTTGCGGTATCGTATTGATGCTGCCGCCGATCGTTTTTTTCTCTCCCGCCTTCAAATCGCCGACGGCAAACAGCTGGCGGTTATAGATCAAGCTGACGTTCGTTAAGTCCGACTTGGTTTGGTTCGTCACTTCGCCTTTGATTCCGTTTTGGTCAATGCTCGCCGCCACATCAAATTGGCCAAGAGGCTCGCTTTCCGCATGCTCCACCTGAGCTTTGCGGACGGACCAGTAAGGCACATCCGTCCACACAAGACGTGCAGCTTCATCCATGTACAAATATTGATCGGTTGCCCCGGCCAGTTCGCCATTCTGATTCATCGATCCGCGGTTTTCACTGAACGATACCACTTTAGCCGATTTCGGCAGCTGAAGCTCATAGGTTCCGCCGCTTGGAACGAATACCGCCGTTGCCGCACTTCGCGTGCCTTGGCCATTCCCGCTGAGCTCCAGCGTATTCAGCGTGTGAGTCATTACGGAGCTTTTGTCCGAGGCGCCTACGCTAAATATACCGATACTGGAGATGATGGAAAGGACGGGAATGATGACCCAGGCCCATTCGCGTTTATCCAATCGTTTCAGCAGTAAATATAACAATGGCGCCGCTATCAGGACGTACACCAGAAACAGCGTCAGCAATAAAAAGAAGGATGGCATCCTCATCGACGGGAAAAAATCGAGAATATACTGCAGGTCCCAGTACCGGTTCATGATATTGGTCTGGAATCCGTTCTTAGCCGCGGAGGTAACCAGGTGGGGTTGAAGCACCTGCTCCCACAGCTTCGGATTGCCCGTCCATGATGCCAGCGGCTGCAAGGATAAATCGTATCCTGCGTACCAGACCCGGCCTTTTTCCACCTCTTTGCTCACAAGCAGCGGAACCTGTCCTTCCTGCGCAAGCACATTCCCGGACTTCACCGCAGCGGAGGACACCGTAAACGGCTCCGTCAGGGTCAGCTCTTTGGCCGCCAAGTTCTCCAGAGAGCCCAGCTTGCTTAAAGAGATCGTGCCTTGGTAAGTGACTGGAGACAGGCTTTCGAATGCTTTGGCCGTCTTGGCATATCCCGCGCCGCCGGCCAGAATCAAGCTTCCCCCTCTGGCCACCCAGCCGTTAATCGCCTGTACCTGCTCCGGACTGAGCTGGTCGGTAGCTATATCATTAATCGCAATCGCATCCAGACCGTCGAGCATCATGGTTTCCGCGGGAAAGTCCGCCACATTCAAGCGGGATACACTCACGTCATAGCCCTGCGTATTCAATAGAGACAAAAAATTCAGCGTATCGGGATCGCGTGCCAGCACCCCTACCTGGGTAGAACGCACGCTTACCGTTTCAATATAATTGCTGCCTTTTGAGATCGGCACTAATGTCCCGCCTTCTACCGGACCCTGATAGAGCTTCACGACATTATTGCGGCTGTTCAGGGTCATGCCCGGCAGCGCCATCCATACGGTTTTCGTGCTCTGCCTGGGCAGCTCGACGTGCTTCACGTAGGTGATATCCTTGCCTCCCGTCTGACTTGCCACTTGTACGACCAAATCACCGCTTATATCCTCATGTGGACTGGTCAGCGTGAATTTGACAGGAAACCATCGGCCTTCCTTCATTTTTCCGTCGATGCCCGTCTGAATTTGCAGTTCGACTCCGGAAGTAGCCGGCGCTGCGCCAACCGTTCCTGCCATGATTTGAAAGGTCATGCAAAGCGCAAGCAGCAGGAGCAGCAGCCGACGGACCCCCTTTATTCTCTCTGATCGTAACCCTTCCATTGCGATCCTCCTAAGCATCGTATTATCCGCATAAATCCTATGACGAGAAAGCTCATTTAAAAGTTGCTGCTATAAAGAAAAGTTTGGAATGAAACTGGAAATCCCTCCTTTTTTTCAATACTATTAATTTGGAGGAGTGAAGCCATGAGTATGAGATACCTGTTTCATATACTGATGAGTATACGGGACGGAAACCCTTCAACCGCTAAAGACTATCGCATGCCGGAAGAGCAGTTTCGCGCTGACGTCGAGTCCAACGCTCGGCAGGAGGCTTCCGGAATCGATGCGCAGCGTGCTTAGCGGTTTCTCGAAACAGGTGAGGTTTCATTGGTTTTTAGACGAGTCGGAGCGTCTTGTCCTGCGAAAAAATGCCCGGACTTATCAAAGCGACAACGAAAACGTGCCTGAATTCAAGGAAAGGTCCATCTACAGCGGCGGTTATTTGGACTGCGGGCTGTGGGATCTGGATCAACTGACGGCTTTGGAGCAGCTCAGGGAGGATCTGGACTACCTTGACGAGAACGGCTGCAGAACCCATTGGGCCGACTCCCTGCTGTTTTGCAGCCACGGAAACGGAAGCTATTTTGGCATTGATCAAACGAGCGGAGAGGTCATTTATTTGTCCATGGACGGGATCATGCACGGCTGGCGGCTAGGTTATGATTTGCGTCTTTTATGCATCATTGGATTCATGTCGGCTGTGCCGGTCATTGGGGGCAAGATTTCATGCTGTTCTCTTCCGCTAACGCACCGTATATCGATCACACCAGCGATCATGCTCTGCTCGTGAAGCAGTGGCTCGGGATACAGCACTTCGGGTCCTAGATTATTTGCCGCAATCATGACAAAAAAGGGGATGGCGGATGTCCCTGATCTGTGGAGCAGACTGTGGATCTCAAATAAGGAGGAATAGCCGTGAAACAACCGAAAATACTAGACGGTATGCCGACTATGGAAGAGGTAAGGAACATCATGGGTACGTCACGTTAAACGGCAAGAGGAAGGACGATTCTCGTAATCTATCAA
Organism: Paenibacillus naphthalenovorans; assembly: GCF_001465255.1. Taxonomy (NCBI): domain Bacteria; kingdom Bacillati; phylum Bacillota; class Bacilli; order Caryophanales; family Paenibacillaceae; genus Paenibacillus; species Paenibacillus naphthalenovorans. Next base: position 4,979,882 of record NZ_CP013652.1, on the reverse strand, counting down.
TCGATGTTTAAAGATTGCCAGATTGGGTCATCCTTAGAGTATGTCAAGTATTCACGGGAGGTCCGGTATCATGAAATCCAGATGGTTTTTTATAGGGATGATCATAGCTGCACTATTGATTTGGAAGGGATTCGATGTCAGCGCCAATGCGAAATCTGACGCTCAGCGGCTGCTATCGTTATCCGACCGGGTCATGGAAGGTAATAAAAAGGTGCTTATCAAACAATTCAGCCCTTATTCCACGTTCATAAATAAAGAGGATTTTGCCGAGACAGCCGCGGAATTAAGCACGGTATTCGGTCTGCCTGTCAATCATCAGCTTGCGCATGAGGCCGATCATCTGGCATACAAAACGACGAAGACACTGCATGACGTAGTGCTTTCCTTGCTTTATACGGGCACCCTGCAGGACCGGTCAGCGTACCTTGTCCTCAGCCTGGAAACGGATAGCGAAACAGGGTTGGCGCACATTTTGGAGCTGCAGCAAGAGCTTGAGCAAAAAATGGCTTCCTTGAACATGCCGGTCCAGTGGAATGTGATGGTTCAAGGGGAGCTGCGGGGAAAACATGCGGCTGCAGGCGAATTTCTGCAGCGGCTGCCGCAGCTGTTGAATGCGGCAGAAGTAGAACGCTATACGGACAACGGGACGGTCAGCGTCTCTTATTTTTCTCGCGATCTTAAGGCCCGACTGCTTACGGGAGAACGGCAAATGAACCTTCAGGCAGCCGTCCATGAACATTCCGACACGGGCAAACAGAGAGTCACCTTGGGCGTTCCGGTCATCACCATGGAATATTGAGTGAAGCGGCTGAATCCATGCACTCGGCGGATGCTGGATTGAAAATCGGCTTGGCAGCGCAGTCGTCAGGCAGCGGAGCCGCATAAAAAAAACGTCCCCTTGACGGGGACGGTCAGCCGTGAGCGGTTCTATTGCTGTGAATTCGATGAATTGGACGACCTCGAAAGGAGGTCCATCGACCAGTCGATCATCCCGTTCATCATCGTTAAGATGAGATTGACGGCATCTTCGTCGCTCATCGGCTTAGTGGAGGATTGCTGGGCAATATAATTGTTCATCTTGTTCTCCAATTGGCTCGTTAAATCTTTGAGCTTGCTGAAATCGTTGGCCAGATCGGAGATGCTATTGCCATTGGAACCCCCGGAACTGGCGGAGCTTCCGCCGCTATCCTGTGAATCTTGGTTAGAAGCTTGTTGTCCTTGATTTTTTTTCGCCTGCTGTTTCAATAATGCCTTGATTTGCTCCAGTTCTTCCGTCAAATACTGGTTTTGTTCGGCTAATTGATCCATCTGGCCTTTCAGTTCGCGGTTACTGATCATCGTCTGACTCCTAACATACTGGATGATGTTTATAACGTAACCAAAATATTAAGTATTATCCGTTTCCGGTGTTCTGCCGGTGGCGGATTTGCCCGCCTTATCCCCATACGCCGCAAAAAAAGGCGCAAAAAAAAAGAAAAGCTTCTTGTAGAAGCCTTTCGGGCAAGAACCATTCGGTCCACAGAAAGCTTGGCCGCAAAAACGTAATCGGCCACCCGACAGCGTCTGAAGGCCGGAGCCTTTAGACACGCTGGCGGAGGTTCATGATGTTTATGACGGATACGATGCTCCCGCCGATCCGGGTCACGAAGCCGACAATCGGAATCCAGCTGACCAGTGAAAGCACGACATTAATGATGGTCATCACGAGGGTTCCATTAGAGGTCAATAACGCAATGATCAAGTTAACGACCGCCAGCGGAACGACCCAAGTACCCGACCAGGCGTATGCCAAAGGAATCATACCGATCAAATAACCAGCAGCAATTCCGATCTCGGATATCAACTGTATAAGGTTTAACAATCTAGCCGTTTGCGGATTCATTAAACTCACCCTTCCTATTTTACCCTGCAGATACATCCATATTATACAATTTCTGCACCTAGCCCGCTACAAAGGAAACGAAAACTCATCCGAATGTTTTCCCGCCCGGTTTCATTTTATGGATTCCGGCCAAAAAGGTATCGAGCAAAAAACGAAGGCTCACATGGAGGTCGAGCGGGAGTCCGAAGCCTCCACGCTGCTCAAGCGAGGCGAAGCCGTGGAGAATACTGCGCAAGCCTCGTACAGCGTGAAGCGCCGCTTCCCCCTCCAGATCGTAAGCCCTAAGCACGCGTACGACCAGATCCACGATTTCCGCTCCCGCCTTTTGGACGTCAGGGTCCTGCGGCTCGGGCGCGCGAAGGGTCGCTTCATACAATCCGGGATGGGTTTTGGCAAAAGCTACATAAGCTTCACCGAGCGCTCGCACCGCCTCATCTCCTGCGCGTCCTACCGCAGCGCGCGTCAATACGATGCGGAGCTGCTCGAGGCCATGGATCGCGAGCTTTTTGCGCAAGTCGTGAAGCCCGTTCACATGATTGTAGAGCGACGGGGGGCGAATCTTTAATTTGCCGGCAAGCGAGGCCAGAGTCACTTCATCGACGCCTTGCGTATCGGCAATTTCTGCAGCGGCTTGTATAATGGTTGGCAAGTCGAGGCCGATTCTTGGGGACATACCATTTGCTCCTTTACTAGAACGATTGATGATGCTTCAGATTCCGCCTGCTTCAGCAATAACGCGATCCATAGCGGCTTCGGGCTCCCTCAGCATGCGTCCGTGACCCACCGCAAGCAGCGAAGGACGGTAGTCCCTCAGCTTGAGTACGCTCTCTAGCGCCGCCTGCTTATTCCATGTAGCCCAGGCAGGAAAAGGGAACCATGGCCGAAGCTGTCCGGCTGCCGCAATACCGCCCCTGGTCTGCAAGGCATCGCCGGCGATGAGCGCATGCGTGCGCGTATCGAGAAAAGCCATCGAGCCCGGCGTATGCCCCGGCGCCGCTACAGCAAGCAGTGAACCGATCCGGTCTCCTTCCTGAAGACGAACGTCCTCCCTCGTCCGAACTTTACCCGAGATGCCGCCGCGAATTGGGGTATCCGGCTCGCCGGGCTCCAACGTGCGGTCTCCGGCAAGCAGCCGCGCATCCCTTGCGGAAATATGCACGGGAACATCGGGAAGCACTTGTTTGAGCGCGTCGAGAGCGCCTACGTGATCATCATGCGCATGGGTCAATACGATCCGGGTGATCGGCTTGCCGATCTGAGCGGCCGCCTGCATAATTCCCTTTGAGCTGTAAGGCAGTGCGGCATCCACCAGCGTCAAACCGTCATCTTCCTCCACCAAATAACAGTTCACGGGGAAAATGCGGGACAAAAACGTCAATTGGTATAAGCTATTTTCCCGAATGATTCTCATGGAACCATCTCCTTGTCACAAAAACTAATGATATTAGTTTTAATATAACTAACATTATTAGTTTATGCAAGTGCAAAAAGGACTGCCTCACGCTTGAGCAGCCCTTTTCCTTATCACTGCGCTATTTTTCCTCATCCTGCAGCCCGGATAGGTCAGGCGGCTGCCGATCCGTCACACAATTTGCACAAACGTGGAGATGATCGTTTGGAGCAATCCACTCCCCGGAATCTTCGATACTTCCGCAAACTTCACAGATGATGGGCATACGTCATTTCCTCCTGCCATATTTCGGGTACGTCAATCATGCAAATGTTATTCCGCAACGCCATCCTCCGTCTTGATTTCATACCCCAATTCATGAACGGCCTGCTCGAAATCACGAAAGGAGGCAGCCGTCTCGTCATAGGTAAATGTAGCCTTTTTTTTACTTAAGCTGACCTCCACGCTGTCGACACCCCAAACCTCATGCAGGGCGAGTCGGACTTTATTGACATCCTCCTGGTCATCCATACCTTGAACGACTACCGTTTTTGTAATCATGTCTGCTGCACCCCGTTCATCACCGTTACTGAGATTCCTTCAGCCCTTTGCCCATCCCCTGCAAAAATTTCGTCATCATGGATAGCGATGCGCCGGCTTCGGGTTCGCGCAATGTTTTGATGATCTCCCATAATCCCTGCTTCTTGGTTGGCGAATCGTCGGCGGCATATTCTACGCCGGCGGACAAGCCGTGAAAAATCGTTTGAAGCTTGTCCGGGTCCAACCGGCTCAAAAATTGAACGGCCCCTATCGCATTCTTTATGATTCGATGAGCACCGGGTTTATTCAACTGATGGATCCCGATGGAAGCGATTTGTTCGCTGTTTTTCAATATTCCCTGAATTGCATCCAGCACGCCCAGCCGGTCCAGTTCCTGGAGGATATCCAGCAATTTGACCAGCGGCTCGGGAGAGCCCGCGGCAGCTTGTACGATGTGCCGAACCGCTTGTGCCTCTTGCTCCGCCTGATCGGGTATGTGCTTTTCAATGTTGGTAATCGCCTTCGCCACGGCTGTCCCCCCCGTCAATGATCTCCGGAATCGGCGTATAGTCGGAACGCTTCCACTTTTCCTCTACCTTTACGCCGAGCTGCGGTACACGATGCCCAAAACGATGGTTCACGGGCGGAAGCGGCCGCTTCCCCTTCGGTTCCAATACTTCCATCTTCACTCCCATTTCTTTGAAATTCGGCGTGTGCGTAATCCGGTCGTGATAGCTGCTCGTCAAACGATTCACCGCAGACAGGTCTTCCGCCGAATTCATCGTCATATACAATTCATTGCCTTTCACCCGGTCCGTCACCTCTACCCGCACCTCCACTTTGCCATAGGGCGAGGTAAGACGAACCAATGCGCCATGATCAATGCCGCGTTCTTTAGCCAGTTCAGGCGATACCTCCACCCATTCGCTAGGCACCTTATGCGATATCCCTTTGGATTTGTAGGTCATGTTTCCTTCATGGAAATGCTCAAGCAATCGGCCGTTGTTCAAATGCAAATCGAATTCCTCTCCAGCTTCATACGGCGGTGTCCATTCCACCGGGAACAATCTGGCCTTTCCGTCGGGAAACGCGAACTTCTCCGTGTATAACAGAGGTGTATCCGTTCCGTCGGCCGCCACGGGCCACACCAGGCTCTTCCAGTCTTCCAGCCGTTCATAACTGACCCCTGCAAAAACAGGCGCGAGGCTTGCCGCCTCATCCATCAGCTCGGACGGATGCTTGTAGTTCCAATTAGCCCCAAGACGGTTAGCCATCTCTTGAATGATTTCCCAATCGGGCTTGGAATCGCCAAGAGGCTCGAACACCTTGTAAAAGCGCTGAATCCTTCTTTCCGTGTTGGTGAATGTCCCGTCCTTTTCAAGACTTGGCGCCGCGGGAAGCACCACATCGGCAAACTGGGCGGTTTTGGAAAAGAAAATATCCTGAACCACGAAAAATTCCAGCTTTTCGAATGCGGCCTGCACGTGATTCGAGTTGGAATCGACAAGCGCCATATCTTCCCCGAACAAATACAAGGCCTTCAGCTTGCCGTCATGAATCCCTTCGACCATCTGGTGGTTGTTCATACCCGGTTTTTCCGGAAGCTTCACGCCCCATGCCCGCTCATACCGGGCCCGGACGGTGTCGTTTTGTACAGCCTCATAGCCCGGAAACCATGCCGGCATCGTCCCGAAATCACAAGCCCCCTGAACATTGTTATGTCCCCGCAGAGGATAGGCCCCTGTACCTGGGCGCCCATAATTTCCTGTAATTAGCAGCAGATTGGATATCGCCGTGCTGGTATCCGTCGCCCCCATATGCTGGGTAATCCCCATGGCCCATAAAATACACGTCGCTTTGGACTCATGAATCATGGTTGCGATTCGAACGATCTCGTCTTTGGTTAGTCCGGTTTGCTCTTCTGCATAATCCAGCGTGTATAGGTCCAGGGATTTGATGTATTCCTCGAAACCGTTCACCCGTTGGTTGAGGAATTCTTTATCTTCCCATCCTTGCTCCAGAATGTACCTGGTCACAGCAGACAGCCAAATTAAATCGCTGCCCGGTTTGGGGCGAAGAAAAAGGTCCGCTCTCTCCCCCAATTCATGCTTTCTAAGATCGACGACCACCAATTTCTGGCCGTGGAGCTTATGAGCCCGTTTGACCCGCGTAGCCAGTACAGGATGAGATTCCGCCGGGTTCGCTCCGACCACCAACACCAATTCCGCACTGGCAATATCCACAATGGTTCCGGAATCGCCGCCGATTCCCACTGTACGCATCAGCCCCGCCGTAGCCGGAGACTGACAATAACGCGAGCAGTTATCTACGTTGTTCGTTCCCATCACAGCCCGGGCAAACTTTTGAAAGATGAAATTCTCCTCATTGCTGCATTTCGAGGAAGCAATATAGCCGATCGAATCGGGGCCATACGTTTCCTTCATTTCTTTCATTTTGCCGGCAATCAAGGTCAGAGCCTCATCCCATGTCGCCTCGACAAACGTATCCCCTTTGCGAATTAACGGCTTCGTTAATCTCTCTTCGCTGTTGACAAAATCCCAGCCGAACTTGCCTTTGATGCATGTCGAAATTCCGTTGACCGGGGCTTCCGCCTGCGGCTCGATTTTGAGAATTTTCCGGTCTTTGGTCCACACTTCAAAGCTGCACCCGACCCCGCAATAGGTACAAACGGTCTTGGTCCGCTTGATGCGGGATGTCCTCATCGCCGCTTCGACTTCCGAGATGGCAAAGATCTCCTGATACCCCGGTTCCACATTTTTGGTCAAATCAATCATCGGCAAAAGGAGAGTATTCGGGAGCCCCGTCAAATACCCCGCTTCACCCAGCATGGATTTTTCCATTAACGCATTGCACGGGCATACGGTTACGCAGTGTCCGCACGACACACAGGAGGACTGATCGATAGGAACCCCGTTATCCCACAGGACCCGCGGTTTTTCCAGACTCCAGTCAATCGTTAACGTTTCATTCACTTGCAGATCCTGGCACGCTTCAACGCACCGGCCGCAAAGGATGCATTGATCCGGCTCATAGCGATAAAAAGGATGCGAGTTGTCCGGAGGGTAAGGTTTCGGCGAAAATTCGTATTTTTGATGCTCGACCTGCAAATATTCCGCCGTATTATGTACGGTGCAGTTCCCGTTGTTATTGTCACAAACGGTACAGTACAGCTCATGATTTTCCAAAATCCGCTGTATGGCCTCCATTTGGGCGTCCTTGGCCCGCTTGGACTTGCTGTAGACCTTTAACCCGGGTACAGCCGGAGTGGCACAGGCCCGTTTTAATTCACCGTCTACTTCCACCATACACGTATCGCACGATTGAATCGCACCCAAGTTGGGATGATAACAGACGTGCGGGATGTAATCCTCGTTCGCTTTGGCTACCTCCAAAATCGTTTGATTCGGGGTACAGGTATATTCCTGGTCATTAATCCGAATAGCAAATGTCGGGTCCTTCATATACACACCACCTCTTATAGCTCCCCTATTGCCCATATGGTTTCCGAATTATAGAAAATCTAAACTCCATTTCAAAAAGAACAGGGGGCTGTAGTATAATAGACAGAAAACCACTGTGGTATGACGGAGGCTTTATGTGCGGCAGATATACGCTTACCGTTACGTTAGATGAATTGATGGTCCATTTTTACTCCAGCTTATCCGGTTCGGTCCGGCATCAACCCCGGTTCAACATCAGTCCTTCCCAGACGGTTTTAGCCGTCATCAACGACGGGGTCCATAACCGGATAGGACCGTTGAAGTGGGGGCTCATTCCCTCATGGTCCAAAGACGATAAAACGGCGCTCGCCAATGCCCGCGCCGAAACCTTGAAGGACAAGCCGGCATTTAAAGTTCCGTTTGCAAGAAAAAGATGCCTGATTCCTGCAGACAGCTTTTTTGAGTGGAAAAAGACGGAGGCGGGCAAGCAGCCGATGAGAATCATGCTGAAATCGGGAAAGCTCTTTAGCATGGCCGGCCTGTACGAAACATGGATTGCTCCCGATGGGCAGAAGATCAATAGCTGTACCATTATTACGACAACGGCGAATTCGCTGGTTGCCGGCATTCATCACCGGATGCCGGTGATTTTAAGCCCGCAGGATGAGGCCGTTTGGTTAAACAGGAATATACACGACCCGGAGGCGGCGCTTATGCCTCTTCTCAAACCTTATCCTGCAGAGGAAATGAAGGCCTATCCTGTTCCTTCATTAGTAGGAAATGCCAGGAACGATGTTCCCGAATGCATACAGCAGCTTGCTCCTTAAGAGAACCTCATATCAGGTAAAAAAATAGACCCGCAAGCCGGCAGCTTGCGGGTCTATTCTTATTTAGAGGAAGATTCAACGACAGGGAACCATCCCGGTGTGTTTATAATCGCTTGCCAAAGCGGGTCGGGAATGACCAAACGCTGCTGATCGTCCTTTGTCAGGGTCGTCGCGATTTCGCTTTCGCGGCCCTGCTCCACTTTTTCTACCCAATCCGGTTCTACGATTAATTCACGTCCGAGTGCGACCAGAGGAACGACGCTCAAAGCCTTCGCCGCATCAGCCGCGGTATGGATCGAGCCTACCCCAATCACAGGCACCCGATCTCCTGCGCGCTCTTTGATGATTTCGATACGGGATCTTGTATCCTCTACTCCACGTCTTGGCTTTGACCAGAAATCCATCAGAGAAACGTGGAGATAGTCAAGCTCCTGATCCGCCAGAGCATCCACTAATACCAAGGTTTCCGCCATCGTAATACCAGGCGTCTCCTCTTCTTCCGGTGAAAAACGGTAGCCTACAATGAACGGCTCCTTGGCATGCAAAGCCACGGCTTTCTTGACTTCCTTCACAACGGCCAGAGGGAAGCTCAAGCGCTGCTCAACGCTGCCGCCCCAGCGGTCGGTCCGGCGGTTCGTATGCGGTGAGAAAAATTGCTGAATCAAATAACCGTTCGCTCCATGGATCTCTACGCCGTCAAATCCGGCTTCAATCGCTCTTCGCGTGGTTTCTCCAAAGGCCTTGACAATCGACTCCACTTCCGAATCCGTAAGCGGTCTGGGGGCTTTGGCGCCTTCCTGGTTCATGGCTACATCGCTTGCGCTGACGATATCGCCGTTAGGCACTAATTCCGGCGGACATGCCCGGCCGCCGTGGAAGATTTGCAATACGGCTTTGGCGCCTTGCTCTTTGATTGCAGTGGCCAGGCGGCGTAAGCTGGGGATCATCTCGTCGGTGTCCGCACCGAATTCTCCCGGAAACCCTTTGCCGTTGGCCGTTACATACGTACATGCCGTAATGACCATACCGACTCCCGAGGATCTGCGGATGTAATACTTTATTTCATCGTCCGTGACCGTACCGTCAGGATTGGAGGAGAAATTGGTCATCGGAGCAAGAACCACGCGATTTTTCAAATGAATTCCGCTTCTGAGAGTAAAGGATTCGAATAACGGCTTAAACTGTTCTTTCATCTATAGGGCCTCCTTTTTCGTCTTAAGACAAAATGCAATTGCTATTCTTTGCTGCCGGTTTGAATGCTATTCCGGCCTGCCATCGGGCGCGGATTAACAGCCATCGATTCCGCAGGCCATGCCTTCGGCAAAATCCAGCAGCCTCGGCTTCTTCGCAAGCTCTTCTTCAATAACCTTTTCGAGCGATGCTTTGGAACGGACCCCTTGAAGGATCGTTTCTCCAATCACCATCGTAGGAACGGCTGTAATTTGCGCCTCTTGAACCGCATGCTCCAAGGCCTTCCGGTGAATTTCCCGATATTTGCGGGTTTCTAAAGCCTGGCGGAATTCCTGCTCATTCAGCCCCAGCTCACCGGCCAATGAGGTCAGCACATCGATTTTACCGATATCCCGCTCCTCTTGGAAAAAGGCCTTGAACATCCGATGCGTGTAGGCATTGCCCTTCCCATGCTCCTTGGCATATTGATACCCTTCAAACGCCAAATGGGTATACGGCTGCGGCGAAACCTTGGGTAATACCATTTGCAAACCGTATTGGGCCGCCATGGGATACACAGACTGGTTCCAAACGCTGGGTAAATATTCGTCTTCCGGCCGAAGCGTAGGGTTTGGATAGGGACGGAGCTCAAAAGGCATCCATTCGATCTCTACATCCTTGCCTTTGACGGCCTCTTCCAACGGAACCTCCGCTATATAACAAAACGGACATACGTAATCGGAATAGACTTTGATTTTAAGAGTCATAGGATTCCCCCCCTTCACATCCGCATTAGAGCACTAGAGCACCAAAAAGCCATATCCTCCCCCATATTCATATTAAAAATAGGTTACTAATTTTTAATTAGTTCATGGTAAATCATATACCTTATTGAAGCCAATGTCAAACAGATGGACGGGAGACCGCGATCTCACTAAAAAAGAAAAGGCCCCGCCCATGGGCAAGAACCTCCATCTGTATGATTACGATTTTTAAGCAGCATTCTTTGGATTTGAGCCGAACAGGCTTCCCAACGAGTATAAACGGCTTCCGTTCAATGCGAGATAAATCGCCATGGCCAGAAAAGCCAAATCCAATTCATAGCCGGGCATTTGGCCATTCCCGGCAAAGCCTGCCGCCAATTTCACCAATAGGATGGCCCCTACCATAATCAGAGCAAACAATACCGATACGATACGGGTCCCGATTCCAACAATAAGCGCTATACCGCCAACCAGTTCAATGACGGCCACGGCATAAGCGGCAAATCCGGGCAGGCCGATACTTTGGAACCATCCGGCGATGTTATCGATACCGCTCTGAAACTTGATCCATCCGTGAACCAGGAAAGAAATCCCCAGTACCAATCTCAAAATAAGCGAACCCGCTTCATGTTTTGTACTCATTGATTCATACTCCCCCAAGAAATAGACGTTTCATCAAAATTGATAGCTTAAATAACTTAATGTTCCATGGTCATAGCTTCGATGAATGACCTTCGGTGTGTTTTGCGGATTTCCACTGCCCATCGCAATAAAAAACGGAACGAAATGCTCCGGTCTGGGCACAGCCTGACGGGCATACGGAGCAAGCTTTTCATAGTTGAAAAGCGACTCCAGGTCTCTTTTTTCAACCTTATCTATCAGCCAGTCATCAAACGCAATAGCCCAGGGCTCAGGAGCCGATTGCCCCCAATGAATCATCCTTAAATTATGAACGGTTACCCCGCTGCCGATCACCAGAATGTCTTCTTCTCCCAGCTCCCGAAGGCATTCGCCAATCCGGAATTGTTTGTCCGGCGGCAGATAGGGATGAACGGAAATTTGCACCACCGGAATATCGGCTTTTGGATACATGCGATATAATAAAGTCCATGAACCGTGATCCAGCCCTCTTGATGTATCCTTTTTCACCGGGATTCCCTGTTGTTGGAACCGCTCTTCGACCTTTGAGGCGATGGTTGTAGAACCTTTGGCCGGGTATTTAATCTGATACAGCGCATCGGGAAATCCGCCGAAATCGTAAATGGTGTCGTATGTGCCGTCCAGGGACGAAATGGTGAGAACCTCGCTTTCCCAATGCGCGGTAAAAATCACGATCGCCTTGGGCTGCACCTGCCGGGACAAGGTATTCAGAAAGCCGCTGTAGACCGTATCTTCTATGGCGAGCATCGGCGACCCGTGCGCTAAAAATAAAGCCGGAACCATAACTCAACCTCCCTCCTTACGTATAATTTATATAGTTACTTTATGTAAGCTAATATATATTAATAATAAATTTGTGTCAAGTAATTAATTTTTAAAGCGTAACCCCCCCTCCAAAGAAGCGGGGTTATCTGCATGATGCTAAGTGATCCAATATGACTCGCCCAATGCCATCACTTTTAACCTATCCTTATTTAACCGCAGCCGGTCCCATTCTTTAAACAGCCGTTCCAAAGCTTCCGGTCCTGTATCGTCCGCAAGCCGGTACGCCCCGTAATGCATCGGAATACACGTCTTGCCCTTCAGTTCCAGGAAGGCTTTGACCGCATCCTCCGGATTGATATGGGAAATAGACATAAACCACTCCGGTTCGTAGGCTCCGATAGGCATTAAGACAATATCCAGCTCATAACGGTCGGCTATATCCTTAAACCCTCTGAAGTAGCCGGTATCCCCTACGAAGTAAACCGATTGGTTCGTCTCCGGATGCTCTACAATCCATCCTCCCCAATGAGACGTGTTGATGTCGGACAGCGTTCTTCTTGTCCAATGCTGTGCAGGTACAAAAGAGAGGCTTACCCCGTTATGCGTAAACCGGTCCCACCAATTCGCTTCAATGACGTTACGGTACCCTCTGCGGGTAAAGGCCCGTTTCAATCCTATCGGAACATAAAATGCAGGCGATCCTTTGAGCTTCCTGATCGAGCCGAAATCCAGATGGTCGTAGTGGCCGTGGGATATTAAAACGATGTCGATTTCCGGAAGCTGTCCGATCAGAATGCCCGGCTCTGTCAATCTGCTGCCAAAGCCCATCCGCTTGGCCCATACCGGATCCGTTAAAATATTCAGTCCCTGCATTTGAATCAAAAAGGTGGAGTGCCCTATCCAGGTAATAGAAAATGAAGTCCGGTTTTCTTGTATTCTCTTTATGTCCTTATGTTCCGCCTGAGGAATGAGTGTGGATAAATCTTTTATTTTGGCTTTTCTCTCTTTGTACCATCGGACCATATCAGAAAATGTATGTGTATTTTGTACGCCGTCATAATTTTGATATCTGGTTTTTTTCATATTTCCCCTGTCTCCGTCTGTAAAGGATGTGTGACTATTCTCATTATATCGGTTCGGAACGAAAAACTTAAATGCATAAAAACAGCTTCAAAGGCAAAACATGGTTCTGTACAACGATCACAATGGAGGTTGGATTTGATGGATGGAAATATGACCAGCGGAACAAATATAGAGGGCACGGGCGGGCCTGCCGATCAAAGGTTGGGTACGAATGAGAATGAGATGACTTTAACAAACCGCCAAGGCCATCCCATAGCCGATAATCAAAACGTACGAACCGTAGGCAGCCGTGGTCCCGTAACTCTGGAGAACTACCACCTGCTTGAAAAAATATCCCATTTTGACCGCGAAAAGGTTCCGGAAAGAGTCGTTCATGCGCGCGGAGCAGGCGCCCATGGCTATTTTGAAGCCTACGGCAAGGTAGGAGATGAGCCGATCGCCAAATACACCCGCGCGAAGCTTTTTCAGGAAGCCGGGAAGCGGACGCCCGTATTCGTCAGGTTCTCCACGGTCATACATGGAAGGCATTCGCCCGAAACGCTCCGCGACCCGCGCGGTTTTGCCGTAAAGTTCTATACGGAGGATGGAAACTGGGATTTGGTCGGCAATAACCTGAAAATATTTTTCATCCGCGATCCGTTGAAGTTTCCGGATATGATACATGCCTTCCGTCCTGACCCCGTCAGCGAAATTTCAAATCCGGAAAGGATGTTTGACTTTGTCTCGAATTCGCCGGAGGCGACCCATATGATTACTTTCGTCTTCTCTCCGTGGGGGATACCTGCGAATTACAGAGAGATGCAGGGCTCCGGCGTCAACACCTACAAATGGGTCAATGCGGAAGGGCAAGCGGTTTTAATTAAATATCACTGGGAACCCAAGCTTGGCATCCGCAATCTGACCCAAAAGGAAGCCGAGGCCATCCAAGCGAAAAATTACAGTCATGCTACGCAAGACCTTTATGAAGCGATCGAGCGCGGCGATTATCCGGAATGGGAGCTGTACGTTCAAATGATGAGCGATGACGAGCATCCCGAGCTCGATTATGATCCTCTGGATCCGACCAAACTATGGGACCGTGAACAATTTCCTTTTCTGCCGGTCGGTAAAATGGTGCTCAATAAAAATCCGGAAAATTATTTTGCCGAAGTGGAGCAGGCGGCTTTCGGCACGGGCGTATTGGTCGACGGACTTGATTTCTCCGATGACAAGCTGCTTCAAGGACGCACCTTCTCCTATTCCGACACGCAGCGCTATCGGGTGGGCACCAATTATTTGCAGCTTCCTATCAATGCGCCCAAAAAGCGGGTAGCCACCAATCAGCGCGACGGTCAAATGACGTATTTCGTCGATCGGGCACCCGGACAGTCTCCGCACGTCAATTATGAGCCTTCCTCACTGGGCGGCTTGCAGGAGGTAACCAGACGGGGCAAAGAACATCAGCCTGCCTATAACGCGAAGCTGGTCCGGCAAAGAATCGAACGGGCCAATGACTTTAAACAAGCGGGAGAAACGTATCGCAAATTCGAGCCATGGGAACGCGATGAATTAATCAGCAACCTGGTCGACGCCTTGAAGGTGTGTAATCCTCAGATCCAACAAAAGATGATCGAGCATTTCACCCTTGCCGATCCCGAGTATGGCAGCCGGGTTGCGGAAGGGCTTGCGAAGGCAAAAGCCGACCCGTCTCATATGGGCTCCGACACCGCCAGAACGTCCATGGAACTGGCGGAAGAATTGGGACAACGTACGGATGGATATTGACTGTCAGGACAAAGGACACCGAAAGGTGTTCTTTTACATTTGGATTGCGATGTAAACAAACAGGCGACCGCCTCCAGTGAAGCACCGAAGTATCGATCGCCTGAATCTTTTATGATAAAAAATAATACCTATGCGAATTTTTTAATCTGATGATTCCGTGGCAAAAGCATACATATTTCCTTCAATGCTGAAAGACGCCTTCCCGGTCTCTTCAGAAACGACGATGACAAACGCATCACTTCGTTCCGTCAGCCCCAGTGCGGCCCGATGCCTGGTGCCAAGCTTCCGGTCTGTCACCAGATTCGTTAATGGGAGCACATTTGCCGCGGAGGCAATTTTATTCCCCTGCACCAGAACGGCTCCGTCATGCAAAGGCCCTCCCGGCACAAAGACAGATTCCAATAAAGAGCAGGTTAAGTTTGCATCAATGGAAACACCCGGTGTAATCAGCCGTTCAAGCGCATCCTCCCGTTGGATTACAATAAGGGCACCATGCCGCCGTTGAGAGAGATTCCGGACGGAATACGATATTTCGGAGTACTTGTCGGTATAAGAAGATATATAACATTTCAAATAAAAGGATGCGGCAAGCGATTCAATCCTGTTGATTTCTCCGCCTATTTGTCCGAACTCGTTTAAAATGCAGGTCTCTTCTTCGTCCAATCCATTTAACGTTTGCTGCATTTTGCCTATAAGGGTTTGAATTTTTTCTTTGAGCTCCAATTTCAGAGAAGAAAAATCACAGTCTTTTTCCATTATTGTCACTTATCCTTTGTTTTCTGCGGAGTTGTTATAAACCTATAATCCCCAGGTTCACCGCTGCTATACACAAAAAACGCGCATAGGTTTTTACATTTACAAGCATGATAAGAGGTATTGAAGCAGGTACATTTGCTTCTATTTCTGGGTGTATAACGAATGGAGGTTATGTTTTGAGCAAAAAAGTGCTGATTGTTTCCGGAGATGCGGTAGAAGCTCTCGAAATATTTTATCCGTATTACCGCTGCCTCGAAGAAGGATTTGATGTCACGATCGCTTCCCCTTCTGTCAAAAAGCTGCATACCGTAAGCCACGATTTTATTGACGATATGGAAACGTTCGTGGAAAAACCCGCTTACGGCATTCAATCCGATACGGCTTTTGCAGATGTGAATCCCGCGCAATATGACGGCTTGATCATTCCGGGAGGACGCGCTCCGGAATATATCCGTATGAATGAAGCGCTGCCGAAGATTGTCCGCCACTTTTTTGAGCAGGATAAACCTGTGGGCGCGATCTGCCATGCGGCGCAGATTCTTACGGTCATTCCGGATGTAATGAAAGGCCGGGAATACACTGCGTTTACAAATTGCAAGCCTGATGTGACGGTATGCGGGGCGACTTATATTGATGAAGGATTACATACGCACCGAAATCTGGTTTCAGGCCGCGCTTGGCCCGACCTGCCCGGCTTCATGCGGGAGTTTATTAAGCTGCTGAGATAAAAAACGAAAGCGGGCCATCCTTCGAGTAAAGCTTGCTTTGCAGACAGGGTGGCCTGCCGTAATGGATTCGTATGATGGGGGATTCAAACAAAGGTTTTTCCGTTTGCCCGGCAGAATTTTGGTTTGGACTGCGGCGTAAGACGTTACCTGCTCTTGATCAGCAGTTCCACGGCCTCTTGAACCAGCTTGCCGGTGTCTCTGCCGGATTCCTTTTCTTCAAGAATGCATTGTTCCAGATTGACTGCTACGATATAAGCCATCGCTTTATCCACCGCACTGCGCACCGCCGACAATTGACTGACGACATCCTTGCAATTTTTCTCTTCTTCTATCATCTTCAACACACCGCGAACCTGTCCTTCCACCCGGCGCAGGCGTCTTTTAATGTCATCATCGTAATTCATGACCGTCATCCTCCCATACCCATATAGGTTCATTATACCCGAATTGGCGGAACTCGTCTCCCGATAATTACTTGGACTCTCAACATACCTGTACCCTGGAGGAGCATATGAAGCAGAAGCTTAATTATAAGGCTGAGCATACATAATTAAATTCCAAGTTCATCATCCTATAGATAATCATTGATTTTTTACCTTGGGAGTGGTGAAATGTTTTTCAAAAAATGGCTTCAAAACAATAAGCATAAGCAGCAACCGGCAACCCCCCAAAGTATGGACGACTTATTAACCCTGCTTAAACGATCAAGCGATTTCAGACAATTTTCTCTGACGAACGAAAAAGGATATTTGATTATCTCTTATTACCGAACTCTTGTTGATCATCAAAAACTGCAGGAACGTGTGTTGAAAGCGTTCCGGGAGCTGGCTTTGCAGCAAAGCGATATTCACCGGATTGACGATATCACGAATATCATTCCTATTGAAGATATTGTGATTACAGAGGATACAGAGATGATCGAGTCCAAGCTTCTTCAGGGATACGGGATGCTGCAGCTCAAAGCATCTGACCGCAGATGCGCCATGATCCAATTATTTCATGAAAATACCGGGCTTCGTGATCAGAACGAAGCTGAAAATGAATTCAGTGTCGTAGGGCCCAAGATCGGCTTTGTCGAAAATATTGAGATTAATATTCATTTATTAAGACAGCACATCAATTCATCCCAACTCATCATCAAAGAAATGAATATCGGATCGATGTCCCATACGAAAGTGATCATCATTTATATTGAAGGCGTGACGAATGAACACCATGTGCAAACGATGACCGAACGACTGCAAAATATTGATTATGATGTTGTTTTTGATTCCTCCCAGCTTCATCAAATTATATCCGACAATAGCTTGACGCCCTTTCCGCTGGCTTTGACCACGGAACGTGTCGACAGAGCGGTCTGGTCACTCATTACCGGACAGGTGGCTGTGCTCAGCAACGGATCGCCATATGCCATCACGGCCCCTGCCACACTGCTGGATTTTTTTATCTCACCTGAAGATTACTATTTACCTTGGTTACTTGCTTCTTTTTTTCGCGTAATACGTATTTTCGGGGCTTTGTTCTCCATCTTTGCCAGCTCCATCTATATCGCCGTTCTAACCTACCATTATGAAATGATTCCAAGGGTTTTGCTGGGTCCCCTTAACTTTTCGCGTCATAACGTTCCTTTTCCGCCTGTGTTAGAGGTCTTCTTTTTGGAAATTACGATTGAGCTTTTACGTGAAGCCGGAGCCCGGTTACCTGCAAAAGTAGGATAAACACTCGGTATCGTAGGCGGTATCGTTATAGGGCAGGCCTCCGTCGAGGCTGCCCTGACAAGCAATGTACTGCTGATTATCGTGGCTTTATCCGCCCTGGCTTCCTTTACTACGCCTATTTTTAAAATGTCGAACACCATACGCTTTCTGCGTTTTCCCTTAATTATATTTGCTTCGATATGGGGCGGATTAGGGATCGCGATAGGAATCAGTTTTTTGCTCGTCCATCTCTCACGGTTGGAATCATTAGGCTCACCCTATACTGTTCCTTTATATCCCTTCCGGCCAACCGATTTCAAAGACAGCATCATCCGCTCTTCTTTAATGGTGATTGCCAAAAGACCGGCCCATTTACGAACGCGGTCCATTTGGAGATATCATCCAAGCCGCGAACAACAAAATAAAAATGAGTTTGATGAATAACCGGAGTGGTTCCCTATGATAAAAATAAACCCTTATTTTCTCTTGATGATGAGCTGCATGATTTTTCTAACCGGGTGCACCAGTCAAAGGATCGTCGATAAAATTCAGGTTATACAAGGGATCGGATACGATGTAGTTGATGACAAAATTAAAGGGACCGTGATCTATCCTATTTTCGAGGAAAAGGGCAAGAGCCGGCTCAAGATATATGAGACCGAATCGAATTCGTATCATGATATCCTCCCCAGGCTAAATTCAAAATCTGCGTTTCCGATCGAAATAGGCCAATTACGCATGATTTTGTTTGGAAGCACGTTTGCGAAGCGAGGAATCGATAAAGTGCTATATAGCTACAGCCGGGATCCCGTAGCAGGCAGCCGGATACAAATCGGCGTTGCAGAACACCTTGCCGATGACTTTTTATTAAGGAGTAAAGAAGAGAATGTTCCTTTCCATCTAAGCAATAAAATAGTCCACAATATACAAAAAGGAAATTTGCCCGCAACCAACCTTCACGTCTTTTTGGCCAGATTATATGCGGAAGGAATGGATCCTTATTTACCCTATTTCATCATGGAGAAGAATCAAATCAAAATCGACGGGCTGGCTCTATTCAGGAAAGGAAAATTTATCCGGCCTATCAGTTTAAGGCAGTCCTTTATCTTAAAAACGTTATTGGATGGTGCCAAAAACGCGAGCTATCAAATCGACATTAAGAATAAAGGGGTGATGCAGTTGAAAAATTTGAGTGCAAAAGTTCATTTTACGATTGTGCAGACCGATCCCATACCGAAAATAGCCATTGATTTAACCATGGACACCGAAATCAAGGATGTTCCCCCGGGAACGCTTCTAACCGGAACCAAAAATCTTCGGGATCTGGAAAAGCTCATAGGCAAACATTTTAACGATGACATCCGGAATTTAATTTCACTGTTCCAAAAGCATAGGACGGATCCGCTCGGGCTTGGAGATTTAGTCCGGACAAAATCGCGAAATTGGGATTACAAAAGATTTCAGGATGAGATTTATCCTCAACTGAAAACGGAAGTGAATACGAAGGTGAATATTATTCAAACGGGTGCGGGGGAATAAGGTGAAACCATTCATTGACAAACGGTTTGTAGTATCTCCTTTTTTCGTCTTTTTTCTGATTTATTCGAGCCAGGTTGATGTAGGGATGCTTACGTTTCAACGAACCATAGCGAAGAGTGCCGGTTACGATGCCTGGATGTCCGTCATCATCTGCGGATTAAGCATTCAAGCCGTCATTTGGATGATGTATCGCATTCTCGGAACCGGTAATCGCGATGTCATTCATATCAACTCATTTTGCTTTGGCCAATGGATCGGGGGAATGTTTAATCTCTGTATCATGCTGTACTATCTTTTTGCGGCATTTGTTGTATTCCGCTCGTACATTGAAGTGATCCAGGTTTGGATGTTTCCCCTGATGAGTACATGGCAAATCAGCATTATTATTCTGCTGCTCATCTATTACATCGTTTCAAGCGGATTCCGCGTGATTACCGGGTTATGTTTTTGGGGTGCCGTACTGCCTTTCCTTTTTCTGTTTCCACTCATATTTTCTCCTTTGGAATTTGCGCATTTTAACAACCTGCTCCCCTTATTCCATCACTCGGCGAAAGAAATATTCGAATCTTCCAAGTCCATGCTGTTTCAGTTTCAGGGCTTTGAAACCTTATTTATGTTCTACCCCTTTATAAAAAATGCCGAAAAATCGCAAAAATGGGCCCATTACGGAACTTTATTCAGCATATTGCTGTACCTTTTGGTGACCATTGTTACCTTTGTTTACTTTAGTGAGGGACAGCTGAAGCATACCTTATGGCCGACATTAACCCTGCTCAAGATTGCGCAAGTGCCCATCATCGAAAGATTTGAATATATTGTAGTCTCCTTATGGCTTCTGGTCGTATTGCCCACCATTACCCTCCATTTATGGTCGGCCTGCCGCGGTGTGAGAAAAATGGTGCAGTGCAAGCAGCGTATCCTGCTGTTGATTTTTTTAGTGGGTTTCGGCTTGTTAACCAATATAATAGAGGACCGCAATCTCATTAGACGATTTACCGCCGTGTACAGCGAAATCGGGTTTTATTTTATCTATGTATATATCCCGCTGCTCTTTGTTGCCGTCCACATTAGACAAAAATGGATAAAGCCGGGGACGGTCACTGACGAGGCGCCCAAAGCATAATAGAGACACCCGCGATGCAAACGATGGCTCCGATCCAGTCGTAGAGGTCAGGGGTCTTCTTGTCTATCCACCATCCCCAGACAACGGCAAGCACGACAAACACCCCGCCATAAGCGGCATAAACCCGGCCGAAGCTCGGAAAGCTCTGCAGCGTGGGAATGATGCCATACGCAATAAGCACGATGCTCCCCACGATGCCATACCAAAGCGGCTTGGACTCCCTCAGCCACAGCCATACCAGATAGCCTCCGCCAATTTCGGCCAATCCGGCAAGAACGAACAGCATGATCGCGCTAATCAACAGATAACACTCCTATCCTAAGGAACTCTTTAGAGAGGCAGCCTGAGCGGGTTGATCTTTGATCAAATTATACTAACAATATAACGGACAAGATGGAAGGAATACAAATACATGAAAAAATCCCGCTCCACTTCAACGTGGAACGGGATTGGTTTCATGCCTGCCGCAAGCCTGCCTCTTCATCTACCGGAACGACAGCATCATGCAAATGCTTCTCCAGCTCTTCCGTATATTGCTTTTGCAGTTCCTCGCTCCAGCCCAGCTTTTCAGCCATATAGGCTATAACCGAAGCTTTATGCCGCTTTACCCAGGCGATATCAAACAATAATGCGCCGGTACGTCTGATAAAGAAGTCTACAGGCTTGACCGCCATTTCCTCTTCAATCGCGTACTCCAGCATCGTGAACACATCCAACGGCAGCCGATATGCCGCAGCTTGTTTAGCATGCTGTGCAGCCAGTGTATACAACCGGTCGATATTCGAGCCGTATCTGCGGACCAGCCGCTCCGATTGCTCCAGCGTAAAGCCGACAACCAATCCCTCTCTGGCCTTCCTTTGGCAATACGCCGCAAAACGGTCCGACCCTCCGACTTGCCCTCCCGAAATCGGCATGTTTTTGGTACTGCTGGAGGGGAAAGATGCGCCGTGCTCTTGTTTGAACAAATCAACGACCAGATCGACAACCATCTCCGCCATTTTCCGGTATCCCGTTAATTTACCGCCCGCGATGGTAATTAAACCGGATGGGGATTGCCACACTTCGTCTTTCCGGGATATTTCCGATGCGCTTTTCCCTTCCTCATAGATCAAGGGGCGAAGGCCGGTCCAGCTGGATTCAATATCCTTGACCGTGATATTCACGGAAGGAAACATATAATTGATCGCGTCTATGACATATTGGCGATCTGCCGAAGTCATCCGCGGGTGCTCCATATCCCCTTGATATACCGTATCCGTCGTTCCAACGTAGGTTTTGCCGTCACGGGGGATCGCAAAGATCATTCGGCCGTCCGGGGTGTCGAAATATATGGCCTGCCGGAGCGGGAAGCGGCGCTGGTCTATGACCAGGTGGATCCCTTTGGTTAACTGGAGACGCTTCTTATCTTTGGATCTATCCTTCTCCCGGAGGGTATCCACCCATGGTCCGGCGGCATTGACGATCTTTTTGGCGTAGATCTCGATAATTCCGCCCCCGATGCGATCCTTCACTTGAACACCGGATACTTTGCCTTCGGTATAGAGGAAGCCTACGACCTCCGCATAATTGACTGCCGAGGCCCCCCGGTGAACCGCTTCTTTCAGCACCTCTATCGTCAGTCTTGCATCATCCGTCCGATACTCCACGTAAACCCCGCTGCCTTTTAGCCCCTCCCGCTTCACCAAGGGCTCTCTTTGCGCGGTTTCTTCGGCGTTTAACATGGTGCGGCGCTCGCTTCTTTTTACGCCGGCCAGGTAATCATATACTCTTAACCCGAGTGAAGTGCTGAATTTACCGAAGGTGCCCCCCTGATGCAGCGGCAGCATCATCCATTCCGGGGTTGTCACATGAGGCCCGTTCTCATATACGACAGCCCGCTCTTTACCGACTTCCGCCACCATCTTGACTTCCAGCTGTTTGAGGTAGCGCAGTCCCCCGTGAACAAGCTTCGTCGACCGGCTCGAAGTGCCGGCGGCATAATCCTGCATTTCGACAAGCACGGTCTTCATCCCGCGGGCGACCGCATCCAAAGCAATGCCAGACCCCGTAATGCCTCCGCCGATAACCAGCAGGTCAAAGGTCTGATGAGCTAATTTTTGAAACAGCGCTTCTCTTTGCACGCCAGAAAACGAATTTTCCATGGCCGTTATCTCCTCTATTGAATCGATCCGTATGGTTAAATCGAAATCAGATCTTTCACATCAAAATTAATGATCAAATCGTAATCGTCTTTCACATACTCATGCTTAATTCTTGCCGTTTTTTGTTCCATGTCATAATACCAGCCCGCCGCGCTCGCTTCCCATTCCGCCGGTTCCAAAAACATGGGGAGTTTGGTATCCGCGAGCTTCACTTGAACCGGAGCGACTTCTTTACAGATGACGTCGACGACGACCGTTTTGAGCGGCGTCTCATAACGCCCTTCTTTCACAAAGGAGATTTTCGTTTCTTTGCCGTTCCGGATGCTGATGGTTGTTTTCAGATAATCGCCTTTTTGATAGTTGTTCGTCTTTCCGTCATCCTCATAATACACAAAGCTGGATTCCTCGGACGGTTCGATCAGCAGCCGAAGCTCTTCGATCACGTCCTTATGAATATTACGGAGTCCGGGCGCCATCGGGATAATCGCTCCGCTGCGGATGAACATCGGAATCGAGCCCAAAGTAACCTTCTGTTCAATCGTCTGTCCTCCGCGGTACCATTCTTTGGTGTACCAGTCAAACCAATCCGTTCCTTCCGGCAAGTAAACGCTTCTGGTTTCCGCCCCCTTTTCCAGCACATTGGCCACCAGGAGGAAGCTGCCGAGCATAAAGTCGAAGCTTTCCTCCAGCACCTTCGCATCCTGCTGAAATTCATAGACCAAAGGACGCATCACCGGAGATCCCACTGTAGAAGCTTCAAACAACAGCGAATAAAAGTAAGGCACCAGTTGATATCTAAGCTGAATCGCATCCCGGATATACTGGGTGTAGCCCGGATACATCCAAGGCTCCGTTACGGTATTATCCGTGTTACAGGAGTGGATGGAGAACCGCGGCTGGAATATTCCGTTCTGCACCCATCTGACGAACAATTCCGGCTCCGGGGCGGGTCCGTAAAAGCCGCCGATATCGCAGCCTTGGTTCGCGACACCGGAAAGGCCCATTCCAAGAATGACCGGGATATTGAACTTCAGGCTTTTCCAGCTCGTATGGTTGTCTCCAGCCCAGGTTTGGGCATAACGCTGTATCCCCGCAAAGCCGGCTCTATTCACGATATAAGGCCTTACGTCGGGATCGACCTCGGCTATGGCCTGCTTGGCCATCAATGCCATCAGGTTTGGCATAATCGGCCGTAATGCGCCGATTTCTTTACCGGAGCCCTCAAAATGACATTGCGCATCCAAATTATTTATTTCGTATTCGTTATTATCGTTCCAGATCGAAGTGATTCCCAAGGAAATATAAGCGTCCTTCAGATGCTTCTTCCAAAGCTCCCTGCCTTTCGGATTCGTAAAGTCAACGAATGAGGCCGCTCCTCCCCAGTATCGGTCGATCTCGGGCCGCTCCCCCTGCTCGTCTTTGATATAGGCCCCGGCTTCGGCAAATTCGGCATACAGAGGATGGGTTTTCAGCATGCCCGGCTTGATGTTAGGCGCTAGGGAAGCGCCTTTGCGCTCCATTTGCTCCACAAAGCCCTTCGGATCTTGGAACCTGTCGCGGTTCCAGTTGAATACATACCGCTTCCCGTCTTGTCCGGTTGTATATCCGGAAGACAAGAAGAAACCGTCGCAGGGAATGCCCTCCTGCTCGCATTTTTCCAAAAATTTCAGAATGGCCTTATCCGAATCCTTTTCCAGCTCCGTATAATACATCGTGGAGCCCATATACCCGAGTGAATATTTGGCAGGCAGCATCGTCTTTCCCGTCAAGTCGGTATAATTCCGGATGACATCCTTGATTTGAGGACCCAGGATGAAGAAGACATCCAGTTCTCCCCCGTCCGCACAGAAATAGGAGTACTTGTTCCAATAGCCGCTGCGTTCACATCCCATATCAAACACTGAATCATGGGAGTTGTGATAGAACAAGCCTGAAGCGATTTTGCTTTTCCCGTTTAATTTAATGTAAAACGGAATATGCTTGTATAAAGGGTCCGTCAGTTCTGAATCGTAACCGAGCGTATCCACATTGTGCATCCGCATTCTGCGTTTCGTTTTGTTTAGATATCCCGATTTTTCCCCAAAGCCATAGAAATAATCGTCATCATCCATGCACGAATAATGATAAAGTCTGCCCAGGCTGTCCTTGACATAGGATTTTTCTTTCAAATCGGAATGCAGTACCTGACCGTTCGGATCAGTGATCTCAATGGCGAATGGTTCTTTGTACACACGAACCTTTAAATTGGACGTCGACAAAAGCAAATGCGTGCCTAAGTCTTCATAAGGGATAGGAAGGGCCGCTACCCGGGTTCTTTCTTCCAGCAGGTCATCCATTTTATCTTCCCACGCGGTCATGGCCAGCGCATACGAAGCTTCCTCCGCAAACTGCTCGTCAAACGTACAGCGGATTCTCACGATCTCATCGTTTATAAGCATGATTCTGTACTTGGCCGCATTGGTCTCCAGCTCCAACACATTGGCGCCGGAGGCGATATTTACAATTTTATGGCTTATTTTCATGACAACATCTGCCTTTCTTCCTGATGATAATAAACATAAACCCGATCATAGCTCCCCATTTGAAAACAATATTCATCAATCATAAGCAAGACCTTGAATGTATTCAGTAAGTTAAAATCCCTTTGCAGCAGGATTCTTACTTCTATGATATCATTTATAATTTACATTGCTTTACCATTATTGCTGTATATTTTACCGATCTTGTCTGATTTCAGACGGCTTATGACAATTTAAAAGCTCTGGCCGCATGAACCGCTTTCTTCCATCCGCCGTACAGCTTCTCTCTTTCAGCTTCCTTCATCGTCGAGCGGAACGTACGGTCCACACTCCATTGCGCGTTAATCTCTGACTGGTCTTTCCAGTACCCGATTGCAAGGCCCGCTAAATAAGCAGCGCCTAAGGCTGTCGTCTCGCTGACGACCGGACGGTCTACCGGCACACCCAGCATGTCGCTTTGAAACTGCATCAGAAAATTATTTTTGACCGCCCCGCCGTCGACGCGCAATGCTTTTAACGAAAGGCCCGAGTCGCCCTCCATGGCTGTTAGCACATCCTTGGTTTGATACGCGAGGGATTCCAAAGTGGCGCGAATGAAATGTTCCTTGGTTGTTCCCCGGGTCAGCCCAAAGACGGCCCCTCGTACGTCGCTATCCCAGTAGGGCGTGCCTAATCCGACAAAAGCCGGTACCACGTACACCCCATCGGTCGACCCAGCAGCCACGGCGAACTCTTCGCTCTCCTTTGCGTCAGCGATCATACGAAGTCCGTCCCTTAGCCACTGAATGGCCGACCCCGCTACGAAGATACTGCCTTCCAAAGCGTATTGAACTTTTCCGCCAATCCCCCAAGCGATTGTTGTCAGCAGGCCATGCCTGGAGGTCACCGCTTTTTCACCGGTATTCATCAGCATAAAGCAGCCCGTACCGTAGGTGTTTTTCGCCATTCCCTCTTCAAAGCAGGCCTGCCCGAAAAGCGCCGCCTGCTGATCCCCTGCAGCCCCGGCAATCGGGATGGACTGTCCCTTAAACAGATCATCCGCAGTATAACCGTAGATGCAAGAGGACGGTCTGACTTCCGGCAGCATGGCGCGAGGAATCCGAAGCAGGCTGAGCAGTTCGTCATCCCAGGCTAACTTATGGATATTGTAAAGCATCGTTCGGGAAGCGTTTGAATAATCCGTGACATGCACACTTCCCCCCGTGAGCTTCCAAATCAGCCAGGAATCCACCGTGCCAAACAGAAGCTCTCCTTTTTCCGCTCTTTGTCTTGCGTCTTGCGTCCGATTCAAGATCCATGCCAGCTTCGTGCCCGAGAAATACGGATCGATCAGCAGCCCCGTTTTACTCCGGACCATTTCTTCCAGTCCCTCAGCATGCAGCTGCTCGCAAATATCCGCCGTTTGCCGGGACTGCCAAACAATGGCGCGATAAACCGGCTTGCCCGTATGCTTGTCCCATACCACCGTTGTTTCGCGTTGATTCGTGATGCCGATGGCTGAAATCTGACTCGGCCGGATTCCGGATTGGGCTAAACATGTCGCTATCACCGATCGGACCGATTCCCAGATTTCCTCCGCATCCTGCTCCACCCACCCCGGTTGGGGATAAAACTGTGTAATTTCCTGCTGGGCTGAATGAATGATTTCACTTTTGCCGTTGAATAATATCGCTCTTGAACTCGTAGTACCTTGATCCAAAGATAGAATATATGTTTCCATAAGGATTCCCCCATTGGTCTGACCTGTAACAAACGATATGGACAAAAAATTCCCTCAAGTAACAGCATCCGCTTGCGTCACTGTTACTTATAGGGAATCGGATGGTTTCTAACAAGCTTTACCCTTTCATACCCGAAGTGACCATTCCTTTGACGAAGTAGCGCTGGAACATGATGAACACCACTAATACAGGAATCATTGTGATTACGGACATGGCCAGCAGGCTGCCCCAATCCACGTTGAACTCACCAATAAAGTTGGAAAGAGCCAATTGAATCGTATACAGGGACGGATCGCTGATTCCGATCAACGGCCACAAGAAGTCATCCCAACGCCACATGAAGGAGAAAATAGCCAGTACAGCCAATATAGGCTTGGCAATAGGAAGAATAATGCTCCAATAAATTTTCCACTCACTGGCTCCGTCCATCCGCGCCGCTTCGAGCAGCTCGTCAGGTACCGTCAGCAAATACTGCCGCATCAGAAATACGCCTGTCGGAGTAGCTGCGGGAGGGATAATAATACTAAGCAGATTGTTGTAAAGCCCCAAATAGCTGATCACCTTGAAAATCGGAATCATGATGACCTCCAGCGGGATCATCAGCGTCGAAATAAATCCGACTAACAGCACGGTGTCCCCTTTAAACCGGTACTTTGCCAGAGCGAAGCCGGCCATCGAGTTAATCAACAACAGCAGCAGCGTGGAGCTGACCGTAACGATCGCACTGTTTAAGAAATAGACACCGAAATTGCCTTTCTCAAAAGCGTTGATAAAATGCTCAAAAGTTACCGGCTCGGGCAAAAACTTTGGCGGAAAGCTGTACAAATCGGTCGTTGTTTTTAAAGACGAGAGCAAGATCCAGATGACCGGGAATATCCACAGCAGGCTGAGTACGAGCAGCAGCACATACACGATCCATTTGGCCGAAGACTTGATTTCCATGTTATACGGCGCCCCCCTTCGCAAGGCGGAATTGCAGAACCGTAAACAGCGAAATAATGACAAACAGGACAACGGACATCGCACTTGCCACTCCCAATTCTTGTTTCATAAAGCCGACTTCATAAATATACTGCACGATAAAGGTCGTCTCTCTTCCCGGACCGCCACCTGTCAAAGCAAACATCAGCGGATAGGACTTAAATGCATCGATCAGGGAAATCATAATCACCAGCAGGCTTGTCGGCTTGAGCAGCGGGAGTGTAATGCTCCAAAAGGAACGCAGCTTGGAGGCTCCATCCAGATGTGCGGCCTCATAGTAATCGCCGGGAATCGCTTGTAAGCCGGCCACGAAGATGACCATGAAGAAACCGAGACGCGACCACACGGTAGCCACAATAACTGACAAATTAGCGTAAAACGGAGAGGACAAAAACGGAATCGTATCCGCCCCGAACAGAGTCAAAATGTAGTTGAGAACACCCAGATCACCAAAAATCCATTTCCACGTTAATCCGACAATAATAAACGAGATCATGGTCGGCCAATAGAACACAGCGCGGAATAACCCCTTGAATCGAATCTCCTGAACCAGCAGCACGGCTACGGCCAGAGACAAGCAATAAATCAACGGCACCACAATGACGGCGTACAATGCCGTTTTACCGAGCGCCGACCAGAACTCCTCGTTCGTAAATACGTTCACATAATTCTCAAATCCTATAAATTCCATCGGATTTAAGCCATCATACTCATTAAACGAATAAATAAAACCCATGATGGTTGGGATAATGATAAACACACTGAAAATCAAAAAATTCGGAAGCACGAACAAATAGGGCGCTAATGGAAATCCTTTTTTCCGTCGTTTACCCGGCTTCGAAATTGCCGCATCTGCAGCCATCACCCTTCCCCCTTCTCATCAGAAAATAAAGGACTGCCGCCAACTTTCAGCGGCAGCCATATGATTCACTTATTTCTTGTCTTCGGCAATGGCTTTATCAATGGCTTTTGCCGTTTTATCCATTGCCTCTTTCGCCGTCGTTTTACCGGCAATGACTTCCACCAGACTGTTCTTCAAATCGTTGCTGAATTTAGGCACAATCGTTTGTTTGGACCAATCTTCCGCTGCTGCCGCACTGGTGTTGTTCAATTCATCGGAGAAGATTTCAAACATTTCCTTGCCAAATTCGTAGTCAAGCTTTGCGCTGTCCTTACGCGGACTCATGAACAAGGACTCTTGGTTAAACTTCGAATTCACTTCTTTTGTAGACAAGTATTGGATGAAATCAGCGGCTTCCTTTTCAACTTTCGAACCATTGAAGGCCATTACGAATTTACCGCCCGGCACGGAAGAACGCTGTTTCGCTTTAGGCATGTACGTTACGCCCCACTCAAAATTGGTAATATCTTTGTAGTTGCTGATCATCCAGTTGCCGGCCAAATGTGCTGCAACCGTACCGGAACGGAACAGGTTATTCGGATTTTCGCCGCCGAACCAAACGGATGTCGGCATCGTACCGTCGGTATGAAGCTTCTTGAAATATTCAGCTGCTTGGACACCTGCTTCATCGTTGATCGTCGCCTTTGTTCCGTCGGGGCTGATCATGCTGCCGCCAAATTGGTACAGAAGCGTAGACCAGCGGTGAGGCGTGAAATCCCATACCATGCCGTATTTGGCTCCGCCTTTTTCCATAACCTGCTTCAGCGCCGCTTGAAATTCATCCCAAGTCCAGATATTATCCGGAGAAGTCGGTACTTTTACTCCAGCTTTATCAAACAAGGTTTTGTTATAGAACAAACCGTTAGCCGTCACATCCATCGGAGCGGCTATAACCTTATTGTTTACTACATAGTAAGGCTTGATGGAATCAATGAACTGCTCTGTAAATTTGTCAACGCCGCCCACATAAGTGGCGAGATCCAAAGCCTGATTAGAGAATGCCCCGATTTCCGTTGTGCTGATCCGGGCCAGTGCCGGTGGTTGGCCGCCGGTAATCATCGTCTTCAGCTTGGTCGACAAATCCTTGTAAGCAATTTCAATCAAGTTAATTTTAACATTCGGATTTTTAGTCTCATAATCTTTAATAATGTTTTTCATGACTTCGCCTTCTTTACCATCGGAAAACCAGACGAAATCCAGCGTTACATTTTTCCCGCCTGCCGCTCCTCCCGCGGAACCGGCATCATCTTTTTTGGCGCAAGCCATCGACGTTAAAGCCAGAAGAACAAAAACCATCAAAATCGATATGACTTTAAAGTGTTTCTTCATGTGTGACCTCTCCCTATCTTTTTTAAACTTATCATTTTATAAACAGCATGGAATGTAGTGAAACCTACGTCGTTGTCGAGCTCAGCTTCCGGAAATTTTGAGGCGACACACCCGCATATTGTTTGAACGCTCGGCTAAAATGGACGGAGGTATTAAAGCCCAGTTTCTCCGATATTTCTCCGATCGGTTCATCGGTGGTCCGCAATAATTTCTTGGCCTCTTCGATCCGTTTGCTCATCAGGTAATTATTGATGGTGTACCCTGTGACTTCCTTGAAGCAGTGACACATGTAGTATTTGTTCAAGTGAAGCGCTGCGGAAAGATCATCAAGATTGATGTTTTCCGTGAAATTTTGATTAATATATTGCAAAATCCGCCGCACGTTGGCCTGACTATGCGATGGCTGCTGTGACGGCAGCATTTCAATCAGGTGCTTGGACTTGCGGTAAATTTTGATCAATAATTGAATTAACAACGTCCTCAAAACGATCTCGTAACCGAAAGCTTCCCTTTCATTTTCCTGGTAAATCGAGCGATAAACGTTTTCAATTTCCGCCCGCTCCTCCACATTCCACCGGATCAATAAACCGCTAGGAGCATCGAATAACGACATCAGCTTCCTGAACATCGGCTCCGGCACTTGCCCTTGCAGGAACGATTCGGTAAAGTTCACATAGCTGCGCAGATAGGGAACATCCTTTTGAGGATTGACCCGGTGTATCGTGCTCCCGTTAAAAAGCAGCATATCTCCAGGTAAAAGCTCATATATATCTTCCCCTACCACGTAATTTGCATTCCCGCGAATAAAGTAGTAGATCTCAAACCCTTCGTGAGTATGCACAGGCCAGTTATACTGCCAATCGTCTGCATCCGCGCGAACATAAATCCCGTTTCGTTTGAGCGCAAGATTGGTGGGAGTATGAATCATCAACCCAATCATTCCCCCTTTCTCGATAGCAAGATTGTGCAAGACTGTAATTTCTTTCGACAAATTTCGAACGCTTACAATTGAATATTATCACATATTTGACAACAACATATAACAAAAATTGCTGTTAATTTAATCAGAATTGCTGAAAATATAATGAAGTGTTTTCATTTCCACTTCGATGCCCTCGTGGATGAAATAACAAAAAATGGAGCAGCTTAAGCTATAAGCCGCTCCATTATAAAAGTGGTTTCCGACGTTAATCTGTAGAATCTGTAGAATGTCGTTCCAAACCCGCTCATCCATCGGAAGATTTCCGGAAGCTGCTCCTCCGGAATGATCCGCAATAGCGCTATGCTCCCGGTTCGACGATAACTCCGTCGAAAGCAGCCCGGTAGATTTTCCGGATATCTTCCTTCTCCAAAGGCAGGGGACTGCGGGCCAGCAGGCGTTTTTGCTTTGCGCCGTCCTCCGTCAAGCTGTCGAGTGCGCTTTCCGGGATATTAAACCCGCCTAATGTGTTCGGGATACCCACATCTTTGACCAGTCGCTCCAGCTCCTCCACGCAGCGGTAAGACGCTTCTTCCTCCGACAAATAAGCGGAGTTTCCTCCCAGCGCGTTGAGGATATCGGACATTCGTTTGGTGCAGCTTTTGCGGATATATCCCATGACGTACGGCAGCAGGACGGCGTTCGATTCCCCGTGGGCGATATGAAATTGGCCGCCTATCGGATACGCCAGCGCATGTACTCCCGCAACCCCGGCATTGAAGAAAGCAAGCCCCGCCAGATAACTTCCGCTGCTCATATCGATACGGGCCTGCTTATCCCTGCCGTTGGCAACCGCTTTCCTTAGCGAGCGGCTGATGAGCCGAATCGCCTTCAGGGCCAAGCCGTCCGTGGCCGGATTGGCATTCACCGACACATAGGCCTCGACAGCATGCGTAAGCGCATCTATGCCTGTGGCCGCAGTAACCCTTGGAGGAACCGTAACCGTAAGCTCCGGATCGACGATGGCCGCATCAGCCAGCAGATGATCGTGAGTCACCACATCTTTGGTGCTTTCCAGGGAAAGTACGGAGATGTTGGTTACCTCGGAGCCGGTTCCGGACGTGGTCGGAATCAGAATCTTGGGCAACCCTTTCTTCTCCACCTTCCTTGTACCGGTCAAATTCAAGTAATCGGCCACCGGTCCTTCATGCACGGATAACACGGCAGCCAGCTTGGCCAAATCCAAAGCGCTGCCTCCGCCCATACCGATCACCATGTCGAATTTGCCGTTCTTCGTGTAGGCCACCAGCTTTTCCCCGACCTCCAACGGCGGCTCGGGCACGGTTTCGGCATACACCTCGACTTCATATCCCTTGGATTTCAAAGGGGCAATCACTCGCTCCGCTAACCCGATCTGCACCAGAACGGAGTCGGTGACAAGGAGAATACGAGCAGGACTGTATTTCTCCACCTCCGGGAGAAGCTCGGCAGCAGCTCCCCATCCTGTATAAATAAGCGGTGTAAATACCAATCTGGAATGTTCCATGGGTTACGGCCTCCTTTGCTTCTTTTGCATCATTCGTAATAGCCTTCTGTCGATTTGCGGAATTTGGCAAACTGCGCGGCATCATGTCCGAACCAAACCTGTGATCCGGTTTCTTGGGCGAGGCGCCGAATTTTCTCCACCGATTGGCTGTAACCCAAAGAGTCATAAATAATGCCCGGCGGTTTGATCGGAGGCCCGTAGCTTTCGGCCGTATAAATCGCATCGGAGGCAAGGATGATGCCGCCCGTCTCCGGCATTTGAACATGTAGGCCCAGCATGCCCCAGGCATGACCGCTTCCCAGATTAATGACGCGAATCCCTTCCGCGAGAGGCAAGTTATCTTCATTGCGCTTCACGGTGCGCCACTGCAAATTACTTTTGATCCATGCGTCAATATCCGCCCAGACGTAGGCGCCGCCTTTTTGATTGCGTGCATACGTTTGAAGCGTGCCGTTGAACTCGTCTTCATGAACGACAATCGTAGCATTCGTGAACATTTCCAGACATCCCGCATGATCGAGATGCAGATGGGACGCAACCACGAATTTGATATCCTCCGGACGCACCTTCAACTGCTCCAGGCGGTTGTGAAGATAACACTCTTCGCTGGCCGTCCAAGGAAACGCCTTTTGGGTAGACTCCGCCCAACGCCCCGAAGGTCCCATGGAATTCGGGTTGCAAGCCGTATCAAACAAAATTTTCCCTTCCGGGTGATCGATCAAAACGGTATAAATCGGAAATTCTATAAATTCCGCAGGCGCATTGGGATTGTCGATGGTTGCCGGGTTATGCATGGCAATCATCCAGTTTTTGTCCATTCTCATACGGCCGTTGTCCATCACATACAGCTTAGGTTGTGCTTTAATAAGGTTCGCCATGATACTTCCTCCCTTATAGTTGTGTTTTGATGGTAACAAATTTCAGTTCCGTCATTTCCTGCACCGCATATTTGATCCCTTCGCGTCCATAGCCGCTTTCCTTGACCCCGCCGTAGGGCATATGATCCACCCGAAAAGTCGGTATATCGTTAACGATCACTCCGCCGGATTCGATTTTACGCGAAGCATAAAACGCATGGCCGATGTTTTGCGTATAGATGCCGACATTGAGCCCGTACATGGAATCATTGACCAGCTCAATAGCTTCATCCAGGCTGCGGTACGGCACAATGGAAACGATCGGGGCGAAAACTTCCTTGCACGAAACCGACATATCTCTCGTTACATCGAGCAGTACGGTAGGAGAAAACGTCGAGCCGTCCCTCCGACCTCCACAACCGATTTTTGCGCCTGCATCCACCGCTTCCCGAATCCAGGACTCAATTCGGTCCGCTTCCCTGCTGTTGATCATGGCGCTAAGATCCGTATTCTCGTCCAACGGGTCCCCTACGTTGAGCTGTTGGGTTCTTTCAATAAAGCGCTCGCTAAATTCAGAGTAAATGCTCTCATGAACAAAGATGCGCTGCAGTGAAATGCAGACTTGGCCGGCATACGCGAAAGCCCCCTCGACACATCTCGGAATGATTTTGTCCAGCGGAACGTCCGGTTCCACAATGAGCGCCGAGTTGGACCCGAGCTCCATCGTGGTCTTTCTCAAGCCCGCTTTGGATTTAATCAGCCTGCCGACCTCCGAGCTTCCGGTGAAAGTAATTTTCTTCACCCGCTCATCGCTGATCAACGCTTCGCTTAGCTCTCTTCCGCTGCCGGTCACGATTTGCAGCGCCCCTTCCGGCAATCCGGCATTGTGGAACAGCTCTCCCATGATCAATGCGCTCAGCGGAGTTTGCTCGGCCGGTTTTAAGACCACCGTATTGCCTGCGGCAATAGCCGGACCCAGCTTATGGGCCACTAAATTGAAAGGAAAGTTGAACGGCGAGATCGCCACGACCACACCGAGCGGCTCTCTCCAGGTAAACCCTACCCGATCCTCGCCTCCGGGTGCCGCATCCATAGGGATCGTTTCTCCCGAGATGCGCTTGGCCTCTTCTCCGGCGAATTGATAGGTCGCAATGGTGCGTTCGATTTCCCCTCTTGCCGTGCGAATCGGTTTGCCAGCTTCCAACGAACAAATGCGGGCCAGCTCTTCTTTTCTTTCCTTTAACTGCCGCACCACCTCAAATAAAATTTCCGCGCGGCGGTGCGCCGGCAGCTCCCGCATCGTCTGAAATGCCCTGTGGGCGCCCGCTATGGCTTCCTGAACATGGCCGGGATCGGCTTTCGCGATGGCGGCCAGCTGTTGGCCGTCATAAGGAGCATATAGGGGATAAGTTCTTTCTGTGGCAACAAATTTGCCGTTGATCCAGAGGTCTTTTGTTACCGCTGCCATTTTCTTCTTCTCCTTTCCGATTGTTCGATAGATTAATAAGCAAAAATCATGCCAACTATAAAAATCCCTGTAAAATCAACTTTGCCGATCCTGATTTTAAATCATCGGTGAAATTTTTCACCAAATCAGCAGGAATTTGCCCGAAAGTGTCGAAATTAGATTGGTGAAGAATTTCACCAGGTATGAAAATATTCACCAGGAGGCTTTTTCCATGGACCATCGTCTGATTTCAGCCGATTTGGCAGAATATATTTTCAACTCTATGCATAATGGATTGATCGTCGTTGACCGGGACAACAAAGTGATGATGATCAACCCCTCCGCCGAAAAGATGCTGCAGATTGAAGGAATCGCGTGGAAGGGGATGCCGATCAAATCATTGCTGCCCAACTCCAAAATGCATCATGTGCTTGAAAACGGTGTCAGCTCCATCGGCGAGAAGATGAACATTGCAGGCCGCGTATGTATGGTAAACCGCACCCCTTTGTACCGTGAAGGCGAGATGATCGGTGCGATCGGTGTCATTCAGGATATTTCCGAAATGGAGCATTCCCGCAATTTATTAAAACAAATGGAAATGGTCATTGAATTCTCCACGGATGGCATCTATGTCGTAAATACAGAGGGAATTACTTTATTAGTCAATTCGGCCTATGAAGAAATTACCGGCTTTCGCCGGGAGGAGCTCGTTGGTCGCCATATGGCGGAGCTGACCCATGAAGGTTATTTCGATCAGTCGGTCTCCCTGCTCGTGCTTGAGCAGAAAAAGCGTATTTCCGTCATTCAGAAAATCGGGGGAAAAAAAGATGTGATCGCTACCGGAACTCCCGTGTTCAACGAATCGGGGGTTATTGAAATGGTCGTGACCAGCGTCAGGGATATTACCCAGCTTAACGAATTGAAGCATGAGCTGAACAAGGCCAGGAGCATCTCGCAAATTCATCAGCACCGATACGCATTGGAATTTGAAGGGAAAGAACAGGCGATCGTTTTCCGCAGCGCCAAAATGGAGCAGATTTATGAGCAAATCCACCATGTGGCGCCTTTTCCCACGAGCATTCTGTTGTCCGGCCCATCCGGTGCGGGCAAGGAAGTCGTCGCCAACCTTATTCATCATTTGAGCAACCGTAAAGATAAGCCTTTTATTAAAGTAAACTGCGCGGCCATCCCCGAACAACTGTTGGAAGCGGAGCTTTTCGGGTACGAAGCGGGCGCATTCACCGGGGCGAACCGCGACGGGAGAATCGGTTTGCTGGAGCTGGCTGATCAGGGAACCATCATGTTCGATGAAATTGGCGAGATGCCCTTGTCCCTTCAAGTCAAGCTGCTGCGGGTCCTGCAGGAAAAACAAGTGCAGAGAGTTGGCGGCACGAAGCCAAGAAATCTCGATATCCGTATTATTTCCGCCACCAACCGCGACCTCCGGGAACGGATCAGAGAAGGAAAGTTCCGGGAGGATCTCTATTACCGGCTGCAGGTGGTGGAAATCCGCATTCCTTCCCTTGCCGAACGGCCGGAAGATATCGAAGTGCTGGTTGAGCACTACTTTTCTTATTACTGCCGGTTGTTTCGCATTGAAAAACAGCTGTCCGAAAAGACCAAACATATTTTATATGCCTATCATTGGCCGGGGAACGTTCGGGAGATGCGCAATTTGATTGAAAATATGATCGTTTCGGTTCCCTCGACCTTGATTGAGCCGCATCATTTGCCGCAGCATATCTATGATTCCACCCTCCCCTGGTCCCACGGGACCCTGAAGCAGCGGGTGGAGGAATTTGAGAAACGCATGATCCAGGAGGCCCTCGAAAAGCATAAATCGCTAAGAAAAGCCGCGGCGATTCTTGGTGTGGATCACTCCACGCTGGTGAAGAAGCTTAAACGATGGCAGCTCAATTAACCCTGCGATACCTGGAGGATACAATATTCATTTCCTCCCTGTATTTCATGACCGTTCTACGGGAAACCTGCACGCCCTGCTCAGCCAGCTTATCGGCGATGTTCTGGTCGGACAGCGGACTGTCTTTGCTTTCCTGCTCAATCAAACGAGCGATCTTCACTTTAATGGCTGCAGCCGATGTGAGCGTGCCATCGCTGTTCATCAAGCCGTTCGTAAAAAAATATTTTAACGCAAAGGTGCCGCGGGGCGTGTGTATATATTTGTGCGCAACCGCTCTGCTGACGGTCGACTCGTGGAGCTCCACTTTTTGGGCCACCGTCCTTAAGACCATGGGCTTCAAGGCATCAATGCCTTCCTCCAAAAAATCAACCTGTTCTTCCACGATCGCTTCAATGACTCGCTGCAGCGTCAGGCGCCGCTGCTCCAAGCTGCGAATCAGCCATTGGGCGGGTTGGATATACTGCTTCAAAAACGCCTTGGCCTCCTGATTGTAACCGCTGTCAAAATGGGGCTGCCCGTACAACGGATGAAGCGAAACCTGGGGGAAATTCGCTTCATTCATGATGGTCACATAGATGCCGTTTCTTTTGAGAACCGTAGCGTCCGGTTCGATATAACTCTGTGATTCGTGATGGTAAGCGGAGCCGGGCCGTGGCTGAAGCGAACGAATATAAGCCAGCGAGGCTTCTACCTGTTCTACGGAAATACCCAGATTCTCCGCAATCCGCCGAAGCTTGCCTTCCGCCAACTCTTGCAAATAATCGCCGACGATCACCGCAGCCCAAGGGTCGGCATTGGGATCCCTCCCGATTTGAATGGCCAAACACTCCTGCAGCGTTCGTGCGCCTACCCCTGCAGGCTCCAGAGACTGCACCCAGACAAGCGCCCTTTGCATTTTTTCCATGGGCTCACGAAGCTGACGCCCGGCTTCCTCCAGCGTGATGCTTAACCACCCGTCCTCATTTAGATTGCCAACCAGGAAAGCCGCCAGCGGATAATCCTCCGGCGGAATCCCGTTGACGCGGAGCTGACTGAGCAGCACCGCTTCCAGTGTTTCCTGCCGCGGATCGACTAGCTCCAGAAGCGTTTTTTCTCTTTGCTGATTTTGGCCTTTGGATCCGGCCTTTCTCTGTTTATAGGAGTCGAAACCATAGGCAACCTCAAGAAAAGGATTCTCCGCCGCTTGTTCTTCCAGGTAATTCAACAAATCCGCCGACGACATTTGCAGTACATTCATCGACTGAAGCATTTGCGGCGTCATATGAAGCTGGATTTGCTGTTGTTGGGTTAAGGCTGGCTGAAGCTGCATCACGTCCCCCCCTTTACAAAGCTTTCTGTGATGTTTCTTCTATTGTATTACCTTATAAGGGAGGATGACAACATGCTTGATGAATATATAATAAGCAGTTGGCCTTGTCAGAGGCGAACTGCTTTTGATTGTAAGCTCGCGGTAATGGGAGGCAAAAGCCTTGAGCGGTGTCACTTATTCTTTATCGCCGGGTAAAGATGTCGGCTTTTCATTGAACCATTTCATATAAATCCGCTCGTACGTTCCGTTTTTGGCCAGCGTTTCTAAAGCTCTGCTGATTCGGCCGGTATAGTTGCTCTTTTTGGTCAACGCAATGCCATATTGTTCATTAGTAAGGACTTTACCCACCGTTTTTACTTTCCCTTGACCGCCGTTCCGGATAAAATATTTCACATTCGGCTCATCGAATACGACCGCATCTACCTGTTTATTGATTAATGCCTGATAGGCTTGGGCAATATCGGGGTAAGCTTTAACCTCTTTAATTCCCTTTTGTCTGCCGATATACTCATATCCGGTTGTTCCGATTCGCGTAGCGACCACTTTTTTGTCCAAATCCTTGGTGCTCTGAATATCCTGATTATCCGCCGCAGTAACCAGGACAAGACCGGTATCATAATAAGGGATAGCAAAGTCCAGCTTTCTCACCCTGTCACCTTTGACGGTGATCCCGGCAATCGCCACATCGAGTTTTCCGGATTCGACCGCCTGCAGCATTTCCCCCATTCCCATCGGTTGGAGCTTATACTCAAATCCGGCTTCTTCGGCAATCGCATCCCACAATTCAACTTCAAAGCCTTTTTTTTCTTCATTCTCCACATAACTCAGCGGTTTGAGGTTATTTTCTATCCCTACCTGCAGCGTTTTATTTGTTCCGCATGATGTTAAAAGCAATACCAAGATCAAAAGCTTGAAAATCATCCACATTTTCGGCCATCTGTAACTCAAGCTGCTCCCTCCTAACTGTTCAGGGATATTTTATCTCGCCTCAGGGATTCCTATACCCGCGTATTCGCCTTTTTCAAATCGTTATCGAATAAGCAGCGGCCTTACATCCGTAATAATTTGTTTAAGCTGATTGGAACATTGCTCATACATTTGCTTTACCGTTTCATTATCCGTAGAGAGCCCGAACATTTCGAGGTCCGCTTCGCATTTCTTTAATTGAGCCAGTAGCGAAGCCTTTTGCTGCGGTTCCGGAACCTGAAGCTTATCGTCGTATAAATCGACATACAACTGCCCGTAAGCATCGACTTGACCCAAAAACACATTCTCAATCGTTACGCCGATCTTCTCCAGCTCGGTATAAAGCCATTCCCGGCTTAATCCGATGGTAGCCAGCGGTTCATCCATCATTTTGCCGTCCATGATCACCGTCTGAGGTTCCGGCTCCGGCCCGACGGTAATGCCTAAATGAGAGGGGGTTAGGGGCTGGTGCTCTTTTTTGAGAAGAACGTTGATTTCTCCGCTTGGTTCAATGACCGCAAATTCGACGTCGGCTGTTTTGAACACATTCTTTTTCCGAAGCTGCTGGAGCAGTTCATCGGAAGAAAGACGTTCTTTCTTTACGTTGTCTTCGAGAATTTTACCGTCCTTTATAAGGATAGTCGCTTTGCTGTCGATGAAGTCGCGTACCTTTTTGCTTTTCATTTGCAGAAATTCAATGCCCAGGGAAACCAGTACCCAGACAATTAACGAAACAAGACCCAATAACCAATGGGATTCCAAATCCATTGAGATATAAGCGGCAAGGCTGCCGATCGTAATGCCGGTAATATATTCAAAAAAAGATAGCTGGGAAATTTGCCTTTTCCCCAAGAGTCGGGTCATTAAGAAGAGAATCACAACAGCGAACAAGGTTCGAAGAGCGACTTCCAACCAATCGGGCATTTTGCATAACCTCCATGGATTTCATCTTTCATCATCCTTCATATATCAACAAATAAATTATTTGCTATGAGGTTTGTTTTTAACGGTCATAAATATTGGAAGCAAGAAAGCTTGGCAGCACGCCGGGCAATAATAGCTCACAGTCCAAAGAAAAACCCGAAAGCAGCTTGAAAGCCGTTTTCGGGTTTTATATAACTCTAGGAATAGTCAAACGATTCATGTGCCATTCTCCTTTGCTCAAGAAATGACGGGAAGCTTTGGGGGGCATTTTGTTTTGACCCTGCAGCATGGCCCGCATGCTCTATCATATATAACAAGCTTACTTCAAGTAAGAATGCAGTTTTTTGTCGGCCTTATGGCGTCCCTGCATAGGAAAAAAGCCCTCCGGATTACGGAGGACCTTATCGGAAATCATGCCTGGATATCACGCTTTTGGTTATTCAGTTCGGTTTATTCGTTTTTCATTCGCAGGTTGTCGTACAGCACAATCGTTCGCGTCAGCGCTTCGACACCGAGCGCCACGTCCGCATAATCGGTCCACTCCTC
This sequence comes from Paenibacillus naphthalenovorans, assembly GCF_001465255.1. Taxonomy (NCBI): domain Bacteria; kingdom Bacillati; phylum Bacillota; class Bacilli; order Caryophanales; family Paenibacillaceae; genus Paenibacillus; species Paenibacillus naphthalenovorans. Next base: position 4,939,706 of record NZ_CP013652.1, on the reverse strand, counting down.
GGGACAATGGCTTCTGCCATCCTTGCTTGGAACGAATACCATTCCGATCGGCGCGATTCTGGCAATTTGATTGGCATCGTGTCCAGCTCCGCTTGGCAGGGAAATCGACGATGCGGTCGCTGCGCAGCCGCTGCGTATAATTGCCTGGACGTCTTCGTCTACGCGAATCGGCTCCGATTTGGATAAGCAGTCCATGGAAATGGCGATGCCGCAATTCAAGGCGATCTCTTCCGTTCTCCTCTTGAAAGCGCAAATCAGCTCTTCCATGATGTCCACGCTGAGCGAGCGGACCTCTAAATCGAACACGACGCGTCCCGGAATGACATTGGAGGCGTTGGGCTCGACCGTGAGCTTGCCTACCGTGCCCACAACGGGTTCCGCATCATGTTCCCGGCATATTGCCTCCAATTCCAGTATCATTCTGGCGGCGCCCGTAAGCGCATCGCTTCTCATCGTCATAGGCGTCGTACCCGCATGATTGGGCCGGCCCTCGACAGTCACCCGGTAACGATGGATGCCAACAATCCCCGTAACCACGCCAAGCTTGGTGCCCGTTTGCTCCAATACGGGACCCTGCTCGATATGGAGCTCCAAATACAACGCGATGTCGCCCGGTCCAAGGGCGGCGGAAGGCAGCGCATCCGGATCGCCGCCAGCCAGCCGGATCGCATCCCGCAGCACCAGGCCGGAGGGATCGGTTCTTTCCAGCATCTCTTCCGGCAGATTGCCGACCATCCCCCTGCTGCCGATCGTGGAGATGCCGAATTCACTCGGCTCCTCCGCCGTGAAATCGACGACCATCAGCGGATGGCGCAGGACAATCCCGGCCCGCTTCAAGGTGCGCACGATTTCAAGACCGGCCAGTACGCCGATGATGCCGTCAAATCTACCTCCGCCCGTTACCGTATCGGTATGCGATCCCACCATGATCGGCTTCAGAGACGGGTCGCTGCCCGGCAAGCGGCCGATCAGGTTGGAGGCAGCGTCGATTTCGACATGCATGCCGATCTCCACCATCCGTTCCCGCAACCACTGCCGCCCCTGTTCATACCAGGGTGTAAAAGGCCTTCTTGTCCACCCCGGCTTCGAAGAATCCACCATCGCGGCAAGCGACTCGATATCCCGTTCAATCGTCTCCGCATCCGCTTTTAAAAGAGCATCGTTCATCCGTCTCTCCCCTTCGCCTTTTCATCAGATCCCTTTTCATCGCTCGAAATGGACATCCATGATGTCCGAATGATCGAGAACATGGCCTGTCATTCGGCTGTTCGCAAATTATTGGGGAAGTATGCCCTCAATCGCCATCACACGGCACGGCGCTCCTTCAGTACCTTTCAACTTGATCGGTGCGCATACGAGCAGCACCCGTTCTTCGGTAATCGCCCCCAAATTGGTGCACCATTCGACAAGACAAACATTATTGCCCAGGAATGTCAGGTGATTCGGACTCCAATTCGGCTGTCCCCATTCGCGGCCGGCTGGAGGATGGAGCGGAGAATCGCACGTCATGAAATCCTGAACGAGCGTCTTGATCCCGCGTTCCATCAGCCATTCCGCCGCATCGGTCGTCAAATAGATCATTTGATCCCAAAATTCGAAGGTCCCGAACATTTTATCCGTCCATCCGGTTCGGATAACGACGATATCGCCCCGCTTCATTTGAACGCCCGTCGCCTCCAAATCGGCTGCACTTACGCATTCGCCGGCCTGTTTGTGCATCATATCGAACACGACGGCTTCGCCGACGAGCCAATCGAGCGGCACCTCATCGTTGTTCAACCCGCCGATAATATAATGGGAGGGCGCATCGTAATGCGTGAAGTGCTGAGTCGACAGCTGCACATCATGGGAAGAAACCTTGTTTTCTTCCACCGACGCGACTTGTGTAATGGTGTTGACGGATTCGGGCTTTCCGTAAACTTTGCTGCGCGGGAATCCGGGATATTTCGTTTCGGGATCGATCGTCAGAGTCAGGTCGATCACTTTCATTGTCAGCACGCTCCTTAAATTTATGTAATTATTGAGCGGTATAGCCCCCGTCGACCATTAGATTGGAGCCGACGACAAAAGATGAATCGTCGCTGGCGAGGAATAACACCGCTTGGGCGATCTCGATCGGTTCCGCTAGCCGGCCGATCGGATGTTTGCTTACAAATTCGTCGATGACCTCTTGCGGCTTGGCCGTGATGACCGGCGTCAACGTGTAACCGGCGCAGATGGAATTGACGCGAATGCCTTGCTTCGCATAATTGACCCCGAGCGTCCTCGTCAAATTGATGACACCGCCTTTGGCGGCCGCGTTCGCTATGACGCCTTGCTGTCCCACAAAGCCGAGGAACGACGCATTATTGATAATGGAGCCGCCGCCCCCCGCAAGCATCGCTTCGATCCCGTACTTGTTGGATAAAAAGACCGAGTTAAGGTTGACGTCAATAACCCGCTGCCAATCCGCATAAGTCATCGTATGGATCATGGCGGATTCGCCTATGCCAGCATTGGCGAACAGAATGTCCAGACGGCCAAACCGATCGACCGTTTGCGCAACAAGTCGCTTTACGCTCTCTTCTTGCGTAACGTCCGTTTGGATGTAAACGTATTTTGACGGCTCGCTGTCCGCAGCCAGATTCCATTCTCCCCCTGTCTTCGGCAAGTCGGCCACGACCACGCTGGCCCCTTCCTGCAGAAACAGTTCAACTGTCGCTTTGCCGATACCTTGCAGGCCGCCTGTAACGATGGCCACTTTTCCCTGAAGCCGCATCTTTACTCCTCCTTGTTTTGAATCGCGTTCATCACCGCCTCCAGCAAGGTGCCGTCCGCTGCCAGACGTCTGGCGCTTTCGATGTCCTGGCGGAGCACCCGGTCATCATCCAGCGGGGGAATGAACCGGCGAATGCACGCATAAGCGGCTTCCGTTCCCCGGCCGAGGCGCGGATGTCCGCGCAGGTCGATCGCTTGGGCGGCTGCCATCAGTTCGATGCCGATCATGTATTCCAGCTTGTCGAGTATACGCTCCGTCTTCTGCATCACCCAGGGAGCCATCGTAGCATGATCCTCGACGCCGTTGGCCACCGGCAGGGCATCCAGCGAGCCGGGATCGGCGAAATGCCGTATTTCGGCGGCCAATGCTGTGTATGTTTTTTGCAGCGTGCTGAATCCGTTCGTTGTGCCTTCGCGCCTCGCCAGAAATTTGGGCAGTCCGCTGAATTCCGACGTCATCAGCCGCTGCAGGCGATTCTGAATCATGCCGGCGAGCGATGAAAGCTGTATACCCAGAAAATCAAACCGCATCGCGATGGTCGCGATGTGAAAATTGCCGTGAGAGACGACCTCCTCATCATCGGTCAATACGAACGGGTTGTCGCCGAGGCTGTTCAACTCGATGTTCATTCCCTGCAGCGCGAACTCATACACGTCGCGGCAAGCCCCGTGAACCTGCGTTACGCTGCGGAAGCTGATCGGATCCTGAACGGTCCGCTGCACCTTGCCCTCCCACAGATAGCTTCCTTCGAGATAGGCTCTGATGTCGTTCGCGCAGGATAGCTGGCCCGGGTGCGGGCGGAAACGCCCGATCCGGGCGTCAAGCGGCGATACGTTGCCGCCAAACCCCTCCAGCGAGAGAGAAGACGACAGATCGGCCAGATCGAGCACACAAGCGCATCGGTGAAGCAGAAGCGCGGCATGACCCAGTGAAGCCGAGTTATGGCTGCACAGAATGAGCCCGTCTTTCGGCCCCAGTACGACGGGGTCGAGCCCGGCGGCATGAAGCGCCTGCGCAGCAGGGACGATCTCGCCTTTGTACATGACCTTCCCTTCGCCAATAAACGCCAGCCCCATTTCGGCGAGAGGGCCCAGATCGGCGGCGCCGATCGAGCCGCCCGACGGGGTCAACGGATGGATGCCTTTATTTAAGAACGCCGCATGCATGTGCAGTATCTCGGGATTGACGCCGCTTCCGCCTTTAGCCAGCGCATTCGCCCGGACGGTCAAAATGGCCCGGACGACGGATTCCGGGTAGTAAGGGCCGATACCGACGCAGTGGCTGACAAGAATTCTTCTTTGATATGCCGCCATATCCTCCGGGGAAATGACGACGTTCCGGTTCGCGCCAACCCCGGTCGTTACGCCATAGATCGGCGTATTTCGGCCGGCAATGCGCAGAAGAGCCTCGCGGTCGGCTGCGGCGCGCTCCATCACTTCGCCGCCAAACCTTACCCGTACGTTTTGACAGGCTGCCCGGACGACATCCTGCACGGTCAACTGCTCGCCGTTTAATACAATTTCATTGGTCTGCTTGTTGAATGAGTTGGTCAGCATATCGTTATCCCCGCACCTGGTAGCTATCCCATTTCTGACGTACGTGCTCCATCACCGACCGTGGAATTTCGGCGAGAGGGGGCGACTCCGCTTCACGCAGCGCGAAGATCCCTACCTTCGCTACCGTGCCATGATGAACAAGCGCCTCCGCGCGGTCCGTGCGTACGCCCGGAATGACGATCATATCCCGCTCCGCGCGCATTCTTGCCGCGATCGCCCACTCGACCGCAATCGGATCGTCGATAGGAATGTCGTCGTCAACCACAATGACCTGTTTAACCAAATTGCAGTGCGCGAAGGCGGCGAACATCGCCTTTTGCCCTTCGCCGGGTCTCGGTTCGGCAATCGAAATGACGGCATGACAGCGCCCCATTCCGCCTTCTGTAATGTAGGCGGCTTTGGCCCTCGGTACAGCACGGCGGACGTGATGCAGAACCGTCGTCTCGATCGCCATCGCGCCGATCAGAAAATGTTCATGGTATTTACCGGGAAGAATCGTCTGATAGATCGCATCTTTGCGGTGCGTGACCGCCTTCACACACAGGACCGGGCTTTTGCCATAGTCTACGTACATGCCGTGAAATTCCGATACCGGCCCTTCCTCGTACAGCTCGCCCGGAACGAATTCCGCCTCGATCACAAATTCCGCGCCTGCAGGCGCCTCAACGTTAACCGTAACACCGGGAGACAGCTCGAAAGGTTCACCGAACATGCCGCCGGCGATTTCGAATTCGTCAAATCCAAGATCGACATAAGCGTTGGCTGCGACCAGCACGGCCGGGTGATTGCCTATCGCTGCGGAAATTTCGAGCGGCTTGCCGAGCTTCTCGGCTTTGATCATCAGCTGATATAAGTGATGGCTTGGAGACATGCCGATCATCAGCTTATCCGGGCCGAGAACAAGCAGCCGGTTCATCGACACATTGCGCTTTCCGGTTTCCGGATCTTTCGCTGCGATGACGCCTGCCGTAATATATGGACCGGCCTCCCGTTCAAAAAAAGTGGCGACGGGCATGATGCTCATGATATCGATCTTATCGGTGATTACGACCTCCCGGCACGGCGCGTCATGGATCAGAGCGGCTGGTACCGGATGCTCGATGCCTCGGGAAATGTGCTGCAGGGATGCCTCCAGTGTCGGTTCAATTCCGCAGCTGACGGAAAAATTAGTCCGGTCGACGAGATTTCCGACAACACGGGTTTCATAGCCTTCTACACGGTTGAACATCACCGCATTTCTTCCCGGTGCCTGCGCAAGCACCGCTGCAAGCTCAAACTTTGGATGCACGGCGCCTTGTACGGTGGTCAGACGCCCCGATTTCTCCAGCTTGCGGAGAGCGGAGCGCATATCTTGCTCTTTCCATCCCATTCCTCTTTCACGCCCTTTCGGTATCAGGAACGCTTTCCCGGGACAGCAGGCCTTCAATGGCAAAGGCGCGGCACGGAGCCCCGTCCGTACCTTTCAGCTTGATCGGTACACAGCCGAACAGAAACCGTTTCTCTGTAATGGCCTTCAAGTTCGTCAGCCATTCCAGCATCACAATGTTCTCTTTCAAAAACGTAAAGTGATTCGGGCTCCATTCATCGCTGCTCCACGTACGCCCTTCCGGGGGATGGAGCGGAGAATCGCAAAGCATAAAATCGCCCGCGACCGATTTGATACGTTGGTCCCTCAGCCACTCTGCGGCACAAGTGGACAAGCCGATCATCTCATCCCAGAACCGGAACGTGCCCCACGCCTGATCCGTCCAGCCGGTGCGGATCACGACGATGTCGCCTTCTCGGATATCGGCGCCAGACTGCAGCAAATCTTCTTTCGTCACATAGGAGCCGGGTTCTTTGTGCAGCATGTCCACGAGAACCGCTTCGCCGATGAATGAATCCAGCGGCACCTCGTGATTTTGCAAGCCGCCCTCCAGGAAATGGGCAGGTGCGTCATAATGGGTGAAATGCTGCGTGCACATCGTAAAATTATGCGATTGAACCTTATTTTTGGCGATCGAAGCCACTTCTGTAATTTTGGTACTCGATTCCTCTTCACCGTAGACAAGACTTCTTGGGAAACCGGCAAATTTCGTCTCCTCGTCAATGACTAACGAAAGATCAATGATTTTCATGGCGACTCGTCCCTCGCTTTCGTATATGGCTATTCGATAAGTCCGGCCTGCTTCAAAAAGTTTGCAGCCACATCCTTCGGCTCTTCCTTCTTTACATCTACCTTGGCGTTTAGCTCGGCCATCGTCGTCTCGTCCAGCTTGTCCGCCAGCAGATTAAGCGTTTCGCCTACCTCAGGGTACTTCTTCAGGAACTCCATTTTCAGAATGGGAGCCGGGTAATACGGCGGAAAGTAGCCTTTATCGTCTTCGAGAATTTGAAGCTCGAGTGCGGGAATCCGGCCATCAGTGGAATAACCGACCAGCACGTCGATCTGGCCTTCGGTGAGCGCCTGATAGGCGATGCCGATATCCATCTCCTTGCGGCCTTTAAATTCAAATCCGTACTTTTCCGCCATGCCTTTATAACCGTCACCGCGTTCGAAAAATTGGGCATCGGAGCCGAGCACCAGATTCGGCGCATGCCGGACCAGATCGGAGAACGTTTTCACGCCGAGTGCGTCCGCTTTTTCCCGCTTCATAATCAGGGTGAAGGTATTGGAGTATTTGATCGGATTAAGCCAGGTGAATCCGAATTGTTCCTCATATCCTTGCTTCGCCTTCTCATAGACCGTTTCCGGGGTATCGTCGGGCTTCAGCTCGTTTTTCAAAATGTTAATATAACCTGTTCCGGTATAATCCGCGTAAACCTGGATATCGTCGTCCTTCAGCGCTTGCATCAGCACATTCGAGGACCCCAGGCCTTCTGCTGTCGAGATCGTATGCCCGGTTTTCGCATCCAGCAGCTGAGCCATCAGTTGAACCAATATGAGCTGCTCGGTGAACGGCTTTCCGCCGACGGTAATGCGGGCCGGCTGCACATTTTCTCCGGGCGCCGCCTCATTTGAAGGCTGGTTCCCGGAAGATCCGCAGGCGGACAACAGGGTACCGGCAAAAATCAGAACGGCCAATACAATTTTTTTCATCGTTACTCTCCTCCATATGATTGGTCTCTATCGGGTATAGCATTATTACCGGTTCAGGCCCTTTCTCTTGGACATCCCGCGGGGAATCACTCTAATCTCCAGCCTCTTCAGCAGGAAATCGGCCAATACCGCAAGCAGCGCAGCCGGTATCGCGCCGGCTAAAATCAGTTCCGTCCGGAGCATGGACACGCCCCGGAAAATAATTTCTCCCAGACCGCCCGCTCCCACAAAAGCGGCAATCGTCGTTACGCCGATCGTCGATATGGTAGCGGTGCGGATGCCGGCCATAATGACGGGAAGCGCAAGCGGCAGTTCGATGATCCGCAGAATTTGCCAATCGGTCATTCCCATTCCCCGGCCGGCATCAACTACCGACTGATCCACCTCGACAATGCCCGTATATACGTTTCGCACGATCGGCAGCAGCGCGTAAAGTACCAGCGCGATAATCGTCGGCTTCACCCCGATTCCGACAAACGGCAGCAGAAAACCGAACAGCGCGATGCTTGGAATCGTTTGGAATATGCCGGTGAAGGCAATGACCGAATCGGCGATTTTTCTCTTCCTCGTCAAGCAGACGCCCAGCGGAACCGCGACGAGGAGCGCAATGGCCATGGCGGATAGCGATATGTATACATGCTGCCATAACGAAGTTAAGATCATATCCCGCCGATTTACAATAACGTCAACGAACTTGACCCAGAAATCGTCCACACTCATCACCTCCACTTACGCATCTGCGGAAGCCCGCTCACGCAGCATTTGTCTCAGAATTGACCTCTCGGTTACAATCCCCAGCGGCTTGCCATTCCTCATCACGGCCACCGCACGCCCGTCCGAATCGACGATCAGCTTCGCCGCCTCATTCCAGTGCGATGAATATTCGATTTGCGGCATGCCGCGTTTCGTCATCTCACCCAACGGCCGCTCGCCGACACCTGTATGGCTTCTCAAGTCCGCCGCCGGAACATAGCCGACTAAACGGTCGTCCTTGTCAGTGACAAGAACCGCATCCAGCGAGGATGCCTCCGCGACCGCCAAAGCGTCTTTGATCCGATGTTCCGGTGTCAGCGTGGACGATTGTGAAACCATCACGTCCAGTACGGTTTCTGCGCTTTTCTTGGCGGCGGCCAGCCGTTTCTCCCCGATAAACCCTCTGACAAAATCGTTGGCAGGCTGCCTCAGAATGGCTTCGGGCGTGTCATACTGCACGATTTCGCCTTGATTCATGATCGCAATCCGGTCGGAAATTTTAAGCGCCTCGTCCATATCATGCGTGACGAATACGATCGTTTTATGGATCGATTTCTGCAAACGGACCAGTTCGTCCTGAAGCTGTTCTCGGCTGATCGGGTCCAATGCGCTGAACGGTTCGTCCATTAATACGATCGGAGGCTCGGCGGCCAATGCGCGAATCACTCCGATTCTTTGCTGCTGCCCCCCGCTGAGCTCGGAAGGATACCGGTTTCGGAACACTTTCGAATCCAGGCCGACTATATCGAGCAGTTCATCGATGCGCGCAGCATATTGCGACTCTTTCATGCCTTTCAGCTTCGGCACCAGACCGATGTTTTTGCCGATGGTCAGGTGGGGAAGCAGGCCAATCTGCTGAATGACATAGCCGATGCTCCGCCGCAGTTCAACGGGATCGACCTTGGAAATATCCCGGCCCTGAACATAAATGGTGCCGGAGCTTGCCTCGATCAACCGGTTGATCATACGCAGCATCGTTGTTTTGCCGCAGCCGCTCGGACCGATCAAGGATACCAATTCCGCTTTCTCGACCTGAAAGCTGATATCTTTAAGCGCGTGGATATCTCCGTATCGTTTGTTCACGTTGTCGAAACGAATCATATATGCCCTCCTTTACATCGTTGTCCCGGTTCGGGCCTTTTGCCGGACATGACCGGCGACAAAGGTTCCATATCCCGGCTCCGCGACGACTTCGCTGCCGTCATACACAACACGGCCCCGGACAAAAGTGCAGACGATTTTGCCCCGCAATCTTCTGCCGTGAAAAGGCGTCATCTTGGATATCGAACGCAGCCTGGTTTCGTCGATCGTGAATGAAGCGTCCGGATCGATAACCGTAAAATCGGCATCATAGCCTTGAGCCAATTTTCCTTTCCCCGCGATTTGGTACACCTCCGCCGGATGCTGCGCCATGACCTTGGCGAATTCGACCGGAGTCAGCTTGCCGCTGGCCACGGCGCCGTCATACATGAGCGGCACAAGGAGCTCGACGCCCGACAGGCCTGAAGAAGCCATAAAGATGTTGTTGTTGCCCGCTTCCTTCTTCTCCTTCCCCCATGGCGCATGATCCGAGCTCAGCAGATCAATTCGTCCTGACTGCAGATGCTTCCACATCCCCTGTACATCCTCCGGATGGCGAAGCGGCGGATTCATCTTTGCCTTGGGCCCAAGCCGATCCAGATCGTTTACGTCGAGCAGCAGATACGGATAACACGTTTCGCATGTCACGTCCAGGCCGCTCTGTCTAAAGTTTTCAATCAAATCAACGGTGCGCGGATGACTGACATGCACGATGTGAATTTTCGCACCCGTCCAATATGCGAATTCCATCAGCTTCAAAACTTCGCTCGATTCGGTGACAGGCGGACGCGTCTCCATATGAGCGCGCGGATAAACGCTGCCCGCCTGCCGATACCGTTCCATAAGATCGCTGATGATTTCGTTGTTTTCGGAATGAAAAGCCGCACGCAGCCCGGTCTCTCCGATCAGCTTCATCGCCTTCAGCATTTCGTGATCGGGAATCCTCGGGAATCGGTAGGCGTCCGTCTCGAACGTGGACAATTTAAAGGCGACCGCGCCTGCTTCGGCAAGCCGACCGATTTGATCCGTTCCGTCGAATTTGGATATCGTCGCCCATAAGCAAATGTCCACGATCGCTTCCTTCTCCACTTGCTCCGTCTTGCGCTTGAACCGCTCCACATGATTGATCGGATGCGGGAGATCATAGGGCATATCGAGGAACGTCGTTACGCCGCCCGCCGCAGCGGAGGCGCTTGTCCGGATAAACCCTTCGTCCGGATTGCTGAAGCAGTGCACGTGGGTATCGATAAAGCCGGGAAAAATATAGGCTTTGCCGAACGGCTTGTGTTCCTTGCCTTCCAGCGTGCCTCCTTCCTTTGCGATACAAGCGATTTTTCCGTTCTTCACGCCGATTTCCCCGACAACCACCTTATCCTCCAAGACCAGCTGTCCGCTTATAACCAAATCGAATAGTTGCATTGGCATACAATCCCTTGTTGTGTGTCTTATTCCAAACGTCCATTTAGACGGCGGTCTCCGAGGCTATAAATATTTTTGCGCTTCCTCCACGGCCGTCAGCACATGCTGCACCAAGCTGCCCACCTCTTTGTTTAAGAAGCGCTCTCTTGGCCCCGCAATACTTAGCACCCCGGCGATCCGGTCTTCCGAATCCCGGATGGGCGCCCCAATCGCATAAACGCCTTCATCCACCTCGGAATCGGACACCGCATAGCCCTGCTTGCGGATTTGCGCCAGCTCCGCTTTCAACAGCTGCACATCCGTAATCGTATGTTCCGTAAATTGGCGCAGGTCTCCCCGTTTGGCTAGCTCGTCCACCGTTTTTTCCGGCATGAATGCCAGAAACGGCTTGGATGAAGCGCCTGCATGCAAAGGCAAAAGCTGCCCCTGTTCTGCGGATACTTTAATCGGCTGCGGAGAAGCGATCGTCTCCAAACAAACGACATTCAACTCGGATACAATCGTCAGGATTGACGTTTCTCCCGTTTCTTTCGTGAGATGTCTCATAACTGGCAGGACAATGGATGAGAGGGTATTATCGGCTCTTACAATTTTGGCCAGCGCCAAAAAACGGTATCCGAGCCTGTAGGTCCCTGTGTTCGATTCAACGATGTACCCCTTCTCCTTCAATGTCCTTAGATGCCTGTACACAGAGCTTTGGGGCTGATCCAGCAATTCCGCGATGCGGGCCACGCTTAGCTCGCGAGTTTCCAAACTGAACAAATCAAGAATGTCCAACGTTTTCTCTGCGCTCACACCGATCCTCCTTACGTAGAGCCATACTTCCTCATAGAATAATTATCAAATAGTGATATTCGATTATCATTTTCAAACTGCTGTTGACGTTATATTATTTGACGCAGCAGAAGGTTGTCAATAGCATTTCGAGATTTTCTTGACATTTTTTCTTAAATTCCGATATAATTACTTGCATATCAGGAAAAAGGCAGGCGGAATCGATGGTTCGACCATGCTCGCCATGCGGCGGCCCGACGTCCCAAACGTTGTTTGCACGAACATTGCGGTGCCGGCCCGATCGATAACGGCAATGCATCAATGCATTGCCGCACAAGGACAATTCGAGGACGGCTTCCTTCGCATGATGCATCGTCCCCGCGATTTGGAGAAAAAAATGATATTATTGCATTTGTATTCTTATGTCATTTTCGTTTACGATGATGTTCGATGCAGGCTATGATATTACATCCCGAGTAAGATGATTTTACATATGATGGATATATATTCCAGAAGCGCTGAAACCGATTGCCACGGATCCAAGGAAAACCGAAATCAGCCTTATGGCGTCCCTGCATATAAAAAAAGCCCTCCGAAAACGGAGGACCTAATCGAAAATCATGCCTGGATATAACGCGTTTCGTTATTTAATTCATTTAACCGGTTTTGCAATTGCATCTTTTCTTCCGGAGTCAGGTCCAATTGAGGCGCTCTCATATAACCAACGTCCACGCCTCTCATTTTGAGCGCTTCTTTAAAGTAGGACATATTGCTTCCGTTTCTCAACGTCTCGCAATATTTTACGGCTACTTTTTGCAGCTGTCTCGCCTTTTCCAGATCCTTCTCCTGGAAGGCCTGATACAAGGCGACGAAAGGCTCGGGATATACGCATGATACGCCGGATACGGTGCCGTCGCAGCCCATAGCCAAAGACGCCAGGAACAAGCGGTCCGTGCCGTGCATCACCGAGAAATGCCCATCGTTAATACCAAGGTATTCCGCCGTTCTCAAAAAGTCAGGATAGCTGTATTTGATGCCGATCACATTCTTGAATCGTTCTGCTATTCTTTGGGCCACTTCCGTCTTCAAGTCGTTAGCGGCGCATTGAGGGATATTGTAAAGATACATTGGAAAATCCCCGGGAATGCTTGAAGCTACGCTTGCAAAGTATTGTTCCATTTCCCTGTCGTTGGCGCCCAGGAAAATCGGGGTTACGACGCCGATGCCGTCAGCGCCGATGGAATGGGCGTGCTGCGCAAGCTCTATCGTATCTTCCAGGGTTACTGCTCCCACGTGGATAAACACGGTCACTCTGCCCGCAGCGGTTTTGACTACGGTTTCCGCCACGGCTTTTCGTTCGGATACGGACAGTCTGACCATTTCGCCCGTTGTACCCAAGGGGTATAAACAATGCACGCCTTTGGAGATCAGGAACTCCGTCAAGCCCGCCGATTTTTCCAGGTCTACCTGCCCATTGCGGTCAAATGGGGTTACCATAGCTGTTGTCACACCGTATAAATGTTTCATGATTCCTGCATCTCCTCTTTATGATAAGTCAAAGGCGGCTACTTCTTCCCAGGTGGGAAGAGAGCTTTGCGCTCCATGCCTGGTTACCGTTATCGCCGCTGCTTTTTGAGCCAGTTCAATGGCTAGATCCACATCATGATACTTGAGATATCCCGCGACAAAGCCTCCGATAAAGCTGTCACCGGCCGCGGTGGTATCCTGCGCCTTCACTTTGCGGGCCGGATAGGTCTGTACTCTTTCATGATCGATATAGCAGCAGCCCTTGCCGCCCAACGTAACAATTAACGCACGAACGCCCTTGCTTAAATAAACCCGGGCCGCCGCTTGAAGAGTAGACGCGTCCGTTATCGTCATACCCGACATGCTCTGCAGTTCATGCTCATTGGGGATCAAAAAATCCACAAAACGCAGGATCTCGTCACAGAGCATTTGGGCCGGCGCCGGATTCAATACCGTCGTTTTCCCCAGCTCCTTCGCTAACCGAAGCGTATATTCCACCGTTTTCAAGGGAATCTCCAGCTGCAAGACGACGATTTCGCATTTCTCGATGGCTTGACGTTGGCTGTCGATATCCTCCGGCGTCAGCTCATGATTGGCTCCGGGAATAACCACAATATGGTTGCTTCCCGCCCGGTCGACCGTGACGAAGGCCAACCCTGTCGGACGATTGGACGTCATGATATATCGGGTATCTACTCCTGCCTGCTGCAGCGATTTCATCAGGCTGGCGGCGTGCGGATCGGAGCCCACTTTGCCGATCATGCTCACGCAGGCCTGCAGCTTTCCGATTGCAACCCCCTGGTTAGCTCCCTTCCCGCCGGGGCTCTCCGACATGCCGATGCCCATCAGCGTTTCGCCCTCCCGGGGCAGCTCCTCTACCTGAACCACAATATCCTGATTCAAGCTGCCCACAACGACTACACTCGGCTTCATCTTCTCACCCCGCTTGTTTCTGTTTAAACGACGATGTTCTCCGGTACCTTATTTTGAAATACATCAAGAATCGCCTGTGCTGTTGTCAGGCTGACTTTATGATAGGTTTCATAGGTTTCCGCTGCCGTATGAGGCGTCGTGATGAGATTCGGCAGCTGAAACAACGGATTGTCATCGGATACCGGCTCCTGCTCGTATACATCGATAGCCGCTCCGGCCAGCTTCCCGGATTTCAGCGCCTCGGCGAGCGCTTCTTCACTGACGACGGCTCCTCTTGCCGTGTTGACGAAATAGGACCCGTCCTTCATCATGCCGAAGGTTTCGCGGTTCATAAAATGATGCGTTTCCTTCAGGCTGGGCAGATGCATGCTGACCACATCGGATTCGCGCAATATTTCTTCATAGGAGGTTAAGGTGACATGGAGCGCCTTGGCTTTTTCCACATTTGGATACTTATCGTAGGCATACAGCTGTACATCAAAGCCCTGCAGCTTCTTGGCTACCATCTGGGCGATATTTCCGAAGCCAAGCAGTCCGATTTTGCGGCCTATCAATTCCGCCCCTACAAACCGGTCCCAGTATCCTCTTCTTGCCGACTGATGCAGGCCCGGAATGTTGCGCATCGCGCCCAGGATCAGACCAACGGCCAGCTCCGCCACTGCGTTGGCGTTACCTCCCGGTACATTGGTGACCCGGATTCCGTATTGCTTGGCCTTCTCCAAATCAATATTATCTACACCGACACCGAATCTTGCGATGATCTTCAGCTTGGGGGCCAGTTGGAACACCGCTTCGTCCCATGTATCGACTCCGGCAACCACGGCATCGATATCGCCCACAAGAGGCTTAAGCTCCTCGAACGTATGCGGCCGGCCCAGCTTGTTTTCGATCACTTCACAGCCGTGGCTTTCCAACAGCTGCTTGGCTTCTGCACAAAGCGTCGAATAATTGGTCGCCGTCACTAATACTTTTTTCGCCTGTGTCATTATTTAACTCCTCCTACCGTCATGCCGCTAACCATATATTTGGATGTAAAGAGATACATGATAATGACCGGAATGGAAGCAATGATGGAGCCGCCCATCAGAGGACCCCAAGCAAATACGTCACCCACGATCATATCGGACAAGCCCAACGTAATCGTTTTGTCGACGCTCTTGGTCACCACGACCAGTGCGTACAGGTATTCGCTCCAGCACAAGGTGAAAGCGAAAATGAACGTAGCCGCAATACCGGGAGCCGACAGCGGAAAGATAATATTAAGCATGGTTCGAAGCCTCGTGCAGCCGTCGATCATCGCCGCCTCTTCAATTTCCACGGGAATGGATTTAAAATACGAAATCAGCATCCATGTCGCATACGGCACGGTAATGGTCGGGTAGATGAGCATCAGGCCGTAAATGGAATCGTTCCATCCGATAGAGGACACCAGCATATACAGCGGAATAAACAATACCGCTCTCGGCATCAAATAGGCATACAAGATTCCTTTGGACATCATGCTTCTGCCCCGGAATTTCAGCTTGGCTATGGCGTAAGCCGCAAGCATGCTGACGATAATAGACGCAAAAGATACAACCAGGGAAACGATCAGGCTGTTCTTGATATTGACGAGAAATTCTTTTTCCATTAATTTGACATAGGCCGACCAGCCGAAGTGATGAGGCCAAAATGTCGGGGTCATATTGTAGATCTCGCTTTGTGATTTAAAGGAGGTATTGATCATCCAATACAGCGGAAACAGGGCGAAAATCAACAAAACGGCCAACGTTGCGTAAACTATGATTTGCTTGCTTAATGAATTTCTTTCCATAGCGGACCACCTACTCTTTCGATGAAAGCGAACGCTTCGTTACATAGTTGATGAGCATAATCAGCGGAGGCATGGTCATGATCGCAATGGCAATCGCCTTACCCAGGCTCATGTTCAAAAAACCTATCGTATAGCTGAGTGTAGACAATACTTGAGTGCCGTTGTCCGGACCTCCGCGGGTCAATAACCAAATGATTTCAAAATCGTTCAGCGTCCAGATCGTGGTCATCACGGCTGCCAGTATCGTGACTTCTTTGATGGAAGGCAGGGTCATATAGAAAAAGCGTTTGACCGCCCCAGCTCCGTCCAGCATAGCCGCTTCGTACATTTCCTTGGATATGGTCTGCAGACCTGCAAGGATGGCAATGCCCATGAACGGAATGCCCCGCCAGACATTGACCAGAATAACGGAGAACATCGCTAAATCCGGAGTGGACAGCCAGCCTACCGGTTGACTGATGATGCCGGTTTTTAGTAATAAGAAATTCAGTACGCCTCCAACGTCGGAGTATATCCACTGCCATGTAAAGACCGAGACGATGGTCGGAATTGTCCAAGGGAGAAATAACAGAACTCTAAATAGATTGCGAAACACGATTTTTTCATTCAATACCAAGGCCATAATCATGCCGAACACCGTTTTGGCGATGACGGCTGCCGCAGTAAACAGGATGGTGTTCCATACGGCTTTCCAAAACAACGAGTCTTTGACTAATTCAATGTAGTTATTCAAACCGATAAACGTGGCAGGTACACCCACGACTTTGTTGGTAAAGCTTAAATAGACCGCCCATCCGAACGGAAGAACCATGATGGCAAGCAAGTAAATCACTACCGGACTCACTAACACATAGGCAAGTTTATGATCTATATTGGTTTTCAAGCCGCACCCCGCCTTACTTGTTAGGTTAAGGTATCAGGAGAATGCCTCTGATACCTTAACCGCCTTTGGACATTATTGTTTGTTGTACACTTCTTCAATTTTGGCATGCAAATCTTGGATTGCCGTTTCCGGAGTATAGTTGGCATCGAGCAACAGCTTCTGGAATGTATCGTTCACGTAACGCAGGTTGAATACTTCTCCCGCCTTCGGATTGTACTCGCTGGGGAATCCCAGGAACGCAAAGCTTTTGATGGATTCCACAAACCCTTTGTTTTTCTCTTCCTGCCACACCGGCTCATTGGCCAATTCCGGATAGATCGGTCCTGTCAGCGGAGCGCCTTTTTCCACCCAGGTTTTGTACCAATCCTCTTTCACCATGTACTCGACAAACTTCTTCGCCAGGTCTTTATTTTTGGAATCTTTAAAAATGCCCAGGTTGTTGCTGATGCCCGGAATGACGCTTCCCTTAGGTCCGGCCGGAATAGGAGCAATGCCGGTATTCTCGTAAAGCTCAGGGTTGTCTTTCTTGATCGTGCCGAGTACGCTTCCGACGTTGAAAATCATCGCGGCCTGACCGCTTAAATACGCCTTGTTGTTCCCGCTGTCATCCCAACCGATGGAGCTTGGAGGCGTACTCTTATCCACGGTGAACATCTCTTTGATAAACTTCGCGGCTGCAATCGTTTCAGGACTGTTCACGATGACGGTCTTGCCGTCCTTCGTATCCAGCGAGCCGCCATAGGACCAGATAATCGCTCTTGTCAAAAATTCAGCGTCGGAGTTCCCTTTTCCGTAGCCCAGCCCCGCGCCGTATACGCCTTTACCAGGATCCGTAAGCTTCTTCGCCATTGCCCTAAACTCATCCCAGGTTTTCGGAGGCGCATCGAAGCCGGCATTTTTCAGCAGATCTTTGCGGTAATAAAGCACCTGCGATTCCGTCCAAAACGGAACGGCGTACTGCTTGCCTTGGAAGCTGATCGCTTTCTTCATGCTTTCATGAATTTCGCCATTATCGCTTTCTACCTTTTTCACCAAATCGCTTACATCCTCCAGAACACCCTTGGCATAAAACTGCCCTACTTCCTGATATCCGAAGAAGGATACATCCGGAGTCGTTT
This sequence comes from Paenibacillus naphthalenovorans, assembly GCF_001465255.1. Taxonomy (NCBI): domain Bacteria; kingdom Bacillati; phylum Bacillota; class Bacilli; order Caryophanales; family Paenibacillaceae; genus Paenibacillus; species Paenibacillus naphthalenovorans. Next base: position 4,922,013 of record NZ_CP013652.1, on the reverse strand, counting down.
TGGATTCGATGGCCGCGGACCATTTGGGATAAAAATCTTCATAGGCGATGAGTTCGACATTGACATTGACCTGATTTTCGGCTCCAAATTGTTTAGCCCGTTCGAGGATCAATTTATTTTGATCCTCGAACAATTGTTTTTTCATCCAGAACGTTAACGTTTGTGTCGGCTTCTCCTGTTTTGGCGCTTCGCCTGCCGACGGCCCGCCGCTGCAGCCTGCGGCAACCGATGCCATCAAAGTGACGGCCATTGCTTTGGTTACCCATGGTTTCATGAAAAAGACCTCCTTCAATAGGGTGCAAAATCGTTTCAGCTTGCTTTCATGTTCATTGTAATGTGTACACGCTTACGATAAAATGACAACTATTTAACTTTCGTGATACAAAATTAACGTGTTTTGGGCCGATGGCCACCGACACAAAAATGCAGCCAAACCTCGTTCCGAGGCGGCTGCATCCATAGGGCTGTTATTTTCCTTCTTCAAGCTTTAAACGAAACTCCTGCGGAGTTAAGGAATAGTACTTTTTAAACACTTTGATAAAATAGTTGGGGTTCTGATAGCCCAGCTTGAGAGCAATTTCATAGTTTTTCAATGTGTTATCCGCAAGCAAAGAAGCGGCCATTTCCATCTTGAGGCGCAGGACATAATCGCTTATATTTTCTCCGGTCTCCAGCTTATAAATCCGGGAGACATGCACAGGATGCATATACATATGATCGGCGATGGCCTGTAAAGAAACATCCTCCACCAGATGCTTTTGGACAAACTGCTGGATTTTGCGGACGGCATTCTCTCGGTTGTTCCTCGTTTCATTCTCCATACACTGCTGCAGCCGCCGAAACGATTGAAACATCCAGTTCTCCAAAGCCGCGATCGAACGGCATGCCGTCAAGCCCGCTGCATCGGACAACACAGGTCCGATCATTTGCGCCAGCTCCCGGCCGTTTTTATGGGCAAAGGAGCTGAAGGAAGCATAGACGAAGAAAAAAACTTCGATCAGATGCTCGGCGGAATCCGCCCATTTCATGTGAAGCTCGTCCAGGATGCCCGTTAATTTTTCATGTGCCGCATCCCAATTCCCCGACTCCAGCAAATGGATAAGCAGGGGCGGTTCATATAGTCTTTGCAGCGAATGGACAGGCTGCTGCTCCATTTCGTCGGATACGTAGATCAACAGCCCGCTCTGGTTTCCTACCCGCCTGCGGAGGGATAACAGGCTGTCCTGGTAAAGCCTATTCATATCATCGGGGAACGACCCCCATTTGCTTATCAAGACGGAAACGGTCCCTTTCAGATAATGGCTCACGCTAAGCTGTAATTGGGAGGCCATAAGCTGCAGCTGATTTTCTACGGTCTCCCGCCTATTCTCCGTTTGGGCAAGCTCCGCCTGTTTCTCATCGGTAACCGTGACAACGAAGACCAAATAGCCGTAAACGTCTTTACCCGGCCATAGATGAAAATAACCTTCGCATATTTCCTCCGCCATGTTGCCGATCGCATATTCCATCAAAGACAAGCTGTAAAAATCCAGCTCCGAAAGCTGCCCTTCCATCCGAACCAGCATTAAAGCGAACGGGCAATCGGGAGCAATGCTCATCTTAAGCAAATCCAGCTTCTCCGTTAATCGCTGCTTGGAATACTTCACACCCTGCAATAATTCGTTTAACAGCTCGGCCCTCAGCTTCGGAAGGTTCTCCTCCAACGCTTTCAGCACGCGCTGGTAAGACTGACTTTCTTCGCGCTCCCTTTGCAATACATCCACCGCATGCTTCACCTTCGATAAAATCGCTTCATCGCTAATCGGCTTCAACAGGTAGTCAAAGGTATTATGCTGAATCGCCTGCTTGGCATACTCAAATTCCGCATGTCCCGACAATAAAATGCATTTAATTTTTTTCCAATTGCGGCGGACCTCCTCCAAAAGCTCCAATCCGCTCATGCCGGGCATCCGGATGTCGGTCATGATAATATCGATGGGATTGGTTTTTAAGATGTCCAGTGCTTCAAATCCGGAATACGCTTTATAAACGGAGCCGATTCCGGCTTCAGGCCAAGGAAGAGTATCTGCAAGACTATCCACGACACTGGCTTCATCATCTACGATCAGTAATTGGAACATCTCCATCCTCTCCTTTCTTTGAACCGCCGGCCGTTTCCCATATCACTTCAACGCGAAGTCCGTTTAAGGGTGACGGTGAAAAAAACAACCCGGATTTCCCTTCATACATGTGAATTAAACGCTGGTGAATGTTCCAGAGTCCGCAGCCTGTTTGTTCATCCATGGGCACGTTGATTTTGGTTTGGAGCTCTGTCATGGCCTCCTTCGACATGCCGCCGCCGTTATCATCTACAATGATCCGATTCGTCCCGTTGGAACGTTCGCCTTTGATATGAATGATGCCGAATTCCAACTGATTCTCCACCCCATGGATGACGGCATTCTCCACAATGGGCTGAATCAGCAGGCGCGGAATTTCCAATTCCATCATGTCTTCAGGAATCGCGATCTCGTAGCCTAAACGCTGCATTCTCATCGTCTGGATCTCCAGATAATTTTGGATCAGCTTCATTTCTTCCCTGATGGTGGTCATCGGGTTTTCGAGCCTGGTCGTATAACGGTAATATTCTCCTAAATTCAGAGACATGGCCACCACGGCCTCTTTTTCTCCCAAACTCGCCATGTTCTTGATATAAAACAAACAATTATATAAAAAATGAGGGTTGATTTGCGATTGTAACTGCTTCAAAGTCGCTTCCCTCGAGCGGAGCGTTTCTTTATATACCTTTTCTATGAGCTCTTGGATTTGTTCGGCCATTTGGTTAAAGCTGTTAAATAAAAAATCAAATTCATTGTTGGGCTGCTTCTGAAGCCTTACGGAATACTGCCCGTCTTTGATTCTTTGTACGCCGCGCAGCAGCAATTGAATCGGCCTTTGAACATTCCGGTACAATAATAACGTCATCAAAATGCTTAACACCATCAGCAGACCGACCGAAGTATAAAATAAATTCCGGCTGACCGTAATCGGAGAATAGATACTTTCCAGCGGGACCAGATCCACGAGATACCAGCCAAGGCTTTCCGAACGGATATAATTGACAATATATTGCTGTTCATTCAGCGATATCGTCAAATTTCCGCTCTTGCCCAGCTTCAAACGGTCTAGTTGTTCGACGGCGCTGCTCACAAGCGTATGATCCGCCGTACGGTTTAAGATCGGCTCCTTACCGGCCAGATAGAAAAAAGGCTCGCTCCTCCCGCCCTGCTTCAGCTGATTCAGCATATTTTTTAGATTGTCATCTGTAAATCTAACCTCAATAAGTAAATTCGGGTTATCGGATTCCCTCATTCGGGAAAAGAACATCTGCTTTGCTCCAAAGACTACCGTATCCCGGTGCAGCCATTTTTTTAATTCCGTCTGATCGATATAGTCCTGGTTGTATTCAACCGAATAGTCGGTGGATATGACTTCCTTGGAATCCGACAAATGGAGAATAATCTGATTGTTCCAGCCGCTGGTTGCAATCTGCATATTCAGCATTTCCACAATCCGCATTTTTCTTTGCACCTGATCGAGCGGTTTGCCTGTGCTGCGTCCCTCCAAATATTCTTTTATACTGTAGTCCCGGCTGGCAATCACCGAATACTTGGTAAACTGCTCGATCATTAATTCCATTTGGCTCATAAAAAAAGAAAGCCGGTTGCGATTTCCGTCCTCAACCGTCTCCCGAACCACGTTCATGCTTACTTGATGGGAATATCCATATAATAAAATGATCGGGATAAGCAAAGAAAAGACGAGCGTGATCACTTTGCCGAAGGTGTTCATTTTTATGTTCATACGACGTCTCCTGCAATGATGTATTATTTGGCTTTCTCCCTGTCGATGATCGCTTGATATGCTTGATTGGCCTTATCTGCTGCGTCTTTAATATCCTCGCCTAACAAGCCCTTAATGACAATGTCGCCTATGATATCGCGCGCCTCGCTTACACTGATTACCTGCGGGCGGTCATGGCCCACCCCGACTTGTATGGATTCGCTTATGACAGGGATATATTCCTCCGGAAATCCGGAAACCCCTTGAGGATCATTCCATACCGAATTCCGCGCTCCGGGGTTTCCCCTTTGCTGCGATTTCAAGACAAGGTCTTTACCGGTTGCCCACTCGATGAATGTCCATGCCGCTTCTTTATTCGCCGATGCGGAATTCATCGCCAATCCCCAAGCCGTGATATTAAAAGGCTTGGCCCCGGCCTGGCCCGCAGGGAACATAGCAAAACCAACCTTATTCACAATTTTCGATGTACCGGGATCAAGCATGCTGCTGTAGATCGCGCTCGCGTCGGTAAAGAACGCCGCTTTCCCTTGGGCAAACACACCCATCGCTTGCGGCCAGGCCATATTCAAAACACCCGGAGGACCATAATTTTTCAGCAAATTGGCATATCTGCTGATCCCCTTGATGGCTTCCGGCGTGTTGATTGTCGCTTTACCGTCCTTTTGAAAATCGGCGCCTTCCGAATATAAGAAAGACGAAAGCTGAGTGACAAGTGCATTCCTCTGCCCCCTGGCCACAAAACCGTAGACGCCATTGTCCGGATCATGCAGCTTTTTTACCGCCTCCTCCAGCTCATCCAACGTTTTGGGAACGGGTATGCCGGCTTGTTCCAGCAAGTCTTTCCGGTAGTATAGAATTTGCTGTTCGGTGGAAAGCGGCACGGAAATCAGCTTCCCGTCGGCCGTTGTAGATTCTATGGCTGATTTGGAGAAATCATCAAAGTCATAATCCGGATTTCTTCTCACATATTCATCCAACGGCTGTACCCAACCGTTTTTATGAAAAAGCTTCACTTCTTCCAACGGACGAATCATGAAGACATCGGGATTGGAACTGCCTGCCGTTAATTGAACGGACAGCTTTTGGCTCAGCTGTTCATTGGCCAAAATCTGCAAATTGACCTTCAACCCGGTTTGGGACTCAAATTCGGGCAGCATCGACCTGATCACATCCGCCGCAGGGCTAACCCCCATGTAAGCGGTTATACTTGTGCCCGTATACGGTTTGCCGTTCTTGCCGAAAGAATTATCGGAATCCTGATCATGACCTCCGAAACAACCCGCCAATGTACTTGCCATCAGCATGATGCAAACAAATAAAGTTGTCCATTGAATACATCTGATTCTCATATAATCCTCCCTCCAGCACTTGCTAATAGTTCATTTTATAGCAATTTTCAATCTTTTGATATGCAATCTATTTAACATTTATGGTATAAAATTATCCATTTAATGCGTTTCCAATAGATCTTGTTCATATTTTGGTATATATTTAACTGGTAAAATTATTCATCGCATGAATGGTTGAATCGTCTCTTGTATGCAGTCCATTAAGGAGGAGCTTGGATGGAACATAGCCTGTTGTACCTGCTCTATTTTTTATTCTACAGTATCGTGCTGCTGTGGTTTGGAAAATACGGATTTGATCGGGTGAAAAGCAGCAAGGATTATTTTATAGGCCATGGGAATATGGGCGTATTTCTGGGCGTTTGTACGTTCTGCGCATCATGGATTAGCGCCACTTCCATGCTATTCATTACGGGCAGCGTCTACCGCTTCGGTCTGTATCCGTCCGTGTTCGGCGTTCTGGGCTGGTTCGCAGGGGCGCTGCTTTTTATTCCTTTGACCAACCGGTTGGCCCATCAATCCCTCCGGAAATCCCTTCGTACGCTCCCGGAATATTTCTATGTCCGTTATGGCTGCAGAAGATTGCAGGCAGTAGGCGGAATGGCGGTCGTTTTTTCCCACCTGTTTTATATCATGCTGCAGATTCGGGGTTTTGGCCTCGTTGTCGGCCATATGCTGGAAATTCCTTACGCGCTGGCTGTGTTACTGGTTTATTTATTCCTGATCTACACGACCTTTGGCGGCTTTGAATCCGTTGCCAGGACAGATATGGTCAATTTTTTGTTAATTCTAATAGGTTCTTTCACCGGAGCCATCCTCGTTTATCAGGAGCTTGGCGGAAGCCTGCATACTGCACAAAAGTTTGTATCCGCTTCCATTTCATTGCCGCAGGGCACCTCATCCCCAATGGCCGCAGACCGGTCCTCGCTTTTTTATTTAGGCATGTTTATGTTTATGAGCTGGGCATTGGGCAAATCCACCTATCCCCAATATATGAACCGGGTGCTCGCGGCGAAGGATCGTTCCACTGCAGTCAAAATGATCGGCATCTCCCTCATCCTGCTGGTTGCGACGTATGCCGTTCTGATCTTCACCAGCCTGGGAATCCGGGCCTTATCCCCGGAGCTTGCGGCCGTATCGTTAGACGAAATCATGCCCATGGCAGTGGAACGCCTATTCGCCCCCTATTGGGCCGGACTGATTTTGACGGCCATTATGGCTGCCGCCGTTTCTACGGCCAACTCCCAGCTTCTGGTTCTGGCGGGGAGCTTCAGCTGGGATATTTATCGTTATGCCGTGAAACGCCCAGCCACTGAAGAGAAGCTGATTCGCGTGAGCCGATGGCTTGTTACCATTGGAGCAACCGTCTCTTTGCTGATGGCTTTTATTCCTCCCGGAACTTTGCTCGATTACAGCAGCTATATATGGGGATTTTTTGCCGCGACGTTCTTCGTCCCCCTGTATGGCGGACTGTTCTGGAAGGGGGCGACCAAGGAAGGGGCATGGGCGGGATTTGTCGGCGGCACCTCGATCTATATCATGGAAATCCTCTTCTTCCGTCTCGAAGGCGAATGGACGAATCCGGCTTTACCCGGCGTCCTGGTCTCTCTTCTCTGTCTGGTAACGGTCAGCACATTCTATAGAAGAAAAAGGAACAGGAAAAATGAAGAAGATCCCATTCTCACCCTCCATTGAAACCAAAATTATGCTTCCCTTTCTCCTGCTGGTCATTTTCCCCGTTCTCTTCGTCGGGGGAATTTCCTATTGGTCCGCTTATAAAAACTATAGCCAGAGCATGGAAGAAAAAGCGGCGTTAAGCCTTAATCAAGCGCTGCTGCAGCTGGAGCACATCCATCAGAAAGTCCTCGCCCGGGCCGTTTCATTGACAGAAGGAAAGAAGGATAGTATCGAGTTTACCCAAAAGCTGTGGAAGAACGAGATGGTCATTGTCGAAGGAGAGGTCATGTTATTGGCGCCGTCCGATCCATGGACGGAGCTCCGGCTGCATCTGTCCGGAACGGATCAGCCTCATGGCCGGGTCATCCTTGACAATACCTGGTTTCATCAGTCGTATTTGCTGTTTGATACCTATGAACCATGGAATTGGCGCATAGGCATCCTGGTAACGATAAATCCGTTTTCCCCAGCCTTAACCAATATCCAGAAGTATACGCTGATCACCATCGTCATTGCCAGTATATTCGTCATTCAGGCAACCATCCTGCTGGCGCACCACATTGCCAAGCCATTGAAACGTCTGGCCGGATGGTTTGATCAGGTTCGGGACGGGCAGCCCTTCCACCTTGAAAAGAAAAACGAGGAAATGCTGCAAAGGAAGGATGAAGTCGGAATCCTTGTCGACGCCTTTCATCAAATGGTCCGGCAAATGGAAGAGAGAAAACAGATGGAAGTCCGGCTGACCCGCCTGGAAAGATTAGCCGCGCTGGGTGAGCTTGCAGCAGGTATGGCCCATGAAATCCGCAATCCGCTGACGGGAATGAAAACGAGCGTGCAGGTGCTGCAAAGGCGGATTGCCGGAAATGAGCAAAACGATATGCTGCTCACCGGAATTCAGTCGGAAATTGAAAGGCTGAATCGGCTAACCATTCAGCTGGTTCATTTCGCCAAGCCGCAGCTTGCCAGGCTGCTCCGGGTTGACATCCGCCAAGTACTGGATGAAGTACTGGCCCTTCTCGCCCAGCCCATCCGGGACAAACAGATCCGCATTGAAGTACGACAGACGCATACCCCTCTTTTCGCCTTTTACGATCCGGATCATTTGAAACAGATTTATCTGAATTTACTGCTGAACGCGATTAAAGTGGTCCCGTCTGCAGAAGGCAAAATTGTCATTCACATGACGGAAAACTCCGATGAACTCCGCATCGACATCTCGGATAATGGCATCGGGATCCCTCCCGAACATGCGGATAAAATATTTAATCCCTTTTTTACGACCGATCCGAAGGGAACCGGATTAGGGTTGTCTGTCGTACACCGGCTCGTGACGGAGCACGGCGGACATATTGACGCCAAAGATGTTGGAGATGAGGAACAAGGCACCGTATTTTCCTTTACAATACCGAAGAAGAGGAGGAAGCATGTTAATGAAGCGAGTGGTCATTATTGATGATGAAGCGGTTATCCGCTTGTCCTTGCAAATGGGTTTGGAGGATGAGGGATTTTCGGTTTGGACCGAAGAAACCGGCGAATCGGGGCTGAAGCGGATTGCCGAGGTTCAGCCGGATCTGGTATTTTTGGATGTTCGGCTGCCGGGGAAAAACGGGATCGAGATTCTGAAGGACATTAAAAAAATGAATCCCGACGTGACCGTGCTGATGATGACGGCCTACGGAGATGCCCAATCCACGGTCAAGGCCCTTCAAGCGGGAGCCTTTGATTACATTGATAAACCGTTTGAACTGGAGGATGTGCTGACCCTCATCGAAAGCGTGTGGACAAAGGAGAAAAAGGCGGCGGAGCTTGGTTCCCCCCGGCATCAGGGGGAGCAGCCTATCGATCACCCTCCGATCATCTGCGGGTCCCGTCCGATGCTGGACGTGCTTGCCCAAATCCGCCAAGTGGCCGAGACCAATACAAGTATTCTGATTATGGGAGAAACCGGCACAGGAAAGGAATTGGCTGCCCATGCCATCCATGCCTGCAGCCATCGCCGGCAAATGCCCTTTATCGCTCTGAACTGCGGCGCAATACCCTCCAATCTTCTCGAGAGCGAGCTCTTTGGTTTTGAGAAGCATGCGTTTACGGGGGCCGACAAGGCAAAATCCGGTTTGCTTGAATTAGCCTGCGGAGGCACCATCTTTCTCGATGAAATCGGAGAACTGCCGTTGGACATTCAAGTCAAGCTTTTGCGGTTCCTGGAGGATCGGAAGCTTCGCCGGGTAGGCGGCACAAAGGATCGGGCGATCGATGTTCGCGTGGTAGCGGCAACCAACCGTCATCTGAAAGAAATGGTCGATACCGGGCTTTTTCGCAAGGATCTCTATTATCGTCTGCATGTGGTCCCCATTTATTTGCCTCCTTTGCGCGACCGCGGAGACGATGTGGTGCTGCTCTCCGACCATTTTTTGAAATCGCTGTCCGCCAAGCTCAACAAAAATATCCCCGGCTTTTCCCCCGCCGTACTGGACTTGTTCCGCCAATATCCATGGCCGGGGAACGTGCGGGAATTGAAAAATTGCATTGAACGATTGGTCATCCTCAACCATGACACCATGATCACCCCTTCCCAACTGCCGGAGGAAATCGTCATCGAGGCCTTGCATCAGTTGGATCTCAAAGCGGCGGAAAATGACTGCGAAAAGGCCTCCGTCCGCGAAACCGTCCGCCCTTTCCCGGAAGCTTTTCATCTGGAACGGGAATTGGAGAGATTGGAGAAGCAATATATCGAGCAGGCTCTGCATCAAACACGGTGGAACTTAAGTAAATCGGCCCAGCTCTTGGGGATCAGCCGATTTTCATTACAGCGGAGAGTGAAGAAATACTTTGGCGAGGTATTCTAGCGCCCGGATACTGTGCGAAATCGCTCGATTTTTAAATAGTTGCTGTGCGAAAGCCCACACTTGAGGTGTGGGCTTTCGGTTATCAGCCGCTCTCCAAACATGCGCTAGCCTTTATTTGATACAAAAAGCTTTGGCATGGACTTTGCTTATTTATAACTTGAGCCGTACGAAGGCGAGAAAAAGGAGGGACATCCGTTGAATGGGGCAGCTGTAATAAGAAAAGCCAATTTTATAGGGGGACGATGGAAATCGAGCTTTTTTCATTATGAATTAAAGAATCCCTATGATCTATCCACCATTGCCGAAATCCCGCTCTCTACACCGGAGGAAATGGAGGAAGCCATTGCAGAAGCCGAACAGGCTTACGCACTTGTGAAAACCCTTTCCTCTCATGAAAGGTCAAGCATTTTGTACAGAGCCGCACAATTGCTGGAAGAGCGGGCGGAGGATTTCGCCCGAACGATTTCCCTGGAAGCGGCGAAACCGATTAAAACCGCCCGCATGGAAGTAACCAGGTCGATTCAAACGTTCTTGTTCGCCGCCGAGGAAGCCAAGCGGATGTACGGAGAATCCATCCCGATGGATGCGGCCAAAGGCGGGGAAGGAAAAATCGCTTTTACCGTCCGGGAACCTATTGGAGTGATTGGAGCTATCACACCGTTCAATTTTCCCCTGAACCTGGTAGCCCACAAAGTCGCTCCCGCGATTGCAAGCGGTAACACGATCGTGCTTAAGCCGGCGGAACAAACGCCGCTGACCAGCTTCAAGCTCGCTGAACTGCTGCGGGACGCCGGACTTCCCGACGGTGCGTTGAATGTCGTTGCAGGGGATGGACCGACGCTGGGGCCTGTTCTCTTGGCGGATGAACGAGTGAAGAAAATTTCCTTTACGGGATCTCCCGAAGTAGGAAAGCTCATTCGTTCCCAATCGGGCTTAAAGAAGATCACCCTAGAATTAGGATCAAATTCGGCGCTCATCATCGACGAGCAGGCCGATCTCGATAAAGCCGTTCCTAAAGCTTTAACCGGTGCCTTCACCTACGCGGGACAGGTTTGTATTCATACCCAGCGGATTTATGTGCACGAAGCGATTTACGATGCTTTTGTGGAACGCTTTGTCGAAGCCGCCAAAACATTAATCGTCGGAGCTCCTTCCGATGAACAAACCGATGTCTCCGCCGTGGTGAATCAACGCAGCCTGCAGCGTATTACGGCCTGGCTCGACGAAGCCCGGCAATCCGGTGCGACTTTTCTGGCCGGGGGTGAAGCCAACGGACAAGTCATTCCCCCTACCATCTTGACCGATGTCAACGAGTCAGAGAAGGTCGTTTGCCAGGAAGTGTTTGGCCCCGTTGTCATCATCAATCGCGTCGGCTCGGTGGAAGAAGCGGTTCGTCTAACGAATCAATCCCGTTACGGCCTGAATGCCGGGATTTTCACCACGAATCTGGATGCCGCCTTCCGTGCCGCACAAGGGCTGCACGTCGGTCAGGTCATGATCAATGAAATTCCTACCTTCCGTGCCGACCATATGCCTTACGGCGGCGTCAAGGACTCGGGAATCGGCAAAGAAGGAATCCGTTATGCCATTTCGGAAATGACCGAAGAAAAATTGATTGTCATTCAGCTTTAATTCATTCAAAGGAGAGTAAGCCATGAAAAATTCACGAAAAGCCTATTGGGGTGTTTTGTCCGCCGTCTTTCTGGCAGGCTCGCTTCTCAGCGGATGCGGAGCTGCGGAGACGAATGCACCTTCGAACGCCGGAACGCCCGCCCCCTCCAGTGAAGGTACCCTGAAAATCGGCGCCGTGCTGCCGATGACAGGCGGTTCGGCCGTATTCGGAGAAAAATTCAAGCAAGCCTACTCCCTTGCCGTTGAAGAAATTAACGCGGCCGGGGGGATCAACGGGAAAAAGCTCGAAATTATCATTGAAGATTCTCAAGAAAAGCCCCAGGTGGGTAAAACCGCGACGGAGAAGCTGGTGGCCAATAAGGACATTTTGCTGCTGACCGGCGGACGCTCATCCGGGGTCACCCTGGTCGAAGCCCAAGTGGCCAATGAAAATAAAATCCCTTACCTGATCGATCACGGCAGCTCCGATAAAGCCACGATGAGCGATTATGATTACGTATTTCGTTTAAGCCCGACAGCCGGAATGTACACCTCCGCTCTGCGCGACTACTTTCAAACCAATCCGCCGAAATCCATCGCCTATATCAATGTAGATAATGCGTTCGGTGAAGCGGTGTATGAATACGGCATCAAAAAATATACCGACTCCGCAGGCATTCCATTCACGCTGGAAAAGTATAAAGCCGGAGAGCTGGACTTCAAGCCATTAATGGAAAAAATCAAAGCGGCTAACCCCGAGGTGGTTATCGTCACCGCCGGGGATGACAACGACGCCACTCAAATCATGAAGGCAGCCAAAGAATCCCGCCTGTCTCCAAAGATGTTTGTCGGTACCGGCGCGGGCCACTCGATCATCGGCTTTGCGCAGCAGTCCGGCGAGCTCGCCGAAACGGTATTGACCGCAGGCCCATGGCACGGAAACAAAAAGGATCCGAAATTCCAGGAGTTCCATAAAAACTTCACCGCCAAGTTCCAGCATGAGCCCGGCGAGCACGAGGTAGAGGGCTATGCAGCGATTTATGTCATCGCCGACGCCTTGAAGCGCGCCAAAACCCTGGATCGTGAAGGAGTAAAAGAAGCGCTGGAAGCCACCGATCTGGAAACGGTGTTTGGACGTGTGAAGTTCGAAGATTTTGACGGTTACAAAAATCAGAACAAGGGCATGACCGATATTTCCCAATGGATCGGCGGAAAAATGATCACCGTGTATCCGGATGAGTACGCACAGGATCAAATGAAAGATTTCAAAGGCTGGTAAAGAGCCCGGCAGGAATCAGAGAGGCATTCTTTACGATGCGTATCGTGGCGGAGGGGATGGGATCCCCCGTCCCCTCTTGCCCGACTTTATTTACAGAAAGGAAGTACACCTATGCTCCAGACCCTCCTGGATGGATTGCTGATCGGGGGTATTTACGCCATTATCGCCCTCGGGTTGACCCTGATATTCGGGGTTATGCACGTCATCAATATGGCCCACGGCGAATTCGTGATGATCGGTATGTTTATCAGTTATTTCCTGTTTTCCAAATTCGGCATGGATCCTTTTATCAGCATGTTGTTCTCTGTACCCGTTTGTTTTGCTATCGGGTATTTTCTTTATCGATGGTTTGTTGAAAAAGCCAAAAAAGCTCGCGAGGAAAATACGCTTCTGCTTACGGCAGGCACGGGAATTTTATTTGCCAATGTGATGGCGCTTCCCGCTTTTATCGGACCTAAATTCCTGCGTCTTAACGGTGAAAACCTGTATTGGGAAAACAAAGTATGGCATTTCGGAAGCTTGTCGCTCAATGCCACCCTTACGGCCGGTTTTGTCGTCACCGCACTCTTGATCTATAGTCTGCACAAGTTCTTAACGAAAACAGATACCGGATTTGCCATCCGTGCCGCATCACAAGAGCCTATGGCGGCTACGATTGTCGGCGTCAACGTGTCGGTCATCTCCGGTTTAACCTTCGGTCTCGGTGCGGCCTTTGCCGGGATTGCCGGAAATATATTGGCGGCCAATTATCCCATCTATGCTTCCATCGGAACACTTTTTGTCGTTAAAGCATTCGTCATCGTCGTATTGGGCGGCATGGGTTCCATTCCGGGAGCCGCGCTCGGAGGTTTGATTCTTGGCGTTACGGAAAGCTTCGGTGCGGCTTACATTCCGGGCGGAACGGGCTTCCGCGATATGTTCGGGTTAGTCATCTTTCTGTTGGTTCTCCTGTTCAGACCGCAGGGATTGTTTGGGAGGGCGAAATAAAACATGAAAACCAAAACGGCTGTCATTGCCCTCGTCTCAGCCCTGGCCATAGGCTTGATCGTCCCCTTCATCGGCGCACAAAACGCTTACTTCTACACCGTTTGCTCCTATATTCTCGTTTGGATCATCTTGGGGCAAGCCTGGAACCTGCTCGGCGGCTTCACCGGACAAATTTCCTTCGGTCACGCCATGTTTCTTGGCATCGGGGCTTACGCCTCCATGATTTTCATGAACGAGCTCAACATGGATATGTTTCTGAGCATGGCGCTCTCCGCCCTGCTGGCAGGACTGTTCTCCCTCCCTCTGGGCAAACTGATATTCCGGCTGCGGGGACCTTATCTCGGTTTAGGAACCTTGGCGATGGCCGAAATTTTGCTGATTATCGCCCGAAACTGGAAAAGCGTGACCAATGGCGGCGAAGGGATCATGCTGGAGTCCGGCGGCACCTTTCTTGGCATAAGCGTTTCGGATAAACAAGAGTATTTTTTTCTCGGCTTGGCGTTAACGGTTCTGGTTTGTCTGTTCATTTCTTATCTGATGAAAACAAAAACCGGTTATTCGCTCATCGCGATCCGCGAGAATGAAGATGCCGCGGAGTCCATGGGGATTCATGCCGCACGATATAAGAGCCTATCCTTATTTCTTTCTGCAGCGATCACAGGCTTGGGAGGCTCCTATTACGGATTGTTCAACAAGTTTATCGATCCCGAGATGGCCTTTACCGTTCATCTTTCAGCGGAAATGATTTTTGTCACCGTTATCGGCGGTATCGGAACCATCGCCGGGCCCATAATCGGGTCCACGCTGCTTATCGGCCTGCAGGAATACTTAAAGGGAATTCCTGCGCTGCAAACCTACCCTTCCCTTTATCTGGTCATTTACGGTCTGATGATTATGGCCGTTATCGTTTACCTTCCGGGCGGCATGGTTGACGGGATAAAGAAATGGATGACACGCATGAAAAAAAGGAGGGGAGAACCGCATGAGCTTACTGAAAATCGACCGCATTACTAAACGGTTCGGAGGAGTCACCGCTAATGAGAACATCAGCTTTCATGTGAAAGAAGGGCAGATACTCGCGCTCATCGGACCTAACGGAGCCGGCAAAACGACCTGTTTTAACATGATTGCAGGCGTCTTCCCTCCTTCCGAAGGAAAAATTTATTACGACGGTCAGGACATTACCGGAAAGAAGCCGCATGAGTTGAATGCCATAGGGATCGCACGCACCTTCCAAATCGTAAAACCGCTGGCCAAATTAACCGTTTTCGATAATCTGATGGTCGCCTCCTTGGCTAAAAGCAAAAATATAAAAGAAGCTCAAGAAAAAGCAAAGGAGATGTTGTCCTTCACGCATTTGGAATCTCTTCAGCATATTCCGGCTGGACAGCTTTCGATCGGAAATTTGAAACGGCTTGAGGTGGCGCGCGCAATCGCGACAAGACCCAAGCTGCTTCTCATGGACGAGCCGATGGGCGGGCTCACGCCATCCGAGGTGGACGAGGCGATCAGGCTGATTCATCAAATCCGTACGAATGGAACAACCATTGTGATTATCGAGCATATTATGAAAGCCGTGATGGCGGTTTCGGATCACATTGTCGTGCTCCAGAACGGCGTCATGATTGCCAACGGGGACCCAAAGGCGGTTATGAACGATGAGACGGTGATTAAAGCGTACTTGGGGGATGGATATGTTAAAAGTCACTAATCTGGAATCTTTCTATGGGGCGGTGCAAGCGGTCTGGAATGTTTCTTTTGATGTCAGTCCCGGAGAGGTCGTATCCATCATCGGCACCAACGGAGCCGGTAAAACAACGATACTGAAGTCGATTGTAGGTTTGACCGCTCACACAGGATCGGTCCGTTTCAAAGATCAGGAAATAGGCCATCTTCCCGCTCACAAAATGGCCGAGCTCGGAATCGCCTATGTCCCGGAGGGCCGTAAGGTATTCCCGCAAATGACCGTCCTGGAGAACCTGCGAATGGGCAGCTATAACAAGCGGGCGGCGAAATTTCGCGAGGAATCCATCGCCCATATCCTTGATACCTTCCCCCGCTTAAAAGAAAGAGCAGGCAATATGGCCGGGAACCTGTCCGGCGGAGAACAGCAGATGCTGGCCATCGGCCGGGGCCTCGCATCCAAGCCCTCCTTGCTGCTGCTGGATGAGCCGTCACTTGGAATCGCACCGATTCTCGTGGATGAAATATTCGAAACGATCCAAAAAATGAAAAAGAACATCACCATTGTCCTCGTAGAGCAGCATGTTCATCACGCCTTGTCGATTGCCGACAAGGGATACGTCATCGAGCATGGCAAGGTGGCCATCAGCGGAACAGGCAAACAATTGCAGGAAAACGAGCATGTCAAAGCAGCCTACCTCGGCTTATAAATGACCCCTCGACGAATATGGATGAAACCAAAGCAGGCTTCCGATAATCACTCGAAAGCCTGCTTTTAATCGTTTGTTTATCCGGTTGAATTTACTTCATACAGCCAAAACGTTACCATAGAAGGAGAGCTTCTTTGATCCAAGTCCGCTTCGTACAGAACCGTTGGTTTTGTCATGGCAAGGCCCTCCTTTAATGCGAGTACGGCATCGCTTCTCGGCATGCTTTCAAGCCTCCTGCAATGATTCAGCCGCGGTTCAGGCCGCATTCAGCGTACATTCAGCTTCGTGGCGGATAATTTATACCATGGACTGACGTGGGAGGCATAGGGATGAAAAGCTTAAAAGGCATTAAAATTATGCTGGTCGATGACGAACCCCACATACTGCAATTTCTGGAGCTGGGACTGACAAACGAAGGCTTCGAAGTCAAAACCGCGCCTGACGGCATGAGCGCCGTCAATCTGGCACAAGAATTCGAGCCGCATGTCGTCGTGCTGGACGTGATGATGCCGGGCATGGACGGATTTGAGGTGTGTCGGCTGCTCAAGAAGAACGGGAACAATATTGCCGTGATCATGTTAACTGCCAAAGACGAAGTCGATGACCGGGTAAAGGGACTGACACTCGGAGCGGACGACTACGTGGTCAAGCCGTTCAGCTTCGAAGAGCTGCTTGCCCGCATCGGCGCCCGGATTCGCAATCAGTTTCCGAATCTGTTCGGCGAGGTAACGATCGGCCCTTTCCGCATTGACGACCGCAGAAAAGAAATCGTCTATCAGGAGCAGGCGCTGGGGCTCTCCCCGACGGAATACGAGCTGCTTAAATTTTTGGTCATCAATCATGGCATCGTGCTAAGCAAGACGAAAATTTTGGATAAGGTCTGGGGATATGACTTCGGAGGGGAAGAAAATATTGTCGAGGTTTACATCCGTTCTTTGCGGGACAAATTGGCCGACAAGGAGCATCGGTTGATCCGGACGCTCAGGGGCGCCGGGTACCGGATGGATTTGCCATGATAAGGAAAGTTCTTGATCCGGTTAAACGGGTGATGGCTCCCCGTTCGCTCCGTTTTCAGCTTCTGACACGGTCGCTGTTCATTTTGGCCGCCCTTCTCCTGCTGATCGGCGCGCTGCAATATGTATTAATGAAGGATTTTCTATACCGGAATCAGGCGGAAACGATGGTAACGCAGCTAAGGACGCTGCCAAGAGATATATTGACCCGGCCGAATCCGCTTCCGGAACGGTCTTCCGGCGACCGTGCGCCCGGCTCGCAGTCCGATACAGGCCGGCCTCGGGGCCCGGTTCTGTTCCTCCCGGATATGTCTGTCGCCTATATCGGGCACGACGGAACCTTCATCGATCTGACCAGGGATAATGGTTCCGTTTCGCCGCGTCTGTCGGACGAGGAGTACCGCTCCATTCAGCCGTCCGATCATCGGGGACGGGTCCACTATCGCGTTGTCCGGGACGAGGAAGGGAAAGAACAGCTCATCGTGTTCCGGCCGGTCGGCTTGCAGATCGGCGGCATGTTTCAAATGGGGACAGCCACAGCGCCTCTGCAGGATGTGGTCATGCGCCAGCTGCTGACGTTCGTGGCGCTGTCCGTTCTAGCATTGGCGGGTGGCTTGGCGTTCTATCTGCCTGTGCTTCGCCGTACGCTGAATCCACTCGATATGATGGTAAAGGCGGTCGAACGGACGGATGCCGGAAATTTAGCCGAAAGGTTCCCCGGTCCGCAAGGGCAGCTGGAGATCGACCGTCTGGCTGACTCTTTTAACGGCATGCTGGAACGGCTTGAGACCTCCTTTGAGGCCGAACGGGAAGCCAAAGAACAGATGCGGCGGTTCATTGCCGACGCCTCCCATGAACTGCGAACGCCTTTGACGTCGATTCACGGCTTTTTGGAGGTGCTGCTTCGCGGGGCGGCCGACAGGCCGGAACAGCTGTATCCCGCCTTGAAAAGCATGCATGGCGAATCCAAACGCATCAAGAAGCTCGTAGAGGATTTGCTGATGCTGGCCAAGCTCGACCGTTCCCCGGAGCTTCAATTGAAGGAAACAAGGCTGGACGAACTCATCCGGGAAATGGAGCCGCACCTGCGGATGCTGGCGGGAAGCCGGACCGTTGATTTCGACCTGACGGCAGGCATCCGGGGGATTTACGATTCGGATAAAATCAAACAGGTCATCCTCAACCTGTTCCATAACGCCGTTCAGCATACCGACCCGGAACACGGAGTGATTAAGGTAAGCTTGTCGTCCCGCAGGAATCAAGCGGACCTGATGATCCGCGATAACGGTATCGGCATTGCCGAAGAGCATATTCCCCATATCTTTGAGCGATTCTACCGCAGCGATGCGTCCCGAACGCGCAAGCATGGGGGTGCGGGACTTGGACTCTCGATCTCCAAATCGATTGTGGAAGCCCATGACGGCACGATCAGCGTCGATAGCAGACCCGGTAAAGGCTGCACGTTCTCCGTCCGTCTTCCCGCTCTTTGAAGGCTGCCGGTCCAGTCCAGCTGTCCGGCAGTCCAAAAACCGTCCACCCGCGGCTGCTCTCTCAAGCATGCCGCGGGCGGACGGTTGAATTATTTTTTCCTATGCGGATCGCTGGTCCTTTAGGTTTCCCCGCAGGAACGGCGGACAATGAGCGCCGGCTCCAACAGAATCGTTTCCAAAGCTGCATCCGTTTTGTTATCCATTCTCCGGATCAGCCGCTCGGCGGACACCCTCCCCATTTCGTAAGCGGGCTGCTCGATGGTCGTCAAGGGCGGATCGAGATGCTTGGCCCAGGCTGTCTCGTCGTAGCCCAATACGGCGATGTCTTTGGGTACCGAAAGCCCCAACTCCTTCAGCGCATCCATAATCTCCAGGGTAAGAATGCTGTTGGTGGAAAAGATCGCATCCGGCAGCCCCGTTTCCAATAGCTTGCCGATTTCGACTTGACACTCCTGCTTGTTCCGCACGATTTTGATCCAGTCCGGATGGACCGGCAAACCGTTTTCTTCCATCGCTAATCGATACCCCTCAATCCGTTCGAGACGAGGACTGATTCCGTTGGGCGGATACAGGAAAATGGCAATTTTCCGCTTCCCGAGCCGCAGCAGATGCTCTACGGCCATCCTGGAGCCTTTGATGTTGTCTACCACGACGGTATCGGCCGCTACGCCTTCCACTTTACGGTTGAGAAATACCAGAGGGAATTGTTTTTCGGACAGGGTCTCGAATAATGGATTCATACCTGTTGCAGGGTTCACAATGATGCCGTCTACCTGACGTAAGCCGAAGCCCCTGATGTGATCCTCCTCCGATTCCAGGCTGTCGCGGGAATTGGCGATCATCAGGTTATATCCGTAATGTTTGCACACGTCCTCGATACCTTCCAATACCTGTGACCAGAACGGATTTCGCAGATTGGAGAGCACGAGACCTATTACGTTCGTCTTTAACGACTTCAAGCCTTTGGCCAGCGCGTTCGGCCGGTAATCCAGCTGTTCGACCGCTCTCAGCACGCGTTCTTTCGTATCATCCGAAATGTATTGATAGTTTTTGTTCAGTACGCGCGAAACCGTCGCTTTGGATACCCCCGCCTTCTGCGCTACATCATCGATGGTTACCTTCATCCACATTGCTCCCATTCACGAAAAAAGTTATACCTCTATTGTATAGAATGAAACTAACCGCATGTCAATAAACCGGGTGCTTTCAGGCCAATTTCCAGCGAACGGCCGCCTCATGGACTTGTTTTGCCCTTTCGATCACCGGGCGATCCACCATTTTGCCGTCAATCGTAAAGACGCCCAGTCCCTTCGCTTCATTCTTCAGCGCATGGATGACCCGCTTAGCCCAATCGATTTCCTGCGCTGAGGGGGTATAGACTTCAGTAATGATCGGGATCTGCACGGGATGGATGCACATTTGTCCGGTAAATCCGGTTGTTTTCGTCAGCGCGGCTCGTATGCGGAGGCTGTCCAAGTTGTTAAAATCGGGAAATACCGAATCATAAATGCCTTGAATACCTGCAGCTCTGGCCAGCGTTACGATACGGGACTTGAAGTAGAGCAGCTCCAACCCGGAATCCGTCAGTGTCAAATTCAGATCGACAGCCAAATCGACGGCGCCTAAAGCGACACCGGTGATCAGCGGCGACTCCAGAATGTTCTCCAGGTCGCGAACGCCAACAGCTGTTTCGATCAGGACGATGAGCTCGCCCTTGCGGCCCATCAGCTTCCAGGCCTGCTCCACTTGTGCGGCGCTCTCCGTCTTGGGCAGGAGCAAGCCGCGAACCAGCGGATGTCCCGCCAGACGGGCATCGTCTTCAAACCACGGGGTACCTGCTTGATTGACCCGGATGAAAATCGGCTTGGAGGGAGCATCGTCCATAGAGTCCAGCACATCCCGGATCACCGTACGGGCCGCCTCCTTCTCATTCGGGTGGACCGCATCCTCGACGTCCCAAATCAGGGCATCCGCCGGGCTATCCAACGATTTGATCAGCCTGTCGGGCCGGTTACCCGGCGTAAACATCATCGTTCTATATAACAAAGGTATCCACCCCTATCCTTCATATTCTAACCAACGACGAACGGATCTCTCATTTTCTCTTCCGTTTCCACCCATACGCTTTTGACCTGCGTGTAGTCCTTCAACACCTCAAGACCGTTCTCGCGTCCGTAGCCGCTCGCCTTGTAACCGCCGAAAGGAGAAGCATAGTTGGCATTGCGGAAGGTGTTGACCCATACCGTACCGCTGCGGATCGCGTGCGCCATCCGGTGTCCGCGGGAGATGTGGTTCGTCCATACGCCGGCGACCAGACCGAAATCGGAATCGTTAGCGATGCGAATCGCTTCGTCCTCGGTTTCGAACGGAATGACCGACAAGACCGGCCCGAAAATCTCTTCACGCGCCACACGCATGTCGTTGGTGACATTCGTAAGAATTGTCGGTTCATAGAACAGCCCCTGCTGCAGCTCCGCCGCTTCCGGACGTTTACCGCCCAGCAGCACCTCGGCCCCCTCCTGCTTGGCAATGTCCACATAGTAAGCCACTTTTTCCAACTGCGAACGGTTGGCCAGCGGACCGACCTCCGTATGCCAATCACTCGGATCGCCGAGCTTGATTTGACGTGAGCGTTCCGCCAGCTTGTTCAGAAACTCATCGTAGATCGAACGCTGAAGCAGCAGTCTGGACCCGGCGCTGCACGTTTGGCCGCAGGCGGCGTATATTCCCGCCATGACGCCCATGACCGCATTATCAAGGTTCGCGTCCTCAAACACAATGTTCGGCGATTTGCCGCCCAGCTCGAGTGTGATCCGTTTAATGTGCTTGCCCGCGAGCGAAGCCAGCGAACGTCCGGTATCGGTTCCGCCGGTAAACGAAATTTTGTCCACACCCGGATGCTGTACGAGGTAATTGCCGATGCGGCTACCCGGTCCGGTAACGACGTTGAATACGCCTGGCGGAAACCCCGCTTCCTCGACCAGCTTGGCGAATTCCAGAATCGAGCACGGTGTCGTGGAGGAAGGCTTGATCACCATGACGTTCCCGGCAGCCAATGCAGGCGCCGCTTTCCATGTTGTGAGCAGGAGCGGCGAATTCCACGGCGTAATCGCCCCGACGACGCCGATCGGTTCACGCAGTGTATAGTTCAGCACCGATGTTTTGTTGAGCGGAATGACATCCCCGTGAATTTTATCGGCCATGCCGCCGAAATAGATGTAATAATCGACCAGCGATTTCAGATGCGCTGTAGTCTCCCGGATCAGCTTGCCGTTGTCCCGGGTTTCGATTTGCGCCAAACGTTCGATGTTGTTTTCGATCAAATGCGCCAGACGGATGAGAAGACGTCCTCTTTCACTGTTCGACATTTTCGACCATGGACCTTCGTCAAACGCCCTGCGCGCCGCCTGTACGGCCAGATCGATATCCGCTTCCGCACCGACGGGGACGCTCGCCCAGGCTTCGTTCGTATAAGGATTGATGGATTCGGAGCGCTCTCCCGATTGTGCCTCCACCCACTGCCCGCCAATATAAAGCTGATACTGTTCCATAGTCATCCTCCCGGTTGGTAAGTTATATGATTTCGTTTTTCTTTAGTTCATCCAGCGCAGCTTTGCTTAACCCGAGCTTGCCGAACACTTCGTCATTGCAGGCCCCTTTTTCCAGCCCGCTGTGCCGGATTCGCCCCGGGGTACGGGAAAATTTCGGTGCTGTATTCAGCATTTTGACCTTTCCGAAATCTCCGTCGGGCACCTCAACAATGTTGCCCCTCGCCCGGAAATGCGGATCCTTGAAAATGTCTTCGATCGTATAGGTCGGCGCGATGGTTGCATCGCACTCGTGGAAACGCGCCAGCACTTCCGATTGCGTGTGGCGTGACATCCATTCCGCGATGACACCATCGATTTCTTCCGCATGCTGCAGCCGGGCTTGATTGTCTTTGAATCGCGGATCGGTAATCAGATCTTCTCTCTCCACCGCTTTCAGGATGCGTTCGACAATAGGCTGAGAGCTGCCCGAAATGGCCACCCATTTGCCGTCGGAGGTCTGGTACAAATTCCGCGGGACCGTCCATTGGGTACGGTTGCCCATTCGCTTCTGGAGAATACCGAGCTGGTCGTATTCCATCACCTGATTGCCAAGCATGCCCATAAGCGCCTCATAAATCGGCAGATCGATAAACTGCCCTTTGCCATTCCCGGAATGATCGCGCTCGTATACCGCCACCATCGTGGCATACGCTCCAAGCAGTGCCGTCGCCTGATCGGCGAGAGCCAGGTTGGGCAGCAGCGGACCGCGGTCGGGATATCCGTTGATTTCGGCAAATCCGCTGAGCGCTTCAGCCAGGGTGCCGAATCCCGGTCTGTCGCTGTAAGGACCCTCCACACCGAAGCCGGATACCTGTACAAGTATCAGGCCGGGATTGCGGGCACTCAGCGTCTCGTAGGTGATCCCCCATTTTTTCAAGGTTTGCGGCCGAAAATTGGTAATGACAATATCCGCCGTTTCCGCCAGCTTCATAAACAATTCCTGACCTTCGGGTTTACCCAAGTTCAAGGTGATCGGCTTTTTGTTGCGTGAAACGAGCTTCCATTCTAGCGACTTGCCTTCCTTCTGCCGGCCGGCGTTTCGCAGCGGATCACCCGACGGATGCTCAACCTTGATGACCTCCGCTCCAAAATCTCCTAGGTAGGTGGCCAGCATAGGCCCCGCCAATATCGTCGAGGCATCGACCACCCGTAATCCTGCAAGAGGCAGCTCGCCTCGTTTCTGATCGTCCATCCTCGTCACCTCGTCTTTTCGTATAAATTATTTCCAGGGATAAAGCACGGGCTTGATCTCCTGGAACGACTGCATTCGTTTCAATGCGACGTTAACGTCTTTGAGCGAATATTCGTTGGAAATCAGCTTGCTGAACGGCAGATCCCGCTGATGTTTGGCGATGAACTGCAGCGCCTTCCAATAATGGCTGATATCCCCGGAAAACGAACCGAACACCTTCAAGTTTTTCTTTGTAATCATCGACGGCTGGATCGTCACCTTCCCTTCGCCGAGCTGGCCGACGACCATATAGCGCGCACCCTTGGCCACCATCTCCAGCCCTTCCGCGAAAGCGCCGGGATGACCGGAAAATTCGAATGCCTTTGCAGGCCCGCGGCCTCCCGTTTCCTCCATGACAATAGCCTTTCGTGCTGCGGGATCATGCTGATCTACGGAGATCACGCAGTCGGCGCCGAACTCCTCGGCCAGCTTCAAACGGCTGTCCGGGGCGCCGATGGCTATAATTTTTTTGGCGCCCGATACTTTGGCCACCCCGATGGCCAATAAGCCTAACGGTCCCGTACCTTGTACGAGCACCGTGTCCGTCGGACGGATCGTGCCGACCTGATCGAACGCGTTAATAACCGAGCGGAAAGCGCAGCTGCTCAGACTTGCCAATTTGTCCTCGACAGAATCCGGCACTTTTATCCGTCCCGATTCCGGTACGACATATCCGTATTGTGAGAACCCTCCCATCAGATAAGGAGGCTTTTCCATTGTTTCGTACATATAAGCACGGCGATGATGACAAAGCGTCGGCTGTCTTTCTACGGTGCAGTAGTAACACGAACCGCAACTGGTATGAGACCAGATGATCCGGTCTCCAATCTGGAGGGACTGCCCGACGGAATCCTGGTCGGCGTTCGGGCCCATTGCCACGATCCTGCCCACCATTTCGTGGCCAAGAATAACAGGCAAATCCACTTTCAGGGAAAGCGTGCCTTCCCACAGATGCACGTCCGTACCGCAGATCGAGCAACAGTCGATTTGCACGAGCAGCGACCGGGGTTCCAGCTGCTGCGGCACCGGAACCTCCTCAATTCCGATTTCCTTGCCGAATTCGCGTACGACCGCCGATTGAGACGTTTTGGGTAGCTGCATATCTGTTCATAAACTCCTTTCATTGTCGATGGTCTTGGATGAGTTATTTGAACCAAAGGCTTAATCCCGGCATAAAGGTGATCATCCCGAGGATGATGACTGCCGCTGCAAAAAAACAAGCGACGTAAGGCATCATCTCCACCAGCGAGCTGTTGTTTGTTTTTGCCGCCACGAACAAGTTAGCCGCCATAGGAGGGGTAATCAGTCCAAGCTCGATGTTGGTCACCAGCATGATACCGAAGTGGATCGGATCCATACCGAACTGCATAGCCGCCGGATAAAGAAGCGGGGCCATCAGCAGCACGGCAGCGTTCGTTTCCATGAACATGCCGACCAAAAACAAAATCAAATTGACTATGATCAAAAACATGATCTTGTTGTCCGTGATGTTCTGAATCGCACCCGTAAGCATCTGAGGAACCTGCTCCAGAATCATGAAATTGTTAAACACAGACGTAAAGGCAATGATGCATAAGATGGAGATGGACGTCAGTGCCGCTTTATAAAACACTCCGGACAGCTCGCGCATTTTCATCGTTTTGCCCGCCAGCGCCAACACCAGGCCGTACACACAAGCCACCGCAGCCGCTTCTGTCGGCGTAAAGATCCCTCCGTATATTCCGCCGAGCACGATCACGGGCATCAGCAGTACGGGAATCGACTGGACAAAGGCGATCCTCTTGCTCTGCTTGAAGACCGGAGTTTCTCCGCTCCCCTGCTCCCCTTCCGGATGGTTCAGCACCCTCTTAAGAAGCAGAAAATGCACGATGGAAAAGGCAAAGACCATCAGGATGCCCGGAAGCAGTGTCGCAAGGAACAAATCGGAAATCGAAGCGCCCACGGCCGCACCGTACACGATCAAAGGAATAGAAGGCGGAATCAAAACGCCAAGCAGCCCGCAGGATCCCATCAGAGCCGCTACATAGCCACGTTTGTATCCTTTATCGACCATCCGATTGCCGATGATGCTGCTGATGGCAGCCACGGTAGCTACCGAAGAACCCGTGATCGCGCCAATAAATGCACTGGCCAGAATCGTCACATATCCGAGCATGCCCTTCAGCCAGAACAGGAACATTTCGGCAATCTCTATCAGCCGGCCGATCAGCTTGCCTTGATTCATGATTTGTCCGGTCAAGATAAAGAACGGTATGGACAGAAGAAGAAAGGAGTTGATCGTCTGGTACGGCAGCGATGCAAAGGTATCGAGTGGCAGCCCGTTCATCTTCGCTCCGAGAAAAGCCGATAATGCAAAGGCTGCACCGATCGGTACGGCAAGAATCAATAAAATGAAGACACTAACGATAACCAGGGTCATGAAGTAGTCACCTCATTTCTGCTGTAGGACGCATCTCACGGATCATCAAAAGCAATTGGATCACCCCATGGAAGATGGCAAGGCCTGCACCGATCACCAGTGCACCAATCGGCAGCATAATCGGAATCCCCAGCTCGATGGTTTTCTCACCGGACTCGGCGATATAGGTAAAGAACGGATACACAATCGAAATGAGCGCAACACTGAAGGTCAGCATGAGAATCTCGGATAAAAAATGAATCACCTTGCGTAGTCTCGGACTTCGCAGCAAATCGGTCACTTCGATCGTTATATGGTCTTTCGTATAAACGGCCAATCCGAATCCGATAAAGGTCAATACACAAATACTGAGTAAACCGATGTCGACCGTTCCCAACAAAGGCCAGCCGAAGGCTCGAAAGCATACCTGCAGAAAGATTGAAATCAGCATGACGACAAAGGCAATGATGACGACCGCTTTTTCGATCCGTGCCATTGTATTTTCAATACGCTCCAACACAGTTAACCACCGCCGTATCATAAAATGTATCTGCATCCGGGCACATAGATTCGCTGACCCGGATGTTTTATTTCAATGCTGCAATTTCTTCTCTCAGCTTCGATATCCGATCAGCGCCATAGACGTCGGCAAATTTATCCCATAAGGAACGGCCGATTTCTTTAAAAGCCGCGATTTCCTCCGGCGACAAATCGACGACCTCGATGTTTTCATTCTTCATTTTTTGTACGTAGGAATCGATCAGCTTGCGGTTCTCCGTAATTTGCCACTGCTGCGTTTCCTTAGCGGCTTCTTCAAATGCCTTCTGCTGTTCCGGTGTCAGGCTGTCCCACATTTTTTGGCTGATGCTGATCGTACCGGACGCATAAACATGATTCAGACGGGTGACGTATTTGTTCGTCTCGTGAAGCTTATTGTCATACGTAATAATTAGGCCGTTATCCTGCCCGTCAACAACGCCTTGCTGCAGTGAGGTGTACAACTCCGGCATAGGAATGGATACGGCTTGGGATTCGACCGCTTCGAAGAATCCTTTGATCGCGCGGGAACCCGGAACTCTCAGCTTAAGTCCCTTCATTTCCGCAGGTGTTTTGACTGTATGCTTCGAGTTCGTCAATCCTCTAAACTCCAGCTCGTAAAAGCCCAGAGCATGAATATTGTGTTTTTTCAGCGTTTCTTTAATCGTCGCCGGGATAATGCCGCTGCCATAGAAGAGCTGATCCGCCTGTTCGTTGTTCTCCGCAATGTAAGGCAAGTAGCTGAAGTCAAGCAGCGGATCCATCCCTGCCAGCGATCCTTGATTCAAAAAGGCCATATCCAGGGTACCACGGGACAGATTCTGCCCAAGTGCTTCATCCCCCCCGATTTGGCTTGCCGGGAAAATGCTGATTTTCACGGCGCCGTTTGTTTTTTGGCCCACCAATTCGGCAAATTTTTGGGAGGCTTGATCCGTGACGCTGTTGGCGGCAAAAACATGACCGAGACGCAAATTTACCGGCTTGGCCTCTCCCGAAGGCGCGGTGGAACCGTTGGAAGAAGAAGACGAAGAAGAGCAGCCTGCAGCGAGCAGCGAAACGGCCGCAGTCAAAGCCATGCACATCATGAATGGTTTGGATTTTTTTAACATATTCCTAACTCCCCTCAGTATTTGTAAACCTTATTGGCTTCCTCTGACTGAACTTGAAGTCTCAAATCTTCAGGCCTCGTTTGTAAACCAAAACTGGTAAGCAAGCACCTCCCATTTTGATGAAACAATCATCAGTAAACGGTTTCAGAAAACGATTTCTGAAATGGTTAAAAAAATATACTCAGCCATAAATTATAGATGTCATTTTGTAACCGCTATCAGAAAATGATTTCTGAAATACATATTAGCAAGTTAATTTTTCTTTTGTCAATACTATTTTTCACAGCTAAAAAAATCCGTTGGAAAAAATGAATCCTCCGCAACCTTTTAATTAACCCCCGGTGGATTTTATAAACATGGTTGTTCTTGCGGCGCCGTCATATGTGGATAACTTGAACTGTGGATATGTTGACACTGCTGCAGGAATACATGCGTCATATAAGCAAAATGATTGTTGATGATGTGGATAAGATTGTGGATAATATGCCGCTCTCCCCTCGAAACCGCACCGGCAGCTTCGGGCGATTACTTAAAATAAGTGATATGTGGTATGATGAAGAGATCATGGAAAAATACGGGAAAGGGAGTATGACCCTTGAACCAGACAGCGATCAAAAAACAGGAAATACTGGACGCCTTCTATTTCAGACATGCTACCAAACAGTTCGACCCGACGAAAAAAATTTCCGACGAGGATTTCCGGTTTATTCTCGAAACGGTTTATTCTCGAAACCCGAAGATTGTCTCCAAGCTCCGTCGGCTTTGAGCCCTGGAAGTTCCTGATCGTCCAGAACGATGGATTGAGAGAAAAGCTGAAAAAGGTATCCTGGGGAACACAAGGACAGCTTCCGACAGCCAGTCATTTTGTGATTATTCTGGCCCGGAGAAACGTAAGATACGATTCCGACTATGTGCTCAACCTGTACAAAAATGTAAAACAGATGCCCCCGGAAGGATTGGAACGCATCCCTACCGTATATCGAAAATTCCAGGAATCCGATCTACATTTGCTGGACAATGAGCGTACCTTGTTCGATTGGGCCTGCAAGCAAACGGATATCGCCCTTGGCAATATGATGACCGCTGCGGCTCCGATCGGAATTGATTCCTGCCCCATCGAAGGATTCGATTTTGACGAGGTACACAAGATTCTTGACGAGGAGGGACTGTTGGAAAACGGGAATCTGGACATTTAGGTCATGGTAGCATTCGGATACCGGGCCCAAGACCCGCATCGTCCAAAAACGAGACAAAACCTGGAGGATATTGTGCAGTGGATTGAATAAGCATCGCGACAAGCGAAGCGCCTTCCGATCGTACATGACGATGCCGGAAGGCGCTTGTTTGGGTCTGGCTATGCGGGCCCGGTCAGCGTGAGCGTCTCGTCCAAAGCCCTCCTAAGCGGTAACCAAGGTTCGGATTCCGCTGCGTATGATTTCCTCCGCTTCCGGAGCAAGCGGAGCGGGCAGGCCAAAATAATAAATATAATCGACCGCTTCATACCCCCCCTCGGCCAGCTGGCCGGCTGTAGGGATATACCCGATCATGCCGTTGGAGTAGCACACGGGGAGCACCCTGCCTCCGAAGCCGATCTTGACGAAGCGGCCGTAGTCTCCAGCCATTTCCGCATTGGTCGCAAGCAGCGCGAACCCCTCAGCCAATTCGAGATACGAAAGCTCTAACTCGACGGTGCGCTGCCGGTAGTGATGATTGGAAAGCAGCAGTCTGCTCCACTGCTCCAGAATATCTTCGTCCGGCGCGAGCTGCTTGATGGGATTCGCATGGGCATCAGGACGATCTGTTCCAACCGCGTCCCCGGCTTTTTCGCCGGCTTTTCCCCCGCCAAGCTCCAGTTCCTTCTGTGACGGTTCCAGGCGGGCCCACTTCCTGAGCTCATCCGGAGAAGGTGGTTCTTGCAAGGGGAGCTGAACGCGCACCGTTCGTGAATGCAGCATCCGCGGCGCAAGCGGCTTCATCGGCCTTGTCAAAACGGCCAACACCTCGCTAGCCAGTGCCTGCCCGATGCTGCGCACATCCTCATCGCCGCCGCGATAAAATTCGCCGTCCCGTACAAGGGCCGGCCGAACGTCGGCGCAGCAGCCCTGCACATACGCCGAGACCGCTCCACAACCGAGCTGCTCTTCAATCAGCCCCATGGCCAGCCCCGGAAATTCGGACGATACCGTATTGTCACCCGATGTGGTAGGATGACAGGCATAATGAACCAGAAGGGCCTTGGTTTTGCCGTTGGATAACGCATAACGAATAACGGTTACTTCAGGATCTGCAGGCCCTTCCGGGTTCGGCGCCATCCGTATACTCCCGTCTACCCTTTTCCGGCGGTAAATGCCAAGACGGCAGCTCCCGATTCCCCGCTCCGCCGTCACAGGCTCGAAAGCCCGTGCCGCTTGTTCTGCGCCGTCCAAGATACGTTCTTCCAAAAAAGCGATATATTCTGGGTCCGGGCGGCCAAGCGAAGGCGTGAACAAGCCGCTGGTTTGCGGACCTGAATGATTATGCGTGGCATGCAGCACGATCTGCGCTTCACTCAGTCCAAAGCGTTCATTCAGCTTGTTCCTCAGGCTGTCTACGCGTTCCGCCCCCCACCACAGCAAATCGGCTGATATCACCAGCGCGCTTCCAGTCCCGCCTTGTTGAAAAAACAAGATTCTTGCATACAAAGGACGTTCGACGCGTTCAAAATCTCCTTGTCTATGCGCAAAGCCCGCAAGCGGCAGCGGGCTTTGCGGGGTGATGTCGACCTTGGAGCAGCCAAGCTGAAGATCATAAGATGGCGCCAACCCGTCCGGTTTCTCGGAGAAAACCGCGTTATGGTTTGTCATGGTCTCTTCCCCCTCAACTGCAAACCCTTTATTCCGAAGCAAGCAGCTCAATGATCAACAATACGTTTCGCAAAATATGATAGGGATCTTTGACCGGAAGGGCCACGGTCTTCTGTACCGGCTGACCGCTCCGATCCCGGATTTGAATCCATTCGCCGACCGCTTGATCCGGATGGGGGAACGTACGAAACACATAATCGTGCATCTGCTCATACTTCGCATATAGATCGATTCTGCCCGTCAGTCGATAGCCGAGAAGCAAAGCATACAGCGCCTCGGAGTGGGGCCACCATATTTTCATGTCCCACGTGTCGCTTACCAATGCCTCATAGCGCCCGCCGCTTCTGCGGCCGCGTACCTCCCCTCCCTCGCGGTCGACGTAACGAAACAGTCCTCCGTGTTGCGGATCCCA
The DNA here is from genome assembly GCF_001465255.1 of Paenibacillus naphthalenovorans. Lineage (NCBI taxonomy): Bacteria > Bacillati > Bacillota > Bacilli > Caryophanales > Paenibacillaceae > Paenibacillus > Paenibacillus naphthalenovorans. The sequence goes on along the minus strand of NZ_CP013652.1, from coordinate 4,891,408 downwards.
GCCCAAATCGAACGCCCGTTCGACCACTGCAGCCGCTTGCTCCACCCGCTGCCTGCTGCCGGCCTTCACCGCTTCCGTCATCACAAACCACATGCACTCCAGCGAATGTCCCGGCGTCACATGCCTGCTGAGCAGCGTATCCGCTTCGTTCCGATCGGCCGGAAGCATTTCACGGATGATGCCGCCGTCGAGATCATAAAACCGGTCCATGATCGTATCCACGAAGGAAATCGCCTCGTTCCGCACGGCCTGTACCTCCGGATGCGAGAACGCATCTAGCGCATCGGCAAGCTCCTGGGAGACATTGAGCAGAATCATCGGAACGGAATGGGCTTCATACCCTTCGGGCACCGGGTACGGCTCGCTTCGCAAATCCCCCTCCGCTACCCGCTCCATGATCCGCCGGTACAAACGCAAGCTGTCCTGAAGCGCCGCCGAATCTCCGGCCGCTTGGGCAAATTTGGCGAAGCCGAGTACGACAAAGCAATCCGCATAAAAGCTGATATCGTACCCCAACCCCGGAATCGCTTCCTTTTTCCCGCCGTCTGCCGTCAGCACATAAGCACAGTTCCCATTATCCAGGAATACATGATCGCGCAGAAAATCCATCGTTTTGCGGGCGTTCCGCAAGCAAAAGTCCGCATCTCCCGAGAGGAGATTTTTTTGGATCATGGACGCCATATGGGCAAGAATCCAAATCATCCGCCCCTGGGACCACGTATACTTGTCGGTACTGACAAGCTCCGTACCTTCATTATTGAAGCAAGTGTAAATTCCGCCGCGCTCAAGGTCGATAGCCCGAAACCAAAAGGGCAATAGAACCTTCTCCGCATGCTCCCGGTAAAACGACAATAAATGATTCATGGCCCACCCCGATCAACTCTGGAATATGCTGCAGTATTTACTTGCTGCCTGTCATACTGATGCTTTGAATAATGTGACGACGGAGGAAGATAAACACAATCAATATCGGAATCACCGAAATCACCGATCCGGCGGACATTACCGTCATATCGATCGAGAAGGACGACTGGAACATCGCCAGACCCAGCTCCATCGTAAACAAAGACTTGTCGCCGACGACAAGAAGCGGCCAAACAAAAGCGTTCCACGCCTCGATAAACGCGAAAATCCCCAAGGCGCTCATCGGCGCCACCAGCAGTGGGACGACCAATTGAAAAAAGATGCGCCACTCCGACGCTCCGTCCACCCGGGCCGACTCCAGAATTTCATCCGGAATTTGCTGAATGACGTTCTGACGCATAAAGAAGATACCGAAGCTCATGACCAAATACGGCAGGACCAATCCGCTGAATTTATTCAGCAAATCCAGACTTTGCATCTGCAAGTAAAGCGGAATCATGTAGATTTCAAAAGGGACGATCGCTGTTGCAAGCAATAATGAAAAAATAAAAGCCAGACCATAATACCGGAATTTGGCGAAAATGTACCCGGCAATCACAGAGGTGAACACAATGGCAAGCGCCGAGAATACCGCCATTCTAAGGCTGTTAAAAAAGTAAAGGTGAAAGGGCGCCGTTTCAAACACCGCAACAAAGTTGTCGAAATTAAACTGCTGCGGAATAAATGACGGAGGATAGATATTCAGCTCCGGAGGCGTTTTAAACGCCGTCGATACCATCCACAGGAAAGGGATGACCATCAGGATCGCTCCCAGAGTCAATAGGAGCATCCGCAAGGCCGTCATGATCTGATTTCTCCGTTTCATCGGTTCAACCCCTTTCCAGACGTGGTATTATCCTTAGCCAACCAAAGCTGTACCATCGTCAGCGCAAGCACGATCAGGAAAAGCACAACGGCTTCGGCCGAGGCGTACCCCATCTTGTAATAACGGAATCCGTTTTCGATCATGTCATACACAAGCACACGCACAACATATCCCGGGGAACCCTGAATGTCGGAAGCCAGAATATAGATTTGGCTGAACACATTGTAGCCGTGAATCAGCGTGATGATCGACACGAATACCGTGATCGGTTTGAGCATCGGAAGAGTAATGTACCGGAATGCTTTGGCTCCCGTCGCCCCGTCAATGGCAGCGGCTTCGTAAAATTCCTTCGATATCCCCGTCATACCCACAAGAAAAATGATCATATTATATCCCACCGTTTTCCATACGGTCAGCATAATCACCGATACGATCGCGAGTACCGGGTCAAACAGCCAAGCCTTCGGCGCCACCCCAAAAAAGGATAAAAAATAATTGAACAAACCGTGCTGCGAATCAAGGATCCACTTCCAGGTTACGGCCACCGGTACCATCGGCGTAATGACAGGCAGAAAATAAAGCGCCTCGTACCATGCTTTAAAGCGGATGCCTTTATGAAGCATAGAGGCGATGATTAGCGCGGTAGGCACGCTAAAGATGAGAATGCCAAAGGCAATGATCGACGTATTTTGGATAGCAATAATAAAAGGTTCACTTTGAAACAGCGTGATAAAGTTCTCCAAACCAACAAAAGGCTTTTTGACCGATATCAGGTCCCATTCAAACAAGCTGATGTACATCGTTTTGGCGATCGGTATGAATCTAAGATACGTATACAGGGCGATGATCGGCGCCAATGCCAGAATACAAAACCAGTGACCCGGCTTCAGCCGAAACCTTTTTTTCACAGATGCTTCCATTTCCCTAGCCCCTCCTTCCCTTTCCGTTCACCATCGATTCGGCCTACAATAACGAAGCGCTGTCTTCGTCCAAATAAATGCGGCAGGATTCGGCCCTGCGCAGCACCGAAGCGGGACACTGCACATCGATTGGACCATACAACGTCTCATGCACGGCCCTGCTCTTCCTGTCGCCCGGCACGGTACAAAAGATAGCGGACGCCGATAAAATCGTCGGAATGGTTAACGTAATGGCTTGAACAGGAACATGGTCCAATGCGTCAAAGCATCCATCGTTTACCTGCTGCTGCCTGCTGGATTCATCCAGCTGGACGGCTTTCACTTTCAAGGGGTCCTGAAAATCCGCTACATGGGGATCATTGAATGCGATATGGCCATTCTCTCCGATTCCAATGCAGGCAATATCGATGGAATGGGAAGCCAGCAATTCCGAATATCTTTTACATTCTTCCTGCGGATCGTTCAAGCCGTTAATGGCATGAAATTGCTTGGGATGGCGATGATTGAACAGCCTCTCCCTGAGATATAAGGAGAAGCTTTGCGGCGCATCGGCTGGTAACCCGACGTATTCATCCAGATGGAAGCAGATGACCCGGTCCCAGAAGATGCCCTCCTCGTCTCGAAGTGCATCAAGAAATTCATTTTGGGACGGAGCCGAAGCAAACACCATGGAAATGACCTCTTTTTGCCCAAGAAGTTCTTTCATTTTGCCCGCAACATCGAGCGCTACAGCCTTACCCATCGCTTCGCGCGTCGTATGACGCAATACTGTCAGTTGATGAATTGTTGTGGACTCCATAGATCAACCTTCCGTTTCTTTAAGATGATGTAACCGTCTGACCGATGATCGAACGATGAGCTTTTGCTCGAACATGATATGCTGAAACCCTGAAACGCGCCGCCCGAAAATACGGTCGAACAGCGTCCAGGCCAATGCTTTCCCCGCTTCATAAGTCGGAATCGACACGGTTGTCAGCGGAAACGTAGTCAGTTCGATGTCGTCAAACCCGACGACGGAGACATCCTCCGGCACCTGGAGTCCGGCCTCCAGCAGCGCTTTAACGGCACCGATGGCAATCACGTCATCAAAACAGATGATCGCGGAAGGCCGATCCGTCATTTCGGCGATCCGATGGCCTATGTCCATTCCGTCCGTTATTCCGTTCGCATCATGAAACACAAACCTTTCATCCACCTCAATGCCCTGCCCCTTCATCGTATCCACAAATGCGGCATAGCGCATTTTGGCCGCTTTGGAGGTTTTGGGGCCGCGTACAAAACCAATGCGGGTATGCCCCATGGACAACAGGTGCTCCGTCACTTGGCGTCCGCCGTCATAATCGTCGAATTCATACGTATCGCAGGACAAGCCGGGAATTTTGCCGAGCAGCACAAACGGGACGTTCGTTTTTTTCAATTCAAAAAAATGGTCGAATGTGACTTCCTCCAGGAGCGGAGCAATGATCAAACCGTCTACCCTTTTGCGGACCATGGCCTGAATGTGATCAATCTCGGCTTGATGATCCTCGCCGCTGCTGCATAGAAATACGGTGTACCCATGCTCACCGGCAATTTCCTGTACCCCTTTGGTAATGTGGTTGTAAAAAGGGTTTGTGATATCCTTGATGATCAATCCAATGGAACCGGTCGATCTTGAAGATAAGCCTCTGGCGATTTCGTTAGGCACATACCCAAGCTGTTCCGCTGCCTTCAGCACCTTCTGGCGGGTCTTCTCGGAAAAACCGCTTTTTTGGTTCAACACTCCGGAAATCGTGCTTTTCGCGAGGCCCGTAGCTTTGGCAATATCGGCGATCGTCACGTTCATAGCTGCACCTCCCCTTGTGAGAGCGCCCTGCGCAAGCCTGACAGTGTCAACCGGGTTCCTTCCGCAGCCGTCCCGCCCTCGGGAATGTAATGCGTCTCAATGGTGTACAGCCCCCGGTAACCATCTCTCTCCAAAGCGGAAATGTGAGCCGCAAACGGAACACGGCCGTCTCCGATCGGCACGCAGCGCGGCGTTCCGTCGGGCTCTACCCGGGCGTCTTTCAAGTGTACATGACCCAGCACATCTCTAATCTGTTCATATCCGTCAGGGAATGCAGGCTTTCCCCCATAGGCCTCATTCCCAGGATCCCAAAGCACTTTGACGGCTTCGGATGCCACGCCGCGGACGAAACGCCCTACTTCCTCCGCGTATCCTCCGTTGCAGGAAGGCTCGTTTTCCAATAGCAAGGTGACATCCTCCCGCTCCGCGATCGCTGCCGCCGCCTTGAGATGCGCGACGATGTCGGCTTCATACTTCATCGGATCCTGTTCCCGCCAGAACGAAAAAATGCGGATTCTTCTCGTCCCGAGTTGTTTGGCAATTTGAATTGCCCTGTGCAATTTATGGTAATGCGCTTCGACCGCTTCCTCCGGCTGACCAAACGTGTCTCCGGCTGAAACCGGACGCGCCGGGTCTAAAGCGCATTTAAATACAGGTGAGGCTATGGCGGAGACAAACAATCCCCGCTTCTCTACTTCCCGGCGCAGGTTTGCCAACTCTTCGTCGGATAAATTCATGACATTCCTTCTGTTAACCATGCGAATTTCCACATGCTTTAGCTGATGCTCCACAATCCAATCCAGAGCTTCCTCCACATGCGGGGATACTTCGTCGGTTAACACGCCCACACGATCCCATATCATTGGGTAGGGTACTCTCCTTCCTGCAGGAACTAAACCGATTGCACGACCTTGCGAATGGCTTGAGCAATATCGTGCATGTCTTGTTCGTCCCCTAATAAAACATTTTGTGGAAGCCACAGGGCTTCTTTTTCACATGCGCGTTCGGCTACCGGACAAGAATCCCTGCGGGCTTGCCCTGTCCTCTTGCGAATCTCTTCCGAAATCGCGCGGTTTTGGTTTAAAGCCACATAGCCTTCATGAACGGGAATGCCTTCCGCGTTCAGCATACGGCATACATCGCTTTTATTCAGCTTGTCGGCCAGATCCTTATGCAATTTGAAAATATACAGATGATAAGCGTGCCGGGTAACCTGCGGGTCCGTTGCCAACGGACTTACGCCATCCACATCTTGAAGCAGTTCATTCAGGAGGCGGGCATTCTTCTCACGGACGGCCATTTGCTGTTCCAGTCTGCTGAGCTGACCGATAAGCAGGGCCGCCTGAAATTCGGTCATGCGTAAATTCCAACCGATCACTTCATGCTGGTACCAAGCACCGTCACGGATGCGGCCCGCGTTGACCAGCGACCAGGCTTGATCCGCCAAGGCTTCGTTGTTGGTCAGAATCATGCCGCCTTCGCCGGAATTGATATTTTTGGACGACTGGAAGCTGAATGTGCCCAAATCGCCGATAGCGCCTACACCCGTTCCGTTCCAGCGGGCCCCTGCCGCTTGCGCCGAGTCCTCGATGATGCGCAAGCCGTGCTTCTCGGCAATCGCCTTCAGCCTGGTCATGTTCGCCGGCGCTCCCCCGATATGCACCGGTACAATCGCCTTTGTCCTCGGGGTAATCAGCGCCTCCACTTGATCCGGATCGATCAAAAGCGTTTGTTCCTCCACATCGGCGAATACCGGAATCGCTCCGAACAGGAGCGGAGCCGCTGCGGTAGCAAAGAACGTGTAAGGAGGTACAATGACCTCGTCACCGGCTCTTACTCCGGCCGCTTGAAGGGCTATAGCGATGGCCACCGTCCCATTCACGACCGTCACCGCATACTTCGCATCATGAAGCTCGGCAAACAGCCTCTCCGCTTCGGGAAGCTTGCTGCGGGTTGCTCCACCCCACTTTCCCGAATGCAGAACCTCAAGCAGCAGCTTTTCTTCCAACTGGTCATAAATCGGCCATTCCGGGAATGGCTTCTTTCTCACCGGACTTCCCCCATCTATTGCCAATTTTACCACATCCGTCTCCTCCTTGGCGTCTACACCTTGACTTCTTTACCCGACCTTGCCGATTCGTATATGGCCAGAATCAGATCAACCGACTTTCTGGCCTCCTCGCCGTTCACGTGAGGCTCACGATTGCCGCGGATCGCCTGAATCATATCGTCCACGTAAAAGTAGTGACCGGCACTGGAAATCTGCTGCGGATTGCTGCTTGAGGCCAGGCCGAGCGTATCTTCCAACACCGGGGCCGGTTCGTCATGCCCCATGAACGTCCATTGCTTGATGCCTTCATCACCGAATTCGATCGTCCCTTGATCTCCGTGAATCTCAAACCGGGTCTCCTGACCCGGATAGACGGAGGTCGCGGCCTGAATGATGCCGAACGCTCCGCTCTTATATTTCAATGCCGCAACGGCCGTATCTTCCACTTCAATCTCCCTAGCCAGCGTGGCCGTGTAAGCGAATACCGACTCGACCTCACCCATGATATACTGAATCAAATCTACGCCGTGAACCCCCTGATTCATAAGAGCCCCGCCGCCGTCGAGCCTCCAGGTTCCGCGCCAGCCGCCGCTCTTGTAATACTCCGGACTGCGGTAGTACTTGAGATAAGCATTGCCGAGAACGGGCCTGCCGATTTTGCCGTCCTGCAGCGCCTGACGGGCATGTAGCATGGCCGGCATCAAGCGTCTTTGAAATACGCATCCGAGCTTCACTCCCGCTTTGCGGCAAGCATCGATCATCGCGGTCATCCGGTCGCCGTTGATATCCAGAGGCTTTTCACAAAGCACGTGCTTTCCCGCTTGGGCGGCGGCTATCGTCACATCGCTGTGAGAACCGCTCGGCGTGCAAACACAGACCACATCAATGTCCTCCATCTTCAGCATTTCCCGATAATCCTTAAACAAGCGAGCGTCCGTAAGTCCTTCCGTCAACCGTCCTGCCTTCTCGGTGCTGTTGTCGGCGACCGCCGCCAACTCTGCATCCGGATGCTGACGGATGGATTCTGCGTGATACTTTGCAATCACACCGGCACCCACGATAGCGAATCTGATTTTGTCCGGCATACTCCCACCCCAACTGGCAAACCGGGCCCGACCGTGACCATCGGACCCGGCTGCGGTTTAGTTAGTACTGCTAAAATTGTAGGTTGTTAATGATTTCGATCATAAACTTCCTTTTATTCCGCCAATCGGCCTGCTTTTTTCAAAATATCGTTCGTTTCCTTTGCCGCATCATTCAGGAAAGCTTTCATTTTATCCGGATTATCAACAAAGGATGGATCCGTAAACCCTTTGGTTGCCAGACGGTCGGCGAATTTCGTCAGAATTTCATCGAATTCGGGCAGTGGCGGATACATTTGCAGGTCCTGCTTCACAAAGAACGCTTTATACTGCGGATATTCCTTATACACGTCATTGAGATCCAGATCATTGCGGGCCGGCAGCCAGCCGCTCATCGTGATGATTTGCTTGTGATTCTCCGGCTTGGTCAGGAAACGGATGAAATCCCATGCCGCCTCGGCTTTCGCTTTATCCGTACTAGAGACATAATAGTTGATCAGACTGATGACGTTGGCTTTGAGCGGAGCGGCATCATAATTTAGATCGGGAGCTTTTTTCTTCGTGTCCATAATGACATTGGATTCACGAATATAGAATGCAGCCAGGTTCGTCTGGAACGCTTCCGTGTCGTGCTTGAGCTTCGGATCGTCCGTTTTGAACTTGTGCACCATGTCCACATACAGCTTCAACGTTTGGTAACCCTCTTCGGTGTTATAATTCGCCGTATATTTTCCCGGTGACACTTCCTTGACGATACTGCCGCCGCGCTGGGCCAGAAGGTTCCAGAATTTCTCCCCGACGCCGCTGCCGCCGCCGCTTAACCGCAAGCTCATTCCCGCCCGCTCCAGATTGCCGGAAGCATCGCGTTTGGCCAGTTTTTGGGCATATTCCAGCAGATTATCGACGTTAGGCGGCTCTGTCAGCCCGGCCTCCTTCAGCATGTCTTTGTTGTAATAAATCGCTCCGGCCCCCATGAAAGAAGGCACACCGTATGGTTTACCGTTCACGCTGGTCGTATCGACGATCAACTTCTCGTGAATCCCGGAATTCACGTACTTCACGAGATCCTCGGGGGTGGTTTGAATCAAGCCTCCCTCAATGTAGCGGAGCGCCAGGTTTGGATTTAAGGGGAGGATATCCGCTGCGCTTTTGGACGGAAGCGCCGCAGCCACCTTCTTTTCGTAATCGCGCAGCGGGAAAGAAGAGACCTCAATGGATACGTTCGGCTTTGTTTTTTTGTATTCCTCAGCCATTTTTTTGAAATACGGATCAAGCTCCGGCCATCCTGTCCAGATGGAAAGACTCACCGCTTGATCTGCCGGCTGGCCCCCACCGCCCTGTGCATTTCCGCCTGCGGGGGCCGGTTCGCCGCCGCCCGAACAGCCAGACAACATTGCCGATAATACCAACACACCTGCAAGACCGCTTGAGACTGCTTTTTTAGATGCCATTTTGCAATCACTCCCCTAAGTTATTTACGTTTCGCCATCGAACATGTCATGCCAAAACCGAAAACCAGCAGAAGTTTACCTCACGCTTTCTAACTTGCGACTACTTACACTTCCTGACGTGGGTGCAGCGGATGATCACTTCCCCCTTCTGATAGTGAATACTATTGATTCGGCTCATTTTTTGAACCGGTTCAAATAAGGACTAAAAAAATAATACGCTGCTCTCAAGCAATTTATGTTATTTATATTAACATCAAAAAACGGAATTAATCAATATAAATTTGATTAACATAAAATTAATAACATATATATAACATAATTTGTCGTGTTAATGTTGTGACCTTTGCGTTTCTAGTGGGATATTAGACGATTGCCATAAAACCAATCACCTTCTACAATTATGCAAGCGCTTGCAAATGGATTTAAATTTGTTAAATGGCTTGCAACTTCAACCATTTAACATCATTTTCGACCATTTTGGGACGAAATTTTTGAACCGTTTCAAATCAAATTATAGCGCTTTCATTTTTTATCGTCAATGGTAGATTTCTTTATTCACAAATTTTCCTGCGCAGCTGAATATACCGTTTGTCCACGTTTTGTAACGGCAAGCATATCGATCCTGCCGTCCTCTGGATTCAGAGTAAAGGTCAACAAATCCGCCATTCCATTCGGCCGCACCTGTCCAAGCAGCGGCTCTCCGATTAAGCGGGCAGGCATGATCGTAGCCAACCTTATGGCTTCATGGAGACTCGCTGAAGTAAGCCGCATATAGGTTTGCACACAGTCTGCAAGGGATACGGCCGCTCCGGCCAAGAGCAGCGGATCGGCAACCATCTGCAGCCGCCCGGAAGGAAGCAGCTCCACTTCCCCGCCAACGTGCGTCTTGTAAATGCCCGGCTTCATATGGGCCAAATGCACCGCATCGCTGACAAGAACTATTTGATTATTCTTTGCCCGCGCCATCACCTTCATGACAGAAGGATGCAGATGATGTCCGTCGGAAATGATGCCCGGAGTCAAACGGTCGTCGGAAAGCTGTGACCAAATATAGTTCGGATGCCGGGGAAGCTGTGCATGCGCTCCGTTCCCCAGATGAGTGGACATTCTCGCACCGGCATCGGCAGCCGCAATAATTTCATCGTGAGACGCGGCGGTATGGCCTATGCATACGAGGATGCCTTCTTGAACAAGCCTGCGAATCATCTCGACAGCTCCCGTGCGTTCCGGCGCCAATGTCACCATACGGATGCGCCCGCCCGAGGCTTCCTGCCAAGCGGTAAACTCTTCCCAGTCGGGATCCTTAATATGTTCGCGGGGGTGAGCGCCTCGCGGACCGTCCTGATCAGACAAGTAAGGTCCTTCCAAATGGACGCCCAGCACGCAGCTGTCTACGATCGGATCCCGGCTGCAGGCCAGACGAATCGCCGTTAAACTGGAATGAATCTGTTCGAATCCGGCCGTAATAATCGTCGGACAAAAAGAAGTCGTACCCGTTCGCAGCACTTCCCGTGTCATTTGCCGAATCGCTTCCACACGTTCCTCCAGGTCCGCATCAGCCCTATTCAGATCATAGCCAGCAAAACCGTTAATTTGCAGATCGATCAAACCGGGACAAATCCAGACTTCCCTTTCGTTATCGGCACGCTTTTGTTTCTCTGTGGGCGTGACGGAAAAGATGCGTTCGCCGACAATGCTGACGCATACATATTCCCCCGTTGAAACCAGGCTGCCATATATTTCACGCGGGTTTGTTTCGATCGTAAACACCTCTTTCTTTATTGTATTCACTTCATCCATCCAATACATATTTGTACCGGTTCAAAATTGATTATGACCTGCTGACATAGAGAGTGTCAATGGAGTTAATAAAAATATCCCCCTGGAAATGGGGGATCTTGGTTCATTATAAGATCAATATCATGGCATTCCACAGCGCATCGCACAGCTCGCGACCCTTCACTTCAAGGCTTGAAGTCTTGATCAGCCATTCTTCGTAAATCTTATCAATGCGAATATAGCTGTCATATTGATGCAAATACGCCAGCATTTGACCAATCGTCAATAACGGGAGCGCTTTCTCTTTATGAAAACCGCCCATGTAGTAGATCATCTCTTCTTGTCCGCTGTAAAAGATATATTCCCCTTCTTCCGGATGCCATTGTTCGCGCAGTTTTTCTTGCTGTTCTTTGGATAGCTGCTGTAAATGAGCGGCAGTAATTCTCTGAATCATGGCATGTTCCTTTCCTCTGTCTTTAGTTTATTGCTTTTACGTTTATCCAAAACCTCTTCTTTGGTAGGTACGGTTAATTCGCTTTTAGGCCGGGTCATCCCATCATCACAATAACAAAATCCCTGTTCATCCTTATATAAAATTTCAACGACTTTCCCATCTCTTGTTTTCATAATCATAGCTTTACAGCATCTCCTTTTAAAGAAGAGTCCTCTCCTGCTCCACTCCTCCTTTAAAATTCGCCGCATCAAAAAACCCGCAATAAGCAGCATGACCGCAGATGCCTTTGACGATCAGCAGCTATATGGCGGGTCTAACAAAACAAAAAGACCCGCAATACGGGTCAATGTAAACCATCATTCGAATAAAAAATGAATTTGACCCATCTAACTGCTGACGAGGTTAGCTGCCGGGCTCGGGAAAGATGGTTCCCTACATCATGATTCGCCCCAGAAAATTGGTTCCCCCGCTTTCCGATGACTCGGAAATTAAGCGTACTATAATAATACCTAATAGTTAAACATTCGTCAATCAAAGAAACGCTTTTACTACTATTTATGCTAATATATTACAAATATTCCCACAGGATCACATCTTACCTTTTTTAATCCAAAATACGATTCTGAGCGTGCCAATGAGGGCGACCGATAAAAGCGCAAGCAACAAAACCACCCAAGTACCTAATCTATCGATCTCACTTAATCCACTGGCATTCGCCATCACAAAGACGCCGACCGCAATACAAAGCAAATATAAGCATATATTGGGGATGATCCAGGCTACTCTTAATTTCACATTCTTCTTATTCATAACACTCACTCCCCATTATAAAACCGCCGCTTCATTTTAAAACGTATTCAAGATATATAACTATTATAACCACATCATCATAAAGGTAACAGCCCGCTGAAAAAAGAGTCATCCTCAAACGACGTGTGACCTGTTCGGACTGAATACGTTTAGAAAGATGCTAAAGAGACTGTCCCAAAAGTTGATGTCTTTCTTGTGAAACAGTCTCCATTCGCTCCTTCATCGCCGGGTTGCCGGTCAAACCTGTTCCAATTGCTCCAGAATTTCACTCATTTCTACCTCAGCATAACACATAGAGGTATCCGCTGCGCCATAATAAATTTTTACCTTGCCGTCTTCATAAAGCGCCCCGCAGCTGAAAACGACATTGCCAAAAAAACCTTCTTTTTCATAGTCCGTTTCCGGCTCCAAAAAAGGCTGCGTACTGCGGGCGATGACGCGCCAGGGCTGTTCCGAATCCAGCAGCACGGCCCCCAGGCAATATCTATTATTGCGATCGGCGCCATGATAAATTTCCAGCCACCCCTGTTCGAGTTTAATAGGAACGCAGCTTCCCCCTATTCGTGCTTCATCCCACAGGCCCGGCCGGCAGCCCATCAAGAAACGATGATTCCCCCAGCAAAGCAGGTCGGGAGATTCCGCCAACCACATGCTTGGTTTGCCAAAGCTGGAGCTGGAAGGCCGATGAAGGGCATAATATTTGCCGTTAATTTTTTGCGGAAAGATGACGATATTTTTGCTGTCCGGTTGGAAAATCACGCCCTCGCGTTGAATATATGCAAAATCTTTCGTGGAAGCCAGGCAGGTTGTAATTCCCAGGTTGGACACGGCCGAATAATTGATAAAATACGTATCGTTAATCTGAGTGATCCGACAATCCTCAATTCCGTAAATCTCATATTGGTTTTCCGGAAATAAAGCGGGACGGTCATCGATCTCAAAATGAACGCCGTCCTTGCTCCTCGCTATTCTCAAATAGGAAAGGGACGTGAGCAATGAGCCTTCCGGTGTAGCGATGCCCCTAGCATCTGAAAAATCATATCCCGGGACTCCCTTTTCCAGTTGATTGATCCCCATTCTGCCGTTGGCGACGTCGTAGTACGGACTCAATCCAACGTTCGGATCGCGGTGTACCGGCCTTTCCGCTACGCGCAGAAGCAGCAGGATCTCATCTCCGTAACGCATGACACCGGCATTAAAAACGCCTATGACTTCATAATCTTTAAGGTATGGACGAATATCTTTGGGCTCAATGATCGGGTTGCCGATATATCGGGATACTTTCATTGCATGTAACCCCCTTCCAAGCAGTCCAAATCCATGTTCCACTCCTTAACCGGGCACTGCCAATTACCAGTTGACTTGCAGGCTTCCGGATGCAGTTTTCAAGGCCTTTTCCAGTTCCGACTTGATTTCATTCAACCCTTCCTCCGTTTCCGCTTCCGCACGCAATACTAAAATCGGCTGCGTGTTGGAGCAGCGGACAAGCCCCCATCCTCCAGGGAACAAAACACGAATTCCGTCCACCTCGATCATCTCATGACTTCCATGAAAGTAATGCTTCACTTTGTTCAAAATGCGAAGCTTGGCGTCGTCGCTGCACGGAACTCTCGTTTCAGGTGTTGCATAATAACGGGGTACATCCTTAAAACAATCCGAAAGACGCTTATCCGTATGGGTCAATATCCGTAGGAGCCGACCGGCCGCATACAGGGCGTCGTCAAATCCGTAGTATTCGTCACGGAAAAATAGATGACCAGACATTTCGCCGCTGAACGGCGTATTCAGCCTGCGCATCGTAGCTTTGATATGCGAATGCCCGGTGCGGTGATACACCGGCTTGCCGCCGAGTCTCTCGACTTCTTCCACCAGCGCCTTTGAGCATTTCACCTCAATTAAAGCGTCACAGCCGGGATATCGGGGAAGAATTTCGCGCCAGAACAGAATCATTAATTGATCGCCCCATAACACGTTCCCCTGCTCATCCACGACGCCGAGCCTGTCGCCGTCTCCGTCGAAGGCAATACCAATATCAGCCTTCGACGCTCTCACCTTGTCGATCAGATCTTTCAAATTGTCCGGATCCACAGGATCCGGGTGATGGTTCGGGAAATCCGGGTCGGACTTGCAATAAAGCTCTATTACTTCGCAGCCCCAGTTTTTCAACGCTTTCGGAACAAAAGGAGACGGCGTGCCATTGCCGCAGTCCACCACTACTTTTAATTTTCTCGGGCCAAGTTTTATTTTTTCGGCCAGCATGGTCAAGTACGGCTCTTCCACGTCTTCGCGCTTCAGCAGACGCATGTTCCATCTGTATTTTTGCGGTATGTCCTCCTCTTCCGAAAGCCGGCGCATCCCTTGCCGCAGCTCTAGAATCGCGTTTCCATAAATGGTCGAATAGTCCATCGCAATCTTAAATCCGTTCTCGTCACCGGGATTATGGCTTGCAGTAATCATTACACCGCAGGGCGTTTTTAGAAATTCAAGCGCATAGTAAAACATCGGTGTCGTGACTTCCCCTATATCCACGACGTGACAGGACGCTTGGTGCAAACCGGAAATTAGCGCACGATGAAATTCCGGAGACGATTTACGGTTGTCACGGCCGACAATCACCTTGTCGGTTCCCGTAGCCCTAACCTTTTCCCCAAACGCTTTGCCAAGCAAGTAGCAGAAAGAAAGATCGATTTCCGCGTAGGCTTTTCCGCGAATATCATATTCCCGAAAAACCTGGGTTGGCAGCAGGTTACGTTTAGCATCGATAAGCCGCATAGTTCTCTGCACCTCTTTTGTTCGCGTTAAGTTTCAGATAAACAGCCTCTGTCAATAAATAAGATAGTGTAGATTCCGCTCCCTGGTTCAGATTCGGACCCTTTTCCCCCAATCCATCGTATCCGCTCCCTTCCAGCGCGTTGCACATCGGAACCCCCGCATCGTTCTCGCCGTAAAACCAGCCCCTGCATTTACCTACGATCTCTGCATAACGGGCTTTTCCTGTCATTTCGTAGGCTTTGGAAGCGGCCAAAGCGAGCTTCATGACATCGATCGGCTGTTGATCCCACAGTGCTCTGTACTCTGGCGTACACCATCCCCTATTCCCTACCGGACGAATATGCCCCTTCTCATTCAGCGATAACCGGATTAGAAAATCCAGGCTTTCTACAGCAACGTCAAGAAGCTCATTGTTTTTCATAGCCTCATACGCGCAAAACAATCCCCAGGGGATAATCCCGTTGCTGTAGGATAATGCCGGTTCGTACCATAACCATTGCGGCCTGGCATGGGTCCGGTAAGCATGAAGCAATTTCGCCGCCAGTGCCGCCAATACAGCATCCAAGTCGCGCGGATAGTTATGGCGAATCAAGAGACTTATCGCCGCCATCGCGTAAGCAGATCCCCGCAGGTATTGCAAATTGGCCACCTGGTTCATCGCCTTTTCAAGGATTTCTTTTGCCGCAAGCGCGCGTTCCCGATCCTGCAGCTTTATAAAAGCGAGCGCACTGGCCCACAAACAGCGTCCCAGGCAATCATCCGAGGGCGTTTCGGCTTCTCTCGTCCGATCAAAAGCGATGTTGTTGTGAAAATGTCCGTTTTCGTTTTGTGTCCAAAGCAAAAAGGAGAGATACGTATCGATGAGCGAATGTAAACCGTCAGCTTCCTTCTCGGGAACATAATCAAGCCACTCCAGGCACGCCCAGAGCGCCCGGGCCTGGTCGTCCGTGCTGTAGCCCTCCTGGCGGCGGGGAATGCGGCCAAGAGCGTGCTCTACGATTCCGGTATCATCAGTCAGCCGAAACATATGCCGAAAACTAACTGATGACGGATTCACGTTCCCTCACCTCGGCGAACAAGCTTGCGTGCTGCCTTCCGATTACCGGCCAATGCATTGTTTCCCCGATACGCTCCATTCGTTTGTTCCAGCTCTTCAATAAAGGATCGTTGGTCAACAGCGAGACCGTTTTATCGATCCATGCCTGTTCATTTTCATAAGGCAAAAGCAGTTCCGGATAGTCGGAAAGCAAATCCTGCGCATAAGCGTAGGGCGTGGATAATACCGGCCGCCCCAACCCGACAGCGTATGCCAATGTGCCGCTTGTAATCTGTTGCATCCCCGGGTAAGGGGTCACATAGATATCGCATGCTGAAATATGCTTGATCAGTTCGTCCTCGTCCATGTACTTGTCAATCATTGCAACATGCTGCTGCATACCGCTGGTTCGAATTTGTTCCTGCAGCTCGTTCCGATAGGACTCTCCTTCCCGCTTCCTGATTTCCGGATGCGTTTGTCCGGCAATCACATATAAAACATTGGGAATCCTGCGTGCGATTTCCGGCAATGCCTTCAGGATCAGTTCGATGCCTTTGCCACGGCTCAGCAGCCCGAACGTCATGAGCACTTTTCGGTTCTGCCAGCCAAGCTGCTCCCGGACATGCTGCCTTTTTTCCGAACTCGGCTCTGGTGTACCGTGGGGGATAAAGCAAATTTTTTCTTTCGGGATTCCGTACGCTTCTTGCAAATAGGCAATTGCCTTCCGGTTCATCACGATGATCTTTGCGCTTTTTTCCGCGATTTCCCTCTGGATCGAGGCGTAGGGTGGCTCGGGTTTCTTGAAAACCGTATGAAAGGTTGTGATGAGAGGTTTTTTTAGATTTTGGATAAAGGTTAAGATGTGAGCTCCCGCTTCACCGCCAAAGATCCCGAATTCATGCTGCAGGGAAACAACGTCGATATCGGAGCCATTTATTTTCCTCGCCATTTTGGCGTAATCTTCAACTTGATTGCGCTGAAGCGGCCACAAAACGGGATCACCGGACCGGTCGGCCGGGTTTTCCGTGAGCACAACGACGGGGTCCTTCCCTTTCCAACCCTTGGCGTTATTGACCGCCTGCCTTAAATGAAACGTATAGGTGGCCAGCCCGCATTTTTGAGGCACGTACGTACTGACATAAGCCACTCGAGTCATGCTTGCAGCACCCCCATTCGATTCATGACCGCTTCATGCAAAATATGCTTCGAGCCCATCTCAAGATCGTAACCGAAAATGCAGTTGCTTAAATGGGTTGCGTCGTTTATTTTGCAGCGGTCCCACATAATGGTTTCGGAACAGCGCACGTTACGGCCGATCACACAATCGTTTCCGATTACGCTGAACGGCCCGATAATGGAGCGTTCCCCGATAACCACGTTATCTCCGATAAGAACCGGCGGAATGAGCAGTACACCGGGGCCAATATCGCAGTTTTTGCCCAGCCAGATTCCTTTTCCGCTTTCTTTGCCGGGGATCGGAAGGTTGTTCACGCGATTTAACACATCCCAATGAATTCGGCGGTACCTGTCTTTGGTTCCCATATCCATCCAGTATCCCGAAATCACTTTTCCGTAAACACCTGCATTCCTGGTAATCAGCAGAGGGAAGGTTTCACGCTCGATGGAAACTTCCCGATCCGGGGGAATGAAGCTCAGCACCTTTTTTTCCATCACATAAATTCCCGCATTGATCCGACGTGACGGCGCTTCTTCCAAACGGGGCTTTTCGACAAACCGAAGGATGCGTCCAGCCCCGTCCTGCTGCACGACGCCATATTGGGTGGGATCGTCCACCTCCGTCAAGCCGATAGTGACATTTCCCCCGTGCTTCCGGTGAAATTCCAATAAGGGATTAAGGTCGATTTCATGAACGATATCCGCGTTGACCACGATAAACCGATCGTCAAGATAACGCTCCGCGTTTTTGATGGCTCCGGCAGTGCCTTTGAGGGAATCTTCCATCGCATATTGGATCGTGATCCCCCATTTCTCTCCATTGCCAAAATGATTCTGTATTTTCTCCGGATGATGCTTGACCGCGATAACGAAATTTTGAATACCCTGTTTTTTCAAATGAACAATCACATGCTCCAGCCACGGACGATTGGCGATTAAAGCCATCGGTTTGGGCAATGTTTCCGTGAGCGGCTTCAACCTGGTTCCGAGACCTCCGGCAAGCAGTAATGCATTCATACGGCAAATACCTCCTATCAAATGAATCAATAACAGGCCCTGTATGTCAACCCCCTGTCTGGCAATGAGAGTCGCACTTCATCATGTTTTCATACCGGTTCACCCCACAAAAAAAGAAGACATGATCATAGGTGAAATTCTTTACCGTCATGTTCCCACGATCAATAAAAAGCTTCAAATATGATTGTCTTCTTCATATCATTTTTTGTTAGCGGTCTAATGAGACGAGTGCTAATTTGAGTATATTTTTTCTTTTTGCTTTTTTTCAAAGGTACATTTTGCTAATTTTGGGCAACCTGAACAAAAAAATCCCGGCTTTTCTTTTTCTTTCTTTTCTTTGCTTAATTTTTCTCTTTTTTTCTGTGCGTCCACGGTAAAAAATACAAGTATTCCTTCAAAATCAAGAGAAATGATAAAAAATCACGAACTGAATTCATTTTTATAAGCTTTCATACGGGAAAACCGCCTTTGATCGACGATACAAATGATGTATATTAATTATCAGCATTAGCACTCCTACTTTACGAGTGCTAATACATTCAGTTGGGAGGTTGGTACTCGATGTTGAAACCGTTAGGTGACCGAGTGGTGATCGAACCACAGAAGCAGGAAGAAGTGACAGCCGGCGGCATCGTACTTCCCGAAAAGGCGAAGGAAAAACCGGTGCAAGGCAAAATTGTTGCGGTGGGTCGAGGACGAATAGAAAAGGGTAACGTCATACCCTTGGATGTGCATGAAGGTGACCTCGTTCTTTACAGCAAATATGCGGGCACCGAGATAAAAGTTGAGCAAAAAAACTATTTAGTCCTTAGAGAGTCGGATATTTTGGCGATTTTGGAACCTTCAGGTCAAAAGGAGCTGGTAACCCATGGCTAAACAAATCCTGTTCAACGAAGATTCTCGCCGCGCTATGCTTCGCGGTGTGGACACGCTGGCTAATGCCGTGAAAGTGACTCTTGGTCCTAAGGGACGCAATGTGGTCTTGCAAAAGTCATTCGGCTCTCCACTGATTACCAATGATGGAGTAACCATTGCAAAAGAAATCGAACTGGAAGATCCGTTTGAAAATATGGGCGCCAAATTGGTGAAGGAAGTGGCAACCAAGACCAATGACGTAGCCGGCGACGGTACTACCACCGCTACTGTACTCGCCCAAGCAATGATTCGTGAAGGTCTTAAGAATGTGACCTCCGGCGCAAACCCGATGCTCATCCGAAAAGGGATAGAGAAAGCCGTTCGCGTTGCGGTTGATGAGATTAAGAAAATCGCAAAACCGGTGGATCACAAAAATGAAATCGCACAGGTGGCTGCCATCTCCGCCGCGGATGAAGAAATCGGACAACTGATCGCGGAAGCGATGGAGAAAGTCGGCAAAGACGGGGTCATCACCGTTGAAGAATCAAAAGGCTTTACGACCGAACTGGAAACGGTTGACGGGATGCAGTTCGATCGCGGCTATATCTCCCCTTACATGATTACAAATACGGATAAAATGGAAGCGGTATTGGATGAGCCCTATATCTTGATTACGGACAAAAAGGTATCCAATGTCAAAGATTTGCTGCCCGCGCTTGAAAAAGTGGTTCAGCAGGGCAAGCCTCTCCTGATCATTGCCGAAGATGTGGAAGGGGAAGCGTTGGCCACGCTTGTCATTAATAAATTGCGCGGCAAGTTTACTTGCGTAGCGGTGAAGGCGCCTGGTTTTGGCGACCGCAGGAAGGCGATGCTGCAGGATATTGCAGTGCTAACGGGTGGACAAGTCATTACAGAAGAACTTGGTCTTGACCTGAAGAATGCGGGGCTCGAACATTTCGGACGCGCTCGTCAAGTGCAAGTAACCAAAGAGAACACGACGATTGTCGACGGTTATGGACAAAAGCAGGATATCGATTCGCGCGTACAACAAATTAAAAAACAAATCGAAGAAACGACCTCCGAATTCGACCGCGAGAAGCTGCAGGAGCGGCTGGCCAAATTGGCCGGCGGTGTTGCTGTGATTAAAGTAGGCGCAGCGACGGAAACCGAAATGAAGGAGAAAAAATTACGTATCGAAGACGCATTGAACTCCACACGTGCCGCAGTCGAGGAAGGAATCGTCGCAGGCGGGGGCGTCGCACTGATCAATGTGATTTCGGCTGTGGAAAACATAAAAACCGACGGCGGCGACGAAGCGACGGGCATCAACATCGTGCGTCATGCGCTGGAGGCCCCGATTCGAACGATCGCTTCCAATGCCGGGATCGACGGTTCCATCGTGGTGGAAAGGATTCAACGGGAGCCTGCGGGCATAGGTTATAACGCGGCCAACGGCGAGTGGGTACATATGATTGAGAAGGGAATTGTGGACCCTGCTAAAGTAACCCGCTCCGCCTTGCAAAATGCAGCTTCCGTTGCCGCCATGTTCCTGACAACGGAATGTGTCGTTAGCGATAAACCGGAACAGAAAAGGAAAGGCAGCGGTGGCACGCCTGATATGGATATGTAACGAACGAAACCCGTCCGGTGAGGACGGGTTTTTCATCAAGACTTGAATATCCGGGGGACCGGTTATTTTTGATTTTGCTTCACGATGAGATCGACCAGAATGTCTAATTGCTTCTCCAAATTAAGCCCGTCGATCATCCAGAATTTTTTATAATCCAAATAGTAAACATGGTTATTTTTCACGGCGGGCAGGCCTTGCCAAATGGCGCCATTCGCTACTTCCTTCGCCCGTTCGGCCCCTCCGTCCGGTTCGTATACCGTAATAAACATATGGTCGGCGGCAAATTCGGGCAGCACCTCCAAGGAAATGTCCTTCCCTTTGCCATCCGGGAAAATTTCCTTGGCTATTTTGTCTTGCGGTTTGTATTGTAACATCTCGAACAGATTGTAGCCCGCATCGCGCGTTTTAGGCCATACCCAAAGATTTTTCGCCCAAATGGAATAGCTTCCCACCGTTTCGTCCGGACCGATGATGCCGTTTAATTTTGCCTTTGCTTCCTCAGCCTTTTGCTTATACCGGGCAATGAAGGCTTCCGCTTCCTTTTCTTTACCGAGCATCACGCCGAAGGTCTTCAATTCTTCCAGCGGATCTCCGCCCTCCAGGCCAACGGAAGGAATCGCTACGGTAGGAGCAATTTTCTTCAGCTGCTCGACCGTTTCAGACGGAAGATACGTCGGTACAATAATTAAATCCGGATTCAGCTCCAGTACCTTTTCCACGGAGACATCCCCGACATCGGCTACACCTTCAAGCTCCTTTTCCAAAAGAACGGAATTGTTCAACGCGATCGAACCGGCGCCGACCGGTTTGACCCCGAGCGCGAGCAGATCTCCCAAGAACGTGATCGCAACGATGCGCTGCGGATGAACCGGAATTTCAACGTCCCCATTCGCCGCTTTAAATATCTTCGTGCTTTTGTCGGTCACAGGGGAAGAATCGCCGGTCTGCTCCGCCGGAGCATTCGACGCCCCGGATCCCGCTTGGCCTCCGCAGGCAGCAAGAGCAATGACTAGCCAGATCATCAAGGTTACATACAACAATCTATTTTTTATTAAAAACACAGATTTCCCTCCAACATTCAAACTGATTCAAGATTTCGCATGCGCCAGCAGATAAAGAAAATATGGCGCTCCGATCACAGCAACGACGAGACCGGCCGGAACCTCTGACGGCTGCACAATCCAACGGCCCAAGGTATCCGCCACGATAAGGAGCAAAGCCCCGGCCAAAGCCGATGTCGGCAAAAGCATTTGATGCTTCGGCCCGACAAGCCTTCGCGCCAAATGCGGAGCGATCAGCCCGATGAAACCGATGCCTCCGCTTACCGCTACACACGATCCGGCCAAACCTACCGCTGCACCCAGCAGCATAAGCCTTTCCTTCCCAATCGGTGTGCCAAGCCCAACAGCTGTCTGATCCCCAAGATTCAGCACGTTCAACACGCGGGCTTTGAAAAATACAAACGGAAGAAGCACCACAATCCATGGCAAAAGCGCGAGCACAAACTTCCAGCTCGAGCCCCATATACTGCCTGCGAGCCAGGTGGCCACAAACTGATACTGATCCGGATCAAACCGCAGCGTCAGTACGATCATTGCCGCTTTGATGCCTGTGGCCACTGCAATCCCGGTAAGCAGCAGCCTTGTCGGCACAAATCCCTTATGCCGTTTGTAGGCGAGTATGCAGATCAATGCGGCGGTTAGCCCCGCACCAACCAATGCCGTTACCGGAAGCCAAAGTACCGGGGCGGCTGCCGATGTCGGAAATAAAAAAATAAACAGCATGACTGTTAAACCGGCGCCTGCGTTAATGCCAAGAATGCCGGGATCAGCCAGCGCATTGCGGGTGATGCCCTGCAGAATACAGCCGGACACGGCTAAGCCGGCACCAACAAGAACGGAAATGACAATGCGCGGCAAGCGGAATTCAAACAGAATCAATTCCTGCTTGCCGGTCCCCCATCCAAACAACGTCTTTATCACATCAAGCGGCGACAAACGTATATATCCGGTGTTCATGCTGATGATGAAAGCAGCGATAATCAGTATGCCGAGAACGGCCATGACGGTAAACCCGCCTTTTTTTCTTCTGTTTTCCAAGACGGATTCCGGCGTTGCTCCCATTACAGCCCCCTCCTTTCTTTACGCGCCAGATAGAGAAAGAAAGGAACCCCCAGCAAAGCGATGAGCGCCCCTAACGGCGTCTCGAACGGGGGGTTAACCATTCTCGCCGCCAGATCGGCTAAAACCATCAGAAGACTTCCGAGAACAGCCGAGCAGGGAATGATCCAACGGTAATCGACGCCAACCAGAAACCGGGTTACATGGGGAATCATCAAACCGACGAAACCGATCGTACCGGCGACCGAAACCGCCGCACCGGCGAGTATAAGGACGATGATCAGTCCCGCAAGCTTGATTACTTCCGTGCGCTGGCCAAGTCCCGCCGCAATCTCTTCGCCCAGGCTTAACAGCGTGATGGAACGAGACAGCAGCATGGCGGCGAGCAATGCGCCAAGAATCCACGGAAAAATGATTTGCAATTGAATCCATCGGGTGCCTTCCAGCCCCCCCGCATACCAGATAGCCAGATTCTGGGCAACATTAAAATGGATCGCAATCCCTTCGCTAAGCGCCGACAACAAGGCGGTGACCGCCGCGCCGGCAAGGACAAGGCGAACCGGTGTAAGCCCGGCTGTCGCGGAAGAGCCGATGCCATACACGAGCCCTGCCCCGAGTCCGGCACCCAGAAACGAACACAGCATCAGATAAATAAAAGGAAGGCCGGGAAATAAGGCATAGCACAACGCCATGACGAAGCCGGCTCCGGCATTCAGTCCCAGCAAACCGGAATCGGCCAGCGGATTGCGGGTCATGCCCTGCATCAAAGCTCCGGCGACGGCAAAGCTGGCCCCGACTACGGCACCTCCAAGCACCCGCGGCAATCGCAGTTCCTGGATGATTTGATGAGCCGTAAGATCCGGATTAAACCGGAATACAGCTTCCCATACGGTCATCAATCCGATATCCGCCGCACCGAATGAAATGGATGCCGCGATGCCGAGAACAAGAGCGGCAAGACCTCCGATCAAAACGATGGCGGCGGCTGCGGGACGCGAATGAAGCTTTGGGGTTGAAGAATCCGCAATAGGCTCTGTTGCTTCTGTTATTGACACGTTAAAACATCCTCACTATAAATTCATAACTTCAATACGAATACGGGCGACGCACGGCAGATCCCTTCCTAAGCCAGCGCAAAGGGCAGGCATAGAGGAACCCCGCTTCTCGGATCAGATATAATGTCCGCTTCGATCCCAAAAACCTCTTTGAGCACTTCTCTGGTCATGACCTTGTCCGGACTTCCTTCACTGACCACTTTCCCCTGTTTAATGGCCACCACATGGTGGGCATATCGGGAGGCATGATTCAAATCATGGACTACCATAATAATCGTTCGCTGTTCTTCCTGATTGAGCTTCATTAACAGCTGATGTACTTCCAACTGATGGGCCATATCCAGAAATGTCGTAGGCTCATCGAGAAAAAGAATTTGAGTTCCTTGGGCCAGAGCCATGGCAATCCACGCCCGCTGCCGCTGACCGCCGGAAAGCTGATCTACCTGGCGATCATAAAATTCCGTCATCCCTGTTACCTGAATCGCCCACTGAATGATTTCTTTGTCTTCCTTCGTCAGCGTGCCAAAGCCTTTTTGATGCGGAAACCGGCCGTAAGAGACAAGCTCGCTGACCGTCAATCCATCAGGAGCGGCTGGATTTTGCGGAAGAATGGCCACCTGTTTGGCGACTTCTTTGGTCGACTGCCTGTAGATCGATTTGCCGTCGAGATATACCTGTCCCCCTTCAGGCTTCATAATTCTTGCCATCGCCTTCAGAATGGTTGACTTTCCCGAACCGTTGGCACCTACGAGCGCGGTGATTTTCCCTTCTGGAAAGTGCAAGTTTAAATCCTCAACAATCATCCGATCCGCATAAGCAATATTCAAATGTTCCGAGTATAAGGTTTGCTTCATGGTCTGCCCCTCTTCTTTTTCATAGGCATCTTCATGGAGGCCTCTGTTATTTGCGCGCCAAAAACTGAAGCGTCTCATCAATCAGCTTGCTATAAGCGATGGGCCCCCAGCCCTGCAGCCAAAGATCATAATCGACAGAGTGCACCTGGTTTTTCTTCACGGCAGTCATGTTTTGCCACAGGGAGCTTCCCTTTAATTCATTCAGCTTTTCTTCACTTTGTACGAGCAGCAGGATATGATCCGGATTAATCTCCGGCAGCTTTTCCATCGAAATCGCCTGGAATGTTTTGGATTCGTCCGTCACAAATTCCTTCGGAGGCTGAAGCCCCAAATCCTGGTACAAAATTTTATAATTTTTGATTCCGTAATAACGAAGCTCTTTATCGGTGACCCGCAGAAACATGACCGTTTCATTACCAATGGACTCTTGAAGCGTCTTCCTGGCTTCGGAGGCTTTTTTATCGAAAGCTTCCAGCACGGACCGGGCCTCTTTGGTTTTACCCGTGATTTCGCCTACCTCTAGAAAGGTACTGCGCCAATCCTTTGCATTCGTGTCCAAAATGATGGTAGGAGCGATTTTCGATAACCCGTCATAGGCTTTCTCCTGAAAGGGCTGCCCTATGATTAAATCCGGACCGGCGGCCAGAATCGCTTCCAGATTCGGGTTCGCATCATTGCCGATTACTTTCGTTTCCTTTAAATCATCTGCAAGAAACGCAGGCCACTTCTGGTCGAACATCACGCCGGAACCGGGCTTGACTCCCAGCGCCAACAAATGATCCATGATAAACGGCTGAAGGGCGCCAATGTTCTTGGGATCGGCAGGTACTTTCGTTTCCCCCATCTTGTGCTTTATCGTTCTTTCTTCCTGTGCCGCCTTCACTTGATCCGGAGCCGCCACTCCCTGATTCTCCGCTGCCTGGTCTTGCTTGACCCCGCAGGCAGCGATAAAACCCAACAAAAAAACAATTAAACATTTGAAAACTACAGAGCTGTTCTTCATTTTATGAAATTCCTGCCTTATGTCATGATGTTTTAAACCGGATTAAAGCTTGGTCAGCCGGGAGACTTGATATTGCTGAACATCTTTCAATGCGCTTCCGCAACCGCCCATTTTGATCGTACCTGCGGAAACAACGGTTCCTTCATATGCTCCTGAAACCGTTCCATCCGCGGAAGAATAATCTATTCTCACCACCGCGGAATGTCCTTCTTCCCTCAACACCGTGCCTTTCTTGTTGTAGTCAAGCCAACCCCATCCTTCACGAAGGAAGATTTCACGCTCGACCATTTGTTCATATTTTCCGACACCTCCCCATCCCCGGTATTTTCGGGAGATATCGGAAAACGGCCCTTGACGAAGAACGAGCGTGTCAAGATCTTCCGGCTCCACTTGGGCCCAATAGCGTCCTTCGGGCAAATCGGCAATCGTAGGAGCAAAGCGGTGACCGCCAAAATGACTGGCACGCCAGACTCTGAGCTTTCCGGACGATTTCACCGCATAATGATCTTCAAGCATTTTATACATGGGGTAACCGAACCTGCCGCAGCACACATCATGACTTCCATGGGTACAGACAAACAAATCCCTGACATTTTCCGAATGAAACCTGTAAGATTCATAACGATTCATAAGCTCGGAGCCGTTCAGCAGCGCTTCGGCTAAAGCGTTTAACTCTGCTTCGGGAGCTACATACTCCTTCTTTTCGTACCGGGCAAAAGGGGGAAGCGGCTTCTGAAAATACATGACTCTTCTGTACCCTGCGGGCGAGGGATGAGCATCGGATACAAAAGATAAAAATCGGAATTTTGGCGCGTTCTCGGCCGCCCTTTTGAGGACTTCCATAAAGCCCTTCGGGAAATGCCTCGATGCCGTGACATCGTAGTCCCAGGGAACCGGAACTTCCACGAACAAATAACGCTCATGCCCGGCCGCCGAACCAATAGGATCCTCCCGGACCATTTTGGAGACCGCAGCACACAAGTCCTGTTCATGGCAGTCACTTAAACACCTGTCTTCAATTATTGAATTGGTTTCCACCCTTAGCCTCCTGCTTCATTGGTCGTTTTATCCTGACTAACCCAAAGATATTGATAATCATTATCATTTTTTATTATAAATATATGGTAATGATAATCAATTTCATTGTCAAGGCTTCACTCACTCGAACGGTGTTAAGAAATTTTTCCAATTCAATCATTGATGAGCTTAATAGAAATGGTTATTATGGTATATGGTTTATAGGATTAATCAATAGACAGCGGACCGATATTTTGTCACATACCTGGCCCGAACAGAGAGGAAATTAGCATTTATGGCTTTATGGGGAAGCATCATCAATGCGCTTGCCATTATGGTAGGCGGTTTATTGGGCAGTCTAGTTCTGCCCCGTATTCCGGAAGGAATTCGTAATACCGTCATGCAAGGACTGGGGATTGCAATTGCCGTTCTTGGCATCACGATGGCGCTTAAATCGGAGAATTTCTTAATAGTCATTATCAGTATCGCAGTCGGGGGGATTCTCGGAGAAGTCATGAGAATTGAATATCGGCTGAACCAGCTCGGTCACTGGGTGGAGTCACAATTCCGCCGGGAGGAGAAGACCGGTCCGACGAATAGAGGCGGCATCGCGGAAGGCTTCGTTACGGCGACGCTCATTTACTGCATAGGCGCCATGGCCATTCTAGGCTCGATCGACAGCGGACTGAGGCACAACCATGATATTTTATACACCAAATCGATGTTGGACGGCATTTCTGCCGTCATTCTCTCCTCCACTTTAGGCATCGGCGTCACGCTTTCAGCAGTCCCGGTGTTCTTATATCAAGGGACCATTGCGCTTACGTCAACGTTATTTACCCTATTTATCAGCGAGGCTGACTTGAGTGCCGTCATCACTGAAGTTACGGCTGTTGGAGGGGTATTGATTATTGGCATCGGGCTCAACATCCTTCACATCAAAAACATCAATGTCGCCAATCTGCTTCCGTCTATTGTCATTGCGGCAGTGATCGTTCTAGCGGAGCTATCGCTGCATTAGCAGGGTCGGCTTCCGCCGTTTCTTATAAAACGATCCGTTGGTTGCGTCAAAACCTCATATCATCTCCCCCGGCAGCAATACGGGATCCCAAGCGATGTCCGTTTCTTTTCATGGATAAGGGATATCCCGTACCATGCCTTTCACAGCTTATTGCCTCAATTGCTCCAGCTCTGCGATCACCTTCTCAATCATTTGAACAAACGCGGACAGCTCTTCGGAGCTTGCTGCTTGCGTTTGTGCTTGTATGCTCGTCTGCTCGGACTCCTTCTTCACTTCTTTCAGCAATCTTGAAATCATATCCAGCTTGGAGTGAATTTGTACAAGAGCGTCTTTGGATCTGGCGGCGAGCTTGCGGACTTCCTTGGCCACCACTTCAAAACCGAGGCCATGCTCGCCCGCCCGTGCTGCTTCAATGGCCGCGTTAAGCCCAAGCAGATGGGTTTGCTCCGATATCTCTTCCATGAATGATCCCATATGATGAATGTGTTGAATTTCCCGGGTCAGCTCATTTACCGTACCAAGCGACTTTTCCTGGGATTCCGCCGTATGGATGGCGGTTTCCGCTACGGATTGCGTACTGCTGCTAAGCTCAACCATCATCGCGGCCAGCTCCTGCACAGCCGCGTTAATGCCGGCCAAGAGATGGCCGCGTTCATCCGCAAGTCTTTGCACTTTCTGCTTCTCTTCGGCTTCATAGGCTTCAAGCACAAGCTGCGAATCCAAATTAAACATTTTGGTTATCGCATGAAGAACCGGCAGCCACTCGTTTGGAAGCACTTGCCGGAGATGGGAGGCCGCCAAATCCAGATAAAGCATATACGTTCCCAAATACCATTGCGTCGTTAAGCCGATTTTGGAGTGCATGCTCCCGATCAATAGTCTTTTTTCGATAAAAGCCTCATCGATTTTCCCGTCGGTCAGTGAAAGAAAGTACCATCTCTGCGTTTTTTTCAATCGCTCGATCGTGCTGTGCGCTTCAATAATGGTCCTGAGCTCGGGACGGAGCATAATGCGGTTATAAAGCTCTTCCACCAGAGCGTCAGCGATCGCCGTCAATTCCGCCTTTTTACTTTCTAAAAGGAATAAGTCATCCGCCGTTATGCCCAAGTAGTCGATTTGCTTTTTGCGTTTTTCCGATAAATCCATCATCCATCCCCCTAGCGGTGAAATATTAGCAATATGCGGGCTTGCATGTAGCCTCCGTAACCTTACTCACTTTGGAGCGCCTGCCGATAATCTTCAAGGGTATCTATGCTCACAGTAAACCGGAGGTCAATCCCCTTTTCCCTAAAAGCCGCTTCCGGTATCCCCAGCCAATGAAGGGACTTCAACAGCTCCGAAAGACGGTAGTCCCCTTTCTCCAATAAAGCGGCTATGGGGCCGGCACAGGCTTTATCATAAACGGCGTGCAGCGGAAATGGACTGCCGTTCACCTCAGGAAGAACCGCATTCCAACCGCTTTTCTTGGATTCCAATAGCAATTCAGCCGCTTTCGCCGAAAGAAACGGCATCTCGCAGGCCGCCACCCAAATTTGATCGAACTTGGCCAAACTGAATCCGGCATGCATGCCCGCAAGGGGACCTTTGCCGCCAAAAAAGTCGGTAATGATGCGGACCTCCTTGTCCAGCAATCGAAGTAATGGAGCCGGTTCCCTCGTGACGACGATGACTTCCCGGCAAATCTGCCTCATGACCCTGATCTGCCGCTCAATAAGCGTCTCCCCTCCAAAAGGAAGCAGCGCCTTCGGATCGCCGTTCATCCGCGTATTAGGCCCACCGGCTAAAATAAGGCCTGTCAGCATGGCGATTTCCTCCTTGCCAGTCATTTTCGTTTGCTATGACCATCAGCATCCGAATCATTCAGCATTTGTTCCACCAGGGGCATTATGACTTCCTCCTCGAGTCTGAAATGCTTCTTAAGAAGGCCGCAGCCTTGCATAAAACAGCCGACCGCTTCCGCCACCGCAGCTGCGTGCGGCCGAAGTCCGAATTCGTCCAGTCTTTGAAGGAACGTTTCAAGGCTGGCGGTGCCCAACTGGTGGTCTTTTTCCATTGCCCAGATCGAATCCTTGATCTTCGGCGCATGCTTATTAAAAAAATAATCGTCGAGCAAAGGCTGCAGTTCTTTCTCTTCCCAGGTCGCATGGCGTTCCAGTTCATTCATATACGCGATCAGCGGCTGCTTGATGCGCCGCATTTCATGCGCCACCGTCAATACATCCGGCATCCGGTCGGCCCGTTCCACCGCCGCTTCGAGCTCTGCTATGGTTTGTTTCATTTTCAAGTGCTCGTCCCTCATCCGTTCCAACATGACAACCAAATCCGATGGACGTGCAGCATTCAAGAACCGATCTTTTCCCCGTTCCATCAATCAGACCTCCTTCATGTGGTGGATTCAGCATATCGCGTACCCCGGATTTAAGCTGTGATTTTTGTCACAGTTTAGACAAAAAACTGCAGCGGCTCTTCACGCGTGCCGCTGCAGTCCCCTGTTCCTTATTCATTGGATTTCCCGTCTTTATTCGAAGTTCAAAAGCCCCTTCTTCAGCGCAAATTTCACAAGCTCCGGGCGCGTCTTTAGCTTTAGCTTTTCCATCACATTGCTTTTGTGCGTTTCCACCGTCTTGACGCTGATAATCAATTGATCGGCTATCTCTTTATTGGAATACCCTTTGGCGACCAGCGCCAATACTTCCTTCTCCCGTTCGGATAGCGTGTCGAAAGGGCCTGT
This sequence comes from Paenibacillus naphthalenovorans, assembly GCF_001465255.1. Lineage (NCBI taxonomy): Bacteria > Bacillati > Bacillota > Bacilli > Caryophanales > Paenibacillaceae > Paenibacillus > Paenibacillus naphthalenovorans. Next base: position 4,861,021 of record NZ_CP013652.1, on the reverse strand, counting down.
GTTCTCGCCTTGCTTCAGCCGTTCCAGATACTCGCCCATTAAACGTTTGGTCGCGCTTGGATACAAGTATGCGTTTCCTTCCGCTACGGATTGAATGGCCGCAAGAAGTTCCTCGTGCGGCGCGCTTTTCAAAATATAGCCCGACGCCCCGGCTTGAATCGCCCTGAACAAATATTCCTCGTCATCGTGCATGGTCAATATCAGCACCGCCGTATCCGGCTGCTTCTGCTTCAGCTCGGCGGCCGCCGTCAGGCCGTCCTTACCGTGCGGCATGCTTAGATCCATCAGCACGACATCGGGGTTCAGCTCTCCGGCAAGGCGAATCGCCTCGTCGCCGTCCGCCGCTTCCCCTACGACTTCCATGTCATGTTTGCCGTGGAGCAGCAGATTCAACCCCGATCGTACAACGGCATGGTCGTCGACTACCATGATTTTTATCATACGATCACCCTCCTCTTTATCATACCCGGTCTCAAAACCGCTCATCCTCCATCAGCTTGCCGATCCGCTGCGCCGCCAGCGTCACCGCGGCTATATCCTCCTCGCTAAACAGACGTCCCGTACGGGAACCCACCAATATCACACCCCGGCTCTCCCTCTGTACGACAACGGGAGCCGTGACGGAGGTTCGCAATCTTTCCGCAAGCGTAAGGGGACATTCGCGATACAGGTGGACCATAGCCTCATCGGTTTCGTTCCATGCTATCGTCCGTCCGATCCGAATCGTCAGACCGCCCACACCCCGCCCCGAGCGAAACGTCATCGTTTCGCTCCGCTCTGTCTCATTACCGGAAAACAATGTCCAGCGAAACAGACGGCCATCGCCAACGCCTAAGGCCAGTGCGGCAAAGTCTCCTGATACCAAGGATCGGATCATACACAACTCGTTTAGAATCCGGTTGTGCTCCGTGTCCACCCTTCTCGCCTCCCTCCATGCTGCTCCGTGCACTTCTCCAACCGAAATCCATATCCCGATGCTTTTCATTGTAACCGCTGCAGCTTCGTTTGTAAGTCAGGGAATACCCTGATTTCACGGTCGGGGAATATGCCGCAATTCAGGATTTCCCCCCCTGAATATCAGAGGATTCCCCGATAACGCCGGGTCATTGGAGTTGGTAAAATAAATACAAAGAACGCAAAAAGGAGGAGGCGCGGATGATTCATCATTATCCGGTTAATCATACATCGGACGCCGTTCGGTTTCAAACCCGGGGGCTGCAGCAGTATTTTACGGAAGAGAATGTTGAACGGCTTACCGGTATCATGTATTCGAAAAAGGTGAAGAAGGGCTCCCGCCTTTTCCGGGAAGGCGATAAAGCCGAATACTTGTATTACATCAAACAAGGCAGCGTCAAAATCACCAAATCGGCCGATAACGGCGGTACGTTCACCTTGTATCTGCACCACGACGGAGACTTGATCGGCTATGGAGACGGCATGGCGAGCTCTGCTTACCTCCTCAGCGCAGAAGCGCTTGAGAATTGCGACCTTGGCCTGATTCAGCAAAAGGATCTGGAGGTTCTGCTTTGGCAGCATGGCGATCTTGCGGTAGAATTCATGCGCTGGCAGGCGACGATGCACCTGCTGACACAAACCAAATTCCGCGATTTGATGATGTTCGGTAAGCCCGGGGCGCTCTGCTCCCTTCTCATTCGCCTGAACAATTCCTACGGGGAGCCCTTCGGTGAGTACAGCCGCATCTCGGTTAAGCTGAACAATACGGAAATGGCCGAAATGATCGGCGCCACCCGGGAAAGCGTCAACCGGATGCTGAACGATATGAGAAAGGAAAACATCCTCGACATGGTTAACGGTTATTTCATTATCAAGGATTTGACTTATTTGCGCGATATCTGCCACTGTGAAAATTGTCCGAAGCATATTTGCCGTATTTGAGGCCAAACGTATGGATCAGGTTCCTTGGAGCAACAGACTCAAAGACTTTTTCTTATCCTGTGATGCGAATCATATCGCAGCTTTACCGCTTGATGTACAGTGAAGTCGTGAAAGGAAAGTCTACTGCTGTTGAGGAGATGGTTGTCATGATGAATGTTTTAAGAGAGCATGTTTATGCCGCCGGCCTGCTTCTTGTCCTTCGCATCTATCTTGGCTGGATGTGGCTGACATCGGGTTGGCACAAGCTAACAGGTGAGTTTGACTCGACAGGCTTTTTGAACAACGCAATAAACAAACCGGTTCTCGATCGAGCGACAAACGAATTAATCTATCCTAACTATACTGCATTTTTGAACCATTTCGCACTGCCTAACGCGAAACTGATCAACTTCATCATCCCTTTGGGAGAAACGCTGGTCGGTCTCGGTCTGATTCTTGGCGCCTTAACGACGGCCGCCGCCGGCTTTGGATTATTGATGAACTTCATGTTTCTTTTCGCCGGAACGGTAAGCACAAACCCGTGGATGATCCTGCTCGGCGGAATCGTGCTGGTCGCGGGCGCCAATGCCGGCAAATTCGGCGCCGACTATTACTTGCTGCCGCTGCTGCGCAAATGGTTTCACCTGAATTATAGGAACGGCGGGCATAACCCGATAGCCAAAAGCCGCATGAAGGTGCCGGCCCATAAATAATCCATTCGGAAAACAAATCAAGACCGGGCAGCAGCAAGCTTAGCCGGTCTTGATTTGTTTCACTTTTTGCGCCGCGAGCATTGTACCGGTTCTTCCTTCTTTGCTAAGATAAGAAATGAACCCGGCAGGAAGGAGGATTGTATTGAAGCCTAAAACAAGCAAGACTCACCCTGAGGTCATTGGCCAGAATGTCGCTGAATTACAAAAACAGCTGGATACCCATATCGCCGATCCATCCTTTCGCGATCTTCTGAAGCAATCGTTAAACCAGCTGGCGAATGTCAAATTTGCACTGGACGAATCCTCTATTGTTGCCGTCACCGACCATCGCGGAATCATTCAATATGTGAATCACAATTTTTGCCGAATTTCCAAATATGACCGCGATGAACTGATCGGTCAGGACCATCGGATTATCAATTCCGGCTTTCACAGCAAAGAGTTCATGAAAGAGCTGTGGAGAACGATCTCCTCCGGACTGGTGTGGCGGGGAGACATCAAGAACAAAGCCAAAGACGGCACCTACTATTGGGTAAACACCACCATCGTGCCGTTTCAAGACGACAATGGGCGTCCTTACCAGTATCTAGCCATTCGCAACGAGGTGACCCGGCTCAAAAAGGTAGAAGAAGAATTGAAGCATATGATGGGGCATGTCATGCAGGTTCAGGAAGACGAGCGGCGCAAATTTTCACGGGAGCTGCATGACGGGATCGGACAGAGCCTCTTTTCCCTGCTCATTGAAATTGACCGTTTAATCGGGGAAACCGGAGTGCAGCAGCTGGGCGACCTGCGAAACAGAGTGGCAGGAATTATCGAGGATGTGCGCGGATTAGCGTGGGAATTGCGCCCGTCCGTCCTGGACGACCTTGGCGTCGTTCCGGCCATCCGTTCCTACATCGACAGCTATTCCAACCACTACGGCATCAAGGTTCATTTTGACTGCAATCTTCGCAGACGCTTGGAGGCCAAAAAAGAGACGACCATTTACCGTGTCATTCAAGAGGCTTTAACCAATCTTGCAAAATACGCGGATGTGGCCGAGGCACGCGTAAGATTTCATGAGTTCGATGATTATATTGAAGTCAGTGTTGAGGATCAAGGCAAGGGCTTTATCCGTGGAACCGGCGCCAAAGGCGTAGGGCTTTTCAGCATGGAAGAGAGAGCCCGGTCCGTGCATGGCCAGTTTTCCGTCCAATCCAAGCCCGGAGAAGGAACCAAGGTCACTTTAATCGTTCCCAAATAATCGTGTATGGATAATCAAAACAGTCTGCACCTTGCGAACTGCCCTCCAAGGGTTAGCGATGTCTAACAATGGAGTGCCGTTTCACCTAATGGCAGACTGTTTTGTTGTTATTTATCGTTTTAGATAGACCATTCCCGTCCCAAGAAGGACTCAGGATCGATATCCTGCTGTTGGATTTTCCTAATCAGGGTCGAATGGTCCAGCTCCAACAATTGCGCGGTCTGACGAATCGACTTGCTTTTTTTCAACGCTTGGATAATGAGGTTCTTTTCAAACTCCATCCGGGCCTGGCGCAGGGGGACAATCGTATCCCTGTCCTGCTGCAATACGGGGGCCGTTCCCAAAAATTCAGGCAAATCGTCTGCCGTAATTTCTTTGCTTTTGGACAGTACGATCATGCGTTCAATGATATTTTTTAACTGCCTCACATTGCCGGGCCAATGATATCCCATCAAGCGGTTCAATACGACGGGACCTATTTCTGCATCCCGATCATAGATTTGGTTGAATTCATTTAAAAAGTGTGCGGCTAATATAGGAATATCTTCTTTACGTTCCCTGAGCGGAGGTATGGTAAACGGAATGACATTAATGCGATAATATAAATCCTCTCGAAACGTTCCTTCCGCCACCATCTTTTCCAAGGATCGATTGGTAGCGGCAATCACCCGCACATCAACAGGGACAGGCTTTCCGGAACCGATGCGCCGGATTTCTTTTTCCTGCAGCACCCTGAGCAGTTTAGACTGCATGGCAAAAGGAAGCTCCCCGATTTCGTCGAGAAAAATCGTCCCTTTATGAGCCATTTCGAATAATCCTGCCTTCCCGGTCGGCTGTGCGCCTGTAAATGCCCCTTTTTCATACCCGAAAAGCTCGGATTCAATGAGATTTTCAGGGATAGCCGAACAGTTCACGGTCATATAGGGTTGGTTTACCCGCTGGCTCATTTGGTGAATCCATTTGGCCAACACTTCCTTCCCTACTCCAGATTCTCCTAAAATAAGCACCGTAGACGATGTGGCTGCGACATGCTTGGCCGATTCAAACAACCGGATCATATGCGGGCTGCGAATAACAGGGCCATTGTCGATCTGTTGAAGTTTTAATAATTCCGTTTCATAGTGTTTAATTAATGCGCTTTTCCGTTCGATTTCCTGCTGGAGCTCGGCAAGGTTCGTAATATCCCTGACACTGCATACGATTCTCCATAATTCCCCTTCATCATTTAAAACCGGAACCCCGGTGACGAGTAAGCGCTTTCCATTCACTTTGTTTATGATCGTGACGGTTTGCAAGGTTTCCATAACACCGGGAATGGCGGATTGCGACAGCACTCCTGCTTCAACCAAATCCTGGGCGCGTTGACCGATCACATCATCTATGCGAATCCCGGTTAATTTCTCATAGGCTTTATTCACCAGTACGGTTCTGCCATCACCATCAGCAACCCAAATTCCATCGAACAATGCGTTTATAATGGTATGCCATTCACTCTCTCTTGCAGAAGGCAGGCTTGACGCATCCATCTCCATGCTCGTCAACCTCCAATGTCGGGGATTGCATCCATAATTTATGAAATACATCCTTCATTATAATGGAAAGAAAGAATAAAAGTCATCCCCTTAACGTTACCGGGAAATGCGGCGCGGCCCATTTTGTTATCAAGCCTTAACCGGATAAGATCGCGTTGAGGTTGCCGTCCGGGTCTTTGAAAAACATTTTGTTCCTCCCTTCCAAGTCGCTTAATTCCAATAACGTGATATCCTCCCGTATCAACAGCCATTTCATCCGCTCATACCGTTGAGGGTCGACTTCAAACACAAGATGAGGATCACTCAAGGAGATGGCAAGTTGATTTTGCTTTTCTTTTTTGATCGCTCCCGGAATAATATCCAGGTTCATTCCACCGATATCATATCTTGTGAATTCTGAACCGGAGGAAACCTCCTTCAAACCCAAAGTCTCTCCATAAAATTTGACGGACTCCCGGAGGTTAGAGCTCGAGACCACAAAGCGAATACCCAGAATAGGATCCATTGGATTCGGAAAACTCATCTAACCGTCTCCCTCTCGTGTCAATAATGAATATGCATTTAAATACTGCTTCTGAAAATTAAAAATAAGGAGCCGCTCATTAACAATAAGGCCAGAAGCCTCTGCCAATCAAAAGCGATTCGCGGAACACCGAAAAAGCCGAAATGATCGATGATCATGCTGATGACGATTTGTCCGCTAATCATGGCCAGAAGCATCGATGCCGCTCCGATCCGGGGTACGCTGATGATCGTCGTGAAAATGACCGCCGCTCCCATAAGTCCTCCAACCAGCTGCCATTTCGGAACCGTCACTGCCTGAAGGAGGTTTCCCCTGCCAAAAAATAAAACAATGATCGCCAAAATTAACGTACCCACTGCAAAATTGACAAAAGCGCCTTCCAACGTGCCTATTTTTTTACCTAAAGCACTATTGATGGAAGCCTGGGCTCCCCATATCGCTCCTCCAACTATCGTCAACAGGAAAAACCAAAATTGCGTCATCCGTTCGTCCTCCATTTACTCTCTGCGGCTTCATTTCCATCCCCTATTAGCATTTAAAGAGCAATTTTCATGCCAGCTTTACTTTTTTGACCTTCTTTCCTGAATCAATGGAGTATTCCCATCCTTCACTTCCATTCGCTGGTGCGGCCTCCTTCTCCATCGGTGCAATTCACCACCATTCGGTGCAAAAAAACACCAAAAACTGATCGAAACATGCAGCCTCTTGCTTCCGAAGGATCAAACTTTTTCATCATATGCAGGGAAATACGCACGAAAGGCTTGAGGTTGACGATGATTTTATGATTGGAGCCAAGTTTGGCATGGAAAATGCTGTGTATATCATTGACACGTAAAATTCGAGGAGGATGCTCATGCAATTAACACATAGCAAGGAAGCCCGCCATATTCTCGGTGTGGTAAAGCAATTGGCGAAAGAAAACTTCGCCGCCCGTGCAAGCCAATACGATCTTGAAAGCCGTTTTCCTTATGAAAACTATCAGGATTTACGGGAGCACGGGATTCTCTCCCTCATGGTCCCCGAGCGGTATGGGGGGCTTGGAGCCAATTCCCGGTTAATGGGGGAAGTTCTTAAAGAACTGGCGAAAGCGTGCGGTTCCACCGCAAATACATTTAATATGCATTGTACGGTCATCAATATTTTGAAGGAAATGGCAAATGAGGAGCAAAAGCAGCGATTGTTCGGGGAAGTGGTTGAGCATGGGAAATTGTTCGCATCTGTTACCAGTGAACCTACAAGCAGTTTAAGGGGGAATTTCAAGCCAAGCACCATCGCCCGCAAGGTGGACGGCGGTTACGTCGTTTCCGGGGTAAAACATTTCGCCTCGTTAAGCTCTGCGGCGGACTATTTCAATACGCTGTGTCAAATCGAAGGCACCACCTCGGTGGAAGACGGCCTTATCATGCTGACAATTCCCAGCAGCACTCCGGGGGTAACGATTGAAGATACCTGGAATGCCATGGGGATGCGGGGAACGGCCAGCCATACCATTCATTTTAAAGAGTGTTTTGTAGAAGAAGCGAATGCGATCGGAGAACCCGGGGATGCCGTTCGTAAAAATGTGAGTGACGGTTATGCCTTTGGCTTCGCTGCCGTCGGCATAGGTCTGGCGGAGGCCGCTTTGGATTTTACCGTCAGTTATGCCCAAAACACCACATTTAAACCGGAAATTCATCCGATCAGCCATTATCCTACGATTCAGCATCGTGTCGCTGAAATGGCTCTGGAAATTGAAGCTGCGAAGCAGCTGCTTTATCAAGCTGCGGACGCACGTGATTACGGTACCGCGGAAGACCGGGTTCTGCCTGTAACGATCGCCAAATATGTCGGAACAGAGGTTTCCGTCAAAGTAACCGATTTAGCCATTCGTGTATGCGGAGGCAGAGCTTACATGAAAAAATTCCCTCTGGAAAGAATCCACCGCGATGCCCGCGCCGGGATGGTCATGCCGCCGAATAACGACAAATGCTTGGAAATTATCGGAAAGGCGAGCCTGGGCCTTGATGTGAACGCGGGCTGGTTAGAAAAAAAATCATAATTAAGAAAGGAGTTAACTTATGAAAACCGATACCACGCTTTTGCCTCAAGCGGTCGTCGATCAGCTTCAAGGAGAAAAATTGGCGTTCGCGGTCACCACCAATACGGACAACGAAATCTATTCGACGGCGATCTCCTGGTTGGCGGCCGTCAATCCCCATCTGATTCGCTTTGCGGTTTCACCCAAGTCACCCTTGATCCGCAACGTGAATGAGCGTCCAAGGATGCAAATATTATTTTCCATTCCGGAGCAAACGTTAGCCGTTACGGGAACTGCCCGTGTTCTGCCCGATCCCATTCCCGATATGCCGTTTCCCATGCTTTGTGTGGAATTGGCCATTGACAGAGCGGACGACATTATGTTCTACGGGGGTAAGGTTACCTCCGAGCCCAAGTATATCAAAACGTATGCTGCCGATTTGTCCCAAAAATTGGACACGGCTGTTTATACGGCCTTACGTAAACCGGTTTAAAACCAAAAAGGAGTGATGCATAATGAAATTATCCCGAATTGATCATGTAGCTTTGTCCGTGAAGGATGCCGTGAAATCAAAGGATTTTTACAGCCGGATTTTGGGCTTGCCGGAAATTCCAAGGCCCAATTTCAGCTTCCCCGGAATATGGTATAAATTAGGCGATATTATGATTCATATCATTCAACAGCCAGATCAGCCCGAGCATGTTGATCGGGCGAAATTGTCCGCACAGGACGCCCATGTTGCTTTTTTTGTTGACAATGAAGAAGAACTCCAAAAGGTTATCCAAAAAGTCGAATCCGAAAATATTCCCTGGTATGAGCTGGAAAACGCCCCCAGCGGATTGCGTCAGGTCTTCTTTAAAGACCCTGACGGACATATGATCGAAATTGTCACCCCCAATCCTGCAAGCCCTTACTACGAATCGGTCTATTTGAAATATTATGTGTGATGCTCATCGATAAAGCGAAGCACGAAGAACGTCTGACGATCTTGCGGTCGTCAGACGTTTTTTGGGAACAGGCCTACCACGCGGCCACTTCTCCATCCGTCCTCGGATCGGTAGCTCCGGATAAAACGCCGGTTTCAGGATCACGCCAAATGATTTGTCCCCGGCCAAAGCCATCCTCTTTTAATACGACATTCACCTGATGCCCCTTGCGTATTAATGCTCTGGCTATCTCGCTGGAGAAGCCCGCTTCAACCTCCACCGTTTTATCCCGGATCCATAACCAACGCGGTGCATCCAGGGAAGCCTGGGGATTTAAATGGAAGTCAATCGTATTCATAATGACCTGAACATGACCCTGAGGCTGCATGAATCCGCCCATTACACCGAATGGGCCGACCGGTTGACCGTCCTTTGTCAGAAACCCCGGAATAATCGTATGGTAGGTTTTCTTGCCCGGTTTTAACGCATTGGCATGATCCGGGTTCAGGGAAAAGGTATGGCCGCGGTTTTGCAGCGCTATGCCTGTACCCGGAACGACGATACCTGATCCAAATCCCATATAATTGCTTTGAATAAAGGATACCATATTCCCTTCCCCATCCGCAGCGGCCAGATAAAAGGTTCCTCCCCTCGGCGGATGTCCGGGTTCGGGCGCAAGAGCCTCTTCACCAATCAGGGCGCGGCGTTCCGCCGCGTACTGCTCACTTAACAGTTCTTCTGCCGTGACCTTCATGTCTGTAGGCTGGGTAATATACTTCCTTCCATCGGCAAAAGCGAGCTTCATGGCCTCGATTTGCCTGTGATAGGTTTGCACGCTCTCTTTCTCCGGGAAATCGAATCCCTTCAGGATATTCAAGGCATGGAGCGCAACCAGGCCTTGCCCGTTAGGCGGGATCTCCCACACATCATACCCCCGGTAATTGACCTTAATGGGGTCCACCCATTCCGGGGCATATTCCGCTAAATCTTCCTTCCGCAAAAATCCGCCATGTTCTTGAAAGAAGGCATCGATCCGTTCGGCAAGCTCCCCGCGGTAAAAGGCTTCTCCATTCGTTTCGGCAATCAGCCGCAGGGTCGCCGCATGTCCGGTCGACCGCCAGATCTCCCCCGCCTTCGGAGCTCTTCCTCCTGGTGCAAAGGTATCGAACCAGGGCCGGAACTCTTCCCCTTTAAAGCTTTCTTTATAGTCCTCATAATAAAGCTGCCAAAACTTTGCCAGCGTCGGGGAAACAGGGTAACCGCTTTCGGCATAGTCGATAGCCGGGGCCAGCACCTGCGTCAAAGGCAGCTTTCCGTACTTCCTCGACAGTTCGGCCCAAGCGCCGACAGCCCCGGGAACCGTAACGGGAATCATGCCGCGCTTAGGCATCTCATGATCATAACCAGCCGCTTTGACGGCTTCCATCGTCAGCTTTTTGGGGGCTGGACCCGAGGCGTTGAGGCCATGCAGCCTTCCATTAACCCAGACAAGCGCAAAAGCGTCCGAGCCGATTCCGTTCGATGTCGGCTCGACTACCGTTAAGCAGGCTGCCGTCGCAATGGCTGCATCAATGGCATTCCCGCCTGCTTTCAAGATTTGCAAACCGGCCTGCGCTGCCAGCGGCTGAGAGGCGGCCACCATCCCTTTTCGTCCATAGACCACATTTCGCCGGGAAGGATACGGATAATAGTGAGCGTCGTAGGTTACTGTCAAGGGCTTTCCCCCATTCTAATAAAGTTAAGGAAGCTTATATTTTATAATATAATTGGCGAGGAGAACATTCCACCTAATGAGGTTTCCATGTATATGTAATTATACATATTCTCCGCTATCCTTTCATCTGTGTCTTTTTATTGCGGCAAGGTCCTTGCATCTAAGGTCATTCGTATAACCAAATCCGGAAACGGTTGTCTCTTTAGCGCCATATATAGCTTTTAAAGAAGTAATCCCTATTCCGCCAAAGTACGAGCAGCACCAGAAGTGAGCCTGCAAGCATCAAAAAGAAGCCTGCATACAACCCCGTTGGCGAAAAGAGAACGTCGGTCATCCGCAACGCGTTATCGTCCATCGGCCGGCCTCTGGCTTCTCTTTGTTCAATGAACAGTTGTTTAATGAGATCATTATTCCTCAGTGCGATTTGCAATGCGGTAAACTCCTCCAATTTGGATACGGCGATACTTGCGAGGGCTAACCAAAACCCGATCGCTTTAGGCCTCAGTATGAACCAAATCACAAGCGCATCCAGAAGAAGCAGCGTTCCCAGAAAAATGAAAAACAAATGCGGTTTCCCTTCGCTGTGAAAAAGGATATAATCGCTCTTCGATGGATAGGTTACTGCCATAAACAACGATTTGAGGAAAGCACTGGCGAACACGCCAAACAGAAAATAAATGGATTTTGTCTTCATAAACATCCTCTCAACCGCTTCCGCATAGGATATGCTCCGGTTTATTTGTTCCATTTTTCATACGGTGAATTATAAAATGAATAGCATCAACGGCATGGTATGATGATGGGCCGCATGATGAATCATAAGCGGGATTAGCCGCGCGATAACGCCTTAACGCGTTACGATCTATCATGATTGTATCGTCGGATGATCCAAGGGATCAAGAAAAATTTGCATATTCCTTGCCGCGGCACTCCATCCTCTTACTTTTACAGCGAAAACCTGTTGTTTTGTATTCCGATTATTAATTTATTTTGAACTAACGTGTTCCTTTTTTCGTTTGGCTTCGTTATTTAGTGTGAGAGGTGGGGCCCCGATGAAAGAACCTTTTATCGAGATATACGATCGTTTTTTTAGTGATATTTACCGGTATGTTTACATGAAATTAGGCAACAAATGGGATACCGACGACATCGTAAGCGATATTTTCCGCAAGGCGTTTGAACGCTATGCTTCACTTCAGGAGCAGTCGAGTGCGAAAGCATGGCTTATTACGATCGCCCGCAATACCATCATCGATTTTTACCGCAAGAAGAAGGATTCGTTCATCGGCGAGGGAATGGATAGGCTGATTCAGCCGTTCTCCTTTGAAGAACAGGTAGAGCTTAAAGAGGATATGGAATGCCTGCAAAAAGCATTGTCCTCTCTCTCCGAAGAAGACCAGGAACTCATTCAGCTAAGATATTTTGCAGAATTAAAGTACAAAGAGATGACGGAGATTGCAGGTAAGTCGGAGGAAACCATCAAGACGCGTGTCTATCGTTTAATCAAAAAGCTGGGCGTGCTTGTTAAGCAATGTTTGGAAGGAGAGAAAATCGGTGGATGATCATCAAGTCGAGCAAGCTTTAAAGGAATTAAAAAAACGGATACCTGTCAATATGGAACTCAAACAACGGCTTGGAAAAGCGTTCAAACGGCGGCAAAGACAACGAACTTTGCAAAAATGGGGTCTTGCCGCGGCGCTCCTGTTGTTGGCAGGGACATTTATGCTTCAGGGCCCGGGAGGGCTGCAAACGGTTCAGGCTCAGGAGCTGCATGTGCAAAACCAGATATCCTTTATCGATATAGGCTCCGGAAGCCCGTTAGGAGTTTCCGAGTACAAAGGAACGGTATACCTCCCGGTTGCCGGAAAGGGCTTGTTCGCCTATGACCAAAGCGGATTTCACCAGCTGCTTCAGCAGGAAGTCAACGAGGCCAAAATCAATCAGGACGGAAGCAAGCTGATTCTGCAAACCGGCGGCACGCTGGGCGTTTATGATGTTGCGCAAAAGAAGTATACAGAGCTCCTTAAAGGCGATGGTTCTGCGGTATTCTATGAACAGCCTTCCTGGAAGGATCATCAAACCATCCTGTATGTCAAAAAGGTGCTGGAACAACAAGAGCATGGATTTACAGTGAAAGAATCCGGCATCTACGAAATGACTCTGGACAGCCTGGCGCCGACAAAGCTTGGCGATGGAGCATCTCCCTCCTATGTTAACGGAGAGAATGCCATCGTATTTGAAAAAACGGCAGACACCCGGTCTGAAGTGGTCTTCAAAGATTTAGCCAGCGGCCAAGAGACCGTGATTGATGAAGGGCGGAATCCCGCCGTTTCTCCCAATGGAAAATATATCGCCTATATTACATCCGAGAACAACCGACGTGAGCTGCAATCCCATGTGTATGCGGAGGATACGGTAGACCAAATCCGGATTTCCGATATTGACGGCAAAACCAAGCGAGTGGTAACTTCCAATACGCCAAACCGCCAAATCCATGAACAGGACCTGCCTAAAGGACTTAAGCCGGGCGATACGCCGCAAGTGCTCAAGGTTACAGGCTTGTACAGCTATTATCATCCCGTTTGGAGCAGCGATTCCCAAAGCTTGTTTGCTTTGAAAAGCAAGAACTCGGAAGGCTCGACCATGAGTGTGATGCGCATTGATTTCTCGAAAAAGGCGCTGCAGGAAGAAGAAACGGTCCGTGCTTTTAATCAGGCGAAGATTCTGCGCGACCTTGATTTTGCCCGGAGTCTCTTGAAAGATCATCAGGACTTCCTCATCGTTTCCAATCCGCACCAAGTGAGCTATACCATTACAGGTTCGGGAACGGAGAATAACAGGCCTTATGTGGATGTGGAAGAACATTGGGCCTATACCGCTAATCCGTATTATTCCTTCAGCCACGTCCGATACTATCTTACGCCAAAAGAACAAGGTTATCTTATTGATGAAACGAAGGACCTGCCGGGAGGGGGATCGATACTTCAGCAGCCGGACGGATTCATCGTGATGGAAAAGGATGACGGCTCGAAGCAAAGGCTCTTTTCAGCTGATTCCCTTCCAAACGAGCTTCGGCCCGAAGGAAATTTTCGTATTTCGTCGTTAGCCTACCTTTCGAAGCAGAATCAGGTTATTTTCTCTCTCCAGGTTTTACAGGATCCGGGCATCGGTCAGGCGTCCTCCGTGAAGGTCGTTACTTATGACATAGCCAACGGAACGTTCAAGCTATTGGAGCATGTCACCGCCATGAACGGCATGAAGAATGTTGGTGTAGAAGGAATCATCGTATCGCCGGACGGCCGGTACGCAGCGCTGGATCTTTTCTCGGACGATGATAAGCAGTTCCAATCCCATGTTCTTCTATTGGACATCGAACAAGGTACCGCATCCATGCTCGAAGATGCGCTCTCCGCCACAAAAGTGGAAGGAACGCACACTTACTTCTGGGATCGGAACCGGCTGCATTTCATCCTCACCAGCCATGGGCAGCAGATGCATTATCAATGGAACGCGGCGGCTCAAGTCGTCGAGCTTCCTTAATCCTCATCGCCTCTCCGCGAGATAAGCAAGGAGCAGTCTAAAGCTGCAATGACAGCTTCAGACTGCTCCTGTTGGTCTTGCCCTATGATGCATTTAATCCAAACGCAGGTTTACTTACGAATGGAAATCCTGACCGGAACGAACTTCCTTGACATAGCCGGCGCGGATGACAAAATCGCCGAAGTGCTCGCCTTCCCGCCGTTCCTTTGCATAATGAGTAAGAATCGGTTTTAACGACTCCAGAATTTCCGCTTCGCCGATGTTTTCCTTGTACAGCTTATTCAGCCGGTTTCCGGCAAAGCCGCCTCCCAAGTACATGTTGTATTTGCCGGGCGCCTTGCCGATAAACGCGATTTCCGCCAACATCGGTCGGGCGCAGCCATTCGGACAGCCGGTCATGCGAATGACGATCTCCTCGTCGCGCAAGCCCGCTTCCTCCAGCATCGGCTCGATCTTATCCAGCAGCGTAGGAAGGTAGCGCTCCGATTCGGCCATCGCCAATCCACAGGTCGGCAGCGCCACACAGGCCATGGAATTTCTCCGCAATGCGGTATAGTGGGCCCCGTCGGTAAGCCCGTATTGCTTGATCAGTTCCTCAATCTTTTTCTTCTTCTGGCTGCTTACGTTGCCGATGATCAGGTTCTGGTTGGGAGTGAGCCGGAAATCTCCGGAATGCACCTTGGCGATTTCCCGCAGACCCGTCATCAGAAGATAGCCGCCATCGTCTTTGACCCGGCCGTTCTGGATAAAGAGCGTGAAGTGCCATTTTCCGTTGGTTCCCTTTACCCAGCCATAGCGGTCCCCGTTGTGGTCAAAATGGTAAGGACGCGCTTCCTCAAGCTTCCACCCTAGACGTTCGGTTAGCTCATTGATGAACCAGTCGATGCCGCGGTCGTCGATCGTGTACTTGAACCGCGCGTGCTTACGGACCGAGCGATCGCCGTAATCCCGTTGGATCGTGACCGTCTTCTCCGCGACGTCGATGACTTGCTCCGGCGAGCAGAACCCGATCACTTGACCGATCTGGGGATAGGTGTTCGGATCGCCGTGCGTCATCCCCATGCCTCCGCCTACCGTGACGTTGAAGCCCTTCAGGCGTCCATCTTCGACAATCGCGATAAAGCCCAAATCCTGAGAGAATACGTCTACATCGTTGGAAGGCGGGACGGCTATGCCGATTTTAAACTTCCGGGGCAGATAGACAGGCCCGTATATCGGCTCCTGCTCTCCCCCGTTATCCCGGCTATCCACCACTTTTTCCCCGTCAAGCCAGATCTCGTGGTAGGCTCTGGTCCGGGGATTGAGGTGCTCGCTGATCCGGCGGGCCCACTCGTATACTTCGGAGTGAACCGCCGACTGGTACGGATTCGGGTTGCACATGACGTTGCGGTTTACGTCGCCGCAAGCGGCTAGCGTGCTCAGCAGCGCATCGTTGACTTCCCGTATCGTATTCTTCATGTTCCACTTGAGTACGCCATGCAGCTGGAAGGACTGACGCGTCGTCAATCGAATCGTTCCGTTCGCATATTTCTGCGCGATGCGGTCCATCATCAACCACTGATCAGACGTAACCACCCCGCCTGGCGCACGCACGCGCACCATGAACTGATAAGCCGGCTCCAGTTTCTGCTTCTGCCGTTCGTTGCGCAAATCCCTGTCGTCCTGCATGTAGCTGCCATGAAATTTCATCAACCGGTTATCGTCTTCGGGTATGGAGCCTGTGATCACATCTTCCAGCGTTTCTGCAAGGCTTCCCCGCAAATAATTGCTTCTTTTCTTAATTTCCTCTACATCACTGTGCGGCGCACTGTTCGGTGATAGTAAATTATTTTCTGACATGTTGGATTTTCTCCTCTCGCGATCTTCGGGACTCGGACTTAATAAACATCCCGCTGATAACGTTTCTGCTGTTGCATACGGGTCAAATATTCCGCGGCTTCCTCAGGGCCCAAGCCTCCCTCTTTTTCGAGGATCGTGATCAGAGCCGCATGGACGTCATGCGCCATCTTCTTCTCGTCGCCACAGACATACACACAGGCTCCTTCCTGCAGCCATTGGTAGAGGTCCCGGCTCTTTTCAAGCATACGGTGCTGTACGTACACCTTCTTGTCGGTATCGCGGGAGAACGCGACATCCATACGTGTCAGCACGCCCTCCTTCAGCCAACGCTGCCATTCGATCTGATAAAGGAAGTCCGTAGAGAAATGCTGATCGCCGTAGAACAGCCATGTTTTGCCTTCGGCTCCGATCTCCTCCCGTTCTCCGAGGAAGGCCCTGAACGGAGCGACCCCGGTACCCGGTCCAATCATAATGATCGGCGTATCCGGATTCTCCGGAAGCTTGAAGTTCGGGTTATGCTGAATGTACACAGGCAGCGTATCGCCCGGCTGTACCCGCTCCGCAAGCTGAACGGAGCAGACGCCGTACCGGTTTCGTCCATGAGCCTCGTAGCGAACCGCGCGAACCGTCAGGTGTACCTCACCCGGGTACGCTTTCGGGCTGCTCGCGATCGAGTACAGACGGGCAGGCATCTTCCGAAGGATCGATACGAATTCGCCCGCAGGCACACCTTTAAGCGAGTAATCCTGTACCAGATCCAACAGATCCCGCCCGTTGAGATACGCTCTGAGCTCTTGTTCGCGTCCTACCTCCAGAAGCTTTTTCAGCTCCTGGTTCGAAGTCAGCTTTGCCGCTTGCTCCAGCAACGGCTTGGTCAGAACGGTGATTTCATAATTACGAAGCAGCGCCTCCCGCAATGGCCGCTCTTCGCCATTCTTATTAATGGCAACGGGCTCCTCTGCCTTCCAGCCCATCGCTTCGATCAATTCATCCACAAGGCGGGGATGATTCTCCGGATAGATGCCCAGGCTGTCGCCCGGTTCATACTGAAGATTGGATCCCTCAAGGGACAGCTCAACGTGGCGAGTTTCCCGCTCCGATCCGCGGCCGTTCAGATTCAAATTTTCAAGAACCTCGGCATGGAACGGATTCGATCTCGAATATTCCGTTTCCGTCCCGCTCACGACCGCCGCGCCGGCTGCACTTGCGACGGCCGGGGCCGCCGATGCACCGCTGAGGGATTCCAGGACGCGGTTCATCCACTCTGCTGCAGGCTCTTCAAAGTCCACGTCGCAGTCGACGCGCGGGGTAAGCCGCCTTGCGCCCAGCTCTTCCAGGCGCTTGTCGAAATCCTTGCCCGTTTGACAGAAAAATTCATAGGACGTATCTCCGAGCGCGAGCACGGAAAACTGCGTGCCCTCCAATTGGGGCGCTCTCTTGCTGTAAAGGAACTCATAGAAAGCAATCGCGTTATCCGGCGGCTCTCCTTCCCCGTGGGTGCTCACCACAATGAGCAGGTTTTGGACCTTCTTTAAGCTATTCGGCTTGAAGTCGGCCATCGAAGAGAGCGATACCTGAAAGCCCCGCTCTTCCAGTTTCTTGGACAGCTTCTTCGCCAATCCTTGACTGTTGCCTGTCTGCGATCCGAAGAGTACGGTAACCTCCTTGGAAACGACCGCTTCATTCGCCGGCAAAGCCGCCAGCGGCGCAGGAACAGGCGTCACCGCGGCCGCCGAACCTTGAAGAGCCGTAAGATATCCGCTCAGCCAGATACGCTGTGCTTCCGTCAGCAGAGGCAGAACGCGATTGAGCAGTTCTACTTGCTCCTGATTAAAAGGGCTGTTTGTTACTTCCAGTTTCAACAATATCCACCTCGCAAAGCTTCCAAATGATATGAAATTCCCAGTATACACATCTTAATAATTTCCTACTATTCTGAACCTATCACAGCTGGCGGTGCAGGTCAATTAGAATAACCTTATAAGATTGATCAGATATATTAATAAATGCATAAATTCTAGAAGAATCTGCCCCGGGAAGCATCCGGTCACCGGAATCGCCGTCTTTTCTTTCACTGAAAAAGCAGCCGCCGCGGCGACTGCTTTGAATGTCTTTAAGAAAATAAAAAGCTGGCCTTTGACGGGGCGCTTTGAGCCCACTTATTGTAGCTTCAGAGTGCCTGAGCCAGGTTCGCGGACAGCTAGCCCCTTTTACCGTCGAGCTCAGCTTCGATACGGGAATGTTTGGAAGACTCATCCATACGCCAGTAGACGATGAAGCTCACGAAAATGCAGGCGGCTACGTAGAAATAGAAAAGCGACTCGGCTCCAATGCTCTTGAACCATAACGCGATGAACTCCGCCGTCCCTCCGAACACCGCAACGGTAATTGCGTAAGGGAATCCCACGCCAAGGGCGCGGATTTCGGTCGGGAACAGTTCGGCTTTCACGATCGCATTGATGGAAGTATAGCCGGTGACAATGATGAGACCTGTCAGCATGAGGAAAAATGCTCCGATAGGGTTCTTCATCTGCTCCAAGATCAGGAACAGCGGCACGGTCAGCAGCGTTCCGAGGATACCGAAACTAATCAATAGCGGGCGCCGGCCGATCCGGTCCGATAGCAGGCCCGCGAGCGGTTGAAGCACGACGAATACCAGCAGGGCAATAAAGTTGATCCAGCTGACGACCTCCTTGCTGAGGCCCACCGTATTCACCATGAACTTCTGCAAATACGTCGTATAGGTATAGAAAGCGACGGTTCCTCCAAGCGTTAGTCCGACCACTGTCAACACCGCCTTGGGGTGTTTCATCAGGGTCCGAATGGTTCCGGCACGCTGCCTGCTTTCAGATCCCATTTTGGAGAATTGCTCCGATTCGTCCATCGTGCGGCGCAGCCACAATACGGCTAATGCTCCAACGGCTCCGATGAAGAAGGGAATACGCCAGCCCCAGGATTTCATATCGGGTTCGCTGAGTATTTGCTGGAGGATGATCTGGACGCCCAGCGCCACCAGCTGTCCGGCAATAAGCGTGACGTACTGGAAGCTCGAGTAGAAGCCGCGGCGGCCGCTGCTGGCCATCTCGGACAGGTAGGTTGCCGAGGTTCCATATTCTCCGCCCAGCGACAACCCTTGGAGCAAGCGTGCAAGCACCAGAATAATGGGGGCCAGCACGCCAATGGTGCCATAGCTTGGAGTACAGGCAATGATCAGGGAGCCACTGGCCATGACGGTGATGGAAAGCGTCAGCGCGGCACGGCGGCCATAACGATCGGCGTAGCGGCCCAGCAGCAGGCTCCCTAATGGGCGCATCAGGAAGCCGACGGCGAAGATTGCCGCCGTGTTGAGCAGTTGGCTGGTCGGGTCTCCCTTCGGGAAGAACTCAGACGAGAAATACACGGCGAAAGCTGCATATACGTACCAGTCGTACCATTCGATCAGATTTCCAACCGATCCTTTGAAGATGTTGCTTGTGATGCGTCGCATGTTTGCACGCTCAATCGATTGAGTCATGGTGAAAACCTCCTTATGGGCCTTGCCTCGCCGAGGGACTGGTGAGGACGTTCCCCGTTGTAAAATTGGATATAACGAGCTATCCCTTGACGCAACGCGCGAGGGTCTTCGAATTCGTTTATGTGAAGTGAGAGCCCTGGTCGCTGTTCATGATTTCCGGCTTGCAGCAGAGCAGG
Source organism: Paenibacillus naphthalenovorans (assembly GCF_001465255.1). NCBI lineage: Bacteria > Bacillati > Bacillota > Bacilli > Caryophanales > Paenibacillaceae > Paenibacillus > Paenibacillus naphthalenovorans. The sequence goes on along the minus strand of NZ_CP013652.1, from coordinate 4,841,406 downwards.
TAGGGGCGAGTATAGGTGGCGTGGAGACGCTTGCTCAGGTTCGCTTCGGATAGACCGCTTCGAGCCCCATTACCTGATTGTTTTATTTTGTTCACTGGGAACATCAAATATCCTCAAGTTGACACGATATTCCAAACGTTTGACGGCATGAACAATCCAAACAAAAAAGAGGGGTATTCCCCTCTTTACATCTCAATGATTTCCTAACCATTGTTAAGTGCACAGTCCAAAGCCTTATGGATTAACTCATTCCGTTAAACGATTGCCTTTATTAGCGAAATCATCATCCCTGTTATGACTCCTGTAATTTAATTTGCGCTTCCCACTCCCCCTTTATTTCCAACGGCGCATCGCCCTTTTTATGCCCATAAAAAGAATGAATTCTTAACGCAAGATGATGATTTCGTTCAAAAATATCTCTTGGTATGATCAGACGGGCTTGAAATTTTTTACTGCTATTGTCGTCGGGTACAGCTTCCGATAAAAGTTTACTGGAATCCCGGATCTCGAAGCTGTAGTCCTGATCCGTTATCGCTTGAACGGTCACTTCCTTATCATCCAACATTTCACCCGAGCTTCCGACAATCGTGAATTCCCCCAACGAGACCACCTCGATCTCACGATAAGGTACACTGGTTCCGTGAAGTATGGTTACGGTCAGCGGCACAACGGCGTTCTCTGCATTCATATCAGGCTCGCCAAGTTCAACCTTGATTTCATCGGTCGCTTGCCTATATTCCGTACCCGTTACTGCCCCTCTCCCGTTTACTATATCTTTAAAGTATCCCTTAACGGATGATGCAAGGCCGGGTTCAACTGCCATCATTAATGCAAAGACCAAGGCGGAAGCGGCGATGACGCCCCCAATTCCTTGCCATAACCGTTTCATTCCCATACCGCTCCCATCTCTTTGCCCGGCAAGTTCCTGCTTTGCTTTTTGAACACCGAGTACACTTCTTTGATGAAGCTCCGCCGGGATTTCTATTTTGTCCATTTCCTTCTTGATGTTATTTCCCATTCGCTTCCGCCTCCCCGCACATCCCGCGAAGTTTATCCAATGCCCGATACAAAACCGTTTTGGCTGTTCCTAATGGAAGCTCCAGCATCTCTGCTGCATCCTTGATGGTGTAATCCTGATAGAATCTTAACAAGATGATGCTTTTTTCCGTTTCATCCAATTTCTCGATGACATCTTCCAGCATAATGGAGATCGTTACATCATCTTCGTTTTCCGTCCGTACGCAATCCCATTTCCGCGGTTCAAAGTGAATCACCTTGGTTCGCTGGCGTAGTAAGTCTAAAGAACAACGAATGGCGATTTTTGTAAGCCAGGTCTTAAAATATTGCGGTTGCTTTAAAGTCTTTATCGATTTAAATGAGCGATAAGCCGTTTCCTGGACTACATCCAAAGCATCTTCCTGATTTTTCACATAGACAAAAGCCATGCGGTAAATCCGTTCCTCATGCTGCCTAAAAAGTTCCAAATAGGCCGTTTCATCACCCTTTTGCGCCTTTTGGACAAGGTTGATGGTATCCAAATGTCGTCTCCCTCCTCCCGGTTTCACTTATTAGACACCCCAGTCCCTCATTTGGCTTTAAAAATACGATGAAAACAAAAAAGAGGGGAATCCCCTCTTCGGCCAATGCATTCGTTTTCTTGGTCTCTTTGACCTGTTCACCCGCATAGGGGAGAAATAGGTACAATGCCTAAGTGGTTATCGGCAAATCTTTCAAATAGTTTTCAAAATCCTGACTGGACAACGGTTTGCTGAATAGAAAGCCCTGCCCGTGACCGCATCCGTCCTCATTCAAAACGGCCAGCTGCTCCGGAATTTCAACTCCCTCGGCAATCACGCTTAGATTTAACGTTTGGGCAATGGTCAGTATCGCCTTTACAATCGCATGGCTTTCCTTATTCCGGTGAATATCCCGGATGAAAGAAGCATCGATTTTCAAGGTGTCTATGGGAAGATTCTTGATATAACTGAATGAACTGTATCCCGTTCCAAAATCATCGATAGACGTATGAACGCCTAAATTCCTGATTTCCTGCAGAATCGCTGCCGCATTGTCTATGTCCGCAAAAATACTTTCTGTAACCTCAAGTTCCAGCCATTGCGGTTCCAGTCCGGTATCCTTCAATATCCTGCTGATCATGTCCAACAGGTCAGGTTGATAGAATTGTCGGGCAGACAAATTCACGGAAACTTTTAACGGAGGGTATCCTTGATCCTGCCAATGTTTATTTTGCTCACATCCTCGGCGAAGAACCCATTCTCCCAAAGGAATGATTAATCCGGTTTCTTCGGCTATAGGTATGAATTTATTCGGCGCGATCCTCCCTAATTCGGGATGATCCCAACGAACAAGCGCTTCCATGCCGGTTACTTTCCCTGTCGCAAGGTCGAGTTTGGGCTGATAATCAATACGAAATTGCTCATATTGAATGGCCTTTTTCAGTTCATTTTCCAACAGGATGCGTTCCAAAGAACGCTCTTCCATATCCGAATGAAAGAATGAAACTCCATTCCTGCCGCTATCCTTCACAGCATATAGAGCCATATCCGCTCGTTTTAACAATTCATCCGGGTCCCTCCCATCCGATGGAAAAAGGGCGATACCCATGCTGCAAGAAATACAATGGCGCTGCCCGAACAGCTCGATCGGTTCCTGGAGGCTGGTTTGGATCCTTTGAGATATGGATTCGACCTCCGCCGAACTCGACAGGTTCGTCAATAATACGATAAACTCATCGCCCCCCAATCGGGCGACCATATCATTCGAACGAATGCAATGACTGATTCTTTTGGCTGCTTCGATGAGAAAAAGATCTCCGGCCTCATGACCGAGCGAATCATTAATATATTTAAACCGATCCAAATCAAGAAATATGACGGCCAATTGTGAATGACGGCGCTTAGCTTGATGGACTTCTTTACGCAACCGATCCATAAATAATCTCCGGTTCGGCAAATCCGTCAATGTATCGTGGTAAGCTAAATGGTAAATCGTTTGTTCCGACTTTTTCCGTTCGGTGATATCCCGCATAATCAGAGTCAGGCTGTTGACTTCGCCCGATTGGTTGAGGATCGGATTGATCTTGGTTTCCATATAGCAATAGCTGCCGCCCCTCGTACGGACCCGGAACTCCAGCGGCGGAGACTCTTTTCTTGCGGCCAGCCGGCTCTCAATCGCATCAACGACCGTCTCGCGGTCTTCTTCATGCACCCATTGAAGGATTTGGCTGGATTCAAAATCAGCCAAATCGTGTCCTAATAAGCTTGCGTGGGAAGGAGACACATACAAAAAATTCCCCTCCGCATCAATGATTGAAATCAGGTCCGACGAATTTTCGGTGATTAAACGGTATCTTTCCTCGCTTTTCCTGATCTCTTCTTCCATTTGTTTTCGGAGGCTGATATCATTTCGAATCGAAACATATTGATACGGTCTTCCTTGTTCATTTAAAAAAGGAACGATGGTCGTATCTACCCAATAGAATGATCCGTCTTTGGCTTTATTCCGTATTTCCCCCCTCCAAATATCTCCGGATCCGATGGTGGCCCACATGTTCTTAAAAAAATCACGGGAGTGATACCCGGAATTAAGTATCCGATGGTCCTGACCAAGCAATTCTTCCCTTTCATATCGGGAGATTCTGCAAAACTGTTCATTAACGTAGAGTATGATCCCGCGCGGGTCGGTTATGGCCACAATGGAGGACTGGTCCAAGGCATGCCTGATATCGGCCAATTCCTTTAAAATATTTTTCAATTTCTCGTCCTTTTCGAATAATGGGCTTTCCAAAAAAGGATATGTTGGTGAAACGGACACACGATTTGAACCTTGATTTCTCATCTCTCATCACCCGTTAAATTTGATTTGGAAGGATGCCGCCGGAATGGTTCGGCTCCACCGAAATTCATTGTAAAAAATAAACCGACCCTATAGATTATGGGGTCGGTTGCACTACTCGCTCCCAGCCATTCAAGTGCCCAGTTGAGAATGGCTGATCATGGCTTCCACAAAGATGGGGGTTATGATCATCATTGCGTTCACAATACTCCAAGAAAGACACCCTTATCCGGGCCGGCTGCCGGGACTGACGGGTAGCCTTTCGGCCTCATGAAGAGGAATAGTCCGCTTCTCGCGCGCTCCTGTTTCTAGGACGACGGACCTGGTTTTTATTATAAACGATCGAAAATTAATTTCCAATATCTTGATTGTAAAATGATCCGCCGGGAACGAAAAAAAGACCAGGGCCCCAGCCTGATCTTCACACTGCACATTTCCTTTTTTCAATTCAACGGGCGGGCGATCACGCCATGAAGCCGCCCGCGGCAGCCTGCGGCGCGGCTTCTTTTCCGTTATAAAGCATCTATTTTTGCAAAAAATATTCCACCAATGTGCAGAACGAATTCGTCTTTTCGATCTGCGTCCAATGTCCGCATGTTGAAAACATATGAAACTCCGCATTCGGCAGCAGCTGCGCCAATTTCCAGCTGGTCTGTTCGACCGGAATCACTTCGTCTTCCCGACCGTGCACGAGCAGCACCGGACAATCGATCCGTTTGATTTGATCCTCCTTTAAAGCCATCGCATCGATATGGCGCTGCCGCGGGGCGGGGAACATCGAAGCGAAGGCCGACTGGTTTTCTTCGTTCAAAGTGGCTTGATAACGCATATGCACCAGATCGCTGTTTTCGGCAAAGCTTTTGTCATAGGAAAAAATTTGGATCAACTGTCTCATTGTTTCCGGATCCGGCGTATAGCCCCACACACGGTCCAGACCTTCCGTCAGAGGGAAGGAAACACCTACGCTCCCCATTAGCACCAGCTTTTTCACCAGATCCGGCCTTCGATAGGCCAAATGCAGAGCAAGACAGCCGCCGAGGGAATTACCGACGATCGACGTCGGCCCGATATGCTTCGCTTCAATGAATGCGATCAGCTGCTCCACCCACGCGTCCACCCCGTATTGAGCCGAAGGGGGTTTTTCCGACGAGCCGAAGCCGATCAGATCCGGAGCGTATACGTGATAATGCTTCGATAAAATCGGATACACCAAACGCCAATTCGCCCAAGCCGAAACCCCAGGCCCGGAACCGTGAATCAAAAGCAGCGGCTCCCCTTGTCCGGCTTCATGATAATACACGCGATGACCGCCGATCGTGTCATACAATCCTTGCTCCTGCATACGCCAACCTCCCCGATAAATAATATGAATGTAAGCCGGCACTTCAACCTTGCACCCTGAATTGCATCGTTCCCAGCCGGTCCCAGATCGCCGTGACCGTATCCCCGGCTTTCAAAGTGTGCGCACCCGTTATGCCGCCGCTCAGGATGACCTGACCCGCCTTTAACGACTGACCTCTGCGGGATAACATATTGGCCAGCATCGCCACCGATTCGGCCGGATGGCCCAATACTTCCGCTCCCGCTCCGGCGTCCTTCCATTCTCCGTTGATCGATAACGTAACGCCGATCAAATCGAGCTCCAAGCCGACGGGACTTCTGAAGCCCGAGCCGATAAACACGCGAGACGACGAAGCGTTGTCCGCTACGACATCCGGCAGCGCAAACTGGAAGTCCTCATATCGGCTGTCAATGATCTCCAGCGCAGGCACGACATATTCCGTCGCCGCCAACACCTGCGCAGCCGTCACTCCCGGTCCCTGTACGTCCGCTGCCAGCACAAACGCGATTTCCGCTTCCACCTTCGGATGGATCAGCTCATCGAGTCGAAGCACATCGCCTTCCACGACCATATAATCAAAAATGAATCCGTAAATCGGCGCTTCAACGTTCATTTGCTTCATCTTCGCCCGGCTCGTCAGCCCCATCTTGGGCCCGATCACCCGATAGCCCTGCTCCAGCTTTCGGGCGATGAGCGCTTCCTGAATGCGGTAGCCGTCTTCCACCGTCAATTCGGGCCGCCGCTTGGTAAACCGCTCGACTTCTCGTTTGCCGACCTCCGACTCGATTAAAAACAAGGCCATTTCCTCATAACCACTTGGATTCATGGACATCCCCCCATCCTAAACCGGCGCTTCCCGCTTTCCTTTCGCCAGTTCGGCCGCAACGCTCATAATCATATCCTCCTGCCCGCCTACCGCCTTGTGTCTTCCGATTTCCAACAGAATGTCTCTGGCATCAAGCCCGAATTTCTCCGCCGCCCGTTCCGCATGAAGCAGGAAGCTGGAGTACACCCCCGCATAACCGAGGATAAGACTGCCTCTTGTAATTTCCTGCGGCTTCAGCAGAATCGGCGCAACGATCTCCTCCGCCAAATCCATGATTTTATAAACGTCGATGCCGGTTTCGATGCCCAAACGGTCCAGCACCGCGACCAGCACTTCCGTCTGGGTATTGCCGGCGCCTGCGCCGAGACAGCGGACGCTGCCGTCAATCCAGGTCGCGCCCGCCTCAATCGCCGCCAGCGTATTTCCCATCGCAAGGGACAAATTATTATGCCCGTGAAACCCAACCGGAACGGAGAGCGACTGCGTGAGCGCGCGGATTCGCTCCGTCACCTGATGGGGCAGCAGCGCTCCGGCCGAATCGACCACGTAGACGGTATCCGCCCCGTAGCTTTCCATTAATTTCGCTTGTTCGGCGAGCAACCGGGGCGGGGCCATATGCGACATCATGAGAAAGCCGACGGTGTGCAGCCCGAGCTCCTTAGACCTTGCGATATGCTGTGCGGAAATGTCCGCCTCCGTGACGTGGGTGGCGATGCGTGCCATGCCGATCCCCAACTTCGCCGCCTCGTTCAAATGGCGAATCGTTCCGATCCCCGGGAGCAGCAGCACTCCGATCTTCGACGCGGTACAAACAGAAACGGCCGCTTCGATCAATTCCATCTCGTTCGTCCGCGACAATCCGTATTGCAGCGATGACCCGGCAAGTCCGTCGCCGTGGGATATTTCAATATAAGGAACGTTCGCTTCATCGAGCGCTTTCGCTATGCTGATCACTTGATCTGCCGTATATTGATGGTTGATCGCATGGCTGCCGTCGCGAAGCGCCACCTCGGTGATCGTAATCCGTTGATTCGTCTTCAATCCCTCTTCCTCCCTCGGACCCGGATTCATGATACGGCGGCTTCGGACAGCCGGTTCTTCGCCACTTCCTCCGCAACCTTCACAGCCGACGCCGTCATAATATCGAGATTGCCGGAATAGGAAGGCAAATAATCCCCCGCGCCCTCGACCTCGAGAAACACCGATACCTTATTGCCGTCAATGATGGGCTCGGTTCTCAGCCGATAGCCGGGCACGTACGACCGGATATAGTCGACCGTTTCGGCAATGGAAGCGGCGATCGCCGACGCGTCCGCCTGCCCTTCGACCAGCGCATAGACGGTGTCCCGCATCATGACCGGCGGTTCGGCGGGATTTAGGATGATAATGGCCTTTCCGCGCTTTGCCCCTCCGATGAGCTGAATGCCATGAGAGGTCGTCTCCGTAAACTCGTCGATATTGGCCCTTGTCCCCGGACCCGCGCTCCGGGAAGAGATGGTTGCCACGATCTCTCCGTAGCTGACCGGAACGACTTTGCCGATCGCATGAATAATCGGAATCGTCGCTTGCCCGCCGCAGGTGATCAAATTGATGTTCTCCGCCTTCAGATGCTCAGTCAGATTGACAGACGGGATGACATAAGATCCCACCGCGGCAGGCGTCAAATTAATGGCGATTTTCCCCATTTCCTTAAGCATCCTGGCGTGCCGAATGTGCGCTTTGGCGGAGGTGGCGTCAAAGACGATATCCGCCATATCCGGAGCCTCTTCAAGAAACGCTTTCAAGCCCCTGCTAAAGGTGGCGTATCCTCGTTCCTGCGCCCGTTTTAAACCGTCCGACAGCGGATCGATCCCGATCATGGCCGTCAATTCCAGCACAGGCGAGCTTCTCAGCTTCATCATAAGATCAGTCCCAATATTGCCGGAACCCAGAATAGCCGCTTTCAGTTTTGTCATATCCCATCCCCCGATCATCGAAATGAAACGCCGACTTGTCCGAGACAGGCAATCCTCGCGGAGAACGTATCCCCGGGCTCCGCGTTCACAGCGGCCGAGAGGGCTCCGGATAAAATCACCTCTCCCGCCTTCAGCGTAATCCCGAACTCATGCAGCTTGTTGGCCAACCAAGCGGCGCAGTATGCCGGATTCCCCAGCGCCGCCGCGCCGACCCCCGTATTGACGAGGCTGCCGTTCTTGTACAACGCCATCCCGAGACGCGGCAAATCGACTTCATCGACCCTCACCGGCTTGCCGCCAAGCACAAACAGCCCCGAGGAAGCATTATCCGCCACCGTATCCTGCAGCTTGATCTTCCAATCCGCGATGCGGCTGTCCACGATTTCCAAAGCGGGCAAGACGTATTGGGTGGCGAGCAGCACATCGGCAGCCGTTACGTTCGGGCCCGCCAGGTCTTTTTTTAAAACAAACGCGATCTCCGCCTCCACCTTCGGCTGCAGCAGCCGTCCCGCCGGGATGTCTCCGTTATTCTCAACGGCCATATCGTCTAACAAATGGCCGTAGTCCGGTTGATCGACGCCCAGCAGCTTCTGCATGGCAAGCGAGGTCAGCCCGATCTTCTTGCCGACGATTTTCGCTCCGCCGGCCACTCTTCGCCCGATCGTCTCCAGCTGCACCAGATACGCCTGCTCGACCGTAAGCTCCGGATCCAGCTCCGTCAGCGGCGCGGCGCCGGCTAACGTTTGTTCCGCAGCAGCCAGGTGGTCCGCATACGCGGCCGCTTTTGCAAAGGAATGCACCATGTATCGTCCCCCTTTTAATGAAAATCATCGTCGGTGCGTACAATCCGATCATAATACAGGGCGTGATCAAAGTAAGCAGACGATTCCTATTGGATTTCCGCCCAAATCGCGGCATTCTTCGTATGAAAGGTACGAACGCGCCGGCGACAACCTTCCCGAAAAAACAATCACGACGCGATCGGCCGGGCTAAAAGCGATTCACAATTCTTCAAGCTCCAGGTTCATATCCAATTCTCCTAATGCAATCATCGATTGAAGCGCTAAATAGATTTGATACGTAACGGCCGGCCGGTTGATGTCGCACTCCAGAATCTCGTTCAACCGTTGAAGGCGATATCTCAATCCGCTGATAGAAATATTCATCTTGCGGGACGTCTTGTGGACGTTGCAGCCGTTGCTGACGTAATGGTACAGTGTCTTCGTCAGTTCCATGTCCTTATGCCGATCTTCCCGGATCAGCTTGCCCAGTCTTTTGTCGACGAATTTCTCGATCAAATTCACGTTGCTGGCCTGGAACAAGACCCCCTCGATGCCCAGGCTGTCGTAATGAACGACGCACGATTTCGGGTTCGTAATTTTCAGCGCGGCCAAGCTTTCTTCAAAAAGCTGCCCGATTTCTTCCAGCCGTTCCGAGGAGGAGCTTACGCCCGCCTTAAAGTCCAAATGAGGATACTTTTGCTGCAAACACTCCACGATTTTTTTGCTTACATCGCGTTTCGTATACCCTCGTTCCGTTAAGGCCGTTTCCGAGAACAGCAGCGCTGTCTTCCCGGACTTATCTGCTATGAGGTTGTTGATTTGGCGGTCTCTGCAGAAGTTGTATAAGCTGTTTACAAGCTCGTCGTTGAAATCAAGGGGATATCTTGAGGACAGCTTTTTCGATTTCTCGTGCAGCGTCACCATAAAAAACGGAGGCCGCACATCAAATTCGAAATATTGCGCCCGGCGCATGAATTCTTCCCGGCAGAGATGACCGGAGATCATCTCATCCAGAAAACTGCCCTTCATCCGCTGCTCCGCCATCAAGCGGGTTCGCTCATTTAACAGATACATGGAACACGTAACGGCGGCACGCTCCAGAATCATCCAATCGACTTCCTGGGGCAGTCCGTTGTCGTAAAGAAAATAGCAATACCCCACAATATTCCGCTGCAAAAAAATAGGCGTCACCAGGTAACACGTATTCTTCACCGACAAACATTCCGTCCGCGTAATACCCGACAAGCCTTTGATTTGACGCTCCGCTAACTCATGCTGTTCAATCCCGGACATCGCCAATACCGTTTGATGCTTATCCTCGATCAGCACGGGAATGCCCGTCGTTTGAAACAGCACCTTGGCAATCGACGACAGATCCTTCTCCCGCAGCACTTCATTCATTAATTTTTCGTGCACTTGGTACGTTCTGTTCAAATTGTCCCGTTCAATCCTCAGCTTCTCGAACATCCGGTCCAATTCGTTGATCAAGCTGTCAGGCTCATAATATTTCAACACGTCGTCCGCTTTGCCGTTCCACTCTTTCACGGTCTTGCAAATCGGGAAGCAGCAGTCGTTCCCCATGGCTTGACAGCTTTGCTCGATGACGATGACTTTCTCGCCTATAATGGTGGACAAATACCCGCTGGCATAGCCGACCAGAGTGTGGCATTGCGGATGACCGCCCTTCCCGAATTTCTCAAGATGCTCCTTGGCCTCATAGGAGTTCCGCCAGAGCGCTTCCATATGCATCGCCTTTTTCTCGAAATCGAAGTCGTTCTGCAGAATAATCACTTCTTCCAGGTTCCCGTGCAAAATGTGCATCCTGGGTCCGGCAAGCAGCGCTTCGGCCGGGTCGTCCCAAGCCAATTGCTTCATTTTCAGTGCATCGCTGACGCCGCAATGCCAGCCATATCGCATCAAAAAGCCTTTCATTCGTTCCGGACCGATCGTTTCGATCAATTCCTTGCGCAGCGTGCCGATCGCCGACGTTGGGATGGATATCATCTTCTCGTAACGGGGATCGGCATCGAAGGACGTTTTGTAAAACTCGTTTAACTTTAAATCAGCAGACCTCATAATCTCCCCACCTTACTGAAAGTTGGCAATGATGATTCTGCATGTTTACGATGGAAAGCATTTGATGCTTTCCCATTGTAAGCGTATTCAATAATCATTGTACTACGTTTTTGCTTCTCTGGCGAATTATACACCATCTCCGTTCTTGGAAATACGCCGATTTGTGCGGGAATACCGGGGCTGCAGATGATCTTTCCGTACGAATCGTACGAAACTCCATCGCACGCCGGCCAAAGCCATAGCCAGGACAATCATTAACGAAAACGGCCCTCCGATGAGGGCCGCCTAATTCGCCTAACGCGCAATCTCCTTCTCGATCCAGGCCACGACGTCCGCTTTATTCCGGTCGGTAATTTCGTGTGCCGCGGAATACGTTACATACTGGATGCGTTCGACTTTGTCTTTGAGGTATTGATGACTCTCCGCTCCTACTGAAGGGGGAAAGATCGGATCGCAATCGCCGTCGGAAAGAAAGACGGACAGATGACCGGCCGGCAGAATAACGTACTCCTCCTTTACGAAGGATGGAATGTACCCGTTCATTGCAATCACGCCTTTGACTTTACTGCCGAGCGTTAGAGCCAAGGTCAAGCTCAAGATGGCTCCTTGGCTGAAGCCGATCAAATAGACTTGTCTCGGGTCGATAGGAAAGCGACGGACGGCATCGTCTATGAAGTGCTGCAGCATTTCCACGCTGCGGTCAAACAAGTCACGCTCCGGATTGCCGAAGCTCTTCAAATAATAATAGGCGTGTCCCGCCTCGTAAGGTAGATGACCGCGAATGCCGATCAAGAACAGCTCGCCTTTCAGCGGCTCAATAACGGACAGCATATCTTTCTCGGTATAACCAATCCCGTGAAGAGCGAAAACGGCCGGATACGTCTTCCCCGATTCGATCGCTTTCGGGGGAATCACCGTGTATTCGAATGGAGCAGCCATCTCTAACCTCCTTTATATTAGCAATGTTTCGTTTTCATTCATCGACGCAAGCTCGCGGTACTTGCCTTGGAAATAAATCAGGGGGGCGCCGTCGTTCAGTTCGATGCCTGTAACCTCACCGACAAAAAACGTATGATCGCCAACGACATATTCGTTTACGACTTGGCATGTGACCCGTCCGATCGCTCCGGGAATGACCGGCATTCCGTTCAGCCATTCGAAATCGACGGAGCGCCCGTCTTTGATTTGTCCTGCAAACAACATGGAGATTTCCTGCTGGTCCTCCGCCAGGAAATTGACCGCGTAATGTCCCGCGTCCTTGATTTTTTGAAGCATCTTGGCCTTCTCTCCGATCGATACGAGAACCAGCTTCGGGTTTAAAGAAACGGACAGAAATGCGTTGGCCGTCATGCCGTGCGTTTCATCCCCGACGTTCGTCGTAATAACAGTAACCCCGGTTACGAATTGGCCCATAGCGTTCCGAAACGCGCGATCATCCATACCGTTCAACTCCTTCAATTAAGGTAGTCTGATGACCGAAAAGCATTACCACGCAGCGGCAATGCTTTTCGGATCGGAAGATTTATTTCGTGCTGGCCACTTCTTGTGTGTTGTCAATGACAGGCGTGCCGTACATGAAGAATTCCTGCGGAAGCTGAGAGCCGAACCAGATGATGCCCTTGGCCAAATCCTCTTCCTTCCAGGTGATCGGCTTCCAGGCCGGATCGAAAATCAAGTAACCCGGATCGCCAAACAGCTCCACGCGGTTTCCGCCCGGTTCAATTACATACAAGAAATACGCTTGGCTGATCCCGTGTTTACCCGGTCCCGCATCGATCTTTATGCCGTTCTCGATGAACACGTCGCAAATATCCGAAATGTTTTGCGGGAACCCGTACCAGTAGCATATATGGTGCATGCGCGCTTTGCCGCCAAGCGGGTCTCCCATCATCGCAATCTCATGCACAAGCGGACTCACGCTCAGCCAGGCCGCGGCATCGTTACCGTTGTTCAGACGGATATGCTCTCGCAGATTGAAGCCAAGCTGATCCATCAAAAAATCTACGTTCGGCTTCATTTCGTGCGCCATTAAGTTTACGTGGTCGAGGCGGCGTACCGGCACGCCGCGGGTCGGACGCTTTTGCGGACGGTTAAGAAGCGGCGTCTTCAGATGCTCGGGCGCCTGCCAGTACTCTACCTCCCATAGAAGTTCCATCTTATGCCCGTCCGGCGTTATGAATTGATACGCGGCTCCGTGGCCTTCTTCGTCTTCCAACCAGCCTTTGCCAAGTCCAGTCGCCTGAATCGCTTTAACGCGGCGCTCCAGCGCCTGAGGCGAGGACGTTCTCCATGCGACGTGACCGAGTCCGGGTTCCTTCGCTTCCGTAATTTTCAGCGTATGGTGATAGAAATCTTCATAGGCTCTCAAGTATACGGACTGGCCTTTACGTACGGTCTCTTCCATCCCGAGAAGTTCCTTGAAAAACCACAACGTTTCATCCGGCTTCGGGCTGAAAATTTCCACATGGGCCAACTGATGGACATCAAACATAGGTTCTTTTTGCATTTGAATTGCCTCCTTGTTTTATATATAGTAAGTGTCTGCCTTCGACAGTAAGACGCTTATTACCAGACCGGGTCCCCCGGCAGGCCGAACATGGTTCGTCCGTAAGCGGCCATGGCATCCTCATACAAATGATTCGGGTGAGCCGCCAACGCAATCAGATCTCTTGTAAACAGCTCCACCGGATCGCCCTTGAAGATGGATGTTCCGCCCAAGGTGAGCATCGCCCGAAGCGTTAATTCAGAAACGGACCTCGCGACGTAACCCCGCATGGCGAACATCCGCTCCCGTTCTTCATCGTTCATGACCGTTTTTCCTTCCACCTGACATTCTTCCAACTGACGGACGTAACTGTCCACGATTCCCTCCAGTGCGTGGTGCTGCATCTTCATCTCGGCCAGAAGCCGCTGGCTGCCGGAAGACTCCTTCTCCTTCGCTCCCAACTTGAAGACGCGGACACGTTTCTCCGTGCGTTCGTAAAAGAGAGACAAAATCCGATCCAGGCCGCCCAGAGCGACAATAGGGAATCCCAGGAGAAAAAGCGGCATAAACGGCATGCGATACACCGGATCGTTCGGATCGTATTCGCCGCCGGCCGGCGTTCCGGAGGCCATGACCCGTCCGGCAGGAAAAATGCGATGCGGCGGCACATAAGCGCCGTCCACCAAAACTCCGTTGCTGCCCGAGGAACGAAGACCGATCGTGTCCCAATTCTCAACGATTTTGACATCCGACTTCGGGAGCGCCAGCAAGCAATATTCGGGTCCCTGTCCGTCCGGCAGTTCCATCATGGCTCCGAGCCCGATCCAACCGCTCCAGAGCACCCCGCTGCAAAAATTCCACTGCCCGTATAGGCGGAATCCTTCTCCATCCTTCTCCACGCGTCCGATGGGAGCGACAACATCGGCCAGCAGTTCTCCGCCGCCCAAAATCTCGTCCCTGCCCTTCGGAGGAAGATACGCGGCCCAAAGCTCATGGACGGAGTAGAAGTAAACGAGCCACCCCGCAGGCACGCTGTAACGGGACACGGTTCGAATGATCTTCGCGTACGTCTTGAGATCGATCTGCAGCCCTCCGTACTTTTTGGGCCGCATGATCTTGTGAAACCCGGCTTCCTCGATCGCCTTCGCCACGCGTGGGGAGAAGCGGGCATTGCGATCCGCCTCAATGGCTTCCGCTTCCGCGATCTTTCCGATCGTTTCCGCGCTTGCGAGAAGCGCTTGAATTTTGGAATGCTGTTCGACCTGGATTTTGCTAAGCGCCATCTGTACATACCTCCTTTAATTAAAACGCTTACAATTCGATTTCAAAAAAGTTGCGTCCCCTTCGTCTCCGCCCAAGCAGTCTCAAGTCCCCATTATTTTCACTTTACATGCCTCCTTCTTACACTCGTCTTTCTCGCTGCTATGGTATTATCATAAATAATTATTTGCCTGCGGGATGCAGACACATATGCTCAATAACGAGACGAATCCGAACGTAAATTCATATGAATCGTATGAAAAAGAAAAAGCCCCCTCCCCGCTTTCGCAGAGAGAAGGCTTGCGCTACGATGACGGATTGGCTTGTCCGTGCAAGGCGTGCTCGAATGCAGCCATGCCCGTACTTGCGACAATCATTTCATCCTTTTCAGACGCTTTAACACGTCATTGCCGCCCTCGCCAAAATATGTCTTCAGTGTGCTGTATTCCTTATAAAGCGTCTCGTAAATGGAAAC
The DNA here is from genome assembly GCF_001465255.1 of Paenibacillus naphthalenovorans. Lineage (NCBI taxonomy): Bacteria > Bacillati > Bacillota > Bacilli > Caryophanales > Paenibacillaceae > Paenibacillus > Paenibacillus naphthalenovorans. The sequence goes on along the minus strand of NZ_CP013652.1, from coordinate 4,826,350 downwards.
ATGCTCGGGAATCGGCTTGAACACCCCGCTTTTTGTTTTCCCCATGACCGCCGTTGCGTCCTGAATGGTTTTATATCCGCCCCCGGCCTCTCCTGCTGCTACGGAGCCCAGAATAGCCGCGCCAATGGCCGGTGTAAACGGAGAGTCGGCCACCTTGATTTCCATGTTCATCACATCGGAATAAATTTGCATTAGCAATCGGTTGCGCTGAGGTATGCCCCCGGCAGCATAAAGCTCATGAACCGGCAATTCATTGTTTCGAAATGTTTCCATGATGCTGCGTGCACCGAATGCCGTCGCTTCAAGCAGCGCCCGGTAAATTTCATGAGGTCGAGTGCGCAGCGTCATACCGAATATCGCACCTGTTAACTCAGCATCATCCAGTGGAGAACGATTGCCGTTATGCCAGTCCAGTGCAAGAATCCCGCTTTCTCCAGGCTTCAGTTCAGACGCCAGCCGCTCCATCCAATCCTGAACGGACATTTGTGCTTTTGCAGCCTCTTCGATGATTTGAACCGGAATCCCTTGTTTCATAAACCAAGCAAATATATCTCCTACAGCCGATTGGCCCGCTTCATACCCGTAAAGACCTGGAATGATACTATCTTTAACAACACCGCTGATGCCTGGAACACAGATTTCCTTCTCCGATAACATTAAGTGACAAGTTGAAGTACCCATGACCATAACTAATTTCCCGGGGGTGCATACTCCGGTGCCCAGAACCGCCGCGTGGGCATCAATCATCGATATGGCTACCGGAAGGCCGGGAGTTAACCCAAGTCTTGCAGCCATATGAGGCAGAAGCGTCCCCGCCTGATTTCCTAGCGGCACTACTTCACCGCTTAATTTGGTATCGGTAATCGATTGGAGGCGAGGGTCTACTGCCGCAAAAAAATCGGGAGCCGGATACCCTTCGGCCTCATGCCAAAACGACTTGAATCCGGCCATACAGCCGCTGCGTTTCAACTGACCAATCAGCTTGGCGACAATCCAATCTCCCGCTTCAATAAAATAAGCTGCATCCCGGTAAATCTCAGGGGCTTCATGGAGTATTTGAAGACATTTGGGCAGCATCCATTCCGAGGAGATCTTCCCCCCATATCGTTTTAACCAAGGTTCATTGCGTTCCAGAGTGATACGATTTAATAAGTCCGTTTCCTCTTGGGTACTATGATGCTTCCATAACTTAACCCAAGCGTGGGGATGATTCGAATATTCCGCTTTGAGACAGAGCGGCTCAAAAGCAGCATCGACCGGCAGCATCGTGCATGAAGTGAAATCAATTCCTAACCCAATCACCTGCTCCGCCGATACGCCGGCCGCCTGAAGGACAGCCGGAATGGAACGGTAAAGCACCTCCAGGTAATCCTGGGGATGCTGTAAAGCCCAATCCGGGGGAACAAACGAGTTGGATTCTGCATGAGGCAAACGTTCTGTAATCACCCCGTGAGCATACGGCGTTACATGGCTTGCAAGCACTTCGCCATTCGACACATCCACAAGAACCGCACGACCGGACTCCGTGCCAAAATCAATTCCCAGCGAACATGTTGGAGTATTCATGACAATAGCCTCCGTAATTATTTTTCAACACCGCCAAATGTCAGTCCAGAAACAATATGACGTTGGCTAAAGAATGTAAACAAGACGATAGGAATCGTTTGTAAAACAGATAATGCCGCCATCAACTCCCACTTAATATCGAGTTGACTCGTATAGGAGGTCAATGCGACCGGCAATGTTTTGGCCGCATCCTGCGTCATGATAAGCCCGAACAACAAGTCGTTCCAAGTCCAAATAAAAGAGAAGATCACCACTACAGCAATGCCGGAGCGAATTAATGGCAGTACGATGAACAGCAGCGTCTGCATCAGATTGCACCCGTCAATCAATGCAGCCTCTTCAATTTCTTTTGGCATTTTCTTAATGAAAGAGACCAGCATCCAAACGGCAAAAGGCAAGTTGAATGCCGTATAAAGCAAAACCAGCCCCATGCGCGTATCAAAAAGCTCAACTTTTTGAAAAATAATAAATAGTGGAATAATAACGGCAATCGGGGGCATCATTTTCGTGCTCAAGATCCATAATTCGATATGTTTCGAGCCGCGAAGAGTATATCGCGCTAACGCATAAGCCGCAGGTATGCCAAGCAGCAGGGCAATCACGGTTGAAAATACACCGGCGGTAAAGGAATTAATAAAGTACGGCCACGTTTCGGAAAGAACGACGGCAAAGTTATTAAAATTTAATGATTTTGGCAAAATAGACGGAGGCATAGTAAACATTTCAGCTCTTGATTTGAACGCGGCAAGCAGAAGCCAAATCAACGGAAGTATATAAACAGCAGTTACCAAATAGACCGATACGCCGGCAGCATTTCTAACTAAGTTACGGTTCATACCACATCTCTCTTCCATAAGTATTTAAACAGCATCTGAACAATCACAGTACTTATTATCAAAATGATTATGGCAACAGCGGCTCCGCTCCCCGTCTGGTAGTACAAGAAGGATTGCCGGTACGCCATCAAGCTCATCAATTCTGTAGCGGTTCCAGGGCCACCGTTAGTAGTTACATAGACTACATCAAACATTTTCAAGCTTTCCATCACCCTGATAAAAATACCAAGAACGACAACATGCCATATAAATGGAGCTTCAATATTTTTCAGTCTGGACCAAAAACCGGCGCCTTCTATTTGAGCTACTTCCGTTAAATCTTTCGGTATGCTGTTTAATCCGGCAATAATCAGAAGCATCATAAAAGGCGCCCATTGCCATACATTGATACCCAAAATGGAATACAGGGCAACTTTTGGGTCGCCAAACCACGCCAGAGTCGGCAAATGGAGCAAGTCCAATATATAGTTCATCACTCCAAGGGTAGGATTCAAAATGTACGACCAAAGTAAACCTATAATTAAAGGCGTCACCATAATCGGAATCATAAACAATGTCCTAAGAATACCGGTTCCCTTTACTCCATCGGCAGCCGTAAAGAGCTTGGCAATGAAATAACCTATAATGAGTTCAATGGCAATCGTCGAAACGGTAAGCAGCAACGTATTTCCAACGGCGGTATAAAAGGTCTTATCTTTTAACAACACCGTGTAATTCGTGAATCCAATAAACTTTGCAGCGTTGATTCTGGTCAGATTCAAATTGCTAAAACTGACGTAAAGCGCATAAACCAACGGATACACATTCCAGACCAGCAAATAAATCAGTGCCGGCAGCAGCATGATCCAGCCAGTCAAATGGGATCGCCCCAGTTTTTTCTTTTTGGCTAGCAACTTAATGTCTCCCTCCATATATTTCGCCTGCATATGACCACTCCTAACATGTTGTTTATTCACGCAAAGTCATTCACGTAAAAATGAACATTTTCGCGCATACCCAATTCATCATTCCTACTTGAAAGCGATTACTCGAATTTATGAGTTTATTTTAAATGATTTCTTTCCGTTAAATCAAGATTAATTTTCAACAAAACGAAAATTTATACGCATTATCGAACATATATAAACATTAATAAGCTTGATTTTTAGTAAGTAACCTTCGTGATTTCGTTTTAACATAGAGGTAATCTTACGGTTTTAGCTGAAATGATAAGCTCTTGACAAAACATCGTGTTCGATAATAAGCTTATATCAAGCAATTATGAAAACAAACGAGCAATTTCAAACAGTGGAGGTCATCGACTATGCTTGCTGCCGAAAGAAAGCATCTTATTGTTGAATATGTAAAACAACGACATACTGCCACTGTAGCCGCTCTCGCCAAACATTTTCATGTTCATGAGGCAACGATCCGCAGAGACTTGATTGAAATCGAACAGGAAGGCCTGTTACGTCGTACACACGGTGGAGTCGTTTTGGATAAGGGGGCCAATTTTGAGCCATCCTTTTCCGAGCGGGCTATCGATCAGATAGAAGAAAAAATCCGGATCGGCAAAAAGGCGGCTGAAATGATTGAAGACGGCGATCATGTCATTCTGGATTCCGGTACAACAACGATTCATATCGCAAAGCATCTTACTCACCGTAACAACATTACCTTAGTGACCAATGACATTAATGTGGCCAGTGAGCTGCGCGACTCTCCGGGGGTTACGGTTATCGTTACGGGGGGGCTTTTATATAAATCGAGTTTTATGCTCAACGGCATGTTCACAGATCAGGTACTTCATACTTTACATGTGCAAAAAGCATTTATCGGGACACCGGCTATTCATCCTAAGTTTGGGCTTACTCATCCCGAGGCCCAGCTTGTTCCCACGAAGCAAGGTATGATTCGAGCGGCTCAAGAGGTCATTGTGGTCGCCGATCAATCGAAAGTAGGCAAGGTGTCGCTTCATACGGTTGCTCCGATCGAATCGATTCATTCGATAATTACCGGTAACGACATATCCGAATCCGTCCGAAAGCAATTTAAGGATTCAGGGATTCAGTTGATTACGGTTTAAATAAAATGCCATGCGTTAGGACATTTCTTGCATTCCGGATCTCTGCCTCAGAAGAGGGCTGCAAGAAATTTCTTATATCATTCATATCCTTATAGGGAGGTATTGATTTTCATTGCAACCACTCAAGAACAAGACATCCGTTCAGTCCCGCGCGTACAGATTACTTAAACCGGGAGAAATCAGTGAGGTGACCCTCGAACACAAGATACGCGATGGGGAAATTGTTGTTCAACCGTCCATGGGCAGCATCTGTCATGCAGACCTAAGGTATTTTACCGGTCAACGACGGCCTGAAGCACTGGCCAAAAAATTACCGATGGCCTTGATCCATGAAGGCATCGGAACCGTTGTTGAAAGCACTTCGCCGGATATCCAAATGGGCCAGCGGGTTATCATTGTTCCTAATTTACCAGGATATTTGCTTCGAAACATTTCTCCGCAGGTTTGCTGTCCAGCCTGCCAAAAAGGATTGGGGGAAAACTATTGCCATTACGGCAAATTTTTGGGAAGCGGTTTCGACGGCATTGCTCAAAGTCATCTCGTCCTTCCGGCCGCATGTACCATACCGATTCCGGACGAGGTTCCTGACGAAATTGCCGTATTGGCGGAACTGTGTTCCGTCTCCTATCAGGCAGCCAGCCGCATTGCCGACCGATTACCCGCAAGTCGTGTCGCCGTGTTCGGTGACGGACCCGTAGGTTACTTGACCGCCGCAGTTTTGCATCATGTTTTCGGGGTTACAAAAGACCGGCTGCACGTATTTGGTGCGATTCCAGAGAAGCTTGAGCAATTCCAATTCGCTTCTAGAGCGTTGGTGCAGGAATACGATTTTACCCATTCGGCTTCATTCGATATTGCGGTTGAATGCACAGGCGGTCGCTTCTCCGAAAGTGCCATTAATCAGGCGATTGATATTATAAGTCCTGGCGGTGCTTTATTATTAATGGGGGTTACCGAAGAGAGAGTTCCAATGAATACGAGGGATATATTGGAGAAGGGCTTATTGGTCATCGGAAGCAGTCGAAGCTCCTATTCCGATTACCATCCTTTGATTTCTGCTATGAAAGATATCGGCTTTCAAACCACCTTGCGCAGATTGCTTCCTGACCAGAATGTCACCATTCGAACCTCAGAGGACTTTGCCGCTGTAATGAAAGAAGCTGCGGAACATCGAGGATGGAAAAAAACAGTACTGAATTTCCAATGGTAACAACCAAAAGAAACTACAGTACCGAAAGAAAAAAAAACTATACAACTTATATTATATAATAAAAAAAAGATACGATACAAGATAAATAAAAGCTAATCCCTATCCTTCGTGCAGTCCCTATTTTCGCTCATGGCATTTTATGAACGAACAGGACTGCACTCCATTGCAACACTTGTGTAAGCGATTTCTAAAAATTCCAAGGAGGCTTCCTATGAAATCTATACATTACCTGAAAAAAGCTCTACCCGCCGTTTTAACCGGTACCCTGCTTCTTACTAGCGCCTGCTCTAATGACAAGCCGGAAGGTTCAACCGCGGCTGAAAATACGAACAACGAAACCCCAAAATCCTTGAAAATTATTATGATTGCCGACCCCTGGGTTGACGTAATGAAAAACTTCGGGGCGGAATATGAGAAAGCCACTGGAATCAAAGTCCAAATCGATTCCTATTCCTACGATCAAACACACCAAAAAGAAGTCCTGTTAGGAACCCAAAAGTCGGACGCTGCAGACGTCATAGTCCTGGATTCCCCTTGGATTGGCGAATTTGCCGAAGGACAAATTACAGAGGACTTGAAAGCAAGAATTGAAGCAACGCCTGATCTCGAGTGGGATGATTATATCCCTTCATTCCGCCAAGTTGCCGAGTGGAAGGGACAAATTGTCGGAGTTCCTTTCGCGCCTTATTACGTGATGCTTCACTATCGCAAAGATCTCTTTGAAAAGGAAGGTCTTCAGCCTCCAAAAACCTATGATGAAATGGTGGCCATCGCCAAACGTTTTACAAACAATCCGAACTATCCCGGAATGTCCGGGATTGCCATGAATAATGCCAAAGGAGCGCCTGCAGGCCAGGCTTGGTTTGAGTACATTTTTAACGTAGATAAGCCTTTTGAAAGCAACTATCCAGGCAGCAAAGATGCCTATGCCGACATGACGCCGAGAATAGATTCGCCTGAAAGTATTAAAATAGTCAACATGTTCAAGGAGCTCCTGCAATACCAGCCTGATGGCGCGCTCAACTTCGCTTGGGATGATCGTACTCAAGCCTTTGCACAGGGCAAAGTAGCTATGATGGCCGCATGGTCGGTTGTGACCCCCGGTCTTTTGGATCCAAGCCGTTCTCAAGTTTCAGATAAATTTGCTACAGCCCTTGTACCTGGTGTTTCCGGCAAAGATCCGGTGGCTCCTCTTGGCGGATGGGTGATGAGCATTAACAAATACAGTAAAAATAAAGAGGCCGCTTGGGATTTCATTAAATGGGCCAACAACAAAGAGAACCATAAGAAATTTGTTCTTCAAGGCGGACCTCCTTCCCGTTTATCCGAATTGAACGACAACGAGATCAAACAAAAGTTCCACTGGATTGATACGTTGGCCCAATCCGCCGAGAAAGCTTACGCCGATTGCCGCCCTCGGATTCCGGAAAGCTTCCAAATTATCGATACCATCGGGAACGCAATCTCTCAAGCGGTTAGCGGCCAGATGCCCGTTGAACAGGCCATGAAGAAAGCAAATGATGATGTGAAAAAATTGCTGATTCAAAGCGGATATACGTTTAAATAGTGAATCAAGAATGGAATGTAAGGCTGTACGTTAATACCAAAGCCACGAAGGCCGCTCTGATAGCGGCTCTCGTGGCTTTCATTTATACGACTATCCGATCAAGAGCTATTATCGCCAGCTCCGGAAAGTAACCAAAGGCAAGAGCATTTTCCCAACTGATGAAGCATTGCCCAAGATGCTCTATTTGGCTACGATGGATGTGACACGGAAAGGGACGGATCGTGTCCAGAACTGGAGACAAATCCTTCTCTACGGCTTGATGAATATTTAACAATTCAATTACACTTCTCTCGCCTTATCTGATTTTTCGGTTTGTCTGGGATTTACCAATTCTGGATATTCAACCTCCAATTTGCGGATGAGTTCCTCGATTTCTTCCGGAGTGAGGATTTCCTTTTCTTTCTCCATTTTAGAGCCTCCTTGCAATCATGGATACCAAATTATTGAGATCATCTGCCAATTGAAACAAGCAACTTGTGAAGATGCCGCAATCTCCTCTTTGTCTGAAAACGTTTGGATTTTGTATTCAACAATGAAAAGCATGAAAGGGGCAAGAGGATCCCCTTCGCCAGCAAATGTTCGGTTGGGTATCCAAAAAAACGATCGCCCGCATCTAAATAAATGATAGGATCTCTTGATATATATTGGGTAAAGATACTTGCCGATCAGCATATCCCGCCTCATAAACCGCTTTTGGCATACCATATACGATACATGATTCTTCAGATTCAACGATCACATGACCCCGCTGCCGCTTCACTTCACCGCAACCGATTAACCCATCTGTCCCCATTCCAGTAAGAATAACGACCAATAAACGATCGCGATAAATCGAAGATCCGGACTGAAGCGAAACATCAATGGATGGCTTGTACAATTTGCTCTCGTCTACCACGATTTTGAACGTCGTCTTCCCGTCATTTGTTTTTTGAAACAAGGTCTGATATCCTGCAGGAGCAACATAAATGACTCCTGGCATTACGACATCGCCATCTTCCGCTTCTTTCACTTTCAAATTGCATAGGTTATCGAAACGGTCTGCCAATGGTTTGGTAAATCCGGGCGGCATATGCTGTAGAACAACAATTCCTGCAGGAAAGTCGGGTGTAAATCGAGGAAGTATGGATTGTATGGCCGACGGTCCGCCTGTGGAACACCCGATAATGAGCAGATCAACGGAAGCGGAACCTCTTTTCTTATTTTCTTCCACTGCTTCTTTCACAGATGCAACATTGTTTTGTAAGGGTAATTTTGCATTAGCGGCGGCCTTTACCCTCATCAAAAAATCGTCTATTATTTTAGGTTCCGCAGGATTCTTCATCAAGGAGCTTTTTGGAAAGAAATCTACCGCACCTAATTGTAATGCCGTTAGAGTGGCTTCCGCTCCTTCGCCTGTTAATGTGCTCAGCATTACGACGGCAACCGGATGATATTTCATGATTTGTTCCAAGGCGGTTATTCCGTCCATTTCCGGCATTTCCACATCCATCGTAACGACATCCGGTTTGAACCGCTTTATCTTTTCAATTGCCTCCAGGCCATTGCGGGCGATACCCACGATAAAAAAATCCGGATCCTTCTCAATTAAGAGGCTGATGGCCCTCCTCATGAATGCAGAATCATCGACGATCAGCACACCGTACCGACTCAATTGGCTTTGCCTCCTTATGAGAATAGTTTCTGAAGCTGGCGTCTCTTCAATATTGCGAACGCTCAACGTCCCCTTTTCGGAAATAAAATGTCGCACGAGCATTTATGGTTTCGAAATTGGTGTTCAAGCCCGTTATCGTTTCGGCATGTCCCAGAAATAAAAATCCGCCTGGATTTAAACGATGATAAAATTTCGCAATGACCCGGCTTGTAGTTACGGAATCGAAATAAATAAGCACATTTCTGCAAAAAATGATATCGACTTTTTCGACCGCCGCCATATCCTCATCATGTAAAAGATTCGAATGCCGGAATTCAATCCTGTCTTTTATGAAGCTCTTGATTTGAAATCCTTCATCTTGCGGAAAAAAGTACTTATCCAACATCTCCTTAGGAGTCCGGCGGAAGCATAGCGAATTTTTATGGTACCACCCACGATTCGCAATTTGCAGAACTTTTTTATTAATGTCGGTTGCAATGATATGTACAGATTCCAGCGGTACAATCCCTGATTCTGCGATTGTCATCGCCAAGCTGTAAGGTTCTTCTCCCGTTGAGCAAGCGGCACTCCAAATCCGAATCCATTTCTTATTCCGCAATTGGGGAAGAATCGCATTGCTTAATTCATTTAGCTGACTCTCTTCACGAAAAAAATAGGTTTCGTTGTTAGTAATGAGTTCAACAAGGTGATTCCATTCTTGCTGGTTCCTTGTTAAGAATTCGGTGTACTCCCCGAACGTCATATTCAAAATGGATAGTCTCTTCGAGACCTTCGAGGCGAGCAACGAAAGATTGTCCAAGTAATTCAGTCCGCAAAAGTCATAAATCATTTGCCCCAAATCTTTTAAGCACATATCATTATCCTGAATTTCGTTTATGAACTCCATATTCATTAATGTTACATCTCCCATATGAGCAGCGCATTAACAAGGTCCTCAAAGCTCTCTCAAAGGTTCGCATTAGAGAATAATAAAGAACTGATGCTTTCCGTCGGACGGATGCTAGGCTTGCAATATTCGAAGTGAATTTTTGATTGTTGCGGATCGGTCTGACAATTCTCGCGCAACCACAACCATCCCTTCCACGTCTTGAATATTCTGTTGGACAACACGTTCCGTATCGGATATCGCCTTTTCGAGTTTGTCCCTTTCTTTCACTTGAAATTTTATCGCTTCTGTTACTTCGGCAGCCTGTTTGGTTACATTTTCGACGACTTTTACAATATCCTTTCCGTGTTTTGCTTGTTCCACTGTGGCCGCAGTAATCTGACGCACCTGTTCCCGGGCATTCGCTACACCCTTAACGACTTCTTCGACACCGGCGGCCTGTTCATTCGTCGCCTGAGCCACCATAGCGGCCTGTTTGGTTACATTTTCTACCGCCTTTACGATATTTTCGCCTTGCTTTGCCTGTTCACCAGTTGCTACGGTGATTTGAAGCACCTGTTCACTGGCATTCACTACACCCTTAACGACTTCTTCGACGGCGGCGGCCTGTTCCTTCGTCGCCTGAGTCACCATAGCGGCCTGTTTGGTTACATTTTCTACCGCCCTTACGATATTTTCGCCTTGCTTTGCCTGTTCACCAGTTGCTACGGTAATTTGACGCACCTGTTCACGAGCATTCACTACACCCTTAACGACTTCTTCGACGGCGGCGGCCTGTTCCTTCGTCGCCTGAGTCACCATAGCGGCCTGTTTGGTTACATTTTCTACTGCCCTTACGATATTTTCGCCTTGCTTTGCCTGTTCACCAGTTGCTACGGTGATTTGACGCACCTGTTCACGGGCATTCGATACGCCCTTAACGACTTCTTCGACGGCGGCGGCCTGCTCCTTCGTCGCCTGAGTCACCATCGCGGCCTGTTTGGTTACATTTTCTACCGCCCTTACGATATTTTCGCCTTGCTTTGCCTGTTCACCAGTTGCTATGGTGATTTGACGCACTTGTTCGCGGGCATTCACTACACCCTTGATGACTTCTTCGACGCCGGCGGCTTGTTCCTTCGTCGCCTGAGTCATCATTTCTGCCTGAGTGGTTAATGCGCCTACGGCCATCACGATTTGTTCGCTTCCCTTAGCCTGTTCAACCGTAGCTGAAGTGATCTGTCTGATTTCATTCGTAATTTTTTCGACTCCGGTTACTATTTTTTCGATGGCTATACCTGTTTCATCCGCCAATTTGTTTCCTTGTTCGACTTTTACCATACCGATCTCGATGGCTTTGATGGCATCAGTTGTTTCGCTTTGGATTCCTTTAATTAATTGGGCAATTTCTTTGGTGGCTTTTGCGCTTCTTTCGGCGAGCTTCCTCACTTCATCGGCAACAACGGCGAACCCTTTTCCGTGTTCACCAGCCCTTGCAGCTTCAATTGCGGCGTTAAGTGCCAAAAGGTTGGTTTGCTCGGCAATGTCGTCGATGACTTCAATAATGCTTCCGATTTCTTCCGAGCTTTTCCCCAGATTAGTTATGACGCCAGAGGCCTGTTTTACGACATCCGCAATTTCTTTCATTCCCGTGAGGGACTGACTAACCGCCTTTTGTCCATCTTTGGCATCCGTTTGAACCTGGTCCGCAAGTGAATTCACATTTTGCGCATTTTTAGCCACCTGTTCAATCGAAGCCGCTATTTGCTGAATCGAAGCAGAGGTATCGCCGGCGATTTTCTGCAATTGGTCTGCATTGGCAGCAATGCCGCGAATCGATTTTCCCATCTGCTCAATGGATGCGGAGATTTGTTCAACCGAACTGGCTGTGCTTTCAGCATTTCCGGCAACCTGTTGAATGGAAGCCACCATCTCCTGGATAGCATTCAAAGTTTCTTCCGCCGAGGCGGTCAAGCTCGCCGCATTATCGGCTACGCCTTGGATCGATTGCCCCATTTCTTCAATGGAAGCGGAAATCTGCTCCACAGAACTCGCTGTACTTTGGCTATTTCCGGCAACCTGTTGAATGGAAGCCACCATCTCCTGGATGGCATTCGAAGTTTCTTCCGCCGAGGCGGTCAAGCTCGCCGCATTATCGGCTACGCCTTTGATCGATTGCCCCATTTCTTCAATGGAAGCGGAAATCTGCTCCACGGAACTTGCCGTACTTTGGCTATTTCCGGCAACCTGTTGAATGGAAGCCACCATCTCCTGGATGGCATTCGAAGTTTCTTCCGCCGAGGCGGTCAAGCTCGCCGCATTATCGGCTACGCCTTGGATCGACTTCCCCATTTCTTCAATGGAAGCGGAAATCTGCTCCACTGAACTTGCCGTACTTTGGCTATTTCCGGCAACCTGTTGAATGGAAGCCACCATCTCCTGGATGGCATTCGAAGCTTCTTCCGCCGAGGCGGTCAGGCTCGCCGCATTATCGGCTACGCCTTGGATCGATTGCCCTATTTCTTCAATGGAAGCGGAAATCTGCTCCACTGAACTTGCCGTACTTTGGCTATTGCCAGCAACCTGTTGAACGGAAGCGACCATTTCTTGGATGACTTCCGATATTTCACTGGCGGAAGCAGCCAGACGATCTGAATTTTTGCTTACCCCTTCAATGGATTTCGATATCTCTTCAACAATGTCGGATGTGGATTCAATGGCTGAAGACTGCTGGCTGGTCCCATGAGAAATCTGTTCCGTCATGACGGCAAGATCCTTCAGATTTTGCTCTAATCTTTTTGAATCGGTTATAGCCGCTTCAATGGTTTCGGAAACTCCTGCAGCTTTCATAAATTTGTGAGCAAGTTTTTTCATCAAAGTGCTCATGGAATGTTTTCCTCCCTTTTTTCAACTTCGTTGATGATGAAATTTATTTCCAGCTTGTTTAACAAGTGATCGAGATGAAGCAATATAATGAGACGATTGTCCATTTTACAGATTGCTCCCATATAAGCCGTTTGTGTAGTAACGATCGTATCAGGAACCGGTTCCAAGCTGTTTTCATCGATTCGCAGCACTTCTTTCACTTCGTCGACCAATAATCCGATAACTCTTCCTTGGGAGCGGGTTATAATAATGCGCTGTTTTTTGGACTTAATCGGTTCTTTCAAAAATTGAATTCTAAGATCGATTACCGGTATGATTTCCCCGCGAAGATTGATAACTCCGACTATGGATTCGGGTGCTTTTGCGATCGATGTGACTTGAGGAACAAATATAATTTCATATACATCTGTAATGGGAAGCCCGAATTCCTCCGTTTCTATCCGAAAGGTAACCAACTGCTTGATGGCTTGGGCAGATGTCAACGATGAGTCCCTCCTTACTGTGAAAAATGGATATGGTTAGACCACATCATCCATTACTTCGGATTCGATAGACTTAAGGTTATTTGCCAATTTGAATACTCCGGTTACATCCAAGATCAGCGCTACGCTTCCATCGCCCAGAATCGTGGCCCCCGAAACGCCTTCGACCTGTCCGATATAGGAACCGATGGATTTTACTACAATTTCTTGGCTGCCGATCAATTCATCGACAACCAAACCGAGCCGTTTTTCTGCCAGTCCGACAACCACGATAAATACATGCTTTGTTTTTCTTTTGCCGCAGGACATTCTAAAAAGATCGTGAAGACCGATGAGTGGAAGAATTTTTTCTCTGATTTTTACAACAGCTTGTCCCTTAACGGAGTGGATTTCTTTTTTCGATATACGGACGATTTCGATCACACTGTTCATGGGCAAGGCATAAGTTGTTTCCTGCAACTTGATCAGAAGTCCTCGAAGAATAGCTAAAGTTAAAGGCAATTTAATCGTGAACTTCGTCCCTTCGCCCAAACGGGTTTCTACATCGATCAATCCGTTTAATTTCTCGATATGATTTCGGACAATGTCCATCCCGACTCCGCGTCCCGATATATCACTTACGGATTGGGCTGTCGAAAAACCAGGAAGAAAAATAAGTTGAATCCATTCCTGTTCCGACATCATTTCGGCATCTTGCGCAGTAATCAATTGTTTGCGTATGGCGGATTCTTTTACTTTCTCCGCGTTAATTCCCGCCCCGTCATCCTCTACCGTCAGCACCACTTGATTTTCTTGATGGGACGCCCTAATCTTTATCGTACCTTTAAGGGATTTTCCCCGTTTTTTTCTAACTTCTACTTCTTCTATACCGTGGTCTATGGCATTCCGGATCAGATGAATCAACGGATCGCTAATTTCCTCTATGACTGTCCGATCCAGTTCAGTTTCTTTCCCTTCAAGCAGCAGATTGACTTCCTTGTTTAACGTCCGGGCTAAATCTCGTACCATTCTTGGAAATCGGTTGAATAATCGCTCGACGGGAAGCATTCGCGTCTTCATCACGGATTCTTGAAGTTCCCCAATGATTCGGCTGAAATGATTGGAAATTCGCTCCAAATCATCGATCGTTTCATCCGTAGAGTAACGATCGCGCAACAAATTTCCGACTTGGGCGATTCTTGTCTGGTCGATGACCAATTCACCAACCAAATTCATAATGCTGTCCAAGTGTTCCACATCGACGCGAATCGTTTGTCCTATTTTCTTTTCTTCTTTTCTGCCCTGGTTTGGGATCGGGTTGTCCGGCTCCGAGTCCTTATTGGCATCTGTCAATGGCACGAAAGCATCAACCAAATTGTCGTTTGAAAAAGGCACCACTTCGGCATCTTCAACATCAATAAGCTGGCTCAGCAAATGTTGAAGGGCATCGGAATCCGCGTTCGTCTTGACGATATAGGAAATTTCATTGAGGTTTGTTTCTTCGATGACGCTGTCCAATTCCGGTTCCGACGACATAACGGATCCCCACTTCTTAAGATGATTTAACACAATATGGGCCCGAGGAAGCTTCATCTCACAATGTTCGGATAAACGAACTTTACATCTCCACTTTTTTAATTTCTGTTTTTTGTCTTCAAACAACTTACTATTCGATTCGAAGTTCTCTTCCGTCCTCTTTTCCAATTGCCGCAATTGATGCACGATGGAATCGATATTTGTTTTTGTAACACCTTCTTGTTCAATTTCTCTTTTCAACCAGTTTAAATGATCCAAACATTGAAATAGGATATCTACAACCTGCTGCGTCACCGGTAGAAGTTGATTTCGAATCTTGTCAAAAATATTTTCCATTTCGTGGGTCAATTGTTTTATTTCCTCGAAACCCATCGCAGCGGATGAACCTTTTAATGTATGAGCAATCCGAAAAATATTATGTATGATTTGCGGGGAATCGCCTTGCTGTTCCAAATTCAGGATCTCTATTTCCAGTAATTGGAGCAATTCTTCCGCTTCAGACAAGAAAACTCCCATCAATTCCGAACGATTCATATGGGTTTCCCCCTTACCCTACAAGAACATGTTCTAGATTTAAAATGCCGATAAGTCCTTCTTCCGACTGGCCAATCCCTTGAAAATAACTGCCATCAACTCCAGAAACAATTTCGGTAGAGGGCTGTATATCGGAAAATTTGATCACTTGATTAACTCCATCTACAACGATGCCGATCATTTCTTCGTTATGATTCACCACTACGATTCTCGCTTTATGAATTACGGACGTCTCTCCCAATTGAAATCTTTTACGCAAACTGATGATCGGCACAATTTTACCCCGAATGTTCGTAACACCTTCCAAAAAAGCCCTACTGTTAGGTATTGCTGTTATTTTTTGCATTTTGATAATTTCATAAACTTCAGAAATCTTTAGAGCGTATTCTTCTGTGCCCAGTTCAATCACGATATACTGGTCTTGCTGTAAAACTTCCACTATTTCACCCCCTAGATATTCACTCAACCAAGGAATGCGGATTCGGATAAAAGATACGGCGGATCGTTCTGGGAAAGATACTGTCTGTCATATTCTGAATTCATGGTATGGTGCAGTTCAATAAAGTACGATTCACTCATCTGTAAAAATACGGTCAAAACATACGGATCAAATTGTTTGTTTCTATTTTCCCATAGCTCGATTTTGGCATCCGCGAACGTGATGCTTTTACGGTAGGGCCGGCCCGAAACCATGCAGTCGAACGCATCCAATATGGCACAAATTCTGGCGCAGAATGGAATGTCACCGGCAGCCAAACCGAATGGATAGCCCGTTCCATCCGGACGTTCATGATGATAGAGAACCGCGCCGGTAACATCCTGATCGGTAATGCCCTCATTCCGTAAAAAATCGTTTCCCCAGATCGGATGTTGCTTCATCAAGACCCATTCATTGTGGGTCAGTACGGAGGATTTTCCTAAAATCGATTTTGGAACGAAAATTTTACCGATGTCGTGTAAAATGCATCCCAGCACAAGTTTTTGGGTTTGCTCTTGATTTAAATTTAATTCTGCGGCTATTCGTCTTGCCATATTACTAACGCGAATACTGTGATGATAGGTAGACGAATCGTGTAACCGCAATTTGGACAGCCAACTTGCGATTCGTTGATTCAATGTGGTGTCCCTCCGTTTAGAACATATTGCAAATAATGCGAAACACGATGTACAATGTCGCACAATGTTGATTATTCGACATCATGGAGGAGAAACAACCAAGATGAATCAAGTTATGGTATTACCGGAACAACAAACAGAGCAGAAAAATCGAACGTACACAGATGACCAAATCGTGTCTATGTTCCTAAAAATGACTTGCATGGAATCTGAATTCACCTTGAGAAATTACAGCAGAGCGATCCAATTATTTCGTCAATTTCTATCCTTCAAGCCGCTTCGTGAAGTAACATGGAAAGAGGTCGAGGTATTCAAGATCAGTTTATCTGAGGGGCTTTGCAGTCCTAGTAAAAAGCCCTTATCCCCTGCTTCAGTAGCAAATTTCCTTGCTCCTATTCGTTCGCTATACAAATGGGGGAGTGATCCGAATATTGGTCTATTTACGGTAAATCCAACAACTTGCATCCGCTCCCCCAAAGTACCGGTAACCAGCAAAAATCATTATCTGACGAAAAAGGAAGCAATACATCTCCTAATCGAGCTAAAAAAATCAGGTGAACGCAACTATTTGATTGGCCTATCTTTAATATTAATGGGATTACGAGTATCGGAACTGGTTGCAATCGAATGGGGGCATTTCCACTCGGATCCCGCTGGCATTTCCATGTGGTTAACCGTCGTTGACGGCAAAGGGGGTAAACAAAGAGAAGTGAAGGTTCCCAAAAAACTCTGGATGATCTATGCAGAACGTTTTTCCCACTATCGACCGGAACAACGTCTGTTTCCCCTAACGGTCAGGCAGGTCGAAAGAATTATGCAGAAAGTTCGTAAACAAAGCGATCTGAGAAAGGAACCAACCCCACATTGGCTTCGACACACGAATGCAACGCTTGCTCTTCTTAACGGTGCCTCTTTGCAGCAAGTTCAGGAAAATCTGGGTCACGCTCACATTAATACGACTCAAAGGTATTTACATACGATTGAACAATTGAACAAAGCTGCTCCTGATTACGTAGAGGAATGTTTCGCGGACATTTTATAGGCCTATTGGCATAAGGAATTTTATTGGAAATGGTTGCAAATGGAGTTCCTTAGGACTATAATTGTACAATAAATAAATTGTCGAATAATCAACATTGTACGACCAGTATGGAAGGTTGCACATTTTTTTTCAATAAAATTTATACACAAGGCAAACCTATCGAAAAATAGGGACGCAAATCCATGGGTCTAAATACCCAGTGATATGATCGCCAGGTTGCTGAGAAATAAGACCTACCTTACTGCAATGGGTAGTTTTTTTGTTTTGCCTGTCTATCTATGCACTATGATAGTCGCAAGCTTGGGGTAGTCCCCCAGGGGCTGGGGATAGATCTCATAGATTAGACAATATAGACGTTTCATTGTTGAGAGCCCCTACATTTGTGCCGGCGTGACAAATGGAACAGCATCCATTATGATGTTATATGGTCACGTATCAAGAAGAATGATTCGATGAACCAAATGGAACGCTTACCTTGGCTTTTCGCCGCTGGCGACGGGCAAGCGGGTCAAATTAATTTAGGAAGTGATTTTTTGAATAGTAAATTGCAGTCTGACTGTGAAAATTGCTTTGGGTTATGTTGTGTGGCCTTACCCTATACAAAATCAGCAGATTTTGCTTTTAATAAAGAAGGCGGAGTCCCTTGTCGTAACTTGTGTCCAGATCATCGTTGCAGCATACATGAACATCTAAGAGATCAAGGTTTTCATGGGTGTGTTTCCTATGAATGTTTTGGTGCTGGACAACATGTTTCACAAGAAATTTTTAAAGGTAAAGATTGGAGAAAGAATCCAGAGTTATCAAAGGAAATGTTTGCAGTATTTCCTATTGTTCAACAGTTGCATGAGATGCTTTGCTACTTAAGTCAAGCTTTAGATTTAGAAGAAACTCAACCCATCCGGAATGAATTGCAAAGCGTTTTCGATAAAACTTTATCTCTAACTAATCTTAATCCGAAAGATATTCTTAATTTAGATGTACCGGCTCATAGAGAAATCGTGAATCATTTATTACTCAAAACAAGTGAATTCATTCGAAAAGAATTCATTCAAAGTAATAAGGAAAGCAAGATACGCAAGGATTTTATAGGTGCGAATTTAAAAGGTGCTAACCTACGAGGTATGAATTTAAGAGGGGCATTGTTGATTGCATCTAATTTGAGGGGCGCTGACTTAAGAAAAGTGGATTTTATTGGTTCAGACTTAAGAGATGCTGATTTATCAGGTGCAAATCTTACCGGAAGTATTTTTCTTACTCAAGCTCAGGTTAACTCGGCTAAAGGTAATAAAGAGACCAGATTACCTCGTTACTTAAAAGTTCCTGCTCATTGGTTAAAACATTAGTAATTAAATAATGGAAATGGTTTTAAACAAACGAAGGAAAATTATGCTTAAGTTAAGGGTTACAACGACAAAAAAGTCAATCATTCGGCACTGAGGGGGTATGTAGAAGAAGAGCGTCTTCCTTAGCCGCCCCTATCATAATAAGTTCAAAAAAAGAAGCGGGCATTCTCCCGCTCCGTTACGATATCCGCCAATACATCTCAACTCTTAGTCTTTCCTGACTAACAGTGAGCAGCACTCCACAACATTATCCGTTCATGGTGCAGCAACTGGGACGAGCTCGCTACCTTCTTTAAGTATCCACCTGATCTGTGCAAGCTGATCTACACGACCAATATGATCGAGAGCTACCACCAGCAGCTGCGGAAGGCAACCAAGGGAAAAAGCAATTAATTTGTTGTTTTTCGGAATATACTTCCTTTCGGTAAATGGATCATACTCTTTATTGTCCCTATAAGTAAAAAACCGATGATACTACCGGTGACATTTAAAATGATATCATCGATATCAAACTGTCCAATTTTAAGAACAAGTTGTAAGAATTCGATTGAAAAGCTGATTAGAATTGACGCAGCAAATACTTTCGTGAAGGTTTGGTATTTTTTAAATAACAGAGGAAGAAAAATTCCTAATGGTAGAAAAATTAAAATATTCCCTAATGTGTTATTGATGATTATATCTAAGTTAAACCGGTCATATCCAGTTATGTATTCCATCGTATTTTTAAAAGGGATGATATTCGAATTAAACTTTAAAGCTTCCAAATCAAAATATCCTTCTGAATTCGGTGGAATAAAAACATAATAGGGGTTCGCAAAACCGTTTGCATAATCTGTAATACGTATAATCATTCTCTGAAATAGCAGCTTAAACAGAATGATCAAGGAGTACAGACCAAATAAAATCCATGTTCCCATCTTGAATACCTTATAAAAGGGAAATAACGACTCTTGTAAACCATTTATCAATTGTTTT
The DNA here is from genome assembly GCF_001465255.1 of Paenibacillus naphthalenovorans. Taxonomy (NCBI): domain Bacteria; kingdom Bacillati; phylum Bacillota; class Bacilli; order Caryophanales; family Paenibacillaceae; genus Paenibacillus; species Paenibacillus naphthalenovorans. The sequence goes on along the minus strand of NZ_CP013652.1, from coordinate 4,806,697 downwards.
TGTTCCCCGAAATTTTCCAGTGCTTTTTGCGTCGCTTCTTCATTTGTAAAACCTTGTTCTATATATTCATTTTTCAATAAGTATAGATGATCCCTCATTTCATCAATGATTTCCCTTTTTTGTTCCTCGCCGCAATTTAATTCGCTTACAATTTTATCAATATAGGTTTCGATTTTTTTATCCACGCGATTCCCTCCGAACATACTTTTATTAAATGATTGATTTGATTCCATTCTTTTAATTTCTTTTCCAATTCTTTCTTTCCATCTTGTGTAATTCTGTAATATTTTCTTCTCCCGCCGCTCTCGGAATTTCCCCAATACGATTGCAGCCATTCTTTATTCTCTAATCTTTTTAAGGCGGGATACAGCGTTCCCTCACTCATGTTGTACAGTTCATTACTATTTTCCTTCAATATCTTTACGATTTCATAACCGTACATGTCCCGTTTATCTAGGAGTGACAAAAGCAAAATATCAATACTGCCTTTCATGATCTCTTTGTCCATACCTGCACCTCACCTTCAAAATCAACCGATTACATCGTATCACAATAATACATCGCATTACAAGGTTGAGTAAAGAAATTCGATCTAAGCACCCGAATGAACTGAATCCGTTTGATCGTCTTTTTGGATGGTTTGCAATTTGCGGAACCGGTATCCCTCGCGGCCGTGCTCGTGAAGCCCGTCCTCCTGACTTACCAATTATAAGGGAATTTTTATAAAATGACTGAGCGTTGCCCTGCAGGACATGCACGCTTCAGTAGCCAGTCCGATTTCTTAATTGATCGCCGTTGTGGTCTTTCCCACTCCACCTTTCTGGTTGGCCAGAGCAATCACCTTCGGCACTTGACTTTCCTACCTTCATGCAAAAAGCCGGTTACCTTTATATTTGAGGCAACCGGCTCTTTGAAAAATATGCTCTTTGTATTCAAATCCATGTTTTATGTAGGGCTTGTTCCAATTAACAAACCAAGCGTCTGACACGAAATCATTCCAGTAAAGGACAAATCCTTTTGCTTTTACTTTCCACTCACAGAACCCATTATCGGAACCAAATATTTCATACATTTGATATTCGCAGTGCTTTTTTCGGTCAAATTTCAGAATTTCTAACTCCTTGAAATTAGTACATTCAATTTGTTGTTAAATGTTGTCGTCCAAGAATTTAGTTGCTCTACTTGATATTGGTTATGTGAAAACCAATCGACACTTATCAGTGTTCTTAGCAACATTAAAAGGGTTAAGCGGATGCTCCAAAAGAATGTTGATTGATTCAATATCAACTATTATTTGAATAAATCTCCCATCAGATTGGAAACTGCTTGATCGCTGTACATGCCGCCAGGCGTCCTTTGCTTGAACGGAAAATAAGTCGATTGCAGCGCCGTCGCGAGGTGCGTGCTATCTGCGTTCACCGTTATTTCAAACGAAATTTGTTCATGAATGTCCGAACCACGAAAGCTGCGCGATCCGCTTCCGCATTCGTCGGAACCGTACACCAGAAGAAAACGAACTTATAGAGCTTGAAACCCGTGCAAAAAAGTTAGACCCTTATGAGCAGCAAATCTTGCAGTGGCTGCGGGAATACCCGGATCTGTCCGCAACACAAATCCTGGCTGGCTGAAAGAGCGCCATGCCGATTTTAAAAATCGGAGCGAGCACCGTCAGAAGTTACGTCCACCAATGGGCGAGCAAATGCAAGTGGATTTAGGAGAAGTGAAAATAAAAAATTTGCAAGGCATCCCGGTGAAGTTATGGTTCATCACGTTCGTTCTCTCCCACTCCAGGTATAAATTCATCCATTGGCAAGACCGTCCCTTTGTCACCAAGGACGTGATCGACGCGCACGAACTTGCCTTTGTCTATTATGGCGGAATGACTCGGAAGATTGTGTACGACCAAGTCATTTGCTGCTTGCGAGTAAAAACTACGGCGACTTGATCCTGACCCATGAATTTGCATCCTATGTACGCCAGCGCGGCTTCCACGTTCGCATGTGCCGGAAACAGGATCCCGAAAGCAAAGGGCGTGTGGAGAATGTCGTGAAATATGTGAAACAAAACTTTGCCCGCCATCGGATGTTTGTCAGTGTAGATAAGCTCAATGAGGAATGTTTGTCCTGGCTGGATCGGACCGGCAACACCCTGGTTCACCATACGACGAAAAAAATACCAGCCGAAGTGTTTGCCATCGAAAAGCAACATCCTTCGCCCGATCCTAGAAAAAATAAAATCTCCTAAAATGAGTATAACAAGGACCGTGCGAAAGGACAATACCATCTGGTATGAAGGCAACCGGTACTCGGTTCCGCTTGGCACATATGACGGCACTGCCAAAGAGGTCGGTGTACAAGCATGTGAAACCAGACTGCGGATCTATGATTTGGATACTAGAGAGTATCTGGCCGAACATGAACGTTCCTTTCTGAAAGGGCAACTCATTCAAAACACCAATCACCGACGAGACCGAACCAAAGGTATCCGTGCTTATTTGGAAAGCGTGACAAGGCAGTTCTCCGACACGCAGCTGGCTGCCGCCTACTTGGAAGCCATCTGCCAAAGGCAGCTACATCGGACGAAGTAAAGCCGCTGCAAGGAACGGATCCGGCCCAATATGCAGGAAAAAATAAGAAACCCTCCATATTATTGGAGAGCAGTTAACTATTACTTAATATTTGCAATACGGCTTCAGGCTGCTGATTCGCTTGAGCTAACATGGCTTGGGAGGCTTGAGCGAGAATATTATTTTTTGTAAACTCCATCATCTCTTTTGCCATATCAACATCTCTTATTCGTGATTCTGATGCCGTTAAATTAATTTTATAATTTGAAATATTATTATGAATGTGTTCTAGTGCATTTTGATATGCACCAAATTTAGCACGCTCTGATGATACTTTTTCTAATGCTTTATCTATTTTAGAGATAGCAGATTCTGCGCCTTGGCTGTTTGAAATGTCAATATTATCCACATCAAGTGCAGTTGCTCTCGCATCAGTTAAGAGGATTTGAAATGTATCGCTTGAGTTTGCACCTATTTGTAAACTTCTCCACGTAACGCTACTTGTTTCATTAATTACTCTGAAGTTTGAAATTGTATAACTACTACCATTCATTTCCCTTTCAAACTTTAGAACCCCGTTATCGTTTACTGCGATTATACCTGCACTTACATTATTGAATTCATTATTTAAAGCACTGATTAAACTCGTAGCTGTATATGAACCAGGTGATAGTGTTATTACCTTTTTAATACCTTCGTCAACAGTAAACTCCCACTTATTCTGTCCAGCTCTTACCGTTATTCCGCTTATAATATCAATATCCGTTTTTAGATAACTGGTTGTCTTTGGAGTCCATACATCTCCTAGCTGGGATAAACGCAAAAACAAGGGATTAAGTGCATTGCCTGACACTAATTGAATTGCATTTTCCGAACTACTGTAGTTATGTGTGAGCTTAAGAATATAATGCTTATTTCCAGGTCCAGCACTCATATTTACTCCAATTGAAGGTGACATTGAAGCGGTAATACTAGCACCTACATTGGCAAATTGATTATTTAACTCCGCAATCAGTTCATCTCTACTATACGAGCCTTCAGTAAGAACAATTGTTTTAGATACCCCATTTTCAATAAAGTTTAACGTATCATTAATGCCTGCTTCAACAGTATACCCTACGGAAAAATCAGCTTCTCTTCCCCAAACTTCATAATTTCCACCAAATTGGGGTTCTGCTGCAAATATCTCATTAAATGCTGTCCCTTCAACCTCAATCGTATGGTTACCTGGAATTGTACTCGTTAATAACGTTCTCATATGAGTATCATCCCAGTCACTATATACATCAGATAGTGTAACAGGTGCGCCTAGAGCAGACAGCTTGGTATTAATATCATTGTATAATGCAGTAGAAGAACCGCTGTAGAATCCTGGCGATATATTAATGGAGTACGCTGTACCATCAAACTTGATTGTCAACCCATCATTAACTCCAGAAATAATATTTATTCCACTTGCCGTATGTATGTTCTCACTGTTTCCAATCAAAGTTGATCTTGTTAGTGAGGATATATTATCACCAACATATGTAGAAAAGCTTACTGTCGTTAAATTACTGTTTTCAACATTTAAAAGGTTAATCCCATTAAATTGAGTGAGATTTGCAATATCATCAATTTCTTGTTTTAACTGCATTATTTCCTTCTGAATCATATATCTATCTTCATCAGTTAATGTATCATTTACCGCTTGGACAGCTAATTCTCTAGCTCGTTGCAAATTATCAGTTATTTCTGTTAATCCACCTTCTGCTGTTTGAATTAAGGATATCCCATCTTGAATATTTCTCTCCGCTTGCTCTAATCCTCTGATTTGTGCCCTCATCTTTTCAGATATTGCTAGTCCTGCTGCATCATCTGCCGCTCTGTTAATGCGTAAACCCGAGGATAGTTTTTCTAAAGAATTCCCAATAGATCTATTATTTTTGTTAAGTCTATTTAATGTATTTAATGCTGATATATTATGAGCTATTCTCACGAAAACCACCCGAGGTGTAAATACTAATTGATATATTTATCGACTGATATCAATGAATAATTTAGTATAAACTACCTTACTTCTTATAGATAGTACTATCAAAATCAAAATTGTTGTGCATGAATCTAGCCTAGAAATCTGCACCATACACCGATTGCCAAGCTTTATAGAGAACACGAATCTATGACATTAGGCTTTGCCCTCTTATCGTGGAGCATAAAAGACCCGCGCCATTTGCATGCCGTCCCGCAGTCCGGCACGGTACATCCATTTCTTTTCAATCGTATGTCGTATGTCGGTAATTCAACGTTTCCTCCCATTCGAGGATGAGCTTGAACTGCGCGGAGGTCAATTCCTGTTTTAAATGTTGCTCGATTTCAGACTGCTTGTTTTTCGCAAGAGAAAAATGCTAATTTCGGCAGCGAAAAATGCCGACAGACACTTGCCAGTAGAATCATCAACCCGGAATTCGTTCCATCGCCTGTTTCAGACGGAAACTATCCCCGGTAAACGAGAGAATGTGAGCGTGGTGTACAAGCCGGTCTACCAGCGCTGACGTCAATTTCGTGTCCCCAAAATACTCGTCCATTGTCCAAATTCCAGATTAGACGTCACAATCACGCTTTGCCGTTCATAACAATCCGCAATCACGTTAAACAGTAGTTCTGAGCCCGTTTGGCTGAACGGGACGTATCCCATCTCATCGAGAATCAGCAAATCCATCTTCCTCAGCTTCTCCCGAAACTTACTGCTATTACCCTAATCTTAATGTTTTCTTCATTTGTCCGATCACCAAGCTTCTCATATCTTGCTTTGAAATTTTCAACAATTTGACTTTCCATTTTTTTACACACCCACATACAAACTTAATCAATTCCCTATAAATTGTCAAACATTGATTTTGATTAAAATGGTCTTATAAAACATATCTAGAAGGTTATATGTGTTAAATATAGGGGTATAGAGCAGTTCGTTATATTAAGGTTGATAACTAAATTAGTGCGTTTTGGTGCGAGTCCCAAAGTAAAAAACGCCTAGAAACCGCACCATGCACCGATTTCTAGGCATTATTGAGAAAGTGAAGCTAGGACACGATACGTCAATGCCGTACAGATCCCGCATATGATCTTCAATGTCTCGAGTAGACATGCCTTTCGCGTAGAGGCCAATAATCTGCTCCTCTAAGCCATTGAGGGTCGTTTCGTGCTTTTTGATAACTTGAGGCTCAAACTCACTGTTTCGATCACGTGGTATCTGCAGTTCGGTGTTGCCAAACTTTGTTTTGATGGTCTTTTTACTGTAGCCGTTCCGACTGTTGCCTGTTAGATCGCCTTCAGAACTGTGCTTGATGTAGCCTAAATGGTTGTCTATTTCGGCTTCAAACAACTGGCTGTAGGGTGTCGCGACACATATTCTTTAGCATCTCATGAACATCTTCAACCGTCCGGCAATCCTTAGCTAATTCCTTCAATGTCTTGTCTTTTGCATCTTGCATAAATGATCATCTCCCTAATGGAAAGTTTAACCATTTACACAAAACTTAGTACGTTCTCAGTAGCTCCTTCAAATAGAAGGGGCTTTCTCGTCAATCTGACCAGCACCTTGTCCTGGTGTTACTGCTAGGGCCATATGCTTTAATTCTAAAATCTACCTTCACGAATCCACGAACGCAATCTAAATAACCAAAAGATTATTATCGAAGTCCATATAATTATATAGACTGTTCCTTTGATGACCTGATCATTATTCATAACAATGTAAATAACACCTATAATATCTATCAATAACATGATTCCTATGGAGATAAAAGCAAGAGAGCGCCATAATGTTGATCTATCCATAAGAATGCTCTCCTTCCTTCTGTTATTTGATACAAAGGTCAATACTTACTTAAAATCCGCTAACTACACTTACACCCCAACTTGGGTCAGAGTTATCCCAGTTATTAAAATTCGTAATCAAGCTGCGTGCATTGTTTTGGTAGGTAACCGCAGTATTACTTAACTGAGCTCTAGCAACTGTAGTATAAGTGGATGCTAAAAGCAATTTTTTCTTACCAAAAATCTTATTCAATAACAAAACCTCCACGTATGTTTTTTTGTAACAAATTCAATTATGTGCAATATATGTATAAATTGTAATAGTCAATACATACTAAATATAGTAATGTTGCCGCTGAATCATAATGCCCAATAGCTGACTGAATTGCCTGTCCAGGGATTGACGAATATAATGACCGTATCACAGTAAAGGAAAAGGATGCCCCCATAAACGTGTACCTGTTCGAGCAGGTTCACTGGAGACATCCTCACACAAAAATTCAACATGGTCATTGTATCAAATTATGAGCTGGTTGAGAAGATTACCGGCGTTTTTTGTTAGGTGTGTGGAAGTGGTTCCCTGCCCCTGTTGTGGGGAGTCGGAAAAGAATCAGTAGGAATGCTACGGGAGAAGTCAAGGTGTTATCGCTTCGAAGATTACGCTGTACCGGTTGTTGTAAGATACATCATGAGCTACCGGACTTTTTAGTTCCTTACAAGCGTTACGAATCTACTTGTATAGAAGAAGTGGTCTCTTTAGTGCCTTTCCTTTCTAATAGCTCCCGTTCCTTGTCGTAAAAACTCATTCTTATACTTTTGTTCATCCATTCCACGGTCTCTCTACCGCCCCGGTTCAATATGGTCCAAGTTCGGTTTCTTGAATCCGTCCGATGATGGCGGTTTACCGGAATTGCGGCTATTTTGATCAATTGGTTTTCAAGTGTTTTGACTCGTTCTTTCAATTCATGGATTTCGGCGGTGAATTCCCGAATTAACCCTTGAACCAAATTGACGACGGCATCGGGACCAGCTTCATACACTTTAAGAATATCTTCGCGTTTCATCGGAGAGCACCTCCCTTACGTGCGGGATGAGGGGATACAGATACACATCTTTGACTCGAGACTTGGAACAGACGCTGCGTGTCGTCGCGGCTGCGCCCCTGCGTCTGTCCGACGCGAATCCAATTGGCAGCCCGGTAACAGACGCCGCGAAACCGCTCTTGATCGACGAAGGTTTCGAGCATATAGATGGGATGTCCATACTTGTACATCCAGTCGTCGCTAACGCGTTTGGCGATGGCAGCGAGAATGTGACTGGCCAAATGAGGAACACGGACCCATGGCAGAATGAGAAATCTCATGTTGTTTGTGATGAATGGCAGAGCCTCTTGCCGAGCAGCCGCATTCCAGCCGATCCACTGATCGCGGTAAGCGACCTTCTACGCGGCGGAACCGAAGAGCAGACAAGCAAGCGGACGCTGCTGCCGATCGAAGACGAGGTATTTCATATTCTCGCCGACGGTACCGCTGAAGCCGAGGTAATGGTATTCCGCCAGCAGATGTTTGAACAGGCGGGACATGGCCTTCTCACGAACCGCCTCGATACGCAGAGGTGTCAATTCGCGCAGCGTACACACAATGTCATATGTGGAATGGGGGACAGAGCGAAGATGTCTGACCGCATTTCCAACACCAACCGAGCGTGGTGGCGGGAGCGTGATCTGTCCCATTCGCTCTAATTTAAGAAGCATGGTCCGACAAGCCATGTCTTTGAGTTGACCATTGGCATTCACCCAGTTCCACGCTATACAAATTTCCTGGGAAAGGCGGCTTCGATGCCAGTCTGGATGATCCGCGATAAGACCGCTGATCCATTCGATATTTTCTTGAGCAAGGTTTCGTCCTTGAATCTTCATGGTTCGAGTTTAAAACAAAATCCCGCTGAGTCCAGCAGGGATTTAAGGGGTACCTGAATAGTTACCCATTTTTAGGGAATATTATTATTGGTGATTCCCTTGATTAAATGGATAAAAAGTAAAATAAAGTATCAAAAAGAAATACGCAGACAACCTGAGATAGAAGAGCAGTTCATATCTGCTACATTATCTGATAATGTTTCTTTTTTAACAAAACTATATCAAGAAAGCTCCGATATTGTTTTTCGATCTTTTTCAATCGGTAAAAATCAAGATGTAGAAGCTTTTTTTGTGGCAGTCGACGGTCTGTTCGATAAAACGATGGTAAATGAACATGTTCTAAAACCGCTAATGAGTCTTAGTCTTCAAGAAGGAAATGAATCTGATCTTCTTAAGCATATTGAGAATACCGTAATTAACATAAGCAGTATAAAAAAAGAAAGTTCAATGAAAAAAAGTACCGCGCAGTTAATGAAAGGGGATTCACTTCTATTCATTAATGGGTTAAACGAAGCTTTGGTTCTGGGAGTGCGGGCCTGGGAAAGCAGAGGCATTGAGGAACCGGTAACGGAAACCACTGTGCGCGGACCAAGGGAAGGGTTCGTTGAAACCCTTCGTATCAATACATCCATGCTGCGGCGCCGGATTCATCATCCCAAGCTGCAGATTACCCAAATGGTTGTGGGCGAGGTTACACAAACTGAAGTAGCAATCGCATATATTGATGACATTGTCTCGCCTGGAATTGTAGAAGAAGTTAAGAAACGACTCCAGCGTATTCGAATTGACGCCGTATTGGAAAGCGGTTATATCGAAGCATTTATCGAAGATGTTCCCTTCTCAATATTTCCTACGGTCGCCAATACTGAAAGACCGGATGTCGTTGCCGCACGGTTGCTTGAAGGAAGAGTAGCTATATTTGTGGAAGGAAGTACCACGGTATTGGTCATTCCTCATCTTATGTTTGAATCGTTTCAGTCTTCAGAAGATTATTATTCGCGTCCCTATTATGCAACCATCATCCGCTTGCTCAGACTGGCCGGTTTCTTGGTAACCACTCTTTCACCGGGTGCATATGTGGCATTTCAGGATTTTCATAAGGAGATATTCCCAACTGAATTATTAATCAGCATTGCTGCATCCAGAGAAGGTGTGCCGTTCCCTTTGGCCATAGAAGTGTTATTAATGCTCATTACATTTGAATGGCTTAGAGAAGCAGGAGTTCGAATGCCAAGACCGGTCGGACAGGCTGTCTCCATTGTGGGTGCCTTGGTGATCGGTGAAGCGGCGGTCAATGCAGGTCTTGTCGGAGCACCGACAGTAATAGTTATTGCTGTTTCTGCAATTACCGGGTTTCTGGTCACCGGTCTTGCCGATGTCGCGGCAATACTTCGGTTTCTATATTTGTTCGCTGCGGGAACATTCGGGCTATACGGTATGATCTTAATCGTTGCTGCATTGATGCTTCACGTAGCATCCCTTCGTTCCTTCGGCATTCCATATATGTCCCCTTTGTTTCCGATTACATGGAGCGGATGGAAGGACTTATTTATTCGAACTCCATTGTGGGCTCTAAATCGGCGTCCCGAAGTTTTAAATACAGTAAATGAAATTCGACAAGCCGAAGGACAGAGACCTCATCCTCCGAAAAATTACGAAAATGATTAAAGGAGTGCGAAATAAATGAGAATTTCGGGTGGGGTCTTTCTTATTATTTCTATACTTGTATTAACAGGATGTTGGGGTAGGTCTGAATTGAAGGATGTTGGAATTGTTGCTGCAGTCGGCATTGATGTAAAAGATGAAAATAAATTTGAGGCCACGACTCAGGTAGTGAAACCCGGCGAGGTGAAAAAGAACAAATCAGGTGCGGTACTTGTGAATAGTACTACTGGCTTTACCGTTTTTGAAGCGGTACGCGATTTAATTATAAAAGGGGGAAAAAAACAAATCTGGCATCATATTAATGCCTATATTATAGGTGAAGAAGCTGCCAAGACCGGAGTTCGCCCCCGCATTGATTTTTTGGCCCGAGATCACGAACCCCGTTTTCGCATGAATGTTTTTGTCACAAAGGGCAAGGCCAAGGATCTCTTAAACATGAAAAGCAATATCAATCCCATTCCTGCCGCCGCAATGCAGCTTGCCTTGGAAGAACAAGAAAGCTTGGCCAAGGCGCCGAAAGTGGAATTGCATGATTTTATTCAAAAATTAATGGAACCATACGAAGATCCTTATCTTCCAATAATACGGAATGGAAAGCAAAATTTTGAAATTTTCGGCACGGCGGTTTTTAAAGACGACAAAATGGTGGGAGAGTTAAATTCAAAGGAAACGAGGGGGATGTTAAGAGTAGTAGGTGAAGTTCAGGGTGGACTTCAAGTGGTCCAATATAAACCCGGGAATGATGAAGTGCCGAATTATCTTTCTATAGAGATTAAAAAATCTCAATCGTCTATGCGGAGTCAGGTGATGGATAATAAACCCAAAATCATTATAGAGATTAATGAGACGGGATTCCTAGGCAGTATAACCAGGCCATTGGAACTAAATGATACGACAATAAAGTCAATTGAACAATCCTATGCACAGACGGTTAAAAAAGAAGTCGAACATGCGATAAGAAAAATTCAAAAAGAATTAAAAGCAAATATTTTCGGATTCGCAGGAGTCATTAACCGTCAAGATAAACAGTACTGGAAAAATCATCATCAGCACTGGGAAACGATATATCCCTCCATTGAAGTGGATGTTCGTGTGAAAACCCACCTTCCTAAAAATGGGTTAATTAATAATAACCCTGGAAAATAAAATCAGGTGAGACGATATGCAATTTATTTCCTACCGACAGTCCGTCTTTTTGCTTTCAATGATTTTGCCTGTTATGGGCCATATGGTACTTTTGCATACTATGTTTCTCTTGTCCGGAAGAGATGCATGGGCGGCCATTTTATGTACAATTCCCATTGGCTTATTATTTGGCTTTATTTTATTTCGTCTTCATAAGCTGTACCCGTCAAAAACGCTTGTTGAGTTGTCGGAGCTGGGGTTCGGCACCATTTTGGGAAAAGCTCTTTCACTGGCATTCCTGGTCTATTTTATGTATATGTTAGTGATTACACTCTACGCATTACTCGATTTTATCCAAGTAGTTTTTTTGCCGGAAACACCTAGTTGGGCTTTGGGGGCAGCTTTTTATCTTGTGGTATTGTATGCAGTTCATACAGGAATCGAAAGTATAGCGCGCATAAGTGAAATTTTACTGTTAATTATTATTTTTACCGGAGTATCAATAGGAATTGCAACGATACCGGAAAAAGATCACCAAAATCTGTTTCCTTTATTCGAGCAAGGGTTGATGCCTCTGATGAGCGGCATGTTAGTAACTACAGCCTTGTTCGGGGAATTTATCATACTGCTGATGCTGAAGTTAAAAAAAGATCACGCTAAATCGAAATCGTTGTTTTTTACCAACTCCGTATTCGTTTTACTCATTACATTCATGTTTCTAGGGACCATCTCGAGTACTCTAATGATTTTCGGTCTGGAACAAGTTAAGAATCTTGAATATGCGGCTCAAAGCGTCGTTAGAATGGTAAAGTTCGGATTTATTGAACGTTTTGATGTCTATGGTATAGCCGTCATGGTTTTAGGTTGTGTAATAAGGATGTCAACATTCCAGATTGTTCTGAATAACGGAATTCGCCAATGGTTAGGACTTAAAAAAGAGTGGGCGGTGCATCTGGCAATCACAATTGCGGTGTTCGTTATCACCTTTGCAGGCATTGAAAATCATCGCCATTTCGACGATCTTTACGTTACAACGCTTTACCCGTTATCGGCGACAGTCTCTGTGGCAATTCCAGTATTAGTCTGGATTGTTTTAGAACTAAAAAATATATTAAACAGGCAGGGAACAGGGTAAGTCCATTTTACTTTTACTCACTATGCAATGCCTATGTATACCCATGACCACGCCACTTATATTCGCCAGATGCACGAATGGCACATGAAAATGTCACGTTACCACGATCAATTGAGAGCTCATCATTTGGAAAGAGCAAAGCACTGGAGTTGTCAAAAAAAGTGCAGTTTGAAAACACCCTCATACTGAAATCCCATTACTAAGCGGCTTGTGCCAGCATTCTTTCGCGATAAATAGCCGGGGGCCAGCCCCCTGGATTAGAGGTGTAGATCTGCCTGTAACCGTCAAGACCTTTTGAACAATTTTTGCTAATTAATTTTGAACACTAAACGTTCTGAAAAATCGTCTGCCGATACTTCAAGCGATAGCTGTCTCCGTTCAGCTGAATCACCTCGCTTTTGTGCAGGATTCGGTCAAGGATCGCCGTTGTAATGGCCTGATCCCCCAAGAGTTCGCCCCAATCTTCGGGGCCTTTGTTGGAAGTTAAAATAATCGATGTTTGACCATAAAGCTTGTTGATGAACTGAAAGAACATGTTCGCTTCATTTCGGTCCATGGCAATGGGTTATGTTGTACAATTAATTGTACATGATAATTTTATAACTGCTATCCAAGACAAAACACAAGATGAAGTTCTAATTTCCAATGCAAAAAAATTCAGACAATCCTATTTGGAAGGTTTGTCGAATCTTGATGCTGACTTACCAAGCGAACTAATGAAAAATAAGGAGAATAATGAATAGTAAAAAAGGAGATTGCCAACATCCAGCGGCAAATCTCCTTTTTTCGGTAGGTAATAACCTCCATTCCACATATCATAGATGAGCTCCCCGCTTTTCCTCTTTTCGCTCGAAATGATGATGCAACCTATACAGACAAATCTCCTTCGTCCACCGGTGCAGTATGGATAGATGCTCAGGAGCAGGTTCGAATCTTAGACTAAACACACCATCCTCGAAGCGGGTCATGCTTCCTTTAGCCGAGCCCCATTTCGTCATTGGCATCCGCTCAATGAGCTGGCTAACGCCGATCTCATTGTATTCCCAGAGTCGCTTCGAATCCTTATCGGAGAAATCGATTCGCCTCCGGTATTCCTTTTCTGTTAGATAGCTGTGAAAGAATGGCCCTACCTCCTGAGAAGTAACCGGTTCTGCCCAGTGCTCAGGCCCACGCTCGAGCATATACAGGAGCACGATCATTTTATAACTCTTGGTCATGACGGTCTTCTCGACATCGCGTATCCAAGCCTCATATCGATAATAGATGTCCTCTTCTTCCTTCGTTAAGCACTCGGCCCAGAGGAGAAAGCCGATATAAGAACCGAATTCATTCCGATATTCCCAGCTGTTCGAGCTCCCATGAAGATGAAGCTCCAGATAGGTAGGGATTCGACCAAGCTCATTCTTGAGATCCAGGAAAGAACGGTGTAGACGCTCGCGATGCGGCAGCTTCTTACGGCTTAATTCGTCCAGCAGATTAATAACAGACGTCTCCAAATGGAGCTCGCATCCATCCGGTACCGTCGGGATGACCGGTTCCTTGGCCGTTCTCTTCCCTTCACCGTCATTAGCGAATAATCGCAGCTTCACGTCTGCATTACGATAATTTCCGATGAGGTCAATGATTGTGCAGTGCGTCTTTTGCTCTGATAACCGCAGTCCTCGGCCAACCTGCTGTGTAAATACGGTTAAGGATTCGGTCGGTCGGACAAAGAGCAGCGTATCGACACTAGGAATATCTACTCCCTCATTGAACAAATCCACCGTAAATATGATTTCTAAATCTCCTCTATCCAGACGGTCTATTGCCTCTCCCCTCGTAATTCCTACGGTACCAGAGTGAAGGCTGACTGCAGCTACTCCTCTGTCTTGAAAATACCCCGCCAAAAAATCCGCTTGTCGGATTGATGAGCAAAAGCCAATCGTCCGTGTTTGCTTATGCTCTCTCCAGGCATCGTAGATCTTGTCAGCCAGCGACTCTCTCAACTGAGCTGCAGTCAACTGCTCGTCATCATAATGCGTTCCAAGCCATCGGATGGATGAATAATCTGTATCGTCATAGACCCCATAGTATTGGAACGGGGACAACCAGCCGCGACGGATGGCTTCAATGAAATGAATTTGGTAGGCGACGTTGCCATCACAAAGCGCATACACATCCTTCCCGTCCATTCGGTCTGGGGTAGCTGTGATACCTAGTAGAAATTTCGGCTCAAAATACTGGATAACCGATTGGTATGAGTTTGCAGCTGCATGATGGAATTCGTCCACCACGATAAGATCAAATCCGTCCGGTGCGAACGATTCACGATGCTTCTTCATCCCAAGCGTGTAGATGGAAGCAAAAACGCAATCCGCGTTCCCTTCTTTTTTTACACCATTATAGATACCGAAAGTTTTGTCCGGCATGATGCGCTGGAATGACCGTTTGGCTTGATAGAGAATTTCTTCTCGATGCGCAATGAACAGTACGCGTTGAAAACGCTGAGCGAAAAAGCCCGCAAGATAGGTTTTTCCGAGTCCGGTGGCCATCACGACCATGGCTTTGTCATATTCTTCTTCTAACGTTCTCTCTAGCGCGTCAAGAGCATCAATCTGAGCAAAACGTGGATGAATCGAAGCTTGTTCGTCTTCCGGAACCTTATCCTCTACAGGATCGCTGGCGTTTTCGGTTCGGTACTCATTCTCCTCCATCTCGGTGATCATTCGAATTAGCTCTGGATTTTTGCGATGGTACGTCCGATATTCCGCTTCATACAGAGCAATGGTGTTGTCATTGAGCGGCAGCGTAGAATCGTGATAAAAGTTTTGCATAAACTTCTCTAATGCCACTTGGAACGTATAAGGCTCGGCCTTTGCATTCATAGCCAGGTTCCACTCCATCCCCATTCTCATGGCGGACATGGAGAAGTTAGAGGAGCCAACAATAAGGAGCCCTTCACCGTTTTCGTAGTCAAACAAATAGGCTTTGGGATGAAAGGATGTTCCCATACTACGCCATAGCCTTGCCTCCAGCCGAGGATCAATATCACGTAATGCCTGCAACCCCTCCGGCTGCGTAACGAACAAATAATCCCCAGCGAGAACCTTAACCTCAGCTCCCCGTTCGATTGCACCTTTCAAATGGGGCGCGAGCAATCGTACTCCTGACTGCATAATGAACGAAGTCATAATATAGATTCCGGAAGCATTCTGCATCCCGGTGATTAGATCATCTGCTAAGTTTTCCGTAATCAGCTTGACATTAAGCGTTGTCGTCGACATCGATTAGATACACCCGTTTCTGGAATCCGCCTCGAGCTTCCGCCTTCTTCTCTCTCAGGGCTTCAAGCTCTTCCCATGTTGCTCCATGCACAACCGCCAATGCCCGGATGACCTCAAGCATATCTGCAAGCTCTTCCAACGACTCCTTCGAACTCTCAGCAGCAAAGTATTCCTCCGACTCTTCCTTCAGCTTTAGTATCAACTCTTTCTTATACTCTTCCTCATCCAAGATCCGCGTGCGAAATTCTTTGCCTGTAGCTTCAATGACTTGGGGAATCAGATCCCGAACTAGCTTATTGTATACCGGCATAGATTCTCATCCTTTACATGGTTAATTATGTATCTTTATTTTATCATAACTGAAGAGCATAAAGGCTCTAGTGAATAGAGGGTTATATAAGATGTCTTCTATGTTTAACCTAGCTCATAAACCTAGATTTGTCCCCTACTCCCTACTCTATTTCTACAATATAAAATTTACTTTGAGCATTTAAGTCCTTCCAGTCAATCGCATAGCTACCCGATAGCGACATGGATTCTTCATCTTTGCCGGAACCCGTAGGTTTGTAGATGTTCCCGTAAACCGCATACTCTTCCCTGAAAAACTTGTAGATGCCTCTATTATTTGTCCCTTGGTAAAAGGGTTTGTCGGATACCAGTGCAACACAAGCTGTCTTAGCGAATCCTAGAGCCTTCAGCTGCTCCATGAATTTTATATCCTTCACAAAGGAATACATTTGTTCAGGATACTGTCCCTTTAAAGGGCATTTCAGCTCAATTGCATACTTCTCCGTGTAATCCTTCGTAAATATTGAGATGTCGATTTCCTTTTTAATGGTGCTGGATTGGCTTGAAAAATACGAAACATTACGCTCAAACTGAACTTTATATTGAGGGAGCCTTTCTCGTAAGTAAATCCCCAACTCGTGCTGTAAGCTGAATTCGTTGTATATTTCGATTTTATGATCTTGTACATGCTGAAAAAAGCTTGAAATCATCGTTTTCAGTGCCAACATCTGGACCAACTCCTATGCAAAAATGAACCAATCCTTTCATTTCTAGATTGACATTCTATCATCGTATGGACTTTCCAGGTAACGCTTGATTCGCAGCCAGTCCAACTTTTGCTGTTCGAATGGTCTGTTTCTTCGTCCTAAACTGCCGCAATGAAATACCGGAAACACAACCGTATTCCCGCTGACCTTGATCGGTGAATCACGTTCGACCAATTCTCTGAATTTTATTCCTTTATGCCCATATTCACACAGTAAGGACCTGGTAGCCTTCTCTCCCAGAGTGATTACAACTTTAGGTTGAATAATGTCTTCGATGAGCGGCTTAAGAAATGTGGACACGCAATTTCGAAACCACGATCCTCTCACTTTACCTGCTAAACCGACTTTTGTTTTCATACACAATATCGCATTGGTAAAAAATAAATCCTCGTGTCTGTTTCTTGCAGTACGCTCGTCAATGTCCACACCAGCGATATTCAACAATTGAACCAATGCGCGGTTCGTCGCACTTTCTTCTACGTTGGATTTCCCTTTTTGTCCAACCAGTGTGTTGAAATCTCCCCAATCCTGTCCAACAACCATTATTTTGGCATCCAGACTGCCTTGCCACTCTGTCCAGTGGCCGATTTTATTGGTATCAAGGGACTTGTCCTGCACCAGTCCTGGATTTATCAGCTCGCATTGCGCAGGATCACATATCGTGCATTTTTTTCCGTTGATTGACTAGTGCTTTATAAGCGATTTGTTTGTTCGTATTACTCATATGATCGCTCCTTTCCTCAGGTATCCGTCATTTCCTCAATCAAGCTACCTAAATGATAGCATTTGTAGACAGATCAGTTCACGCCTATCTCAAAGCTTCAGTAAATAAATTCCGTTGTAAAAGCAGACGCAGCAGGAGCCAGTTAGGTTTGGCTTTCCCCCACTACAAATCGTCCTAAATCCCCTCTCCCTTGACACCCACTACAACCTGTAGTAAATTATAATCACTACGTAGTGTAGTAATTCATTTCGTTATGGACGCATAACGACTGTAGTGAGGTGTTCACCGTGAACCAAGTTCAGAAGCTATCGGATACGGAAATGGAACTCATGGAGGTGATCTGGGAGTGTGAGCCTCCTGTCACATCGACGGAATTGCTACGGATTTTTGCGGGGCGGGGCAAAGCGTGGAAGGCCCAGACGATCTCTACCTTCCTGTCGCGTCTGGTGGATAAAGGGGCACTGGAAGCCACAAGGCATGGCCGAACGAACATGTATACGCCCCTGATCTCACCGGAAGATTACAAGCTGGCCGAGACGCAGCATGTACTGGACGGATTATACCAGGGATCGGTGAAGAACCTAATCGCTGCCTTATATGACGGCGACAAGCTTTCGGATGAAGATATTAAAGAGCTGAAGCAATGGTTTTCCGGAAAGTAGGTGCAGCCCATGAATACCATTCTTGAACTACTGATTACGCTGAATGCCACCGGAAGCGTCGTCGTAGCTTGTATTCTTATATTGCGGCTCTTGCCCGCCGGCGCCTTCCCGACCAAATGGCGTTATGGACTTAGCAAAATGGCCGTAGGCTTTTTTCTATTCCCCGTAGTCCTAGGTATTCAGTGGATCGTATCGCTGACTTTCAACGCGGCAGCTACCGTCCCGGCTATCGGCGGGCAGCCTTCAACAGTGGAACAAGGGCTATCCGGAACTTATTCAGGGTTCAGTCCGGAACCGCTTATTACGGGGCAGACCATTACAGCTCAAGCAGCTCTATTCCTTATTATCGTATGGGCAACCGGCGTGATCGTTTTTGCAACATGGCAGCTGTACTGCTATCGCAAATTTGTAAGGACACTAGAACATTCACGCACCGCCGTTCCGAGAGACAGCCAGGCAGTTGAACAACTCTCCTTGATTAAAGAACCTCTTGGATTGAAGCGCAACGTTCGGCTTGCTTACAGCTCTGCTCTTCGGAGCCCTGTTCTTATCGGGTTATGGAAACCGACCATCTATCTTCCTAAAGAGAATATCGTTAACGTGAATATGGACATGGTCATGCGTCATGAGCTGATCCATCTGAAACGGAAAGATTTATGGGTCAAGGCCTTCACCCTGGGAGCGTCAGCCTTGCATTGGTTTAACCCCTTCATACACATTCTCCGTAAGGATATTCACACCTGGAGCGAGCTGTCTTGCGATGAAGAAGTTGTCAGAGAGATGTCCCATGCCGAGCGAAAACGGTACGGGGAGACGATTTTGAACGTCATGGCGGGAACAAGGCATTTACCCGTGCGATTTTGCGCCTCCTTATCGGGTGATGGCCAACAATTGAAAAGGAGATTAATGATGATGCTGAATGTAAAGAAACTAAGAAAGAAAACATTATATCTGACGATAACAGCTGTATTTTCCGTTGCCGCAATTAGCACATCCGCAGCGGTATGGGCTGCTCACTATTCGCCAGAAGTCATTCCATATGAGGAAGGTCAGGCTGAGGTTCGACCAAGCGAGCAAATTCCGAAAGCGGCCCCTGCTGGTGCGGTAATTGAGAAGGAACCCAACCCTGCTGAGGCACAGCCAAGTCAAGCTCCTGCTACACTTGTAGCGGAGAATGAATCGGATGAGGAAGTCCAAGTCAAAGAACCTCAACCCGTACCTACACTGGATCCCGAGCCTGCAACCGAGCCCAAACCTAAAAAAAGTAGCACGAAAGCTCCATCCGTCACTGCTCCCGTCGAATCTTCGGCTAACAACGGATTAAGTGCCATCCAAACTCCATCAACCACGATGGTACCTAAAGAGGAAGATAAACCGGGACTATTCGGCCCTGAACTTCGGCTAATCCCAGAACCAGCTCCGGATAAAGATAGCCGTAATGACAATTCTCATTCAGGCGACATTCCTCCGGGAACTTCTATTACAATAAGAAAATTAACTCCTGAAGAAAGTGCTGAATTTAAAGATAGAGAACTTGCAGCAAGAGCTTTGTTGTCTCCTGAAGAACAGGCTGAATTTGAAGAAGACGATTATGGGCTGCGTCCAGACTCAATACCACCGGGAACCTCCATTACAATAAGGAAATTGACACCTGAAGAAAGCGCTGAATTCAAGGAAAGAGAGCTCGCGGCAAGAGCCTTGCTGTCCCCTGAAGAACAGGCTGAATTTGAGGACTAAAAACAACGAACTCAAGAGAAAAGTTTGCTTTCTAACATGAAGAAGCACTGCCGGGGGGCAGTGCTTCTTTGAGATTATGGATAACACCTTAATTAGTGCTAGAGGTAGTCCATTCAAAATATGTACTTCTTGAATTTGCCTCCATTCGTGCTTGTTTTGATTTGGAAAGTGTGGTTGCTGTAACTGCCTGTGTCAATAACAACCAGCGAATTGCCCTTAATATTCGATCTCCACCACTGGACATTGCTGTTGGTTTGACTTTGAATGCTTAAATTAACGGATGGCATAGTGCCAGGCAAGTCCCCTACGTATATTAATACATATCTATCTGGAGATGGAATAAATGCATGGCCTACGTTTGCTCCTTGGTTCCCATCCTTATTAATTGGCACGGTAACTGGATCGGCTATACTAAGTTGGACAGAAAAAATAAGGGCATGTAGAATAAACCTATCATCCTAAGGAGCGGATCTCTACAATGCCAAAACACCAACGACGTACCTTTACCTCAGAATTTAAAAAACAAATGGTGGAACTCTATGAAAACGGGAAATCCAGAGCAGCGATTGTGGAGGAATATGACCTCACTGCCTCCGTTTTAGACCGCTGGATCAAGCAAGCTCAGACAACGTGCTCCTTCAAGGAGAAGGACAATCGCTCATCAGAAGAAAATGAACTGATCGCTTTACGAAAAGAGAACCAGCGTCTGAAAATGGAGGTGGACATTTTAAAGCAAGCCGCGCTGATCATGGGACGAAAGTAGCTATCATCCAGAACAACCTTGATAAATACTCGGTATCAGCAATGTGCGACGTCCTGCAAATCGCAAGAAGTACGTTTTACTATGAAACGAAAGAACAACCGAACGAAGACAATGTAACTGAAGCAATTGTGGATATTTTCCATAAGAATCGAAAAACTTACGGTACACGAAAGATCAAAGTCAAACTCCAGGATCGCGGATTCGTCGTCTCCAGACGTAGAATTGGTCGAATCATGAAAGAGCAAGGACTCGTTTCTACCTACACCGTGGCTCAATATAGGCCCCGCAAAACCGCTTGTAATGAAGCCATGACGGAGTGTTCTGAACCGAGAGTTCGAGCAGGAGGAAGTCAAACGCTTCGTCGTCAGCGATCTCACTTATGTGAAGGTCAAGAACCGATGGTATTACATTTGTGTGCTGGTCGATTTGTTCAATCGAGAGATCATTGGGCATAGTGCAGGTCCAAACAAGGACGCTGCTCTGATTTCCCGCGCTTTTGCCACGGTACAAGGCGATTTATGCCAGCTTCAATGGTTTCATACCGACCGTGGTAGCGAATTCAAAAATCAAAAGATGGACGAGCTTTTGAAGACGTTTGAAATTGGCCGATCGCTGAGTATGAAAGGCTGTCCGTACGACAACGCTGTCGCTGAAGCCACCTACAAGATCATGAAAACAGAGTTTGTGAATCAGATGAATTTCCAGAGTCTTCGTCATCTGGAGTTGGAATTATACGATTGCGTAAACTGGTTTAACAAGTATCGCATTCATGGAACCTTAGGCTATATGACGCCTGTTCAGTATCGCCAAGAAGTCCTTAAAAAAATTGTCTGATTTACTGTTGACAATCCACTACTACCAAACACAGTGGTTGTAAGAAGAACGGCCGTTAGGAAAAAACTTGCAATTCGATTATTTCTTCTACTCATACCTTCCTTTCACCACCGGCTTATTATTTATTTTGAATACTAAAATTTCCGCCTGTATCCGATTGAAGGAAATATCCCCATCCATCTGCTCTCAATGATGAAGTGATCCAAAAGCGTTTTTCCTTCCCTTTCTGAAGGAAGTCCCGTGGATTGCCAGGAAGGGTTACCAAACCGTGCTCTTCCGCAAGTGAACGATTCAATCTGTTAAAGGTTACAAGGGAATTGGCAAAACCCTTGTTAATCGTAATGATGTCTGCTTCAGGAAGGTTAGATGTGAAGGAGACATCAACAAAGGTTCGATATGCTCCGGTCTTATACCCTTCGGCAAGGAAAAGCGGCGCATAAACGCCTTTAGGTGTATCTGTACGTGCGTCAACAACAATCAGTCGATTAATCTTAAGTACGCCAGCACTCGACGTGATCTTAGACAGATCGGGGATTTTTGCCGACCCATTTGAGTAATGATAATTACTGATCGAAGTAAGATTGGTTCCAGTGGTTCCAACCTCACGCAACTCATTGAGAGCTTGATAAGAACTTGCGTCTTTTCCTTCAACATCCATGTAACGCAGAAGAATCGCGGCGACTTCGGCTCTTGTTGTGGTATTTTGCGGACGAAGAGACCCATCTTCAAATCCGGTAATAATGTCAGTGCCACGAACTAAGGCCATATATGGAACCTTATCAGCGCTGATTTGGCCCTTAACTGCTTCAGGTGTCGGAAGCAAAGTGTTCTTGGTGTCCTCGAATGCTTGCTTAAAGGATGCATTGGATTTCATCAACCCATTAGCGATCCACTTCATCATCTCGTAACGGGTCAACTGAGTATTCGGATTAAAGCCGTTAGGATAGTCACTCGGATTGATGAAACCTTGAGCAACCAACTGCGTAACTGCCGATTCTGCCCAATGTCCCTTCATGTCATTGAACGGGTCGCTGCCGGTAGCCGTAGGAAGTTTGGTGGCACGGCTGAGGATAGCAGCAAACTCAGCCCTTGTGATTTGGCCGTTTGGTCTGAATGTTCCGTCCTCGTATCCGGAAATCAATTTCAGATCATAGGCCTTAGCGATTACACTCTCAGCCCAATGACCACTCACATCTTTGAACTTTGCAACAACCGCTGTGATAATATTTTTTGCGGTATCCACAGCACCCGCTTCCGCTTTCGGCGTTGTTCCAGTGAAGTTGCCGGCCAGGAGTGTAGCTGCAGCCAGTGTAGAAAGCAAAACCTTTTTCATTCATATCTCCTCCAGACATTAATTGATTAAGTAGCAATTCCTTCCTCGCACTTATCTTCTGTCTCTATCTTATAATCAAAGTGCTAAGGATTTCGCCACACATAAATTTATATCGGCGTAATTGAATGCCCTCGATATAGAAATGGTGCAAATCCAATAGATTAAACCTCCTTTCGGAAAAGCAAAAAACACACTAAATGCCTTCCGGCAAGAAGCGTGCTTCGCTTTTGGTGACCCCAAGGGATCATATTCGCATTCGCAGCTTAACGAAAATGAGGAACAAACCGTCATTCTCAGAGCGGACATTTCAACTCTAATCAGACGTATTCGAGGAGGGGTTGTTATGACCCTTTTTCAATACACTTTTACGAATACCCATTTTTTATTAACGAGACTACGTTGCCATCTATGGATGCATATGCTGTTGCGGAAAGAACCAGCATCATGACCATAGCTGCAGCAGGGACAAACATCCTACGCTGAATCGGTGAATCCATTCTGTCATTTCTTTGGGATGCATCTATTTGCGCATGGATTTCTTTCAGCATTCTTGTTTTCTGTTCTTCGCTTGGCGTTAAAGTTACACGGGCATTATGAATATGATTTTTCATAAGAGCCTCCTAAATATGTTTATAATTTTTTCCTGCCGATTCACCATCTCCATTCTTCCACGCTCCTATCCGTAAATGAGTGCATAAAAAGAAGGCAGGTAAATTGTCTTCCGAAAAAAAATAATGTCTATCTTTTTGTTCTATACATTCCGTGCTGCAAAAACAGACAGCAAAAAAGACCGTCCAGCAAGGATCGGTCTACGGATCTTCCTTTTCACTTCCTTAATAATTTCTCCCAATCTTCCGGAAAACCTATGCGTTCTAGTTCGACGACATGTTCAAACTCAGCTAGTAAAGACTGAAATTGGATAATAAAGCTGTTATTCCATTTATTGCGGTCAGATATCAGTTGCTTCAGGATGTATAGATGGGCAAAGATTCGATCTTGTCGTATTCCTAGTTTTTTTGCTTTTGGATGCAATCTCGGTTTACTTGTTAGCGGTCTGTTGTACAGTCTGCCATAATGGGCGCAAATATTCCGAACATAGGACAAACATTTAAGCCAACTTTCAAGATAAATGGCAGGGACTTGATAATAGCTTTTAGCGATATGGTTTTTATCTTCGTTTTTCAAGTTGGCATATAATTTTGACAAAGCTCCAAATGACAACACTTCAATGGCTACCCAGACAGGAATTACACCCTCATATTTTTCAAAGTGATGCTTGATAAAAATTTCTTGTGATCGATTTATCTCCTTGTCTAGCTCTGCTAAAAAAGCTGCATGGTAAGCTGCATATTCATAATTCGTTGATTCAAGGTGCCCCAAAGGACCATAGGTATGAGCAATGTGGTAAGAAATATGAGTACGAAAAGCAATTTCAACTTGCTCGGTCATTTCCATAATCAAATAACGAAAGCGATGATCAAATTCATATAGGGCGTGTATTTGTGCAAAGGTCGCGCCTTGATGATATTGATCGTTGTGTTTTAGACTCAACCCGTATGCACTTAGCCGGTAATAGTTGATTCGTTGTAAAGCGCGGATAGCGAAATCCTCATCTTCAACAATGAGACCACGTCTTTTCAAAATTTGAAGCTGTTCCTCAAATGTAGCAGGTGGCTTAATCGTAATCGGTGACCGCTGCTCCATATATATCCTCCGTTAAATAAAAAGGCCCACCTTGGTACGCATTGTTAAGAGGCGTGGTGGGATCTGTTGATCTCATTTTACAGGAATTGTATGACATCGTCAAACAATTTATAGGAAACACCAACGCTATACGTTTTGTCCATGCTTAAATTCCTTGATCTTGGTATGTAAAAATTCAAGTCCTGCTTCTTTACCGTATATGCGTCCATACTCGCGATCTTCGCGGCTTTGTTGTGCTTGTCGAAAGAGGTCAGCATCCTCCGCAAGCGATGCGGTTTGTTCGAGTTCTTCCCGGTCTGCATTCAACTCGTTTACCGCCTTTCCATTGCGCCAACAATGTATTACTTAATCCCATTATACCAGAGCTAAAACAGAAGAGATGCCAGTCCGGCAACCGTTGCGACATAGAGGTTGTTATACGCGGCTCAAGGCGTTTGCGGTTGTAAAGATGTTGCGGATTTTGAATTCAACCGGACTTTCCACCAACAAGATCAAACGCAAGTTTCCTTTGGCATTGTATGCGAAATGAGGTTCCGGCAAAAAATACTTGTCTTTATGCACCCAATCCGGGCAGTCCAAGTCGTAATCATTGCAAAGCTTATACACCATCCCGCCAGAAAAGGCAGCAGGTGAACGGGCAAATGATCGTAATGATCCGGCTCTTGTTCAACCATTTGTTGGCGCTTCTCCCGACCACTCCGATAAAACTCATCCAAAAAATTGCCCGTATGAATTTCGAAGTGAGTCAGGTTGGTGCCTGTCCCATGAGCAATCTCCCTTACAGTCATGCCCATCGTATCTTCTCCTTACCTTGGTGGAGTTGCGTACATCGCTTACCTTTGTCGCCGTTCACGTGCCCTCATGTTGGCGAAAAAACGATGGGGAGGGGAAGAACTACCCGCTTAGCTCCTCGTTGCCGCACGTTGCCATTGTCGCGGGCAGTCCATATCCTTTGTATTGGCTGCACAGCAAGCTGAACAAAATTTGCGCTCCGTCTTTCACGCCCTGCATGTACAGCCATTCCAATTCCTGTGCGTGCAGGTAATTGCATTCTTCTTCCCACAGGAGAAATTCGGCTCTGTTAGCCTCGCTGATTTTTCGCCGAAATTGCTCGGACGATACTTTTGCCTGTTCCCGCAAGTTCTTGATCGGAGGAAGCTGCAACGAATGAAGAGCTTGCTCATCGAACCGAGCCCGCAGCGCCTCCTGAAGCCAGTCCGGAAAATCCTTCACCTGGGTCTCACCTCTTTGCTTTTTGGTTGTGCTCCATCGTAACTCTGACGAAAGTGTGTCGCAAGAGGACATTGGAGAAAAAAAGATGAGCTCAGATTGCTTACCCCCGCACGTGAGAGATATAGTCTGGCTGGGGGCGATTCCTGCATTCCAAACACCGCGCGCGATCCCGGCGTTTTTACGCATTTCAATTTTATCTCGAATTTTCTCTCAGTTTTTCTCCAGAAACTTCACCAAAGATATAACCGAATTCTTCAACGCCCAGCAGGAGGGAGAAACGGGCTGGTGCGATTCCATAGTGTAAAATCTCCGTGGGTGTAGGAATTGGAAAAAGCGAACATAGAAAAAGAGCTTCTCCTTTGGTAAAGTGAGTTTGCCGAAACACGCACCAAGAAGGAGGAAGTTCCTGTGAGCCACTTTACCACAATAATGCCGACGATGAAAGAGCTTGAGCAATGGATATTTCGGAAAATGCAGGAGGAGTTCGCCAGTGCCATGAAAAAGGTGCTGGAGATGCTGGATCAGCAGATTCTGGAGCAACGAGATCGTGAGCGTTACCGAGTGAAAGAAGAGCGAGAAGCAAGTGTCAATACCGTGTTTGGGAACATACGCTTCAAGCGGAGATTGTACCATGACCGACAGAGCGGCAAGTATGTGTATTTGCTGGATCGAATGCTTCAATTCGAAGGGCGCGGGAAAGTAAGTCCGTATTTGGAAGAGACGGCTATTGTATTCGCAAGCCAAGGTCCGTCCTACCGCGACAGCGCGAAACGGCTGGAGCAACTATAATGCTCCCATAGGCTGAGACACGGGAGCGTGAAAAATAAGTTATAATGAGATCATGGAAAAACGGAACCGATATACCTCAGAATTCAAGACGAAGGTTGTGCTGGAGGTGCTCCGCGAGGAGCAGACCGTCAACGAGATTGCATCGAAATACGAACTTAGCCCGGTGATGATCAGCCGGTGGAAAGCAGAGTTCCTGGAGCGCGCCTCGACCGTATTCGAGAAGAAGACGAGCGAAACAGAAAAAATGAAAAAGGAATACGAAGCCAAGCAGGAGCGCTTGGAGAAGCTGGTCGGTCAACTTACGGTTGAGGTCGACTGGCTCAAAAAAAAATCTGGCCTCAAATGAATCTCTCGAATCGCGTAAAACGATGGTGGAGCCGGACAACGCAACGACGATCACGCTCAAGCGCCAAGCTGAACTGCTGTCTGTGAATCGTACCAGCATCTACCGACCGGCCAAGGAGCAGCGCGAGAGCGAAGAGAATGTGCTGCTCATGCACCGGATCGACGAAATCTATATGAAGCATCCCTACTATGGCTACCGCCGCATGACACGAATTCTTCGCGATCAAGGTTTTGAGGTCAATCGCAAGCGCATACGCCGTCTGATGCGGATCATGGGGCTTGAGGCCGTTTATCCCAAGCCGAATCTGAGCAAGCGCCTGCATGCGACCTACACGCGTCCCTACTTGCTCCGCGGCTTGACGATCGACCGGCCAAACCAAGTCTGGGGAATCGACATCACCTATTTACGGATGGGCAAAGGCTTTATGTACCTGTTCCTCATCATCGACTGGTACAGCCGCAAAGTCATCGATGATGAGCTCTCCAGCACGCTGGAGAAAGGCTTTGTGCTCCGCTGTCTCAAACGGGCATTTGGCAGCTGCAAGCCGGAGATCATGAACAGCGACCAGGGCTCTCACTTTACGAACAAGGACTACCTGGAGCTGCTGGAGAAGGAAGGCGTCAAAGTTTCGATGGACGGCAAAGGCCGAGCCACGGACAACAGCCGCACGGAGCGATTCTTCCGTTCGCTCAAGTACGAATGCATCTACATAAACGAATTCGAGGACCCTCGCGCGTTGCGTAAAGGGCTGGCTCGCTATGTCCAATTTTACAATGAGGAACGCCCGCACCAGTCACTCGGCGAAGCGCGCCCCATTCAGTTCTACGCCCATGAAGTAAGGCAAATCGCATCCTAAATACCGGAAGGAGGACATAACTTATTTTCTAAAAAATCATGTCTTGACTTTGGGGAGCATTACAATCCGTCATTCGACTCATCGGTGCGCTACTCATGGAACAGGACGAGAAATGGGCTTCCGGCAAGAAGTACCTCGATATGGTCGAATACCTAGAGTGGCGTGAAAGCCGACCAAAATCTGTCTCGAAAGTAACCCGAATCATGTAGCCCATTCTAGCTGAGGGATTTTACACATAATTTTGGACTTGATCTGGAGAGGCGAGTCCGTATCATTGTGTAAAATGAGTCTCCAAAAAAGCTCATTCCTTGCTGCCAAATCACGCGTTCGAATCTTTCTTATTTTCGCTCCTTCTCGCAAAACCGCCGAATAAGACGTGTCCGACCACCCTATTTTCCACACAACCCAAATTGTAGTCGCCTTCCAAAAAAGATAACGATATTTTATCTTCGCTATCGGGGGCGATCTGGAAGCTGCTTCCAAAATAACTAACTCTCGATCGTCTTATTCATCATACATCCACCGGAACATTCCCTCATTCTCCGTTTGCAAAAACCGCTGATGAACCGCCGCAGCTTCCGCCCTTGTCAACCCACGCAGCAGTGATACCGACGGTTTTTTCATACAGGTAAATGCGGATCAATCATGCTATGTTCGCACCAACAACGAACGACTATCCGGGGAAGCTTATCGTCTTTGAAGGAGTCGATGGTGCTGGGAAAACCACATTATTAGAGAAAACTCGCTTGTACTTGGATCAGAAACAAATCAAATATACTGCAATTTAAGATGCCCAGCCATCGAATTAGAACAATGGAGGCGTTCAGAAAAACTCACGAAAGCCACAACCATGAGGAAAGGACAGCAATAGATGCATTAAGCATGAATGTATTGGTGTCGGGCGATCGGCTCATAACCCTGAATGAAGAGGTCATCCCAGCACTCAAGCGCGGGGAGTGGGTGCTGTGCGACCGGTATACGTATACAGGGAATATTTGTTGCAGCGACCCCATTATTCAGAGTATCTCAGAACGTTTTATTCAACCTGATTTGGCCATTGTAAAAATCAATGTTAAAATCCTCAAAAAAATCAGTTGAAAATTCCCCATTTTCATCAAAAACTCTCCTCTTGGAGGAGAGGAAAATTGATCAAGAATGGGGAGTTTTATATGATCCACGACATGAAAAACCGAGGCATGAACATCTCACAAATCGCCAACGAACTGGGCAGAGATCGGAAAACCATTTCGAAATGACTGGCAGCATCAGAACCCAAGCCTTACCAAAGACGACTTACTCATCCCAGCAAACTGGAACCATTCAAAGCATACGTCAAACAACGGATGGAAGAAGGATGCCTTAACGCCACGGTGCTCTACGATGAAATTGTGGCAAAAGGATATACCGGCGGAATTACACTCTTGCGCATGTTCATGAAGCCTCTGCGGCCGGCAATTATGGAAAAGGCGACGTTGCGTTTCGAAACGCCACCGGGGTATCAGGCCCAAATGGACTGGGGACGATTCTATGTGCAATGGGACGGAGAAGAAAAACGAATCTACGCCTTCGTGATGGTTCTGGGATACTCGCGAACCATGTACTTGGAATTTACCGAAGACGAAAAACTGGACACCCTAATCGGCTGTCATTTGCGGGCTTTTGAATACTTTGGAGGCCGGCCGGAAATGATCCTGTACGACAATATGAAAACGATCATTACCCGGGTGGATGAACGCGGCCATGCGGTGTGGAATGAACGGTTTTCCCGTTTTGCCGACCATCATGGATTTCTGCTTCAGCGCTGCCAACCCTACCGGGCGCGAACCAAGGGGAAAGTGGAGAGTGGTATCAAATATGTGCGCAAAAATTTTTGGCCGCGGGTTCGAACATTTACCGGTTTGGACGATCTGAATCGTCAGGCACGGGAATGGCTCAATACGGTTGCGAATGTTCGCATCCATGGAACCACGCATGAGATTCCATTTGAAAGGTTGAAAAAAGAGAATTTAAAGCCCATCAATTCAACGCCTTTCTTCGAAGTGGACCGGCATTCCCGAAAGGTGTCTTTGGACGGGTTCGTGTCCTTTGAAAACAATCGGTATTCCGTGCCTTATACCTTGGTTGGCCAAACCGTCGAAGTGGTGGATTTGAAAAACGGCCGGATTTGCATCTATCACGGCCACCAATTGTTGGCCGAACATGGGAAAGCCACCGGTAGACACCAAGTCGTCGTCAATAAAAAACACTTCGAGGGATTGCGAACCGTTGGGCCGCATCCGGTCCCCCAACCGATGCCCAAACGGGTTCGTCAACCAGCCCCCGAAGTGATGGAGCGTGATTTATCCATCTACGAACATTTCCTGAATGAGGCGGTGACCCTTCAATGATCGCATTGAACGAACGCCTCCAGAACGCTTTCCGGCAGTTGGGATGGAGCCGGATTCCCGAAGTCCTGCATACCCATGCCGAAGAAGCGGCCAAACATAATATATCGTACCTGGAATTTCTGGACAAGCTGTTGCAAGAAGAATTGGCGGCCAAGCAGGATCGTTTTATTCGGATGCGCACGCGATTGGCTCGCCTGCCGTTTCACAAAACCCTGGATCAGTTCGATTTTTCGTTCCAGCCCTCCATTGATGAAAGACGGATTCGGGATCTGGCCACATTGCGTTTTATTGAAAATCAGGAAAATTTGATTTTTCTGGGACCGCCGGGTGTCGGTAAAACGCACCTGGCCGTCGCCCTGGCGATGGAGGCTCTAAAACAGCGGTATATCGTTTACTTTACCACCGCTCATGACATGATTCAGACGTTGCAAGAAGCGCACCAAACGCACACCGTCAAACAAAAGATAAAAACCTACACGAAGCCGCATCTTTTGATTATTGACGAAATTGGTTATCGGAAGATGGACGAAACCGCTGCTCACTTTTTCTTTCAAATCATCTCGGAACGATATGAGAGAGGTTCCATCATCCTGACCTCGAACAAATCCTACGGTGCTTGGGGAGAGATTTTTGGGGATTCCGTCTTAGCTACGGCTATCTTGGATCGGCTGCTTCATCATTCCACCACGATTAATATCAAGGGGGAAAGCTATCGCATTAAGGAAAAGAAAAAGGCGGGATTTTTCAAATTGGAGGGAGGAAATTTGTCCAAGCCGACTTCTTGACGAAGTGTCGCCGCGGCTCCCATAAGGGAACTTTTTCATTGCTGATTTTGGGGAATTTTCGATTGATTATTTTGGGTAATTTTCAATTGATGTTGACACATCTTAGCCGCAGCCGATTTGATGACAGTCAAGAATCGGGTCTTATCGCGTCCAACTGAGAAGCATTTATTCTTTGATGATCATGAAGTGCAGCAAAAAATCAGCAAATACATGCAATTGGCGCAAAGCAATAACTTTGTTATCATCTACACCACCCAAGAGCAAGCAGCCATCGACGCGCTATTATTTGCCGAGTTATCAAAATTAGCGGAGCATGTTCATTGACGGAACCATGATTAAGATAAAAGGCGATCTGGTTCTGGCAGCCAGATCGCCCTGTTCTATTATGGCCAATTACTTTCAAACTGAGGCTGAATTCGACGAAGCCCTTCCATGAAAGGCCGATTACCTGAACTCTTTCGTGCGATGAATGCGAACGGACACGAGGTAGGAAATGATAAACAGCAGCATCGACGTACAAGCAGACACGATGCTGACCAGCGGATGACGGAACTGCATGCCTCCTGTAAACGGAGCGAGAAGCGCGGCCAGCAGCAGCATGATCCCTATCGCTACAAACCCGGAAAAGAACACAATCAGCTCATTCTTCTCCGTACCGATCTTCAGCATGATGGGATACATGAGGGCTACTGATGTGATCGCTAAGGTCAGCCCGAATCCGTAGCTGAATGTGACAATTGACGGATCAAGCGACAGTCCCGTAACGTAACATGCCGCGAGGGTAAGTAGACTCGACAAGATCCCCATAAGTATGAGGAGTGCGAAGGACACGTACTTCGCGCTGACGATGGTGTGTCGTCGGATAGGCAGCGTCAGTTCAAATTTGCTCCATTTCGATGTTTCATCTACCCTTAACGAGGCTCCCGTATTAACAACGAAAATAAAAATCTGCACCGCCAATATCATCGATGTCAACAGGGCTTCCCGAAAGATGACCGACACGAGGGCCAAAACCGCTGCGATGATGAAAGACAGATAGATGTTGCTTGACATGGAATAAAAGTTGTTTCGGACAAGTCCCCTCATCTATTGATCCCCCTTAACCAGCAAGAGCATAATCTCATCAATGGTGGTGTTATCGACGGTAATGTCTCGGTGTTGCCTGGAGAAGCTTTCTTTATCCGAGATCAATACGTCAACCTGAAATCCTCTCTTCCGGGATGATAGATATTCCGATTTATCAAGACTTTGGAACTGATCCGCCGTGCAGCGGGCTATGCCGTATTGGTATAGCAAGATATCCTTGTCTTCCGTCAGGATGATTCTGCCGCTGTGTATAAAAGTGATATAATCCGCGATTTTCTCCAGATCGCTGGTTATATGCGAGGAGATGAGAATCGAATGTTCTTCGTCTTCTACAAACTCCAGAAACAGATCTAACATCTCTTCCCGGACAACCGGGTCAAGGCCGGATGTAGCCTCATCCAACAACAACAGCTTCGCCCCATGGGATAGAGCTACCGCTGTAGCCAACTTCATCGTCATTCCCCGGGACAGATCTTTGATTCTGGTATCAGCCGGAACCTGCAACCTTTGAAGCAGATGCTGGAAAAGCCCTCCGTCCCAATGCTGGTAAATATCTTTAAACACCGACGCCAGCTTGTTGGCCGTGAGCGCCTCGGGGAAATTGATGGCATCAAATACAACTCCGATGTGATCGCGGATATCCGTACGTTCTTCCGTCATTTCCTCACCGAAGATTTTGATCACGCCACTGTCCGGTTTGAGGGTATTCAAAATGCAACTGATCGTCGTCGTTTTCCCTGAGCCATTCTCGCCTACGAATCCCATGATGCTCCCTTGCGGAACGGCGAACGATACATTATCCAGACGGAAATCTGACCCCGGATAAGCCTTTGTCAGATTGCTTACTTCCAAACTATATTTCATTGGCAGTCCTCCTCGTAACACATCACTAATAACCTTGTCAGCTCGTCTAATGTGGTGGTTCCGCTCATACGAGCGGCTTCCACAGCCAACCGCAAGTGTTCATGCATCTTCCTCCGGTGTTCTTCATGAATCACATTGCGATGATGCGCGGATATAAAGCTTCCACGGCCTACAGTCGTTTCGATAAATCCATCACGTTGCAAATCCTCATAGGCCCTTTGCACGGTGATGACGCTGACATGTATCATCTTAGCGAGTGAACGCATGGAGGGAATGGGGTCACCGGGTTGCAGCTTTCCACTCATCACCAATGCTTTGATCTGGCTTGAGATTTGCTCATAGATGGGCTTGCTCGAATTATTGCTGATGATGATTTCCAAATTAAAGTCACTTCCCATCAAGTGTACTTATCGTACCAGTACATTATATTACAATAAAACACATTGATGCTAGACTAAATAGTGGACACCGAGAATCGAGAATGCGACAATAAACCTAGCAAAATCGAGGTGTCCGAAGATGAGTCAGAAATATGACAAAGAGTTCAAAATCCAAACCGTAAAAATGATTCAGGAACAGGGGAAGCCGGTGGCGCAGGTCGCCCGAGAATTGGGCGTATCCGACAATACTCTGTACCGCTGGATCAACGAATTCAAACAGGATCCGGTCAATGCGTTTCGCGGCAGCGGCAACCTGAAAATCGAGGAAAAAACCCTTCTCGAAATGCAGAAACGAATCCGCCAACTCGAGATGGAGAACGAAATTTTAAAAAAGGCGATGCACATCTTCGCAAAAGACCGGAACTGATCTTTGCGTTTATCCACAAACACCGCTCCAAGTATCCGGTATCGGAGATGTGCAAGGTTTTGAACGTATCCCGGAGTGGTATTATCAATGGACCAGGCGCCAGGAAAGCGAGCAAAAGAAACGTCGCCGAGAACTGGAACAACAGATTAGCCGTATCTTTGTGGACTCGCGTCGCCTGTACGGCAGCCCGAAGATCGCTCAAGTCTTGCGCCAGCAAGGTGTTCGGGTATCCGAAAAAACGGTCGCCCGCATCATGAAGGAACTGGGGCTTAAGTCGCGCACCGTCAAGAAATACAAGGCGACGACGAACTCGAACCACAATCTGCCAGTGCATGACAATGTGCTGAACCAGCAGTTCAGGGCACAAGCTCCCAATCAAGTCTGGATGGCGGACATCACTTACGTTCCGACAGACGAGGGATGGCTCTATGTCGCGAGCGTGACGGACTTGTACACGCGCAAAATCGTAGGCTGGTACGCCGATGAGCGAATGACCAAGGAATTGGTCCTGCAAGCTCTGGATCAGGCTTACAACCGTCAACGGCCGAAAGGCGAAGTCCTGCATCATTCCGATCGCGGCAGCCAATACGCATCTCATGAGTACCAAAAACGGCTCTTGAAATACGGGATGAAATGCAGCATGAGCCGCAAGGGCAACTGCTATGACAATGCCTGCATCGAATCGTTCCACAGCGTGCTCAAAAAGGAACTCGTCTATCTGGAGAAGTTCAGAACCCGCAAGGAAGCCCAAAGTCGGATTTTTGAATACATCGAGTTTTTCTACAACCGGAAACGCGTACATTCCGCTATCGGGTATCTTACACCTTTTCAATACGAACAAATGTACGGTCAAATTGCGTAATTTTCTCGATTCTGGCTGTCCAATCTATTGACAGAGGTCCATGCCGCTTCAACACTCAACTCAACTTTCCGTCTTACCACTAGCGATAATATATCTGAGCAATACTGCCACATCTCAATTATTCTTTCAAAGTCATCAATATTAGACACTCCACATGTGTCGTTCTCGGAATAGGAAGGCACTTTCCCCCTTTCACTTCGCAAGGACTTTTTTTGCTTATCCATCTTGCTTTGGATGCTGTTGTGAAAGCCGGTTTTATAGACGAAGGTCAGTTTGTACGGCTCGGGGCTACCTTGATCGGTGTTCTCCCCAATAATAACTTTATCGACAATGCTTTCGAATACGTTCCGGTCGAATGCGGTCAGAACCTCATTCGTTTGAAGCACTTTGCGAAAATGTTCAAGCCGTTTTCCCAAATCAATTTCTTCTTGCGCGGATTGCTCCAACTGTTCCTTTTCTTCAAGTAATTTAGTAAGCGAAGTATCGAGTTCCGCATACTTCTGTTCGTAAGTAGCCCTGTCTATTTTCTCATCCAGGCACAAATCAATCAGTCTGCAACGTTTTCGCTCCAAGGCCTCAATATCGCTAATAATTTTGTTCAGCCGCTTTTGATTATTCTGATCGCTAAACAGGGACTCCATTCTTTTCATAAGCTCGTCCAGCACATCCGAATTATTGCGGCACACCAATTTGTACGATTCGACAAAAGCACCCTCAATCAGCTTTTCCTCCAAAGCTTTGCTGTGAGAGCAGTATTTCTTCCCTTTCTTCGTGGCTGTCACGCACTGCCAAATCACCTTTTCATGCGGGGTTCCGCTGTGCCAGTTCCGCCGCGAGAGGTTGCTTCCGCAGAAAGCACATTCCAACTTACTGCTGAAAGCAAATTTTCTGCTGTACTTGTCCCGCTTGCCTCTCGCGCCGCGGCGGCGATTCTCGCCTCTTCGATGCAATATGTCCTGCGCCTTTTCAAATACTTCCTCGCTGACAATCGGCTCATGATGATTTTTGACATAAAACTGATCTTCCTCGCCGTAATTGTCCAGTCTTCTCTTGGAAATGGGATCGACGGTAAATGTCTTTCCTTGCAACAAGTCGCCTTTGTACTTCTCATTCTTTATGATACCAAGAATGGTTGTGTCCTGCCATTCGACTCTTCCGTACTTGGTTTTATGTCCAGCCTCAGTCAGTTCCTTTGCAATAACGTAAGCGCCGATCCCCGATGTATATCGTTCAAAAATATAGCGGACGATTTTGGCTTCTTCTTGATTAACGGTGATCTGTTTCGTATTCACATCGTAATCGTATCCCAGACAGCTTTGAAAACCTACCAGTTCGCCGCGCTTCATTTTCATTTTCAAACCTTTTTTTACGTTGGCGGAGATGTTCTCCACTTCCTGCTGCGCTACGGAACTTAGAATGACAAGCAACAATTCGCCGTCCATCGTCAGCGTATTGATATTCTCGTCTTCAAAAAATACGGCGATGTTTTTTTCTTTCAACATTCGAACGTATTTCAACGTATCCAGCGTGTTTCTTGCAAACCTGGAGATAGACTTCGTGATGATCATATCAATTTTCCCGTCCATGCAATCCTTAATCATGCGTTGAAAATCCTCGCGCTTCGTTACCTGTGTACCTGTTATGGCTTCATCCGCATAAATATCGACCAGCACCCAGTCGCTGCGTTTGCTTACGAGATCTGTATAATAGGCGACTTGCGACTTGTAGCTGTTCAATTGCTCCTCAGTGTCGGTACTTACGCGGGCATAAGGGGCGACGCGAAGAACATCCGATAACTTTCCGGCATTGCGATCGGATATTTTCCTACTTGCTTTAATTACTTCTACTTCAAGAGCCATGGTGTTGTCCTCCATTCTTATTTACTTGCCATCAGTTTAATAAGAGATGGGCGGACCGACAAATGTGCGAATCAAGAAGTAAGGTCCGAAATGATGCCGTAATCCCGCATCGTTTTGTTCTTTATCAAATGAAATTCGTTTTCGGTAATCAAAGATAATGCCAGCAGTTGTTTTATCATAGCGATTTGCATGCTGTACCGGATGAGTTTATGGTTCATAAAAAACCTCCCATCAATCCAGAAAAGCTGAAAAACAGAGATGCGCAACAAACATAACCGCGTGTGCGCATCTCTGTTTCCGCCTCTGTTTTGGTTGCTTCTCTCAAAAATCTTATCCAGCGGACAGTGGTTAGCCGTCCTCATAGGCTTCAAACCTCTTCCAGGATCGCTGCAAGCCGCCCCCATTGCGCTGAACTGTGGCTGGACGGAAGTATCATTATCCCTCCGCATGGGTCTTCGCCTTAAATGGAACCACCATTTATGGATTGCATGGGCAAAATCGCTCGCAGTTTACCGTTTCTGATGAAAAAACATGCGAAAATAAGAATCGGCAAAATGGTCGTGGCGCGCCTGCAATTTGGCTATCCTTCCAGGCCATGCGGGGAACGTACCGGATAAGATTGTATGAAATTTTCAAAGGTCCGTTGAGGGGAGCGAACATGTCCCTCTATTATTCATTTCATTTTTGAGGCAAAATCGGACCCTGAATTGCCAAATCTATCGATCAAAAACGAAAGAAGAGGGGAGAGAGGAGGGAAGGCGATAAACGAGAATAAGGCCTTGAACTGAGCCTTATCTCTTTGAAAGTTCAATTAGCACTTGAAAGATGCGGCCTTCCAAACAGCACCTGCTTTTCCGTGTCGAACAGATTCCGGTATACCACTTGTCCCCGAGTGGAGGAAGCGTCCACTACTTTGCCGTCTCCCGCATAAATCCCAACATGGGTAATATCCATAAATCTACCGTTCCGTTCGTAACTCCAAAACACGAGATCGCCAGGAATCAAATCCGCCGCGCTTACGGTCAGGCCATTCTCCACGCAAAATCTGGCCTGCTCCGCGGCGGTTCGCGGCAAGCTAATGCCTAACTGACGATACACCCATTGGACGAGATAGCTGCAATCCGTATAGTTGTCCTGACCGGCCTTCGGTTGGCTGTACGGATCGCCTAGACGAGTCAGCGCCAATTTGACGGCTTCACTGCCCAGTTCACCATCGGGCAAATGCTGTTGAACCAAATCAAGTTGCTCCGGCGTCAAACCAATATCCGCATCTTTTCCAAGTATTGCATACATGAGCGGGCGAAACTCCTCGGACAGCATTTCCTTCATTAATTCCATCTGTTCATTTGTAAAGCGGTATATATCTGCCTGTTGCTCCGCAGTTTGGCTAATGACCGTAATATGCAAAATGCGCTCATATCGGGTAATCGTCTCTTCGCTGGTGCTCCCGTCCTCCTGTTCGACCGTAACCGTTTCCTTATGTTCTATCGTTTCAACACGAGATTCCAGCGAATTCATATCCCAAAATACCGATCGAATGATACCGATTCTTGTTGCATCAAGCGTGGCCACATCCATTCCGTTTTCAGCATCCGTGACGGTCTTCACGGCAAAGACGGCGATAATGTCCATCCAGTTATCGATTCGTGTATTGTCCGCGCTGCCAGGATAATGATATTCCACTTGGTCTACATTGCCAGCGGATTGCTGTATCTCTACCAGTCGGGCGGCAAATTCAGCGTCCAGCTCTTGAACGATTTGGGAAAGCGGCTTGACATCAGCATCCGTATTTTCACCGGACACAAAGATACCGAACGGAGAGGAAATGACAGCAGCTATCGCCATAACAATGCATAGAACTACAATTACCGTACCGCTGAATCCCAAAAGCGCCGTCAATCCCTTGACAAGCAAGGTGGTGGCTCTTTCAACCATTTTAACGATGAGGCGATTCAATCTCGCGGCAGCTCGCGCGGTTTGAATGGATCGGCGGGCAGACATCGCCATCTGCGCAGCCCGCTGAGCTTCCTTGACGGCATTCATTTTCCCTTCAGTTTGAGCATCCGAATGATTGTTAGCGTGCTCTAGCCGATGCCCATTTTTTATAAATGGCGATAACGTCTTGAAATTTCGTACTTTCCGTTTGATCGTATAACCTGATTGTTTTGATATAGCAGAGGGGACTCGGGTTAACGATTTCACGCGTCCATTTGCTGAACGAGATACCGCGGCGGAGAATGTTTCCTTCTTCCCGACCGGTTTTGGAGGACCGATATCCCGTTTCTGCATCCGCTCAGGATAGCTACCTGTTCGAGAACGATGCAGAAGCCGGGCATTGACCCGGCTCCGTATAAATCGTTGTTTTCCTGAATGCGAACCAGAAGACAAGACGTATTTTCCATCAACCGGCTTACGGAGACGTATGCTACGGGCAAGTCGCGGTGTACGCGTAATCGAAGACTCCGCATTGACATCAATCGGGTTCTGACTTGTGACAAAATCATCATCTGGCAATGACTGCCTTTTTAGAATGTGCCGGATCAATCTCTTGTTGATAAGCACACTCATCCCCATTTGAGCACGTATCGTTTTTTTCGTAGCCGCTGCGGAATGGCGCTGCGCATATTCAACTGGAGACGAGGAAGTCGTCTTGTCATGATCAACTTGCCGCTTGGCACGAGCGCTTGAACGCTTTACACGATGCAACACGTTTGGGAATCTGTCCAAACGTTTGATGTCCTTCACAACATTCCTCGTTTTAATTTCCTTCATCGTCCCATTCCACTCCCGTCGCTGGCAGCCATTCAGCGAATTTGTTCGGCCAACCGTTTGATCGTTCTCTCGTGACTTCGGCAATATTCGGGGTAACGAAGTCGAATCGCTTCAAAAAAGTAGGGAGCATAGCTGCAATCGAATAATTCGTGGGGAGTAGAGTAACGTTCGCCGCCTGCTTCGGTCCAGCCGTTCCACAGATTAAAGGCGAGCCGACACACTCGAATGGTACTGCCGGTTTGCCAAGGGGCCGAAAGACCTTCGGGCTTAATGCCGCCATTAGAAAAATCATACAAATCGCGGATATGACTCCTGGTTTCTCGGGAAATGCCCAATGTATAGAATAGCGCCCGGTGGTAGCCATCGCTGCATTTCCCTTCAACCAGCATCTGAACGTAAAACCTCTCGTGTTCCTCATCTCGAAATCGAATCGGATGCATCGTCACATACCCCTTTCATGGAGAATGCAGCGGCTGGTTGCAACCAGCCGCTGTCTGAACATGGTCCTCTATATAACCGTTCATTTTGGCAGGAAAATCGGACCCTCCAACGAAACGATTACATGTTTTTGAGCAAGTATTCCATTTGTTTCAAGCCTCTTTGGATAGATTTACGAACCGCCCGCTCATCGACATGCTCGGCTCTGGCAATAGCGACTTTGCCCATACCCAAGAAATAATGGGCGTAAATCCGTCTGGCGGATTTCACCGGCAACTGGCACATAGCTTCATAAAGTTGCTGCCGTGAAAGTTTGCGCTCGTAATACTCCTCCGGTGAAATCGAAAGAAATAAAACATGCTGCTCAATCCCATCGTTGCGATCGAGCGAATAATAGGCCCGATGGCGATACGTTCGCAGCCTGTAGGCGCTTTCTTCCAAGTCGAAGCGGCGGATTTCATGGACAACTTCTTCATCTACATCAACCCATACATCCGTCTTAAAAAAAGGATACATATCCCGCAAATTCATCTTTTTCATTCATGTCCCTCCATTTTGGTTTGTTGGCAAACCAAAACAGAGGGGGGGAGAACGACAGCCAGCGCTACCTTTTATGCATACGTGCAATAGCTGAAAAAAACAAAAAAGACCTTGCCGCAGAGCATGCCAACTCTCCATTGCGGCAAAGTCCGAATGTGTTCGTATTAAAAGCCGTAGAACAAATTCATAAAATGATTGCGGCCTAACAATATAGGCAAATGGGGATACATAAATATCAGCTCCATCCTCACATGGCAACACCGCTGCGAGAAGAAAGCCAATCTGTTATTATGATGGTGCTGTCATACAAAAGTAATGAAGAATATTTATTAAGATGAAAAAGGGCCATCCCTTCGAAAGCGATGACCACATTCGTTGGAACAGTCTCATAAATGGATTGCTCTGCGACTTCAAAAGAAAGGGCAGACCCAACCGAGTAAAATCATGTTAGGTCTGCCCTTGATGTTTATTGATTTATTCTTGCTCCCGAACTTCCAGCATTCTGAGTAGCATGACTACCGCTTCCGACCGCGCATTTCGCCCAGTTCGGAATGTCTTCGTCATCGGCAAAGCCGGTTTGTGCATTCGCGTCAAAAGGCACCTTCAGCGCATTGGCAATCATCGACGCCATCTCCGCGCGGGTGATCTGCGCATCAGGCCGGAAGCTGCCGTCCTCGCACTCGCTGACGATCCCCGTTTGCACGGCGAGAGCAACCGCTCGTTTCGCCCAAGCCCCGATCTTGGCCTGATCCGTAAAATCAAGCGCCACGCCTGTGCCGTCCAGTTTAAGCGCCCCAACCAGCATAGCCGTAAATTCGGCACGTGTGACCGAGTTGTTTGGCCTGAACGTTCCATCCGGGTAGCCGCTCACCAACTTTTGCGTCGCTGCGCGAATGATTGAGCACTCGCCCCAATGACCGGCGATGCCGGTGAACGATGGAATTAGGTAACATATTCATATTCCGAACGTTTATTGATAAATGAACCCGATTCCAACTTAAATCAGACCAGATTTTTGTAATAGTCTCTGAATAATTGTTGCAACCTCAGCCCTGGTCATGTAATCCTTCGGGGCAAGCGCAGTACCGCTTCTTCCAGATACTATGCCAGCCTGAACACTGTCCGCAACGCTGCTTTGCGCCCATGCGGATACTTCAGCTGCATCACCAAACGTATGAAGTGTTACGTCTGCGGTTTGGACAGGAAGTCTGGCTTTCAAGTTCGTAATCGTCATCGCTTTGGAAAGGATGACCATCGCTTGTTCGCGAGTGATCATGTCATTCGGCCGGAAGGTGCCGTCTTCAAACCCGCCCACCAAATGATACGCATAAGCGGTGCGAACCGCACTGCTGTACCAATCCGATTCTTTCACGTCCGAGAAGAAGCTCGTTCCGCTCTGCAGCTTGAGTCCCAATGCACGGACGATGATCGCTGCAAATTCCGCGCGGGTAATGTCCCGGTCGGGATCGAACAGGCCGTTTCCGATGCCTTCGATGACCATGCGCGATCCCATGTCGTTGACCGCATCTTTCGCCCAATGGTTTGCCACATCGTCAAATTCGAGCGGATGCCATACGACCGAGTACGTGCTATTCGTCAGGCTGTTGATTTTGGCGTAATATTTGCCGTCGATCTGAATCACCTTGGTCGGTACGTGCCGCGTCGAACCATCCGGTTCGATGACCACACCCGTAGTAATTCGCTGTGGATCGATACCTTCCGGAATCGCAATCGTGCGCTCAACATAGGCGCTGAATCTCGCCACTTCTTCCGTTTGATCGCCATAGACGGCGGTCACTTTGAAGTCCAGCGGCGGCACGACAAGCGCAAATCCTTCACGATTGGCCGCATTCTCGACGATGCGAACGATATCTGTGTCAGGCTGCGCAATTTCAATCTTCACCTTGATGTCTTGCAGAGCGAGATTTTGGCCGAATCGCTCGGCAATCGCATCGATATTGATTCGCTCCGCAGGCAATGTATAAGTCGCTTTCTCGGTGCGAAGCTCCACTACCGCTTGCAGGTTCTCCATATTTTTAATCATTCGGCCGTTTAATTCGCCCACGACAACATCGCTGTCCAACGTAACGGGAATCGTGACTACAGCTCCTGCTCCTTCGGCCGCAAGGCGTTGTTGCAGTTTTTCTTCATCGACTGCAACGGTTGTCACACGTTGGCCATTCACTTCAGCGGTCGCTAAAGTCCCCGTGTTCTCGGTCTTTCCGTTCACAAGTACATCTACTCCCGCATTCGCAGGTTGCGGTACTGGCGATGCCGGTTGAGACGGCGATCCAGTCTCCTCATCGTCATCATGATGATTGTTCGATGGCGCTCGCGGTGTGACTGCGTTTGAAGGTGTCGATGGATCACTGGAGCCTGTTGCATTTTTGGCTTTCACGGTGAATGTGTACGTGGTGCCGTTGGTTAATCCGGTAATCGTAATCGAAGTTGCGTCCGCACTTCCTGTCGCGACTTTGTTTCCATTAGAATCGAACACTTCATATCCGGTGATCGCGCTTCCGCCGTTGTCATCTGGAGCGGTAAAGGTAATCGTTGCACTGCCGTTTCCCGCTGTAGCCGCAACATTTGTAGGAGCCGCAGGTACGGTGGCCGGCGTTGCATGGACTTCGTTGGATTCCGCACTCAACCCTCCCGGGTTGCCTGCTTTTACCACAAAATAATACGTCATGCCATTCGTCAGATTTTGCACCTGGTAGGTCGCCCCGGTTACGGTCGCAAGCGCAGTTTCGCCGTATGCATTTGGTATTTCAGACATATACACGTTATAGTAAGTTGCGCCCGTCACTGTATTCCAGTTCAAGTTAACCAAACGATTGCCCGCAGTCGCAGTCAGATTCTGCGGGTTGGCAGGCCGATCCTGCAGATTCACGTTCTGCGTCACGACGGCATCCGCATAACCGGTTGCCACGACCGTGACGGTGTGGAAACCCGCGCTGAGTACGCCCGCGTTAATGGTGATCTTGCCTGCTGTTATGCGATAGTCCGTTGTATTCAGAGTCTTGCTGCCGTCTTTCACTGCCGTGATCGCGCTTCGCCATGCCGCATCGTCGATGAAAGTGATCTCGATGGCAAACGTCGTGTAATTGTTGGTGCTGTCTGCTGTTAAGGTCGGTGGCGAAGCAGGATTTGCTTCCACCACCGCCGTCGTCTGGCCAAACTTCACGACCTTGCCGCTGCCGTCCACTTCCGCCACGGCAATCTTGTCGTCGTTCGCCGCCGCGATGATGCCGTCCGCAGGCAGATCGGTATAACCGCTCAAGGTGTCGCCGACGTTCGGTACGCTCACTGCCGCTCCTTCAAAGTTTTTATAGACGAATTTATGGCCTGTTCCCACCGTCTCCGCGACGCTGATTTTCGTCTTGCCGTCCGTTCCGGCTCCCGTCACGTCGCTGGACGTGACCGTCAGCCCACTGGCGGGCACCGGCTCGGCCACCACTACCGCCGTCGTCTGGCCAAACTTCACGACCTTGCCGTTGCCGTCCACTTCCGCCACGGCAATCTTGTCGTCGTTCGCCGCCGCGATGATGCCGTCCGCAGGCAGATCGGTATAACCGCTCAAGGTGTCGCCGACGTTCGGTATGCTCACTGCCGCTCTTTCAAAGTTTTTATAGACGAATTTATGGCCTGTTCCCACCGTCTCCGCGACGCTGATTTTCGTCTTGCCGTCCGTTCCGGCTCCCGTCACGTCGCTGGATGTGACCGTCAGCCCACTGGCGGGCACCGGCTCGGCCACCACCACCGCCGTCGTCTGGCCAAACTTCACGACCTTGCCGCTGCCGTCCACTTCCGCCACGGCAATCTTGTCGTCGTTCGCCGCCGCGATGATGCCGTCCGCAGGCAGATCGGTATAACCGCTCAAGGTGTCGCCGACGTTCGGTACGCTCACTGCCGCTCTTTCAAAGTTTTTATAGACGAATTTATGGCCTGTTCCCACCGTCTCCGCGATGCTGATTTTCGTCTTGCCGTCCGTTCCGGCTCCCGTCACGTCGCTGGATGTGACCGTCAGCCCACTGGCGGGCACCGGCTCGGCCACCACCACCGCCGTCGTCTGGCCAAACTTCACGACCTTGCCGCTGCCGTCCACTTCCGCCACGGCAATCTTGTCGTCGTTCGCCGCCGCGATGATGCCGTCCGCAGGCAGATCGGTATAACCGCTCAAGGTGTCGCCGACGTTCGGCACGGTCACCGTGCCGGTTCCTATGTTCTTGTAGACCAGCTTGTTCCCTGTATCAGCCCCCGGCGTCACGCTCAATTGGGTTTTGCCATCCGTTCCCGGTCCCATCACGTCGCTGGCCGTGACCGTCAGTCCGCTGGCAGGCACCGGTTCGGCAGCGACTTTCCGAACCCGTTGGTTATAAGTATCCGCGATATAGAGATTTCCGCCGCTGTCCACCGCCACTCCATACGGATAATTTAACTGAGCCGATGCCGCCGCTCCTCCGTCTCCGGAAGAGCCAGCCGTTCCGTTCCC
Organism: Paenibacillus naphthalenovorans; assembly: GCF_001465255.1. Taxonomy (NCBI): domain Bacteria; kingdom Bacillati; phylum Bacillota; class Bacilli; order Caryophanales; family Paenibacillaceae; genus Paenibacillus; species Paenibacillus naphthalenovorans. The sequence continues at coordinate 4,762,299 of NZ_CP013652.1, read as the reverse complement.
CGCCACCGTGCTGATGTTCCCGGACGTATCCACTTTCCGAACCCGGTGGTTAAAGGTATCCGCGATATAGAGATTTCCGCCGCTGTCCACCGCCACTCCATACGGGAGATATAACTGAGCCAACGCCGCCGCTCCTCCGTCTCCGGAAGAGCCAGCCGTTCCGTTCCCCGCCACCGTGCTGATTTTCCCGGACGCATCCACTTTCCGAACCCGGCTGCTACCATCATCCGCGACATAAAAAAGATTCCCGCCGCTGTCCACCGCCACTCCATACGGATACTTTATATTAGCCGATGTTGCGAACTCGCCTTCTCCGGGATTGCCTGCCGTTCCGGTCCCTGCCACCGTGCTGATGTTCCCGGACGCATCCACTTTCCGAATCCGATGGTTAAAGGTATCCGCGATATAGAGGTTTCCGCCGCTGTCCACCGCCACTCCAAACGGTTTATTTAGCTGAGCCGATGCCGCCGCTCCTCCGTCTCCGGAAGAGCCAGCCGTTCCGGTCCCCGCCACCGTGCTGACGTTCCCGGACGCATCCACTTTCCGAACCCGGTGGTTCAAAGTATCCGCGATATAGAGATTCCCGGCGCTGTCCACCGCCACTCCATACGGTTTGTTTAACTGAGCCGACGTCGCCGCTCCGCCGTCTCCGGAATAGCCTGCCGTTCCGGTCCCCGCCACCGTGCTGATGTTCCCGGACGCATCCACTTTCCGAATCCGGCAGTTGTTGGTATCCACGATATAGAGAATTCCGCCGCTGTCCACCGCCACTCCAAACGGGTAATTTAACTGAGCCGATGCCGCCGCTCCTCCGTCTCCGGAATAGCTTCCGATTCCGTTCCCCGCCACCGTGCTGATCGTACCACCGCTTGTTGCAAACACCTCACCAGGGACCAATAGCGTCATCAAATACGCTATCATCATGAACAGGCTAAATCTCTTGCCATAAATCTTATTCTCTTTCATATGTAACACCTCTCATTAATTTAAAAGTGGCTATATTCTCGCTGACCGTTACGTCCGTCATGGATAAATTGTCGCCCAGACTGAATATCCCGCCACCGCCGAAAGAAGCTGCCGTATTTCCGCTGATCGTCACATTTGCCAGGGTTAATCCGGACTGCTGACTCGCGATTCCGCCACCCATATAGAGAAAAGCGGTATTTTCTTTGATGATCACATTATCTAAATTCATGCTGCTTCCGGTGGCATTACAATCCCGCCGCCGGTAGCGGATCGATTCCCTTCAATCGTCACATGCGTCAGCATCGGGCTGCCGCCCTTGTTATAGATCCCGCCGCCGACAGAAAGATTATCTGTTGAGGAGTTATTTTGAACGACTACATCCGTCAGTATCGGACTTCCGCCTTCGTCGCCTTCGTTATAAATCCCACCCCCAAAGATTAATGCCGTATTTCCGCCGATCGTTACATGGGTCAGTGTCAGGCTGGCATTCTTGTTGTACATCCCGCCGCCGGAATCAGTATCATTGGGGATTGAACCATTCGCATTCCCGCCCGTGATCGTGACACCATCCAATACCGCGGTAGAGTCGAGCACCGAATGATAGAACACATGATACGCGTTGTCCGCATCCGAATCCGGGTCCCCCAAGTTTCCGCTAAGTATCGTCGCATTCTCTTCGTTGGTCAAATCGCGCTGCGCGAGGCTGTCCTCCGTCCCCGCAAAACCGCCGTACACGGCGATGCCGTTCCGCAAATGGAACGTCTTCGTTCGGGGGTCGCTTGGATTTTCTTCATAATCAATGTCTTCCGTAGAATAATACGTCCCTTTTGCGACCCATATTTGCGAATTATCCGGTACATTGTTGATCACAGGTTGCAGCATCGTACCCGGATACGCCGTTTCCCAGCTTAGCCCGTCCTGCGAGTAAACGCCGCCGGTTACCGACACATAGAAGACAACCGGATCTGACGAAGCCTGCACCCGCATCGTCTGCAGCACCGGGAACATTCCGCTGATGGCGATCAAAGTCGCCAGCGATATACGCCCCCATGCCGACCATAAAATTCGTTGTACAAAGTTGTTGCTCACTTTGTTTCGCACCTCCAAAATTCGACAGAGACTGTGTCATTTTGGATTATACAAAACGTCACCTTAAAAAAACCTTAAAAACATCCGTTCACGCCGACTCCGCCGGAATCCGCACCGTCACTTTCGTTCCCCGGCCCGGCTCGCTTTCCATCCGCAGCTCCGTGCCGTATTCGTATTTCAACCGCTTGTTGATGTTCAAAAGACCGACGCCCTGACGCTTGTCCGATCCGGAAACCGACAGCTCACCCGGCAGCTTGCTCTCGATGCCGACGCCGTTATCCTCAATCACAAACCGGTACTCGCCCTCCGCCTCATAAGCCGTTAATTTTACCGTTCCGCCTTCGACCCGATGGCCGATCCCGTGCCGAATCGCATTTTCGATGAGCGGTTGCAGCAACAGGGGAGGGAGGCTCACCTGGAACATCCCTTCCGCAATGTCAACTTCGAAACGCAAACGATCCTTGAAGCGCGCTTTTTCAATTTCGACGTAAGTCCGGATCAGGCTGAACTCTTCCTCAAAGGTGATCCGATGCTCCGCATTGCTGAACCGGAAGCTGCCGCGCAAATAATCGGCCAGATCCGTCGTCATTTTTCGCGAACGTTCCGCATCCGTATAACTTGAGGCGACAATGCTGTTCAAGACGTTGTACAAAAAATGCGGCTTGATCTGCGATTGCAGAAACGCCACCTCCAGATCGACCGCCTTGGCAAGCGACTCCTTCATCGCGAGCAAGCTGCCGATTCTCGCCTTCAGCTCCGCCAGGTCGAACGGCTTCGGCAGAAAATCGTTCGCACCCGCCTCGAACGCCGCCACCTTGTCCTGCGGCCCGATGGCCGCCGTCACCATCAGCACGGGAAGCTCCGGCAGCGTCCAGCTTTTGCGGATCTCCTGGCACACTTCGTACCCCGACAGGCCCGGCATCATCAGGTCGAGAACGACAAGATCAATTTTATTTGGTTTGGCGATCTGTTCCAGCGCCTCGTAGCCGTTTTTGACGGCAATGACGTTATAGCCAAGGGGCTCCAGCGCGTCCATCAATACTTTCAGATTCAGGAATTGGTCATCCACGATCAGAACCGTATGCTTCCCTTTTTGATTCAGATAATGGGGCGTCGTGAACGTGTACTCCGGCGCTTTGACCGGTTGTCCGCTTGCCCGGAAAGCCGTTTCCGGTTTCCCGCCGCCACCTGCGATCGGCAGCGTGAACGTGAACGTCGTGCCGACGCCTCTCGTCGAGATTACCGATATCGATCCATGCTGCAGCTCAACCAGCTGTTTGACAATGGACAGCCCGAGCCCGAAGCCGCGGCGTTCCGCTCGCTCGTCGAACGATTGGAACGCTTCGAACAGGTGCGGGATGTGCTGCGCCTCGATGCCTTCGCCCGTGTCCCGGACCGAGACTTCAATCATGCCGCCATTCTCCGCCGCTGTGACGACGATGCTTCCGTTCTCCGTATGCTTGACCGCGTTGTCGAGCAGATTGCCGACGATCTGGCTGAACCGGCTTTCATCGGCAAGCGCATAGGGCAAATGTTCGGGGACGCGGTTCTCGAGCCGAATGTTGCGGTCCGCGCACAGAAACGAATAGATGCGCACCTGCATCTCGACGGCCGAACGGACATCGATCGGCGTCGGATCAACGGACAATTCGCCTTGTTTCAGCCTGGAAAAATCCAGAATATCGTAAACAAGCTGTGAAAGCCTGCCGGTGATGCTCGTGATTAATTGAAGTTTTTCCCGCTGCTCCGCCGAGGGCGGATGATTGGCGTTGTCAAGCATCGACCTGGAGATATGCATGACGCCGTGCAGCGGCGACTTGAACTCGTGCGACGTTCTTGCCAGAAAGTCGTCTTTCAGCTTGTCCGCTTTCAGCAATTGAACGGTGAGCTCTTCAATTTTCCGAAACGCGTTGGAGAACCGGAGCGACATGAGCAAAGCCAGCATCAGAAGGAACACGAACGGTTCGAACGGCGGCACCGAATCAACCGGTACGGCGAAATAAACGTTCAGATTTTGCACCAGCGCATAGACGTTCAGGGCGATCGCGGCGACGGCCAGGTACAGGCTTCCCTCCACTTTGCGGAATGCCGCCAGGACGAAGACATAAATCGCATACAGCAGCGGGAAGGTGGCGTAGATCGTGACCAGTTGCCGAAACAGATCCGTCGCGAACCGGGGGATGAAGCCGATTGCCCAGACCGCCAGAGCCGTCCCGACGACCACCCCGATCCGGATCAACCATCGGGAGCAAAACGGACGGAACGCCGTATACACGTACAGGAGAAATCCCATGCCTGCGCCAAGCGCCGAAACCATCTGAATGCGAAGATAAAGCCAGAACGGAACGGAGCCGAACAGACTGAACAACACTCTTTCGCCGCGCGTGCTGGTGAACAGGGCGAAAAACACGCATACCATCCCGAACACAATCAGGGAAGTATCGTCCTTGCGCTGCGAATACAGCCCGATGAAATAGAGCCCCATCATCAGAAAGGCTGTGAACGTAATCCAATCATGGGCGAGGGCCTTGTCGCGCAGCCCGGAAATTTGCGCTGCAGATCCCAGATAGATCGATTCGTTGATGCCGCTGCTGGCGGGAAACTCGAAGTTGGCCACCTGCACAATGATTTCGTTCCATCCGGTCTTTAGCGTAAAATAGCTGACATAGGGCCGATTTACCGCTTCATAGTTCCGCCCTTCTGCCGGATTCCCGCTTTGGCCCGCGACCTGGCCATTGACGATGATGCGATTGGACATTTGGATCGACGATGTTTTCAGCCCGTAAACGGACGCAGAATCGCCGACTTTGATCCGCAGACGGTACGTCGCCATGCCGAGCGTCTTCATTCGATTCGACCACGATCCCGGCACTTCGATTCGCTCCGGTGAAAGGCCGCTTGCATGCGCGAAGGAGGATGCGAAATCTTCATGAGAGAGGAGCTTGTCCGGGTAAAACTCCCATTCGCCGTCCAATGGAACGACGCCATCGTCCGCGAACCGCCACGCGGTCAAATCGAGAAATCCGTTTTCCGCTCTTGGCGTCTGCTTCCCGCCCAGCGAGAAATAAACGAGAAACAGGCCGTATGTTGCGGCCAATATGGTCAGCGTTACGATCGCCGCTGCAATCTTTTTTCTCATCGTCCGCTCACCCAGACCATCCCATTTGCCCATGCAACCTTACCGTCTCCTCTTCCAGCGCAACCCCCAGCTGATCGCGAATGACCTGCTCCAGCTGCCGATAGACGCGCAGCGCCTCATTCCGGTTTCCCGCTTCCAGATGCAGCCGGATGAGCTCACGTCCGTCCGCCTCGGAATCCGGCGCAATCGCGAGCACGCGCTGCAAACTGTCCGCCGCGAGCGCCGCGCGGCCCCGCTTGCGAAAAAGCCGGTGCATGCGGCGCAGCGAACGGATATACTTCGCTTTGATTGTCTCCTGCCTGGCCAAAGCCCAGCTATAATCGCAGCCCTCCATATATTCGCCTTTGTACAAACCGTTGATCTTGTCGTACAACCGCTCATCCGGTTCCTCCGCCGACAACATGTCGTCCAGCATCCTCTCGAATGCCGTCACATCGGCCGCCGCCCCGTCCAACCGGATCGCGAACCCGTTTCCGGCTTTGTCTACGTTTATGGGCACGTCATGCTCCTGCAAGCTTCTCCGCAAGTAGGACAGGCAAGTATACAAATAGGTTTTCGCCTTTTTCACATCGTACCCCGGCCAAATCGACTCAATGATGAGCGCGGTATCCGCGGGCGTCCCTTCGTGATGGATCAAAAAAGCGCAGACCTCTTTTTCCTTGTTCGTTTTCCAGGGGAGCAGCTGATTATCGGCATGAGGAAGCCTAATGGAAAAGCCCCCCATGCATCGGATCAAAGGACGGACGCTGGCGTCCGGGCGGGCCCGAATCGCGGATACGGTTTGCTTGATGCGCGATACCGCATGTTGCAGCCTGCTCATCGTAATCGGCTTCAGCAGATAGTCGGTCGATTGAATTTCAAACGCTTCCACCGCATACTCCGCGTACGCCGTTGTAAACACAATCGGCATTTGGGGCTGGATTGCCCTGATTTTCCTCGCCGCCTCCATCCCCGTCATGCCCGGCATCTGGTTATCCAGGAAAACGGCGTCCACAGGCGTCGTGTCCAAAGCTTCGATCGCCCGAACCGGATTCACAAACCTTCCGACGACCTTGACATCCCCTATTTGCCCAAGCAAAATCTCCAACAGATTGAGCGCATCTTCTTCATCATCCACGAGCAATACACGAATCATTGGACTTGCCTCCTTCGCACGCCTATAGAAAGATACCTGTTACATACAGTAAAAAATCGTCCATTCATTTGCAATCTTCGCCATTCATGTCCACATTACGGACATATTCGACAGAAATGGTTCAATTCCTTGCCATTAAACGGTTTCGCCTCCGTTCACTTCATTCATTACTCCCCGGGCTTCGTCGTCATCAGGCTGTACAGCTTCGTATGCCGCGGGAACTTGTCGCTAAACGGCACAAGGGAGCTGCCTACCTTCATCAATCCATTCCCGGCGTCAACATTGGTAATATAAGAGAGTTGCAGTTCCGAAATATTAAGAAGCCCGGCAAGTTCTACCCGGTCGGTAGCTGCTTGATTCAGCATGACGATAAATTCGCTGTTCGCGAGCATCGTCCGGGCCGTATGACTTTGCAGCAAATCATCCACGTTCTGCGTAATGCCCGTACAAAAAGCGCCATACTTTCGGACGCGCTTCCAGAGCGTGAACAGAAAGTTGGCGCTGTATTCATGCTGGAACAGAAGATAGATTTCGTCGATAATGATAAATGTATTTTTGCCTTTAACCCGATTTTGTGTTATCCGATTCAGGATGCTGTCCAGGACAACCAGCATGCCGATCGGGAGGAGTTGTTTGCCCAAATCGAGAATGTCGTAGCAGATGAGCCGGTTATGGACATTGACATTGGTCGGTTTGGCGAACGTGTTCAGACTGCCGGACGTAAACAGTTCGATCGCCAGCGCAATGTCCTGCGCCTCCGGCTCCGCTTGCCTCATCAGTTCCGCGCGGAAATCCTGCAACGTCGGCGGCTGCCCTTTATAGTTGCTCTGCAAAAACTTCCGGTATACGCTGGCGGTGCAGCGGTCAATGAGCGACTTCTCCTTCGCTCCCAACTGGTATCCGCCAATCAACTGCTCGCAAAGCGAAAGGACGAATTCCGATTTGAGAATGATTGGATTAGCTCCGTCGCCATATTGGCGATTCATATCCATCGCATTGATATGGTTCGGCGAAGTGGCGGATATATGAATCGTCTCGCCGCCCAATGCGTTCACCAGCGCGGAGTATTCCCGTTCCGGGTCGATCAAAATAATATCGTCGTCGCTGGCCAGCATCTGGTTGACGATTTCCCGTTTCGCGGTAAAGCTTTTGCCGGAACCGGATACGCCGAGAATAAAGCTGTTTCCGTTCAGCAGCTGCTTGCGATTGGCAATAATCATGTTTTTGCTGATCACATTTTGCCCATAGTAAATGCCGCCCGGATGTATAATTTCCTGCGCCCGGAATGGGATAAAGACCGCCGTGCTTTCCGTCGTTAACGTCCGCAAGGCGTGAATCTTCCGCAAGCCGTAGGGGAGCGCCGTATTCAGACCGTCCATTTGCTGATAGGTCAGCGTAGAAAACTGGCACAAATGCTTGCGGGCGGTGGTGAGCAGCGCCTCCGTATCGCTGTCAAGCTGCTCCTTGCTGTCTGCGATGTGGACCATCGTCAGCAGGCCGAACATCATCCGCTGATCGCGAGTGGTCAAGTCGTTCAGAAATTCTTTGCTCTCCTTGCGTTGCTGCTCCATATCGTAAGGGACCACGGCGGAAAAATTGTTGTTCCGGTTTTGTCGCCGCTGCCAATTGGTGATGTTCGTCTCCACGCCGAGCAAACGGCTCTCCACCTCGCGAACGGCCTCGTCGGTAGGAATCGGAATAATATCCAGCGACAGCAGCAAATTCCGGTTCAGGTCGCAAAGCTCGGACACCATGCTATCCTTAATATAGCTGGCGTATTCCCGCAGAAAGATGACGCGGCCAAAAAAATTGCCCATCCGAAAATGATCTTTTTCAAACTCGAATGTATCTGGGCAAATGAAGTCCTTGAAATCATGCCCCTTGCGCATTGTTTCGGACAGATGGAAACGAAAATCCGCTTCCTCGCCAATCCGAAAGAAATCATGGAAAATGCGCAGACGGTCAGTTGCATCCAGTTCGATACATTTGGAACCGAGACGGGAAAAATGCGACATCAATTCGGTTCCGACCCTCGCGAAATATTGACGGGCTTCCTCCACATTTTTCTTGACGACCGAAATGGTAACGTACTTTTCCTGAATCGTTCCGTTTGCGCCGGTGGCCTTTGCGAGCAACATCTCGTTATACTCCTGCCGGTACACATCAAGATGGTCCTGCCGTAGCGGAATCAGAATCGAGCTTTCAAAATCGGCCCGATTCATACGCCGGTTATGGATCGTGATCTTCGTGGTCGCTCCGCTGTCAAAGGAATTGAGCAGCTCGGAATAAGACAAAAACATCGCTTCCTTGTCTTCCCTGGACGCGACGGCGTAGTTGATGTCCTCGAACCGATATGATTTGGAGAACTTGTTGCCGACAAAAAAAATCCCGTCCGGCCAGAGGGCGCGAATCGGGATGACTTGCTGAACGCCTTTCGGGATAACAAATCGTTCCTTGTCCTGCCTGATGATGCGTCTGAGCGTTTTAATCACGGCGCTTCATCCTTTCTTGTTCATGACTATGCATGCTCTTTTTCAGCGCTTCAACATAGATATTGGTCGAATAGAAGACGAAGCGTCTTGGCAGCAGAAATTCCGACTTCAAATACGCCCAAAGCAGCTGCTCGGCCGTCATGCCGTGATAGCTGATGAAACCCAAGGCTGCGCAAGGCGCGGCCCCCAAAATGCACATCCAACTGAGCGTTTCCAAACCAAAGCGGCCGCGCAGTCCAAAATAAAGTCCGATCGCCACGCCGACAGCCAGCACAGAAAAAAAGAACTGCCGCAAAGACAGTCCAAAGAATAAGCTTTCGGTATAATCCCGGATTTCCCGGTTGATTTTCACTTCCATTTGAAGTCCTCCCATTAACGATGTTCACTATGCTCTATAACTCGCCCTCAGTTTCCGGTTGAACCGTTGTTGGCTCTGTCTTTTTCGTTTCTTGCCAACAACTCGTCGCCGGATGGAAGGGGATCGAAGAGAAGCGCAAACGCAAGCTGTACGCCGTCTCTCATTCCTTGCAAATACAAGCGATCATTCTCCAAAGCCCGCGTAAAATGAACCTTGTCCTCCCATTCCATAAACGCCGGCAACTGCGTCATCTCCACGCAGGAAAACATCGCTTGAAAAGCCGTGTACTCTGCTTTACGATAGGTGCACAACTCGGGATCGCGTTCGATCCGAGCTGAAACGTGGTCCAGCCGCTGCTGGATCGCATTTTGAAACCATAACGGAAACTCCACCATTGACATCACCCTCCTTGTGCGAACGCGATCTAGCGCATCTGGTGCTCTCGTCCGGACTTCCTTTGAAGCCACTGGACAATCCATTCGTCCACCTTCCGGCTTTGAGCCTGAACCGCCTCATTCTCGAACAGAGGAATTCCCTGTTCAAGAGATTTTTTCCCGAGTTCGTTCAACTTCCTTCTTTCCTCCTCCAATTGACCAAGCAATCGTGTCATCGGTCGGCCTCCCAGTGTCTTCATTAGATCGGCGTTTCTGGCTGTCTGAATGATAGAGTATCTCTCCATTTTATTGCGAAAATCGGTTTATTTCATTTGATGCACTCACGTACAATTTTGCTTGTAATGTGAGGTGCATACAAATGAAACATCGAAAAGAACCGCCAGGCGATAAAAATATAATCGGCGTGAGAGTCGTTGCCATCCGCAAGGCAAAGGGGATGAAACAGAAGGAGTTTCTCGCCAGATTGCAAACGGCTGGCCTTGACATCAGTCCTACCAGTCTTTCGCGTCTGGAAGGGCAGTATCGGCTTGTCCAAGATTACGAAGTCGTGGCGATTGCCAAAGCGCTGGATATTTCCGTCCGGGAATTGTTGGGCGAAGAATCGGAATGAAGCTACAGTCCCATCATTTCCCTCACCACCCGGTCCGCCATTTTGACCGTCCCCACGAGTACCAGCATGTTGAAAATCAATTCGCCAATGTACGTCCACACCATCGTAACCGCGCCTGCGCCTTCATCGACCGCCGGGGGAGCAGAGGCAAAGGCGGAGTAGATGATGCAGGCGAGTACGATAATCGCTCCCTCCAGACAAGCGGCCGCATACCCCTTGAGAAACGATTTGCCGATATTTTGGCTCGGCTCCCCGGCAAAGGCGGACAGCGGAACGGGAGCGATCGCCGTATATAAATAGATGCGAAAAAACCGCCCGTACACCGAGAGAATCATCACAAAAGACAACACCGTGATGAACAGACTGCCCAAAAGGGAGACGACCCACAGCGGAATGCTTTGCCAAAAGCCGACGTCTTCAATCGCTTTTGCAATGGTGTTCGGCAAGGTCATGGCCTCCGTCTTTCCGAACCCGGAACGTCCCATCATCGTGGAGATGATTCCCTGAACAATGGTAAACAGCGCCATCATGAGCTCCAACCCGTAGGTGACGACCGCTTTGGCCAGGACAAAACGAATAAACAGCTTGACGGCCATCTCCGGCTTCTTCAATTCTGCAAAACTGCCGGTCGTCTTCACCACGCCAATCACAAAAAACAAGACCAATAGCGCCAGTCCCGTCGCCTGCAACGCGCCGTGAATGTCGGTAATGACGCGCCACACGCCGCCGCCTTTGAAGTCGGACGGCGACTCGGTAACAAGTTGCCAGATTTCGTTCATTTTCTCGTTCCACGTATCGAGCGCATGTTCGAGATTGTCAATGATCCAACTGTTTTTGGCCATATTCTCACCCCTTTTCTGTAGACGGGGAACAGACAAACCGTCCGTTCCCCTCATTTGCGGCTCCCGTTTATCCGGCAATCAGGGTAAGAATTTCCTTCGTGAAGGTAATGATAATCCCGCCGGCGAGCGTCAGGAACCCGTTCGCCCGCTGGGAAGGGTCATGAGACTTGAGCGACAATCCGATCTGGACAATGCCGAAGCCGAGGATGATCATACCGATGGCCCGGATTAAGCCGAATATGAAGGTGGACAAATTATTGACCGTCGTCATCGGGTCGCCCTCGGCATAAGCGGTAGAGACGAACACGGTTCCCGTTAAGACCAGCATGATGTAAAGCGCCAGCAGCCGTTTCCTTTTGATTTTCAATTTCATCATTCCCCTCGTAAAAATAGCGACTCCATGTCTTCTTCCGACAGAAGCTCGTACTCTCCGTTTTCATCAAGCGTCACGGTTCGCCAATCGAGCGCAAGCTCCGTGCCGCCATGCTGGTAGGGGAGACCGCTGCCATCCGTCGTGAGCACGACATGGGGATGCCTGAGCAAATCGTATTTGTCGTCCTGAACAGGACGCTCGCCGCGAATAAAGAGCAAGGCATAGCGGTTATCGAGGAGCCGCACCTCATCGGGCGTCAGCAAGTCGCGGCCGGACAACTGATAGTTGATCGAATAGCTGCCGCTGCGTCCCTTGCTTTGGCCGTACGTGTTCGTGTCGATCGTTTCCTTGCCCAGCAGTTCCGAGACGTATTTGTGGGTGGATTGTTCATTGCCGCCCAGGTACAAAAACACGTCGCAGTTCCCCACGATTGATTCCCAGGTCTCCTTGTACAGCGCTTTGAGCTGCGCCAGATTTTGCAGGATGATGGAAACCGAAATCTCGCGGCTGCGCATGGTGGAGAGCAGCTTGTCGAATTCATCGGGCAAGGCGACGTTGGCAAATTCGTCCATCACAAAATGCACGTGCACCGGCAGGCGTCCGCCGTGCCGGTAATCGGCCTCGTACATCAGGCATTGGAAAAGCTGGGTGTAGAGCATCCCGACGATGAAGTTGAAGCTGCTGTCGTTGTCGGGAATGACGGCAAACAGCGCCGTCTTCTTTTCTCCCATGACAGGCAATTCCATTTCATCGACCAGGCTCATCCCGGCGATCGTATGCAAGTTGAACTTCTCCAGCCGAACGCCGAGGCCGATCAAAATCGATTTGGCCGTTTTGCCTGCCGCCAGCTTGAAGATGTTGTACTGTTTGACCGCCAAATGCTCCGGGTCGCGCATCGCCAGCCGTTCAAACAACTCGTCCAGCGGACTTTGATACGTTTCATCCTCTTCACGTACCTCGGCGGCAGCGATCATCTCCATCACCATGGGAAAATTCTGCTCTTCCGGCGGCGCTTCATAGAGCAAATACAAAACGAGCGCCTCCAGCAGCGCCGTTTCGGACCGTTCCCAGAACGGGTCGTTCGTGTTGCTGCCTTTCGGCGTCGTATTGCGAATCAGGTTGGTGACCAGTTTCAGCACATCCTTGTCGTCGTTCAAATAGGCGAAAGGGTTGTAGCCGTGGGAGCGGTGCGGATTGATCAGGTCGAGCACCTTGATGTCATACCCTTTGGCTTTGAGCAGATGGCCGGTATCGCGCAAGATTTCGCCTTTCGGGTCAAGAACGACGAACGACGTGTTCGCTTGCATGACGTTCGGTTTGGCGTAAAAGCGCGTTTTGCCGGAGCCGGAACCGCCTACGACAAGCACATTCACATTCCGGCGATGCTTGCGGCCGTCGAGTCCGATGCAAACCTGCCTGGTTAAAATTTTGTTTTGTTCCTGCTGCTTGCTTCGATATTTGGCGCAAATGCTTTTCGCCTGGCCCCAACGGGCGCTGCCGTGCTCCTCCCTACGCCGGTAGTTTCGAGGAGAAGCCAGATAAACGCCGACGCCGAGTCCATAAGCCAGCGTAAAAAAGAGCAGACAGCGCGGCGTATCGTCCACCCATCGGATGTCGAACGGGTGGTTGATCGCCGCGCTGAGATGCTCTACCATCGCCGGCAGCCCCCCGGAAAGTGCAGGGGCGGTGAGCAATGCCGCCCAAACGACGGGAATCAAAAAAATCGCAAAGAGTATCAAATGACTCCTTGCGGTTTCAACGCGCCTCATGATGGCTCCGTCGTTTATGTTTTTGATAGGGGGCGTCAATCGTTTTGAGCAACAGTTCATCGACGGCGTCGGTGGGGCGCTTCTCGCCGATCAAATCGTTTCGCAGCGCATTCAGCGCATGCACCACAATGCCATGCTCGTAATGATCCAAACAGAGAATCCGTTCTTCTTCCTTCACAGCGCTCCCTCCCTGAGCAAAATAGAACTTGACGGCGCTTACCTTGCCGGTTCCGGCCGCTGTTGTTGCCGCTGCTGTGCCAGCATCCGGTTCATCCTGCGGGCCATGTCATGCGCGGTATCCTTCATCACCGTCAATTCGGTGCGAATTTGCTGCGGCTCGATGTCCTTCAACTTCTCCGGCACTCGATGAAAACGAAAAGAAGACGTGTCTACGCCGAACTGTTTGCACAGCATATAGGAGGCGCAATATGCATGGAACGTAAAATCGGAACGGCTGTAACGGCCATCGCCGCGATCCAGTTCCGCATGCGCCAGCTCCTGCGCAAGCGACCGGAAAATATCCCCGGCATCCAGGCCGCGGCGGATGACAATAATTCTCGTGTCCGGCTGGTATAGTGCATGCATTTCCGGCAGCAGCGCATCGTTAATGACGATCGGAACAGGGGCGCGATCCATCAGCGCTTTGATCCGCATCCGGTCGTCCGGGTAAGTCGGCTGTTCCCTCTTTTGGCTGGCCGTCGTTTGCGCGATGTCGAACATCTTTTTGAGGTTATAACTGATGCCGGTGCTGCCGTCTTCCCTCCGGTACTCCTCGCCCGGCTCCAAAATGTAAAAGCCGGTTTCCTTGCGGCGAATAAACACGCCTTGTTCCTTCCACGAATCAAAATCGGCGATGCGGGTCGCCTCCGGACGCTGCATGAGAATCAGAAGCGCATTGGATACGCTGTAGCGGTCGAAACGGCTTTGCACATCCAGATATCGCTGAAATTCATCGCCGCTTTGCGCGATGGCGGTCGTAGCGGCATCAATCGTCTCGTAGGCCCATTGCCTGAGTTCCTGCTTTTTCTGTGCCCACGCTTCCTTGTCAAAAGGTTGCTCGTACGGATTCGTGGATGATCCACTGGCTGCATCCTGACGGAATAAATCGTCCAGATTGTTCATTTGGCTTTCCCTCTCTTTCGAGATCCGTTGGATTTGGTTTTCCCCGTCTTCGCTTTACCGGCATTTCGCTCGCTTCGTTGGGTCAGCGACGGTTCCTTGACCATCTGACGCCGCTCTTTCTCCGCTCTCCTATTTTCTTCCCGAATCTCGCGCAGCAGTTCACGGATCGATGGCCGCCGCTGCACGGTCTCGGCTTTCGGTTCAATCGTACCCCTTGCGGATGCTTCGCTGCGCCCGGAGGTAGGCTCGGACGGATGGGGCGGCTCCGTCGTCGCCATCGCGGGGTTTGGGTTGCCGTTCGCCGGGGAAGTTGGCTGCGCCGATTCGGGCCTCTGTATCAGTTCGTCCAAAAAATCGTTGGTGCTCTTCTCCGCAGAAGTTCCCTTGACCGCCGCTCTTTGTTCCTCCATCTGCTGACGGGTTTGGTCCGGTGCTTGTTGCCGGTGTTGCCCGGATGTTGATTGGTCCTGCTGATTCCCGGCGCGGGATTTCTCAATTTCGCTTTTAATGCTGACCGTATCCACGGTCGCCAGTTTGAAGCGCTCGACAATGCGATTAATTTTGGACGCGTCCTCGGCCCGTACCATCACGTCGCATAATCCATCGACATTCTTTTTGTCCCGCAGGGCACAGTACAGGACGCCGTAACGTTTGGCTTCCTTGCAGAACGTGGGTAAGTCTTCGTTTTTGACGGCAAATACTTTCAATTCCTTGCCGCTGCGAAGCAAGCTTTCCAGACGGATGCTGCCCTTCGTCCGCTTCTGCCCTTGCAGGGCGGCAAACAAATAGACGGCCAGATGCTTAGCGCCTTCACCGGAAATCTTGGCCATCACCTCGATGCCCCGCAGACTCATATTGACGACCTGATCGGCCGCCTCGGTTCCACTGCTCATGGATGGAATCCTCCCTTCGTAATGATTGATTTTGCCTGGTGCCACGAAGTACAGTCATCATTTCACCGGATCGGGCAAGGATACCCGCACACAGCTTCACCTCCTTTCGGAGCGTGGCAAGCCGCTTGGATAGTACGGCTATTTGCTCTTTGTAAGCAACGATCTGGCTTTCCTCCTTGCAGCGGCGAAGACGGTTGTACAGCGCTTTGCGCTCGCCGTAAAGCAAGCGCATCTCTTGCCGGGTGACAGATACATAGTCCAAAAGCTGATCCTTGCTGGAAATACGGTGCTGACAGAGCAGCTTGGTCTGCGCGGTAATAACCGCCAAATGCCGCAAGTCTTCACGCAATAAAAAATGTGTCCTTCTCACGGACGCGCGAAAATGAGGCAGTATGCCCATCTCATATAAGTAGCGCAAGTACAATGCTTGTAAGCCGCTGAACTTCCTGCCGGATCGAAGCGTTCCTTTGCAAACGGCGCGCCTGCGTCGCGGCATGGGCAGAGGCTGTGATTTACGGGGAATGCGATTTCGTAAAATCCGCTGTTTCAGAGCATCTTCCGTATAGTCGTCTCCCAAGCTGCGCAAACGAACGAAACGTTCCTTGCCCGGTGGACGAACCGCCATATGCTTCACGGTCGTTTTCACTTCATAGCCTTGCTTCTGCAACGCGGCGATAAACTGGGTCCATGTCATCGATGCCGCAATCGCCTGATCTACATCGGTCCTAATCAATCCTCGCCAAGTCGGCTTTCCTTCCTGATCCGCTTTCCATTCTCCGTAGTGTTTGGCCTTGCCCGGCTCGGGCTGCTCAATTACTGACAATGCATGTTCCCGGCATAACCGGTCGGATGTTCTCCGCAGAAGGGCGTAGGAAGCTTTGTTGTCGTAGTACCTTTTACCGTCGATAAAGGAGACGGAGTTCAGCACAAAGTGATTGTGCAAATGCTCTTTGTCCAAATGGGTCGATACGACGACTTCAAAGCGATCTCCCCATAGCTCCTGTGCCAGCTTGACGCCGATGGTGTGCGCCATTTCCGGCGTCGTTTCGCCGGGTGCAAACGCTTGGTATCCGTGAAACGCGACGATGCCATCCATCTTTTGAAATTGACGCTTGGTGCGCTGCATTTGCTCGTAAGCGGTAAGCGGATCGCAATTGATTCCGCTCACATAAAGCTGTTCTTCCGTTTTGGCATCCGCTTTTGCATATCCCAGCACCTGCCGCAAGCCTTCATTCTTCACGGCGCGATCTTGCGCTGTTTTGTCGGGATTGGTGGCGTAATCAATCACGCGCTTCAATCGGTCGGTGACATCCCATATCGCCGTTGTCGCCATACGTGACGCCCCCTTTACGGCGGATGAACATTTGGGGTCGCTTGCTTGGTTCTTCGTTCCGGCGCAGTCACGGCCTGTTGAATCTGTTGGACGGCGAGGCGCAACCGATCTGCCTCCTGTTGAAAAGTGGCCCGATCCAGATGACCTGTCGAATGCGCTTTCACCGCCAGTTGATTGAGATTGTTGCCGATGGCGTGAAGCTCGCGCATCATGGCGTAATAATCCGGCGGCGGCAGCGCCTTGGGCACATAACCATTGATAAGCGTGCGAATAAACGCCTCCTGAGAAAGTCCCGATTTTTTCACTTGGCTGGCAAGGTGCTGCCGCTCCTTTTCATTCAAGCGTACAAGAACGGAAATGGAACGCTTCCTCATCCGATCACCCCTTTCAAACCCAAGCTTCCTAAAGCGATTTTCGTCGCCACGAATAACACGATCTTATCCCATTCAGTCATCAAAAAGATGGCGTCGAAACGGAGGGGGTCTTAGGGGCTTCGCCCCTAACAAGCGAATTTGGCTAGCCAAATTCAGTGCTTGCTGCAACACGAGACATTCGTCTCACGTTGCCTTCAAAGCACCTGCCGGGAAAAAGAGGGAACCCCAAAAACACAAAAAAGACGCCAATCCGCTCGGGCGTCTTCCGCAGAACTTTTTTGTTATCGCACCAACCAGCGGTAATCCTGGCGGCAGTCTACAATGAAATCGACATACACGATTTCATCCTGAATCTGATACAACACCAGATACCATTTATCTACGAACATTTTGTGATACTTGTTTGACGGGATAAATTCCGCTTCGAGAAAAGGATAACGTTCCGGCATTTGCGCCAAGGAACGTATCGCATGCAGCAATTCGTTTTTCGTTTTTCGCGCGGCATCCGGATTTTTTTCCGCAAGGAATCGCACATGAACCGCCAGCATTTGGCAGGCGCGATCGGAAACGACGATCTTATATCGGGGCATCTTTTCCATGCTGAACCTCGTCAATAATGCCCTCCAGGTAAGCGTCCAGTTCATCCGGCGTCACACCAGCACGGCCCGCCAAACGATCCTCTTGCACAGCGAGCAGTTCTTCGCGCAGCTTTAACATCTTCTCGCGACGGGAAAACGTCTCAATGTCCATCACGACGAGATCGCCTTCACCGTTCTTGGTCAGATAAACCGGTTCCCCGGACGATTTGCATAGATCGGCGATTTCATTATAGTTTTGCCGGATACTGGCGGAAGGCTTGATAATCATCTTGGTCACTCCTTGCATAGCTGTATATTGATTTTATTATACCTATTACATGCTATACAATCAATGCGGTTGCGCTTATCCTCAATCTATTCACATCTTATCCACATGCTGCGAAAATTTTCCGTAACCCAAAAGAAAAGACACCAACCGTTCAGCATCTACCGCTATCGGGATGGTTCACCGCGTCTTCGTCGGAATTCCATCAATTCGTTGTTTACATCCTTTCCGAACTTGGGCGGCTCATCGGATATGAGAAGGGTGGGGGAGAGGAGCCTCTGTATCGTGGCTGCCGCCAATCGCCCCGGCTCATCATTATCCAGGTGCAGAACAAGTCGATTTACTTGGGGAAAGCACTTCAAGTAATGCGTTAGGGCAGACGGAGGAGTAGAGTCCTCCCCATTTGTCCTGGGCCTGTATATTCCGGCCAGCGACAGCTTATGCGCCTGCCGCCAATCCCGGCCGGCGAGATGTTCCAGTGTACAGTAGGATAAGAGATCAATAGCGCTCTCAAACAGATGCAGTTCCGTACTGTTTTTCGAGGCCGGAATGGAAAACGAATACCGCTTGTCGCTGCCAACGGCTTCCCCCATATAACGGGTGCTTGTCGTACCGCGTATCGCCGCATAGCGCGGCGTCCCTTCCTGGTCAAATCCGACGAATACTGCGTTGTGATAGCGTCGGCTTTCATACAACCTTCCCGTTTCCAGACAGTAGTCGATCACCGAGCGGTGGATGCCCCGTTTGCTCAAATAAGCCATGACGCGATGAGAGTTTTCATACGGTTCTGGAAGCTCCAACCGCGCCGTAGATGTGCGTTGTTGGCACGATTGCGAAACCGTAAGCATGTTGCCGGGATGAACGCCTTCCATTTGCAGCACCGCATCGGGAAAAGGCATGCCGCGCACTTTGATCAGGTAATCCAGCGCCGAGCGCCCGCCAATCCCCCTTGACCACCAGTACCATTTGCCGTTGGAAATTTTCAAACTGTCGTGTGTACGGGTGGTGAAGACATTGCGGGAGCAACGTATCAGTTCCGAAGGCTCGTACATTTGCAAATACGTGAGCAAATCCAGTCTTTTGGCGCGTTCGATCTGTTCCTTGTTTACGTAGCTCATTGCCGCAGCTCCTTTTGGAAATCCAGGCAGCGTCCGATGGGTATATTGTTCATCGTGCCTTACCCCTCTTTTTGGGGTACGTATAAGCTCTGCCTTCCTTCAACTTCGTAACGCCTTTCTTTTTCATGAATGCGTCTAAATCGCCTTCATGAACTTGACTGGTCACCCCGTTTGAGTCGCGGATGTAATAATACGTGTCGCCAAATCCGTTTTTCTCTTTGGATATCAACTCCAACGATGGCACGGTTTCTCCCTCCTCGATCAAGCCGGTTCCGTAACCAAAAGGCGGCAAAATCGGACAAAAGCATCCGCCGCTTGGGATGGCATACAACATGTTCATTCCTCCGGAAATAAGAAAAGGACCCCGAAGCTGGAGTCCAATTCATCATGTGATTTTACCTTTAACGGACGGGCATATCTTCGATCTGTGAAATGCTCGCACCGATACCATGTTCTTTTCCGTAATGGTCAGCAAGAAGTTCCCTTTCAGGGGTAGGAACGACGGTGTCAGACCGTTATCGCTCACGGCCCACCACCCGCCGTTCCGGCGCTTCCGGTTCATCGTCAGGCACGCTGTCCACGGCTTCGTTTTCCCGTTTGTCCATGTTGAGCAGCGCATTCAATTCCGCAAGCCGCGCCGCTTTCGTTTGCAGTTCCTGCTCCTTCTCAAATGGAGCCGCGATTTGTTCCTTCGCCGATTCCATTTGCTGCCGCAAGGTGGCAAGCTGCTCACGGGCATGCTCCAGCTTTACAGGCAAGTCGGACAAGGCATTGTTGATGCGGCTTATGTTGCCGCCTGCATCCGCTCCGAGCGTCACCGTATGACCCAGTGCGCCGCGCAGCGTGACCTTGTACTCCTTATGGAAGCTGTCAAAGGACAGCCACAAGGAAAAGCCAAGATAGCTTCCCGCTGCTTGCGGATCGGGCGACGTCATGCCCTTGCATGCGTCGAGCAAAGCCGCGCCCGCCGCCGCCCTCTCCGAATAGGTGTAATCCTTGACCGTCATGCCGGGGAATTTATCTGCCCCATCCGCCTCGGATGCCAGAGAACGTGTATACAAAGCAACGTCCTGTTCATAGCCGGCAATTCGTTCCTCCGTGGACTTGATTTGCTGCGGCAGCACTTTGAGCAGCCGGTCCTCCAGCGCATAGCGCTGGCTCAAGTGGTTGGCTTTGAGCAGCTTCAATTTGGATACCTGAATGTCCAGGTCCATTTTCTCTTTGATGTACGGGTTGCCGGTCGCCAGCGCCTTCACCTCGGCATAGGAGAGAGCCGTCTCGTCAATATCCTCGGCGGAACGGACAGGCGATTTGCTGGTCATGATCTGCGAAATGAAGCGCTGCTTGTTTTCGAGTGTCTGGTACAAATACGCGTCGAACGTGTTCTCCGTCACATAGCGAAAAATATGCACCTCGCTGTTCTGATTGCCTTGCCGGATAATGCGCCCGCTGCGCTGCTCCAGGTCGCGCGGACGCCAAGGGCAGTCGAGGTCGTGAAGGGCAATCAGCTTCGTTTGTACATTCGTTCCCGCGCCCATTTTGAATGTCGATCCAAGCAGTATCCGAACCTGTCCGCTGCGTACTTTGGCGAACAATTCCTTTTTCTTGATCTCGGTATTAGCGTCGTGAATAAAGGCGATTTCGTCAGCCGGGACACCTTTCTCCATCAGCTTGCGCCGCAGCTCGTCGTACACATTGAAGGTACCATCCTGTTTCGGAATGGACAAATCGCAAAACACCAACTGGGTCAACCGCGTCTCCTGATGTTCCTCCCAATACCGGAAGACATTGTCCGCGCAGGCGCTGACTTTGCTGCCTTCGTCGTCGGGAAGCAGGGGATTAGCCAGCCGCTGATCGAGCGCCAGTTTGCGTCCGTCATTGGTGATCGTCAGCATATTGTCCTCATGCGGCTCTACTTCCTTCGCCCGCACCCGCTCGGCGCGGCGGGCAAGATCCGCGACCATATCGCGCTGAAAGTCGCTCGGCGGCACGGCCACATTATGGAAGTGGGCTTTCGGCACGGGAAGCTGGAGCATGTCAGCCGTCTGGATATCGGCCACTTCTTTGAACATATTCATCAGTTCCGGCAAATTGTAAAAACGGGCAAACCGGGTTTTCGCCCGATAGCCCGTTCCTTCCGGCGCAAGCTCGATCGCGGTGACGGTTTCGCCAAATGTCGAAGCCCAAGCGTCAAAATGCTGCAATCCCTGCCGCTTGAGCCGCTCGTATTGCAAATAGCGCTGCATCGTATACATCTCAGTGATGGAGTTGGAGATCGGCGTCCCCGTCGCAAAGATGATGCCCCGGCCTCCGGTCAGTTCGTCCAGATAGCGGCATTTGGCAAACATGTCCGACGACTTTTGCGCTTCGGTTTGCGACAGTCCGGCCACATTGCGCATTTTCGTATAAAGAAACAGGTTTTTGTACGAGTCGGCTTCGTCCACGAATAGACGGTCTACGCCCAATTCCTCAAAGGTCACGACATCATCCTTCCGGCTCGTGTCGTTCAGCTTCTCCAGCTTGATTTGCAGCGTCTTTTTCGTTTTTTCAAGCTGCTTGATCGCATACCGCTCGCCTCTGGCTTCTTTGAGTTCCCGGATGCCGCTTGTAATTTCCGAAATCTGTTCGTACAGTTGCTGCCGCTGCCGTTCCATAGAAATCGGAATTTTTTCAAACTGCGAATGGCCGATGATGATCGCATCATAATCGCCGGTAGCAATCCGCGCGCAAAACGTTTTGCGGTTTTTCGTTTCAAAATCTTTTTTGGTCGCCACCAGAATATTCGCCGACGGATAAAGCTGCAAAAACTCCGCCGCCCACTGTTCGGTCAGATGGTTCGGAACGACCAGCATGCTCTTGTTGCACAGTCCCAAATGCTTGCTCTCCATCGCTGCGGCGGTCATCGCAAAGGTTTTTCCTGCGCCGACACAATGAGCGAAAAGGGAGTTGCCGCCGTACAGCGCCCGGGCAACCGCATTGACCTGGTGCTGGCGGAGCCGGATTTCCGGGTTCATCCCGGTGAATCGGATATGGCTTCCGTCGTATTCGCGAGGACGGATGGCATTGAACCGGTCATTGTACAGCCGTGTCAGCCGTTCACGCCGCTGCGGGTCTTTCCATATCCAGTCGCGGAACGCTTCTTTCATCATCTCCTGCTTTTGCTGGGCAATGGCCGTTTCCTGTTTGTTCAGCACACGCTTTTCCACGCCATCCTCATACACGGTGTCAAATACGCGCACGTCCCGCAAATTCAGCGTATCTTCGAGAATCTTGTACGCATTGACGCGGTTTGTGCCGTACGTGACGTTCGCCTTGATATTGTTGCTGCGGTCATCGCTTTTGCCTTTGACGTTCCAGGCAGCCGTATATTCGGAATACATGACATTGATGTAGGTTTGGTACATCGGCGGCGTGTCCACAAGTTCAAACAGGAATTGCCGAATGTCTTCCGGCGGCAGCCAGGTTGCGCCCAAGCGGACATCAATTTCGGAGGCATCCAGGTCTTTCGGCTGAACCGCTTCAAGCGCTTTGACGTTTTCGCCGTAACGTTCGGCATCGTATGCGGCAAACTGTCTGGCCACACGCAGCTTCTCCCGCACATTGCCGGACAAGTATGCATCCGCCGTTTCGTAGATCGGCTTACCTTCCTCATCCAGATTTTCGGGATTGGGAAAGATGACGCCGCGCAGCTCTTTTATCAGTTGTTCTTCCGTCCAGCCGGTTAGCTGCCCCATATACGGCAGATCGACACGGGCTTTTGCGCCGATGGAAACGGCAAGCGCCTCCGAAGCGGTATCCACCTGTTCCACGCGGATGCGCTGCCGGATGGTGCGTTTGGTGAACATATCCGCCTTGCGCAGCAGCCGCCCTTCCTCGTCGATGATTTCCAGCGAGCAAAGAAGAAAGTAAGAACTGTCGTCCGAAAAAGCAAGGTTGTTGGCGCGGCTGTTGATCAGGCCGTATTGCGCCGTAAACCGGTCATACTGCGCATTCAGCTTGCGCTGCTGCTGCTCTATCATCTCATCGCTGTAGTCTTCGGTTTGGTACTCGATCAGCTCGCGCACGGTGTCCCTGAGCTGAATCATTCCCTTGATGCGGCCTGCCGCCGTAGCAGAAGTGTCCACACGCCGCATTCGGCTGTTCTCCCGATAGTAGATGTGTCCATCCACCAACGCAAAGCTGAAATTGCGGACAGACGGATCGGCAGGGAGCGAAGGTTCTTCTTCCTCCGGCTGGTCTTCCCGTTCCAGCTCCACCCATTCGGCATGGATGCCCGACAACGCTTCGCGCAGCAGCTCATCCAGATTGGCGTCCGGGAATGGCTTGCAGGACGTTTCCTGCCGGTTGCCGTACATCCGGTCGTCAAAAACCATTGTGCCCAGCACCATATCGGGATGGTCCGCGAAATAGCGATTCACCGGTACACCGTCCGCTGTCTCGGACAGGGATAGCCATGCTTCGGTTTGCTCGCTAACGGCAACCATGCGATCCCGTTTCTGTAAAAAGATAATGTCGGCGGTTACTTCGGTTCCGGCATTGGCTAAAAACGCATTGCTCGGCAGACGCACCGCTCCGAGCAGTTCGGCGCGTTCCGCAATATATTTGCGAACCGCCGGGTTCTGCTTGTCCATCGTTCCTTTGGACGTAATAAAGGCGATAATGCCGCCCGGACGCACTTTGTCCAATGTCTTGGCGAAAAAGTAATCATGGATGAGAAACTTGTGCTTGTCGTAACGTTTATCCGCCACGCCATAACCGCCGAACGGCACGTTCCCGATGGCGAGATCAAAGAAGCTGTCCGGCAAATTCGTCTGTTCATAACCGCTGACCGCGATCGACGCCTGCGGGTATAGCTGCCTGGCAATACGGCCGGTAATGCTGTCCAGTTCCACGCCAAACAGCCGCGAGCCTTGGAACGACTCCGGCACCAGACCGAAGAAATTGCCGATGCCGCAGGACGGCTCCAAAATATTGCCGCTGCGAAAGCCCATCGATTCCAGACAGTCGTACATCGCCTTGATGACAGTCACAGACGTATAATGGGCATTCAGCGTTGACGCGCGAGCGGACGCATATTCATCCGGCTCCAGCACATTTTTCAGTTCCGCATATTCGGCTGCCCACTGCGTGTTCGCTTCGTCAAATGCCTGCGGAATGCCGCCCCATCCGACATAGCGGGCCAGCACCGCCTGCTCGTCCGCTGTCGCTTGCCGCTGCTCCTGCTCCAGCTTGTTCAGCAGCCGAATCGCTTCCATGTTCCATTTGAACTTCGTTTTTGCGCCGCCATGCCCCAGCTCATCATCCGTAATCCGGTAGTTGACAGCCGGGACAGACGGACGGGCTGGCGCGGTGCGGCCGGCCACAGGATCAGGGGAAAGGGAAGTGTCTGGCTGCAATATGGGCTCTCGCCCCTCCGTCACCGGCTCTTCCGGTGAAACCGCATCTTCCGCTGTTTCCCATGCCGCTTCGTCAAACCGTTCCGGCCCCTGCTCTCCGGTAATCAGATGATCGTTCAGCGGGTTTTCGCGCAGCATTCGCTCAAAATCCCGGCGATTCACCTCTTTGATGAAGAGCGGGAACTGACGGTCTTGCAGCACCACTGTTCGTTGCTCCAGCTGCACAATTTCATATTCGTCCGCACCGATCCAGACCGTGCTGCCTGCGTCATAACCGTAGTGCGCCCGTTCCCGGTTCACCGGCGCGTGTTCCGGTTCCGCTTGCGCGTCCGGTAGAGGAAACCCCTCCGAGGGCGATACATCCGGCTGCGGCAATTCGCGCCTGGCCATTTCCGCCATTTGCTCCCGCCGCTTTTCCTCCTGCTGCTCCGCAAAGGCAGGAAACCGCTCGGCTTCCTGCCGGTTCAAGTAACGTCCCGCTGCCAGCAGTTCGCCGATACGTTTCTGCACCTTCATCCACGGCAGCACGACTCGCGTATCCGGGTTTAGGATCGAGCCGCGGGTCAGCGTGATGCCTTTGCTGTCATAATTCATGTGAATATCCGTGCCGATCAGCGCGGGAAGACGCCCGCCGGTTCCGTATTCCCGTTTCAGGAAATCGGCGTTTTCCTGTGCGGACAGCGACTGCTGGAAATGCAGCGCAATGCGATACTTGCCGTTCTCAATACCGCTGCCGTTTTGCAAAATGGCGTCAATGACCGCTTGCGGCATGAAAAAAGCGGAGGCTTTTGCGTCCTCCGCTTGTTCCATCCACAGCGTCTGTTGCTCGATGGAGGGTTCTAACTTTCGCGACAAGTCAAATTCGTTCAACAGCATCATGCTGGCGAGATGCCCGGCGATGACACCCCAATCGTAAAAGCCCTGCGCCGTGCGTTCATCCGCCGTCCCCGTCCACAGATGCAAAACGTTGCGATACGGTTCAAACCCGGCCTGCACACCTTCATCAAGCGTCAGTTCGGTGATGCCTGCCGGAAACAAACCGCGCACATACAACACACGCTCGCGCTCGTCCTCATGAGCAAGGAAAAACGCTGCAATGTCCGACTTGCTCTCCCGCAGCGGCGCGGCTCGGAGCATGTCATTGATGATGGCATGGTCGTGAAAAAACGGAAGACTTCGGTCCTCCGTTTCCCGATCAAACCATTTTAATGATAAATCAGTTCCGCCAGAATCAGTTCCTCCGCCTGCTGCTTCAGGTTGTTCATGTGTCCCGTCCAGCCCAGCGGATCGCTCGCCTTGTCCGGTGCCGGGTGAGACGCGAGCATCTCCTGCATCGTCCGGTCGATCTGCTCCCGCGCCGTCCGGTCGATGTCCGCCAGATGCCGGATCAACTGCTCCGACAACATCAGATGGGCGTACATGCCCTTCCGCTCGGTTTTCAGAAACGTCTTGCGCATCATCCCGTACTTCCCGATGGTCGTCCCCGCTTCGCTCAGCGTCAGGTTGGGCAGCAGATAATCCCCTTGCTGCGTGTACGTCAGCTCCATGTTCATCCTTCCTTTCTTGTCGAGTAGCTTCATTGTGCGGCAAGGAATCGGGTCTTGCAAGGGTATGAAACGATTGCCCCTCATTCGCACGTTGTGCATCCCGGCGCAACGCCCGGACGGTCGATTCAATTTCCCGCAGCATCATCTCGGACACATCGCTGATCGCTGCGCCCAAGTGGGACAACGCAGGAAGCGTGTTGAAATAACCGATGCCGGACAAATCCTCGATGCTGATGTAAGGTGCGGGATCGAGTCCGCAACGGATCATCGCCATGTAAGCGACGGCCGTTCTGGCTGTTTGCTTGAACAACAACTCCACATGCGAAATATCCAGGTCTTCCAGCAAACTGTGCTCCCGCTCTTTCATCAACTCCGCCACATAATCGGCGCTGTTGTCATCCACCGCATTCCGCGCAGCAGCAAGGAACGCAGCAGGCAGATCCGCACGTGGTTCAATCTCATCCGGCGCGCCGAACGCATTTTCCAGCGTCTCCATCACATGAGCCGCATCGCTGTCCTGCAAACGCCAAAGCGACACCTGCGGCTGGCGTCTGCTCTGGGTATCCGATACGTCAAACACATGGCGCAGGCCCAAGTGGTTGCCCCGATCTTCGATCAGGGCAATCCCTTTTGCGCCGCGTTTGACCCAGCGATCCAGCCGTTTGTTCCAGACGTCAATCGGCGCGCAAGCCGTCGCGTCCGGACGTTGTGCGTAGATCAACAGTTGATCCTGAAACGGATATTTATAGTTCCAAGCCGCCGTCCGCAAAAAATCCGCCCAGCGGTCAGGCTGATTCGTCACCGTGCGAGCCGTGCTGGCAGCCAGTTCGACGATACGTTGCAACTTGGCTGTCACGAGAGCACCTCCCTTACAGAAACGTTATTTGATTGGTCAGGCGAATGCCTTCTTCGGAGTACCGGGCCGTAATCCGAAGGAGTCCGATACGCTGCAACAGGTGCAGATTGCGGCGGACAGTGGAAGGGGAAATGCCCACCTCCAAAGCCAGCTTTTTGCCGGACAACACGATGGAACCATGCCGCCCGCCCGCGCGGTCCATCAGGTAGCTGTACAATAGCTTTGCGGCAGGAGATACCTTCGCTTTGGCCAGCAGTTGATACCGGGTCAGATCATTCATAAACTTCCTCCTCGGCAGACGCTATCGCCCCGGCGATCGTTCCGACAAACGCTCCGGCCGGACGTAGCAGTACAGATAGAAATTGTAGTCTCCCGCATGCGGGAAACAACGCAGGTAGTACCGATGGCGCTCTGTTTGAAAACAAAAGCCGTATACACCGGAATGCCACGCCCCCGATAATCGGGCCTCCGGATGCGACATGCAAAGTTGATGCATTCGGCTGCGGCTTTGAAGCCATCCCTGCTCCGTCAGTGCCTGCACAACCGCATCCAGTTCCGCCCGGAAAGCCGGCGTTTTTAGCGCTGGCAAATGCTCGAACCAGTTTGCCCAGAACGTCTCGCCGCTGCTGCCAAAATAACCGCGCAGATGCCCGATGCAACCCCGTTTCGTATCCTTCTCTATTGAAGCGGAATAAAAATAGGCCGCATCTTCCGACACGGCCGTTTGCAGTTTTTCCAGCATATTCTTTTCCTCCCGGCTGGTAGGTGTTCGCTCTAGGTTGCGACACACATAGAAGGGGAAAGTTCGATATCTGCCACAAGCCGACGGGAGGAAAGCCACACGCGGCTGTTTTTTCCGCCCGCCAAATCCAGTAAATAGCAGTACACCAGCTTGGCCGCAAGCGGAAGCGAGGCTCCGTCCAGCAGCCGATAACGAGTGAGATCGTTCATTGCGTCCTCCTATCGTTGCGTTTCCGTTTTTTTCTTCTGTGCGGCAGGCGTGGAAGGCGCTTGCTGTTGCTGCTCCACCAAGCGCTCCGGCCGGGCATAGCAGTACAAGTAAAAGTTGTAATCCCCGGCAAAGGGAAAGCAGCGCAAATAGTAGCGGTGATCCTGCGTTTGCATGCAAAACCCGTATACATCCGTGCTCCAAGCACCGCCGATGCGCGCCTCCGGATGCTCGCTGCAAAATCGTAACATATGCTGGCGGCTTTTCAGCACCTTCTGATCGCCGATAGCTTGAAAGACCTTACCCAATTCTTCTTTAAAAGCAGTCGTTTCAAAGGGAGAGCGCCGGGGAAACCAGGTTACCCAGAACTCCTCGCCCGACCGCCCAAAATCGCCGCGCAGGTGGCCGATGCAGCCACGTTCGATCTCCTCTGCGGCAGAAGCGGAATAAAAATAAGCCGTATCCTCTGGCGCGGCACTTTGCAGCTTTTCCAACATGTTTATCCCTCCCGTCTGGTGAATTTAATGGGTGCCTCCCGTCCCAAAGTCGTCGTAGCTGGACAAATTGGCATGATAAAAGACGACGTCGCCGTCCAGCAGGGAGAACGTTGCCCCGTATGGATCGACGAAGCTGCGCTGAAACCCTTCCATCCGCCACTGATTGTCCAGCGGCGCGTTTTTGTATTGCAGATGCGGATGGTTCAAGTCTTGATCGCGGATCGTTTCGATGTTGAAATTGACGATGATATACCCATCCTTTAGAAATACGGGCGCATGGTCGTCCAGCCGGTGCGTGCGGCCGTACTCGGCCAGATTGAAGCCTTTCGGCACCACGTACGGCGCGGCGGGCAAACTGTAGTCCCCCCGCCATCGCTGAACCGAAGCGTTGGCGCGGGCCGCACCGATGCCGGAGGGCACCTGCGTGCTTCCGACAAACGTCCGAAGCTGAGGCGGCAGCAGCATGATATCGTAGCCGCCCACATAGGTCGGCTTCTGCGCATCCTTTACATATTGATCGATAAACGTCTGCCTGTCTCCGGGCGAACCGTTTAGCGACCAAAGCGTTGCGGCGGTGTCGGTCAACTCCTGCTTCGGCACATTGCGCAGGCGAGCGTCGAGCGTCACATAACGTTTCTCCGCATCGTCGCTGGAGCCGATACGAATAAACCGCCGACTGCCTGAATGATAGTACAGATCGACTTCTTGCCTGTTCTTCCCCTTGCTGTCCACAAAATAAAACGTCGGTGTAATGAGGATGCCGTCGCCCGAGCCGAACATGTTGCCTTTCGTCATGACTTCGAATTTGAAATGGTAACCCGTTTTGACCGCTACGTTTTTCTTGCCGCTCTCGGGATGACTGCCTTGCCGTACCGGCAGCACGTAAGGTGGGGTATTGCCGCGCGGTGCGCCGTCAATGCCTTTCGTTCCGACCCAATAGGCGTTTCCTGTCGGCGTCGCGCTGCCCTTTTGGGTGCGGAACACCGATTCCCATGCAAAATCGGCAATGTCGGTGATGCGGAAATCATAGAGACGTCCGATCACTTCCACTGGAACCGCTTGCGCAGCCACATGGTTGGACAAGTCCAGGTTGGCATTCATTTGGGACGTGAAGGTAGCCGGGCTGTTCTCGGCAAACGTTCGGAATAACACGTCGTAATGGCCCTCGTCCACCCAAACGGGCAAGTAGAAGGTCGTCTGCAACTGGCCGACCGGGATGGACACCCACGTGTCCTTGGGGACGAACGTCGTACGATCCGCTTTGTACACATCGAACGGAAAGCGTACCTGCTTGTCCCTCATATACTTGGCATAATCCCGATTGCCGTAGCCCTTGATGTCCTTGTGCGGGCCGCTTGTCGGAATCGTTACGGTAAAGGGCCGGTCCAGAATGAGCGCAGCACGTCCGGCGGTTGGCTGCGTTTTCTGATTATGCGCCTGGTCGTCGGATACGGACGCCCAATTGACGACAGGCGTATGCACCGTCACCGGATTGATGCCGCCGATCGGATAGCTCTTGTTTTCCCCGCCGCCAATGCCCTTGACCAGCGTATAAAAGATGGTGCCGGTGCTCGGTTGATTCGCTTTGTTCGTTTTGGAAGCGTCAATGACATAGCCTGAGCTATACAGCACATCTTGCCCGACCATCGGCGGGGCCGGTATCGCCCCCGGCGTCGGCGCTTTTTCCTCGACGGTCCGGTTGTCCATGATTGTATTTCCGTTAAAAACGAACGAGTCGTTTTTCACCTTGATCTTGCCGATGGCGCTTTCTGCAGTTGACCTCCAGTCCTCATTCGGAACAGGAGGACGGCTGGAACCGCCGGAAATTGTTTGCCCGGGAAGCGTCACATTCGTATAGACCGGATCGGTAATATGCGCGCTGAGCGACGCATCATGCGCAGCGGAAACGGTTGGCGGCGCATAGCCATTCGGCTCCAGCGTAACCGTTCCCGAAGGAAGCGCATAATTGGAGACCGTCGCCTTTTGAATGCCGTACACTTCGAGATTTTGAATCGTCCAGAAGCTGTACTTGCGTTCAATCGAATAGTTTTTGGTGACCGTCTGTGTATCTGAACGCGGAACGGTAATGGTCGTCGGATTCCCATCTGCATCGGGCGGGCCGGGATGCGTCTCCGTCCAGGTGAGGGTGTACGTTTTGCTCACCTGAATCGGGTATTGCTTCGTGCCGGTCGTTTCCGTGAACGTGTTGCGATACAAGTACGATTTGGCTAAGGCGTTCACATACAGGCTCTCTGAAGTCGGAATGCCTTGCAGCACATCAAATTTTTCTGCGCCGCGCGAATCCGCCTGAATGACGGCTGAAACGCTTGG
Organism: Paenibacillus naphthalenovorans; assembly: GCF_001465255.1. NCBI lineage: Bacteria > Bacillati > Bacillota > Bacilli > Caryophanales > Paenibacillaceae > Paenibacillus > Paenibacillus naphthalenovorans. The sequence continues at coordinate 4,731,851 of NZ_CP013652.1, read as the reverse complement.
CTCCATCACTTCGGCCTGCTGGGAAGCGCCAGGCTGCGGTTCCCCGCCACCGTCTCCTTTCCGTACTGTATGATCCGAAGTGGAGTCTCCGGTATTCCCGTCCGTATCTTTCACGATGACCGTTATTTTGACGGTCACGCTGGAGCCGGAAGCGAACGGAATTTTGATCGGTAGCGACTTGCTGGCCGTCAGTCCGCTGAGCGCTCCGGATTTGTCACTAGGCACGGCCAATGTTGCGTTCTCGATGCTGGTGATCTCATAGGATTTCAACGACTTCTGCGACTTGGCTTCAAAAACAAAATCCCCGTCCACCGTCGTGACTGAGGAAGCGACATTGTCCGGCGCTTCGATTCGGGATGTCACCGTAACCGGAGAGGGGATTTTATAAATGCCTACGAAATTGGAACCGCCCGATCCGACCAGGATAGATCGTTCCCGGAGCTTCGCGTCTCCTTTTTCCTGAATGAATAGCTTTTCGTCGGGTTTGTTATTGTTCGTAATGTAAGAGCGGATGATTTCATACGTCTGACCGCCGGAAGTGATTTGTCCTTCAAACGTATGATTCGCCTCATCCCCGGTAGCGAAAACGCCTTTGTCCACTTCTTTGAGTTTGGTGCCGTCTTCTTTTTGATAGATGGCCTTCACCGGATTGTTCTCCGCATATTCGGCAACCGCGTCCGTTCCGCCCAGATGCACCGTAAAGCTTCGCATTCGCACCTTCGGATTCGTTTCGGGATTTTCTTGCAGCCAGTCTTTCCGCGTCGGGTCCTGCTTGGGCGATAAATAGGAGCGAACGATCGTATACGTTTTTCCATTGTCCTCAATTGTTTCGGGAAATTCATGATTGATCGTTTCTCCGACTTTGTACTTGCCCTTTTGAAACGTAACTTCCGGATTTTGAATGACTTTGCCGCCTACGGTTTTCGCAATCACATCGACCGGAAATTCCGCGCTTCGATAGGGCACATGAATGCCGAAATAATCGTCCAAGTCGTCCGGATGCGCCCAAGGTTCGGCCCTCTTGATCTCGTCCAGCGTATAAAAGGGCCCTTTGCGCACGTTGCCGTTTCCGTCGATAGACACCATGATGGCATACAAATATAAGTCGTCGTTGTCTTTGATGTCGCCCATGCCCGCTTTCCACATGCCTTCCGTGACGAGCGCCTCGCTGACTTCGTAATAGGTCGTGACAGGCTGGCCGGGGATGGGCGGATTCGGTTCCTGTCCTACTTGCCGTACTTGCTGATCCAAAAAAGAAGCGTGTTGGCCGCTTCTCGGATCGCCGCACTGTTTTGGCGCCGTATTCGTACATAATTGGTCACGGCGCACCGTCCAACCCACGGTTCTGTATTTAATGGACGATGTTGCAGCCGTACTTGTGATTTCAAAGCTGATTTTTCCTGCCTCCGTTCTTACTTTGGGGGTTTCGGCTTTCGCTGCGAAAGGAAAACCCGAAAATAAAAAAGAGCATGCCAGAAGCACGCTCAACGCCGATTTTATGAATTTGTTTTTCTTCATCTATTCCGAGTCCGCCTTTCTGATGAAATAATTGCGGAATAAACTGGCTCCCGGATCGACTTTCAATGTACTGCCCCAATCGCCGCCAACATTCGTGGAAAGAGAAATATCCGCGTAACCTTCGTACCAAACCTGCTTATCGAATTTGCGGTCATTGGGGAACCGCTCATCGTACAGCAAATTTTTACTTTCCGTGAATGAGTTGAATTTGATTCTGAACTTGGAACGTACATAATTATTTCCAAACCCGTCTTTATAGATCATGGAAGGCTCGGGATCAAGGTATCCTTCAATTTGAATCTTGTTTTCTTTAACCCAATCCACATACCGCCGGATGTATTTCAATTCCGCATTGGAGCTTTGCACCTTCGTGGCAAATACCGCCTGCGCCCAAGAATTGTCAATCGTTTTGTAATCTACGTTCAGCCAGAGTGCACCAAACGTTTTCAGTCGGCTCATCCATATATCCACGTTTTTCTTATTGAATTCCGGTAGGGTTGAATACAATACCGATGAAACCTTGCTGTCCGTAGGATGCGAGTAGGGATAGGCCATTTCATAGGCTTCATTCGGCACATCGGCCAGAATGTACGGGTAATCTTTCGCGTTCTTCGGCAAATGGGTTGTGCGAATCAGACGGCCCCATTCATCATACTTCTCATTGGCTTCTTCTTGTGTGGAAATAAAGACGGTCGATGTTGGGCTATCCCAATTCACTTCCGCCCCCAGCGCTTCGCTGACAAAACGCAGCGGGACAAACGTCCGGCCGCCGCTGGTGATCGCCTGCGAATCGAAAGCCACCTCTTTGCCGTTGACGAGCGCCTTGCTATCACCGATCGTAAGCACAATATGCAGGTCGTCCCGCTCAATCGGTACGGTCATCGTTTTGGGCTCCCAGCCTACGTTTGCGCCCATCTGTTCCGCGATGAATCGAATCGGCACGAGCGTCCGGTTGTTTTCATCGACAAATGCTTGTGCATCGGGAAACCAGATTTTTTGTCCGTCCATAACGACGCTGACAAAAGACGGAGGTCGGCTCGCCGCGCTTGCTGTTACGGTGAACAAGCTGCAAAGCATCGCGGCGGCAAGTCCTGCAATTATCCATTTTCTCACGCCATTTGCTCCTCTCTTGATAGGGGTCATGACAAGTTTGGAAGATTTCGACTGACACGTTCATCATAGAACCGATCCGACGGCGTGTCCACTTTCCGAAACATCGCCGTCTCGTTAAGATGGCGAGACCGGACAGTCCAGCGGCATATAGCCTTTTTGCGCGGCCGCTTTTTCGCTGGAAAACGTCTCTTCCACCGGATAAGTAAAGCCGCATGTGCTGCGGTAATACACCTTCATGCTTCCTTTCCTGGCTCCGACAATCTCCGGCTTCTTGAGCAAGCGGCTTCCGCCGAGGGCGTAATTGTTGTAAAACTTGCCTCCCATCGGAATGCCCTGGATGAAAGCAAGCACCCCGACGTCATCCACGGTATTGTTCCAATCTTCCTGTGAAATCGTTGGCAATGTAAACGTGTAGGAGAGACCAAATCGGGAAACCGATTCGTTGTGTTTATTGATCCGGTACGCGAGTTCGTCTTCAATTGCGCGGACGATGGTGCTCCGGCGCACCTGCTCAAATCGCTCCGCATCCTTTAATAACGCAATATTCGTCTGCTGCCCGACGTCGGCCCGCAAGCCTTCGTGCCAGCTCCGGCTGATCGCATCGTAAGCGAGGACGAAATCATCCAGCGTGAACGAAAGGCTGTTGCCCGTTGAATCGGCGTAAGCATACGGCTTTTTCGCTCCCCAAACCGGTTTCTGTTCCGTGTGCCCATCGGCTCCCGTCCACTCCTCCTCGGCATAGACGTAGAAGCCGTCGTAACCAATCACCGCAATAGCCGGGATATACCGACTCAACACGCCTTGCGCAACGGGATCGTCGGCAATGCCGAAGCTTGCGTACAGCGTCCGATAAAAAGCGGCAATCGCCTCGTCCTTGTTCAGCGCCACCCGCTTGGCCGATTCGTATTGCGTCTCCCGCTGCTGGTTCGCATTGACGGTCAACATCCGCGCAGCATCATCCACCGCCGCATCCAGCGCGGTGTTATAGCGCAGCTCGGAGAGTAGCGCCTTCCGCTGCGTTTCGACCTCGATCCGGTTCACGGTCGCAAACGGCAGAAAAATAAGCGCTCCGACAATGGCCCATTCAATCAGCCTCATTGCGCACCACCCCGCCGTAAGGAATGAAGATTTTTTCGTTCGGACTGATGGCCTGGTTCAGAAAATCGAACAGGATCGTGCCGGGAGTCCGGTTCGTATTTTTGACGGTGACCGCAAACGTGTCGCCGGCCCGCAGCTTGTAACGTCTCGCCGGATCGTCTTTTGCGGCCGCGCTGTTCGGGAACAGCACAGGCAAAATCTGCGCGTTGTAAAATAGGTCGTAGTGCACTTCGTAGCTGCCCCGAAACGTATCCGGCCTTGTCGGGTCGTCATAAACCGGCACGTACTTTTTGCTGCCGTGTTCCATTTGCACATCGAAGGTGTTGCCCGTTGCCGCAATCGCCTCCATAAAGTCCGTATACATGGTCGGCGACACAAAGCCTTTGTCCCGCACCGCATCCACAAATGTTGTCGTCGCCCGCAGGACGACCAACTCCGAAATATCGTCCTGCTGGTCGAAGGCTGCGGAAATGGGGTAGAGGTAGAGCAAAAGAACGGCAATGAACGCCGCGAAAACTTTCGAGAAACTGTTCATGGCATTCTCCTTAGCGCAAAGCAAAAATGAGACGCAGCAGCCGCCCGGACGCATCCCGCTGGGCGACTGCCGTATACCGGGCATTCAGGCGAATGCCGGCGGGGACGAACGGGTCCCGATCGAGCGGCGGCGCGTATCGAACGCCGTCCACCACAATTTCCGCGTCTCCCGTCTCCAGCCGGGCAATGGATTGCGCTACCTCTGCGCCGGATACGGTGCCGTCGCCGGCAATCGGCGAAAACGTCATCTGCATGTTGCGATCCAGCGACTTTCCCGACACATAGGCGGTGGCGTTCAGCGCGGCCCCGGTTTGAAAGAGCAGCAGTCCGCTTGTTACGGCCATCAGAAAGAGAAGACAGGCCACGCTCATTTCCAGCATCGTTCTGGGGGCATGTTCCATCGGCTTCCTCCTTGGAAAAACTGGGCGTCCGTCTATACCCGAAAGGACGCCCCATCAGCGTTGTGATGTCAGTAAGGGCGCTTACTGCTGCCGAAACACGATGCCGCGAATGACGTTGCTGCTATCGTGCACCAGTTGCGCCCGAAATTTGCCGCTCGGATTGACGTAGTTGATATTCGCTTCATCGAGCGCATGGCTCAGTTGCCCCGGCGCTTCACCAACCACTGAGCCGTAGGTCACACTGTCGATTGGAACACCCGTGTTGATCACCTTGCCGTACCACTGACCTGCCGGATTTTTCCCGGTGACAATCTGGATGCCGAACTCTTCTTTATCACTGAACTTGCGCAGCGCGTTGACCACCTGACTGCCCGACAACGTCGTGTTGTCGTACACCGTAAACGCCGTTTGCGACAGCTCCGTCTGGATATTGCTGAAATTGCTTTGCGCCGCCTTGGTGGAGTCTTGCGCGGAAATAAACAATACGACGGCGAGGGTAATGAGCGCGATGGCAAGAAAAATGCCTGCCGCCATCACGAGTGCTTTTTGCGCGTTCGACATGAACCGATCTCTCCTTCAAATTCAAAATGGTGTAGGAAATAAAAAAAGCACTTCCCGTTTGGAAAGCGCCGCAACATGTCCGCTTACTGAATGCGCTGAAGCTGTTCGTAGTATACGGACATCTGGTGCAAGCTGACGATGACGAGCGGAATGACCAGATAGCCGAAAATGAGAGCCATCATCGGCGCAAACCCGATCCATTTTCCCCAGCCTGCCTTTTGCTCGATCAATTGCTCGTACTCCTGTTTGCGCTGCTCCTGCGCGTAAGCCTGTTCCGACTCCAGGTCGTCGAACGCTTCCCGGATCGGCAAACTTTGCGCAGCCAGTTCCAGCTTTTCGACCGTGCGGACGAACGGCACAAACGGCGCATCCTCTTTCAGCTGCGCCAGCGCCTGATCCGCGCCCTGTTCGAAATGGAGCAAGCAGGTTTGCAGCGGTTCCTTGAACACGCGGGCAAACTGTTCCATCCAGATGAGCAGATGCTCGACCGACATCCGGTCCATATCTGCCAGCATGGCGATGACGGCATGCAGTTGATCCACTTCATGCTTCATCTCCATCTGCCGCATGCGCCGCTGGAACAACCGAACGCCGACCGGCATGGCGTAGCCGCCCCATCCCGCGAGAGCGGCGAGGAGCGCTTCCCACCACTTCACATAATGATTGTCCAGCTTCGTGAGCTTGACCATAATGCGCCGAGCCGCGGCGCGAAGCTGATCGTCCTGGCCCGTCATCGGCGATTCGCTGCGGAGCAGGGCCATCACCGTTTCTTCGGTGCGATGCTTCACCTCCTTTACGCGATCGATGATGCGGCGATCGAGCGCCGCCGCCTCGCGCGTCTTGGCTTCCTCCTCCGGCGACAGTTGGCCGAACAGGATGCCCAGCTTTACCGGCGCATACAGGATTTGATGCCGGCTTGCGGCATGAAGCGCCATAAACATCCCGAGCACAGCCAGAAAAGCCATGCCCGCCGCCACGATGCGCTGCACATAGAGCCATTCCAGCCGAAGCGGCGACGCGGTGTCTTTAAGCAGCTTGACCATACGGTCAGCTTCCCGGGAACCGGGGGCGGGACCGAAACGATGCACAAGCCAGCGCATCCATGGCCATTCGTAAACCCGTTTCTCCCATCTTTTCCGGCCGGTTGGTTTTGGACTCACGTCCAGTTCCTGAATGTTCCTCAGCAGAACGTAGGACAGCCATACGACCGCCATCAGGCCGATTTTCACGATCCAGCCGGTCGTGCTCGCATAAAAGGCGTCCATGGCCGGAAAGTAATGGCTGGCCCAAGCTTCGATCGGCCGGGTAAACAGCAGCGGCAACAGCGCGATGGCGGTCAGTCCTTGCAACAGGAAACTGAGGCGCTCGCGGCGCAGCAGTTCCAGATTCAGTTCGGTCGCAAGCTTCCCAAGCGCCTTCAAGTACACGGAACCGGTTGCGGTTCGTTTGTCGCCGTATTCCTTCACCAGATGCGACAGCCCGGCCAAGCCCTGCAAATAGCGGTTCGGCGCGCTCTCGATATACTGCGCCAGCCGCTGCTCGGCGTCGCTTGCCGTGAGCACTTCGTATATTTCGTGTCCGTGCAGCGCCATCTCATACGGCGCGCCGTCCGCCGCTTCATAAACGGCTTCTTCCACCATGCCGTGCCGATGATAATGATGACGCACATCCGAAAAAAAATGCCGGAGTTGCCGGAGCAGTCGCGTCTCCAGCCGATGGACCAGATTGTCCGAAAGGATTCCGTGGCCTACCCAGAAGCCGATGCCAATCATGCCGAGCGCGGCCGGGTCGCGCACGCCGAGCGCCAGCGGAACAGCCGCCGCGAGCAGCACGCCCCATATGAGGAGCGCCGTCTTCATCGTTTCCAGCCGCAGCTTCCATTCGTCGCCAAGCTGGAGAATGGTCATTCGTTTGCGAAGTTGAAGCAAATAACCGCGCAGGATCGGCACGCGTTCGCATAGGCGATACAACTGCTGCAACACGCTGTACATCGTTTGCTTCTTGCGGGCTTTGCCTGGTTTGCGCAGCGCTTCATACCGCCGAACGGCCTCCACGTCCGAACCGTGACGGGATACCCATTGAAACATCGCCACCATCGCGAGGAACAGCACCGTCGCCGCGCCGAGCAACAGGGACAGCCATTCAATTTTCATCGCTATCCCCCCAGTGAACCGCCAAAAACGCCTCGAACGCCGCCTGGTCCGGCCCGGCGAGGCATGCGGCGATTTCCTTGCGGCTTCGCTCGGACAACGGATGAACGGCGACATAGCTTCCGTCCCGGTATTCGATGACGTTCCGCGCGACATAAAGCGGGCGGTCCGTCGAGCGGCGGAAATATTCCAGCATCGTCTCCATGAACGCCATCATTTTCTCCTCGGTCGTCGTTTTGTGGCGAAACGTCTCCGGGTAGCCCGCTTCCTGCTCCACCGGGACGCATTCGGTAATTCGTTCAATGTAGCGATGTCCGTCCGCGTCCCGCCTGAGGTGAATGTCGAAGTTGATGACGCTGACGACCTGCTGCTCGGCCACTTTTTCGTTCGTAAACACCCCTGTCTTCAGCAGCGAGTTGCGCAGCGAATAGACGAGATCGCGGAACGTTTTGGCATGATGCGTAAACAAGGTGAACAGCGAAGCGACCTGCGCCATCTGCACCATCCAGGCTGCAACCGGGTCGGTCGCCACTTCTCCCAAAATATTGACCGAGCCGTCCGTTTTTTTCTGGATGTCCAGACCGTCCTGCCCGGAGATCGTTTCCGTTTCCCGCAAGCTTAAAATGTTGCGTTCCCGGTATATTTTCCGAAGCTGAAGCTCAAAGCTCATTTCCTGCACCCGGATCGGCAAGATGGCCGGAATGTAGCGCACCATCGCCATCAAGAGCGTCGTTTTGCCGCTGCCCTGTGCGCCGGTGATGGCCGTGATGCGCTCGCCCATGACGAGATATCGGATCAGTCCAATGGGCAACTCTGCGTTGGCGTCCTGAATCAATTGTTCCAGCGCTGCGTTTTGCACATCGAATTTGCGCACAAAAAAAGCCCACGATTCGCTGAACCGGGGGCGCAGCACGACGACGCGGGAGCCATCGGCCATTTCGTTCACCTTAAAGCCGTTCGCTTCGGACAATTGGCCGGGAAAATTATGTTTGTACACGTTCTGGCACACGCGCCGGAGTTCTTGCTCCGAGCCGAAGGACAGAAAGCTTAAATGAATGGATTTCCCTTTATAAAACAGCCACACGCTGTCATGTGACCTTGGCACCTCGCGCAGCAGCGCTTCTTCCTCCAGGCTCCATTCGCCTTCCCACATCGAGGGCGGGATGCCGGAAACACCGCCCGATACGCCATCGATTTTCATGTCACGGATTTCGTCGATGACGCTAAACCCTTTGTACTGCTGGTAGATCCGCTGCACAACGATCTGGGTTTTGTCCTCGGTGGGAAGCTTGTGTACTTCCCGCTTGTAGATGTCGCAGATTTCGTCGGCGGTAATCCGGTACGACTCGGTCTCTTCGTCTTCCATACTCCGTTTGGGGCGATCCAATTCGTATTTTTGAATCAGTTCGTCCAGTGCTCTCAATCGATGTTGTTTCTTAAACAGATGGAGCAAAATGTCGAACTGATCTTGCGGCGATAATTTTTTCGGATCGTCAAACGGCAGGAGGCGATTCAGGTTATTATCGTCCAGATGGTAGCGCTGCTCGAGCAAATCAGCGATGACCTGCTTCACATACGCCTTGTCCCGCAAATCTCCGGACGTGCAGCCCCGCAGCGCCTTCTTCAGTTCTGCGCGCTTGTTTTTGCGACGGCGGTATTCTTCTTCCGACAAGCCGAAGTCGATCAGGCTGCTGCTCGTCATCTCGTGCAGCGCCTCTTTCACGAACGCGGTCATCGCTTCCAGCGTATAGACCGGTTTTTCGTCCGGCTGCTCCGGCAAGCGGCGGCTCAAACGCAAATAGAGCAAGACGCCGATCGCAATGAGGATGCCCGCCAGAAGCAAAGCGTTCAGCGCGAACATCATCGGTCATCGTCCTCCTTCCCGCCGAAAAGAGGCTTGTTTCGTCCGACGTTGTTGATGATCGCCTGCGCCAATGCCCGCACCTGTTGCATAAAGGGATAGTTTTCATGATCGCGCGGCACCTGCCGGTTGCGAAATAGAAAACGGACGGCTTCTCCTTGTTGGGTCGCATCCAGCCAGCCCGTATTATGGACAATCGGGTACGCGGGCTCCCGCCGATGGAACTGGCGCTTGATATTTTGAACGGTCAAAGCGGAGCGAGGATCATATTGTCCGAATACAAGCAAATGCTTCCGGTTGGACTGAAGCTGCGCCTCCACCAGCGAAAAAGCTTGCTCCAGTTTGAGCATGTTTTGCGGCAGACAGGCGACCAGCAAATCCGCCTGACACAGCAGCGCCTGTGTCCACACCGACAAATTGCCGCTTCCGCCGTCCAGCAACACCAGATCGTAAGCGCGTTTTGTCAGTTCCAAGAGCGGCACGAGCCAGTCCTGTGCCGACGAAACAAACGATACGTCCGGCTTGTTCGATCCCGGAAGGATGTCGAGGCGCTCGGCGAGCAGCGGCAGCGTGTAATCCCGAAGCAATTTCGGTTCGAGCTTGCGGTTTTGCAATAGCCTGAGCAGCGCGTCGATTCCTACATCGGATGAGACGTCCGCTTTGTTCATCCAGGTCCGCCTTGGATAAAAGCCGCGTTCAATGGCTGCATATTCGCTTTGCAAATGCCCAAGCAGCAAAAGACGCGAAGAATATTCAAGACCGAGCAGCGCGGCGGAGGCGATCAGGTTGCTTGTCGTACCGGCTTGTCCCGAAATCGGACTCCAAAACACCACGGTAAAACCCATTGCTTCATCTCCTTTCGTGCGACTTTACCGGATTCACGCGCGCTTTCGTGCACGCGCCCATGCCCGCCGGGCCGTTTTGGCATCGCAATCAAACAACTGTTGCAGCATGTCGAGCACGGTCCGGCGATAAGTTCCAGTCAGCTGCCTGATGTCGATGCGGCCATGATGCTGGTTGTCGAGCTCCACGGACATGTCCCGTTCGTCCAGCGGAAAGCGGAACACGGTATCCTCCCAGCGTACAGCCTGCTGCGGCAACAGCGAATCGAAATACGACTCAGGTATGGCGATCGGCAAGGTAGGGGTGATCAGTTTGTAAAACGAAAGCGGCTGACCCTCCGCTTCGTGAAGGCACAGCCGCTGCATCAGCTCCGCGTTTTTATGCATGCCGAGCCGACTATAATTGCTGCACCACACCCGCTTGTCATAGCCCGGCAACTCTCGTCCTTTCACAAATTCCGTGTGATCGGTGTCGAGCAGCATGACATCGTAGGCCGCTTCGCCTTCGGCTTGAAGCAGGGAGCGTTCCAATTGCGCTCGCGTGATGAGCCCGGTCGCCACATCGATGCCTTCAAATTCCCGCAGCGAATCGCCGAATTCTACTTGCGGCAAATAGCCTTGCATGGACTGGGCAAGGGTGGAATCCACGATCAGCACCTTTCGCTCCATCGCCGTGAGCAGCTTGCCCAGCACAAGGAGCAGGTGGCTTTTGTCCGGCGCGCCGAAAAACACGACTTTTTTCATGACGGCCTCCTTTACTGGTTAAAAATGTTCTCCAGTTTATCTGTGCCGGGCGACTCCCCTGAGGGTGAAGATGGCGCTGACTCCGCAGGCGCTTCCGGTCGATTCCCATTCGTCGTTGTCGAACCGGAAGGGGAGGGGAGCGGATGCGCGGCCGGCGGTTCGCGATCATTCGTAGCCGTTGTGCCCGACGGTTGCGGCACGGATGGCGTTTCCCGTAACGTGTTGCCCTGCTGCGTAACAATCCGCTCGTTTTGCAGTTGCTGCTGAACCGTCACGCTGCCGCTTGTCACGCGCAGTTTGTCCGACTCGCTCATGGCTTTCAGATTGTCATCCAGTGTCGTTCGCAGTTGGCGGGCAAGCTCGGTTGTCGCTTTTTCGAGCAGGTTCGGATCATGTTCCATCAAATCAAGCACTTTCGGATTTGCGGGATAATTGACCGCCGCCGCTTCCTGCAATCCCGGCTCGATATACGGCAGGGCATACAGCCGTGCGCCTTGCAAGTAGGCATCGATAATCGCGCTTGACGTTTGCAAAATATCCTTCTCGTTCATTTCGAGCCAGATGACCGTTCCTGACAACTCCCGCGCTTTCTTCTTCGCTAACAGGACATAATCTTCTCCTGTCGGGAAGTTGATTCGCACGTCGATGTACTGTCCCTTTTGTAGATTGGAGGGAAGTTGAATGACATGAAATTCTTGCACCCGCAAATCCTTCGGGATCGGCGTGCTCTCGTACAGCATAGATGGCATCAGAGGTGTTCCGGGCTGCAATTCGATTTTGGCGCTTTTGCCGATGGCCGCTTCCCGTTCAGTAATCATCCCGGATGGCACCAGACTCGCGGGCATCGGGACGGACTGGAGATCCTCCGCCGTGACGGTGCCTCCGGCCGGAATGGTTCGTGCCACGGTCCAGACATTCCTGCGCGATTGTTCCTCTATCGTTTTCAGTTCCTTGATCTGCCTTTCGTAGTGTTCCTTCATTTGCTGCTGATTCTGCTCTTGCTCCGATTGCTTTTTCAGAGAATATATGACCGCAGCCACAAGTAAACAAACGCTTATAGCGATCGCGGTGATAATTAGTGCCTTGCGGTGCCGATACGTCCACGACATCGCTCACGTCTCCTCTCAATCAATCTTAAACTGCTATCGAAACTTTTACCGGGCATCGTCACGGAGCTTCTGCTTTTGCTGGGTCGCAGCCTGATGCTGCTCCAGCTTTTCTTGCGCCCATGCGGGCATATGCTCCGGTGTTATTAAGCCGATAAAATCTTCCCGATTCCAGCGAGACTCTTCTCCGGTATACAGATTTAACACATAGACGGCCCGACCTCGGGAATAGGCAGAGGTGCCAAAACCGCTTAACGCCAGCACAAGCTGATTAACTGCGGTGCGATATTCGGGACGCAGCCGTTCCGGCCGGATGACGACAACCTGGTTGTCAATGCGCATGTCTTCGCGAATCGGCTGACATTCTGCCTGGGTAAGGGGAGTTAGGGGCACCATGACACTGGCCCTTTCTTCTTTGAGATCCTCCAACTCCCATTGCACACGGGAAATGAAGTCATTCATGGCCTCAAGATAATCTGCGCTGGCCGCAATCGCGTAAAAATGCTCGACACCCAAAGAATTGTTTCGGGTGCAGGTACAAACCATGTACGGACGTTCGGCATTGGTTTCGTCTATGCCAAGCAGCACTTCCACCTTCCCGATGGAGATGGCCTGAACGACTTCGTAGTTGTCCACCATTCGCTTCATTTCTTCCATCGTCCGTCCTCATTTCCTGGAAAGTTGCGGTCATTCTTCGTTCTCCGGCTTCGCTTTGATTGGCCGGCTTCACGAGATTTCTTGTTTCGCGTGTGCGGCTGCTCGGCCTCGTCCTCCAAAACTTCAAAGCGGTTGAAACCCGGCCTTTCTTGCATCAGGCGCTCATATTGACGACGCCTCCCTTTCGTGAAATACACCATGAATCGCCTCCCCAAAAATGGGCATAAAAAAGCTCTCCGTCCTAGGGGAGAGTGCCTGCCGAACAGGATACATGCTAACGTTCCTGTTCCCGTTGCCGTTTTTTATACCAGCTTTCCAACAGTTGTACGATCAGGTCTTCCTTTTGCTTTTCGGTAAAGTCCCTCGGGAAGAAACGGTCGATCCGATCGCGCCGAATGGTCATCTTTTCTTTCTGGTTCGGCTTCTCCTCCGTGAGAATTGAGAAGATGACATCCACGTTAAGCCGCCCGTCCTGGCTCAGTTTTTTCATGCGCTGCGCCTGCGCCAGCGAAGGCGTGCAGTCTTCGGACTGCATCGTTTCGTACAGGGCTTGCTGTTCTTCTTCGGACAAGTAAGAAAGTTCTACGGCCGGATTGAAGGCGATTCGTTTATCGTCCACCATTTCGAGAATGGAGGGGGTCAGTTCGGTAAGGCGGATATATCTGAATATTTGGTTCCTGCTCTCTCCAACTTGCTCCGCCAAAACTTCACTAGATTTTTTCCCGTCCAACTTGTTCCCAACTTGGGAACGAGTTAAATCTGTACGCTGTCCTTGCCGATTCATCGCCTCCAGCTTCATCTTATAGGCAAATGCTTTCTCGCTTGGCGAAATATTTTCCCGTTGCAAATTGCTGTCCACCATAATGATCGTCGCCTGATCGTCGTCCAGTTCGCGGACGATACAGGGCATCGTTTCTCTGCCTGCCAGTTCGCTTGCTTTTTTGCGCCGATGTCCGGCTACCATTTCATAGCCGCCGTCCGCCTTCGGACGAACCAGGCCGGGAACCAGTACGCCGTATTGCTTCACGCTGTCCGCCATTTCCAGCATCGCTTCATCCGCCTTCACCTTGAACGGATGACCGGGAAAATCGCTGATTTCCGACAATGGTATTTCCATCACCTTTTCCCGCTGTTGATCAGCGCGGCTCTCCTCCGTTGAGAATAAATCAGCGACTGTGGTCAGTTTGATGCTGGCGCGCATGTCGTCTTTCGCTGCCAATGCTCTGCACCTCCTTCGTGAAGGCAGCATAAGCCTCCGCAGCTTTCCCATCCGGATCATGGACGTAGATGCTTTTCCCCTTGGCGCTTGTTTCCGCCGCGCGAACGGATAAGGGGATTTCGGTGTTGAACACGCGCAGCTTGTCACCGTAGTCGCGCCGAAGAATAAAGGAAATGTCTTTGGCAAATTTCGTCCGACTGTCTACCATCGTGAGCAACACGCCATCCAAAACCAACTTCGGATTGATCTGCCTGCGCACACGGGCAATCGTCTGCAATAGTTGGGTCATACCTTTGGCGGGCAAATAATGCGCTTGTACAGGAATAATAACGCTATCTGCTGCCGCCAACGCGTTGATGGTCAACATGCCAAGACTCGGCATGCAATCGATCAGCACGTAGTCGTAGTCGGCTTTAACGGAGTCGATGTACGAGCGTAAAATCGTTTCTCTGCTCATCGTGTTGACGAGCGATACCTCAACAGCGGACAATTCAATATTGCCTGGCATCAGGTCAACGCCTTCATGGTGATGCAAAATACCTTCCCGCGCTTCATAGGATTCTTCCAGCATCGTCTTCGCCAGCAATGTCGCCAAAGATACCGACAAATTATCCGGTTCGTGGAAACCTAACGAATCCGTCAGGTTGCCTTGCGCGTCCGCATCGACCAGCAAAACCTTTTTCCCATCGGCTGCCAAACCAATCCCCAGGTTGACCGCCGTTGTGGTTTTGCCCACGCCGCCTTTCTGATTGGCGAGGGCGATCACCTTGGTCATCCTACACTTCTCCTTTCACGCAAAAAGCCGGTTGCGCTGAATATTTCAGGGCAACCGGCTTTTTGAATTGTATCTATATAAAAAGAGAACACCGCAAGAAGGGCGTTCTCTTGAATATTCAAGAATTACCTGTTATTTAAATTGACGCGTATTAACCTATAGCGATATGTTATTCTATTGATAAAAACGAATTGATGGAAGGGTGGGTGTACCGTGGTTACTTTTCCTATTATATCTATTTGTATTTTGTTAGTTTCAATTGTGCTTACGCGTTATAGCAAAAATATTAAACATGCTATTCCCCCAACAGTCGCGTTTGTTCTCAATGGAGTATTAATCTTATCCTTGATCGAATTTATTGCTTTATTTATGAATAATAATGATGTGATTACCCAAATACCTGCACCCTATTACTGGCTTCTATTGTTCGCCGGGTTCATAATTGAAATCTTTTCTTACCGCCAAAAATATATACCAGGTCATTTCATCGCTGCCGCATTACATTGCTTTGTGGGGTTTATCGCCACCTTTTCGATTGGCCTTCCTCTACTTATACTAGCGTTGATTGAAATAATCATTGCTGTTTACCAGTATCAAAGGAACTAAGATACCCGCGCCGCCTTTCTGATTGACGAGAGCGATCACCTTGGTCATCCTACACTTCTATTTTCACGCAAAAAGCCGGTTGCGCTGATATTTCAGGGCAACCGGCTTTTTGAATAGTATCTATTATAAAAAGAGAACACCACAATAAAGGGTGTTCTCTTGTATATTCATATGTTGCAGCTACTCCATTTTCGAAGCTGATCCGTGAACTTATTCCTATGAATTCAACATGTCTACACACCCGACGTCCAAATCCAGGTCCAAAACGACCGAAACCTCAATTTTGTCTTTAAGCACCTTATTTTTGAAGTCGCTGCCGTCTGCCGTGAAAGTCATAAAACGCGCAAAGTGTTGAAAATAAAGGATTTCTACGTATCGATTCGTTGCATTCCTATTACACACTCCACATGCGCGGTATGCGGGAACATATCCACCGGCTGCACCCACTCAAGGCGGTAGCCGCCGCTGAGCAGCACCTGGCAATCCTTGGCCAAGGTGGCAGGGTTGCACGATACGTACACCAGCCGCGCCGGCCGGGCTTGCAAAAGGGCTTGCAGCAGCGGGCGCTCGCAGCCGGTGCGCGGCGGGTCGACGACGACGACGTCGGGTCTGATGCCGCGCTTGACCCACTCGGGCAGCAGCTGCTCGGCGCGGCCCTCGAAGAAGCGCGCGTTCTCGATACCGCTCGCGCGCGCATTGTCCCGTGCGTCCTGCACCGCCTCGGGGATAATCTCGATGCCCCGAACCTCCCGGGCATAGGGGGCCAGCCACAGGCCGATCGTGCCTGTACCGCAGTAGGCATCGACGACCAGCTCCGAACCGCTGAGCGAGGCCGCCTCCTGCACGGCGTTATACAGCTTCACCGTCTGCTCCGGGTTGAGTTGGAAGAACGCGCGCGGGGATAAAGAGAAGCGGACGTCGCCGAGCGTTTCCTCGAGCCGTTCCTGTCCCCAAAGCACGACGGTCTTCTCCCCGAATACTAGCGGCGACTTGCCCTTATGGATATTCTGGGCAATCGTGGTGACCATGGGCAGCGTCTCGCGGATGCGCTGCACAAGCCGCCTGGAATCCGGCAGGCGGTCGGTGGCGGTAATCAGCGTCAGCTGTACATTCCCGGAGGCTTGACCGACCCGGGCGACAACGGTTCGGACCGCCCCCTCGCGAGTACGCTCATCGTAGATAGGGATCTGAAGCTCCGATAAGATCGCCTTCACCTGATCGATGACTTGATTAACCAAAGGGTGGTGTACAGCACACCCGCTGATATCGACCAAGCGGTGCGATCCTGCCGCATAAAGACCCGTAATCATCTTTTCACCTTCACGCCCTGTCTGCAATTGGGCTTTGTTGCGGTAGCCCCACGGGTCGCTCATCCCCAGAATCGGCCGCATCGGCAGCTCGTGAAGACCGGCATAGCGCTGGAACGATTCCCGCACCAGTTCTTCTTTCGCCCTCAGCTGCGCCTCATAGGTCATATGCTGCAGCTGGCAGCCTCCGCAGGTTTCATAAACGGGACAGGGCGGCTTCCGGCGGTCGGGGGACCGTTTCTCCAGTTCGATAATGTCCGCGTTCAGATAACCGGGCTCCATCTTGGTAATTTTCGCCTTGACGACTTCATCGGGCAGAGCTCCCTTGACAAATACGGCCTTGCGTCTGTAATAACCGACACCTTCACCGTTGATTCCAATCCGTTTGATCGTGACAATAATCCGGTCCCCCACTCGCACATCCTCCGCCGAGGAGGGTCCTCCAAATGAACCGGACGGCTTTTGCCCCTTGTTTCCCGGCCGATGGGCCGCTTGCGGTTTACTTCGTTGGGCAGGTTTAGTCTCCACCGTTGGGGCTGCCGTAGTGTAACGCTTGTCCGGCGCGCTGTTTGGCTTACGCTTTCGCTGCTGCGGCTTATTCACATCCTGCATCATGCTGTGTTCGCTCCGTTTCCGCTTTTGTTTCTTCCACTATACCACAGAGGCATCCTTTTCCCAACGGACAACCGGTCGCGATATGCGCAGAAAAAAATGGCACTCCGGAACATGATCATGAAGTTCCAGACTGCCGCGCCGGATTGGACGATCGTTGAACCTGTCTATCTTTATCTTCGCCCGGCTTATGATCATGCAAATGAAAGACCTGCGGCTGCAGGTCCGAAGGCAGGCCCTATCAGAATCATTAATAACCAACTTCAACAGAGGCGATAACCACATAGACAAGGTCGTTTTTATCTTCTTTATCTGCAAGAACAACACCGCTGGATGTAAGCATGCCTCCATCGGTCACTTCGAAGGTTACCTCGCCGTAAGGCAGTTCTGCTCTAACGACATCCAGGTTCAGCTTCTCCTTGTCCGCAGGAACAGCCAGTCTTACATTTACCTTCATGTTGTGAATGTCGTGATCCGGAAGCACAGACCGAAGACCGGGCATGGAGTTATGATGGATGGCATTTTGAACGGCCCTGACGGCTGCCTTGGTCACGTTTTGCCCATGCAGATCAATCCCCATACCGATTTCAATAAACATGACTTTATCCATTTCCCTATACACTCCTTTTTACTATGCGGAACTATGCGGCTCGATGCGAAGCCCAAAGCCCGGGTTCGAACCGCATGAAACATGACGCTGCGGTATTCAATTATTATTATACCTCACTGCATGTGGGCTGTCCTAAAGTTTCCGTCATACACGGCAATTGGACCTTGGACAAAAAAACAGAGGTTTAGATGCGCATGCCGCTGGACACACGCATCTAAACCTCATCCTGCCAGGAGGCTCCCAAGACTTCAGCCGCCTTCCTTGGATCCCGAGCCTCGCCTTTCACATTTGTTGCAGCAATTTCTCCAGATGCCTCACCGTGGGAGTCAAATTCGCCAAAAAGTAAGCCTCACGCAGTCTTCTGGAGGGGTCGCTGACCTGTAAGTACGCCGATCCTCCTTGATGCAGCATGTCGGCCTGAACGGCTCTCAAGGTCAAGGAGACCACCTCTAATCGTAATTGCAATAATGGCTTCCATTGTTCCGCTACATTCGGGGATGTGCAGATGCGGTGCAATCGCTCCTTCAATCGATTCAGCTCATCCCTGATTTCTATCGATTGAATGGGCAAATACCGGTTGCAGCCCCCCTGTCTGTCCGCCGCTTTTTCTATAGATTCCGCCGCCGCGGCCGTGACTCCGAATCCTAACGGAATTTGGTAGAGCACAAAGACAGGCCGAATTTGGCTTACATAGTCGTCCGCCTGTTCGGATATTATCCATTCGTCAGGAATGAATACATCATGGAAGGAGCAGGAATAGGTGGCGCTCCCATTCAGGGCCAAATAACCGATTTTCTCTTTCATCGCCAGATTCTCGTTTTGGCAGGGCACAAACGCCATAATCCGCTGACTTTCCCCCACGGAGGCGATGATTGCGAACCAATGGTCCGTCCCCAGGTTCGATACCATCGGCAATTGCCCCGAAACCGAATATCCTCCCGGCACCCGCCTTGCTTTCAAATGCAATTTTTCGAGACCCGCGTAATATTTCATCGGATTCGACAACCCGGTTCCCCCACGCAAACGGCCATCCTCAAGCAGGGGAAGTACGCTTTCCCTGAGATACGGGTTGCCGCTTCGGCGTAAATAAGTGGCAGCCGCCAGGTGGCACCATAGATTAAACCCGGTTGTCATGCAAGTTTTTGACGTTGCCTCTATGAGACCGGTATCCCGCAATAAGGTTTCGGACTGCGGAAGGCGTGATTGAAATACGCCCGCGTTGCCCAATGCCTTAATAAATTCCAGCGGGTAGAAAGCCTCCGAATCGATCTTTCTTACGACCGGCTTTAGTTTCTCTTGGATGCAGCTTTCAATAACATGTTTCCTTTCCGTCGTCCCCATTCGAGTCAACTTCCTTCCAGGCATGTTCTAATCTTTGGCTTTGGGCAGAATTTCCGTAATACTGTCAACAGGAGCTTTCACGGCCTCTCTTGCCCTCTTTACAGCGTCTTCATCCGGAGCATCATAGAAGCAGAGGCATTTGGTCATATCCTCGCAAACATAAGTTCTGGAAAAAGATACTTCCGGCACTTCCGCATAATGAACCGAGTTGTTTTTCTTACGCTCCAAATACTGATCCATCGTGATTCCTTCGGGAAGATTCCACTCGACCAAATAATTGATGGCATCCGATTTCCGCTTAACGCTCTCCACTTCCTGCCCTACCAGGCGAACGGGCTTGATTAACGTAACGGGGAATCCGAGTTCGCGCAATCCTTCGTTCACTTCCTGCCGGCTCCCGCTTTCAAAAATGAGAAAGGCTCTGGAAAAGTCCCGGGAGACCTGAACTTCAATAAGCTCAATGTTTTTTGGATCCAAGTGCTGCTGAATACCCGTAATCGTTTGCTCAAATTGCTCTTGACCTTTGACCGTTCCATTCAATACCGATTCTACCAAATACAATGCCATATCCATCTTCTCTCCTCAATCTGTGATTTTGCATAGGAATCCATACCCAAGAGGCATTCCAATACCTGATGATATAGATTATAATATTAACTTAGTATCCTTTATTAACCTAGTGAAAACCGTTGAAAAAACGTCTTCCGGAGGAATTGAACCATGAAAGAACGCTACGATTTACCGTGCAATATTGCGCAAACCCTGAATATCATCGGCGACCGCTGGACTCTTCTGATCATTCATGACATCTTGGTGGGACGAACGACATTTAACGAAATCAAGAAGTCGCTGTCCGGCATTTCCTCGAAAATGTTGTCCGAGCGGTTGAAATATCTGGAGGATACCGGGCTTATCGTCTCCAGCCTTTATTCGGATCACCCGCCCCGGTACAAGTACACGCTAACCGATAGCGGAAAGGACTTGGAGCACGTATTTAATTCGTTGATCCTTTGGGGCCGGCAGCACCTTGTGAAATGCTACAAAAAGTTGGTCCATCGAGCCTGCAGCCATGAAATCGAACCGGCCTATTACTGTCCTCATTGTCAAAAGAACGTGGAAGATATCGATGTGGTGGAAATTTAGCGCATCAGGATTCTCTGATGATCCCCCATTGCTTGTCCATCCACCTTTCCAGCAAACGAATGATTCGATCCAGGAGAAGGCCGCAAAGACCTATAAAAATAATTCCCGCTAATACGAAGTCCAGCCGCAGCTGATTTCTGGCGTCCACAATCATGAAACCCAAGCCGGACTGGGCCCCGACCATCTCTCCTGATACCAGAAATATCCACGATGTGCCTACTGCGATATGCAGGCCATTGGCGATAAACGGAAAAATAGCGGGCAATATAATTTTACTGAACAGATGGTACCGGCCGATCTCCAAATTTTGAGCCACTTTCAAATACGTCACATCCATTTTCCTTACGGCTGTCACCGTAGAAAGCAGTACCGGGAAAAAAGCCGCCAGGAAGATGATAACAATAGCCGGTGCGTTCCCGATCCCAAACCAAAGCACGATAAACGGAGACCATGCGATCGGGGAAACCGGTCTGATCACTTGCACGATAGGGTCGACAAACCCCCACAGAACAGGCAGCCTGCCCAGCAGAAGCCCCAGCACGATGGCCGTAATGGAGGCGGAAAAATAACCCGCCGCGAATCGGAGCAAGCTCACTTGCAAATGGGTCCATAACGTTCCATCCAAAAGCAGCTTCAACACCGCTTTTCCTACGGATAAAGGAGCAGGCAGCAGGGAGTCGTTATAGCCTCCAATTAGAACGATAGCCTGCCATATCACGATAAGAAGGACCATGCTGACCAAAACGTTTGTAAGAGTCCTGAAGCTTTTCATACTATCCCTTCACCTGGTCGATGAATGAATTATCTACGAAATCTTGAAAGGATGGCGGGTTATTGGATAGGCCCATTTCGATCATGTATTGTCTTAACTGTTCATAGGCTTCCTCCGTAAGTTTTAGATCCCCGTAGGAAATCCACTGCAGAGACAAATCTAATACGTCTTTTTCTATATTCATGTATTTGCGCAAAATCTGTTTGGCCTCTTCATCCTTAAGCTCCGCTTTCTCCCCCGCTTTCAAATATTCGGTGATAAATTCCCGCGACGCTTCTTTGTGGTTATTAAGAATTTCGCCCCGCATCACCAGAGCGCAGTCCACGGAATCTTTCCAGATTTCTTCAGATTGGAATAAAGCCTTGCCTTTTTTGATCACGACCGACTTCGCGCCGAACGGTTCGGCGACAACGTAACCGGAAATTCTGCCTTCCGCCAGCGCAGCCGGCATTTCCGCCGGGGCCAATTCAACGACATCGACATCACTGTACTGGAGACCGGCTTTTTTCAGCATTTCATAGAACAAAACATGATGTGTCGAGAATTTGTGGGGAATCGCAAACTTCTTCCCTTTGAGGTCGGCCACTTGATGGATATCGTTGGAGGCCACAATCACATTGCCGTCTTTATGCCCCAACGCAACGGCCTTCAAGTCAATGCCCTGCTCCTTCGCTTTCATGGCCAGTTCAACCAATACGGAAGCGCCGTCGATTCTGCCCGTATTCAAAGCATCCATCAAATCAGGCCAGGACCCGAATTTCACCAGCTCCAATTTAAAATGCTTGAAATGTTGTTTGCCGAGTTCCTCTTCAATGTACAGGGGAGCCGCATGGGTGATAGGCAAATATCCGATTTTAATCGTCTTCAGATCCGAATCTGCGGACGAATGGCCGGAATCCCCCTCCGTTTTCCCGCAAGCTGCAAGATGGATGAGCATGACCACAAGTAAAATTAAAATGACGGCTTTATTGCGGATGTTCATGAATATGCCTCCTGTTTTAAATACTATATTCTTCACTCGCCTGCGGGCCCGTCAATCGGAATTCGTCCAAAATCAACTTCCGGTAGTGCTGAAAATCCGAATGCCCCCTATCCCTTGGCCGGCTGGAATGAATGGGTATTTCCTTGCGAATTTGTCCGGGGCCGGCACTCATAATCAATATCCGGTCCGACAAAAATACCGCTTCATCAATGTCGTGAGTGACTAAAAGGATGGTCGTTTTTTCATTGGCATGAATATTCAAAAGCTCATTTTGCAAGTAATATCTGGTAAAGGTATCCAACGCTGCGAAGGGCTCGTCCATTAAAATAATTTGCGGCCGGATCGCCAATGCGCGCGCCAATGCAGCTCTTTGCTGCATCCCCCCCGACAATTGATGCGGGAAGTGATCGGCCCGGTCCTCCAACCCTACGAGCTTAAGATAAGCAAGCGCTCTGCTCCTTCTTTCGGCTTCCGTTAAATCCAGCAATCCCAGCTCGACATTCTTCAAAACCGACCGCCACGGCAATAAACCATAATTTTGAAAAAGCATCACACAACGCTTAGCAGGTTCTTTCACTTCGATACCCGCGGTATAGATCGTTCCTCTATCGGGCGTGTCAAAACCGGCTATCAGATTGAGAAGCGTGCTTTTCCCGCAGCCGCTTTGGCCAAGAATAGAGATGATTTCCCCTTCTTTAACCTGAAGCGAGATGCCGCTCAATATTTGTTCGTTTTTACCTGCGGCCTTATATGCTTTACTCACCTCGGATACCTCTACCAAAACCCCGGCTCCCAATTTTGGTTTCACCTCCTTGCCTAACCATTGCCTATAATTCCAATTAATATAGTTGGTATTCGTGTAAGGTTATTTTAGTATACTTTGTTTATTTTTACAACCTACTTTTTAGATAAAACCAAAATGAATAAATCTCATTCCGGCAGTTTACTAATACATGCAGGATAGGCCGGCCGATCAACAATCTATTTACTATTGACAGAATGAAAAATGAAATGATAGAATGCCTAGTAAATATATTGGAATACTGTTCTACCGGACCGCCGGAGACACTCTGTCATTGACCATCATTGACAAGGGTGTCTTTTTTTATGTCCATTGGCAATGAAGGAAGATGGAGGCCAAGAGAATGACGACAACCAGGGGAAAGCATTTCATTCAAAGTTTAAAAGATGGGCGGAGCGTTTGGCTGAATGGTGAGAAAATTGAAGATATAACGACTCATCCCGCATTTACCGGAACGTTACGGACGCTTGAAAAGCTGTTTAATATGCTCGACGAACCCGGTATGCGGGAGAAAATCGGATTTCGCAGTCCCAAGACCGGCGAATATGTGCATAATGCCTTCCTGATTCCAACGGCGCCGGAGCATTTAAAGCAGCGAAAAGAAGCTTTCAAGATATGGGCGGATGCCACCTTTGGCGTGATGAGCAGATTGTCTGAATTCGGACGCACTCTGATTACCAGCTGGCATGCCACAAGCGAGATGTTTCGCCAGTACGACGAGCGGTATCCGGAGAAAATTCGCCGGTTTTACGAGATAGCAAGAGATGAGGATCGCTTCGTGATTCAAGCGTTCGGCAATCCGCAAATCGACCGTTCGAAGGATGCCGCAGGGACAAGCGATCCTGACGCTCATCTCAGAATTGTGCGCGAGACCAGTGAAGGCATCTATATTAAGGGCGCAAAAACCGTTGCCACTGGCGCGCCTTACGCCCACGATTTGATCATTGCCCCGAACTATCGGGTAAAGGATACGCATCCTGAATATGCTCATGCGCTGATTGTCCCGTTAAATGCTCAGGGCATTCATATCATATGCCGGGAATCGTACGCATCAACCGACATAGATGAACACCCCCTAAGCGCCCAATTCGACGAAATGGACGCCGTCATCGTTTTCGATAATGTATTCATTCCATGGGACAGGGTTTTGCTGCACGGCAATCCGGAGGCCGTTTGGAAGTTCTATAATACGCTGAAAAGCAACGCGCTGACCTTCCATCAAACCGTCGTCCGCCTGGTGTCCAAACTGGAGTTTATTACCGGTCTCGGCATCGCTTTGGCCGAATCGATCGGCGTCGATTCCTTTTTGAACGTGCAGGAAAAATTGGGAGAATTAATTGTCCAGGTCGAAAGCATCAAGGGGCTGCTGCACGCATCGGAAATTGTAACGCAAAAAGATCAATTCGGCATGCTGACCCCCTCTCCCATTCCATTGCAAACCGCGCGAAACCTTGGGATGAGATACTATCCGAGAGCGATTGAAATATTGCAGCAAATCGGAGCCGGAGGCTATACACAAACCCCTTCGACAACGGTTGAAAACAGCGGGGAGATTAGAGCATATTTGGAAACCTATTATCGGGGAGCCGCCGTTTCCGCATCCCAAAAAATAAAGCTCTTCAAAGTAGCGTGGGATATTGTGGGCAGCCCGCTCGGCTCCCGCCACGAACTGTACGAAAGATTGTATGCCGGGGAAGCTTCGCGAATGTATGCCTTACAATACCTTGCATCCGATAAAACCGCTTTGGAGAAACGGCTGGAGCGGTTTTGGACCATTACGGAAGAAAGGAGAAATGAACCATGAGCTTGGGCAAACAGTATATGGAACGTATAAATGACGGCCGCAAGGTATGGCTGGGAAACCAGGCGGTCGGCAATGTGGCGCATCATCCTGCATTCGCGGCAACCGTGCATAACATCGCCTTACTGCTGGATAAGCAGAATGAACCCGATACGCGCGATCAATTGACTTATCGCGGGGACAAATCCCGTGCCAATATAGCCTTTCTGGTGCCGAGATCGAAAGAAGATCTGCTCCGCCGGCACAGTGCCCTCAAGTTTTATGCGGATGCGACCTTCGGTATGATGGACGGACTTTCACAGTATGCCCGATCCTTGCTTACCGGGCATTACGCCAATCGTCATTATTCCGGCATCGGCCATGCCTATGCGAATAAAATCGAGTCGTATTACAAGTTTATCAAAGAGAATGATCTATTGTGTACCGGAGCTGCGCACGATCCGCTAAGGAACGATTCGCAACCCCCGTCCAGGTTCGATGAAGCTTCCGATCCGGGTTTGCGAATCGTTCGCGAGACGGAGGATGGCATCATCGTCAGCGGAGCAAGAATGGCAGCGGCGAACGCTCCTTATGTCGATGAAATCCTGGTTTCGTTTTATGACCCGCGCTCCCGGGAAGACAAGCGGCATGGTTATATGTTTGCCGTTGCAGCCAATACACCCGGGGTGAATATCGTTTGCCGGGAATCCTTCGTGGCTGATGAACCGGATGATCATCCCGTGAGTGCCCGGTTTGAGGATATGGACACCGTTATTATTTTTGACGATGTGCTGGTCCCTTGGGAGCGCGTGTTCATAAAGAATAATCCGGAGGCTTTGCTGAAAATTCAACGCGACCCCGCAGCCGCAGCTTTAGGACAGCATCAAACCGTTGTCCGGCTGCTCAGCAATCTCGAATTTATCGCTGCCGTGGGCCACGCTCTTACATCCGCGAGCGATAGAAAAGCTTTTTTGCACGTTCAGGAAATCATGGGCGAGCTTATTATTCAGGTGGAAACCATTAAAGGCCTGCTTATCGCCGCAGAGCATCGCTCCTCTCCGGGCAACGACAATATTTGGCTGCCCGAAGAACTGCCTCTGCAGATGGCTCGCAATCTGGGTACCCGTTTTTACCCTCGCGCGATCGAAATCCTGCGGCAAATCGGCGGTGACGCGCTTTTACAGAGTCCCGCAAAGCTGGCGGATTTTGACGGGCCTATCGGTCATTTACTGCGCCAGTATTATCAAGGCACGGATCGCAGCGCCATAGAACGGACGAAACTGATCAAGCTGGCGTGGGACTTGGTCGGCAGCCCGCCGGCAGTGCGACGGGTGCTTTATGAGCAATTCTTTTGGGGCGATCCCGTTCAAGCCTATGCCAATCAATACAAGGATTACCCCAAAAAAACGCTGACGGATCCGGTTTGGAATTTAGTGGATACTCATTCAAAGCAGTATAAGGGGCCAAGTTAAGTTAGGAGGAATGACTTGATGGCAGCAACAGATCTAAACTCAGACCCCGGAATACAGCGCCCTGCACCCGAACCGCCAAAACCTGAGGCGAAGATCACTGTCCGCAACGTCGCCAAGGTGTTTGCTTCCGGCAACCGGTTGACGAGCGCTCTCACGGAGACGAACCTTACGGTGCGCGACGGTGAATTCGTAGTGATCGTCGGTCCCAGCGGGTGCGGCAAAACGACATTGCTGCGTATATTAGCCGGACTGGAGTCCCCAAGTTCCGGTGAAGTCAAGATCGCAGCGTCCGATCAGAACCGCCCCTTGCATTCGATGGTCTTTCAGGAACGTTCGATCTTTCCCTGGATGAGTGTCATCGACAACGTGGCCTACGGATTGAAAATACGCGGGGTGGATCGGCGCACCGCATTAGCCAAGGCGGAGGAATTCATCGGCAAGGTTGGACTCGCCAAGTTTGCCCGGGCCTACCCCCATGAACTATCCGGCGGCATGAAGCAGCGCGTAAGCATCGCCCGGGCATTCGCCAATGATCCGGAAGTGCTGTTGATGGATGAGCCGTTCGCCGCTTTGGATGAACAGACCAAACTCCTGATGCAGGAAGAACTGCTGCGCATTTGGGACGAGAATAAAAAAACCGTGGTTTACGTTACACACAGCCTTCAGGAAGCCGTATTGCTCGGTGATCGGATCATCGTCTTCTCTGCGCATCCGGGCCGGATCAAGGCGGAGGTTACCGTTGACTTTCCGCGTCCCAGATCTCACAAATTGGCCACTACCCCGGAATTCAGCAAATTAACCTCCGACCTGTGGGAACTGCTTAAGGACGAGGTGATCAAGGCCAGCCGGATCGAGAGTTGAACGAAAAACAACGTAGGAGAAAAGAGAGATTAGCATGAGTTTGGACAATGTGAACCATGACGAAGCTGTCCGTTTCGGTAACGAAGTGCTGCGGGCGAACCGCAGACGCAAGATTCTGTACCGCATCCTCTCCATCACGATGCCCTTTATCTTGCTGCTGTTCTGGGAGCTGCTTGCGCGTTTGGGATGGATAGACACCCGTTTTTTTGCCATGCCTACGCAAATTGCCATAGTATTTTGGAAGCTTATTGAAAACGGGCAGCTCCTTAATGACGTGACCATAAGCTTATCGCGGCTTCTGATCGGTTTCGCCTTGGGCGGAATCCCCGGGCTTATCGTTGGAATCCTGCTAGGCCAGTCTTCGGTGATTCGCGCCTTGCTCTACCCGATCATCGCGGCCATTTACCCTATTCCCAAAATTGCGGTACTGCCGCTGCTCCTGTTTATTTTTGGACTGGGCGAAGCCTCCAAATACGCGATCATCGCCATAGGCGTTTTCTTTATTCTGGCCGTCAACACGATGACCGGAGCAATGAACGTCCCCGCCATCTATCTGGAAGTAGGGAAGGAATTCGGCGCCAGCCGGCTGACCATATTTCGAACGGTCGTGATTCCGGCCGCACTGCCGGTCATTTTTGCCGGCATTAAGCTGGCTTGGGGAAGCGCCCTTCTATTGATCGTGTCGGCCGAATTTGTTGGCGCCAAATCCGGAATCGGCCATTTGATCTGGAGCTCGTGGCAAGTGTTCTCCGTGGAGCAGATGTACGTCGGATTGATCGTCATTGCCATTCTCGGATTTATCACGCTGCTTCTTCTGGATGAACTGGAAGCGAAATTACTGCCTTGGCGAAAACATGTATAAGAAGGAGCGATCAGTATGAGCAGCAAAGTGCTATACGAGAAGCGAAAGGACGGTGTCGCGTTTGTCACCCTCAACCGGCCGGATTCGCTCAATGCATTGGACGTTGAAGCCAAGCTTCGGCTGGGCGAGATTTGGGATGAGGCGGCGGCAGACCCGGAAGTCCGGGTCATCCTGCTATCCGGGGCGGGGTTGCGCGCTTTTTGCGCCGGGTCCGATATCAAAGAAATGTCGAAGACGGGAAAAACGATATCCACCGAAGACCTTCAACGGGCACTGCCAGGTTTTGTTACACCGCTCAAGAAGCCCGTTATTGCCGCCCTGCAGGGCTTTTGTATCGGCATGGGGTTGACGCTGGCCTGCCACTGCGATATCCGGATTGCCTCAGACCATGCGGTGCTTGGTTTTCCGGAGGTAAAGCACGGCATGCTTTCCGGCATTAGCGCCGTTCGGCTGCCGTTCATCATTCCTGCGGGGTATGCGATGGAACTGCTGCTTACAGGCGAAACGATATCCGCCGCCGACGCTTTGCGCTACGGGCTGGTCAACCGGATCACAGCCGGTAACGTACTGCAGGAAGCGGAAAAAGTCGCGGTCAAGATAGCCGCCATGCCGACACCGGGAATACAGGCTACCACCCATTTGGCCCGCCTGGCGATTAATGAAGCCGTCAAGGCGCACATTGCCGAGATTGATGCAGCGCGTTTGGGCATCGAAGCTTCCGCCGGATTTGCGGATCGCGCGCGTGCCTTCGCAGAAAGACGCAGCAACTAAGACCACTAAACTTCAATGGATAAAGGAGACTTTACAACGATGAGAAAAAAATGGGGCAAAAAAATACTGTTGGGAGTATCGTTCGCCGGTTTGCTGCTGGCATCAGCCTGCGGATCGGCAACCACAACGACAAATCATAGCAGCAATCCGCCTGAACAAGAAGCTAAACCACCGGTGAAAAGCGAATCGGCCGAGCCTGCCAAGGTGAGAGTCGGAACTTTAAAAGCATTGGCGGACGCCCCCATCTACATTGCTTTGGAGAAAGGTTACTTTAAACAGCAAAACCTCGATGTGGAGGATGTTGCCTTTGAGACCGGAGCCGATATGATCGCTCCTCTCACCGCAGGCCAGCTGGAAGTAGGCGGCGGCGGGGTCAGTGCCGGATTTTATAACGCCCTCAGCCGCGGTTTTGACATTCAGATTGTTGCCGACAAGGGGCATGTCGGAAGCGACAGCAACTACGTGAACTTTTTAGTCCGTAAGGAGCTGATCGATTCCGGCCAAATCAAAACGTTTGAAGACCTGCGCGGCAAGAAAGTCGCCGTCGTTTCAAAGACAGGCTCGAATGCCGTCCATCTTTCCGCCGCTCTGAAGAAAGGCGGGCTCACCCTCAATGACGTCGAGCTGCTGGAAATGACGTTTCCGAACATGGGGACCGCCTTTGGCAACGGCTCCCTGGACGTAGGCATCATTCCGGAACCGTTCGTTTCTCGTTATGTAGCCAACGGTCTGGCGGTCAACTGGAAAGGTGTGCATGATGCCATCCCTAATGCGCAAACCGGCGTACTCTTTTATTCCTCCAAGTTTGCCAAGGATAACCCTGACGTGGCCAATCGCTTTATGACGGCCTATCTGAAAGGTGTCCGGGATTATAACGACGCCTTCTTCAAACAAAAGGGCTACGATGAAGTGGTAAGCATCTTAACGAAACATACGACGGTAAAAGATGCCGCACTGTATAAGCAAATGGCTCCCGCCGGAATCGACCCTTACGGAAAGCTCAATCAGGAATCGCTTCAGTTAGACTATGATTGGTATAAAGCACAAGGTTTAATCAAAACCGATGTTGATCTCAATCAAGTGATCAACACTTCCTTCCTGGAGGCTGCCCAAAAGGAGCTTGGCAACTACTGATTGACAGAAAAAGAAACAGCCTTGGTTCGGAACCTGAACGGTGACCTTCTTGCGGGTCACAGTCCAGCCCTTCCGGACTAAGGCTGTTTTTCTTATGTTTCAACGTTTATTTCATAGCAGTATGTCGCCTTTGACACTTGCGTTCTCGGCAACCAGCAGATGTTTTAAAACTTTGCCGTAATGGGATTTGGGCAGGCTTTCCACCACTTCAATGATTTTAGGCTTCATAAAACTGGCCAGACGTTGACGGCAGTGATCGGCGATCTCTTGATAAGTGACACGACGGCCCGGCCGAAGGACGATAAAAGCTTTCACGCACTCTCCCCATTCCCGGTCGGGCACCCCGACGACGGCCGCCTCCCGGATGGCGGGATGATTCATCAGCACATGCTCGACCTCTTGAGGCAGGATCGAGCTTCCGCCGCTGCGTATAACCTCTTTCTTTCTACCTACCACATACAGGTAACCTTCATCATCCAATTGTCCTAAATCACCCGTATGGAACTCACCATTGTACAGAACCGGCCGGGTAAGATCCGGGCGATTCCAATATCCCTGCATCACATTCGCGCCCTGAATCACGATCTCGCCGGTCGTATGCGGAGGCAGAACCTGACCGTCTTCATCCTGGATCGTCACGCGATAACCCATCATCTCCCGGCCGGCGCTCCGGATTAAACGATCGGAACGTTCATTGTTCACGACAAATTCTTTAGGTGACAAATAGCACGTCCAGGACGCCTCCGTCAGCCCATACAGCACGCCTAGTTTGGGACCGTAAAGCTCCAGGAACGAGCGGAAGACATCGGGTTGGACGGCGCCCGCACCGATATCGATCGTATGCAGTGAAGCCAGCTCGGTCGGAGCAATGCCTCCATCCAGAAGCCTAACCAGCTGTGTTGGAACCAGGGAGGTGGCATTGGCCCGATGCATGCCGACCAGACGGCCGAAGGTTTCCGCCTCAAAGCGACCTCCCAGCACAATGAGTGCGCCGCCTAATAGATGGAACAATACGTTGATGGCTGCAATAGGCCAGAGCGGACGCACATTAAGGAACACGTCGCCGGCTGCAACGGGCCTGCCCAGAAGTGCGTTGGAAATAATATGATACAGGTTGGCGTGAGTCAGCATCACCGCTTTTGGTTGTCCCGTCGTCCCGCCTGTATAATTAAGACTGGCCAGCGCATCAGGGTTCAGCCGCTCCGGCATGGAGGGGCTTGCCAGGCTGAGAACTTCCTCGTAGTCCAGAACCTCGCCTGCTTTACCGCCGGTAGACAAGATGAGACAATGGTCAAGCTCCCGTTTAACCTCTACCGCCATCTCCGTATGCCGGGAACTGACTATGATGGCCCGGGCGCCGGCGTCCCTCAGTTGGGATACCATTTGCTCTTTGCTCAAACGGGGGTCCAGCGGTACCCGGACATACCCTCCCGCCATCACTCCGTAATCCACTTCGAGATACTGCCGGCTGTCTTCGTGCAATAGACCCACACGGTCGCCTGGGATTAGCCCCAATCCTTTGAGCGCATTACCCACCCGATTGATTCTTGCCACCAGCTGCTCTCTTGTCCAAGTTACGCCATGCTGATCAATAAGTGCCGGTTTTGTAGATGCCTGACGGGCAAACCGGTTTAACATATAGGATAAATGAAGCATACTCACCATCCTTTCATAACAATCCGGCCTGAGACGCTGCGCTGCTCCAATATCGCATGTGCTTCGGCGGCGGATGTAAAGGGAACGATTCGATCAATGACAGGCCTTACCTGCCCCGTATCCAGCAAATGAAGTGAACGCCGGACATCCTGCAGCGTCGGGTTTCCAGACCCTTCTATTCTTAACCGGCGGCCAATGATCAGTCCCGGATCGATTTCGATCTTTCTCATTTCAGTATTGCCCAATACGACGGCGATTCCGTTGGGGGCCAAGCACCGGAGGGATTCCCCGAACGTAGCGCTCACCACGTTTTCAAGAACCGCTTGGACCCCCTGCTTTGCGGTAAGACTCCAAACGTCTCCGGAAAATTTCAGATCGGGACTTACAATCACTTCATCAGCCCCTACCGATCTGATGATGTTCTCTTTGGCGGAGGATGAGGTGATTGCGATGACGTTCGCTCCCCTGCTTTTGGCCACCTGAATTTGATGCAGTCCCAGACCTCCGCTGGCTCCAGTCACCAGCACGGTATCTCCCGGACGAACATCCGCCACAGAGATGACGGCTCTGACACTGGTACCGATCGGACAAACCGCCAAGGCTGCCGCCTCCGGCGAAAGGCCTTGCGGAAGGGGAATGGCATTCCAGCTCGGTACACAGACATACTCGGCGTATCCTCCCGGCCGGTTGGAGCCAAGAATGCCGCCCATTTTGCATAGATCCTGACGTCCTCCAAGACAATACCGGCAGTGTCCGCAAAACATGCGGTGGAAAAGGACGACCTGTTGTCCGATTTGAAGACCCTTCGCTTGTTTGCCCAGCTCAACCACTTCTCCGGACACCTCATGTCCCAAAATGTTCCCGGCCTTCGGGCCATGCAGTTTACCCGATCTGTCCAGCAGATCATGATAACAAATTCCCGCCGCATGCACCTTAATTAAAGCTTCGTCCGGCTTGGGCTCAGGCATCGGCGCCTCCCGCACTTCCAGGCAATCGGCCCCGCCAATATCCTTCATGATTACGCATTTCATCATTTGCTTACTCCTTCTGCATCATGCTGTATCTCCATTCCAAACCATGCCCCGGAGCTGTACCGGACAAAAAATAAAAGCTCTTAAAAATCCCGATGTAAACCAGGGAATTTTAAGAGCTGCCAGTGATCCGGTAAGCCTATTTGAAATGTAATCATATGATTTTAACCTATGAAACAGCGGTTTTGAATAAAAAAAATATATCATTATATCCATCAATCGTCAATGTATGATGCGTTTACCTGACAATCGTTTCATCAGGCATATGGCGAAAGATTTATATTTATTTCCATGGTAAACATTTTCGTTCCAAAAAGTCCAGGGTGCGGTTAAAAATCAGCCCGATCACGGAAAGCAATACGACGCCAACCATGAGCTTGGTTGTAATCATCAAGTTGCCGTAGTGCAGTATCATCGCTCCGATGCCTTCCTTGGCCGCAATCATCTCCGCCGCTACAAGCAGCAGCAGCGACGTTCCTGCGGCCAGCTTCAATCCGGCAAAAATCACCGGAAGCGAACCCGGCAGGATGACCTTGCGTACGACGTTCAAATGATTCGAGCCAAACGTGACGGCCGCCTTAATCAGGGTCGAATCGACATTCTTGACCCCGGAATACGTATTGATCACCACCGGGAAAAATACGCCTAAAGCAATCATCGTCACTTTGGGCAATTCTCCGATGCCGAGCCATAGAATGATCAGCGGCAAAAGGGCGATTTTCGGAATCGGGTAAAAAGAGAACAAGATGGGAGTCCCCACCGATTCCGCCCATTTGGAAAATCCGAGCAGCAGCCCGACGATGATGCCAATACTGCCCCCCAGAAGATAACCCAGGATAATGCGGTACAGACTGGCCAAAATATTCGGATGAAGCTCTCCCTTCACGATCATTTCCCATGCTGCGGATAGAATACTGGTAGGAGACGGAAGAAACAAGGGAGAAATCAAGCCCGATCGGCCTATGATTTCCCATACCGCTACGATGAAGGTTATGCCTAAAACCGGAGCATATACAGGAACCCTTTGCTCGAGAAAGGCGACTTTGTTGGTTATATATTTTCTTATCGTTTCCGCCACTGCCTTATCCCTCCTTCAGCGCTTCTGCTGCGTCATGGCGGATCAGCTGCCAAATTTGATCGGCATACTCATCGAATTGAAGCCGAAACTGCTCCTGATTCCGGCCTATCTTGGGCATATCGATATGGATGATGCTTTTGATCTGTCCGGGATGACGCGACAATACAATGACCCGGTCAGCCAAATATACCGCTTCGTCTATGTTGTGGGTGACATACAGCGTGCTCAGCCGCGTCTGGTTCCAAATCGTCAGCAGCTCCTCCTGCATCAGCGTGCGTGTCTGCGCATCCAAAGCGGAGAACGGTTCATCCATCAGCAGCAAATCAGGCTGAATGGCAAGAGCGCGGGCGATCCCCGCTCTCTGCCTCATCCCTCCGGAAAGCTGCTTCGGATAGGCCGATTCGAATCCGCTCAGACCGACCATATCAATATAATGCTTCGCTATTTCGCGCTGCTCCTTCTTGCTCACGCCTCTTTCTTCCAAGCCGTATACGACATTTTGATAAACGGTCCGCCATGGAAAAAGTGCGATTTCCTGAAACACAATCCCTAAATTCGGTGTCTTGTCCTCTTTTATGCCTTCAAAATATACGCTGCCCTCAGTTGGAGAGAGCAGCCCTCCTACAATATTTAACAGGGTAGATTTACCGCAGCCGCTGGGTCCGACCAGCACGACAAACTCCTGCTGTTCAATGACGAAATTGATATTGGTTAATGCGGTAACTTCCTTCCCCTTTGTGTCTTTAAACCTTTTTTCCACGCCGTCGATTACAATTCTCATAGGTGTGTCACTTCCCTAACCTCTTAATGCCCTCTTCAAGCAGCTCCGTATTCACAATCGTTTTGTAGTCGATCGATTTTTCAATCATCTTGTTTTTGAAATACCAGTCAATTTGGGTTTTGATGTCTTCGGCCAGCAGTCTGCCGTCGCGATCCATGTAGGGAAGGCCTTGTTTAACCAGCTCCGCAGGCTGATCCGTGTACTTGGCTATGATGTCGATCACTTCGTCATAGTTTGCGCCCGGTACCGGTTGTCCGTCTTTTTTCACCAGCACGGCGTCATAATAATAACGGGCTGCCTTGGCGTATGCGGTCATAAAGCGCACGGCGGCATCTTTGTCGTCGGCAAACTTCTGCGAGAAGAAAATAGCCGAGATTTGATAATCGATTTCGTCTCCGACATTGGCGATCACTTTCCCGTACCCTTCGTTTAAAATATAGCTGATATTCGGTTCGGCCGTAAGAATCGCATCCACTTGTTTGCTCTTTAACGTGTCGTTCATCGCGTTCAGCTTGCCCAGCGGAGTGATTTCGACGTCCGATAAGCTGAGTCCGTGCTTTTCCAATAAACGTCCCGCCATATAATGGAAGGTGGAGCCTGTCTGGGTCACGCCGATCTTTTTGCCTTTGAGATCTTTAATGCTTTGAATCTGCGAATCTTTGTGAACCAGCAAGGAGGAGGAGGAATACCCTTTTTGTTCCCTTCCTTTGTCTGCTACGATAAGCAATTTTTGTCCGCCTGCAATCATGTTGTATAAGCTTGCCGTAATGCCTGTCGCCCCTACTTCCACACTGCCGGAGGCTGTCGCTACGGCAATCGGCTGGGCCGCCTCAAACCATTGCGGAGTCACTTCAATATTCTCTTCTTTGAAATATCCTTTTTCCATGGCGATAAAAATCGGAGCGGAACTGGTTAATTTCAGCAGCCCGATCTGCAGCTTAACCGGTTTGGCCTGCTCGGCCGGCTTGCCGCCGGCATTATTCTCCGGCGGTGTGCCTTGTGTTTGCTGCCTGGAGCCCCCGGTATTCCCGCATCCTGCCAGAACCGCAGTAACGCAAAGCAGTGCAACCATCACCATAACCCATGCTTTTTTCATTTTGATCGATCCTCCCTCTTTATTTACCTAGATCATTTTATAGTAAAAAAATCTAGATCATCTGTTAGCGCTTACACTTTACCGTTGATACCCGACATTATACGGATCGGAACCGGCATCAAGAGCCTTGATCCGGTTCGATACAGTAAAGGAAGCTTCTTTCCATAGGTTGAACGTCTATGAATGAAACGCAACTTGAAATTGATCGGGTTGAATACGATGAACAAACGACTGTTTATCAAAATGTTGGCTTTGATCTGGAAAATCGCTTCTTACAAAGCTGCCTCTGCTTTCTTCCCGGGCCTGGCTGGAAGCAATAAACGCCTGGGCAATGGATACAGCATGCTTTAACTCGCTATACCGCAATCGATCTTTATAAGGAATGGCGTTTAACGGGTAATGTTCCAAGCTTTTTTGGAGTGACTCTACTTCCATTTGGGCACGACGCAATTTTTCTTTATTTTTGGTTACGAGGATCCGGTCCATGGAGGCATGCAATTGTCTAAACCCTTTATCACAGGTCAATTCAGGCGTTCGATTCACATCTTCGCTCATCACGACCCAATGCTTGGTTCCAGGTTGTCCAATCGCTTCAGCAGCTGCCCGCCCTGCCCGGCTGCCGAATACTAAGGCGTCCATCACTCCGGTTCCCATCATACGCTGAGCCCCTTGGAACCCTCCGGCACATTCCCCGCAGGCAAATAATCCGGCTACCCCGGTTTCACCCTGCGGATTAATAGCTATTCCCCCCAGCGCCTGATGGCATCCGGAACTTATGATCGCAGGCTGCGACGTTAAATCCAGATTACGGGCCTTTAACATCTCCAAACTACGGGGAATGCGATGCTTCATCACATCGATAAGGTGTGTTCCATACCAATAAACCCCGCCGTCCGAAGTAGCTTTGCCCATTTCCTGCTGTTTTTCAATCCACTTGCAAATCTCAAAGGTGATATTTCCTTGAGTAACCGTATCCGGCTCTTGACTGCTATGATCCCATCCCGAGGAAAACGGTTCTTTGGCCGTATTCAAGATTTTCCCTTGAGACAATAGCGCACTGATCATGTAGAATCCGCGAATCGGGCTTACGAATAAGGGAAGAATGTGCATGAATTCCAGGTTCGTTAATGCAGCCCCCAAATCCAGACCTATGGCCATTCCGCTGGCGTTGCCTTGAGGGTTCGTCGCGTAGGAAAAAAGATTTCCAAACCCTCCTGTTGCTATAATAACACTGGAAAAACGGATTTGAACCGGCTGGGTACATTTTTGCGTTTTGTGAATGCCTAATGCCCATCTGGGATGCCCGGAGGAATCTTTGATAATCTCATAAATTCCGGTATGAGCCAGAAATTGCACTCCTTTTTCTTCGCAAGCTTTGACTAATCTCGTTAATATTTCGGTACCGAAATCACTCATGCCCTTAACCACTCTAGGCCTGGAATGACTTGGAATCTGCATCCAGACGTACTCGTTTCCTTGGCGTTCAAATTCTACACCGATCGATTCCAAAAATCGTAATTCTTTTTCACTATTGTCGGTGAAGGTTCTAACGAGTTCTCTTGAATTTACTTTCATCCCAAAATCATATAACTCTTTGTAATAAAGATCGGAATCTTCTTTGTTAAGAGCCACAGCAAGCCCGGTTACCTCAATCAACTTATCTAAATATGAAGTAGCCCCGCCATATGTTTTACCGCCACGATTTACAACCAGCACTCGTGCCCCTGTTTCCCTTGCGGCCAAAGCGGCACGCAGCCCGGCGCTTCCCCCACCGACGATCAAAACATCCGTCTCCCATTTTTCGAATTCCTCTTTCAGCAAACCGGTACCCTGCCCTTCTGGTTACATAAATTGAATGTCCTTGAAGTTAGAGTACAGCACGCCACTTATTAATACAATCGATATTTTCGATTCAAGATATGAATGAAATTCATAAATGGGTAGGGATGACTTTGATTTGAGCAGGCCGAAACGGGCTGACCTATTTGGCGTTTTGTTTGATCCACTGCATGGTGAAGTCCCGAAAAGCGGCATGAACCGTAGGGATGTCAGGGCCCCGAGGTATGGCGAGGGCGGTCGTTCTTTTGATTTCTTTTTTAAGACGCACGATGGCGATTCCGGGACGTCGAATAAATTTGACTACCCGCGATGTTAACAATGCTACGCCAAGCCCTTCCGCCACCAACCCGCAAATGGTTTCCACCTGACTGCTTTCATACATAATATTAGGCACGAAACCGGCTTCCTGACACGCTTGTTCGCATAAGCTTCTCATCCCATAGCCTGGTTTTATAGATAAAAATTTCTCTTTGGAGGCCTCCGCTAAATCAATGATTTTCTTATGGGCCAAGGGGTGGGCGGCATGAGTAATTAATACGACTTGATCGCTCATTAATGGATAGAAATCGATTGTTTTTTCATAATTTTCATTATGCAAGTGAGTAAGAAGGGCGGCATCGATCTCCGATACCTGCAGCCATTTAATCAGCTCATCACTGTTTCCGTCACGAATCTCGATATGGATGCCGGGGTATGCCTTTTGGAAGGAAGCGATTAACGCCGTAAGTCCTAAATAACTGATGTTGGGAATGGCGCCGATGACCATATGTCCCCGTTCCAAATTGTTATATTCCAGCATGACCTGCCGGGCCCGCTTGATCTCTCCCAATATGCGTTTGGCATAAATCAGGAAATGCGCCCCTGCCGGCGTCGGCTGGACAGAGCGTGTCGTACGTTCAAATATTCTGACGCCCAATTCTTCCTCCAGCTTTCTTATCGAATGGGAAAGCGCAGATTGAGACAGGCAGACTTCATCAGCCGCCAGACTAAAGCTTTTGTATTTTTCAACGGCTAATATATACTCCAGTTGGTGGATTTCCACTCGCCATACCTCCCTGATGCTGCTGTTTTCCGCGTGCGTTACCGTCTACCTGGATTTCAGTCTTGCTGCACACCATTATTCTATCAGTCCGTCTTGCCATAGGAAATAGCCTAGTGAATCGACTTTTATTCATTTCATACCCATTCATGCCTGGCCTACGCTTCTCCCGGGTGCCATCGCCGTAAATCAAGAAAGACGCAGCTTTTACATTAGCTGCGCCTGGTGTTATAACTTATCAGGTCTCTGTTAACGTTCCTAAAGAACGTTCCGGTACCCTGGTACCCCTGGTACTCTGACCATGGGCAAGGGCAAAAGGGGATACCTCCTCTGGTCAGGAAAGCCGTTTAACGGCCAGCAGATCGTCCAGAGGCATCGACAGCGCCCGGTCACAGAGCTCCTTTTTCAAATCGTCTAGCCTTTCCTCATCCGCTTCCGTCCGTGTGCCCGCTCTTCCCTTCTCCAGCAAATCATAAAATTCCAGAGGCAGGAAGCCTTCCTTTAACGATACTTCTACGGACCGGCCGTCGGTCAGTGAAAAGACAAATGCGTACGACTGGGCCCGATGCGGGTCATACTGGGCAACCGGATAATTGACGTCAACCGTCAGCGCCCCGCGGGACGCCGCACGGGTGACATATTCGAACGCATCGCGGAACCCCGGACCGCCGTGACCGGACAGAATCGAGATGTCTTTGCGCTCTGGCGCTTCGTCTCCGCACAAGGCCTTGATCCCCGCGTAGACGCTTAGAAAGCCGACCGCGACGGCCATCAAATATTGCCCGCTATGGTATTTCTCGACATCCTCAAACCGAATCGCTTTTAAAAATTCGCCTTTGCGGCCGTCACGAATATAAATGACATACATCATGAATCCTCCTAATTGTTGTTGGAATTCAAGCTCTTTTTTTGATCAATAACCAGCATAAGAGCACGGCCGCCACTGCCCCTGCCGCCGCAGGAATGACCGGAAAGCCTGCGCCTTCACCGGCCGGAACGCAGTCGGAATCGCCTTCCTGACACATATGATGCGCATGGGCTTGACCTTTCTCATCGCTGTTGGCCTCCTGCGGGCTCGAAGCCGCCCCCGCCGGCTTGACAAACGAAATCAGCTGCAGTTGCTGTCCGCCTTCACGCTTGTTCATTACCCACGATTCCCGGATGCTTTTTCCTTTCCACAGGCCGGGGTCGACAGGAGCATACAGGATTCTCGGGTGTTCGCTTAACTCGAGCGTGACGCCCTGAATCGTGACGGCATACGTCCTGACGGTCTTGCCGTCAGCGCCTTGGCTCTCCTTCATGGCGACGGCTTCGACCGTCCCGGACGGACCGGGCGAATAGCCCGCCTGCTCGAACAGCGTTTGTCCGTTGACCTTTGTCGTCAAATAAGCCGCCATGAGCGAAGCGAACTGCTCTCTTGTCAGCTCCTCCGACCCGTTCAACTCCGCCCGCCCTTGAAAGTAAGCTTGATTGACATCGCGCACCGTCGCATTCCCATCCAGGCTAGGAACGCCGCCCTCCGCCAAGACCGCCTGCCGAACGGCCTGCGGGTCCGATTGCTGCGCCCCCAAGCCGCGAAACGAACCGGCCCAATAAGCGAGATCCGAACGCGACAGCTTGTCCTTCGGCTTGAACAAGGGCGCGCCGTGCTCGTACGGGATGACGCCGAGCCCGCTCAAATAAACGATGTTTTCCCGCGCTTCGGAAAACGCGATATCGTCGTATAGATTGCTTTCATTGACGATGTGCGCCTGTACTGCTGCCGGCAGCAGCAGCATCAGTACGAATATCATTACCGCAATACGTTTCATTTCATCCTCCGAGAGCTTTGTTCTACTCGTTCGTTCTCAGCAGCAGCGCCCCGTTCGCCTGCTGCCAGTAATACGGAGCCGGACTTCCCGCCGCAGCCTCCAGCCCGGCGGTTCCGACGGCAAAGCCGCGAAGCTCTTCGAGCAGCGTATCAGGCATCAGAAAACCGTTGAAAAAACCGGCCTCGAACTGCAGCTCGGCCGTACCGTTTTCCTTGTTCAGCAGCTGACCGATCAGCATCACATGAAGGTCCGGCTTTTCATAGACGGCGTAAATATGGTCTGCGCGGAAGAAATACGCAAGCTCCGACCGATCGTTCAGCCACTGCTCTTCCAGCTTATAGAGAGCGCCTGCGGCTGTGCCCGGGACTGCCCACTGCGGCAGCTGTTTTTCCGCAAGCTCCCGGTCCGAAGCCAGACTTTGCAATAACGGCTCCTCCACTTCCGACATCCAGTCAATGTCCAAATAATTGGCCAGTTGGTCTATGGCCGCATCGGAATTGTCGGCCATAAACCGGGCCCGCGCCTGGAGCTGCCGCTCCATGCCCCTAAGCAGACGCTGATGGCCCTCCAGCGACTCCTTTGCGGTCTTCACCTGCATATACTCGGCATAAAGCCGGTCCAGCTCCTGCATATACCGGTCCAGGCTTCGCGCCATCAACCATTGGCCACCTATAATATCGACCGGGTCCTGCGCCTGCAGCATGAGACTCAGCCAGGCCTCCATGCCGAAATCGTCGTAAAACTGCAGCTGGGCGGCTGCGCTATTCCGCCTGGCGGAGAACACCTGCTCCTTTTGCCTGACCTGAGGCGTCATGGCTTCAATGTCGTTCTTCGTGCGCTGCATTTCCAGCTTCAGCTTGGCGATCGTCTCTTCGTCATGCACGGAAACAAGAAAATCGGCAAAAGCGCCGGTCAGGTGGGCGTACGCGCCGGTTGCCGCAAACAGGAAGAACAGTACAAGAACGACAACCGTCCTACGCATACTTCATCAGCTTCCCGGTCGACACATAGCTGGCGCACAGGCCGATCGCCGTGCCCGCCGCCACGATGCCGAGCATCATCGTATAAAAATCAGCCGGAGCCACATGGAATATCGTGTTATAGGGATGCTCCAAAGACGCCATGGTATAGCGGTACAGCCCGTCCAGGACGGTCGCCGCCAGCAAACTTCCGGCCAAGCCGATCACCCCGCCTTCGAATACGAATTGCCCCCGCACATGGGCCGGCTTCGCCCCGAGCAGCAGCTTCACCCGAATCTCTTTTTGCCGCTGATACAAAGCGAGATTCACAGCCAAAAACACCGTCAAAAACGAGACGCCTGCAAAAAACAAAAGCAGCAGCAAGCCCCAGCGGTTGATCCGGTCGGAGGCGTGCAGCACCGTTTCCGCCAACTGCTGCGGATAAATGACCTGAGCGATGCCGCGTATCGAGCGCAATTCTTCCGCAATGAGCGAAATGTGCCGCGTATCGGTCAGCTCCAGACGTACCGCATCCGGCAGGTCGCTTTCCTTGAAGCTCTCCAGCAGTTGCTCCCGGCCCTGGAAAAACACGTTCATCCGCTCGACCAACTGATCTTTGGTCTCGATGCGCACCGATTTGACGTAGCTTTTTTGCTCCAGCACGCGCGCAACCTCCGACGTCTCGAAAGCCGGGTCCACATACACCTTCATACTGAGCTGCGCGTCCAAATACTGCATCAGGTCATGGACCCCGAGACGGAGCATAAACAAGGCGCCCGAAATCGTCATTGCGATAAAAATCATGGCGGCCGCCGCCGCAGCCGCTCCCGCATTGCGCCGAATGCCTTCCCGCGCATCGCGGACAATAAACTTAACCATTGCCAATCTCATATATTTTCCCTTGTTCCATGTGTAATGTCCGCGCGGGAACTGCTTCCACGAACCGGTCGGCATGCGTTACGACAAGCATCGTCATGCCGTATTCCCGCTGCAGTTCCCGGAGCAAATGAAACATCTCCGCCGCCGTTTCCTTATCCAGATTGCCCGTTGGCTCGTCCGCAAGCAAGATCGCCGGCCGGACCAGCAGCGCCCGGGCAATGGCCACCCGCTGCTGCTCCCCGCCGGACAACTGGGCGGGAAACAGCCGCTCCTTGCCGCTCAGCCCCGTCCGCTTCAGCAAGTGAAGCGCCTGGGCCCGGGTGTCTTTTTCGCTTCTTCCCAGCACCTCGCCGGCCAGTTCGACGTTCTCCAGCACCGTTTTACGCTCCAGCAGCTCGAACGACTGAAAAATCACGCCGATTTTGCGGCGCAGCTCGTATTTCGGCATGCTCCCGACCGGTTGGCCGTCAATGGCAATGTCGCCGGTGAAATCGTCGATCTCCCGGTACAGCAGCTTGAGCAGCGTGCTTTTCCCCGAACCGGACCGGCCGCGCAGGAAAGCGAACTCCCCGGCATGAAGATGCAGATTCACGCCGTCCAATACGGTGCGTTCCCCATACCTTTTTGTCACATTCCGAATATGGATCATTACCAGGTTCCTTCGGCAAGCCAGGGCAGGAAGCCGTCCAAAAACCGCTCCGTCGCCGGCATGAAATACGAGCCAAAATGATAATCGGGGTCCAGCGTCGTTACGATCCATGTTCCGGCCGTACTGACCTTGTCGATATACAGGATCGCGCCGTTGTCCTCCAGGGCAATCAGGACGTCCGAGCCCTCCGGGGGCCAAAACACGCCGTGGTAATGCCAGGTAGCATCTTCCAGCGTGATCGCTTGAAACAGGCTGTGCCCGGGGTTGGCCTGAACGAGACCGCTCCGTGCATCCTTGTCCAGCCACCACCAGAAGTTGGTCGGCCTGAATTCCCAGTGATGTCCGGGGATCCACGGCCGCGACTGCGGACCGAACGCCACTACGGTCCCTCCCCGCTCCGCGACCGCCCGGATTTTGGCCGCCGATTTTTCCACCATGCCCTGATGAAGCTGAGACGGACAGAGCAAGACGTCGTACTTGTCCAAAGAAGCGGTCTCCAGATCGGGAAGGTAAATGAGCTCATCGAAAAATCGGCGGTACTTCGGCTCGTTGAGCGTCCGGTGATGCTGCGAGCACCCCCCGTATAATGCGGCTATTTTTCTCATATCGCCACACCTTTCTCCTGCAGCTGCCGGTGCTCGTCCCGGATCCACCGGAGCAGCTGCGGCCCGATGCGGCCCGACGTGTTGTCATTGCTGTGATAGCCAAGCAAATCGTTGCCGGAATGAACCAGTATCGTCCCCCGGGTGCTGTTACGGTCGATATACACGATCGGCTCTCCTCCCGGCAGCGTCAGCAGCACCTCCGCTCCTTCGGGAACCGGATGGTGCCCTCTGGCAAAAAAACCGGCTACCCCCTGCTTGTAGGTCATATCCTCCGGGAGCACGCCTTCGAATATCGGATGCGGCCGATGGATCGATACGTGATAATCGCGGTGGCTGCGGATCGTTTTGGGCACGAAGTTCGAGCCCCCGGGAAGCCAGGGACGGAACAGGTGCCCGCTGAATACAAGCACTTTGCCGCTGTCCAGAAACCGCCGGATGCATTCTTTCTCCTTAGTCAGAAATTCCTGGTCGATGAGGCCGGGAATGACCATCCCGACATAAGGCTCCAGATCGGCATCCGGCAGCTCATAGACATCCAAAAAAGCAAGATCGTTCTTATAGCACAAATCGTTCATTCGTGCATCCACAAAATGGCTGCCGGAATGCAGCATGAGTATATCGTTCATGTTATCCGCAATGGATCCCCTTTCTACTGTTATCCATATACCGGGCCGGGCATGTCAAACGCCGGTCAGCTCCAGCAGCGCCCCGATCAGGCGCTTCGTAAACGGATGCTGCGGGTCGTCGATGACCGCATCGGTGCTTCCGCTTTCGACGATGACGCCCTGCTCCAGCACAAGCATCCGGTCGCAGAAGTGCCGCGTCAGCGCGATATCGTGGGTGATAAACAAATACGACAGCC
Source organism: Paenibacillus naphthalenovorans (assembly GCF_001465255.1). Classification (NCBI taxonomy): domain Bacteria; kingdom Bacillati; phylum Bacillota; class Bacilli; order Caryophanales; family Paenibacillaceae; genus Paenibacillus; species Paenibacillus naphthalenovorans. Next base: position 4,687,932 of record NZ_CP013652.1, on the reverse strand, counting down.
CATGGCGCTGGCGCAAACGCTTCATGACGTCCAGCAAATCGAGACGCAGGGACGGATCGAGCATCGAGGTCGGCTCATCGGCCACGATCAGCCGGGGGCGGACGATGAACGCCCGCGCCAGGCCGACCCGCTGCCGCTCCCCGCCGGACAATTCATGCGGGTACCGGTCCATGTACCGGTCCGGCGATAACGATACCTCCGCCAGCGCTTCCCGCACCAGCTCTCTTCGGGCGCGCTTGTCGCCGGAGTATAGTCTCTGAATGACGAGCGGCTCGCATACCAGCTGCTCGATCGTCATACGCGGAGACAACGATTCATAGGGGTCCTGAAAGATCATTTGAATGGGCCGCAGCGCCTGTCTTCTGGCTTTCCCCTTCAAAGCCAGGATGTCCTGCCCCATTACCTTTATCGTGCCGCTGTCCGGCTGCTCCAGACCTGCGATCATCCGGCCGATGGTGCTTTTACCCGCACCGCTGGCGCCGACCAGGCCGACCGTTTCGCCTTCCGCAATGGAAAAGCTGACGCCCTTGACGACCGCCTCCTGCCGAAAGGCGGCGCCCGGAGCCGTATAGGCTTTGTGCAAATCGCTTACGTGCAGCAGGTCGTCTCTGCGCACCTCCGCGCTGCCAGTGTCTTGTATCGTCATCGCTTCAGCCTCCGTTAAGAAGAAGATGGCACGACTTGTGGAACACTCCGCTTCGTGCGCAACCGGGGGATGGCGTCGATGAGACGCCTCGTGTACGGGTGGGACGGCGCAGCCGCAATGGCGTCTGCCGGCCCCTGATCCACGATGTGCCCCTGCTTCATGATCAGAATGCGGTCCGCCAGCTTCAGCACAACGGGCAAATCATGTGAAATGATGAGCATGGACAAGCCCAGCCGCTGCTGCAAATCGGCGAGCAGCCTGATGATGTCGACCTGTACCTTGACATCCAGCCCCGTGGTAGGCTCGTCGGCGATAATCAGCTCGGGCTCGTTCATCAGCGCCATCGCAATGACGACCCGTTGGCGCATCCCCCCGCTGAGCTCGTGCGGATAAGCTCTTCCCCAGGCAGGCGTCAGTCCGACCTGCTCCAGCACCTGATCCACCCGTTCGTGCAGCCTCTGCTTATCCATCGCATGATGAGCGGTGACCGCCTCGGCCAGCTGGCTCCGGACGTTCATGACCGGATTCAGGGCGTTCATCGCCGCCTGCGGAATGAGCGCAATGCGCTTTCCCCGAAGCGTACGCATTTCCCCTGGCGACAAAGAGGTCAAGTCGATGCCGTCAAAACGGATCGAGCCGTTCCGCAGCGCAGGCTCCTGCAGCAATTGCATGATGGAAGACGCCACCGTCGTCTTCCCGCTGCCCGACTCGCCGACAAGCCCCACCACTTCACCCCGGTTTATGGCAAAGCTCACCGTGTCGATCGCATGGACTACGCCTTTTTCTTGCGGGTAGGAGACCGACAGCCGGTCCACCTCCAGCAGCGAAGCTGCGGCATGTGTCCGGGTGCCGGCTGGCGCCGGAGACTTTGGTCCGTCCCCCAAGCCGGAAAACACTCCCCGCCGAAGCGAACGCAAGCGGGGGCTGTTCTTCTCCTCCATCACATAACCGATAAAGGAGAATGCAAGCACCGTAACGACGATGCACAGTCCGGGAGGAAGCACCCACCATATCCAGGCATCGGTCAAAAACGCGCTTCTCGCATTGGCGTAGAACAGGATGCTGCCCCAGCTTTTCGACAGCGGATCGCCAAGCCCCAGAAAGCTTAAGGAAGATTCCAGCAGAATCGAAGTATTGACTGCCCTGACGAATTGGGGAATGAGCAGCGGAACGATCCCGGGAAAAATGTGCCTGCGCAGCACATAAGCATGTCCGGCGCCCATGGTTTTGGTAGCCAGCACCGGCCCTCTGCCTCGCAGCGACAGCACCTGCGCACGAATTTCACGGGCCTTGCCCGCCCACATGACGAGCGTGATGACCAAAATTTGTGTGATTACGCTCGGTCCCATATACACGCCGATCACGATCATCAGCGGCAAATACGGAAGCGTCAGGCTGACGTCCACCGTTCTCATCAGCAGCGCATCCGGCCAGCCGGAACCGTATCCGGCGATAAGTCCGGCGATCGCGCCGATCAGCACGGCCAGCAGCGCCGATACGATGCCTACCGTGAGCGAGACCCGCGCGCCCTCCGCAAGCTCCGCCATAATATCCTGGCCCATGTCGTTGGTGCCGAGCAGATGCTGCCGGCTGGGCGGCTGGAGCGGCGAACCGCTTTGCTCGTCCGCGCTGTAAGGCGTAAGTAGAGGCCCAAAAACAGCAAGCGCGACAATAAGTGCCAACAGGATGAAGCCTGCCACGCCGATCTTTCCTGATAATGTTCTGTTCATGCCGTTCCCTCCCCAGGCTTGAAGTAACGGGCTCTGGGATCGATGAACGGGTACGTCAAATCGGCGAGCAAATTAGCTGCAATGACACCGACGGTGATCAGCAGGAACACTCCCTGCATCATCGGAAAATCCCGGGCGATCACACTTTCGTACAGCAGACGTCCGATCCCCGGATAGGAGAAAACCGTCTCCACCACCACCGCGCCGCTAACCAAGGTGCCCAGACCCAGCGTCACATGCGTATAGACCGGCAGCAGCGCGTTGCGCAGCGCATGCCGGTAAATCAGGTTTCGCCGGCCGACCCCTTTGGCTTCCGCCATAAACATATAATCCTGCCCCAGCGTATCGAGCATGGAGGAGCGGGTCAGCAGGAAGTTGGCGCCTACCGTTGCCAGCGTAATCGTAGTTACAGGTAAAATAAGACGCCGGATGACTTCAATGACATAATCGGCGCCGCCGTTATGGACCAGCGGTACGGCCCCGTATGAGGGCAGCCAGCCGAGATTCACCGCAAATACGGCGATCAGCAGCATGCCGAGCCAGAAGCCAGGCAGCGATTCAAGAGCAAGCATCGACGTCAGCAGCGCGACATCCCGCCGTTTGCCGCGGTTCCAGGCCGCATACGCTCCGCAAGCCATGCCGATCAGCGCGCTGAGTACAAAAGCCGGCAAAACCAGAAGAAGAGTCCACGGCAATCGTTCCATCAAAACGTCCTTCACCGGCTTGCCGAATTTCGTGGAGCTGCCCAGTTCCAGGCTTACCGCCCCGACCATAAAATCGGTATACTGCTCCCAAAGCGTCCGGTCCAGTCCAAGCTCTTGATTCATCCGCTGCCGCTGGTCGGCCGTCAATGTGTTGACTTCCTGCCCCATGAAATAAATGAGCGGGTCTCCCGGCGCCAGACGGGGCAGCGCAAAATTGATGGTTAACGCAATAAACAAAACCAGTATATACTGTACGCATTTCCGTCCGAACCGGCGGGAGTGGGATGTCCCGATTGCTCTCCCTGAGGAGGTATCGTTTCCCATAAGACCACTCATCCTTAGTTGGTCACCCCTGCCGCTTTCCGGGCTTCTTCCGGCAGTAGAGAATATTTATGAATGATGCCGAAGCCGGGGGATTCCACCCAGCGGTCAAACTTGTCCGCGCGGTAAGCGTAATTTTCCGTCGGGTAATACAGAACGAGGCTGGTAGGCTGACGGTTGAACAGAGCCTGCATCTCAAACGATATTTCTTTGCGTTTGTCGATATTGGCTTCGGCCATCCATTTTTTCGTCAGCTCGTCCATTTCAGGGTATGCCAGTCCTTTGGACCATAGATAGCCCGAGCGATGCGACATGACGAACTGGTCCGGGTCCGCCACGCCGTGCGGTCCGATGCTGCCTACATACATGTCGAATTTGCGCGATTGTCCGAGCGTTCCGATCGTTGCCGAGTCGAGCACCTCAACGGTGGTTTTGATGCCCACATTGGCGAACTGCTGCTTCAGCAGCTCGGCCGAACGAATCCAGCCCGGCTCCGTCGACGAGACTTTGATCGAAAAATCAAGCGCCTGACCCGCAGGCGTTTCCCGAACGCCGTCTCCATTGCGGTCCACATAGTTCAACTGATCCAACACCGCTTTGGCTTTGTCCGCATCAAACGGTGTGCTCAGGGTCGGGCTTGTCCATGGCGAGTCCGGATGCGGATACCCCTGCAGACCCGGCCTTCCTTCTCCGAGCAGGACCGTGTCCGTAATCGCCTTGCGGTCAACGGCCAGCGATAACGCTTCTCTGAATTTCGGCTCGTTAAACGGCTCTTTTTCGAAGTTGATGCGAACCTCGGTCAGCGACAGCTCCTTCGTGCCTGCGACCTTCATATTCGGCAATTTTTTGAACGATTCCAGCAGCTCCGGCGGCACACCCCGGGAAGCGGCGTCTACTTCACCGGCACGCAGCGCGTTGAACATCGCCGTCGGATCTTTGATGATCGGCATGACCAGCGAGTCAACGAGCGGACGGCCCTTGAAATAATCCGGATTCGCTTCCAATTTATAATATTGATCCGGCTTGTACTCCGTCAGCTTGTACGGGCCCGTACCGACGGGCAGCTCCGTAAATTTGCGCGGATTCTCGACTTTTTCCCAAATATGCTTGGGGAGGATCGGCAAATCGGCCATCGTGATGCTTGCCAGCGACGGGCATGCGTAGGCGCAGGTGAAACGCACGGTGGAGGCATCCTCCGCTTCGATCTTTTCCACGCGGGGAACCTCGCTGACATGATGAGTGTAGCGGTTGGACGGACCGTCCCGGTAATACTCAAACGTGAACTTAACATCTTCGGCCGTAAAAGGCTGACCGTCATGCCACTTGATGCCGGAACGCAGCTTCACGACCCAGTTGAGGTCGTCCACCTGTGTGGCCGATTCGGCCAGCCACGGCTGCGGTTCCTTGACGAACGGCGAAGGCGCGAACAGCTTGTCATACACCAGCTCCAGCAAACTCTCATTGCCTGAGCTCAAATACAAATTGAGCGGACCGACATCGCCCGGTACGGCGATTTTCAATTCGGGAATGCTCTGCTCGACGGGCTTGGCCTCAGCCCCCTTCGGATCAACAGATTCAGCCGTCTTGGATTGGCATCCGGCCATAAGCACGGACAGCGCAACAAGACCGGCCATGACCGGACGTATGAAGTGACGACGAGATAACATGCAGCGAACCCTCCTGTATTTTTATAAATAATGATGTATGGGCGATAACAAAATCATCATAGTTCAAGTGATAATGAATATCAATATCAACTAAAAAGGGGTTGAATCGAATTATCACGTCGTTTATGGTCCTCAGCCACTCGTATTATTTTTTTCAATACATCGATTAAAAAAACGAATCAGATCGACGGCAGAAAGCGGCGGGGCTTCAAAGAAAAGTGTGTCGAACAACCAAGGGGCATCTAGCTCATCAATGATTCCAAAACGGAGCCCCAGGCGCGCGTATCGGCGTTGCGGGGCGGTCGCTCGAACCCCAAGGCTTCATTACAATCCGACGATGACAAATTTCCTAAACGACAAGAAAACCTGACCGCCGGCCAAGCCTTTGTCCAAACTCACACCTTGTGCACCAAGAGCAAAAGATACGGATTCCGACCGCTCTTAAGCTTGTATTTCCATAAATGTATGAAGCCGTAATGGCACGGCCTCAAAGGCGGCCCGTAAACGTTCCGCCTTCCTTCTCTATCGCCTATGATTGGGTCACTCTACCGCCCCTCTGCTGCTCTAACAGACCACGCTAGGCCCGGTTCTCTCTCCGGTCATGAGCGGCGGTTCCCGCTTTAACGATAGCGTCGGCTCCGGACGAATCGTACCCGAATGTTTATTCGGTCCGGAGCGCGCGTCTCTTTTACTGAACGCCGAAATATCGCTTGACCTCATGACAAAACGTAAATTCCGTTTCGGTAAGGGGGGTCTGTTTGCGGATCACAATGCCGTTATTCCGCCTAATCGGCAGGGAGGCAACGCTTTTGAACGCAAGCTCGCCCTTAGCCACTTCGGCTTCAACGGCTTTAAACGGCAGAAAAGCAAGGCCCAGATGCGATTTGACGGCCTGCTTGATCATGTCAAAATTGCTCATTTGCAAAAATCGCACCTTGACCCGCTGCCGTTCAAGCTCGGTAATAATATATTCCTGGAGATAATGACTTCGCGGCAGCAGCAGCGTCTCGTTGCGCAGATCCCGGGAGTATACGACCTTTCTGCCTGTTAACGGATGATTGGGAGGGACAACCAGAGGAAACTCATCATGAAACAATACGTGCACGTCAAAATTGGCATGAATGTAATCATCTTCCGGGTAGACGGGCATCAATGCAAAATTCGTCCGCCCCTGTTGCAGCGCGCTTCTCAGCTCCGTATAGCAGTGGGTATGCACCTCCAGCGCCTGCTTCGGGTATTCCTGATGAAAGCTGCTCAAAATGTCCGAAAAAAAATACGCCCCGATATAACTGCTGACGTAGATGGCTAATATATCTTGTCTTTCCGCATCCTTCATTTTGACCGCTGCTTCTTCGACCAACTGCGTGATCTGCTTGGCATACTGCAGGAAAATTTCTCCCTGCCTCGTTAATTGGACGTTTTTTCCCGATCGGTGGAACAGCTTGCACTGGAACTGCTCTTCCAACTGCTGGATATGGTTGCTGATGGTCGGCTGCGAGCAATAAAGGCGCTTGGCCGTCTCCATAAACGACCGGCATTGCGCAAGCACAAGGAAGGTTTCTATTTTTTCCAATGTTTTCAAAACAAACCACCTCGATTATCAAAGAACACAGCTTATATTGATAAAGATTATCATTATCATTTAATAAAGTCAATCGGACTTGCATCATTATCCCTTCTTTTCATCTCTTTTCATTCCTAAACCGACTCGCATCGCAGTGAAAGGCCTTCTTTATCCGGGCTGCGTTCGCACCGCAAGCAGAGTGGCGGCTCGGATTCGTTAAGCATCGAATTTTAACTCGCATTTTGCAGGTCGTTGATAAATGGACGTTATGCCATCTGGTCTTTCCCCATTCGCCAAATGGATTCCGTCTGTACGTATTGTTCCGTCAGCTAACCATACCGATCTTTGCAGAGCCAAACTATAAAGAATATCACTTCTTTGACAAGGGAATACTGAGATTGGTTTTAACAAATATTAGGAGATGACTATGGATGGACAAAGATGAAATCATTACTAAACTTTCTGGAGAAATCATCGGTGCTGTTTTAGAACATAACGCAAAAATAAAACAAACCAACGAGATATCCGACAGAATCCGAAATTACATTAATGAACTGGGTGACAATATAAAAACATACATTCTTGAACATTCGTTAAATCAATATCAAGGTAAAATTGACTGGTACCACGAAGAGTACTCTCAAATCATCATTAAACATCTGGAAGGTATCGACGCAGCGGATGTAACCGGCAGAAAATTAAACGAGTTGATCAACAAAATCGGTGAAGTGACAAGAGAAATCGAACAAGTTTTTGAAGAAAACATGGACTTTTATACAGACCATGTACATCCTGTAATGGTCGCTGCAGTGACGCTGCAGATAGCCGTTTATTCCGAATTAAGCAAAAGATGCGGGGACTATACCGGTCAATTATTCATTTTAAGATCAATGGTATACTTTCTGGAGAAAACCAAAAAATTTTATGAGCACAAATATGCCAAAAGCCTAGATCGGAACAACAACTATATGGATCATAGTTTACATCCCGATTTTGAAACTTACAAAAAGCTTGTTAACCACAGAAAGGAACTCGAACATCAGCGATATGTGCAATGGATTAATTTAAACGGCGATTTTAAATTTAAGGCAACGGATGAAGCTCCTGCATACGGGAACTTTACTTTTGACAGATGCCCTAATTATGCAATAAAAGAAGTTGAAAATAAGGTTAATGCGCTGGCTGTAAACAACAAGGATGGGAGACTTGATAATCCAAGCATTATCAAAGATGTGCATGATATTCCGGCAAGGTCCTCAAGTACGTTTACAGTGACGATGAAATCAACGATTCCCAATCGCACCTTGCAGCTCGCCATTCATGAATTAACTCAGGGGGAGTATGTCAATGGCGCGGCCGAAAACAAGGTTGCCGGTGAAGATTGGTCGGAACATTCAATAAAATATGAAAAACAAAGGGATGATACGTTCCTGAGATTTGAAATATACTGGTTTGACAAAGCGGAAGACGATCTGTTAATACGTCATACTTACGTGGATTTCACTCAAGTTGAACCGCTTGTTCCCGATATAAAGTATGCTGAAATATTGCCGTTTCCCGATTATTGCTCGCTGAGGCACAGATCAACCCATAAAGCCGTGTATTTTCATGCGGATCCCCATTACGCTTCAAGCTTGTACTGCGCGGCTAATGATGCGGAAAAGACATTTGCCAGTCCGAGTGTATATTTCGACCTGGTGATGATGTGGGCCAGCGATTGGGCCAGATTAGACGTAACATTTGAAGCTTATCTGAAAACCCGCAAAGACATCGGCCGCGAAATCCACTTATGCATTCATGAACTGCATCCGCTGGGAGAGGGAAATTACGATATCAAAAATAGCGTATGGTCTCCAGCATTCAGGCTGACAAATGATTGGAAACGATATCATTTAACTTGCATTAGACAGCATCACACGCATATCCGGTGCGAAATCTATTGGAGTGATCATGACGAGGTCGATATGATGCTGCGGGATGCTCGGGTTCATTTTACCGTTAAATGAATAAATAAGCCGAGGAAAAACAGGGCGTGATGCCTGCGTTTCACTCGGCCGGTAAGCAAGCTGATTAAGCTTTAGGCGACGTTTTTGCATTCCTCATTCGAATCATGGAGAAATTTACGGTTGATTCAAGAACAGCGTTTTGCAGCGGGATTAACGACGGCGTAATCCGAAGCTCGATATCGCAGCGAAAAAGTCAGCGCAAAAGATCCCCCATGGGCAATACCGGAACACCGCCTGCCGCAAGGATGGCTTCAATCGCGGCGACAGCGTCTGCATAGGGTATGGGCATATTTTTTCACTTGCTCCCAAGTGATTTGATAGCCTTCCCGGACCAATCGCTCCACCATGCTTCTCGACGCTTCGTGCCTTGGTTCGACGGTCGGTTGGCAAAGTCCGGTCAAGGCGGGATGATCGGGTTCCACATAGTATCCCAGAATGTGCGCCCTTTTACCGCGATTGCGATCCGCCGCAGAAATCTCAATCGTTTGGGATTTCAAATGTTCCAGCCCCGTATCCATGTCTTTCCTTTTGATCTAGCGTTATCTTTCTGCCGCGAAGTATGGAAATTTCTTTATGATCCTCATTAATAAAATCCGGCAACTTTTTGTTGGTTATATTCATTTTATTGTAAAAGGACCCGTCTTATTATGGGATTCGTTTAATAAAAGCATAAAGTCAACCGTCAATAATTTCGTTTCTCCATGTTGAACATAATTTACCATTGATTTTTCCTGATCAAACGATTTCGTTTTCCCAGTGTTCGGATCATTTGTCCCAACCTATGCGGCTATACAAAATGTCTTACGATGGACAGCAGGAGCAGAAAGGCGATGCCAAAGCAGAGGCGCATCAGCCATTTATCCTGACGATCAAACACATTCACGGCGACTCCCCCTTCACATATCGGGCATTGAACAAAAACAGCCTAAGCAGCAGAACGAGCGACGGGACAAGCAGGACAAAACCGGCAGCAAATGCCACGACCAGCGCGCGCCCCATGGCCGGGTTCGTCACGCCGCCATACAGCGTCAAATAAGGGTAGAGCAAATAAGGAAGATGGGAAATGCCGTAACCGAAAAAAGCGAAGGCGAACTGCAGCATGACCATCACAAAAGCGACGCCATAGTATCTTCTTTGCCAAATCAGCCAAACCGCAATCGCAAAGCTGATGAGCGAGAGCCCGAACAGCCACCACACGTCCAGCGTGCGCTGAAAATGCTCCAGGTTATGATTCCGAAGGGCAATAAAGACAAACAGGCTGGAAATGATCGTCGGAATGCCGCCCCACAAGGCAAACCGGCGCATCTGTTCGAGCGCTCCCGCATCTTCCGCGCGAGCCGCGTAATAGGTCAAAAACGTCGAACTGATGAACAACACGCTTGACATGGCGAGCAGCACAACCGCCCAGGAGTACGCACTGTAAAACAGCTCCTCCAGCAGCAAGGTGACATGGTTTCCCTGAACGGTCAAAAAGCCTCCCTCCGAGATGGTGAACACCGTGGATAAAGAGGCGGGTATGAGCAGCCCTGTGGCTCCGTAAGCGAGCAGGTAGAAGGAATTTTTCTTTGCGCCATAATTCGCAAATGCGTAGAACGACCCCCGAATGGCGAGCAAAATGAGCGCAATGCTGCCGGGAATGAGCAACGCCGTCCCATAATAAAATGCCGTTTCCGGAAAGAAGCCGACGATACCGACGAAAAAAAACACAAAAAAAACGTTGGTCACTTCCCAGACCGGGGATAAGTACCTGGAAATCACGGGCCCGATGACCGATTCCACACCGCTCACCCGGCTGTAATAAGCGTAGAATCCCGCCCCAAAATCAATGGAACCCACAATCAGGTAGCCATACAGAAAGCTCCAGAGAATGGTGATGCCAAGCTGTTCGATCGACATGTCTGTGACCTCCTCACAAGATGATGCGGCGTGTTTCCAGTTCCATCTCGGCCGGTTTGTTGCGGAACAACCGGGCCAGCACGAACAGGCACACGATACCCAGCACGGCATACAAGCCGGCAAATAGCCAAAATGCAACGCTAACGTGAGCGTTCGTGGTCGCCGCATCGGATACGCGCATATATCCCCGCATGATCCATGGCTGTCTTCCAACCTCCGCATAAAACCATCCGAGTTCGATGGCAAGCAAGGATAGCGGACCTCCAGCTAAAATGCCGACCAGTATCCAGCGATTGTAAGCATTCCTCCGTTTCAGCCATAACAGCGCAAGAAAAAGGACGGGAACGGCCAGCAAATAAAATCCGATACCGACCATGGCATCAAACAAATAATGGACATAGAGCGGAGGCCATTCGTCTTTTGGAAATTCATTTAAACCGACAACCAGGCCGTCAGGATGGTGGGTTGCGAGCAGACTGAGCGCCCAAGGGATTTCAATGGCCCCGGTCACCTCTTGCGTTGCCGGGTTCAATCGGCCTCCGATGATCAGGGGAGCTCTGCTGCCGCTCTCAAAATGCCACTCGGCAGCAGCGAGCTTCTCCGGCTGCTCCGCGGCCAGAAACCGGGCGGAGATGTCCCCGATTCCAATCGTTACGACGGCCAGGATAAGGCCGGCCGTCATATTCAGGCGAATCGATTTGCGGTAATAATCGTCCTTTCGTCCCCTGAGCATGGCGAAGGCGGCAATCATGGCCAAAAGAAAAGCGGCGGTTAGGTAAGCGGATGACAATACGTGCGCCACCTTTGACGGAGCGGCTGGATTGAACATGGCTGCCAGCGGATCGATGTTCGTCAACTTCCCGTTTTCAAAGGTGAATCCTTGCGGCGTATTCATAAACGCATTGACGGTCGTAATAAACAGCGCGGAACCGGATGAACCGATGATGATCGGAAGGGTGAGCAGCCAGTGTATATAAGGATTGGAGAATCGGTCCCAGGTGTAGAGATAGATGCCGAGAAATATCGCCTCGAAGAAAAACGCGAACGTCTCCATAAACAACGGCAAACCAATCACATTGCCTGCCAATCTCATAAATTCCGGCCACAGCAAACTGAGCTGAAGACCAATGCATGTCCCGGTGACGACACCGACGGCCACCGTGATCACAAAGCCCCGGGCCCATCTTCGGGCCATGAGCGAATAATGTACGTCCTTCTTCCGAATACCTATCCATTCGGCCATGGAAATGAAAACCGGAACGCCCACCCCGACCGTCGCAAACAAAATATGAAAAGCCAGCGTCATTTCCGTTAAGCCGCGGCTCCAATCGACCGTTCCCACGTTGTATCCCCCCCAAGACTAAAGGCAATTGGGCAAACTGAACCCGTACTCTGCTCATTTCATAATGGTTACTATACCCAAGGAAATCATTTGTATGCGGCGGAATCCGGTACAGAAAGGAACCTCATCCTCCACACAGCCCCTTGTTTTTTTCCCGCAGATCTGGTTATATCTATATTAGACCGGACGGTCAGTTTAATATCTGAGGTGAATGATATGCCGAGATCCACGGATCACGGAGAACAAACGAAGCGGAAAATCGCAAGCAGGGCCAAGATCCTGTTCGAGCAGAAAGGATACGCCGCCACGACGATGGAAGAGATCCGGCATGTGTCGGAAACCAGCAAGGGCAGCATCTATTACCACTTCAAGAGCAAGGAGGCGTTGTTCCTTTATATTCTTGAACTGTCGATTCAGGAATGGCTCGACAAGTGGCGGGAGCTGGAGGCGCCGCTCGCGACGGCCACAGAGAAACTGTACCGATTGGCCGAGCATTACGCCGACGATTTCCAAAATCCGCTGCTGAAGGCTGCCGAGGAATTCTCGGGCAGCGAAGGCGGAGACCCGGAGATCAAAGCGAAGCTGATCGAGATTACGCGGATGCATTATCCGGTATTCCAACAGCTGCTGGAAGAGGGGATCCGGAGCGGGGAATTCAAGCCGGCTCCGCTGGAAGACCTGACGTTTATCCTGTTCGGCCTGCTTGGCGGAATCAGCGTCGCTTATTACGAATATGAGCCCGAACGGCTTTGCGCGTTATACCGGACTGCGGTTGACGTCCTGCTGAAGGGAATAGAGAACCGCTAATTTTTTTTACCCTTTCATTAGACCGGACGGTCAGTTTAATCTGTTCAGGCAAGGGAGAGATAAAAATGACAACTTTATTTCAGAACCGCGTGTTCCGCATCGTCGCACTTGCCGATCTGATGCAGCAGCTTGCGATCTGGGTGCGCAATATCGCACTGCTCTTCTATGTCATGGAACAAACGAACAATGATCCCGTGGCGGTATCGCTGCTTACGGTATTCGAGTATGCGCCGATCTTCCTGTTCTCGTTCATCGGGGGCGCCTTCGCCGACCGGTGGAATCCGAAGCGAACCATGATCGCCGGCGATCTGCTAAGCGCACTATCGGTAGCGGCCATTTTATTGTTCGTGCTCGCGGGCTCCTGGCAGGCCGTATTCGCGGCAACGATCGTGTCGGCCATCGTCAGCCAATTCTCCCAACCCTCTTCGGCCATCATGTTCAAACGGCATGTGCCGGAGGAACTGGTGGGGGCGGCGATCGGCATTACCCAAAGTCTCATGTCGCTGTTCATCATCGTCGGGCCGATCATCGGCACGCTCCTCTATTCGCTGCTGGGCATCACGAATTCGCTTGTCATACTGATCGGTCTGTTCCTCGCGGCCGCCGCGATCCAGCTCGCGCTTCCGCCTTCCCCGCGCAATCCGGAGCGCCGGACCGTACCGATCCTGGAGGACATCAAGGAGGGGATCCGCTATGTCCGCGGCAGCCGTAATCTGGTCGTCATTGCACTGATGTTTGCCTGCATCGGGCTCGGCTCAGGCATTATCCAGCCGCTGGACATCTACATCGTAACGGAACGGCTGGGACTGGATAAAGAGAACATCCAGTGGTTCTATGCACTATCCGGCGCGGGAATGCTGATCGGCGGCGCGGCTGCGGCGGTCGGCGGCACGAAGCTGAACCCGCGGGGCGTTGCATTTACCGGGATCGCGTTTCTGTCGCTGTCGATCGTGATCGAAGCCTTATCCGTGTGGGTGCCGCTCACCGCAGCGATGCGCTTCCTGGTCGGCGTCATGATGGCGTTCATGCAAACTGTTCTCGGTGCGCTCATGATAAAAATGGTGGAGGAAGCCTACATCGGACGCGTGAACGGAGCGATTACGCCGCTGCTCATGGCAGGCATAGTGGCCGGTTCGGCGATGGCAGGATTCCTGATGAAGACTTATACCCTCGTCCCTGTATACTGCCTGTCCGCGGGTATCATCTTGATCGCGGCATTCGTCAGTCTGGGGCTGCGGTTCGAGACTGCAGCAAACTCAGCGGAACACCCCCCGGCATGATGGGAGATAAAAGTTCAAACAGAGAAAAGAGACCGCGGAGACAAGCGGAGTCAAGCTGCCCGCGGTCTTTGTCAGATGAAGGAAATAGGATCGGATATAGATGAATTGGCGGGATTCAGTGCGATGCCCGTCACCCCCGCTCAGCGGGTGTCCGGCTGCGTGCGCTACACAATGCCCAGTCGCATCCGGTAACAGAATAAAACCGGCCGTTCTTCGTCGGCAAACGCCTGCGCCACCAGCTCGCGGAATGCGGCAACCTCCGCATGCAGCTCGTCCGCGCCCAGCTTTAAAGCGGTTTGCAGGCCGCCCAGGCTAAAGGCGATATTCGCGTAGCGGGCGGCATCGCACATTTCCCAATGATGAAAGACGATTTCCCTGGAATATCGGAATAAGCCCGACTCGCGAATGCGCTGCAGATGCTCATTTTTGTTCCATTTGCGCGCTTGCTGCTCATCCGGCGCCAACTCCGCCATACGTGCATCGCCCAGGGCAGCGAGCCTCAAGTACTGCTCTTCGATCTTCCAGTCGAACGCCGGGGGCCAGTCGCAATCGTAAGCGGCGAACACACCGCCCGGACGGAGCACGCGGGCGAACTCGCGGAGTGTGCTTTGCGGTTCCATCCAATGAAACGATTGCGAGCAGGTGACGATGTCGGCGGATGCTGAAGGCAATGCCAATTGATGGGAAAATCCCTTGACAAATTGCAGCTTGTCCGGTTTTCCAATCGCTTCCCATTTGGCCAAAGCTACCGCTCGCATATCGTCGCTCGGTTCAACGCCGATGACGCGCTCCGCCTCATTCAACCATAAAAAAGTAGAAAGGCCTGTGCCGCAGCCCACGTCCACTACCGTTTGCGGCTTGCGGCGCAAGTACGTGGTCACCAGCTTGACGACCTCTTGGGGGGCCGTGGGCCGATTCTCATCGTAGAGCGTGCCGTATCCGGTAAAACGCTGCACATTATTCATGCGTATGTGCTCAATCATAGCGTCCATTCACTCCTTTTTCTGTATGTCCGAACGGCAAACGCCGCAGCTCTGACGATGCATTTCTCGGGGGAAACGCGGGGGTTGGCGGGACTATGTTTTCTATCATTATATGATTTCATCAACGGTATATCCAATGAGCTGCTCTTGTACGTTTATCGAGTGCCGGATTGTTATTGTCCTTTACTACTTAGTCCGTTAAATAAGCTAACGGACTGGCCCTATAAAAAAGAGCCTCCAGTGTGGAGGCTCAAAATGTCCGTTTTTGTATGGGATTGCCCTAAGCCCTGCTGGGGAGCGCGGCTTAAGCGCTTGTTTCGTAAATTTCTTTCAACCGGCTCCAGGTGAGCTGCTCGGTGGAGGCGACCACCGTATCCGCAATAGCCAGCGTCTCGGGATGGCCGACGCCGACGGATACCATATTCGCCGCATTCACAGCTTCAAGGCCCGAGAAGGCGTCCTCGATGCCGATGCAGTTCTTCGGCCGCACCCCGAGCGCCTCGGCGGCTTTCAGGAATACTTCGGGATCAGGCTTGCCGCGTTCCAATGCCCCGGCATCGACGATGTGGTCGAAATAATCCGTGATGGCCAGAGCTTGCAGGATGGTCTGCGCGTTCCGGCTTGCCGAAGCGACCGCCATCTTGATCCCGTTGCTCTTCAATTCCGCAAGCAGCCGGGGGATGCCCGGCAGCAGGTGCTCCGGCCGGATCGTGCGGATGAGCTCCTGGTACCGGCTGTTTTTGCGGGCCATGAACTGTTCCTTCTCCGTCTCGGAGAACGTGCGGTTCGCTTGCTGCAGGATCAGCTCGAGCGACGCTTTCCGGTCGACGCCCTTCAGCTTCTCGTTATACGTCCGGTCGAACGGAATGCCAAGCTCGTCGGCGAGCTCTTTCCAGGCTTGGTAGTGGAACTCCGCCGTATCGGTCAGCACACCGTCTAGATCGAAAATAACGGCTTCCAGCTGCCGGTTAGGCAAGGAAACCTTCCGATCCACACGCACCGATTTCCCCAAGTGGCGGATCGTCAGAGGGACGCCATCGACCAGCTCGTAGGTCGTTTGGTCTTTCCGGACGCTAATGGCCAGCACGCTTCCGCGGTACACCATGCGAAACGTGTAGCTTGGCCAATTCGGCGGAATGACCGGTTCAAAATACAGCTCTCCGTCATATTGTCTCATGCCGGCAAAACCGTTGACGATCATTAACCAGCTTCCGGCCATCGAAGCGGTATGAATACCGTCCTTCGCGTTCAAGTGGTAATCGTCCAGATCAACCCGCGCCGTCTGCATGAAGTAATCGTACGCTTCGTCCACATACCCGAGCTCAGCGCCCACAATGCCGTGAATGCAAGCGGACAGCGACGAATCGTGTGTCGTTAACGGCTCGTAGTACTTGTAATTCCGCTGCTTCTCCCAAGTCGTGAACCGGTTCCCCTGGAGGAACAAGGCCATCACCAGGTCGGCCTGCTTCAGCACCTGGTGCCGGTTGATCACGAGCGCATGATAATGCAGCATTAATGGATAGTTTTCTTTCGGCGTGCCTGCGAAATCCCATTTCGCTTTGGTCAGGAAGGTATCGTCCTGCCCGATCAGCCCCTTGTCCCGGTGCACGTACATATGCTCGGCGGCCTTGGCCCAGCCTTCCACTTCTTCTTCCGTGAGCCCCATCGCCTGCTGTAGTTGGGTCCAGCGTTCCGGCTGCTGCGCACGCAGTTCCGCCGCTACCTTCACGGCATATTCCAGTTGGTCCTTCACCATAACATTGGTGTACGTGTTATTGTCAATGACGGTCGTGTATTCATCCGGGCCGGTTACGCCGTTGATGCAGAAGCCGCGTCCTTCGATCCAATCGCCCGCATCCGCAAAGAAGCGCGACGTTTCGAACAGCATTTCGGCCCCTTCGTGATATAAAAATTCCAAGTCGCCGGTCGCTTCCACATACTTCTTGAGCGCATAGGCGATGTCCGCATTAATATGATACTGGGCGGTGCTTGCCGCATAGTAGGCCGATGTCTCCTCGCCGTCGATGGTGCGCCAAGCGTAAAGCGCTCCGGCCTGGGACATTTCCGCGGCGCGATCTTTGGCCTTCGGCAATATATGATGCCGGTAGCGCAGCAGCTGCTTGGCGATGTCCGGCTTCGTGTACAGGAAGAACGGCAGGATATACGTCTCGGTATCCCAGAAGTAATGGCCGTCATAGCCTTCGCCGGTGATCCCCTTCGCGCCGATATTCGTCCTGCCGTCGCGGCCTACCGACTGCAGCAGGTGGAAAGCGTTGAAGCGAAGCGCCTGCTGCAGCGCCTCGTCGCCTTCTACGAGGATATCGGCCGTTTTCCAGAACGCATCCAAAACCTCGCGGTGCGCTTGGGCGATCGCGTCGAATTTGGCCTTCTTGGCATCCTCCAGTTCCCGGGTCGCCTTCTCCAGCAGCTCCGCTTCCGGGTAATCCTTGGAGGAATAGTACGTGATATACTTTTCCAGCACGACCGTCTTGTTGGCCTCCGCCGCCACGCGGAACCGCTTCTCCAGCCGCTGCCCTTCCAGCCGGGTATCCAGCCGGTACGGATGGCTCAATTGATGCTCAACACCGCAAACAAGCGAGAACCTCGTCATCTGCGTCTGCTGCAGCAGAGCCGCGAACGTATGGTTCTCATACGATTCCTTCGTCTGCAGCACTTGTCCGCCGAAGGCCGAGCCGGCACGCGGGTCCCCGGAGGCTATCTGGTTCGTCACCTCCCCGTTGATCGCCGAAACGAGCAGAAGCTCCCCGGAAAAATTAAGCGGCGTCACTTCATAGCGGATCACCGCGAGATGCTTATTCGTGAAGGAAGCGAACCGTTCCGTCCGAATCCGGACTCGTTTGCCGGCGGCGGTTTCCCATACGACCGTACGGGTCATCGTGCCCTTGCGCATATCCAGTTTACGTTCATACTGCTCATGCTTGCCTGTAAACAGGCTGAATTTTTGTCCGTCCACATAAAGCTCGATGATTTTGCCGTCCGTCACGTTCAGCATGGTCTGATGGTATTTCGCAAAGCCGTACTGGCGCCCCTTGCTGTAAGCGATCGGGGAGGAATCATAAAATCCGTTCAAGTAGGTGCCGTGAAGCGAGGTCCCCTTCGGACCGTCGTAGCCCTCCTCGAAGTTGCCTCTCATGCCGATATATCCGTTGCCGACGGCAAACACCGTCTCGTCCCGTTGATTCGTCTCCGTATCGAAAGAGCTTTCCGTGATCGTCCACGGCTCGTAAGGATAAATGATATGACCTGTTCGCATCGGTTTCTCGCTGTCTCCTCTATGTTCTTCTTTAGTCTAACAGGACTCCGTCCTGGCGAAGCTGCTGCTGCAGATCCTTCACATTCAATTCATGCGGACTGACGCCCCGCTTCACCGCCATACCGGCTGCGGTTCCGGCCGCCTGCCCCGTGGCCATGCAGCTTGGGGAAAGACGCGTCGTCGCCAGCGCTTCGTGCGAAGTGGAGATGCAGCGGCCTCCCGCAAGCAAATTCGAAACCCCTTTGGCCAGCAGACAGCGGTAAGGAATATCATAAGCGCCGTCGCCAGCGATCCAGGCCGCGGTGACGCCTTTGTTCTTCGGATCGTGGATATCGATCGGATAGCCGCTGCGGGCAATGCAGTCCTCGAACCGGCGGCCTTCCGTCACATCCGAGATTTGCAGGCTGTACACGCCGTCCAGACGCCGCGTCTCGCGAATCCCGATCTGCGCGCCGACCTGCGAGATCGATGCTTTCTCAAACCCCGGAAGATGCTTTACCATAAAATCGGCTACCATCAGCACTTGCTTGCGGCCGAGCTCCTCCGCTTCCGTCAAATCCTCCACGCGGGTTCCGTCCAGCCCCTGCACGCGCGTCGTATTGACCAGCACCTCGTCTTCGCCCGGGCCGGTAAAGAAGAGAACCTGATCCCGGTTGATCGGCAGCGCCGCTTCCTTCCAGTGCTTGTAGAAGCCTTGAACTGCCGTCAGCGGCAGCTGATCCAGCTCATCGATCGGCGTTTTCTTGTAAAACTCCTCCGGATGCTCAATCATGTATTGCTTTACCTTGGCCAAATCGACGCCGCGCATACGGAACTTCATCGTCATCGGCTGGGTGAGCTGATCTTCATCCCGGCCTTTCAGAATCGGCGCGCCGGCCAGATAAGCGACATCCGCGTCCCCGCTCGTGTCAATGAACATTTTCGCTTTCACATCGATCTTGCCGGACTTTGTGGTCAGCCGAACCGATTCGATCCGATCATTCTTCACCGTCACGTCGTCCACAAAGCTGTGAAGCAGCACCTTCACGCCGGCCTCGCGAAGCATATCCAGTACAAGCACCTTATAGATTTCCGGATCATACGGGGTAATCGTGCTGACGAACCCGCACGTATCCCGAACGTGCCCCGGAGAGGCGTTCAGTGCCATCAACCGGTCGATGATTTCCTGGGCGATCCCGGCGATGACCTGCTTTCCGTCCATTGTATGATAGGTCATCCAGGGATACACGAGCGCGATCGTCGACATCCCTCCCAAAAATCCGTATCTCTCGATGATCATCGTCCGCGCTCCGCTGCGTCCGGCTGCAATGGCCGCGTTGATTCCTGCCGGCCCTCCGCCGACGACGACAATATCCGTTTCGATCGTTTGCATTGAAAAACAACTCCTTTTCGTATGCCTTATCCTTTAATTCCCGTGCTGGCGATCCCTTCGATAAACCATTTCTGAAAAATCGACACAATGGCGATCAGCGGCAACAGCGCGGAAACAGAGGCAGCCATAATTAAGGTATAGTTCGTACTGTTCTCGTCCACGTAGTTCGTGAGCGCGAGCGGGATCGTGTACAGGTGGTTGTCCCTAAGAAAAATAAGCGGATTCTCGTACTCGTTCCAGTGCCAAGTGAACGTAAGGATCAGCAGGGTCACCAGAGCGGGTTTGGTCAGCGGCAGCGAAATTTGCCAGAACATACGCCAGTAGCCGGCGCCGTCCACCTTCGCAGCCTCCAGCAATTCATTGGGCAGCGTGCTGAAAAATTGGCGCATGATGAATGTGCCCAGTACCGTGAACATGCCCGGCAGAATCAGCGACATGTGCGTATTGAGCATGCCCAGCTTATCGAACAGGATAAACCGCGGCACCAACAAAATCTGGCTGGGAATAATCATCGTAGCCAGGTAAAGGACGAACAACAAATCACGTCCTTTAAATCTCAGCTTGGCGAAGGCAAACCCGGCGAGCGCGCTTGTAATAAGGCATCCCCCTACCGTGAGCGCGGTAATTTTGATGGAGTTCCAATAGTAGAGCAGGAACGGGTATTTGCCGAACCAAACCTCCTTATAGTTGTCGAGCACGAATCGTTCCGGAATCCAATCGATCGGGTACTTAAACATATCGGCCGGCAGCTTGAAGGAAGATGAGATCATCCACAGAAAAGGCGTGATCATGATCACGGCCAGCGCCGTGAAGATCACCGTCATGACCAGCTTCAGGCCGACCTCTCTCATTTTTAATGTCGTATTCATGGGATGTGCGCTCCTTTACCGGTTAATGGAAGTGGTTAGAACTGATCTTGCCATTTTTTCTGTTCCCGCCATTGCAATATGGTGATCACGAAGATAATCAGGAACAAGACCCAGGACATGGCGGCGGCGTAGCCCATTTCGTAATACTGGAAGGCCTGGATGTAAATATAATAGGCGAGCACCATCGTCGAATTCAGCGGCCCCCCCTTGGTCATCACGGCCACGGCGGCGAATACCTGGAAGGTAGAGATAATCAGCGTCACGGCGATCAGGAAGCTCGTAGGCTTCAGCATCGGAACCGTGATTTTGAAGAAGCTTTTCATGCCCGTAGCCCCGTCGATCGAAGCCGCTTCGTACAAATCCTTGGGCACTCCTTGAAGGCCGGCCATGTAGAGCACCATCGTATAGCCCGTGTACGTCCATACGACCATGATGATGATCGCCGGCAGCGCCCAATCGGGACTGGCGAGCCAGCCGGGCAAGTTCTCGATGTCTAGCGAACGAAGCGTTCCGTTAATCGGCCCGTTCGTCGGATTGTACATCACGCTCCAGACGATCGAGATCGCTACGATACTGCTGACATAAGGAAGGAAGAACAAAACGCGGAGGAAATTTTTCAAATAGACGAATTTGTTCAGAATGACCGCAATCACAAGACCGATGGCCATCGCCGAAGGTACCGTCACCGCAGTAAAGATGAAGTTATTTTTCAGGGACTGCAGGAAATACTCGTCGGTCATCAGCTTTTTGAAGTGAGCCAAGCCGACCCATTCGATCCCCGAGAAGCCCATCATGTAATCCCAATCAATAAAGACCATGACCAGACTGAACAAAAGCGGAAACACGACAAATAAAAAGACCCCTAGAAAATTGGGCAGGATGAACAGATAGCCCGCCAAATTCTCCTTGAGTTTTTGTTGGTTAAATCTACTTTTCACATGAAGTCACCCTCTTTTCTTGATGCTCTCATTGTAAGTGACCCCGCCGCCGGACAGAATGGCGAAAGCTTTGCACTTTAAGGGTGATTCTTGGTTCACATCATGACAAAAAACGCCCCTATCCTAAGATAGAGGCGTTCATCGGCGCGCCCACGGGGCGCAGCCTTATTTTTTCTCCGATTGAATGGCCTTGTCGGCGCGGGTTTTCAGGGCTTCCATCGTTTTGTTAATGTCCTGCACATTCATGAAGTACTTTTCGGATTCTTCGCGGAGAATCGTGTTCAGCTGCGGGAATGCAACCGAGTTGAACCGCGTAGCAAAGGTCAGGTCGCCCTTGATCAGTGCCGTCAACGATTCTTTATCAATAATTTTCTCATCCTGTCCGATAATCAGCTCAGTGATTTTGTTAAAATCCGCTTTCTTGTTGGTCGGAATGCGTCCGCCGGCAACCATATCCATATTGCCTTCCTGCAGGTACCAGGCCATGAACTTGAACGCTGCCTCCTTGTTGGCGCTGTTCTTGTTGATGGACATAAAATCGTTCACACCGCCGTTGTTGACATTCGTTCCCTTCTCAAACTGCGGAGTAGGCGCGAAGGCTACCGCGAAGTCGCGCGGATATTTGGCCGTGTCCTTGATCGTGCGGAGCATGTACGTGCCGCCGTAAACCATTGCGGCTTTGCCCGTCAGAAGCTCATTTGCCGGATCGAGCTTGTTCGCTACGCCTTCCGCCCAAGATACCATGGCTCCCTGGTCATACAACAGTTTCTGCAGCTCCAAGCCTTTTTTCACTGCCGGATGGTTGAAGTTGGACATACCGTCCGCCGTATAGAAAGCATCCTTCGGCTGTACCGTCGCAAGCGCAAATTTGCTGATAAACAGGTCGGAGCCCGGCGTGATGAAGCTGCCCTTCATTCCGTCCTTAGTCAGCTTTTGAGCCAGCGCTACGTACTCGTCCCAGGTCCACTCGACAGGGACCTTGACACCGGCTTCATCCAGAGCCTTCTTATTGATGACGATCATGTCGATAATTTTGTTAGCCGGCAAATAGTGGATTTGATCCTTAAATTTCTGGATGTTCTCCATGCCGATGATCTCTTCGACATTGAAGCCTTCTTTTTGGATCAGCTCGTCAAGCGGAGCTGTCATGCCCGCATTCAGACGGCGGTTCAGGTTGGCCTCCCCGTAGCTGATGAAAATGTCCGGTGCGTCGGATTGCGTCATCAACGCCGTATCCAGCTTCGTATTGCCGGAATCGTCATTGACGTAACGAACATATTCCATTTGAATATCCGGATGGCTTTGGTTCCACTTGTCAATAACGGCTTTCGGACCGTTCTCTTCCGGAACGGCGCCCCACATGCGCAGTTTCACTGCTTTCTTCTCGCTGTCTGCGCCGCTGTTTGCTTGCGTATCGGGTTGGCTTGCGCAACCGCTAACAATTAAGGACGCGGACATGACAACGGCAGCCGTACCCATAACCCATTTTTTCATAGCTTGATTACCCCTCCATGGTGTATGCTTTAGCTTTCGACCTCAGCTTAACAAAGATG
Source organism: Paenibacillus naphthalenovorans (assembly GCF_001465255.1). Taxonomy (NCBI): domain Bacteria; kingdom Bacillati; phylum Bacillota; class Bacilli; order Caryophanales; family Paenibacillaceae; genus Paenibacillus; species Paenibacillus naphthalenovorans. Next base: position 4,664,980 of record NZ_CP013652.1, on the reverse strand, counting down.
GACCTGCGGCAGAAGGGGTGATTCCTGCTAAAAACCGTCTCATTCTTGGTTGCTGCTTATTTGCGGCCCAGCACCGTCTTGCGGTATTCCAGCGGATGAATGCCTTCCACTTTTTTAAACAGCTTGCTGAAATAGTTCGTATCGGTATACCCGACCTTCTCCGCAATTTCATATACTTTGTAGTGCTGATTCTTCAGCAGCTCCCTCGCTTTATCCATCCGGATCCGGGTTATGAAGTCCATGATGGTTTCCCCGGTTTCCCGTTTAAACAGCACGCTTAAATAGTTTTCCGTAAACCCGATTTCCTTAGCCAGCTCCGATACCTTCAGCGGTTCGTTGTAATGCTCGCGAATTCGCCGGACGACGGCCGCAATCTCCGGTCTCCACTGCTGCGTAGCCAGTGTCTTGTAATATTGAAAATAACCGCCTATCCATCCGCAAAACCACGTGTACAGCTCCTCCAGCGTTTCAATCTGGCGAACGGCGTGCAGCGGGTACCGGTTCCGGTACGGAGGCACGGCGTACAAATCGCCTTTTAACGGACGCAATCCGTGACCGAAAATATGGACGAGCTCCACCCATTCCTCGCGCAGCATATCCGGACTCCGGAAAGGCCCTTCGCGCAGGCTGTCCGTCCAGCGGTCCAGCAGCGCAAGTACGCCGGCTTCGTCCTGCTTTTCAATCAGCTGAATCCATTGCGCCTGCGTCCATGGAACATGTGTCTCCAAGGGACTCGCATAGTGCAGCGAATCGAAGGCAATGATACCGCCCATCCCCCGGTAAAACCGGTGCTCCAGGGCTGTTTTGGCTTGGAGGTAGCCGGTGTGCAGCTCATCGGTCGACATCAGCGAATCGGAGTAGCCCACACTTACCGAAAGCTTCAGAAACGTACGAACCGCCTCCTGCATTTCCAGCAGCATGTCGGCTTCCATATAATCGGTGATGACCGCAAACCGGCCTCCCTCGATTTCCACCAGCTCGCCTTCATCGTATTTGCGCAAAATTTCGGTCAAAATGTTGGCCACGGTATAAGACAGCAGCTTCTCGGACTGGAAATTATTTTCCTCCAGCACCTCTTCATACGCGTCCAGCTGAAGGTTAACAATACGGTAAGGGGGGGTGAACGGCGGAATGTGGAATTCCTCGAAGGTCGCCCGGATTTCTCCCGGCGTGCACTGTTTGGTCAGCAGATCCCTCATCCGTTTTTCCTTCACTTCCTTGCCGTACAAGTGTGCCTGCATCTCCAGCCGCGTCGCCGCCGAGGCCGACACCCGCTGCGCCTCAATCTCTTCCTTCAGCCGGATCAGCTTGGCCAAGAGCTCCTCGGGCTCCATGGCCAGCTTCAGGATATAATCGACAGCGCCCAGCCGCAGTGCCTTCTGGACGTATTCAAAATCGTTATGGCTGGAAAGAATTAAGCACTTGGCCGCGGGATACTTTTCCTTGATCCGTTCGATCAGCTCCAGCCCGTCACAACCGGGCATCCGAATGTCCGTCAGCACGATATCGCAAGGGGTCCGCTCCATTACGGCCAATGCTTCATTCCCGTCCGAGGCTTCCCCGACGAGCCGAAACCCGTTCTCTTCCCAGGGAATGATGGTTTTCAATCCGATCCGGACCAAAATTTCGTCGTCTGCAATCAATACGTTAATCATGCTGCGTCGCCTCCTTTGCAAGCGGAAGAGTCACCGTTACGGTTGTTCCTTCACCGGGTACACTGCTTAAGCGGAGCCCATATCCGGGTCCAAAATGCATCGCAATCCGCTCGTTCACATTCCGGATGCCGATGCCGGTCGATTTGGCATGGGACGGCGCTCCGTCGGTGAATACGCGTTCAAGCTGGTCAGGCTCCATCCCTTGTCCGTTATCGGAAATTGTCAGCACCAGCTTGTCCCCTTCCTCATGCGCGGTAATGGAAACCTCCAGCGGGCTGCGATTACCGTGAATGATACTGTTCTCCACAATCGGCTGCAGGGTAAATTGCAGAATTTCGCAAGACATGAGCCGCTCCGGCACCTCGACGTGAACGCGGATATTATCGTGGAAGCGCAGCTTTTGCAAATCCATATACATCTCCAAATGGCTCAGCTCTTCTTGCAGCGTCGTTCGCTCACGGCCTGCTCTCATCGAGATTTCAAGCAGTTTGCCGAGCTTTGTGATCATCTGGCTGACGTGCTGCGCCCCGGAAAGCATCGCTGACCACTTGATGGAATTCAGCGTATTGAACAGGAAATGAGGGTTGATCTGCGCCTGAAGCGCTTGAAATCTCGCTTCTTCCTTGCGCCGCTGCTCTTCGGAAAGCCTCAGGATCAGCTCTTCGAGCCGTCCGACCATCTCATTGAAGCGCAGGCCGAGCTGAGATACCTCGTCCGACCCGCGAACAGACACCCGGGAGGAGAAGTCCCCTTGTCCAACCCGGTCCATCGAATGCAGCAGCCTTCCGATCCGCTTGGCAAATTGCAACATCACAACTGCAAATGCACACGTGAAAATCAAGAACCAGATAAGCAGCCAAAGCAGTGATTGATTTTTGATCTGACCCAGGCTCGATTGCAGCTCCTCCTCAGGGGCCAACTGCACCACGGTCCACCCCAAATGAGGCATGAACGCCCCATTCAGCGCAAAGCGCTGTCCATCGGCTTGAACGCTCCGATACTCTTCCTGCGGGGAAAGCGCATTCGCCCGAAGGGCCAGATTCACGACCTCCTGCGGCAGCACAGGCCCCCGCTGATCGAGCAGCTGCCCATCCTTCTTGATCAGCAGCGTCACCCGGTCTGTCCCGGTCGTTTTCGCCGGAAGGGCGCTCGTCTCCATCGGGGATGGCAGCCCAATCAACAACAGACCCGCCGCTTTACCGTTCGAGCTGTCTTTAATCAACCGGGACATGACGAACAGCGAGTTCTCTGCCCCAGCCTGCGGCGGAGGAAGCAGCGTTCCTTGATACGCAAGCTGCCAATAAGGCCAGCCTTCCAATCGAAGAGTCTCCTGAACCCAGGCTTCCTTTCGGAGCTGTTCGTACAACGCCGGCTCCTCGAAGCCGGCCGCCGTAGACAAAACATGTCCGCCAAAGTCCAGCAAAGCGACCACGGCATTACTGTCCAGCAGAATGTCGCGAATATTCATCAGCTTTTTGTGAACCGACGTAAATTGCTGGAAAGACGGATAATCGGTCATCCAGCCCTGACGGTGGCTCGTCTGCAAATAAGCCGCCACCTCGGGATCATTGACGATCAAATGAGAGGCGTTGAGCATCCGCTCGGCTGTCCCGTCGATGCTGCTTGCCGTATGGCGCACCGCTTCCTGACGGCTCTGATTGACTTCGCGGCGCACGACCTCTTGGCTGGAAACGTATACGTTATATATGATAATGGTGATGGGAATCAAGATGAGCAGGATAAAGGAAAGTATGATCTTTCCCCGAATTGAGGTCAGGGGCGACTTTATCCGCCGAAGCATGCAGGGTATCCTCCTCTTCGCGATAAGCGTTAACATGAATCGGGATCAACTTTGTAATATAGCATATCTCTCATGGGATGAAAATGAACATATCTTGGCGATTCGGGGAAAATTCTTTCTGGAAATGGATGAAAAACAATGCTCGGGGAAAGGGAAACTTCTGGCGCGGACGTCATCTTCGGAGGGTAGTGATAATGATTATCATTTTTGGTTATCCTTTTAAAAAGGAGGCAGTTGCCTCTGCCCCCTTCAATCATTAAATCTTCGGTTCAAATGTTTTGCAATCCGTTTCTTCCGAATTGGACGCTTGTTTTCCTCTGTGGCTTACCACGTAAATAGCAGAGGCATTGCACTTGTTGCCATTAGCCCAATACTTACAGGAATTTACTTCGCATAGCACGTCTTTAGCCATATTTATCTCACCTCCTGAAATAAGTATGACCAAATTGACGTTTTTATAGCCATGAAGCATGGGTCAGTCCGCAGCGGGAAAACCGGAAATCAAGGCTTTCCCGCTGCGACTTTTCTCGGTCACAATTTGTCTGTCACTTTCCAAAAGTCACGGATAATTTTTTATATCCATAAATCAATGGATTACAACCATACCAAAGGAATGTAGGCGCTGTAGATTAGAACATCATGGTAGACCGGACTAAATAAGTACTTTAGTTCTTGGGGGTGTTTATGATGTTCGACATGCCTCCAGTATAATGCAGGTACGAGCTTGGGCAAATATCGGTGCACGACGTACTCCGCAAAGGCATAGACCAGGGCGCCAAAGAACAGCGCGAGGATGGTCACATAACCATCGAAATGCAGGCAAGTTAATAAGGCACCAAGCAAACTCATTACGGCAATGAATCGTATAACAGGACTGGTGTAAAACTCTCGGTAATGGGACATATGCCATTCCTCCCGTTATCATAATCCAAAACCAAATACACAAAAGACCCAAAAACTAAGCAAAGGAATGCGGCCTCCGACTAAAAAGCCTCACTCAGAAAAGCGGACAGCATTTCTTTTTCCTCTCAATATGATAAATCAGGGACTCGGTTTTGCCGCCAAGCTTTTTCAAATAACATTTTAAATGATCTTGATGAACGTCTGTGCAATAAGCAAACAAATCATTAGATTGATCAAATATTTTGCTGTTTTGGTACGGATTTTAGGTAAAATCATAATACCCATTTGAGAGCCGACAGTGGATCCAAGCGCCATGGCGATGGCGTATGGCCATTGAATAAATCCGGTTTGATAAAATACGATAAATCCTCCGGCACAGCTTCCGAAGATAAAAACTCTTGTCAACTGGGCCGCTTTTATATAGCTGCTATTATTTTCCATAAAATAAAGAATACTGAAAGTAGAAGAACCCGGACCAAAACCGCCATCATAAGCGGCAATCAATATAGGAAAATAAATATTTCTTTTATTTATCGAGTATTGCTGGGATTCCGGGTTAGAATCCCATTTTTTGTTTTTTAAATTAACGGCCAAAGCAGCACATAGTAAAAAGAACGCAAGTACGTTCATGGTCTTCTCCTGTAGATGAGCTGTCAATAAAGCCCCGCCAATGCCGCCTGAAAAGGCCAGTAAAAAGATACAGATTATGGACATGGCTTTCATTTGTTTATGGTGCAGAAGGTAGAATACGCTTGATGCCGCTGCAATGCCGGATGAAAATTTATTGGTTGCAATACTGGTTTAAATAGGAATACCGGTTAGCATCATGGCTGGCACAGTAATGAAGCCGGCCCCCCCTGCGAGTGTGCCAAGAAACGAGGCTCCTAAGCCGATTACAACCAAACTGATGGTGTTCACATCAATCATTCTATATAACCCCAATTCAAAGAAATTCCCGCTAATGCCATTATTTTCGACCCCTTTTAATCCCTCTTTCAAAATATGTTATATAATAGTAATTAATAAATCTAATATATATTTTTTGCCGATTCATAAATTAGAATTATGAAAGGGTTATACCAAATGAACCTCCATGCTTTACGTATATACTGTTCGGTAGCTTCTAAAAAGAGTGTAACGGAGGCGGCCAAAGCTTTATTAATCAGCCAGCCGGCCGTAACCATGCAAATACGCAATTTAGAGAAAGAAACAGGGTTAACTTTAATGGTTCCAAAAGGTAGAGGAATTGAATTGACAGAAGCAGGGGAATTCCTTTTTAAACAGGCCGAGAGGCTTTTTGATATGGAAGCAGATATTGAAAAAAAATTGGAACAATACAAAAAGGGGGAGCAAGAAGAACTTCGCCTATCCTCAACTTATTTGCCTGCCAATTTTTTATTGCCGGCATGGCTGGCTAAATTCAAGAATCAATTTCCACTTGTGCATGTAAATGTATACAGCGGGAATTCCGAACAGGCGATCGATAAGCTCCTTCATTACCAAACGGATGTCGCTTTTGTGGTGAAAGAAAAATGGACGGAGCCGGATATCGCACTTTCCCATATCATGGACATCCATTATTGGTTTATTGTCCCGAAAGGCCACAAATATGATGGAAAAGAGGTGATGTTATCCGATTTAGTTCAAGAACCTTTTATTATGAGGGAAACGGGCAGTTCTACAAGAGAAATTCTTTTTTCTCTTTTTAAAATACATGGCGTAAAACCGCCCTATATCGGGTTACAATTACACGGGTTTAATGAATCCATCCGTGCTGTTATTGCCGGATACGGGGTTATGCTGGCACCTTCTCTTGCAGTGCAGGATCATCTGGACAGGAAAGAGATCGGGCGGACAAAGGTACAAGGAATTGACGTTAAACGCCCCGTATACCTTTGCCGTCGTAAGGCAGATAAACATATGCCATTAACGCTAAAACATTTTTTGGAGTTAGTGAAGGATGAAACAATGTAAGTTTATATCATATGACAAAATTTATTAGCTTGGTTTTCATGTCCATTCCTTTCGAATTGGGAATATATGTTTTTATTATAAAAAGAAGAGTTCCTCCAAATTGCCCGCTTGATTCCATTCCCAACTCGGGAAAGCCTCCAGGAGCGGTTTTCCTTCCTTGATTTACAGCACTCAGGATTTTCCCGGTTTTCATTTTCAAATTGACTATAAGCCGGTCTTCAAGGATACTCCTCTTCGAATCGGAGCCGACGGCATCGCCTTATCCGCGGACCGTACCACGTTGTATTACTGCCCGGTCACGGGGCGCAATCTATATGCAATCGATACCTCGCTGTTAAGAAACTTTACCACGCCGTTGAAAGAAATCCGCAGTGCCGTACGGGCCATTGGCAGCAAGCGCACGACCACCGACGGGATGCACGCGGATAATAAAGGAAATGTGTTCTACACCATGCTGGAAGGAAAGGGAATCGGCATCTATACACCTTCCAGTCATAGATTCCATGATTTTGTGTCCGATGACCGAATGCTATGGGTGGACGGGGTCGCTTTTGACCAAAAGGGCTCTATTATTTTCAACAGCAACCGGCTTCATGAGATGTTTGGGGGCTATGAGATAGATTGGACTTACCCCTATAACCTTATCATTTGGAAAGCATTTGTCGGCCATGACGTAAAGTCGTATTTGTATGCCGATGGATAACGGGTGAAGCTGGCATTTGAGAAGCTATAAATAAATGAGTAAACTATAGGTAATATAAAGGAGGCGAATCCACATGGCCGATTCGGCGATCCATATGGAAATAGGAATCAGTACTTTTTTGGAGACAACACCCGACCCGGTGACGGGAGAGGTCATCAGCCATGCCGAGCGGCTGCGCAATGCGGTTGAGGAGATCGTACTGGCCGATCAGGTCGGCCTGGATGTCTATGGAATCGGAGAGCATCATCGGCCCGATTACGCCGGCTCCGCGCCCGCCGTTGTATTGGCGGCAGCGGCCGCCATGACCAAGCGGATCAAGCTTACGAGCGCTGTTACCGTGCTGTCCTCAGACGACCCGGTTCGCGTGTATCAAGCTTTCTCCACCCTTGACGGCATTTCCAACGGCCGGGCGGAAATAATGGCTGGCCGGGGGTCGTTCATTGAATCTTTTCCGCTCTTTGGATACAGCCTGGACGATTATGACGAATTGTTCGAAGAAAAGCTGGAGCTGCTGCTTGCGATCCGCTCCTCGGAGAAGGTATCCTGGCGCGGCGGTCATCGTCCCGCTATTCATAACCTTGGCGTCTACCCCCGGTCCGTTCAGAACCCGCTGCCTGTGTGGATCGCAAGCGGCGGGACTCCGCAGTCTGCGGTTCGGGCGGGAATGCTGGGTCTTCCGATCGTATTCGCCATCATCGGCGGAATGCCTGAGAGTTTCGCGCCGTTAGTCGACCTCTATAAAAAGGCCGCAGCGAAAGCCGGGCACGATCCTGACAAGCTGCCGATTGCGACTCATTCGCACGGATTTGTCGGAGAAACCACCGAGCAGGCTGCCGATGTATTCTTCCCTCCCACACAAGCCCAAATGAACGTTATCGGGCGTGAGCGGGGTTGGGGGCAGCCGTACACCCGGGCAACCTTTGATGCCGCACGCAGTCTACGAGGCGCCCTCTACGTGGGCGATCCCGAATACGTGGCGGAAAAGATTATTCTGCTGCGCAAAAACTTGGGGGTTACCCGTTTCTTTCTGCATGTGAATGTCGGTACGTTGCCGCACCGCGAAGTCATGCGCGCCATCGAATTGCTCGGCACCAGGGTCGCGCCAATCGTACGTAAGGAGCTTGCCCGAATCGAAGCAAAGGAATAAACGATTGGCGGGAATCCATTTCACGCGACCTTGCCGTAATGGGTAATAAAGGGGGGGCATACTCTGGGGGCATACTCTATCTTTTTGTCAGATCCGCTCCACATTTCAAAAGGCGGCTTGCGGTCTGCAGCATCGGTTGCTTTTTTTCCATGACGAGTCGACCCCTCCTCACCCTTCCACCTTACATCGGTTACCGTGCTTACCCCGATCCGCGTCCAGCTTATGAAGAGAAAGCACTAAAATGCACAAATTCGCCGACCGGTTTACGGTAGCCTCTAGGTCTAGGGTGATTCGTCTTTTCTTTACCTATGGTTATCATCATAGCGATGTGATATCGATCCGGAATGTTTAATACTGCCCTTACTTGCTCGGAGTTAAAGCCAATCATCGGACAAGTGTCCCACCCCTTTGATTTCGCAATAAGCATAAATTGCATTGCGGATAACGAGGCGTTACGAATGGCTTCTTCTTTACGAAATTCTAAGTTTTGATAGGCTGCATAAATGGAATCAATGGTTTGTCGGTATGTAAGCTCATCCATCATCCCCAAATGAAGCATGCCTTCATAGATCCGTTCGGCATCAGTGTAAGCTTCTAAATCCCCTAGTACAATGATAGCGGCTGAAGCGGTCCCCACTTTATGCTGACCGTATGCTGCTTCCTTCACTTTTAATTTGAGCTCAGGCTCATCCACTACCACATAATGGGCGTGCTGCAAGTTGAATGCGGATGGTGCGAATTTAGCTAATTCAAACATCTCTTCAATTTCTCTTCTGGGTATCTTCACATTACTGTCGAAGTTATTGGCGGACCTTCTCATTTTCACGATTTCTTCGACTGAACTTGATTTCATTATTGAGTCCATCATTAAACATCTCCTTGATCATGATCAGAAAAAACGGCAGCCGATCTTGACAGCCCGGCAAGCCGACGCCCAGCAGGTCCTAATTCATTTCTTGCGTTATGTTCAGATTATATTTTTATAACTTACTTTTGTCAAGTAACTTGAAATTAATAATTAATAAACCAAGATCCATATGTCTATCACCCATCCTGCCGATCTTTCCGTGTTTAACCGGGCTCAATGATTAAGTATAAAAATAAATAAGCCGGTTCATCCCCGGCTTATTTTTATGGGACGTGCACCGGAAGCCCCGGCCTTTGCACGGCCGGTCCGGTCACGCCCTTTTCCTTTAAAATTCTTCATACACAGCCGGGTCTTGATTCGCAATCCGGCCATCGGGGCGGGTTAATTCTGCTATTATGCTCATTTCTTTATCATCCAGAGAAAAGTCGAATATGGAGATATTTTCAAGCTGCCGCGCAGGGGATGAAGATCTGGGAATGGAGATGGCCCCGAGCTGGTAATGCCAACGTAAGATGACTTGCGACACAGATTTGTTATGATGATGAGCTATTTTTTGAACGGTTTCATGCTTTAAAATGTCATTTGCTCTCGCTAATGGGCTCCACGATTCGGTTACAATGCTGTTTTCTTCGTGCCATTTTCGTTGATCGGCTTGATTGAAAAACGGGTGCAGCTCGATTTGGTTGACGCTTGGCTTAATGCCGGTTTCTTTGATTAAACGTTCAATATGCTCCGGTAAAAAATTGCTGAGGCCGATCGAACGGACAAGCCCCCATTTTTTAGCGTCAATTAACGCTTGCCAGGCTTCCACATAATGATCTTGTTTGGGATTCGGCCAATGAATCAGATATAAATCATAATAATCAAGATTTGCGCGATACAACGATTCTTGAATGGCCGTAACCGCTTTGTCATACGAGTGATAGCGACCCGGCAATTTGGAAGTGATGATGAATTGCTCCCTCGGAACGGAACTGCGCCTGATGGCTTCCCCTACGGTTCCTTCGTTTTCATAATTATAAGCGGAATCCAGGAGCCGATAACCCATATCTATGGCGCCTACGATCGCGTTGACACCAGCGGTGCCCTTTAGTGAATATGTACCCAAACCGATAACGGGTATTTTTACTCCGTCATTCAATGTAATCTCCGGAATGGATCTGCTCACAATAAATCACTCCCTTCTTTAGTCCTTTTTATGGTATCACATTTTCGAAGAATTTTTTACCAAATGAGTTATTATTTCCAAAATAAGAAGCCGGGCACGAGACCAGATCAAGTCCTGATCATGCATGGCTTCCTGGACACCTGCAAAACCGTCAACTTCTGATCAGCTGTATTAGCGGTACCCGGTAGCATTCGCCGGTTTCCCTGCATCCACCACTTCTACGAGATACCGCCAGCAGTCTGGCTGCGATCCGTCAAGATCATAAAAACCATACACTTGTGCGAGCTTGCCGCTTGACACAGATTGACCGTTCCATCGGGCAACCTCCGGATCTCCGGCTAATGCGGCAACGGCACGCCCTACAAAACGCGGCGTTTCCGAGATGATGAAATGAGGTTCCTTCACTACGGCATCACGCCAGTTCTCTTCTGTAACACCATAGTGATCAAGCATCAATTCAGAACGCATCCAACCCGGAGTCACTGCTATGGCGGTGCATTGATATGGTAAAAGTTCATAGGCTAAAGATTTGGCCATTCGAATGACAGACGTCTTGGCCAGATCGTAGAACAGGGATAATCGGTAGTTTTTGTCGTTGTATTCTGCCGTGCCGTCCGTTACCTCAATGACCAGTCCGTTCCTGTTTCGGATTAACAGGGGTAATGCAAAGTGGCTTGTAATGATATGGGTATCCATCGCAAGCCGAAGCATGCGAAGTCCCCTTTCAAGGGAGTGCTCCCATACGGGTACGTTCCACTGTGCCAAATACTCAGCTCCCCACACATCGTTAACCAGGATGTCCAGTCGCCCCTGTTCGCTCTCTATGCGTGCAATTAGAGCTTGAACCTGATCGGGATCGAGATGATCCACTTGAACCGCGATCCCTCTACCACCCGCATGATTTACAAGCTCAGCGGTTTCTTCAATGGTTTCAGGACGATTGTACTCGGATCGTTGTGTTCGTGTCGTGCGTCCGGTCACATAAACGGTCGCTCCAGCCGCTCCTAATTCGATAGCAATTCCTCGGCCGGCGCCGCGTGTTGCACCTGCGACCAAAGCCACTTTTCCATCTAAAGGTTTCATGATCTGGTACTCCTTTCGTTGATTATTCCTCCATTATAGAGCATCAATATGACAAAGTATGTCATATTGAACCATCGAAAGTATCATCCCTCCCTCAAGCTGCCGGCGCTGCAAATATAAAATATGCCAGTTAGCCGAAACATGAATAGCCTCCTTTACGTAATACAGGATAATGACATCCTGCACAACTTGGAGGACGGCGATGAAGAGTACATACCGGATAACACTGCTCCTTTTCTCACTACTGCTTTCGTTATTGCTGCTTCCCGGTGCGGCAAAACATCATCTTACACCATCGATAAGGTTGAGATCATGGCGGACATCATGCCGGACGTGGATCTGTATGTGGAGGAATTATACACGTATACCGTACACGGCGATTACGACTGGATTCCTCGGCATATGGATGCGTACGGCGGGGAAAATATAGAACTCTTCGAAGCTTATACTCCCCCTTCCGACCGGGTTCTCAGCGATTTCGGATACGTCGGACTGAACCGGCTGAACGTCGACTGAAACCCCCGCCGCGGCACGTATTATGTCGACTTTCGGGCAAAGAATGAAACGAGGCAGCTGTATTACCGCTATCGGATCGACAAGGCGGCCGTGAAATACGCAGACGGCGGCGAGTTAGATTGGACTTTCCTTGCGCAAAATCGGCGGGAACACATCGGAGTCAGCCGGGCAGCGGCGGGACAACGATTTCAAGAGGACCCGAATGCTCCAAAGGGGCTGCTGCAGTTTACCTTCAAAGGCGACCGGAGCCGGTTGGATGCGGCGGACCGGCACCTTCTGGGATGGCTGTTCCGCGGCACCTCCGTGCTCTCGCTCGAGCATCTGGCGGGACCTACCAAGACGGAACGAAAGCAAAAGGCTTAAGAGAGCAAATACATCCAGCGCTCCCGCCGCCTTGGCAGGGCTTTTGGCCGCTGGCTGCGGCTGCTGCTGGAAGAGAAAGCCGGATACCATCGCCGGCTTCGGGGTGTATCCCGCCAGAAAAGTGTGGATTCCCGTATTGGCTGCCATACACTTCGGGCTCCTTCTCTATTTGTACATTGCAGATGTGAAAATGTGGGATTCTCTACTGTTGCTGATTATCTTTGTGGGCGGGGGAGCCGTATGGGCCAGCGTCCGGTGGCGGAGGAAAGAAATTTCTGAAGAGCGGAGGAAATCTTATATCGCGCCTCTCCCCTGTTCCAGCCGGACCTTCTGGCGGCGATCGAATATGCCTTGGTCCGTTCCTGGAACGGCGTAAAAACGGCGCCCGCATGCGGAGACGGCGGTGGCGGTGGCGGGGATAGCGGGGGGTACAGTTGGGACGGCCGGGATGACCATAACTCCTCCAGTGACAGCGACGACGGCGGAGACGGCGGTGGCGGGGATTAGACTGCGTCAGACATAAGAAAAAAAGCAGCGGCGGCCAAGGAGGAAAATAAAGTCCTTGACTGACGCTGCTTTATTACCATCATTTCCCCACAGCTTAACGGCTATAACGGACCGGCAAATGAATCTCAAATCAAAACTTCGTTATTTATGGTATGGTTCGGGTTGCTTGCCTGTAACGGCAAGTTTTCGCTTAATCCAAGCGTCCGTGCTGTTGAAGTATGAATTTCGTGAATAAGTTCCGGGTTTTTCATTAGTGACACGCCATAAGAAGGAATCATTTCCTTTATTTTCGGCTCCCACGTTTTTAAATGCTGCGGGAAGCATTTTTTTATGACCTCAAGCATGACGGAAACGGCGGTAGAAGCACCCGGAGAAGCACCGAGCAATGCAGCTATCGAGCCATCAGCGGCACTAATCACTTCCGTACCAAATTGAAGCGTTCCTTTGCCGGCAGCCGTATCTTTGATAATTTGCACACGCTGGCCAGCTACCAGCAAATCCCAGTCCTCGCTTTTGGCGTTCGGGATAAATTCCCGTAATGCTTCCATGCGCTGTTCTTTCGATAACATCACCTGCTTGATCAGGTATGTTGTCAATGAAGCGTTTTTTACGCCTGCCGCCATCATCGTTACGAGATTATGCGGTTTTACGGAAGTTACCAAATCAAGCATGGAACCGAATTTTAAAAACTTTGGCGAGAAGCCGGCAAACGGTCCAAATAACAGCGATTCTTTGTTGTCGATAAATCTTGTGTCAAGATGCGGAACGGACATTGGAGGAGCGCCGACCGAAGCTTTGCCGTATACTTTTGCATGATGCTGCGCTACAATATCCGGGTTCTGACACACCATAAATAGTCCGCTTACCGGAAATCCTCCGATACCTTTTCCTTCAGGAATACCGGATTTTTGCAGCAAATGCAGGCTTCCTCCCCCGCCGCCGATAAAGACGAATTTTGCCGTATGGCGTTCGACGGTACCGCTATCGACATTTCGCACTTTCAATTCCCACGAGCCGTCCCCAGTACGTTTAATATCATCAACATGATGGTTGAATTTTATATCGACATTTTTATTTTTTAAGTGGGCAAACAATATGCGCGTTAAAGCGCCAAAGTTAACATCCGTCCCGGATTCGATTCTTGTAGCCGCTATAGGTTTATTCAATGTCCGGTCTTTCATCATAAGCGGAATCCATTCCATCAGTTTTCCCGGGTCATCGGAATATTCCATCCCTTGAAACAGCGGATTGCTAGACAGCGCATCAAAACGTTTTTTCAAAAAATGTACATCATGTTCCCCTTGTACAAAACTCATATGAGGGACTGGCATGATAAAGTCCCGCGGATCACGTATCAGATTGCTGTTTACCAGATAGGACCAGAACTGCTTTGAAACCTGAAACTCTTCGTTAACCTTTATCGCTTTGCTAATGTCTATGGATCCGTCCGGTTTTTCGACGGTGTAGTTAAGCTCGCACAGTGCGGCATGCCCCGTTCCCGCATTATTCCATTCGTTGGAGCTTTCCTCTCCTGCGTTTGCACGCCTTTCAAACACTGTAATGTCCCAATCCGGTACTAATTCTTTCAGCAGTGACCCTAAAGTAGCACTCATGATTCCGGCACCAATTAAGATAACGTCTGTTTTCATTTGTCTGTTGCTCATTTTAACCGTCCTTATACCCTACGTTTTGCAGAAAGGATGTAAGCACTCCTGCTTAGGCGCCACAACAAGCCAGGGCGCGGCTTAGTGACACATCTTTTCTGGATCAATTATAACCTGATTATAGTGTATCACTATTATTAATAGATTAATATATTTATTTACTATTATATAATATTTATAAGCTATTAAAAAGCTGGTAAAAAATGAAGAGTCCGTCCACAAGAGCCATTGAATACACAAAAACCAAGGCTTAACCCGGCTTCCGGCAAGGGTTGAGGCTTGGTTTGTCTCACAGTTACGCAATTCCGCGGATATCAGATGTCATCAAATCTTCACATTGGAAAGAGAATTTTATATGAAGGCCCAACTTCTCTCACAGATGGTTCCCATTTATTTGCATAAGATTGATTTATGTTATGACCAAATGCTTTTATTGTGAATACGATTATATCGACATGCTGGTTAAAGACAGCATTTTTTTGTATTTGCTGATTACTTGTCCGCTTCTAGCTGTTCTTTTATCTCCCGTAATCTTTCGAGAATGCATTGCAGTTTGCCATCCGCTACAATATGTTCCAACAATCCTTCGTTAAATCTGTCGCCTCTTACGTAGCTAGTCATCAACTTTGATAAGGTTTCCAAATCCGCAAAATTGATTTCTTCGTGGATATCCTTGTTTAAATCCTTAAAAGCTTCATTCCTGTCAAGCCACTCATGCCAGTTAAACACCATCAGAAAACCCGTCTCAAACAGTGTTTGAAGCAGTTCATGAGTAAATTCTTGCAATCTTCCGTCAAGTGGATCCGCACCCACTAATTCCTTTGACTTTGCATAAAGTTTTAATATTTTATCTATATCTTGTGACGTGATTTCCTTGTCATACAATGGTAAAAACCTCTTTTCGTCTAAGATAAGCACCTAGATGCCTTAACTTTTCATAAATCTTATGCAGGTTTTATGAACCACTTCTATAATTCATTCATAAATTCATGCATACAACTTATGCATCTGCTTGGATTCCAATTATAATAACGGCAAAATTAGACCGATTTGAGTTGAACGTTTATGCATATTTTATGAATTGATGTCAGCCGACTGAGCAATTAAAGGGAAAAGGAGCCAGTCATTGACGATCATTGTAATACTCTCCATTCGAAGCAAGACGCCATAGGCTGAGTAACTGTAATGATTAAAAAACACCTGTTGTCCTGTAAATCACCTATAATTGTCCTATATCTGACCTTAAACTGGGTTGAGCCTGGATATATAATTGAGACAAATACACAAAAAAGAGCGGAATTATAAAATGCACATAGGGTTAAAAATTAATAACTCAAGCACAATTAGCAGAAATCTCTGGTGTAAGTGAAAGAACAATCCGAAGATTAGAATTAACTGGAGTAGCAGAAAGTACAACTGTAAAACTTGTTTTAACTGCGTTGGGCTAATTTGGAAGAGTTTGAAAACATGTTTAAGGATGAAAAAAAGCTCTCCATCGATCAATTCCCATTTCCCTTCGTTTGGTATGGATTTTTCAAATACCTGAAATGGAATTTTCTGCGGCTCAGCCTTGGGTATCATGTCCAAGTACACTGCCCCCTTTTGCAATTTCATTTAAGGATGAGCTGATCAAACAATTAGCCTGCTCCCTTTATCTCCAGTATACCATCGTGCAAAAAGAAAAAGAGGAGTCTTCAATAGCTCCTGAATAGAAACGTTTACAAATCGATCATTTTTAAAAGATCCTGCTCAACAGCCACCTTCACAATTTTTTCCTTGATCAATCGCACAATCCCTTTTGATCGTCCTCCCAGACTCCTGCCCTCCAAGATTAAATCCTTGATTTCTTTAAAATATCCGATAACCTCGTTCGCATCGGAATTATCGTTGACATTCAACTCGTCGAGCAACTCAATTTCTTTATGAATAAATGCTTTCGCTTCGGTTGTGAAAGGTGTAGAGTTTTTCCAAAGAATTCACTCCTGTAGCCCTCTCCAAGATCATCGCTTGTGAGAACAAATGGTGCTCTATCCAAACTGATTTTGAAACTGTCTCGGAACTGTGCTTTGGAAGGAATCATTTTTTTAATTTTATTCCATTCTTCTTCATTGCATCCCGGTACATTGCAGTACATTACATGGTTTTCGTCATATTGACAACACGGTGAGCAACAACTTCTTCCCTGTTTTCATCTTCTTGAGATTCAACTGCCCCCCTGCTTTCAAAATCAGTTATGATTTGTTCTGCAAGCCGATCTAATGTTTCCCTCTTAAATTTCGAAACAACATGCATCGGATCAAATTCAATATGATCGTCCAATTTCTTAAGCATTTTGAGATCAATTCCCAGCTTTGAAGGGTCGGTAATCGAAATCGCCATAGGGTTTCTCTCCATGCGAAGTGATGCCATCAACAGTTCTTTCGCCATCTTTTTCTCCTCCTGAATCTCAAAAGTTGAACGAAATTGCTCACCATTTTTAAGTATCGACGGTTTATTATAGATTCCTTAAGTCTTAATATTCGTGATAGGTAAGCGAATGAGGGAAGCAAGGGGCTGGTCGAGCGTATCTTTAATTTTTAACAATGCTGTATTTGGGCTCACTCGCTGAAACGGTTTACACTATAACCCAAACCTGAGCTTGATCCCCCTCAACCGCCAATCGCCTGTTTCGTTCGTCCAGGTTCGCAAACAGATCGGCGATAGTTCCGCATTCGTAGTTGTAATGCCAACTCCGCCAACGCTCTTGAACCGCTCGTCAAATCGACCACTTGAAATGCCTCTGGACGGATCATCCGACCTTCGAGGTCGTAAAAATGTTCAATCCTATCTCCCAAGTACTTGTAACCAGCAAAAATATAAAATAATGCCTGCCTTTCCCTGTCTTTTGGGTGCGTCCCATCCTGTTTCAAGAATTGATCGTACCTCTCCTGGTGCTCTGGAAACAAAAACATAGAAGTCCCCTCCTGTTTTTTGAAGAACTTCTATGTCATATGCGGATGGGTTTGTGATGATAATTGGGTAGTAGGATAAAGGTGACAAGTTCATGGTGCTTACCCATTCCTTTGAGCAACAGAAGGATACCAACGGCTCCCGTGGCATAAGGGTAGATGATTGGATAAAAGGTGGTTGGATAAGCGTTCAACACATTGCTATAATACCCAACGCCAAGAAGATGATTATAAATTTCCAGTGTTGATAATTGCATAAAATCTTAGGGCACCTTATTATTTCCGCAAAATCTTCTCCATCGCTTTTCCCCTTGCTAACTCATCGATTAGCTTATCCAAATAGCGAATTTCCCGCATTGTTGGTTCTTCGATATCTTCCACTCGAACGCCGCAAACTACACCTTTGATCAAAGCCCGTGAAGGATTCAATTGGGGAGCTTCCGCAAAGAAGGTCTCAAAGTCTGTCTGTTTTTCCAAATGAACTTCTAACTCTTCCTGGCTATATCCAGTCAACCAACGGATGATTTGATCAACTTCTGATTTTGTACGCCCTTTTTTCTCTGCTTTCGAAATATAATGGGGATAGACTCTTGCGACACTCATTGTATAAATCTGATGTTTGGTCATGATACATCCTCCCTTAATTTTCTAAGCATCAGTTACATCGCATATTTATTGGACAGTTTAGAACCAATAATTTGTTTCTTCTCCCTTACAGGAAATTGTATCACATTTTTAACCATGCTTTTATTATGGACATTCATCTAAAACGCTCCCTTATCGACTGTCCCCTTAAGCAATCAAACCGAACGAACGTGAACATCCCATTTTGATTTCCCTACTATGTCAAGAGAAAATAATTCATGTCCATCCCACTTTAGCCCCACCAAAGCCTCCAATCCCTTGCCGCACAAGGGTTTTCGGGATTTGAGGAACCAGTTGGTACAAAATGGGGAGAAAATAAAAAGTGTCCGCAAAATTGGAAGAAATTAGGTAGTGGAAGTTGAAAGGGAGCACGAAAACGGAACGTTGGGAAATGTCCAGAGAAATATTTGAAGGAACGAGGGGGCAGGGATAAGGGAAAGGACAAAGGGGGAGGGTATATTGGGACCAAGCCTGATTTATCAACCCCTTTTCCCTTTCACCCTCTCCCCCTACCCCTTTCCAAAAGATGAAGCCGAACAGGTGATCAGGCATGAACCCTAACACCGCTCGGCTTCTTGGACATTTTTTATTGTCTCTGGACAGTTTTTATTGCCCCAGGACGGGATTTATTAGCTGTCTACAAAAACTACCCAATATCGCTAACTACTCCACCGTCACGCTCTTTGCCAAATTCCGTGGCTTGTCGACATCGTTGCCGCGGGCCAGTGAGGCATAGTAGCTCAGCAGCTGCAGCGGCACAACGGACAATGCCGGGGTTAACAGAGGCAACGTTGCGGGAATGGCGAACACTTCATCGACTGCCTTGGCAAGCTCGTAATGCCCTTCCGAATGGATGCCGAATACATGCGCGCCGCGGGCCGTAACTTCTTTTATGTTGCTTACCGTCTTTTCGAACAGGTCCTCCTGTGTCGCCAGCGCGATGACCGGGATGCCTTCTTCGATCAGGGCCAGCGTTCCGTGCTTCAACTCTCCGGCTGCATAAGCTTCGGAGTGAATATAAGAAATCTCCTTCAGCTTCAGGGAGCCTTCCAGAGCTACAGCATAATCGAGGCCGCGGCCGATGAAGAACAGGTTGTCGTGCGTGGCGATTTGCTCCGCCACATTCTTGATGGCCTCCGATTGAGCGAGAATACGCTCCACCTTCTCAGGCAGCTCTTTCAACTCGGCGATGACTTCCGCGATGTAGGCATCGTCTTGCGAACCCAGTGTTTGAGCAAGGTACAATCCGAGCAAATAGAAAGCGATCAACTGCGATGTATAGGCCTTGGTCGAGGCTACGGCGATTTCCGGGCCGGCCCAAGTGGTAATGACATCATCCGCTTCACGGGCAACCGAGCTGCCCACTACGTTAGTGATGGCCAGCACACGCGCACCGCAGCGTTTGGCTTCACGGAGCGCAGCAAGCGTGTCTGCCGTTTCCCCGGATTGGCTCACAACGATAACCAACGTTTCCGGAGTAATGATCGGAGCACGGTAACGGTACTCGGAAGCTACGTCCGTTTCCACCGGAATACGCGCCAGCTTCTCAATTACCGATTTGCCGACAAGTCCTGCATGGTAAGCCGTTCCGCAGGCCACAATATGAACGTGACGAATTGCCTTGATCTGCTGCGGCGTCATTCCGACTTCATTCAGTACAACTTTTTTGCCGGACGGATCCAATCTGGAGCCCATGGTGTCACGGTAAGCTTTAGGCTGCTCGTGGATCTCTTTCAACATAAAGTGGTCGTATCCGGCTTTTTCCGCGGTGACGATATCCCAATCGACATGAAATAATTCCCGGGAAATAAAATTCCCCTCAATCGTCATTAATTCGACACCGTCTCTTGTCAGAACAGCCATTTCTCCATCATTCAAAATATACACATTTCGCGTATATTCGAGGATCGCCGGAATATCGGAGCCGATAAAGTTCTCACCTTCACCCACACCAATGATGAGCGGGCTGGATAAACGAACCGCAACCAGCTTATCCGGTTCATGCTCTGTCAATACCCCAAGTGCATAAGCGCCTTTCATCCGGCTGACCGCTTTTTGCACGGCTTTGACAATGTCGCCTTCATACAGGCTTGCAATCAGGTGAGAAATCACTTCTGTATCCGTTTCGGATACGAATACGTGACCTTGCGCCGCCAGCTCCTCTTTGAGCACCATGTAGTTCTCGATAATCCCGTTATGCACTACGGAAAACTTAAGAGAATTGTCCGTATGGGGATGCGAGTTGACATCCGACGGTTTGCCGTGCGTCGCCCAACGGGTATGTCCGATCCCGATCGTTCCGTTCAGCGGCGTTTCTCCGAGCTTGGATTCCAGATTGGCCAGACGGCCCTTCGATTTTTTGACCTGAAGCCCTTCGGATGTATAGACGGCTACACCGGCTGAGTCATACCCGCGATACTCCAATTTCTTTAATCCTTCAATCAATATATTTTGAGAATTACGATTCCCTACATAACCAACAATACCACACATAGAATAAGTACCTCCTACAGTATACAACACATAATCATTCTTGATCCCGTCGAACTCTTGTCCGCCCGGTCGCCCGGACGTTTTGCATTTCGACTTACGGTATGGATCATCACCGGAAGGCCCCCGCCGAATCCTTCGAACACCTTCACCTCGTCAACTGAGCCGCCCCCTGATATGCTTTTGCTTTCCGCGCTGTCCAAGAAAAAAATGTACGGATCCCGGCAGTACCCGAGACTGGAAGGACCGGATTCGCAGAAACTTAAACCATCAGAAACAGCCGCTCAGTTCTGGCGCTTCGTATGACAAAATATACTACCCACCTTTCTCTTCAGAATAAATATAATCCCATCTTATTCATTTTGCCATCGATGTGCAACCTCTATTTTTCATGGTGTTTTCATTAATTATTTCGGCACTATGCCCTTATATAGAATCCCAGCCTCACAATTCGGGAGCTGATCCCGAAACCGTAAGGCTGGGGGGCTAACGCACTCAAATTTCCTGCAAAAAGAAGAATTAAGCCAACTCCCGCTGAATCACTTCGGCAATTTGCTGGACGTAAGCTTCCACCTGCTCCTTGTCCGGTCCTTCCGCCATGACGCGGATCAGGGATTCGGTGCCAGATGGGCGGACCAGTACGCGCCCGTTGTCGCCGAGTTCTTCCTCGACTTTGCGTATCGCCAATTCCACAGCGGCATTGTCCTTCAGCTTGCTTTTGTCGGCTACACGTACATTCACCAGCGTTTGCGGGTACTTGCGCATAATTTGCTTCAGCTCGCTCAACTTTTTGCCTGACTTCACGACCGTATCCATCAACTGAAGGGCAGTCAAAATACCGTCTCCCGTCGTATTGTAGTCGAGGAAAATAACGTGCCCGGACTGTTCTCCGCCGAGATTATAGCCGCCTTTGCGCATTTCCTCCATGACGTAGCGGTCTCCGACAGCCGTCTTGGCCGCCTTCATGCCAAGCGACTCGATGCCCTTGAAGAAGCCGATATTGCTCATCACCGTAGTCACAATCGTTTGCTGACGCAGCTTGCCCGCCTGATTCATCGCTTGTCCGCAAATGCTCAGAATATAGTCGCCGTCTACTTCCTCGCCATTCTCATCAATAGCGATCAGGCGGTCCGCATCGCCGTCGAAGGCAAGCCCGATATGAGCGCCCCGCTCCACCACAAGCTTCTGGAGCTTTTCAGGATGCGTCGAACCGAAGCCTTCGTTAATATTGCGTCCGTCCGGCTCCGCGCCGATGGAGATCACCTCGGCTCCCAGTTCCTCAAATACCTTGGGAGCAAGCTCATAGGCCGCCCCGTGAGCGCAATCGAGTACGATGCGGCAGCCTTTGAAGGAAGAATCGACCGTCGATTTTACGTAATCCAGGTACATGTATTTAGCCTGATCGTTGTCCAGAACCGTTCCAATCTCGCCGCCTACCGGCCGCGGAAGCTCGTCAAGCTCCGCATCCATCAACCGTTCGATCTCAAGCTCCGTCTCATCGGACAGCTTAAAGCCATCGGCCCCGAAGAACTTGATGCCATTATCCTCAACCGGATTATGGCTGGCCGAAATCATAACTCCCGCGTCCGCTTTCAGCGTCCGGGTCAAATAAGCAACCGCCGGCGTCGTCACGACACCAAGACGGATGACGTTTGCGCCGATCGACAGCAGCCCTGCCACTAGCGCGGCCTCCAGCATCGGGCCGGAAATCCGCGTATCTCGGCCGATCACGACATTCGGTTTTTCCACTCTCCCGGCAAGAACAAAGCCGCCGCAGCGGCCGATTTTATATGCAAGCTCCGGCGTCAATCCCTGATTGGCGACCCCTCGTACGCCGTCCGTCCCAAAATATTTCCCCATAGTTTATCTCTCCTCAAGTACAATAACCTTTTCATAAGAAAACCTTAAACGAAGCCATTCACTGGATAAGCAACCGCGATCAGAGGCAGGTTTTCTTGCAATAAAAACGGTTCAGCTCCGCAAGTTTACTCTGTCACTAAAAAAACCAATGATCCTTTTATTATCCACTAATCCTTGTATGCGGGTCAAATCCTATGACCGTTACGGTGAAGATGAAGGATTCGCGGTGCCGGAAGGAGCGGAGGCATCGCCCTCCCTGGCACTGATTTCCACCGTCGCTCTGAGATATTCCTGAGACCCTTTCTTTACAAAGGTCGGCAAGTTCCATGTCACCGGTACCTCATGCCGGCCCGGAGGCAAATTGCTCACATCCACAATGCCCTGCACATCCTGGGGCTTCAGCTTTTCAATCCAGTCCGGCGCTCCCTCGACCGTAAGATTCAATCGCCCTGATTGAGGAATCAGCACACTCGTATGAAAGCCGTCGTTTTGACCGATGATCGACAGCGGAATCGACTCCAATATTTTGGTTTGGGACGGCACAATGCTGACGCTCACCGTCACCTCACCGGGATCAATCTGCTTTACATCGCCCCGAAGCGGAATCGGCAGTGTGAATTCTTTATCCTCTTTCAGCCCGGAAAGATCCACCTGCGGCCCTTCGTAGAACTCCAGCCGATCCAGCATGTCCTGAGCTCCGTACACCGTAACCTTGTCGATGCTTTGGCGAATACCCGATACCGCAAAGCCCGGCGGCGGTTCACCTACCAGCTTCACTTGCAGCGGCACCAGCTTGAACGGACTTGTAATAGGCACTTCCACTTCCACTACCGCAGGATTGATGATGGCCTCCTCGATCGCTTTACCGTCCTTGTCATAAGCAACCAGCTTCGCCTGGGCCGTGACCGGTGAATCCGCCTTATCTACATCCACATCGGCCCGGACCGACTCCACGGCCTCATAGATACGGCTTGGCACACCTACGGTGACCTGCTTCGGTTTAACCACCGGCTGTCCCGCCTTCAAACCGACCGCCGGCGTCCCCGTAACCTGGACCGTCACCGGCATCGATTTGTTTTTCTTCTCATCGACAACCACTTTAGCATATGCCGGTGTGATTTTGACCGATACACTGGATGGGAACCCTACCGGAGTTAGCGGAACCATATGCTCCCCTTTGCCGGTGTTCGTTAAATCCAGCTCCACCGAATAATTGGCCGAATTCAAGACACGCTTCAACGTAGAGCTTCTCCCTGCTATCGTCACCGTAACTTGCGCCGGGGAGATATCCTCAATAAAAAATTGATCTTCATTATACTTGGGCGTGACCGCTACATTCCCAATCGTTTCTTCCACCGTTCCCGTCCCTGTCGATCCGGGAATGGAGCTGCCGTCCATTCGTACGACCGCCCACAGCAAAATACCGATGACGAGGGCCACTACCTTTACGACGTTCGTGTTGCGTAACCATTGGTCCATCTTACCGTCGCCTCCATTTCCAAATGGAGCTCTTTTCCTTGATTTTCATCTTCGGCTTTAATTCCTCGAACAGCTTGGCCAGCAGCGCATCCTCTTTAATGTCCCGCAGGACATGGCCATTCAAGGCCAGCGATACTTGACCCGTTTCTTCGGATACTATCACGCACATCGCATCAGATACTTCACTCATGCCAATCGCCGCCCGGTGACGAGTGCCGAGCTCTTTGCTGATAAATGGATTCTCCGACAACGGCAAATAGCAGCCGGCAGCCATCAGCCTGGATTTGCTGATAATGACAGCCCCGTCATGCAGCGGCGTGTTAGGTATGAAAATATTAATAAGCAGCTCCGAGCTGATCTGCGATTCGAGTTGAATGCCCGATTCCACATAATCGTTCAGTCCGGTTTCCCGTTCGAACACAATCAGCGCCCCGATTTTCCGCTGCGCCATATATTGTACCGCTCTCAGCACCTCGTTGATCTGCCGGTTGATATCCTGCTCCTCAACGTTCGTACGGCTGAAAAGTTTGCCTCGTCCGAGCTGTTCAAGCGCCCGGCGAAGCTCCGGCTGGAAGATGATAATGACGCCGACGAGCCCGAATGTGAATATCTGATTCATCATCCACTGAAGCGTATTCAGCTTGAACCAGGAACTGAGCGCCCAAGTCACCACGACGACGAGAATCCCTTTGAGCAGTTGAATCGCCCGTGTTCCTCTGACCAACAGAATTAACTGGTAAATCACATAGCTGACAATCAATATATCTATAATATCTGTAATACCTATGTCTGTAATCCACTCCATCGCGTGTGCCCCCAACCTGCCGCGGTGATTTCTTTCTATTATTGTCCCCTTCCTTAAATCATACCATATTTACAGCAAAAAACCCTCCCTTTTGACCATCGGTAAGGAAGGATTTATAACAATTGGGACCGATGAACTATTTCGATCCCGATACGAGAGTGAACCATTGATTCATTTTATAAAGTATCCAGCTAAACGCTTCGTCAATTTCTTTAATTTGTCCGGAGATGTGCGCCGTTGAGGCCAGGTTAACTGACCCGTCGATGACAACGATATTGCCTTCAATATCGCCGTCAACCTTGAGTTCTCCGTTCTCGACCGTTAGATCCCCCGCCACTTTCTTCCCTAAGGGGACATAGACCGTGCTCCCTTGGATGACGACCGATTGCAGGTCTGATCCTTTGACAAGCAGTTCTTTATCATCGTTCCATGTGGAAACAAAGACCGACATCATTACGAGAAAAAACACAGCCGCCACCGATACCGCCGGATGCCTGCGTATCCATTGATACCAAGGATGTTGTTCGCGAACGGGAGGCAGGACTTGCATCACCCGTTCCGTAAGCCCTTCCGGCACCGGCTGTGGAGGCCAGGCGTGGACAAGCGCTTCTACCTTCTCGTACTGTTGAAGACGCCGCCGGCATGCTTCGCAAACCAGCAAATGCTCCTTCAGCTTGGCCGACTCCCTCCGGTCTAATCCCCCGTCCAAATACTCGTGCAGCAAAGGGAGGGCTTCCTTGCAATCCATTATAAGCCACTCCTTTCATCTTTCCTACGCAGCTTGTGCAATACATTACGCACGAGCAACGCATATGTTTCAAAATTTATAATACCTGCTCCAATTTTTTTCTTAAAAATTCCCTGCCCCGGTGCAAGCGTGTTTTGATGGTCGTCACCGGCATCGAAAGGACTTCGCTGATCTCCTGCAGGGACAGATCCTGCAAATACCGTAATATGACGACCGCCTTATATTTCTCAGGCAGCGTCTCTATACTGTCGCGAATCTGGGAGCGAGTCTCCGACAACAGCACCTGCTGGTCCGGCGTCTCTTCGCGGCTGGGCAGGGTAGAATACCAATCGTTTCCTTCCCCTTCGCCCATCTCCGCATCCAGAGAATAATTGACCTTTCGTTTGCGAAGCCGGTCAATGCAAAGATTCGTACCAATCCGGTAAATCCATGTGGAAAATTTCTGCTCCTCGTCAAACCGGTCCAGATTCGTGTATACCCTCAGGAACGTCTCTTGTACAATCTCCTCCGCCTCATGCCGATTTTGCAGCATGCGGTAAGCGAGATGATAAATTTTTTCTTTATATAGCTCCACCAATTCGGCAAAAGCCGCCCGGTCTCCCTGACGGGCCAGCTTGGCGAGCCGGGTGTCCAATTGATTCACCAACCTACCTCCAACTCCGAATCGGACCCTGTTCCACCTGCGTCAAAATTCGGATTCTTCAAAGACCATGCTATTCTCTCCAAATCACGATCCTTGCTATTGTAAAAAGCATACCAAATCCTTCGCCCCGCTGTACAGTCTCCTGCAAAAGAAAGTGAAAGAATGCTGCAGATTCGGGAATTTTGGTCGGAATCGAGCGGCGGTCAAACGGAAATGAGCCATGGAACACGGCCGCAGAATCAGGCGGGCTTTGTTCCATAATGATGAAAATCGTTTTTATTCTATCCAAAAAAGGCTCGGGTATCAAAAAGTAGCCGGATGTGCCGGATCATCCGATCCATTCCGGCGGGATTAAAAAATCCGGGAGGCTTGGCCATGCCAAGTCCCGGATTTTGTATGCGCCGACGTCATCAGCCCGTATTGCGAAGGCCTGCGGCAATGCCGTTGATCGTCAACAGCACCTCACGCAGCAGCGAATCGGCATCCCCCTGCTCCCGCAGCGAACGAAGCTCCGACAAGAGGCCTACCTGCATATAGCTGAGCGGATCGACGTATGGGTTGCGCAAGCGGATCGACTCCTGAATCACCGGTACGTTGTCGAGAATTTCCTGTTGACCGGTAATTTTCAAAATGAGCTCCGAGGTTTGACGGTACTCGTCTTGAATCAGATTGAAAATACGTTCAGCGATGCCCTGATCGTGAATCAAGCTGCTGTATTCTTTGGCAATCACAAGGTCCGCCTTGGCCAGCGCCATCTGAAGGTTGTCGATCAGCGAGCGGAAGAATGACCAATGCTGATACATATCCTGCATGATTTTCAGATTGTCCGGATTTTCTTGATAGAAGCTGTTCAAACCGTAACCGGAAGCGTACCAGGCCGGAAGCAAATACCGGCTCTGCGTCCACGCGAAAACCCACGGGATGGCCCTCAGATCCTCAAAACGGTCGCTGTTCTTGCGTTTGGACGGACGGGAACCGATGTTCAGCTCGCCAATCTCCGGAAGGGGCGTCGTTTCCTTGAAGAACGTCAGGAAATCCGGATCGCGGAAGATCAAATCCTGATACTTCTGCTGCGCCTTCTCGGAAATCCTGGACATAATTTCTTCCCAGCCTTGCTCGGCATCGTTGATTTGCGGGTTCTTTGCCCACAAAGCGCTCGTAATCAGCGCGGATGTCGCTTGCTCCAGACTGCGGTACGCGATGCCTTTCATCGAATAACGCGAAGAAAGCACCTCGCCCTGCTCCGTAATCTTGATGCCGCCGCCGACCGTATCTGCAGGCTGCGCCAGGATACTGCGGTTAAGCGGCATTCCCCCGCGGCCGAGCGCACCTCCGCGGCCATGGAAAAACTTCAGCTTCACGCCGAACGGCTTGGCCGCGGCCGTAATGCTGCGCAGCGCCACGCGCAGTTCCCAGTTGGCGGTAATCACACCGCCGTCCTTGTTGCTGTCGGAATAACCGAGCATGATTTCCTGCAGGTGGTTCGTGCTGTTCAAGCTGTTGCGGTACGCAGGAATTTGGAACAGCGTCGTCATAATTTCCGGGGCCGCATGCAGGTCGTCGATCGTTTCGAACAGGGGAACGGACTGCAGCGTGCAGGTAATCGAACCGTCCTCTTCATGCTGATACAACCCCGCTTCTTTACCGAAGACGAGCACTTCCAGAAGATCGCTGGCCCCCTGGGTCATACTGATCAAGTAACTGGAGATGCAGCTCCGGCCGAATTCCTGCTGGGCTTTGCGGATCACGCGATACACGTCCAGGCACTCCTGTGTCGATTCGGTATAGTGAAGGTACGGTGATGTAATCGGTCTGGGATCGTTCAGGATGCCTGTCAGCAGCTCGATTTTTTGCTCTTCCGTCAAAGCTCCGTAATCCGGACAAATGCTCATTTTGGCCAATATCTCCGTCATGGCCGATTCATGCTCCTTGCTGTGCTGCCTTATATCTAACGTAACAAGGTGGAAGCCGAACAATTCGACTTGACGAATGATCGTCCGTACATACGTATCGGCGATAAAATCGGCATAGTGATTGCGCAGGCTGCGTTCTATCACCAGCAGATCTTCCATGAACTCAGACGGATTGTTGTATTTTTGCCCTTCTCCGACGTTCGGATCGGCCGTATTTCGGATTTTCTGAATCATATACTTTACTTTAATGCGATAAGGCTCTTTCTCGTTGCGCCATACCACATCTGGAGGAAGAATGACGTTGCTGCGGTCCTTTTCAATGGAATCCAGCAGCTCTTTCGTCACCTCGACGATATTCTTGCTGAAGCTCATGTGCCGCATGAGTCCGGTCAGCTGCTCTTCATATTTCTTCAAGACCAGATTCCGGTGCATCGTGAGCGTCTGCCACGTAATCTTGGAGGTAACCGACGGATTGCCGTCGCGATCGCCGCCGATCCAGGAGCCGAATTTCAGGAACGTCGGCACGTACCACGACTCTTCCGGATAATATTTGTGCAGACAGCGCTCCAGCTCCTGATACACTTGAGGAAGCACGTCGAACAAGGTTTCGTCAAAATAATAAAGGCCGTACTTGACTTCGTCAATAACCGTAGGTTTACGGTCCCGCAGCTCATCCGTCTGCCAGAGGGTGATGACCTCACCGAGAAGCTTCTCCCGCAGCTGCTCCCGTTCGCGGAACGTCAGGTTCGGGTTGTCCAGCTCCATAACGTCGTTGGCAATGCGCTTATGAATATCGAGCACCGCGCGGCGGGTCGCTTCCGTCGGATGCGCGGTCATGACAAGCTCCAGCGAGATGCCCTGAATCATCTCCTGCACTTCGGCAAAGCTGATGCCAAGATTTTTCAGCTCACGAATCGAATCCTCTATCGATCCGGGCTGCACGCTTTCTCCCGCCGTACGCTCATAGTCACGCTTACGGCGAATACGGTGGTTTTGTTCGGCAATATTAACCAACTGGAAATAAATAGCAAATGCGCGGATCACCTGATACCGGATTTCCGGCGCCAGGCCGTTCATCGTGTTTTTAAGTTCGGCATACATTTCCGGTGAATATTGGGCGCGAAGCGATTTACTCATCTCTCTGATTTTCTCTACAATAGTAAACAGCTCATTGCCGCCCTGATGCACAAGCATTTCGCCCAAAATATGCCCGAGAAACCGTACGTCTCTGCGCAGCAGATTGTTGGACGTGTTTTTGTTGATTAAACTAGCTGATTCCGACATGAGTACCCTCCATCCTACCAATGCAAGTCATAGCCACTATTTTATCACATCCGGGCTCAACCATGTAGTACGAATATTCGGTAATTCGAATGCGGCAAGCTCAAATCATCGCCTCATGGCCGGGATGCCTTGCAATAGATGGGAAACAAGGAAAAATTCATCTGCTGTATAACCCCGGGCTTCCCGGAGCAGATTGCGGATCCGATGCTGTTTCCGGCCGGCAGGAATCTTTCCTTGTTTCAGCCGCCAAACTTTACATCGACGGCGCAGAACCGATGCTTCGGAGATAAAATAAAGAGCCGCTCCTTTTAAAGGAGCAGCCCTTTGCAGCTTTGATGATCAGACGCTTCCTACCTTGGACACGGACGGATTCAACACAACATTCCGCCCCTTTGTAAACTGAGGCAGCAAATCCGCGTGGGCGTCCAACAATTCTTTGGTCATATCCCAGATTTCATCTAAAGACAATACGGACGAGGTATGCGGATCCAACATAGCCGCCTGATACACATAATCCACATTGCCTGTAAGCACAGCCTCAACCGTCAGCTGCTGAACGTTAATATTGGTCATGTTGATGGCTGCCAGCTGCGGCGGAAGGTCCCCCACATGGCAAGGCTGAACTCCTCCCTTATTCACAAGGCAGGGCACTTCCACGCATGCATTTTGCGGCAGGTTAGTGATGAGGTTGGTGTTCAGGACATTCCCCCAAATGACACGGTCGGTTCCCGTTTCAATCGAGTGAATGATCGGAGCGCCGTATTCATGGCTTTTTTCCGTCTCGAACGATTCGCCGTTTTCAATCTTCCGCCTGGTTTCCTCAAACCGCTGCAGGTTTCGCTCACTACGGCGGATATACTCGTCAATCGGAATATCAAAACGCTGGATCAAATCATCCCGCTTATTGAAATAAGGCGTATATTCGGACATATGCTCACTGGATTCGGTCACAAAATAGTTCAGCCGCCGCATCATTTCAAAGCGAACCTTGTCTTTTGCGAATATCTCCTCGTTTTCCATCGCTTGAAAGAGCTTCGGATACAAATCCTCTCCCTTCCACTTGAGCTCCAGGAACCAGGCCATATGGTTAATGCCGGCCACCTTGTAATCCAGCTCTTCTACCGGAATGTTAAGATAGGAAGCCAAATCATCCGCCGTATTCTGGACGCTGTGGCAAAGCCCGACCGCCTTGACGGATCTCGCCTTCGCCACAGCCAGCATAAGCATGGCCATGGGGTTCGTATAGTTCAGCAAAAGGGCATCAGGACAAACCTCTTCCATTTCACGGCAGAAATCAAGCATGACCGGAGCTGTACGCAATGCTCTGAACACGCCGCCAATCCCCAGCGTATCGGCAATGGTCTGTTTTACACCATATTTTTTAGGAATTTCAAAATCCTTTAACGTCGCCTCATGCATGCCCACCTGGATAAGGTTCAGTACATAATCCGCACCCGTTAAGGCTGCCCTGCGATCGAGCGTAGCTTCCACCCGCGCCTGATTGCCAAACTGTTCCACCAATTTTTTGGCCATTTTCTCCGCAGTCTGCAGGCGAACCGGGTGGATATCGGTTAAACTGAAGGTACTGTTCGAAAGCTCCGGATACGATAAAATATCAGAAATCAACCGTTTTGCAAAAACTACGCTTCCCGCTCCAATAATTGTTATCTTAGGCATGTTGGTTCCTCCCATGAAATGATATTCTCTCTCCTATGTTTAATTATTCTTTTGTTCCCGAACTGACCATTCCCTGGACAAAATAGCGCTGGAACAGCAGGAATACGATCATGATCGGGATAATGGAAAGCAGTGTCAGACACATGGTCATCGTCCAATCGATGTAATGCTCCCCTTTGACCATAGCCAGGCCCAGCTGGACGGTGTACATGCTCTTCTCGGAGACTGCGATCAGCGGCCAAATCAGATCGTTCCATCTCCACATGAAGGTGAAAATGACCAGTACGGCGATCAAGGGCTTCACGTTGGGCAAGATGATCCGGTTAAAAATTTTGAACTCACCCGCGCCGTCAATTCGCGCCGCTTCGACGAGGGAGTCGGGGATGTTCATGATGTACTGCCTGGCCAGGAAAAGGCCGAACGCCTCCGCGCCCCGCGGAACGATGAGTCCTGCGTAAGTATTGATCCAATCCAATTGCTTCAAGATATAGAAATTGGGCACCATAATAATTTGCGTGGGAATCATCAAGGTGCTTATGACCATCATAAAAAGAATCGTTTTGCCGACAAATTGATATTTGGCAAAGGCATACCCCGCAAGACAGTTAATGAAAACCGTCATGATGACGGCGAAGACCGCCACAATCAAGCTGTTCCCTACGTAGCCCATGAACGGAGCGGCATTCAGCGCATCCCCGAAATTGCTCCACATCAGCTTCTCGGGAATGATATGAATCCTGCTTCCAGCCGCTTCTGCCGGCGTTTTTAATGCTGTGGAAAGCATCCAGATAAAAGGAAGCAAAAATAAGACGGAGGCCGCGCAAAGAATCAAAAAGATCGCACTGGTTTTCACAGCATTCCGGTTCAGCTTAGGAATCGACTGAGTCAGGATGGACCTTTTCTTGAGGCCGGTCACTTCATGCGCTTTCATCCTTTCTCCCTCCCTAATCTTAATTGAATCGCAACCAGAACCATCATAATAAGGAACAGAACCGCACCGAGCGCTGACCCGTATCCCATGTCTCCTTCAACGAATGCTTTCTGGTAAATATATTGCACAATCACCGTGGTCGAATGACCGGGGCCGCCATTGGTCATCGTATAGATCAGATCAAATACCATAAACCCGTAAATCACGGAAATGACCAGTACGAACGTCGTAGTATGTTTTAACAAAGGTAAGGTTACATACCAAAACTTCTGCCATGCGTTCGCGCCGTCGATTTCCGCTGCTTCATATAAGGATTCGGGAATGGCCTGCAAGCCTGCCAAGTAAATCACCAGACAATAGCCTGTTCGTACCCAAAGCGTCGTAATGATCACAGCGGGCATAGCCCAGGTAGTAGAAGAAAGCCAGTTGACACCCTCAATTCCAACAAATTGCAGCAGATGATTAAACAGGCCGTAATTCGGATTATACATCCATGACCAGATCAAGCCGGTAGCCACCAAGGAAACAACGACAGGAGCGAAAAACACGCCGCGAAAGAAAGCACGCAGAGGAATCTTGCGGTTGAGCAAAATCGCCCCGGCCAAACCTAAAGCCATGCTAAAGGGAACGGTGCCTAGCGTATAATAGAGCGTATTCCAAAGCGAGATCCAAAAAACGTTGTCCGTCAATAACTGATAGTAGTTGCCCAAGCCCACAAAATCCGGCTTCCCCAAAATCGTCCACTTGTGAAAACTGATGTAAAAGGTGAATAAGATCGGAAAAATCATAAACACAAGGAACAAGAGTATGTTCGGCGCAATAAATAGGTAAGGTGCTATTTTTATCGAACGTTTTTG
Organism: Paenibacillus naphthalenovorans; assembly: GCF_001465255.1. Classification (NCBI taxonomy): domain Bacteria; kingdom Bacillati; phylum Bacillota; class Bacilli; order Caryophanales; family Paenibacillaceae; genus Paenibacillus; species Paenibacillus naphthalenovorans. The sequence goes on along the minus strand of NZ_CP013652.1, from coordinate 4,632,348 downwards.
ATACCAACTCATCAGACCAGGCACCGTTAGCCCCCCTATTGAATATTTACTTCATAAACTATTTACCGCTTAAAATATCATTGACCTTCTTATTCAACGTTTGAGCCGTTTGCTCAGGAGATACTCCCTGTGCGAATAAACCTTCCAACGAGTCTGCCAGCGCTTGATTGAGCTTCGCGAAGCTGTTGAGAGTCACCGTGTTGGCCATCGCTTTAGGTACCGTTTTGGATTGTTCAATAAACTTGTTCATCATCGACGGGTCTTTAACACTGTAGTTAAACGGACCCTCGATATCCGTTCGGCCGGGCAGGAACAAGCCCTTCTCAACGAACTTCTTCATGTTTTCTTTCTCACCCATAAAGGCCAGGAACTTCTTGGCCGCTTCAGGATGCTTGCTGTTCACCGGGATCGCTAACGCATTGCCGCCCAAGTCGGAAGCCATAGACTTCTTGCGAGGCATAAAGGTAACTCCCCATTCGTAATCTTTCATTTCCTTCTCCCACCTCGGAATCATCCAGTTCCCGTTGATCAGTAAACCGGCTTTTCCCGTTGTAAACAGAAGGTTATAATCATCGGTTCCCTTCATGCTGTTGCCTTGAGACATATAGTTTTTGAACATGGTCTGCAGGAACTTGAACGTCTCGATGGCTTCGGGCGTGTCTATATTTCCTTTCTTCAAATCTTCCGTTACAAGGGATGCTCCATTCTGGAAGAAATACGGCAATGTACGATAAGCCGATGAGGCAGACCAGTTGACAGCGATACCATAGGTAGCCAGCTTTTGATCCTGCAGCTTCTTGGCCACATCCAAAAGCTGTTCCCAGGTCCAGGCTTCCTCTATTTTGTCCGGGGCTTTGATGCCCAGCTTATCCAGATAGGTTTTATTATAAAAAACGGCTAATGTATCCGTTTGATGAGGAAGACCGTAGATCTTATCCCCGAATGTAACCGCTGTCAAAAGACTTTGATTAAAATTCTCCTTATCCTTGGCGAACGTATCCGTTACATCTAATAAGGCATCTTGGCCGGCAAACTCCCCTATCTTCTGGTATTGGACCCGGAACACATCCGGTGAGCTGTTCCCGGCGATTCTCGTTTGGATTTTCGTGTAATAATCCCCCTGACTCGGAGACGGAACCTGCTGCGCATTGACTTTGATATCAGGGTGCTTGGCTTCGAAATCGGCAATTAAACTTCTAAAGCCTTCCTCTTCACCACCTGCACTTGCCCAATAAACAAATTCAATCGTTTCTTTACTGCCTGAAGCCTGCCCGTTGGTTTTCGAATTCCCGTCACTCTGTGAAGCGGGTGTTTTCTCGGCCGCACAACCAGCCAGCATAGCCGCAGACAGGGCCGCAGTTAACCCGCCATAAACCAATTTGCGAAAAGTTGTTTTCATCTGTCCCCTCACCTTTCACTTCATTAGTCAACCCTTAAGACTTTACACCAAAGCGTAATGCGAGCAAAGCAAACCCTTATGTCCAGCCAAACGGATAATAACGGTTTCATCACCCCTTTCAAGCTAAATGCAGCTATTTAGATGAAAATCCGCAGCTTTCACGAACGATCAACTTCGTTGGAAGATAGCTCGCCATCGGCAGCGGCAAAGAGCCTTCGATCCGCTGAATGAACAACTTGACGGCAATTCGGCCCAGTTCTTCTTTATCCACTTTAACCGTGGTCAACGGCGGATGCATAAACTGAGACATTTCGATATCATCAAAGGAGGTGACGGCTATATCTCCGGGGATCGTTAATCCCGCTTCCTGTATGGCCCGATAGGCTCCCAGAGCCATCTGATCACTGGCCGTAAACAAAGCCGTAGGACGATCCTTGGCCATAAGAATTTGTTTCATCGCCTCGTATCCGCCGCCAATCGTAAATTGCCCATCTGCGATCCATTCTTTATGAAGTGCAATCCCTTGTTCCTCCAAGGCATTCTTGTACCCCAGAAACCGCTGTTCTTTTTCCAGCGAGACGCTGTTTTGGAATGAGCTTGAACCGATATAAGCGATCTTCTTATGCCCCAAACGGAGCAGATGATCTACACTCTGTCTTGCTCCCTTCTCAAAATCAACGGTGACATAATCGATATCCAATTCAGGGGTACCCCCGACACTGATGATGTATTGCACTTTTTTGGATAACAACTCTAAAAGCTCGGTCGTGGTCGCAATGCAAATGATTCCGTAATCGTTTGCTTGAATTTCATCCACCACACTCATATTGTTCAGATCCTGAGCGTCGTATGTAAAGCCCAAGGTATACCCCTGATCCAGCAATTCCCGTTCTACTCCGTAAATCAACTCAGAAAAATAGGGGTCATGGTATTTATCTTTCATTTTGTTAATAATGAGACCGATTTGCTTTTCTGAAATTTTCTTGCGAATTTGCTCAGTTTTTTTCACCCGCCGGTAACCTAAATCTTCGGCAACCTGGAGAATACGCAAATGCATCGCATCCTCAACCCCATGCGGGCCATCATTTAATACCCTTGAAACCGTGGATATGGAAACATTGACCTTTTCAGCGATGTCCTTTAGCGTAACTTTCATAGGTTCCCCCAGCAGTGAAAATTTTTATATTTCTTCTCATCTTTACTGATATTATATTCTGTATTTTAGTAATTATCAACATATTTTTTCGAGAAATTTCCTGCAAATTTTCTGAAATGAAAGCGATATTTCTCACAATTGTCGATGAAAATATTAAAAAATGCAAAAAGCTTCCGGCACTTGAAGTGTCAGAAGCTTTTTGCATTACGTAAGCGGGTGATGGGAATCGAACCCACGCTACCAGCTTGGAAGGCTGGAGTTCTACCATTGAACTACACCCGCATCGATTGATGGTCGGGACGACACGATTTGAACATGCGACCCCCTGGTCCCAAACCAGGTGCTCTACCAAGCTGAGCTACGTCCCGTTAGCTATGAGGCTGCTTGCAGCCCTTGTTTTACTACGTGCCCTGAGAGATTCGAACTCCCGACCTTTTGATTCGTAGTCAAACGCTCTATCCAGCTGAGCTAAGGGCACATATTCATTATTGGAGCGGAAGACGGGATTCGAACCCGCGACCCTCGCCTTGGCAAGGCGATGCTCTACCCCTGAGCCACTTCCGCACTGACTGGCGGGATTGCTTGGCCATCCCTCAACAGCGACAAGAATTAATATATCATTTTCTGAAGAGAAATGCAAATGTTTTTTTGATTTTTTTTAAACGCTGCGAACAAACCTGTAGAGACGGACAATCCAATAAACGAACAGCCCTTGGATAGAATACCATTATTCTTTACAAGGAGAGAACCGAATATGAAAAAAACGGCGATTATTCAATCCCGCAGGTGAAAAAGAACGCCTGAAAAAGCCGTTTATGGATTGCTGTTTACAGGACGAGAGGAAACGGAAAATACCCTTAGACAGACGATCTGTCTAAGGGCGTACTGTATAATAACGGTTAATCCACATGCACCCATACTCTGTTATTTTCAACCGATACCTCGTACACTTTCACTCTGTACCGGTCCGGGTCGACCAGTGCCTTCCCCGTCTTCACGTCAAACTCCCATGCATGCCAGGGACAGGTCAGAATCTCGCCTTCTCTTCCGTAAATGTATTCATGCGGCCTGGATTCCAGCGTCGTTCCCGTGAACTTCCCTTTACACAGCTCGACCTGCTGGTGAGGACACACATTGCGGATCGCATAATATTCTTTGCCGTTATAGTATACGCCGATGCTTTTTCCCGCAATCGTTACAATCTTGCATGCTCCGGCTTCAAGCTCTTCTACTCCGACGGCATCATACTTCGTCATTTCGCTACACCTCCTGCCAGCAAGCCTCTTTCCTGCAGCTGATACATCTCGGCGGCGTTCTCATACGCTACCCGCCGGCGCATCTCTTCAGGCAGCTTGTTCAACACGAATAATGGAGCGTCGTTGTCCCAATGCGGATAGTCCGTCGAGAACATTACCGTTTTTTCGGCTCGCATCAATTGGAGCATTTGAACCAGTTCCCTGTTGTCCGGCTCTTCGATCGGCTGGGTCGTCAAGCGGACATGCTTCAAAATATATTCGCTCGGCTTGTACTTCAACCACGGCACTTCGCTGCGCATCGCACGGAAGTTTTTGTCCATCCGCCACATCAGATGCGGCAGCCATCCCAAGCCGCCCTCGATGAAAGCCACCTTCAACGTCGGGAACGTTTCGAAAACGCCTTCACAAACAAGGCTGTTCAACTGCGACATGTGGTGGATCGCCAGGATGTTGTGGCGCTCAAAGTTCGTCGTCGGGTACCCTGCTGCCGTTGTCGGCGGGTTGATGCCGTCTCCTTCCCCGCCGCCGTGAATCCCGATCACCAGGTTGTTGCGTACCGCCGCTTCGTAGATCGGATAGTAGCGTCGCTGTCCGTAAGGCTCGCGTGATCCGGATGTCATAAGCACTTGAACTACTCTCGGATGCGACCCCAGACGATCGATTTCTTTGGCGGCGAGCAGCGGGTCTTGCGTTGCGATGACAATCGACCCCAACCAGCGCTCATCGCTTGGAAGCCACGTATCCATCGTGTAGTCGTTGAATGCGGAGGCCAGCGCCGCGGCGTAATCCGGATTGTTGTGCGCCGAGATGGACAACAGGTTGCCTGTCAGAATCGCTCTTTCTATATTGTAGCGATCCAGTAAATCGGCCTTCGCGAATTCGGGGTCGGAGCCCGGAGGAAGTCCGTTGCCGGGTGCTGCATCGCTGCGTTCCAAGGGGATCGGACGGTACAAGAGAAAAGGCAATGTCGCATTGTGGGCCTTCAATCGATCCCACCATACCCGCGGCATATAAGGCTTCAAATCGTCATAGCTTTTGACACACTGATGCACATCGCAATCGATAATCCCGTGATTGAACTTAGAAGCTTTCTTCGTCGCAGACGCTTCCATACGTCTCAACCTCCTGTTGTTTTTGAATCCAGCCTTCGACCACAAACCGCGTACATCCATGCTTGAAATGGCCCCATCAGGCCAACATGAATGCATGTAAATTCCTTACAATACAGACTCCAACAAGATGTAAACGGTTCCATTTTCGTGCCATCCAGCTCTACTCGTTATAGTTTTTTCTGTAGGTCACATCCTTCAACAGATCTTTGATCCCCGCTTTCCATCTCTTCAACATTCTAAATCCTGTTGTATATTAACTGATATCTAATATATCAGTTAATACTTCACATTATAGCACAATCAACCCATCTGTCAATTCACTTTTTCTATATTATTTCTGCCTTTTTACGACCTCTGCGACCACTTCCAAATCTTTCAGATCTTGTTCAAGCATCTTTTTAAAGTCTGCTCCATTCTGATAGTCAATGAACAGGTTTTGTTTATTCATGAACGCAATAAATTTGGGATCCTTCACTGCCTTGGCGAGAGCATCTTCCAGGATCTTTATGATTTCGTCGGGTGTACCGCCTGGTGCGGCAAGACCGCGATAGGCATGGGCAATCACGTTGATCCCTTTTTCCTTCATGGTCGGCACATCTTTAAAATAACCTTCGGCTCGTTTATCCGCCATAAGGGCCAACGGACGCAATCCCCCGCTTTCGATGTGATTTTTTACTTCACCGATCCCATAAATTCCGAATTCGGCTCTTCCGCCCAAAACCTCTATAATGGCCTGCCCCGTGCCTTGGAAAGGAATCGTGACAAAATCCAGATCGGCAGCTTCGGCAAATGGAATGCCGTAATAGCTTGGTGTGGAGGAGGAGGCGAAATTCAGCTTTCCCGGATTGGCTTTGATATCGGCAACCAACTCTTCAAATGTTTGATATTTTGATTTGGAAGAAACAACCACCATGGCGGGATCCGTATTGACCTTACCGATAAACTTAAAATCGAATGTTTTAAACGGGGCCAGACCGAGCACAGGAAGGGCTGCAATTTCACGGTTTGCCGCCGTTAATTTGTATCCGTCGGGCTTCGCTTGAAGCCCTTCATTCATGCCTACCGCACCGGATCCGCCGGTTTTATTCACAATAACGACATCCTGGCCAAGCACCGTCTTCATCGATTCAGCCAGAGCGCGCCACATGATATCCGTCCCGCCTCCTGCAGCAAAAGGAACTATGATTTCAATCGGCTTCGCAGGATAATTAATGGTCTTTTTTTCTTCTTTCTTTTCCGGCTTCGTTTCCGCCGAACTCGAATTCACGTATTGATTTCCGCAGCCTGAAGCGAACAGAGTCATCAGAAGAAGAGAGCCTGTTGCAATGATGGCCGATGTTTTTTTCATACCGGTTATCCCCCTAGTCGTATAAGATCAAAATCAGGAGCACTTCAGTAAAATTTTCATTACGCTGCTTCCGCTTTCCATTTGCCTGAATCCTTCCTCCAACCGCTCCAGAGGATAAATTTCAGTAATCAAACGATCCAGCGGCAATTGACCGGATGCGGACAGCTGTATCGCTTTTTCAAAATCCTCATGCTCATACACTCTTGCTCCGGACATTTTTAACTCCCGCCAGAAAAACCGGTGGAGGTCCACTTTCGGCGGCTGTGTAAAAATCCCCACCACTACAATGCGGCCACGCGTACGGGGCAGTCGGGTCATGACTTCCGCTCCGGCTGCCGATGAGGTGACTTCGAACACGACGTCGGCTCCTGCCATTCCCGTTTGTTTATTGACATATTCGACAATGTCTGCTTCTTTTGGATTGATCGTATCCAAACCGAGCGCTTTGGCTAATTCCAGACGAAACGGATTGATTTCCGATATTAATACTTTGGCTCCCGCTTCTCTGGCTACCAGAGCAATCAGCATGCCGATCGGCCCTCCGCCAAGCACGACAATATATTCCCCGCTTGTTACTTCACCGATTCTTACATCGTGACATGCCACAGCCAGCGGTTCGATCATGGCCCCATGCTCTAAGGATAAGCTATCCGGAAGACGGTGCAGGGTAAAGGCAGGTACCGTCCACAAGCTTTGAAAGGCTCCGGGCGTTTCAATGCCGAGAAATTTCAAGTTCTGGCAGATGTGGTTGTGTCCGGCTGAACAGGCTGGACACTGACCGCATGGGCTTAGAGGCATCACCGTCACACGGTCTCCAACGCCATAACCGGTAACGCCCTCTCCTAACGCATGAATCACCCCCGACATCTCATGACCCATAACATGAGGAAAGCTTACTCTTTTGTCCATATGGCCGTGAAAAATATGCAGATCCGTTCCGCAAATGCCGGCATGCGAAACCTCAATTTGCACTTCCCCTGTGCGAGGCGGCACACTGAGGCCTTCTCCTACCCGAATCGTTCTGTTTCCTTCATAAAACGCAGCTTTCATCATCATTTTCTCCCCACGTATTTATTTATTTGTTTCACCCGGTTAAGCAGATCATGATACCGCATTCCCCTTACGCTGTTTACCCGACACTACATAAATGAAGGAAGCCAGGTAGATAGTATGGGAACGTAGCTGATGATTAGAACATCTAAAGTTAAAATGCCCAGGTATAACAATACAGGACGAGTCAATTGGCTCATTTTCAATTTGGCAATTTGACAGGCCACCACCAGATTTACGGCTACCGGCGGAGTTAACATGCCGATCGCAACGTTAACCACCATAATAATCCCGAAGTGAACAGGATCGATTCCAAATTGTATAGCAATCGGAGCCAGAATAGGGGCTACAATAATAATGGTGATTAACGCTTCCATGATCGTTCCCGCAACAAATAAGAAGATATTGACCAACAACAAAAAGACAATAGGATTATCCGAAAATTCGGCTATCGCTTTACCCAGCCTTTGCGGGACCTCTTCAACGGTTAAGATGTAACCGAAAATCGATGCATAGCCTACAATCATCATGATGACTGCGGTCGCAAGAATCGATCTGGAAAAAATGGGCATTAAATCTTTCCATTTAATCTCGCGATAAACGAACATCCCTATGACAAAACCGTAAACCACCGCAATGACAGAAGCCTCTGTGGGTGTAAACCAGCCTTTATAGATCCCCCCGAGAATAATGAAGGGCATGAGGAGGGCTAACGCCGAATCCAGAAATGCTTTCCACAAATCTTTCAACCATTGACGTTTGTTTGTTCGATTGACAACGTCAAAGCCTTTCACTCTCGCAACAATGATAATGACCAGAATGAGGGAAAGACCAATCATAATACCTGGAATAAATCCGCCCAAAAATAAACTGCCAACCGAAACGTTCGCTACTAAACCATAAACGACCATGGGAATGGACGGAGGAATGATGACTCCAAGCTCACCGGAAGCGGCACATGTAGCCGTGGCGAAGTTCTTCGGATACCCCTTATTCTCCATCGCCGGTATTAGTGTTGAACCCACTGCTGCCGTTGTTGCAGACGAGGAGCCTGAAATGGTCGCAAAAAACATGGAGGTTAACACAGCTACCGATCCCAGACCGCCCCTGAACCAACCGACCAGAACATTCGCCAGGTTAATTAATCGTCTGGACATGCCGCCAGTCTGCATCAGGTTACCCGCCAATATGAAGAAGGGAACCGCCATCAGAGCAAAGGAGTCCAAGCTTTCAAATACGGATTGAGCCACTGTAATCAGAGGAATCCCTTTCAAATATAAAGCCACTAAGGAAGCAAAGCCCAAACAAACAGCAATCGGAAGGCTGATGAACAGAAAAACAATAAAGGAAATGAACAATAACGAAATCATACGGCGATCTCCTTTCTGTTCTTCTTGTAATCTTCTATTGCCGCCTCGACTTCTGCGTTTATTTCTTCATCTGATGTATCCAGAATATCCTTTTTGTTAACGTAAATATCGATTAAAGATGTGACCGTATTCAAAATCGTCAAAGCTGCGCCTATGGACATCGCCGAGTATACGTAAACCATCGGCACTTTCAAGACGGGAGCCTTTTCTGAGAATCCGAATTGTGCCATTTCTAAGCCAACAAAGAAAATGCACACATAAAAAACAAGAACGAATAGATAGGCAGTGAGTTTCAATATTTTTCCCGCTGACGGCGGAACGACCTGAATCAAGATTTCCACAGCTAGCGAATCGACTCTACGCGCAGCAACGGCTGCACCGATAAAAATGGCCCAAATCATGAGATATCTTGCCAATTCCTCCGTCCATGGCACCGATGCCTGAATGCCCAATTCGCCAAGTACAAATCGAACGAATACCTGCACAAATACAACGGCAGTCATCAGTGCCAATGCGAATCCGGCAAGGCATTCCATCACTTTATTTAACTTATCAACGAATTTGATGAGCAGCACAAAATCAACCCCTTTCTATTGTCGGCTTGAAGGGTACAGATGGGGGCCATTTCAGCCCCCATAACCAATTATTGTTTCTTTGCAGCTTCAATTTCTTCCAAAAGCTGTTTTCCGTTCGGAATATCCTTCAAAATCACATCGTAAGCCTTACTGGTTTGTTCCTTCAAAGCGTTGACATCGGTTTCGATGACCTTAACCCCGGCCGCCTTCATCTTTTCGAGCGAATCATGGTATTCTTTTTTGTAGTATTCGGTTTGGAAGGCCAATGCTTCTTTGGCCGCTTCTTGAACGGTCTTTTGTTGTTCCGGACTCATCTTATCCCATTGCATTTTGGACATCGTCAAAATCAGAGGCAAGTAATGAATCTTGGTCATGTTATAGAACTTGGCTACTTCAATAAATTTATCCATAATAAATTGGTCGGGAGGCGTATCTCCTCCGTCTACCACCCCTTGCTGCAGGGACAAATACACTTCGGAATAAGCCATCGGCGTCGGTTGTGTCCCCAGCAGCTCATAAGCTTTGATGTGCCCCGGGGCCTGCATCGTTCTGAGCTTTAATGATTTCATGTCCCCGGGCTTATGGATCGCTTTGTTGGCAAATACGTTGCGTTCCACTACACTCATATACCCCAACCCGATAAGTCCATGCTGCGGGAGCAAATCCAGATATTTTTGACCTACGGGGCCGTTAAGCACTTTATTCGCTTGATCTATGCTGTCAAACAAGTAAGGCAGATCGAAAATCGTCAATTCCGGAACCGTATTTACCAGCGAGGCCTGATTCGTAATCGACAATGCTTGAACTCCTGTACGCATGGACTGAATCATCTTCGAGTCCCCGCCTAACTGAGATTGAGGGAACACCGTAATTTTAATGGTACCATTGGACTTTGCTGCAGCCAGCTCCGCCATCTTGTCGGCCATCACCTGAAAGTGGCTATCCTGGGATAGTACATGACCAAATTTCAGCTCAACGGTTTTGGCCGTGCCGCCTGCTCCTTGCGTGCCGGTGGCTTGGGTGCTGCCGGTTCCGCATCCGGCCAATAGCGTGCTCAATGCCATTACAGCTGCTAACCCCAGAGCCATTCCTCTCTTCTTCATAAAAATATTACCTCCATCCCATATGGATAATCTTCTCGCTTACATAGAAAGCCAGGCTCCAAGCCCGGCTTTATGTACAAGTACAGTCTCCTACAGATGGACATACACCTGATTCTCCTCAACGGAGACATCGTACCGTTCCACGGTGACATCATATGTTTTCGTCCTCATCTTCGGATCCGTGATCATACAGCCCGTCTTAATATCGAATTCCCATTGGTGCCAAGGGCAGCGGACGATCTCGCCTTCGCGTTCGTAAACAAAATCTCCCGGACCGGAAGAAGTAATATACGATGCCGTAATACCGGAACAAAGCTCAGCTCCCTGATGCGGGCAGGTGTTGCGCAGCGCATAATATTGCCCCGCTATATTATAAACGCCGACGCTGCGTCCTTCGGCCTGAATTATTTTCTTTGAACCCTCAGGAATTTCGGATACCTTTCCTGCCAGAAACCGTTTCATCCCTCTGCTCCTCCTTGATCGCTTCTTCGTGCGGGAAGTTCATATAAGTCCGCTGCATTCTGATAGAAGATTCTTTCCCATAGCGCATCATCCAATTTAGGGAATGTCAACAGCGGAGAATCAAAATCCCAATGCGGAAAATCGCTGCAGAACATTAAGCATTCATCGGCATAAATTGCCTTCATCATTTGCTGGAACAGCTCTGTGCTCGGCGGCATCTCGATCGGCTGGGAGGTCACTCTGACGTTGCTGCGAAAATATTCGCTGGGCGCTTTTTTCACCCATGGCGTTTGGAAACGGAGACTTTTCCAATCGGAATCCAGCTTCCATAAGAACGGTGCAATCCAGAACGCACCGGCCTCTTGAAGCACAACCTTCAATGTCGGGAATTTCTCGAACACCCCTTCAAAGATAAAGCTGGCCAGGTGCGCCATCATGACCTGCGGTCTTGCAGCCCTATACTCGGGGTAGTAGGTCACATAACCGGCACCTGTCGGTCCTGTGTTGATGCCTAGCCCTTCGGTAAGCACATGGATGTTGAACGGCAAATTATGCCGCACACAAGCCTCATAAATCGGATGGTAAAAACGGTTTCCATAGGGCTTCTCAGCACCGTTCGCCACGATAACCTGAACCATGTCCGGATGCGAACCGATCCGGTCGATCTCTTTGGCTGCCAGCAGCGGATCCTGCTTTGCAATAAACAAAGAGGCCTTCAGCCTTTTGTCCTTTGAAGTCCAATGCTCTATCGTATAATCATTAAGCGCGGAACAGATCGCTGCCGCATAATCGGGATCGGGTGAAGCTTGGAATGAGTAATCGCTTCCGGTTAATATGCCGTATTCGACGTTGAACGGATCCAGGTGCTGCGACCTCAAATATTCCAGGTCACCGCGACCGCCAAGAGGGTTGGTGCCGTCCGGAGGAGTCGAGTCAACGGTTAACCCCTGAACCCCGCCGTTTAAATAGATCGGACCCGGAAGCCTCCATCCCCACAAATCAATCTGATCACGGTAAAACCTCGGCAAATGGTCTTTTACCGCAGATACCGGGGCAAGATGATGGACATCGCAGTCAATCATCGAGCGTTTCATTCGAACCTTTTTTTCCGGTGCTTTGACTTCAACTTGTGCCATTCATGATCACTCCCTCAATAGATTAATCATTAACCATGTAAGCTTTACCACCCGCATCTTTTGGAATCGCTTTCAAATCAGTGGAACTCACGTCTGCCGGCATCACTTTCCCCTCATTATCGATGGTTGAAGTCGAAAATTTTCACATATGAGATATTTATTTTTCTATATATGTAATATGTTACTTTGTATCCGTTTTCTTGTCAAACGAAAAATTTCCTTAAATTTCATATACAGGGAATCTCTTTTCGTATATGATAAAAAATATACCCTATTAAACGACAATATCATGAGATGAACATATACTTAGACCGGGCCGGCTATGCTATAATCAGGGTAACATCATGTACTTTTGGGGGTTGTCCGATGAAAAACAAGCCTTTCACACCGGTCAAATCTGCAGATCGGGTGTTTGATATACTAGAGGCGTTGGTAAAGCACAGTGACGGGCTTCATATTCGGGAGTTAGGCAAAAAGCTTAATATCGCCGACAGCAGCATCCATGCGCTGGTACATACGATGCTGCAGCGCAGGTACTTAAAAATGGACGAATCCCGCAAGCTTTTTTTGGGCTCCAAATTTTATCAATTTTCCAATATGATGTCTGCCACTCCTTTAGTTCCGATAGCCAAGCCCATTATGAAGCAAATCAAAAGCAAATTTAACGAAAATGTCCACCTGGCTGTTCTGGACGGCTTGGATATCGTCTACATTGCTTTTGAGGAATCGACCAATCCCCTGCGCTATCATATGGAGGTCGGCCGGGCCCAAAGCGCCTATATTACAGCCGTTGGCAAAATGCTTTTGTCCGCCCACTCCAATGAGCAGATCAGATTGCTGTATGAAGGGTACCCATTTGAAAAATTAACCGCTAATACGATCACCAGCGTGGATGAGCTCATTGCCGAACTGGAACGAATAAGAAAGAGAGGCTACAGCATTGATGATGCCGAATCCTATGAAGCCTGCAAATGTTTTGCCGCTCCTATCTATGATTCCACCGGCCAAATGATTGCCAGTATGAGCATCTGTATCCCGTTCGTCACGGCTCAGGAGAAAAGGGAACCGGAGATGATCGCAGCCATCCAAGAAGCGACAAACCGGATCACCTCTCTGCTTAAGGACAATTAATCCGGCCGCCTAACGAAACGAACCCAGTACCTGATAAAGGTCTGGGCTCGTCGATATACTCATCTATTTCATCATATTAACTAAAATATTCATCATATGAAGGAATGAATGGATTACGCTTCAACGTCATCCGCAAGGAAGCCTCTTTTGTTTCTAACGCTGGAATAAATGCTAAAGATCAAAATCACCGCTGAAATTACCAGTAACGTGCCTGCGATAGGGCGTTGGAAGAAACCCATAAAGTCACCCTTGAAAAAGATTAACGACTGCAGCAAAGAAGTCTCCAGCATTTTACCCAGAACAAAAGTCAATACGAGAGGCGCCAAAGGAATTTCCAGTTTTTTCATAAAGTATCCGACAACACCGAACACAAACATGATCCCTACGTCCCAAAGGCTGTTGTTTACGCTATAGGCTCCGATTACGGAAACGACAATAATCATAGGATAAAGCAATTTCCCGGGAACCATGGCAATCTTCGCCCACATCCCCGCCATCGGCAGGTTCATGATCAGAAGAATCGTATTCCCGATGAACATACTGGCAATAATCGCCCAAACGATGTCCGGGTTGGTTTGGAATAAAGTAGGCCCTGGCGTAAGGCCGTGCATGATAAAAGCTCCAAAAAGAATTGCAATCGTTGGTGAACTCGGAATTCCCAGTGTGAACAATGGAATCATGGCCGAGCCGCAGTAAGCATTGTTCGCTGTCTCCGGCCCTGCAACGCCTTCAATGGCGCCTTTACCGAACCTTGAAGGGTCCTTGGCAAGCTTTTTTTCTAAAGAATAAGACAGGATTGCAGGTATAACGGAGTTGGAGCCTGGAATGAGACCTGTTAAAAATCCAATTCCTGTACCACGGCCAATCGCCTTTAACGTAGCCGGCCATTCTTCCCGTTTGGGAAGAAGTCCCTTTACCTTGGCGGGCTTCTCCGCTTTTGACATGTTTTCCATCCCGGAAAGGACCTCGGAAATTCCGAATAAACCCATGGTGATGGTCACAAAATCCAAACCGCTCATTAAAAAGGGCTGCCCCAAATCAAAACGCACGGCCCCTGAAATCGTATCCATACCAACCAAGGATAGGATTAAACCCAGAAGGGCGGATATCAATCCGCGAACCAATGATTTTCCCATTAAACCAATGACCATGACCAGGCCAACCAAAATAAGCGCGAAAAATTCCGGAGGACCGAATTCCAATGCCATTGCGGCGAGTGGAGGCGCAACAAATACGAGCCCCAGCGTCGTGAAAATCCCTCCGATAAAGGAACCGATACCGGCAACGCCCAACGCGGTTCCAGCCCTACCTTGTTTGGCAAGCGGATGACCGTCGAGACAGGTGATTACCGAGGCCGCTTCACCTGGTGTATTAATCAGGACTGAAGTGATGGTGCCGCCATACAGGGAACCGTAATAAATCCCCGCCAGCATGATGATGGCCGACACGGGCTCCATCGAGAAAGTGATCGGCAGCAAAAGTGCCGTAGCGGTTGTCGGCCCTAAACCAGGCAGGACGCCAACCAGCATTCCGATGGTAACTCCAATTAAACAGTACAGCAGATTCCACCAACTCAGAGCTGTCTCAAATCCCATGATTAGTTGTGCAAACGACTCCAAATTATTTCCTCCTTACCATCCGAGTGCGTTCACAGGCAGTGGAACACCCAACAGCGTATAAAACACATAAAAAACAAATAGTGAAGTGACAATCGAAATGCCTAGTGCCGAATACCACTTATATTCCCGAACCAAAGAGATAAACAATAACACGACAGCAGAAATGACAAACCCCGTAAAATCTACAATGACAATAAATACGAGCAAGGAACCTAATGCAACAAGCACACTGGCTAAAGGCCTTCCTTTTGGTAAAATTTCCGAAAAATAAATCACGCTTTTCTTAATCGATTCCCACAGATACAAAATAGAGAGCACGATTAAAGCGATGCATATCCATCTTGGAAGAAAACCAGGCCCAGGGCCCGCAGGAGTATAATAAGGATAAGATAAAGACTGCCAAAACATAAATCCTGAAAATCCGAGCAGAAGTAAAGCCGCCCACATACCCGCGTTTTTCAATCTTACACACCCTTTCTCAAAAGTACAGGGTCAAAGCATTCGAAAGGGGCGGGAGAATTGACCAGATCATGCTCCGCCCCCATTCCTCATGATTATTTCTTTTGCTTGTTCACTACCTGTACAATGGCATCCAATGCTACCGTATCCTTCTTAATCATTTCCTGGAATTCTGCTGAATTTAAATAATCAATAAACAGATTTTGTTTATTCATGAATTCAACAAACTTTTGATCCTTCACTGCTTTGCCAAGCGCTTCTTCCAACACTTTTACAACTTCATCCGGCGTATCTTTAGGTACGGCAATCCCGCGGTAAGTTCCGGCCCAATCGACATTAATTCCTTTTTCCTTTACAGTCGGCACATCCTTGAAGAATCCTTCAAGCCGCTTGTCGTTCATTACTGCGAGCGGGCGTAAATCTCCACTTTCGATTTGGGATTTGACTTCGCCCGGGTTGTAAATTCCGAATTCAGCTCTGCCGCCCAATACCTCGACAATCGCCTGGGCCGAACCTTGGAAAGGAATCGTAATAAAATCCAAATTGGCAGCTTCGGCAAATGGAATACCATATAAGCTAGGTGTAGAGGATGAAGCGAAATTTAATTTTCCAGGGTTGGCTTTGATATCGTTAATCAGGTCCTCAAACGTTTTGTATTTCGATTTGGAGGAGACGACAATCATGGCGGGGTCTCTGTTAATGTTCCCTACAAACTTGAAATCGGTCGTTTTAAATGGCGCAAGACCGAGCAGCGGATTCGAGACAATCTCCCGTGTCGCCATGACCATTTTGTACCCGTCGGCCTTGGCTTGAGCGACTTCATTCATTCCGACTGAACCGGATCCGCCGGTCTTATTGACAACCACGACATCTTGTCCAAGCAAAGGCTTCAGTGCTTCGGCTATAGCACGGCCCACCAGATCCGTTCCTCCGCCGGCAGCGAAAGGTACGATAAGCTCGATCGGCTTTGTAGGGAACTTCACAGCTTCTTTTTTAGGTGTTTCCGCTGCATCGGATCCCCCTGCTGGCGTAGATGCTTGATTGCCACAGGCTGAAGCCAGTATTGTCGCTCCAAGAAGTAATCCAACCGTTCCAAGTTTCATTGTTTTGTTCATCGTATATCCCCCTAGTTTTCATTTGTTTTATAAAATACCATAGGTTTGAAACACTTCTGAAACTTTCATGCCTTCACGAATTTTGTCGCGAACCAGATTTTCTCCGCTGACTTTATCCAGCGCCTGCTCTATGACCAGCTTTTCTATTGCCTTTGGAATCACGACAACGCCATCCATATCGCCAAAAATGAGATCTCCCGGCTGAACGGTAACTCCGCCGCATTCGATCGTAACGTCGTACTCGATCACTTCATTTCGCCCCAGGGAATCGGTAGGCCGAAATCCTATAGAAAATACGGGGAATCCTAATTCCAGAATTTTTTTGGCGTCTCTGACCATCCCGTCGATGATGGCTCCTCTGCCGCCGGCAACCTGTGTCGCTGTTGACATCAGTTCTCCAAAAAAGGCTGAGCGTTTAGAGCCGTTGACCGCTCCTACAAAAATCTCGCCCGGTTGAATCGCATCCAGAACCTGAATCTGTTTCTCATAAGGCTTTTCCGGAATCCGGTGCACATCAGCCACCTGCACCGTTTTGGCTCGTCCCACGATAACCATATCCGGAGTCAGCGGCCGAATATCCGGATGCATGGTCTGATTTCTGTAGCCGTGAGCATCCAGGATATCAGAAATAACGGCGGAGTACAGCTTTTCTTGCAGCGTATCATAATACTGCTGGGATTCTGGCAATCCTTCTCACTCCTTTATCCGATTTTATTGGACAACTCATTTTTTCGTCCGCCACCATACTTTGATATGATCGCTAAAGATGGCTTCCGCTTCATGAACGTCGCCGTTTTCCAGAGAACGGAGAAGCGGAATATGGCTGTCTGCAACCGCTTCCAAGTTAGGGAAATAGATTTGCGTCGCAACCGCTATGAATCTCTTGATTTGAACATGGATCTGATTCCATTGCTGAGACAGGACTTCATTGCCGCAGCGTTCGTAGAACAAACCATGAAAGCGCATGTCATATTCGATCAATCGGAATACATCATCCTCTTGGGCACACCTTTTCATTTCCGAATACAATCGGTTCAAATAATCGATGTCGCTTGATTTCAATGTTGGCAGCGCTCTCTTTACGGCAAAGCCTTCAATCAGCTCCCGCATTTCATAGATGTCCTCGATTTTCTTCTGCGTAATATCGGATACGAATGAACCTTTGTTATGCTTGCTGATGAGCAAGCCTTCTTGTTTCAGCCGTTCCATGGCCTCTCTGACCGGAGCTTGACTTATCCCTAGAGAATTGGCGATATCTAAAACGACCAACCGGAAACCGGGATAAAGTTCTCCCTTTAAGAGCGCTTGTCTTAAAGACAGATAAACGCGTTCACTGAGTGAATCCCCTTCCGGATCCAATTTAAGCGTTATCATGTTTCAGCTCCCAGAATCCCATACTATATGACCCATAAATTTATAGTTATCGAGAGAATTAACGAGAATGATGATCAGCTAAAAACACCATTAATCCACATGTACCCATACTCTGTTATTTTCAACCGATACCTCGTACACTTTCACTCTGTACCGGTCCGGGTCGACCAGCGCCTTCCCCGTCTTCACGTCAAACTCCCATGCATGCCAGGGACAGGTCAGAATCTCGCCTTCTCTTCCGTAAATGTATTCATGCGGCCTGGATTCCAGCGTCGTTCCCGTGAACTTCCCTTTACACAGCTCGACCTGCTGGTGAGGACACACATTGCGGATCGCATAATATTCTTTGCCGTTATAGTATACGCCGATGCTTTTTCCCGCAATCGTTACAATCTTGCATGCTCCGGCTTCAAGCTCTTCTACTCCGACGGCATCATACTTCGTCATTTCGCTACACCTCCTGCCAGCAAGCCTCTTTCCTGCAGCTGATACATCTCGGCGGCGTTCTCATACGCTACCCGCCGGCGCATCTCTTCAGGCAGCTTGTTCAGCACGAATAATGGAGCGTCGTTGTCCCAGTGCGGATAGTCCGTCGAGAACATTACCGTTTTTTCGGCTCGCATCAATTGGAGCATTTGAACCAGTTCCCTGTTGTCCGGCTCTTCGATCGGCTGGGTCGTCAAGCGGACATGCTTCAAAATATATTCGCTCGGCTTGTACTTCAACCACGGCACTTCGCTGCGCATCGCACGGAAGTTTTTGTCCATCCGCCACATCAGATGCGGCAGCCATCCCAAGCCGCCCTCGATGAAAGCCACCTTCAACGTCGGGAACGTTTCGAAAACGCCTTCACAAACAAGGCTGTTCAACTGCGACATGTGGTGGATCGCCAGGATGTTGTGGCGCTCAAAGTTCGTCGTCGGGTACCCTGCTGCCGTTGTCGGCGGGTTGATGCCGTCTCCTTCCCCGCCGCCGTGAATCCCGATCACCAGGTTGTTGCGTACCGCCGCTTCGTAGATCGGATAGTAGCGTCGCTGTCCGTAAGGCTCGCGTGATCCGGACGTCATAAGCACTTGAACTACTCTCGGATGCGACCCCAGACGATCGATTTCTTTGGCGGCGAGCAGCGGGTCTTGCGTTGCGATGACAATCGACCCCAACCAGCGCTCATCGCTTGGAAGCCACGTATCCATCGTGTAGTCGTTGAATGCGGAGGCCAGCGCCGCGGCGTAATCCGGATTGTTGTGCGCCGAGATGGACAACAGGTTGCCTGTCAGAATCGCTCTTTCTATATTGTAGCGATCCAGTAAATCGGCCTTCGCGAATTCGGGGTCGGAGCCCGGAGGAAGTCCGTTGCCGGGTGCTGCATCGCTGCGTTCCAAGGGGATCGGACGGTACAAGAGAAAAGGCAATGTCGCATTGTGGGCCTTCAATCGATCCCACCATACCCGCGGCATATAAGGCTTCAAATCGTCATAGCTTTTGACACACTGATGCACATCGCAATCGATAATCCCGTGATTGAACTTAGAAGCTTTCTTCGTCGCAGACGCTTCCATACGTCTCAACCTCCTGTTGTTTGCATGCCGAGAAACCGTTTTATTGTAAACGATTCCATTTTGGGCAATCAGGAATCTAATATCTAATATATTAGATTCTGTCGATATTTCAAATTATAACACATATCACAAATCTGTCAAACTTTTTTTGTTCCATTTTTAACTTCAATTTTGAGAAAAAAGAACCGGTTTTATATGAGGCAAATCGGAACATGCTCCAAGCACGCCCCCTGCGAACCGGAGGATGAATCATGATCATACTGGATAAGGAAACGTGATCGTACGATCCCTGCTTGAAATTCGTCCTCCTTGCTCCATCACGAATAATCCTCAATGGTATGATGCTTAATCTCGTCGATATGCACATCCATTAGATGTATGGCTTCTTCGATGTTTGAATCGAACAAAGCCTGCAAAATCTTCTTGTGCATTTCGTTCGCCTGCCGAGGTCTGTCCGAATTTTTGGTAATAATGACCCCATACCATTTAATCTTTAATTCCAATGTGCTCATAATCGAGACCAGCAATTGGTTATTGGAATGTTGAATAATCGTGCGATGAAGATTCCTGTCGGCTTCAAAAAAGGGTTTCATATCCCCTTTCCGGATGGATTCCTCAGCTCTGTCCGCTTCATCGATCAGTAATTGAATTTGAGCTTTTGACATGGTGCGTGCCGCAATGGTAAGGGCTTTGAGTTCCAAAGCTTTTCTTACATCATACAAATCTTCAATATCCTTTACATTAGGCAGATTGACATAAGATCCCGAACGCGGTTTGACATCAATAAGCCCGTCCTGCTTTAGTCTATTGATGGCATCCCGCAGCGGTGTTCGACTTACCCCAAGCTCCTTGATAATATCTTCATAAATGATTTTGGACCCCGGCTTCAATTCATTATTTAGTATCTTATCCCTTAAGTAAACATATACACGCTCATGCAGGTTGCTGTTATCAAATATGATCAAGTTATCACCCTCTAGTCAAGGTGCATGTTCCGTTTATCGAAACATACACCCGTTATCTTTATGATTTCTAAGTGCCATTTTACATCTAGCAACGTAAATTGTAAATTCTGCTCCTGTGCAAAATGTTCATTGACCTGATCAAGTAATTAACCCGCCATATTCCGCAACACGAAGTACACCGTATCCTGCCAAATGATGCATCGTTTGAGAATCTACAGGAATGACCTCTCCCTCGTATTTCTCCACGCTGAAAAGCAGCGCGAGAGTATCCCTTACGATCTCTTTTCCAGCTATATAAACTGGTATTTTCTGCGAAGCAAAGATCGCCTGATGATTAAGAATGGCCCGAAGATCTTCGGCAAAAACTACCCCCATCAGCATATTGGCTTTCTCGTTCACACTAAGTTCTGAGAATTGGTCCAATACACGTATGGAAAATGCTGCCCGACCAAGGCCCGCTTGTTTAGCCCGCTGATATCCTTCAATCACCCGATCCGGAAGCAGAGCAGCTGCATAAGATTTATTAACTGCATTGGCTATGATCGTATGATTCGATATAGCCATAAGCAGTTCACCCGTAAGCGTCGTAAGACTTTCCGTTATCCGTTTTTGAGCATCCAGGAAAACAAATTTCGTATGCGATCCAGGTAAAATAAAAAGCGCCGGTCCGGTTACATTTAGTTTTTCCACCAATGCAAAGGTTTCAACCTCCTCTCCCCGCATAATATCAGTAACACGATCCTCTGTTGTGTCAGATGAATTCGAAATGCTTTTAACTCCGGGGACAAACCAGATATCCTTATCCACGATTTCAGGAAACCGTTTGCAAACCATATGTTTTGAAAGCAGATCCATCCCTGCAGGTGCGGGAATATGCGGCACTTCCACCAGCCCAACATTGGATGTGATCATCCCCGACGCGGCAATGATATCTACATCGCTTACATCCAGATTGTTGGCTTGTAACAGCTTGTTAATCAATTCACCGATCGTTGTTTTCAATGCTTCGTTACTGCCGTTAAGTACGGTATTTCTCACTCCCGTTTCAGCCGT
Source organism: Paenibacillus naphthalenovorans (assembly GCF_001465255.1). Lineage (NCBI taxonomy): Bacteria > Bacillati > Bacillota > Bacilli > Caryophanales > Paenibacillaceae > Paenibacillus > Paenibacillus naphthalenovorans. Next base: position 4,611,106 of record NZ_CP013652.1, on the reverse strand, counting down.
TGCCGAGTCCACGGCATCATACGCCTTCCATAAAACTACACGGGTATTGGTTGTTCCCGTATCAATCGTTATTCTAAACATCAGCAACCAACCTTTACGTTAAATTCTCCCGAATTTTCGAAGTAACTCTTCCACAGTCGCTCCTTTCAGTATCTCTTCTCTGGTCGCTATTTCCTTGTCAGCCTGCTCACGCGCCAAAGCATATACCTCTTCCAACCGGTCATAAGGGACGACAGCAACGCCGATCTCGTCGGCTACAATCAAATCGCCAGGGTGAACAATGACACCGCCGCAGCTTATGGGAACATTAATTTCGATCGGCTCTTTTCTACCGGAATACGCCGTGTGTGCGGCTCTTGGACTGGAAACCTTCGCGGTAATGGGAAAATCGAGCATTCTGGATTCATCCGTATCTCGGCAGCTGCCGTCAATGACCGCACCTGCCACACCCGCGTTTCGTGCCAGGCCGGACATCAATCCTCCCCATATGGAGGTTTCAGTTTCCCCAAAAGCATCAATGACGATCACATCGCCCGGTTTTACAACCTCAAATACTTCCAGGCAATCGACAATATCGCCGGCGGTTAATTTGACCGTAATGGCAGGTCCAATGATTTTCTTATTTGCCGCTTTCGGTTTCATATCATGCCTCATGACCTGATTGCGCTGCATCGCATCTCCGACCACACAGGATAACGATAACACATCGGCCATATCACGAAAAGGTTTAATTTTTGCTTCATCAATTTGCGGCCTTGGATTAATTATTTTCTTCATTAGTAGTTCCCCATCCTTCATTTTACAATTGTTGTACAAGAACCCGATCTAAAGCGTGTATATGGCTTGAAAAACAAAAGTACCCATCGCAACGAGCCGATAGATACTTTTGCTTTTAACTTGCATGCCGCTGATCACGGCTTTTCCGATAATTCAAGCATTCGAGGCTCGGGTCGATTTAGTACAGCAAGTTGATTTCCGGAATATTGTGTTTTTGACAGTATTCTTTGTAAAGCTTCAATTTCGTAAACACATCGTCTTGATAATATACTTGATCTTCATCATCCAAATATTGAATCGTTCCTTCCAATATGAAGAGCGTGATCATTTCTTCCTCTCCATCAACGACAAGCGTGTGAATGTCGCCCGGCGGCTCATAAACGAATGTACCTGGCTTAGCGACCCACGTTCTTTCCAAATACCTCCATTGGCCCTGGATGGTATAGGCCATGACCTGCCCGCCGGTATGACGATGACGGTTTACTATTCCGCCTGGCAATACTCTCAATAAGTTAATCCAACGTCCGGTAGACAAATCAAAACGAACCGGTTTAAACCATACACGATCGGTTTGGGGAACCCAAGGGATCTCGTTAATATCAATGGCCTGATCCGGTAATCCAACCATTTTTGTAAAGTCATTTAAAGTTTGTGTTTGTGTCATTTTTTCTTTCCTCCATTTGTTTATTATTTATAAAAATATTAGGCAGGCGGGAATAAAGATGGATCTCCGGCGAGGAGTCCGCCGTCTACAGGAAGAACGGCACCCGTAATAAAGCTTGCGTCCTTGGAGCTCAAAAAATCGATTGCAGCAGCAACCTCTTGCGGTAACCCAAAACGTCTTTGCGGGGTTCTCGAAAGAATTCTGTCCTTAAATACGGGATCCCTCGTTGCGCCGGATGACAATGGTGTCTCGATATAACCAGGACTTACAGCGTTGACGCGAATATTATATTCAGCCCAATCCACCGCCAAGCATTTCGTAATTTGAACGATTCCTCCTTTCGAGGCAGCGTACGACAGCAAATTCTTGCTTCCGTAATGGGCAAGCATCGAAGCAAAATTAACAATGGCACCGCCTCCGCCTTGAGCCATATAAGGTTGAACCGCTTGGCACATGTAAACGGTTCCATTTAAGTTAACATTGAGGACACCTTTAAGCTCCTGGTCTGTTACCTTTACATTGGGTGAGCGTCTGATGATTCCCGCCGCATTGATCAGAATATGAATACTGCCCAATGCTTTAACGACTTTCTCTGCGACTACTCTGGCACCCTCTTGATCAGATACGTCGGCCGGGAAGAAATGAACATCATAGCCTTCAGCTCTTAATCTGTTTTTCTGCGCTTCTCCGCTTTCCACTGCAATATCGACGATCGCCACGGTCAAGCCTTTTTCGGCAAATCGCTGAACAACGGATAATCCAAGTCCTGACGAACCGCCAGTTACGATGGCCACTTGATTTGAGCCCATGTTTACACTCCCATCCTGTTGTATTTGATTATTCGTTTCCCTTAGTATTCCTTATCAGAGGCTTTGATTTGGCAGCACTACTCCAAGATCCCCGTCAAATTTCTACCAAAGAGGTTTACTGTCTTCAACTAATATCTAATATATTAGTTTGTTTCTATATTTCACATTATAACATACTTATGCCATCTGTCAATTTCTTTTTGATACCTTATACCGTATGAGCCACGTCAAGTCCTCATTCCCTTCTGGGCATAGTGCAGAAAGTCTGTGGATACGGATGTAGCAAGGAGATTGTCAAGGGGCAGCAGCGGCGTTCTTGAGAACAATATAAAAAGACCCTTGGAAGTTTTGTTCCAAGGGTCTTTATGTTTCGGATGCGCGTAGAGGGACTTGAACCCCCACGGTCTCCCGCCAGATCCTAAGTCTGGTGCGTCTGCCAATTCCGCCATACGCGCGTTTTACAACGTGAGCCATGTAGGACTCGAACCTACGACACCCTGATTAAAAGTCAGGTGCTCTACCAACTGAGCTAATGGCTCATAAATGGCTGGGGATCTAGGATTCGAACCTAGGCATGACGGAGTCAAAGTCCGTTGCCTTACCGCTTGGCTAATCCCCAATATGTAGATCATTCATCTCTGGTGCCGCCGAGAGGACTTGAACCCCCAACCTACTGATTACAAGTCAGTTGCTCTACCAATTGAGCTACAGCGGCATATGATGGTGGAGGCTGACGGGATCGAACCGCCGACCCTCTGCTTGTAAGGCAGATGCTCTCCCAGCTGAGCTAAGCCTCCACGGGATGACCCGTAGGGGATTCGAACCCCTGTTACCTCCGTGAAAGGGAGGTGTCTTAACCCCTTGACCAACGGGCCCTATGTATGGAGCTTCCAACCGGGATCGAACCGGTGACCTCATCCTTACCATGGATGCACTCTACCTACTGAGCTATGGAAGCAAGTTTGGCTCCCCGAACAGGACTCGAACCTGTGACAACTCGATTAACAGTCGAGTGCTCTACCAACTGAGCTATCAGGGAATATTCGCTTGGCGACGTTCTACTCTCCCGGGACCCTGCGGTCCAAGTACCATCGACGCTGGAAGGCTTAACGGTCGTGTTCGGTATGGGTACGCGTGGTTCCCTTCCGCCATCATCACCAAACGAAGTGTTTTGCTTTAGCAAAACTGGCATTGCAACTTCAAGGCTTGCGCCCTGAAAACTGGATCGAAACCAAGCCGCTGATCATCTTCATGTGCTTTTTGGATAAGCCCTCGACCGATTAGTATTCGTCAGCTCCACACGTTGCCGTGCTTCCACCCCGAACCTATCTACCTCGTCGTCTACAAGGGGTCTTACGTACTGGGAAATCTCATCTTGAGGGGGGCTTCACGCTTAGATGCTTTCAGCGCTTATCCCTTCCGTACTTGGCTATCCAGCCGTGCCTCTGGCGAGACAACTGGTACACCAGCGGTACGTCCATCCCGGTCCTCTCGTACTAAGGACAGCTCCTCTCAAATTTCCTGCGCCCGCGACAGATAGGGACCGAACTGTCTCACGACGTTCTGAACCCAGCTCGCGTACCGCTTTAATGGGCGAACAGCCCAACCCTTGGGACCTACTTCAGCCCCAGGATGCGATGAGCCGACATCGAGGTGCCAAACCTCCCCGTCGATGTGGACTCTTGGGGGAGATAAGCCTGTTATCCCCAGGGTAGCTTTTATCCGTTGAGCGATGGCCCTTCCATTCGGTACCACCGGATCACTAAGCCCGACTTTCGTCCCTGCTCGACCTGTTTGTCTCGCAGTCAAGCTCCCTTTTGCCTTTGCACTCTGCGAATGATTTCCAACCATTCTGAGGGAACCTTGGGGCGCCTCCGTTACGCTTTAGGAGGCGACCGCCCCAGTCAAACTGCCCACCTGACACTGTCCCCATACCCGCTTAGGGCACCAGGTTAGAACTCCGATACGATCAGGGTGGTATCCCAACGTCGCCTCCACACAAGCTGGCGCTCATGCTTCCCTGGCTCCCACCTATCCTGTACAGATCGTACCAAAGTCCAATATCAAGCTGCAGTAAAGCTCCATGGGGTCTTTCCGTCTTGTCGCGGGTAACCTGCATCTTCACAGGTATTAAAATTTCACCGGATCTCTCGTCGAGACAGCGCCCAAGTCGTTACGCCATTCGTGCGGGTCAGAATTTACCTGACAAGGAATTTCGCTACCTTAGGACCGTTATAGTTACGGCCGCCGTTTACTGGGGCTTCGGTTCACAGCTTCGGTCTTACCCTAACCGCTCCCCTTAACCTTCCAGCACCGGGCAGGCGTCAGCCCGTATACTTCGCCTTGCGGCTTCGCACAGACCTGTGTTTTTGCTAAACAGTCGCTTGGGCCTTTTCACTGCGGCCCCCTCGGGCTATTCACCCTACCGGGGCACCCCTTCTCCCGAAGTTACGGGGTCATTTTGCCGAGTTCCTTAACGAGAGTTCTTCCGCGCGCCTTAGCATCCTCTGCTCGCCTACCTGTGTCGGTTTGCGGTACGGGCACCTTCTCCCTGGCTAGAGGCTTTTCTTGGCAGCCTGAACTCATGACCTTCGGTACTCCAATTTTCCCTCCCCATCACAGCCCAGCCTTTCGATGTGCGGATTTGCCTGCACACCAGCCTCACTGCTTGGACGAGCATCCATCAGCTCGCGTCACTATCCTTCTGCGTCACCCCATCGCTCATAACGGTTCACGGTGGTACAGGAATTTCAACCTGTTGTCCTTCGACTACGCCTTTCGGCCTCGCCTTAGGTCCCGACTTACCCTGAGTGGACGAACCTTCCTCAGGAACCCTTAGGCTTTCGGCGGATCAGATTCTCACTGATCTTTTCGTTACTCATACCGGCATTCTCACTTGTAACCGCTCCAGCTGTCCTCACGATCAACCTTCAACGCTGTTACAACGCTCCCCTACCCCAGATATTTTCATATCTAGCCATAGCTTCGGTGGTGTGTTTAGCCCCGTTACATTTTCGGCGCAGAGTCACTCGACCAGTGAGCTATTACGCACTCTTTGAATGGTGGCTGCTTCTAAGCCAACATCCTGGTTGTCTGCGCAACTCCACATCCTTTCCCACTTAACACACACTTGGGGACCTTAGCTGATGATCTGGGCTGTTTCCCTCTTGACAATGGATCTTAGCACTCACTGTCTGACTCCCGGGTTAACGTCTGTGGCATTCAGAGTTTGACTGGACTTGGTAACCCTTGGCGGGCCCCGCACCCAATCAGTGCTTTACCTCCACGACGCATCTCCCGAGGCTAGCCCTAAAGCTATTTCGGGGAGAACCAGCTATCTCCGAGTTCGATTGGAATTTCTCCGCTACCCCCACCTCATCCCCGAATTTTTCAACATTCGTGGGTTCGGGCCTCCAGTGCGTGTTACCGCACCTTCACCCTGGACAGGGGTAGATCACACGGTTTCGGGTCTACGCCTGCAAACTCATTCGCCCTATTCAGACTCGCTTTCGCTGCGGCTTCGGCTTCTCACCTTAACCTCGCTTGCAAACGTAACTCGCCGGTTCATTCTACAAAAGGCACGCCATCACCCTTTAACGGGCTCTGACTTCTTGTAAGCACACGGTTTCAGGTTCTCTTTCACTCCGCTCCCGCGGTTCTTTTCACCTTTCCCTCACGGTACTGCTTCACTATCGGTCGCCAGGGAGTATTTAGCCTTGGCAGATGGTCCTGCCGGATTCCCACGAGGTTTCACGTGTCTCGCGGTACTCGGGATCCGTCTAGGGCTTTCGCAGAATTTCGGCTACAGGGCTGTTACCTTCTCCGGCCGGCCTTTCCAGACCGCTTCACCTACTCTGCTCAACCCACGTTGACGTCCCACAACCCCAGGGGGCTTGCCCCCTGGTTTGGGCTAATCCGCTTTCGCTCGCCGCTACTGACGGAATCACTTTTGTTTTCTTTTCCTGAGGGTACTTAGATGTTTCAGTTCCCCTCGTCTGCCTCCAATGCAGCTATGTATTCACTGCATGGTACGTATCTATTACGATACGCAGGTTTCCCCATTCGGACATCCCCGGATCAAAGCCTGCTTACGGCTCCCCGAGGCATTTCGTCGTTCGCCACGTCCTTCATCGGCTCCTAGCGCCTAGGCATCCTCCGTGTGCTCTTATTAGCTTAACCAATTTGGTTATTCGGTACCGACACTTACGTATCGGCTGCTGACGATTTTCTTACAAAAATCGCAGCGGGATGATTCAGCATTTTGCTTTGTTTCGATATCCAGTTTTCAAGGAACAAACGGTTTTGAAAGGCATTGCACCTTTCAAAACTGAACACGAGTGAGTGCCGTTGCAACTTACGTTGCAGATTTGTCCGCTGACCTACCGTCAGCATGGACTCCATAGAAAGGAGGTGATCCAGCCGCACCTTCCGATACGGCTACCTTGTTACGACTTCACCCCAATCATCTACCCCACCTTCGGCGGCTGGCTCCTTGCGGTTACCCCACCGACTTCGGGTGTTGTAAACTCTCGTGGTGTGACGGGCGGTGTGTACAAGACCCGGGAACGTATTCACCGCGGCATGCTGATCCGCGATTACTAGCAATTCCGACTTCATGCAGGCGAGTTGCAGCCTGCAATCCGAACTGAGACCGGCTTATAAGGATTCGCTCCGGATCGCTCCTTCGCTTCCCGTTGTACCGGCCATTGTAGTACGTGTGTAGCCCAGGTCATAAGGGGCATGATGATTTGACGTCATCCCCACCTTCCTCCGGTTTGTCACCGGCAGTCAACTTAGAGTGCCCAACTTAATGCTGGCAACTAAGCTCAAGGGTTGCGCTCGTTGCGGGACTTAACCCAACATCTCACGACACGAGCTGACGACAACCATGCACCACCTGTCTCCTCTGTCCCGAAGGAAAGGTACATCTCTGTACCGGTCAGAGGGATGTCAAGACCTGGTAAGGTTCTTCGCGTTGCTTCGAATTAAACCACATACTCCACTGCTTGTGCGGGTCCCCGTCAATTCCTTTGAGTTTCACTCTTGCGAGCGTACTCCCCAGGCGGAGTGCTTATTGTGTTGACTTCGGCACCAAGGGTATCGAAACCCCTAACACCTAGCACTCATCGTTTACGGCGTGGACTACCAGGGTATCTAATCCTGTTTGCTCCCCACGCTTTCGCGCCTCAGCGTCAGTTACAGTCCAGAAAGCCGCCTTCGCCACTGGTGTTCCTCCACATCTCTACGCATTTCACCGCTACACGTGGAATTCCGCTTTCCTCTCCTGCACTCAAGCCACCCAGTTTTCGGTGCGATCCGGGGTTGAGCCCCGGGCTTATACACCAAACTTAAGCGGCCGCCTGCGCGCGCTTTACGCCCAATAATTCCGGACAACGCTTGCCCCCTACGTATTACCGCGGCTGCTGGCACGTAGTTAGCCGGGGCTTTCTTCTCAAGTACCGTCACCCTCAGGGCAGTGACTCCCCAAGGCGTTCTTCCTTGGCAACAGAGCTTTACGATCCGAAAACCTTCTTCACTCACGCGGCGTTGCTCCGTCAGACTTGCGTCCATTGCGGAAGATTCCCTACTGCTGCCTCCCGTAGGAGTCTGGGCCGTGTCTCAGTCCCAGTGTGGCCGATCACCCTCTCAGGTCGGCTACGCATCGTCGCCTTGGTGAGCCGTTACCCCACCAACTAGCTAATGCGCCGCAGGCCCATCTGTAAGCCACAGCTTGCACCGTGTTTCTTGATCCCTCCATGCGGAGAAACCACCTATCCGGTCTTAGCTACCGTTTCCGGTAGTTATCCCGGTCTTACAGGCAGGTTGCCTACGTGTTACTCACCCGTCCGCCGCTCCAGGAGGTCTCCCCTAAGGGAGAACCCCTAGCGCTCGACTTGCATGTATTAGGCACGCCGCCAGCGTTCGTCCTGAGCCAGGATCAAACTCTCCAATAAAGAAAAGCTGATTAGCTCATCATCTACTACTGGCGAGAATCTTTCGATTCTCTATCTTTACACTCACTCGTTGTTCAGTTTTCAAAGGGCAATTTCACGAATAAAACCTTGCTGTACAAGCCTTTTAAAGCTTGTCGTTTATTGTCACCTCGTTTAGCGGCGACTTTTATAATATAACACATTCACCTATCCGATTGCAAGCTTTTTTATTTTTTTGTTGGAACAGCTTGTTCGGTATAACGAGAACGAGTAATAAAATATCACATCTCATCCTCTGAAGTCAAGTCATTTGATACCTATTTTATGATTACATACGATTTTAATGATACATGCGATTCCTGGCGTACTTCGAAATTTCTTTAGGAGAGGCTAATCGCGCATACATACGAAAGATTACTTTATATCTGGATTCAATCGCTTTTTTAATATCCGTATCGATTCTTTGATCATTCAAATCAAAAAGCATTTCGTCCAGTTCCTTACGCAGAACATAATTCAACTCTTTGCATTCCCGTTCATTGAATAAGAAGCCCAACATGCGGCAGCGTTAACCCCTCTCGACTTAAAATTCAGGAAACACAAACAAGACGGCAGCAGAAGTACGCAATGAACCTGAAAGGCCGGACTCCCACTGCATACCGTGATCTTCAAAACATCTTGCTCGTTTTATTGTTATGCACAGTTTTTGGAATATTTATGAGCGGACACACATTGTATTTATACCTGTACAAGCCACAACGTGAATGTACTTTCGATTAATGCGGCGACGAACAAGACAATAACAAGCATCACGCTAATCGGAACTAACGCTTTGACGAATGCACGAAGTTGTTCTCTTGCTTGCAGGGAACGTGAAGGACTGAAGATCGACAGGAACATTTTGAGCAACAGCATTCCAAGCCGGAGCCCTAAAGCACATGCAATAATAATAGCGGGAAGCTCCAAAATCCCGTGCGGAACAATCGCCTTGATTACAAAGAGCCAGGATTCTTTTTGTCCCGCCGCTACAGCTACATAGCCGAGTACAAGTCCATTTACAATCAGAAAAAATAAAGGGAATATTCCAAAAAGTACGCCCATGACTATGACAAGCAGCGATTTGGATGCATTATTCCAAAAGATCAACCAAAACAACGACCACTGCTGATTCGGTTTCTCCGCTAACGTGTCTGTAATTCGTTTCAACGCTTCCAATTGAGTGTTAATAAAGGCTTGAAATTGTTCCGAGTACAAAGCACCCATCAGCATCCCTGCCAGAAACACCAGAACGGAAGCTATAAAATAATGCTTCATTAATTTTAATTGTTCTATGGCATGATTCCATTTCATCTGTGATCCCTCCGTATTTAAGCATAAGTTATTGGTACGAGCATACATTGTTACTAATACTTGATTAAACAAGCCTTTTCGATTCGAGGATGAGCAAAGGAGGCCAAGCATGTGAATTATTTTTATGTCTTCAGCGGCAAAAAGATAAAACAAGCGCTGATCATTACGGTTGCGAGCCTGTTCGCTGCCGGTATTATTTACTCGGAAAGCGAGAATGTTTCCGTGTTTTCACAAAAGCCATCCGCCGTGTACAGCGTAGTAACCGACAAAAAAGTCGTGGCGCTGACCTTCGATATTAGTTGGGGGGATAAACGGACCGAGCCTATTCTCAAAATACTGGAAGATAAAGGTGTTAAGAACGCCACTTTCTTCCTGTCTTCACCATGGAGCAAGGAACATCCGGAAATTGTCAATAAAATTGTGAAAGGCGGTTGGGAAATTGGCAGCCACGGGCATAAACACGTCAATTACAGCAGTTTGAACGATGAAGAGATCCGTGCACAAATTCGAACGGCACACCAGATATTGAGTGAAGTCACCGGCACCTCTCCTCAGCTGATTCGATTGCCGAACGGCGATTTCGATAAGCGCGTGCTCCGAATTGCTGAAGAATTGAACTATTCTGTCGTCCAGTGGGATACCGATTCCATGGATTGGCAAAATCCAGGGGTAAACAACATCATCAACCGCGTAGTAAGCAAAGCTCATCCGGGAGATATCATACTGCTGCATGCCAGCGATTCCTCAAAGCAAACTCATGAGGCCCTACCGGTTATTATTGACCAGCTTCGAGAAAAGGGCTTTGAATTTGTCACGGTCAGCCAGCTCATGAAACTGGCGCAAGTGGATAACAAGCCACCGGTAGAGGATACCCTCCTGAAGCAAATTCATTAAAATAAAACTTACAAATAACATAAGAGCCGTTATAGCGGCTCTTTATTTGTTTGCAGTACTTTGGATAAAATTAAAATTTGCCATGCATTGCATGCAAACAGCGGAACCAACATAAATACCGTGGAGGCGGGATTATCCAAGCGAAGCGACGGAATGGCTTCAATCGCCGTGACCGCTATCATGAAAAACAACGTGGGAATCCAAGCGCTTTGATTCGTAAGCCTTGCCTTCCACCAAGATACAATCACTGAGGCGATTGTAAGAATGACAGGGAACACCAAGTATCCCACCCATGCCGATTGCCCATCGCTTTGCGCATACCGCAAATACACCAAATCAAACAGTACAATCACAATGATGATGACTTGAAGCATATCCCAAGTCCATTTGCGGCGAAACATTCCCATAAACAGGTAGCGAATAATAAGATATGCAAAAAAGCCCATCTGGCTAAGAACGCTGATCGTAGAACCGCCAAGAAACATGGTTAACATACTGAATCCGATTTCTTTGCCGCCAAGAGCCACTTGCTGATCCGAAAATTGCAAAACAAGCCCTGTGACGATGGCAGTGACCGCTCCAACCAAAAGAGTGGTCCAAAACAGGTAAAACCATTTTCTTATTGTCACAACCGTTACCCTCCAATATGTCATCTCAACAGTTAATTGTACCAACCTTCACAATAAAAAGCTAACGACAATTGTGTTAATCCCGCCATCCGTTACAAATACTATGGCTAAAATAATAAGAAAGGAGCCCTGACTAATGATCGCTCGATGGATCCGTGTAGTTCCCGTTCTTTTGATCGTCGGCGTCTTAACGGCTTGCGGTTCCGAGATTCAAGCTTCATCCGGCAACGGCGGTGCTACCTATAAGGATACCAAATCCATGGTACTCGACATACTGAAGACCGAAGACGGTCGAAAGGCTATTCAGGAAGCTACAATTCAACAGAACAGCAAGCTTCAAATCCTTTCTGCAGGCGATACACAGCAATTGCAATTGGCTGTGAAAGATGTACTGGTCGATACGGAGAATAGCCAGTTTCTTCAAAAAATGATCACCGATCCAAGATTTGCCGGACAGTTTGCAAAAGCCATCGAAAAGAATATGAAGCAGCTTCAAAAAGATCTAATGAAGGATCCGGAATATCAAAAACAAATGATGGATGCCATGAAAAGCCCCGATTTTGAGAATTTGCTGCTGGAAACCATAAAAAGTACACCCTATCGAACTCAAATGAAAGCCGTCATTCAAGAGTCTCTTCAAAGTCCCTTGTTCCGTCTGGAATTGATGAATTTAATGAAAAAGGTTCTTCAGGAAGAATCTGCCCCTAAGCAAGGACAACAATCCTCAGGAGGCGGTGGAGGAAATAGCGATGGAGGAAGTCAACAGGGCGGTCAGCAAGGAAGCTAAAAAATGAAATAAAGACAGGCCTTGGTTTAGGCCTGTCTTGTTCCTTCTAACTGACGAATCACTTGCTCTGCCACATCTTTGTAGATTTGCCCGGTTTCGGTATCCGCTTTGTAAACCGAAGGCGAATAATCCGGCTCCGATACATGATTATCCGGTACGCCGAGCGGGATTTGGGCAAGGAGGCTTGTATGCAGCTCCTCTGCAAGTTTCGCTCCGCCGCCACGGCCGAACACATAATCCTTATTTCCGCATTGACTGCAGGCATAATACGACATATTCTCAACCACACCGAGGATTTCATGATTGGTGTGAAGAGCCATCGCTCCTGCTCTGGCTGCTACGAATGCGGCAGTGGCATGAGGTGTTGTAACGATGATTTCTTTACTGTGAGGAATCATCTGGTGAACATCAAGAGCAACGTCTCCCGTACCTGGCGGCAAGTCGAGAAGAATATAATCCAGCTCTCCCCAATCGACCTCGCTAAAAAAGTTGCGAAGCATCTTGCCAAGCATTGGCCCGCGCCATATGACCGGCGTATTCTCTTCCACAAAGAAGCCCATCGAAATGACTTTCACCCCGAAACGCTCAACTGGAGCAATACGGTTCTCCACAGCCTGAGGCCGCTCTTCGATTCCCATCATGTCAGGGACACTGAAGCCGTAGATATCGGCATCCACCAACCCGACCTTCTTGCCAAGTCTCGCTAATGCAACAGCCAGGTTCACCGTAACGGTCGATTTGCCAACACCGCCTTTACCGCTTGCAACGGCGATAAATTTCACACCCGATTGCGGGTCCAACACGTTCACGCCAGCCTTGGCAGCACCGGGAGCGGCCGCTTGCGACCCAGCCGCAACGCCCGTCTGCTGAACTTTGCGTGCCGCTTCGCTGCGTTCGAAATCGGAAAGCGGACGAAAACGGAGGTGCACCTGCTCCGTACCGATTTTTTTGAAAGCCGCCGTAATTTCTTGCTGCAGCCGCTGCTTATTTTCATCACTTTCATTGGAAAGCAAGACCGTAGCGGACACATGGTTTCCCTTGATCATGACATCTCGGACAAAATTCAAATCGGCTAAACTTATGCCATATTCAGGATCCTTCAACTGGCTCAATGAAGCCAGCAACTGTTCTTTGGTTACCACATCGTCACCTCGGCCGTTAATTATGATGTACGTTATTGCTTATTATACCACAAAATCAATCCGATCCCACTTTTTCCCCGGAATAGTAGCGCAGTATCCCTTGATAGATGGCGGCAGCCACTTTTTTCTGATACGCCGGATCTCTCAACAAAGCCGCTTCCGCAGGGTTGGACAAGAACCCCACCTCCACTAAAGCACTGGGCATCTGGAGTGTTTTCAGTAAATAAATCTCTTTATCTGCTTGCTTCGCCACCCGATCGGTATTCTTCAAGTTTTTCTTCATTTCGTCTTGAATTAAGGCAGCCAATGCAGCATTATCCCTATGATTCGGGTAAAAAAACGTTTGCGCACCTGACCATTTGGCCGACGGTATGCTGTTTAAGTGAATGCTTAAAAATAAGTCCGTCTTTGACTGTGAGATGAACTCCGCCCGTTTCAACAGGTCCTCCGTTTTGCGGCGGCTGTAGCCTCTGGTCGACGGATCCGCCAAATCCCTGTCATCCTCGCGTGTCATCACGACCAGCGCTCCCGCCTGCTGCAAATAATCCCGCAAATACTTGGCGATGGCCAGATTCACGTCCTTTTCATCCAGTCCGTCTTTACTGCGGGCTCCCCCATCCGGTCCGCCGTGCCCTGCATCCAAAGCTATGATCTTACCTGAAAGAGGCATTGTCCAGTAGGTCCATGTTTTGGTCGAAGGAAGCTCATATGTCAACATGAATAGCATAAGAGCGACCAATATGGCGGACATGACAATTTTGATTCCGCTGTGCATGGTCAGCCAGATCACAACCCTCTTTCTTCTTCGGAACATGAAAAATCCACCTCGCATCCCATAGACTCACTTTCATCTTATGGGACGAGGTGGACAATTAGACCAGCCGCTTATACCTGATATTCAGGCTCTTTCATACCTTCTATGAGCACTTCGGCCACTTCCGGACGGGTGAATTGCGGGGGAGGGCATTGACCTTCGCGCAGCAGCGCACGTACTTTTGTTCCCGACAAATGAAGGTGGTCTTCCTTGCCGTGCGGGCAAGTTTTGCTCGAGGCCATATTGCCGCATTTGGTGCAGAAAAAGCTGTGTTCGAAGAACAATGGTGTAATGCCGAGCTCTTCAGCCGTGAAGTTGCTGAAAATTTCCTGCGCTTCATAAGTACCGTAATAATCACCTACACCTGCATGATCGCGCCCTACGATGAAATGCGTGCAGCCGTAGTTTTTGCGGACTATCGCATGGAAAATGGCTTCACGAGGTCCCGCATAACGCATAGCGGCAGGGAACACGCCCAAAAAGACACGATCCTTCGGATAGTAGTTGTCAAGCAGTACAAGGTAACTGCGCATCCGTACGTCAGCCGAAATATCATCAGATTTGGTTTCGCCGACAAGAGGATTCAAGAACAGCGCATCCACGATTTCCATCGCGCTTTTTTGGATATATTCGTGGGCACGGTGAACCGGATTACGCGTTTGAAAGCCTACTACCGTCTTCCATCCCTTGTCAGAAAAGATTTTGCGAGTCTCAGCCGGATCAAAATAAAACTCCTCGAACTTCTCCGGCTTTGGACGGTTTAGAACCTGTACGGGTCCTCCGACATAAGTGGCAGGCTTCGTATACAGCTTTTGCACGCCCGGATGCTCCGTATCGTCGGTTTTAAAAACCTTGACGGCTTCATGCTTCTGGTCTACCTGATAGATGCTCTCCACTCGGATAATGCCGTAAATGACGCCATCCTTCTCTCCAACAAGCGCGGCCTCCTGGCCTAGCTCCAGATCTTTCGCGACCTCATCTTCAACACCCAGTGTAATCGGCAGGCTCCATACCGTTCCGTCTGCGAGCCTCATTCGTTCTACGACGGAATGGTAATCCTGTTTACCCATAAACCCTGTCAATGGGGAAAATGCGCCTACGCCGATCAAATCCAGATCTGAAATCGTCCACGCATTGATTCTTAGTGGAAACAAGTCTTTGGCATGCTCCAGCAGTCGATCTCTTTGCTCTCCCTCTACAATACGGTTAATTAATGTTCCTCCGTGCGGCCGAATGGTTTCTCCCATTTTTTACGTTCCTCCTATGTCCGAGAATTCTGTTTTATTTATGAAGTCCGCATTCCGTCTTCTCAAAGCCCGCCCAGCGACCAGCTCTCGGGTCTTCACCTGGTGCTACCGGACGTGTGCAGTGCTCGCATCCGATACTTGGGTAGTTGCGGTCATGCAGCGGGTTATAAATAATATTGTTGTTCCGGATATAATTCCATACATCCTCGGATGTCCAGCTTGCCAGCGGGTTGAATTTGACCAGTCCGAACTTCACATCGTACTCTACTTTTTTGGCGTTGGCACGTGTAGGAGCTTGATCACGGCGAATTCCCGTAATCCATGCATCATAATTTTTAAGTATATCGGTGAGCGGATCCACCTTACGAATATTGCAGCATTGCGTCGGATCGTTCTTCCACAATTCTTCACCGTATTGCTGCGCTTGCTCTTCCAGGGTGAGCTTTGGAAGTACTTGTACAAATTCTACGCCATAACGCTGCTGCAGACGGTCACGGGTGTCATACGTTTCTTTAAAATGCACATTCGTATCAAGATAGAAAATATCGGTTTTCGGACTAATCTTTTGGAGCAGGTCGACAAGTACGACATCTTCCGCCCCGAAACTACAGGCAAGCGTAATATTCGGGAATCTTTCCACCGCAAAGGCTAAAAGTTCCTCAGGGCTCTTGTTCTCATATTCTTCAGCGGCTTGACGAATGAGTTCTTCTTTTTCAAATAAATTCATAATATAAGTACCTCCTATAAAATAATTCCGAGTATGTTAATGCGCTTTATTGTATTTGAATTTTATTATAACTCTTCATGACTTTTTGTCAAATTAAATTTTTCTTTACGATGGGCGTTTATCCTATTTTATTGCCTTATGACCTTTTCGGTGAAAAGAAGTTTGAGCCCATTGGTTGATTCAAGTACATTTAGAAGAGATTTCTATACTGGGAGGTATGATACGACTTGTCTTATGAAACCGTTGATTCTCTGGAGAAGTATTGGAGCTGGAGTTTTTGGGAGCCTAATCTGCTGCTTGAATCGCTGCTGCTCTCTTTCCCAGATATGCGTTGTTTATTATCGCCGTCCTTATGTGTCTAAGTAATGTAGGTTTGGAAGTAGGCCCCATTATTGTCGGTGCCGGGGTGATCGGATTGGCCGTAGGCTTCCGTGCCCAGACTTTGGTGAAGGACTTGATTACCGGGTTTTTATTATTTTTGAGGACCAATCAGACTCGGCGGTCATTGAAAAAGCCGTTCATGCTATTTCGACACGCCTTATCGCAACGATGCCGCAGATGTTCCTGTTAGATGACAAAGGTCAGGCCGTTGAGCAGCCGCAGCTATATGGTATTCCGGATGTAGAAAATAATGCTCTTGGAGCTAAATATACCGTTACAAGCTTGGTTAAAGACGATCACTATTGGACGGCATGCAAGGAGATCCGAAAGGCTCTCGTCAATGAATTGAAATTGTCCGGCATTCACATCTCCTATCCACGCCGCGTAGAGCGTAAAGATTGGGACTACGAGCCGAAACACAATCCGTCAACCGTCCACGACCGGGTTAACCGGATATTTATCATCATACAAAAAACCTCTCCGTGAAATGGAGAGGTTTTTCTTACAACGTTAAATATTAACGTTTCGAGAATTGAGGAGCGCGACGAGCAGCTTTCAAGCCGTATTTCTTACGCTCTTTCATCCGTGGGTCACGAGTCAGGAAGCCGGCTTTTTTCAAAGTACCGCGATATTCGGGGTCCACTTTGAGCAGAGCGCGGGAAATACCGTGACGGATGGCTCCGGCTTGTCCGGAAATACCGCCGCCATGCGCCAATACCAATACATCATACTTGTTCAACGTATCCGTGAGGTTCAGAGGCTGCTTTACGATCAGTTTCAAAGTCTCCAAACCAAAGTAATCGTCCAAATTACGCTTATTAATAATGATACGGCCTTCACCCGGTACCAAGCGTACGCGTGCTACCGAATGCTTACGACGGCCGGTGCCATAATATTGTACTTGTGCCACAAGACAGTCCTCCCTTTATTAACCGCGAAGTTCCCAAACTTCAGGTTGTTGTGCTTGATGCGGATGCTCCGAACCGGCATATACTTTAAGCTTCAGCTTAATACGGTTGCCCAAACGATTCTTCGGAAGCATACCGTGAATTGCCAATTCCAGCATACGCTCCGGTTTGTTCTTCAGCATATCTCCAGCGGTGGTTACTTTCAAACCGCCTGGATACAAGGAGTGACGGTAGTACTTTTTATTTTGCAGTTTCTTACCTGTCAGGTTGATTTTCTCTGCATTGATGATAATGACGAAATCGCCGGTGTCAACATGCGGAGTGAATTGAGGCTTATGCTTGCCGCGCAGGATACTTGCCGCTTCGCTGGCCAGACGTCCAAGCGTCTTGTCCGTAGCGTCGATGATGTACCATTTGCGTTCAACTTCATTTGGCTTCGCCATATATGTGGTACGCATGAAATGTTCCTCCTAAATCTATCTTCATCACATTCGTTTTAATGTTCATAGGTTTAATAGTCGGATGGTCGTTTGCATGACCCGGGGCCGTGGGTTAGCCAGTCAAGAAACACCATTAGATATTCTACTACATTTAGCTGCAGTAATCAAGGCCGCAATGGCTCTTCACCATAAAAAACTTTCCATAACATCAAACCGTGCGGCATTGCAGTGGGTCCTGCCAATGAACGATCTTTGGCCTCCAGAATGCTTCGAATCTCAGAGCTTGACCGTTTGCCTTCTCCGATATCGATGAGCGTTCCTACGATAATTCGTACCATGTTGTACAAAAAACCATTACCGGTCAAATAGATATGCATAGCGAATGACTGCAGCTCCGTATCCATCGGCTCACATTCGATCCAGGCATCATAAATCGTCCTGACATGGCTTTGAGCCACCGTTTTAGTTGAACAAAAAGAAGTAAAATCATGTTCCCCTATCAACTGCTTTAAGCCGTCACGCATCGATTCGACACAGAGGGGGGCCGGATGATGTACCTCAAAGTGACTCCTGAATATATCGATATATTTGCCGCAGCGTATCGTATATCGATATGTCTTTCGCTTTGCCGATTTCCTGGCGTGAAACCCATCCTCTACCTGCTTTGCATCCCATACAAGGATATCCCGCGGAAGCCATGAATTCATCGCAAGGCAAAAGCGTTCAACGGGTATGCGGGAATGAGTATGGAAATTAATGACTTGACCCTTTGCATGAACCCCTGCATCCGTCCGGCCTGATGCGATAATTTTCAGTTCCTCGCCTGTCAATCGCAGCAATGCATGCTCAAGCTGGTCCTGAACCGTATTTTTCCCCGGCTGCGTTTGAAATCCATTGTACGCGGTACCGTCATAGCTGACGGTCATGCAAATGTTCCTCACGGCCAAGCCTCCCGTGCGTATTTCCGTTCACCGTTACCTGACTACAAAAAAAAGGGTTTCATCAGAATCCTAAGATCCCGTCCACCCTTTCCCATCCTTTTTTCTCTTAAGCCCGGTCTACAAGTTCCAAGTAAACCATCGGTGCTGCATCGCCGCGGCGAGGTCCCAGCTTCAAAATGCGGGTATACCCACCTTGACGTTCTGCGTAGCGAGGAGCCAAATCGGAGAAAAGCTTCTGAATGGCATCTTGATTGTCGTTCGCTGCTTCACGGCGAACGAAAGCAGCTACTTGACGACGCGCATGCAGATCTCCGCGCTTGGCCAAAGTGATCAGCTTCTCTGCGATCGAACGAAGTTCTTTCGCTTTCGCTTCCGTCGTTTGAATACGTTCATGTATGAATAAGTCGGTTACCAGGTCACGAAACAAAGCTTTACGCGCACTGGAGTCACGACCCAACTTTTGGTATGCCATGTGTGCAACCTCCTTCTGTTGAATTAATACCGTTCGCTTGCTTGAGAATTAATCTTCCATACGGAGTCCAAGACCAAGCTCTTCCAGCTTCTCCTGAACTTCCTCCAACGATTTACGACCCAAGTTACGAACCTTCATCATATCTTCTTCCGTTTTCGTGATCAATTCCTGCACCGTATTTATACCCGCACGCTTCAGGCAGTTGTAAGAGCGCACAGAAAGGTCCAGTTCCTCGATAGTCATCTCGAGAACCTTCTCTTTCTTGTCCTCTTCCTTCTCTACCATAATCTCGGCATCTTTGGCTTCATCGGTCAATCCGACAAAGAGCATCAGATGCTCCGTCAAAATTTTTGCGCCCAAGCTCACGGCTTCTTCGGGTCTGATACTTCCATCGGTCCAGACTTCGAGGGTTAGCTTATCATAGTTGGTGACTTGACCGACGCGGGTATTTTCCACGCTGTAATTGACACGGGTGATCGGAGTATAGATCGAATCAATCGGAATCACGCCGATCAGTTGGTCCTCGCGCTTGTTCTTATCCGCCGGTACGTATCCCCGGCCGCGGTTCGCATGAATTCTCATATGAAGCCGGGCGTCGGAGGCAAGCGTAGCAATGTGCAAATCCGGATTCAGAATTTCCACATCGCTATCGCCGCGAATATCGCCAGCCACAACAGTACCTTCACCTTCGGCATCGATCTCAAGAACCTTCTCCTCGTCAGAATGAATCTTTAACGATAGCCCCTTCAGGTTAAGGATGATCTCCGTAACATCTTCCACAACACCTGGAATCGTGGAGAACTCATGCAGAACGCCGTCGATTTGCACGGATGATACGGCCGCACCCGGTAAAGACGAAAGCAGGATTCTGCGAAGAGAGTTGCCCAGCGTAGTCCCGTAGCCTCTTTCCAAAGGCTCAACTACAAACTTCCCGTAGGTGCCGTCTTCGCTCGAATGTACGGTTTCTATTTTCGGCTTTTCGATTTCGATCATTGGTTAACCCTCCTTCAAACGTCGTTTCCCTCTGGATAACTTAAGACGTATAAGACGTGCAGTATGCCTATCCAAATAGTATTCTCACCTTTTGGATAAATATACCACTTGTACTTAGCAATCCTGAATTAGACACGACGGCGTTTTGGAGGACGGCAACCGTTATGAGGAATCGGAGTTACGTCTTTGATCAGGTTAACTTCGAGCCCTGCGGCTTGAAGGGAACGAATCGCAGCTTCACGGCCTGCGCCTGGTCCTTTAACCATAACCTCAACGGCTTTCATCCCATGCTCCATAGCAGCCTTCGCAGCGGACTCGGCAGCCATTTGAGCGGCAAACGGAGTGCTTTTACGCGAGCCTTTAAAGCCAAGATTACCGGCACTAGCCCAAGAAATCGCGTTTCCGTGCGGGTCAGTAATAGTGACAATCGTATTGTTAAACGTGGAGCGGATATGTGCCACTCCGGAGTCGATATTTTTCCGGTCACGACGTTTGGTACGAACAACTTTTTTTGGTTTAGCCATTTATGCGTTACCTCCTTTACTATTTTTTCTTATTAGCTACAGTACGACGAGGTCCTTTACGCGTACGAGCGTTTGTTTTCGTCCGTTGACCGCGAACAGGCAAGCCGCGGCGATGACGAACGCCACGATAGCAGCCGATCTCGATGAGACGCTTAATGTTCAATGCGATTTCACGACGCAGGTCGCCTTCCACTTTCAACGTTTTGTCGATCACATCACGGATTTTGCTTACTTCATCCTCCGTTAGATCGCGAACGCGAGTGTCGGGATTAATACCAGTTTGAGCAACAATCTTCTGAGCGGTAGTGTTACCGATACCGAAAATGTAAGTCAAAGCGATGATTACCCGTTTGTCACGAGGTAAGTCTACACCAGCAATACGTGCCATTTATACCTGCACCTCCTTAACCTTGTTTTTGTTTGTGCTTCGGATTTTCACAGATTACCATAACGTTCCCTTTGCGGCGAATGACTTTGCATTTTTCGCAAATCGGCTTGACCGATGGTCTAACCTTCATGGTGGTTACCTCCTAAGAGTTTTTCGTTAGAAAAACTTTCTTCGTAAGCATAAGCAGCGTTTTTCAAGAGAAAAACTTACTTCGTAAGATTACATTTATTTAAAACGATAGGTTATACGGCCTCTGGTCAAATCATAAGGCGAGAGTTCGACCGTCACTTTATCACCAGGCAGGATCCGGATAAAGTGCATTCTTATTTTCCCGGATACATGAGCAAGTATCTTATGACCGTTCTCCAGTTCCACTTTAAACATTGCATTCGGAAGAGGTTCAATCACTGTACCTTCAACTTCAATTACATCTTCTTTGGCCACAGTCATTCTCCTTTCTCTAGCGCTTCTTCAGATAAATTGTCCACATAGCTGTAGAGTGCAAAACGTAATTTGCCATTCGTGACACGTCCGGTCTCACGCAGACTATCAGCTACTTCCGAACTGACCGCCGGCAGGAGATCAAGATGAATGATATTTTTCTTCTTGGGTTCATCGAATTTCCGTTTTCCGCCGTCCGCAATCCACACGTATCGTTGGTCTACGACGCCGATAATGACGGCGTACTTCCCGGAATCACGCCCCCGATTCACCCTTACGATTTGTCCGATGACAGGCATATTCGATGGTTCCATGGTAAAGCCTACTTACCGAGAAGCGTCAAAATTTCGTAACCGTCTGCCGTAATCGCTATGGTATGCTCGAAATGAGCGCACAGTGTGCCATCCACCGTGACGACCGTCCAATTGTCTTCCAAGGTTCGAACATATCGTTCCCCTACATTGACCATTGGTTCGATCGCAAGCACCATACCGGGCTTTAGCCGCGGGCCGTGACCGGCCGGGCCGTAGTTCGGAATTTGAGGCTCCTCGTGAAGCTCGGTACCAATCCCATGTCCTACATACTCCCGGACAACCGAAAAACCTTCACTCTCAATGCACCTCTGAATAGCGTTAGATATCGTGTACAGCCGGACATCCGGTTTGGCTTCGGCAATTCCTGCGTAGAGCGACCTTTCGGTCACCTCCAGAAGCTTCCTTGCCGTGTCGGAGATCGTCCCGACACCGTAAGTCCAAGCGGAATCTCCATGGTAGCCCTTATACTGCGCACCGATGTCGATACTAATAATATCGCCATTCTTCAGCTTTCTTTTGCCGGGTATGCCGTGAACCAATTCATCGTTGACTGAAGCACAGATACTTCCGGAAAAACCATTGTAACCTTTAAAAGACGGAATTGCGCCCTGACTTCGGATATAATCCTCAGCGATTTGATCGAGCTCTTTGGTTGTAATATCGGGCTGAATGTGTTTTTGAAGCAGCAGGTGAGTTTCCGCAACAATCCGCCCAGCCTCCCGCATCAATTCCAATTCAGCTTCAGATTTACAAATGATCATTACGCTTGCCCTCGCAATAGTGAACTGATTTGTGCAGTAACCGTATTTATCTCTTGCTCACCGTTAACCTCACGCAATATTCCCTTGTTACGATAGTACTCCAAAAGCGGAGCGGTTTTATTGATATACTCGTCCAAACGAGTCCCTACTTTTTCTTCGTTGTCATCCGAACGTTGATACAATTCACCTGAACATTTGTCGCAAACATTTTCACGTGCAGGAGGGTTAAACAAGATATGATACGTAGCTCCACAAGATTTACAAATTCTACGACCCGTCAGACGGGCAAGCAATAAATCCCGGTCCACTTTCAGGTTAATCACATGCTCGATACTTTTACCCAGCGATATCGCGATACCATCCAGCGCCTCCGCTTGAGAGATGGTCCGGGGAAAACCGTCAAGCAAAAATCCTTTACTGCAGTCAGGCTGCCCAAGTCTTTCACGAACAATCCCGATCGTAATTTCATCCGGGACAAGCAAACCCTGGTCAACATATTTCTTCGCTTCAACCCCGAGCGGCGTCTCCTGCTTCATCGCCAGCCTGAATGCATCACCGGTTGAAATATGCGGGATCTGAAACTCGTCAACGATTCGTTCCGCCTGGGTACCTTTACCTGCACCAGGAGGCCCCATAAAGATGATGTTCATCACGATTTCCTCCCCTACTCGCATCATTTGATGCTAACAGCACAATAGGTGCCGATAGCTTTGAAAAACAGCTATCAGTACCTATTCACTATTTGTTAATGAAACCTTTGTAATGGCGTTTGATTAACTGGCTTTCGATTTGCTTCATCGTTTCCAATCCTACACCGACGACGATCAGCAAGGATGTGCCGCCAATCTGCACGGATTGAGGCAAGTCGGCCAATGCACCAAAGATGATTGGAAGAATGGAAATGGCAGCCAGGAAAAGCGCCCCGGACAAAGTGATTCTTGTCATTACCCGCGTCAGGTAAGCCGATGTCGTTTTGCCTGGTCGAATTCCCGGGATATAGCCGCCGTTCTTCTTCATCTGGTCCGCCATTTGTACTGGGTTAATCTGTACAAAGGTGTAGAAGTAAGTGAATCCGATGATCAGTAAAACATACAACACCATCCCAAGCGGATGTGTATAACTCATATTCGTGATAATCCAATCGGCAACCGGATTGCCTCTCCAGAAGCTTGCAATTGTCGGAGGAAACACCAAAAGCGAAAGCGCGAAGATAACCGGAATGACACCCGCCGCGTTAACTTTGAGCGGAATATGCGTCGATTGGCCTCCGAACATTTTGCGCCCGACCACTCGCTTAGCATATTGTACAGGGATTTTACGCACGCCCTGCTGGACGAAAATCACACCGGCAATCAATGCAATGACCACGAGCGCAATAATCACGAGTTTCACTAAGTTAAGGAAGAGCGCCCCGCCGGCATCAACAAATTGCGTTTGATAAATTTGCTGTATACTTGTCGGAATGGCAGCTACGATGCCTGCAAAGATGATAATGGAAATACCATTTCCAATGCCATTCTCGGTGATTTGTTCCCCTAACCACATCAGAAAAGCAGTGCCCGCCGTGAGAACGATAGCAATCAAAGCATAGGTCGCAAATGTCGGATTGATAACCAGTCCGGTGTACAGACGATTAAAACCGATCGCAAGTCCGAACGCTTGAATGATGCCCAGCACGATGGTCCCGTAACGGGTAATCTGCCCTAACTTTTTTCGGCCTGCTTCTCCTTCTTTCGCCCATTGTGCAAATCTGGGAATGACATCCATAGAGAGCAGCTGCACAATAATCGATGCCGTGATATAAGGCATAATCCCCATCGCAAAGATGGAGAATTGGAACAGAGCGCCGCCGGAAAAAGTATTAAGCAACCCGAACACGCCGCCTTGGCTGGCTTGGTCTTGGAGCTTCAGAATGTCCGTGTTGATGTTAGGTACCGGAATAAAAGCACCAATCCTGTAGACGATCAGCACAAGTAAGGTGAAGATGATACGTTTGCGCAGATCCTCTACTTTCATAATATTGGATATGGTACGAAACATTAAATCACCTCGGTTTGACCGCCTGCAGCCTGAATTTTTTCTACCGCAGATTGGGAGAATTTGTTGGCCTTAACGTTCAATTTAACCGTGATTTCACCGTTACCCAGGATTTTGATACCGTCTCTTGGATTTTTCACGATGCCGGATTCAAGTAAAGTCTCCGGAGTAACTTCCGTACCCGCTGCGAATTTGTTCAAATCCTCAACGTTGACAACAGCAAATTCCTTACGGAAATAGTTGTTGAATCCACGTTTTGGCAAGCGACGATAAAGCGGATTTTGACCGCCCTCAAATCCTGGACGAACACCGCCGCCGGAACGCGCATTTTGACCTTTATGACCACGAGTTGCCGTTTTTCCCATACCGCTGCCCACACCGCGTCCTACGCGCTTGCGGGAACTGCGTGAACCAGGAGCAGAAGTAAGCTCATGCAATTTCATCGTTCGCACCTCCTCTAGCTATATGGTAGTCTATTAAGCTTCGATTTCTTTAACTTCCACCAAGTGATTGACTTGGTTTACCATTCCGCGAATCGCGGCATTGTCTGCTTGGGTTACAGTTTGATTCAGCTTGCGGAGCCCAAGTGCCGTAACTGTACGACGCTGAGTCTCAGGACGACCGATCAGGCTGCGCTTGAGGGTGATTTGCAATTGCTTAGCCATGGTATCCCTCCTAACCTAAGAGTTCTTCAACGGTTTTACCGCGAAGCTTAGCCACGTCTTCCGCACGCTTCAGACGACCCAAACCTTCCAAGGTAGCGTTGACCATGTTAATGGAGTTCGAAGATCCGAGGGACTTCGTCAAAATGTCGCCTACGCCAGCCAGTTCGAGCACGGCACGAACCGGGCCGCCCGCGATCACTCCTGTACCTTTGGAAGCAGGTTTAAGCAGAACTTTACCTGCGCCGAAGTGTCCGGTCACCAGATGAGGAATTGTAGTTCCGACGATAGGAACGTGAATCAGGTTTTTCTTTGCATCTTCAATACCTTTACGGATCGCGTCAGGTACCTCGGAAGCTTTACCGATTCCAGCGCCTACCCAACCTTTGCCGTCGCCTACAACCACGAGTGCGCTGAAGCTGAAGCGGCGACCGCCTTTTACTACTTTAGCAACGCGGTTAATATGAACGACTTTTTCAGTCAGCTCTAAAGTATTGGGATCAATACGCAAGTCCTTTACCTCCTTATGTGTAAATTTAGATTAGAATTCAAGACCTGCTTCACGAGCAGCGTCTGCAAGTGCTTTGACACGACCGTGATACAAATATCCGCCGCGGTCGAAAACCACTTTATCGACACCGACTTTTTTGGCGCGTTCAGCGATCAATGCTCCAACCTTCGTAGCCGCTTCGATGTTGCCGCCGTTACGGATGCCCTCTCTGAGCTCCTTGTCTTGCGTGGAAGCGGAGGCAAGTGTAACGCCTTTAACGTCGTCGATCAATTGGGCATACATATGCTTGGAGGAACGGAAAATGTTGAGACGAGGACGCTCAGCCGTTCCTTGAATTTTCTTGCGCACGCGAAGATGTCTTTTCAAACGCGCTTTATTTTTATCGACTTTGGTAATCATTCTTGTGTCACTCCTTTCGAGTTGGATCAGAAACATTAGCACGCAGTGTCCATTACGCGGCCTTATTTCTTCTTACCGGCTTTACCTTCTTTACGAAGAATACGTTCGCCTTCGTACTTGATACCTTTACCTTTATACGGCTCAGGCTCACGAACAGAACGGACTTTAGCGGCAGTTGCACCTACCAGCTCTTTATCGATTCCTTTAACGATGACTTTCGTATTCGAAGGAACTTCGAATTCGATGCCGTTTTCCGGCTCGATTTCTACCGGGTGCGAGTAACCTACGTTCAACACCAGCTTGTTGCCGGATTTGTTCGCACGGTATCCTACGCCAACCAACTCGAGACTTTTAGCAAATCCGTCCGTTACTCCGCTCACCATGTTTTGCACAACACTGCGCGTCGTACCATGGAGAGAACGGTGCAATTTATTATCTGAAGGGCGCTCTACTGTAATGACATTGCCCTCAACGTTGATCTTCATATCTCTATGCAGTTCACGGCTCAAAGTGCCTTTAGGTCCTTTTACCGTAATCAATGTGTTATCAATAGTCACGTTTACTCCGCTTGGGATCGTGATTGGTTTGCGACCAATACGGGACATGTTCTGCACCTCCATTCATTCAAAATCTTAATTACCAAACGTAGCAGATAACTTCTCCGCCGGCTTTGGATTGACGAGCTTCCTTGTCCGTCATCACACCTTTGGATGTGGACAGGATGGCGATACCCAAGCCGCCCAGTACGCGAGGCACCTCTTGGCTCTTCGCATAAACGCGCAGGCCTGGCTTGCTGATTCTTTTCAGACCAGTGATAACGCGCTCGTTGTTAGGGCCGTATTTCAAGAATACGCGGATAATACCTTGCTTGTTGTCTTCGATATATTCAGCGTCACGAATGAAGCCTTCCTTCTTGAGGATCTCAGCAATTTCTCTTTTGATCTTCGAAGCCGGAATTTCCACAGTCTCATGACGAACGACGTTAGCGTTGCGAATGCGTGTAAGCATATCTGCAATTGGATCGGACATAACCATGTGTTGAAACCTCCTTCCCGAAACTATGAGTTTTACCAGCTTGCTTTCTTCACGCCAGGAATCTGGCCTTTGTATGCCAATTCGCGGAAGCAAATCCGGCAAATTTTAAATTTCCGAAGCACGGAATGCGGACGACCGCAGCGTTCGCAGCGCGTATAGGCCTGCACCTTAAATTTAGGAGGACGCTGCTGTTTGACCTTCATCGAAGTTTTTGCCACTTCAGTTTACACCTCCTGGGGTTTCCGTTGGGATCCGGCACTCGGGTGCCTGTCCTGATTATTTGGAAAACGGCATGCCTAATTGTGTTAACAATTCACGGGACTCTTCATCCGTTTTAGCTGTTGTTACAATGACGATATCCATGCCGCGGACCTTGTCTACTTTGTCGTATTCAATTTCCGGGAAAATCAACTGTTCTTTCAATCCGAGCGTATAGTTGCCGCGGCCGTCAAATGCTTTGGTAGATACGCCGCGGAAGTCGCGCACGCGCGGAAGAGCAACGTTAAACAATTTGTCCAAGAAGTGGTACATACGCTCGCCGCGCAATGTTACTTTCACGCCGATCGGCATATTTTCACGCAGTTTAAAGCCTGCGATTGATTTTTTCGCTTTTGTGATCACCGGCTTTTGACCGGAGATCAATTGCAGATCTTGTACAGCAGTATCGAGCACTTTAGAGTTGGAAACCGCCTCGCCAACGCCCATATTGATAACTACTTTCTCAATTTTAGGAACCTGCATCACCGTGGTGTAATTAAATTTTTGCATCAGAGCAGGAGTAATTTCGTTCAGAAAACGATCCTTCAATCTTGCAGCCATGAATCCGAGTGCCTCCTTTCTTACCAGATATTAATCGATAATCTCGCCGGATTTTTTCGCAACGCGAACTTTTTTGCCGTTATCAAGCACTTTGTAGCCAACACGTGTAGGCTCGCCTGTTTTTGGATCGACCAGCATCACGTTGGATACGTGAATAGGAGCTTCCTGTGTAAGGATGCCGCCTTGCGGGTTTTGTTGGGATGGCTTGGCATGCTTCTTGATCAAGTTTACACCTTCGACCAACACGCGGTTCTCGCGAGGATAAGCAGCGATCACGCGACCCGTTTTTCCTTTATCTTTACCGCTAATAACGAACACTTTGTCTTCTTTTTTGACATGAAGTTTGTTGTTATGGGACTCGAGTTTCTTCGGTTGTTTTGGCATTATGTTTCCACCTCCTAAGGGCATTCGGAAGAATGCCTTCCTCGTAAGCGTCTGCTTAGGCTTTCGTTAGAAAACCACTTCGTAAGCATCCGAATTGAATGTCAATGAACGACAATTAGATAACTTCTGGAGCCAGAGATACGATTTTCATGAAGTCTCTGTCACGAAGTTCACGAGCTACCGGTCCAAAGATACGAGTACCACGCGGGCTCTTGTCTTCTTTTACGATAACCGCTGCATTCTCGTCAAAGCTGATGTAGGATCCGTCCTTACGGCGCGCACCGCGTCTCGTACGTACAACTACAGCTTTAACCACATCACCTTTTTTGACAACGCCCCCTGGTGTTGCTTCTTTCACAGAGCAAACGATCAGATCACCGATGTTAGCGGTACGACGACCGGTACCACCCAACACGCGGATACACATCAGCGATTTTGCACCAGAATTGTCAGCTACTTTCAATCGTGTAAATGGTTGAATCATTGTGTAATTCCCTCCTTCCGGAATTGATGCCGAATGCTTATATTAAACGATAACCGCTTTTTCGACCACTTTGACCAATCTCCAGCGTTTGTCTTTGGAGAGCGGACGGGTTTCCATGATTTCAACAATATCGCCGATTTTGGCTTCATTGTTTTCGTCATGAGCTTTGAACTTCTTCGTGTATTTGATGCGCTTGTGGTAAAGGTCGTGCTTCTTATAAGTTTCAACGGCGACAACGATGGTTTTGTCCATTTTGTCGCTGACGACTTTACCCTGCTGCGTTTTACGCTCGTTGCGTTCAGCCATGTTAAAATCCTCCTCTCTCATTCATTAACTAGTGATTCCCAATTCTCTTTCACGCAAAACCGTCTTTGCCCGAGCAATATCTTTGCGGACTTTTTGAATTTGTACGGGATTTTCCAGTTGACCTGTAGCTAGTTGAAAACGGAGGTTAAAGAGCTGCTCTTTAAATCCGGAAATTTTTTGTTCGATCTCAGCAGTGGTTAAGTTGCGAAATTCACTAGCTTTCATTTGCTTCACCACCCAGTTCTTCTCTTTTCACAAACTTCGTCTTGATTGGCAGCTTGTGAGAGGCGAGACGCATAGCTTCACGAGCGACTTCTTCGCTTACGCCGGCAAGTTCAAACAGAACCTTACCCGGTTTAACGACAGCAACCCATTTTTCTACGTTACCTTTACCGCTACCCATCCGGACTTCAAGCGGCTTTTGAGTGATTGGTTTGGCAGGGAAGATTTTGATCCAAACCTTACCGCCCCGTCTAATGTAACGGGTCATGGCAATACGTGCAGCCTCGATTTGACGGTTGGTTACCCAAGCCGGTTCCAACGCCTGCAAACCATATTCACCAAAATGAACTTCCGTTCCGCCTTTTGCACGGCCGCGCATTTTCCCGCGGTGCTCTTTGCGGTGTTTTACACGTTTAGGAATTAACATGATTAGTTGCCTCCTTCCGTAGCAGCCTTTTTCTTAGCCGTTGGAAGAACCTCGCCGCGATAGACCCATACTTTTACGCCGATCCGACCGTAAGTGGTGTGAGCTTCCGCCGTACCATAATCGATATCCGCACGCAATGTATGAAGAGGAACTGTACCCTCGCTATATCCTTCGGTTCTGGCGATTTCCGCTCCGCCTAAACGACCGCTAACCGATGTTTTAATACCTTTGGCTCCGGCTCTCATCGATCTTTGAATCGCTTGTTTCAATGCACGACGGAACGATACGCGGCGCTCCAGTTGTTGTGCAATGCTTTCAGCTACAAGAATCGCATCCAGATCCGAATTTTTAACTTCCGAAATGTTAATATGAACTTTCTTGCCGTTAGTCAGCTTGGACAGGTAGCCGCGGATAACCTCGACTTCCGATCCGCCTTTACCGATAACCATGCCAGGCTTAGCTGTATGAATGGTTACGTTCACGCGGTTTGCCGCACGTTCGATTTCAATACGGGAAACAGCGGAATCTTTCAGTTTTGTTTTCAAATATTCGCGGATTTTTACGTCCTCCATAAGCAGATCGCCGAAATCTTTTCCAGCATACCACTTGGATTCCCAGTCGCGAATAATACCAATTCTAAGTCCTACCGGGTTTACTTTTTGACCCACACGTTATCCCTCCTTATTTCTCAGATACCACTACTGTAATGTGGCTGGTACGTTTATTGATGCGGCTCGCACGACCCATAGCGCGAGGACGGAATCTTTTCAAAGTTGGTCCCTGGTTCACATAAGCCTGCTCAACCACCAGGTTGTTTACGTCCAAAGAGTAGTTGTGCTCCGCATTGGCAATAGCCGAGTTCAACAGCTTCTCCACGATCGGGGAAGCGGACTTTGGCGTATGACGCAAAATAGCGATCGCTTCGCCTACTTTCTTGCCGCGGATCAAGTCGACAACCAATTGAACTTTGCGGGGAGCAACACGAACATATCTTGCAATGGCTTTAGCTTGTTGCATGGAAGTACCTCCTCTCATTCACAACTCAATCGAATTCACGTTCATCTATTAGCGCTTGCCCGTCTTCTTATCGTCACCCGCGTGACCTTTGTAAGTACGGGTTGGAGCAAATTCACCAAGCTTATGTCCGACCATATCTTCCGTCACATATACCGGCACATGCTTTCTGCCGTCATATACAGCAAAGGTGTGGCCGATGAATTGCGGGAAAATTGTGGAACGGCGGGACCAAGTTTTGATTACTTGCTTTTTAACACCCTCACCATTCATTGCTTCCACTTTCTTCAAAAGATAACCGTCAACAAATGGACCTTTTTTCAAACTGCGACCCATGCTTCATTCCTCCCTTCTTTAACCGAACTGAAAAACCGAATTATTTCGTGCGGCGACGAATAATATATTGATTGGAAGCTTTGTTCTTCTTCCGTGTTTTATATCCGAGTGTCGGCTTGCCCCAAGGAGACATCGGGGATTTGCGGCCGATCGGGGAACGACCTTCACCACCACCGTGCGGGTGATCATTCGGGTTCATAACGGAACCGCGAACTTCCGGTCTTTTACCCAACCAACGGGAACGTCCGGCTTTACCGATTTTCACGAGCTCGTGATCTTCGTTACCTACGGAACCTACCGTTGCGCGGCACACTTTCAAAATTCTTCTCATTTCACCACTGGACAAACGAACAATAACGTATTGATCCTCTTTACCAAGCAGCTGCGCTTCCGTACCGGCTGCGCGAACCAGTTGGCCGCCTTTTCCGGGCTTCAATTCGATATTGTGAATCACCGTACCTACAGGGATGTTCTCCATCGGCAATGCATTGCCGATCTTGATGTCCGCTGTCGGACCGGATACGATTTGATCGCCTACTTTAAGGCCTTTCGGAGCGAGGATATAACGCTTCTCGCCATCCACATAATGAATCAATGCAATGTTAGCGGAACGGTTCGGATCATACTCGATTGTAGCAACGTTACCGGGTATTCCATCTTTGTTCCGTTTAAAGTCGATAATACGGTATTTACGCTTATGTCCGCCGCCTTGGTGACGAACCGTAATTTTACCTTGGTTGTTGCGTCCCGCTTTTTTGCTCAAAGGAGCCAAAAGCGACTTCTCCGGAGTCGATGTTGTGATTTCTTCAAATGTAGAAACCGACATCGCACGTCTTGCAGGAGACGTTGGTTTATATTTTTTGATAGGCACGTGGGTTCCCTCCTTACTTCAAGAATTCATCTTATACCGATTCAAAGAATTCCAGCTCTTTGCTGTCTGCGCTGAGTGTCACGATCGCTTTTTTCCATTCGGACGTATATCCGGAATAGCGGCCGTAGCGCTTTGGCTTCGCCGGTACTCTGAGCGTATTGACATTCGCAACTTTCACTTTGAAAATTTGTTCGATCGCTTGCTTGATTTCCGTTTTATTCGAACGGAGATCCACTTCGAATACATATTTCTTATCCGCCATCATTTCGCTGGAACGTTCAGTAATGATCGGGCTTTTAATAATATCGTGAGGGTTCTTCATTACGCAAACACCTCCTCTACCTTTTGCACCGCATCCTTCGTAATGATCAGCTTGTCATAGACCATAACATCAAGCACGTTGATTCCTTCGGCAGCCACAAATTTAACTCCAGGAATGTTGCGTGCGGACAATGCTACGTTCTCGTCATATGCAGCCGTCACAACCAAAGCCTTACGATCTACTTTAAGGTTATTCAAAATGGATACAAATTCTTTCGTTTTCGGCTGAGCCAGTTGCAATTGATCCAGCACGATAATTTCGCTCGCCTTCACCTTGGAAGACAACGCGGATTTAATCGCCAAACGGCGAACTTTCTTAGGCAGCTTGTAAGCATAGCTGCGTGGTGTCGGTCCGAATACGGTACCGCCGCCTTTCCATTGTGGAGAGCGGATGCTGCCTTGACGCGCACGACCTGTACCTTTTTGCTTCCAAGGTTTGCGACCGCCGCCGCGCACTTCGGAGCGACCTTTAGTTTTATGAGTTCCGGCACGAAGGGATGCCCGCTGCATCAATACCGCTTCGTTCAATACATGAACGTGCGGCTCGATTCCGAACACGCTGTCGGCCAGTTCCACTTCGCCTACTTGAGAACCACTAACGTTATACACTGCTACTTTTGGCATTTGTTATCCTCCTTTCCCGCTTTCTTACTTCTTCACTGAAGATTTCACGGTAACATAGCTGTTTTTAGGACCTGGAATGGAGCCTTTAACTAGAAGTACATTCCGTTCCGCATCGACTTTAACCACTTCAAGCTTTTGAATGGTAACCGTCTCTGTACCCATGTGACCCGGAAGGTTTTTACCTTTTGGAACACGGTTAGCCTGGATCGAGCCCATCGAACCCGGACCGCGATGATAACGCGAGCCGTGCGCCATCGGACCTCTGGATTGGTTATGTCTTTTGATAACGCCTTGGAATCCTTTTCCTTTAGATGTACCCGTTACGTCAACGAATTCGCCTTCTGCGAAGATGTCAGCCTTGATCTCCTGGCCAACTTCATACTCAGAGATCTGTACATTGCGAATTTCTTTCACGTAGCGCTTAGGTGTTGTGCCGGCTTTTTTCGCGTGGCCCAACTCAGGTTTGTTCGCATTCTTTTCTTTCTTGTCGGCAAAACCGATTTGGATGGCTTCGTAACCGTCGTTCTCTACGTCCTTCTTTTGCAGCACCGTGCAAGGACCTGCTTCAATAACGGTAACCGGAACAACCAATCCTTCAGGAGTAAATACTTGAGTCATCCCAATCTTTTTACCTAAGATACCTTTAGTCATCGTTGACACCTCTTTTCCTCTTTAGCCTGTTGTTTTATAACCACAGTGTATATATTACAGTTTGATTTCGATGTCCACACCGGACGGCAGATCCAAACGCATCAATGCATCAACCGTTTGCGGCGTCGGATTGACGATATCGATCAAACGTTTATGTGTACGCATCTCGAACTGTTCACGAGAATCTTTGTACTTGTGAACCGCACGAAGAATCGTGATGATTTGCTTCTCGGTAGGAAGCGGAATCGGACCAGATACCCCTGCACCGGAACGTTTTGCAGTGTCCACGATTTTTTCGGCAGATTGATCCAGAATTCTGTGATCATACGCCTTCAAACGAATACGAATCTTTTGCTTTGCCATAGTATTCCCTCCTTCTTTCGCCCAATTTAGTATCGGACATACTCCGTGAAAATCTCCTGACGCCGTCCCTATGGCAAAGGGGCCGGGCGTGTCAGCAACCTCTCACATCATCGCAACGTCACAGACCAACGTTCACTATTATATTAAATTTCATTATGAAAAGCAAGAAAAAAATGCTGCGGATGCCTAAAAAATTAAAACCCTTCATCTATATAGATGAAGGGTTGCTTCGGAACAGTACAAATTGCTTTGGTCTTGCTTCGGAACAGTACGTAAATCTATAGGATTCGGATCACCGAAATTACTTGCTGATGGTTGCAACGGCGCCGGCACCAACTGTACGGCCGCCTTCACGGATCGCAAAGCGAGTTCCTTCTTCGATAGCGATCGGCGAGATCAGTTCTACGGTAACAGTGATGTTGTCACCAGGCATAACCATCTCGGAACCTTCCGGCAGGTTGATGATACCTGTTACGTCCGTTGTACGGAAGTAGAACTGCGGACGGTAACCGCTGAAGAAAGGTTTGTGACGTCCACCTTCTTCTTTCGTCAGAACGTAGATTTGAGCGGTGAAGTTCGTGTGCGGTTTAACGGAACCCGGCTTTGCCAAAACTTGTCCACGCTCGATGTCTTTACGGTCTACACCGCGAAGCAGTGCACCGATGTTGTCACCAGCTTGTGCGGAATCCAGAAGCTTACGGAACATTTCTACGCCCGTAACAACGGATTTGCGAGTTTCTTCAGCCAAACCGATGATTTCAACCTCGTCACCGACTTTAACCACACCACGCTCTACACGGCCTGTAGCAACAGTACCACGACCAGTGATCGTGAACACGTCCTCTACCGGCATCAAGAAAGGTTTATCAGTGTCGCGCTCAGGCGTAGGGATGTAGTTGTCGATTTGCTCGAACAGCTCAATGATTTTGTCAGCCCAAGGACCGTCTGGGTTTTGCAGGGCTTCACGAGCAGCGCCGCGGATGATTGGAGTTTCGTCGCCTGGGAACTCGTATTCGTTCAGCAGGTCGCGAACTTCCATTTCAACCAGTTCAAGAAGCTCTTCGTCTTCAACCATGTCACATTTGTTCAGGAATACCACGATGTAAGGTACGCCTACCTGACGGGACAGCAGGATGTGCTCGCGAGTTTGCGGCATCGGACCGTCTGCTGCGGATACAACCAGGATCGCGCCGTCCATTTGCGCAGCACCCGTGATCATGTTTTTAACATAGTCAGCGTGGCCTGGGCAGTCAACGTGTGCATAGTGACGGTTAGGCGTTTCGTATTCAACGTGTGCAGTCGAAATCGTGATACCGCGTTCGCGCTCTTCCGGTGCTTTGTCGATTTGATCGAAAGCTACAGCGGCACCGCCGTATTTTTTGGACAATACGGTAGTGATTGCGGCAGTCAGAGTTGTTTTACCATGGTCAACGTGACCGATGGTGCCAATATTAACGTGCGGTTTTGTACGCTCAAATTTTGCTTTAGCCATGAGTGAATAGCCTCCTTAAATATAGTAATTATATTAAGCGCCTTTGTTCTTTGCAACGATTTCTTCGGCAATCGACTTAGGCACTTCTTCATAGTGCGAAATTTCCATCGAGTATACACCCCGGCCTTGTGTACGGGAGCGCAGCGTCGTAGAGTAACCAAACATTTCGGAAAGAGGCACTTTGGCACGGATAATTTGCGCGCCGAAGCGGGAATCCATACCTTCGATTCTTCCGCGGCGGGAGTTCAGGTCGCCCATAACGTCGCCCATGTACTCTTCCGGCACGGTAACCTCTACCTTCATGATCGGCTCAAGCAATACCGGACGGCATTTTTCTCCGGCAGCTTTGAGTGCCATGGAGCCAGCAATTTTAAACGCCATTTCGCTGGAGTCCACATCGTGGTAAGAACCGTCAACGACAGTTGCTTTGATATCCACGAGAGGGAAGCCTGCGTATACACCATTTTTCATAGCTTCTTCAATACCGGCTTGAATCGGAGGGATGAATTCTTTAGGAATCGCACCACCGACAATTTTGCTTTCAAACTGGAATCCGGTACCCGGCTCCAGCGGTTCGAACTCAACCCAACAATGTCCGTATTGACCACGGCCGCCGGATTGGCGAACGAATTTACCTTCAACCTTAGCCGGTTGACGGAACGTTTCGCGGTAGGCAACCTGCGGTTTACCCACATTGGTTTCTACCTTGAACTCGCGAAGCATGCGGTCGACGATAATCTCAAGGTGAAGCTCACCCATACCGGAGATGATCGTTTGGCCGGTTTCTTCATCCGTATGCGCACGGAAAGTCGGATCTTCTTCAGACAATTTGGCCAGCGCAATACCCATTTTGTCTTGGTCGGCTTTTGTTTTCGGTTCAACAGCCAGCTGAATAACCGGTTCCGGGAAGTTCATGGATTCCAGAATAACCGGATGCTTCTCATCACACAGCGTATCCCCGGTCACAGTATCCTTCAAGCCTACGGCAGCCGCAATGTCACCCGCATAAACCTCGCTGATTTCCTGACGGCTGTTCGCATGCATCTGAAGAATACGGCCGATCCGTTCGCGTTTGCCTTTTGTCGCGTTCAATACGTAAGAACCGGAGTTCAGAACCCCTGAGTACACACGGAAGAACGTTAATTTGCCGACAAACGGGTCTGTCATGATTTTGAATGCCAGAGCGGCAAACGGTTCGTCATCAGAAGATTTACGTACGACTTCCGATCCGTCCTCGAGCGTACCTTTGATGTTCGGCACATCGATTGGAGACGGGAGATAGTCAATAACGGCATCCAGCATTAACTGTACGCCTTTATTCCGGTAAGACGATCCACAGACAACCGGGAAGATTTTAACGCCGACAACCCCTTTACGGAGCGCCCCTTTAATTTCTTCGACCGTCAGTTCTTCGCCTTCCAGATATTTCATCATCAGTTCTTCGTCAAGCTCCGCTACCTTCTCTACAAGCTCAAGACGAAGCTCTTCCACTTTATCCTTGTATTCAGCAGGGACTTCAACCTGGTCAGGTTCTTTACCCAGATCGTCTTTGTAGATATAAGCTTTACGCTCGATAAGGTCGATAACGCCTTTGAAATCATTTTCAGCCCCAATCGGCAGCTGAATGGCAACTGCGTTCGCGCCAAGCTTATCGCGCATCGATTGGATAACCTGCAGGTAATCCGCACCGATGATATCCATTTTATTGACATAGGCGATCCGGGGAACGCCATAACGGTCCGCTTGTCTCCAAACTGTCTCCGACTGCGGCTCAACGCCTTCTTTGGCGCTGAATACGCCTACTGCTCCGTCCAATACGCGCAGGGAGCGTTCAACTTCTACAGTGAAGTCAACGTGTCCCGGGGTGTCGATAATATTGATGCGGTGGCCTTTCCATTGAGCGGTCGTAGCAGCGGAAGTAATGGTGATTCCGCGCTCCTGCTCCTGCTCCATCCAGTCCATCGTAGCAGCACCCTCGTGAACTTCACCGATTTTGTGCACGCGGCCAGTGTAGAACAGGATGCGTTCCGTCGTGGTGGTCTTGCCGGCATCAATATGCGCCATGATCCCGATGTTACGCGTATCTTTCAAGGAGAACTCTCTTGCCATCAGGAACGTCTCCTTCCTATAAAAAGGAATTTAATTTTACCAACGATAATGTGCAAACGCCTTGTTGGCTTCTGCCATTTTGTGCGTATCTTCGCGTTTTTTCACGGAAGCGCCTGTGTTGTTGCTGGCATCGATGATTTCTTGAGCCAGTCTTTCTTCCATCGTTTTTTCACCGCGCAGGCGGGAATAGTTTACAAGCCAGCGAAGACCTAAAGTCGTACGGCGATCAGGTCTTACCTCTACAGGAACTTGATAGTTGGCACCCCCAACACGGCGAGCTTTAACTTCAAGAACCGGCATAATGTTTTTGATCGCTTGTTCAAATACTTCCATAGGTTCTTTACCCGTACGTTCTTTAATCAGATTGAAAGCATTATAAAGGATTGTTTGAGCTGTTCCTCTTTTACCATCAATCATAATGCGGTTGATCAAGCGGGTAACGAGCTTGCTGTTATAAATCGGATCTGGCAATACGTCTCTGCGAGTAACTGGACCTTTACGAGGCATAGTTATCCCCCTTTCTTCTAAAATCATTCAATTTATAAAAGCTGTATTACTTTTTCTCTTTCGGGCGTTTTGCGCCGTACTTGGAACGTGCTTGCTTGCGGTTGGCTACACCGGAAGTATCGAGTGCGCCGCGAACGATGTGGTAACGTACCCCTGGAAGGTCCTTAACACGACCGCCGCGAATCAGAACAACGCTGTGCTCCTGCAGGTTGTGTCCGATACCCGGAATGTAGGCAGTAACCTCTACACGGTTCGTCAAGCGAACACGCGCATACTTACGAAGAGCAGAGTTTGGTTTCTTCGGGGTCATCGTACCTACACGAGTGCAGACGCCACGTTTCTGAGGAGAACTCAGATTCGTCGCTTCTCTTTTCAAGGCGTTGAAACCTCTTTGAAGAGCCGGGGATTTGGATTTTACAACTTTCGCTTGGCGTCCTTTACGAACGAGCTGGTTAATTGTTGGCATATTGGCCACCTCCTTTAATATGAATGGTTCTTTCTTTTCAAGCCCACAGATCCAGGCGAATCGTAAATGAACAAAGTAAAAGTTTTTACCTTAAACCCTTACGGATTCTCAGGCAAAAACATTACTGCATCATTCATTCACTACCGCAGCCATAGCTGCGCCTACTTCGATTCCACACGCTTTACCTAACATGGTCATGGAGTCCACGTATGTCACTTTAACCCCCATCATCTTGCAGAGGTTAACTATTTTTATCGTAATTCGCGGATCTGCATCTCTGGCAACGAAAACTTCGGCGGCATGTCCCGCCTCTACCATTTTCGTAACTTGTTTCGTGCCTATAATCAGCTTTGCTGCCTGTTTCACTTTATCATAAGACATAGATCATATCCTCCAAAAGGACAGGTGACTAGGCTTAGAAAATGGCACACTTTGATATATTAGCATCTCGGTTTTACCGTGTCAAGAATGGACGCTTGCCTTCAAAAAGATTTTACAATCCATACTTTGAAGGCAAGCGCCGGGTCTTCTTCGTTACTCTACGGTTACCGCTTCTGCTTCAGTCAACTCTTCATCCCTTGGCTCTGCGTTCGGATCTGTAATGCGGATGTTACGGTATCTTGCCATCCCCGTACCTGCCGGTATCAGTTTACCGATGATCACATTCTCCTTCAAACCGAGCAGCTGGTCGACTTTTCCTTTAATCGCCGCATCCGTCAGGACACGAGTCGTTTCCTGGAACGATGCCGCAGAGAGGAAGGAATCTGTTTCGAGCGATGCTTTGGTAATACCCAGAAGCACCGGTTTGGCAACAGCAGGTTCCTCATTGGCGAAAAGCGCCACTTTGTTCGCTTCTTCGTACTCATGAATGTCCACAAAGGATCCCGGAAGCA
Organism: Paenibacillus naphthalenovorans; assembly: GCF_001465255.1. Classification (NCBI taxonomy): domain Bacteria; kingdom Bacillati; phylum Bacillota; class Bacilli; order Caryophanales; family Paenibacillaceae; genus Paenibacillus; species Paenibacillus naphthalenovorans. The sequence continues at coordinate 4,571,837 of NZ_CP013652.1, read as the reverse complement.
GAGTCGTATTTCCGGCATCGACGATGCGAATTTTACGCAGCATTTGGCGGATCATCACTTCGACGTGCTTGTCGTTGATTTCCACCCCTTGGTTCCGGTATACGCGCTGAACTTCCTGTAAAATGTAGTTCTGCACGCCGCGGATCCCTTTAATGCGCAGCATTTCCTTCGGATCGATCGAGCCTTCCGTCAGCTCATCTCCGGCCTCTACGGTCTGGTTCACTGTGACGCGAATCCGGGAGCCGTAAGGTACGGAATATACTTTCGATTCAGCTTCGCCTTGAACCTCAATCTCACGACGATCCTTCGCTTCACGGATTTCTTTAATCACACCGTCAATTTCAGAAATTATCGCTTGCCCTTTTGGATTACGAGCTTCGAAGAGCTCCTGAATCCGCGGCAAACCTTGCGTGATGTCGTCGCCCGCAACGCCCCCGGTATGGAACGTACGCATGGTAAGCTGCGTTCCTGGTTCACCGATGGATTGCGCCGCGATAATACCTACCGCTTCGCCGATTTCTACATGTTTGCCGGTCGCCAGATTACGGCCGTAGCACTTTTTGCAGACGCCATGTCTGGAACGGCAGCTGAGTACGGAACGGATTTGTACCTTCTCAATACCGGCTGCTATAATTTGGTCGGCAATATGTGCTTCAATCAGCTCGTTACGGTTAATAATAATCTCACCTGTTTGCGGATGACGAATCGTTTCAAAGGAGTACCGTCCTTCGATTCGGTCATACAGATCTTCGATGACTTCTTTACCATCCTGGATTCTGCTGACGAGGAACCCTTTATCCGTACCGCAATCTTCTTCACGAACAATTACGTCTTGAGCCACGTCTACCAGACGGCGGGTCAAGTAACCCGAGTCCGCCGTACGAAGTGCGGTATCGGCCAAACCTTTCCGTGCACCGTGAGTGGAGATAAAGTACTCCAATACGGTCAACCCTTCGCGGAAATTGGACTTGATCGGAAGCTCGATGATTTTACCGGACGGGTTAGCCATCAGACCGCGCATTCCGCCAAGCTGGGTAATTTGCGATTTGTTACCCCGTGCTTTGGATTCCACCATCATATTGATGGAATTATATTTATCAAGCGACTTCATCAAAATATCGGTAATTTCATCCTTGGCCTTGCTCCAGATCGCGATAACGCGGTCGTAGCGTTCATCGTCTGTAATTAAACCGCGGCGATATTGATTCGTAACCACACGAACTTTTTCGTCGGATTCTCTAAGGATTTCATCTTTCTCCTTCGGAACCGTCACATCCGCTACGGCAATGGTGATACCGGCACGCGTAGAGTAAGTAAATCCAAGCTGCTTGATATTATCCAGCGTGATCGACGTTTGTGTCGTATGGTAACGGCGGAAGCATTCTGCAATGATCGTGCCAAGGTAATCTTTTCCGACCGCTTTCGTTTCAGGCAGCTCCGCCATTTTCTTGCGAAGATCCACGCCTTTCTCGAACACGAAATAATCGTTTGAAGGTCCGTTCAGCAAATTCGCTTTCGTCGCTTCATTAATGTATGGGAAGTCCGGCGGATAAATCTCATTGAAGATAATTTTACCGATCGTTGTGATCAGCATGGCCTTTTCTTGTTCCGGCGTAAAGCTGGTTTTTTTCAAAGCCTTGGCCGGAATCGCCACGCGCGCATGCAGAGCCGCATCTCCGCGGTGGTAGAGCGACACGGCTTCTTCAATCGAACGAATAATCGTACCGGAGCCTTTGGCTTCCTTGTTTTCCGTCGTTAAGTAGAAGCTTCCCAAAACCATGTCCTGCGACGGCGTAACAACCGGTTTGCCGTCTTTTGGGTTGAGAATATTGCCTGCTGCGAGCATCAGCACGCGGGCTTCCGCCTGGGCTTCTGCAGACAACGGAACGTGAACGGCCATCTGGTCTCCGTCAAAGTCGGCGTTATATGCCGTACAAACAAGCGGATGCAGCTTGATCGCCCGGCCTTCAACCAGAATCGGCTCGAACGCCTGAATGCCCAAACGGTGAAGCGTGGGAGCACGGTTCAGCAGAACCGGGTGTTCCTTGATGACTTCCTCAAGAACATCCCATACTTCAGGACTAACGCGTTCCACTTTGCGTTTTGCGCTCTTAATGTTATGCGCAAGACCTTTATTCACAAGCTCTTTCATGACGAAAGGCTTAAACAATTCCAATGCCATTTCCTTTGGAAGTCCGCACTGATACATTTTGAGACTCGGTCCCACCACGATAACGGAACGGCCGGAGTAGTCAACCCGCTTACCCAGCAGGTTTTGACGGAAACGCCCCTGTTTACCCTTCAGCATGTGGCTGAGGGATTTGAGCGGACGATTACCCGGTCCCGTTACGGGACGGCCGCGGCGGCCGTTATCAATAAGCGCGTCAACCGCTTCCTGAAGCATCCGCTTTTCGTTCTGCACGATAATATCAGGAGCGCCCAGATCAAGCAGACGTTTCAGACGGTTGTTCCGGTTGATGACACGGCGGTATAAATCGTTCAAGTCAGAGGTCGCAAAGCGCCCCCCGTCAAGCTGAACCATCGGACGAAGCTCCGGAGGGATAACCGGCAGTACGTCGAGCACCATCCACTCCGGCATATTTTTGGAGTTACGGAATGCTTCCATAACCTCAAGACGTTTAATGGCACGGTTACGGCGTTGACCTTGAGCGGTTTTCAGCTCTTCCTTCAGCATATCGACTTCTTTCTCGATGTCGATGTCTTGAAGCAGCTTCTTCACCGCTTCCGCGCCCATACCGGCTTGGAATGCATAGCCGTATTTTTCCCGATAGCTGCGGTATTCCTTCTCGGAGAGCAGCTGTTTTTTCTCCAGCGGCGTATCTCCAGGATCAGTTACGACATAGGAAGCAAAGTAGATGATCTCTTCCAGAGACCGCGGAGACATGTCGAGCGCAAGCCCCATACGGCTTGGAATTCCTTTGAAATACCAGATATGTGAAACCGGTGCTGCAAGCTCGATGTGACCCATGCGCTCGCGGCGCACTTTTTGACGCGTAACTTCTACGCCGCAGCGGTCACAGACAACGCCTTTGTAACGAACCCGTTTATATTTACCGCAATGACATTCCCAATCCTTGGTCGGACCAAATATTTTCTCACAGAACAAGCCTTCTTTTTCAGGTTTCAGCGTCCTGTAGTTGATCGTCTCCGGCTTTTTCACTTCGCCTCTGGACCATGAACGGATTTTGTCGGGGGAAGCCAATCCGATTTTCATGAATTCAAAATTGTTGACGTCGATCAAGGAGCAACCCTCCTCCAAGTTTGTGTGGGCAAATCTACACCGGAAGCATCCGTTGTAAGAATGTGCTGTCTGTACGCTTCATACACCCGTGGCTTACGCCTGGCCCAATAGATTACTCGACTCCCATTTCCGCGCCTTCAAGGTTAAGGTTAAGCTTATCGCTTGTTACCTCATCCTCATCGTCGATTTCCTTCATTTCGATCTCTTCTTCATTCTCGGACAAGATTTTCACATCCATACCCAAGCTTTGAAGCTCTTTGATCAATACCTTGAAGGATTCCGGTACGCCAGGCTCCGGAACATTCTCACCTTTAACAATCGACTCATACGTTTTGACGCGTCCTACCACGTCGTCGGATTTCACAGTCAAAATCTCCTGCAGGGTATAGGCTGCACCATAAGCCTCGAGCGCCCATACCTCCATCTCGCCAAACCGCTGTCCGCCGAACTGAGCTTTACCGCCCAGCGGCTGCTGCGTAACGAGCGAGTACGGCCCTGTCGAACGCGCATGGATTTTATCATCGACCATGTGAGCCAGCTTGATCATATACATGACGCCTACCGTTACCTCTCGCTCAAACGGTTCACCGGTTCTGCCGTCGTACAGGATCGTCTTGCCGTTACGCTGCATGCCGGCCTCTTCCATCGTATCGAACACGTCGTATTCATTAGCACCGTCGAATACCGGCGTTGCCGTATGGATACCGAGATACTTGGCAGCCATCCCCAAGTGAACTTCCAGCACCTGTCCGATGTTCATCCGGGAAGGAACGCCAAGCGGGTTCAGCACAACTTCAACCGGCGTGCCGTCCGGCAGGAACGGCATGTCCTCTTCCGGTAAAATCCGTGCGATAACCCCTTTGTTTCCGTGACGTCCCGCCATCTTGTCGCCTTCGGAAATTTTCCGCTTCTGGGCGATGTAGACGCGCACCAGCTGGTTTACGCCAGGAGGCAGTTCGTCGCCGTTCTCACGGGTAAATACTTTCACGTCGACTACGATACCATCGGTACCGTGCGGCACACGAAGCGAAGTATCGCGAACTTCACGGGCTTTTTCACCGAAAATCGCATGAAGCAAACGTTCTTCCGCGGTCAGCTCCGTAACCCCTTTTGGCGTTACTTTGCCCACCAGAATGTCGCCTGCCGCGATCTCGGCACCGACGCGGATAATTCCGCGCTCATCGAGATTTTTCAGCGCATCTTCCCCGACGTTCGGAATATCACGGGTGATTTCCTCCGGTCCGAGCTTCGTATCCCGGGCTTCAGACTCATATTCTTCAATGTGAATGGAAGTATAGACGTCTTCCTTCACCAGTTTTTCACTAAGCAATATCGCATCCTCGTAGTTGTAGCCTTCCCATGTCATAAAGGCAACCACTACGTTCCGCCCGAGCGCAAGCTCGCCCATCTCCGTCGACGGACCATCGGCGAGGATATCTCCTACGCGCACTTGCTCGCCTTTATGGCAAATCGGACGTTGGTTAATACATGTTCCTTGATTGGAGCGCAAAAACTTGTGCAATTTATGTTTAACGATGTCTCCGTTCACCAGGCGGCCGTCCACTACTTCCTGACGGCGTACCCAGATCTCGTTAGCCGTCACCCGTTCTACCACACCGTTCACCTTGGAAACGACGCATACACCCGAGTCCTTGGCCGCCTTATGCTCCATCCCCGTACCGACAAGCGGCGCCTTAGGGATAAGAAGCGGAACGGCTTGACGCTGCATGTTCGAACCCATGAGAGCACGGTTGGAGTCGTCGTTTTCCAAAAATGGAATAAGCGCCGTCGCTACCGATACAACTTGCTTAGGGGAAACGTCCATGTAATCGACACGCTCTTTAGGAAGCGTCAGAATATCGTCCTTGTAACGGACAATGACGTTATCATTCGCAAATCTGCCGTCCTCGGTCAACTCGGCATTCGCCTGCGCGACCACGTAATTATCTTCTTCATCGGCCGTCAAATAAGCGATCTCATCCGTAACTATGCCGGTATTCGGGTCAACACGCCGGTAGGGCGCTTCAATAAAGCCGAATTCATTCACACGCGCGAACGTGGAAAGTGAGTTAATCAAACCGATGTTCGGTCCTTCCGGCGTCTCAATCGGACACATCCGCCCATAGTGGGAGTGATGGACGTCCCGCACTTCAAAACCTGCGCGTTCCCGCGTCAAACCACCGGGTCCAAGAGCGGACAGGCGGCGTTTGTGCGTCAGTTCGGCAAGCGGGTTCGTCTGGTCCATAAACTGCGACAGCTGGGAGCTTCCGAAGAACTCCTTGATCGAAGCGATGACCGGACGTATATTGATCAATTGCTGCGGGGTGATCGTGTTCACATCCTGAATCGACATCCGCTCGCGTACCACGCGCTCCATCCGGGACAGGCCAATGCGGAACTGGTTCTGCAAAAGCTCTCCCACGGAACGCAAGCGACGGTTACCCAGATGATCGATATCATCGGTGCTGCCGATCCCATGCAGCAAGTTAATGAAATAGTTGATCGATGCAATGATATCAGCCGGCGTAATGTTCTTCACCGACTTGTCAATTTTCCCGTTGGCGATGACTTTAACCACTTTCCCGTCTTCAATCGGGGAGTAGACGTTAATGTGCTGCAGCGTAATCTTATCTGTTTCAGTTACGCCGTTAGCGACCGAATATTCTTTGAAGCCGACGTTGTCTTCCAGATAAGGAATAATCGTGTCGAGCAAACGGCGGTCAAGCTGTTGTCCAGCTTCTGCAATAATCTCGCCTGTTTCCGGATTAACAAGGGTCTCAGCCAGACGTTGATTGAACAGACGATTTTTGATATGCAGCTTTTTGTTGATTTTGTACCGTCCAACATTGGCAAGATCGTAACGCTTCGGATCGAAGAATCTGGCGATCAGCAAGCTTCTCGCATTATCCAGCGTCGGCGGCTCGCCCGGGCGAAGACGCTCGTAAATTTCAATCAACGCCTTGTCCGTCGAATCGGTGTTATCCTTGTCCAACGTATTGCGGATATATTCATCGTCACCAAGCAGGTCTATGATTTCCGCGTCGGTACCGAAGCCGAGTGCACGAAGCAGTACGGTTACAGGGATTTTTCTTGTACGGTCAATACGCACATAGATGATATCCTTCGCATCCGTTTCCAATTCAAGCCAAGCGCCGCGGTTCGGAATCACGGTAGCGGTATAAGCCTTTTTACCGTTTTTATCGACTTTCGTACTAAAATAGACGCTCGGGGAACGAACCAGCTGACTGACAATAACCCGTTCAGCGCCGTTGATAATAAAAGTACCCGTTTCGGTCATCAGAGGGAAATCGCCCATAAAGACTTCCTGCTCCTTGACTTCGCCAGTCTCTTTATTGATCAAACGTACTTTCACACGAAGCGGTGCAGCGAAGGTGACGTCGCGTTCTTTGGATTCATCCACTGAATACTTTGGCTCTCCCAAGCTGTAGTCGATAAATTCCAACACCAAATTCCCCGTAAAATCTTGGATTGGGGAAATATCTTGAAACATTTCACGCAACCCTTCATCCAAAAACCACTGATATGATTTTTGTTGGATTTCAATCAGGTTTGGAACTTCCAACACCTCATGAATCCGCGCGTACGACCTGCGTTTACGTCGACCTAATTGAACAAGATGTCCCGCCAACTTAGATTCACCCCTCATGTCTACTCAATAGAACAAAATAAAAGCCTCTTTGGGAAGCCTTCTCGAGTAAATACTGCACGAAGATAAACTTCTTAAGGAAGCTTGTTATTACGATGCACGAATCGTACAACGAACAGGTGACTTTTTCCCCATTTTACCATAATTTTCTTCACACCTTGTAGGGTTTACCTAAAATTTAAACATTATACGTCAAATGATAAAATCTTATTCATCCCAGCATGAAAAAAATATCTTGACATTTTAGTAAACTAAAGAGAAAAAGCATGACCATAATACTGACATTTTAATATAATATCACATCCCAAAATTCAAGTCAACATTTTTCCAGCGCATCAAAATCATTTCGCAGCCTTGATAATCCAGTAGCCTTTACTCCGTTCCACCTGTTCTACACGGCTATAGAGAGACTCCAATTTGCTATAAGCCGACGGGGCGCCTTGTTTCTTCTGAATAACGACCCAAAGAGCGCCGCCCGGTACAAGTGCTTCATGCGCCTGCTCGAAAATACGGTGAACCGTTTCTTTGCCGGCCCGGATCGGAGGATTGGTCAGCACCACATCAAACGACCGGCCCTTCAACTCCGATAACAGGTCACTTTGCAGTATTTCTACATTGCCCAGGCCGTTCCGATCGGCATTGTGCTTGGCTAACGCAACAGCGCGTTCATTGATGTCCACCATGGTGACCGTACCCTTGTGCGCCAGCACGGCAGCCGTCAGTCCAATCGGCCCGTAACCGCAGCCCACATCAAGAATCCGGGCATCGACGGGAAGCGCCACCGTTTCCACGAGCAGCTTCGATCCGTAATCAACCCCCTTTTTTGAGAACACCCCGGCATCCGTTACAAAAATGAACCTGCGTCCACGCATCGTCTCTTCAATGGTGTGCAGGTCATGTTCAACGCTGGGTTTTCTGGAATAGTAATGTTCCGACACGTTCGGCCACCTCCCTGTTTGCTGTATTGAAAAGGAAAACCCCTTGAGAGAATCGCCTCTTCAAGGGGTGCTTGACCTTTGAAATTACTTCACTTCTACGGAAGCGCCTGCTTCTTCCAGCTTAGCTTTGATGGATTCAGCTTCTTCCTTGGAAACTTTTTCTTTCAACGGCTTCGGTGCGCCGTCTACGAGGTCTTTTGCTTCTTTCAAGCCAAGGCCTGTAATTTCGCGAACCACTTTGATTACGTTGATTTTGGACGCGCCTGCGCTTGCCAGGATAACGTCGAATTCGGATTGCTCTTGCGCTTCTGCAGCGCCGCCGCCTGCTACTACTGCCACAGGAGCAGCCGCCGTTACGCCAAACTCTTCTTCGATTGCTTTAACCAGATCGTTCAGTTCCAATACTGTCATGCCTTTAATGGCTTCCAAAATTTGCTCTTTGCTCATGGTTTAAACCTCCGTTTATATTTAGATCGTTTTTTTAAAAAGATTACGCTTCTTGTGCGCCGCCTTCTTGCTTATCGGATACAGCCTTAACCGCAAGGGCGAAGTTGCGAATCGGAGCTTGAAGCACGCTGAGCAACATGGACAGAAGACCTTCTCTGGACGGAAGCTCAGCCAGCGCCTTGATTTGGTTGATATCAACCACTTTACCTTCTACAACGCCTGCTTTAATGTTCAGGTTTTCGTTCTTCTTAGCGAACTCCGCCAAAATTTTAGCCGGAGCCACGACATCTTCTTTGCTGAATGCGATCGCAGTAGGACCAGTCAAATACTCATCCAGTTCAGACAGTTCCGCATTCGCCGTAGCACGGCGTACCAAAGTATTTTTCAACACTTGGAATTCCACACCAGCTTCACGCAATTGTTTGCGAAGCTCCGTTACTTGGGCAACGTTCAAGCCGCGGTAATCGGCAACGATGGAACAAGAGCTTTCTTTCAGCTTTTCGGCTACAACCGTAACCTGTTGAGCTTTTTGCTCGATAATTTTTGCGTTTGCCATTTTTGCACCTCCTAAGAGCTTTCTGCAGGAAAGCTTGCATCGTAAGCATAAGCTATAAGTTTTCGTGAGAAAACTGCTTCGTAAACTTAACTCGTAAACAAAGTCCGCCCGAGGCCGCTCATTCCGTTTCTCGCCATCTCCGCCAAGGCAAGGTCCGCATAAAAGCGAAAATGCCTTCGCAGACGAAAGCGAAGGCATGATGATTCACATATTCTTGAGCTGTTAAGCAAAGAATACCGAATTTATATCATAACACCTCGGCAGGAAATTAAGCCCATGGGTAGGAGCACCTGCTGTCTACGGTAAGCATATTCGTTTGTTAGACTTAGAACAGGTTAGCATGGATGACCTGGAAAGTCAAATACCAAGGCTACTCCTATCTAAGAGCTGCAGCGTTCACACGAGCGCTCGGACCCATTGTCGAGGATACCGCGATGTTCTTCAGGTATACCCCTTTAGCTGCGGCCGGTTTCGCTCTGTTCAGCGCATCAATCAAAGCTTTGAAATTTTCAGCAAGCTTCTCGGCTTCGAAGGAAACTTTTCCGATCGGCGCGTGAATTTGTCCGGCTTTATCCAGACGGTATTCGATTTTACCAGCCTTGATCTCCTGAACGGCTTTCGCCACGTCGAACGTAACGGTACCCGCTTTCGGATTCGGCATCAAACCTTTACCACCCAAGATACGGCCGAGCTTACCCACTTCGCTCATCATGTCTGGCGTAGCTACGCAGACATCGAAGTCGAACCAGCCTTGCTGGATCTTGTTGATCATGTCTTGATCGCCAACGAAATCGGCTCCTGCCGCTTCCGCTTCTTTGGCTTTTTCGCCTTTGGCGAATACAAGAACGCGTTTTGTTTTACCTGTGCCGTGAGGCAATACAACCACACCGCGAACGGCTTGGTCTTGTTTTCTAGGGTCTACGCCCAAACGTACAGCCACTTCAACGGTTTCGTCGAATTTGGCGCGCGCTGTCTTCTTCACGAGCTCGATCGCCTCGAGCGGCTCGTAAAAAGCGTCAGCGTCGATTTGCTTGGCAGCTTCCAAGTATTTCTTGCCGTGTTTAGCCACTGTCTTATCCTCCTATGTGGTATTAGCGGAATATCCTCCCACTTGGTTGGCTCCTCCGTTATAACCGGGAGCCGGAAGCATGGATTAGTCTACGATTGCAACGCCCATGCTGCGAGCCGTACCTTCCACCATACGCATAGCAGCCTCGATGGATGCCGCGTTCAGGTCAGGCATTTTTTGCTCGGCAATTTCACGAATTTTCGCACGATTAACGGTTGCAACTTTCTTCTTGTTCGGTTCGCCGGAACCTTTTTCGATCCCTGCAGCCACCCGCAGCAATACGGCAGCTGGAGGCGTTTTGGTAACGAACGTGAAGGAACGGTCCTCGAATACCGTAATTTCTACCGGAATGATGAGACCTGCTTGATCGGCCGTGCGAGCATTAAATTCTTTACAGAACGCCATGATATTAACGCCGGCTTGACCAAGAGCAGGACCGATCGGCGGAGCCGGATTCGCTTTTCCTGCAGGGACCTGCAATTTCACCATTTTAATAACCTTTTTTGCCATTGTTGTGTACACCTCCTCGCCCGTAGTATGGCAGAATTTCGCTTACAACGGTTAAAGCTTTTCCACCTGATTATAGTCAAGCTCCAACGGCGTCTCTCTGCCGAACATGTTGACATGAACCTTCAGCTTGCTTTTGTCGAGCAGAATTTCTTCTACGGAACCGACAAAATTGGCAAACGGCCCAACTTTTACGCGTACGGTTTCTTTGAGCTCGAAATCGATCTTCGGCTTCGGCTCTTCCATACCCATGTGCTTGAGAATCGCATCCACTTCCTCGGGAAGCAGCGGCGTCGGCTTCGAACCCGAACCGGTCGATCCGACAAACCCGGTAACCCCAGGAGTGTTGCGCACGACATACCACGAATCGTCCGTCTGGATCATCTCCACGAGGACATACCCTGGATATACTTTACGCATAACCGTTTTCTTCTTGCCGTCTTTATTCACAAGCTCTTCTTCCATGGGAACGAGCACACGAAAAATCTTGTCCTTCATATCCATGGATTCGACGCGCTTTTCCAAATTTGCCTTCACCTTGTTTTCATACCCGGAATAGGTATGTACGACGTACCATCTTTTTTCCATTTCCATAGTGCCACCCACCAGCCCAGATTATTGAAACACGAGGCGAAGCAGCTCTGAAATTCCCAGGTCCAGAACGTAGAAGTACACCGTTATAAAGGTGACCGTAAATAATACGACCAGCGTGTAGCTAATCAGCTCTTTACGGCTAGGCCATTTTACTTTTTTCAGCTCGGACCAGCTGTCCGCAAAAAAAGAAAATGTATTGCCGAATCCCTGCTTCAATTTAGCCAAAAAGGACACAACTACACCTCCAAAAAACTAGCGCGTTTCGCGATGAGCTGTCTGTTCATTGCAAAACTTGCAATATTTCTTCAACTCCATGCGGTCGGGATGGTTGCGCTTATTTTTAGTGGATGTATAGTTTCTTTGCTTGCAGTTTGTGCACGCTAAAGTGATGATCACCCGCATGATGTACACCTCCTACGGACCAGCCTCAAGATTTACAGCCTTATATGATCAGCAAAAAAACGCCTTTCAATTAAGGCCACCCAAATACTTTAGCACACGACATAGCTTGTGTCAAGGAATGTATTCACTTGGCTGTCCGTCCCCGTCCACATCCATTATTAACCAAGGCCCCGGATCTTAAACGAATCCTAAACCGATTTATATAAAGGGATCCCTTGCATTTCAGGAACATTTGTTCTATGATAAGGGTATAAAAAAGCTTCCGAACGAAGCCCTTTCGGTGAAGAACCATTTGCGGTTTGTACAGCCGCTTTTCTTGCGCGGAAAGGAAATTGTTCAGTTTTGCCGGACGTTTTTATTTTTATTGCAAAAAAGCACCTCCACAAAAGCAAAAGGCGCTTTAATCATTATGCATCGCGTACTTCCAAATACCTTTCGAGCTTGCGTTTTACCCGTTGAAGCGCGTTGTCAATCGATTTGACATGGCGGTCTAAATCAACAGCAATCTCCTGATAGGAGCGTCCGTCCAAATACAGCATCAGCACTCTACGTTCGAGATCACTTAAAATCTCGCCCATCTTGTCTTCAAGTCCGCTAAACTCCTCTTGATTGATGATCAGCTCCTCCGGATCGGATACCCGGGAACCGCAGATCACATCAAGCAGTGTACGGTCGGAATCTTCATCATAAATGGGCTTGTCCAGCGAAACGTAAGAATTCAGAGGAATATGCTTTTGGCGCGTGGCGGTTTTGATCGCTGTGATGATTTGGCGGGTAATACAGAGTTCGGCAAAGGCTTTAAAAGAGGCGAGCTTTTCTCCGCGGAAATCGCGGATCGATTTATAGAGACCGATCATACCTTCCTGCACGATGTCTTCCCTGTCAGCGCCGATCAAAAAATAAGAACGTGCTTTGGCGCGGACAAAGTTTTTATACTTGTTGATCAAGTACTCCAGTGCATCGCTATTTCCTTCACGGACCGCTTCGACAAGATCTTCGTCTGCCTTGAGGTCGTATTCGTCCATTCTCAACTCTTTGAAGTCGACACTCACTACAATCCCTCCGGCCCAACGCTTGAAAGATAGGACTAGTATACATTATGTAATCTACCATCGTCAACCGGATTCCCGTTAGAAAAAGCTTTACTTGCTAGATTTGCAAAACTACTTCTCCCGCCGCCACTTTTCGAACATCGCCCGAACATCTTCACTGAGCCTCTTATCAAAGGTATTACGCTTCCCCGCGGCTTCATCCTCAATTTTTCGCCGGATCTCGGCCCGCGCTTGCCGCAGCTTCACGAGAAGCTCGCCGGCCGGAATGCGGAAGGCTCCTTTACCGAAAATAACATGCTGCTCCGTCATATCCGAAGTCGCCACATATACTTGCTTTCGCCGTCCGATATGCTCCGTAACCAATCGTTCGATCAGTTCGTCCGCCGTTTCCTTTTCTTTGGTGTAATAAACCGGAAGCTTACTCTGAACATACTTACCGCCAAGTCCCGGCACATAATACGCGTCAAAAACAACGATCACCTTCATGCCCGAGAACGATTGATATTCCGCCATCATCTCAATCAACCTGTCCCGCGCTTCTTCCAGCCTGATTTCTTTCAGCGCCTTAAGCTCAGGCCAGTCGCCAATGATGTTGTATCCGTCTACGATTAAGATTTCCTGTATCATGCAGCATCGCCCTGCTGGTAAGCGCGCTAGCGGGCTGCCGTCCGCTGCCGGACGACTTCATACATGAAGACCGATGCGGCGACAGAGGCATTCAGCGAATTAATTTGACCGAACATCGGGAGTTTAAGCAGAAAATCGCATTTTTCCTTAATCAACCGGCCGATCCCTTTACCTTCATTACCGATCACAATCGCCAGAGGCAGGTTCAGATTCGTCTGGTATACGGGCTGCTCGGCCCCGACATCCGCTCCGGCCACCCATACCCCGCGCTCCTTTAGCAGCTCGATGGTCTGCGCCAGATTCGTCACACGCGCTACCGGAACATACTCTACTGCACCCGCGGATGTTTTCGAGACGGCAGCCGTCAATCCCACGGAACGTCTTTTGGGGATAATGACCCCGTGCACGCCGGTACAGTCCGCTGTACGCAGAATGGAGCCAAGGTTATGCGGATCTTCTATTTCATCAAGCAAAAGCAAGAACGGCATCTCACCGCGCTCCTCCGCTCTCGCAAGCAAATCCTCGACTTCGACGTATGCATATGCCGCCACTTGCGCGACGATTCCTTGATGCTGCAGGCCCGAGGCCATTTGATCCAGCTTCCGCTTGTCAGCCAGCTGCACAACCACCCCGCTGCGCTTCGCTTCGGCAATAATCGGCTGGGCGAGCTGTTTTTGCGCCTGCTCGGCAATCCAAATTTTGTTGATCGTCCGCCCGGAACGCAGCGCTTCAAGTACGGAATGCTTTCCTCCGATAAATTCTTCTTCCATGCCCAAGGCCCCCTTTCCTTCTTCGAATGTTATTTATCCTGCTCCAACGACAGCAACATCAAATACTGAAGCCGCTCCCATTGCTGCGTGTAATACAAATAGCCGATCAGGCATTCAAACGCGGTGCTGTGCCGATATTCCAACACATCCGCATTCTTCGCGGTTGTCCCGGACTTGGCATTGCGCCCCCGCTTGACGACATCCTGTTCCTCTTCCGTGAGATGCGGCAGCCAACGCTGCAGCGATTTCGCCTGCGATTTTGCCGAAACATACCGGGTAGCCGTCCGATGCAAGTAGTTAGGCTTATGATTCGTTTGCGCCACCACATACTGCCGCACGAACACCTCGTAAATGGCGTCTCCCATATACGCCAGCACCAGCGGATGAAGCTGACCCGGTTCGCGGGCGGGCGGGAAGGAAAATAAATGGCTCTTGATCTCCTGATCCGACATTTCGTCCCATTTCATAAACTCGCCCTACTTCCGCCGCCAGCGGATGCCTTGAGGCGTATCTTCCAGTTGAATGCCGCGTTCTGTCAGCAGATCCCGGATTTCATCGGCGCGGGCCCAATTTTTCGCTTTTCGCGCTTCGGTCCTTTCTGTAATGAGCCGTTCCACCTCTTCATCCAATAATTCCTCTGCCTCCGGGGCCAATAGACCCAACACGCCGTCCATAGCTGCAAACTGCTGTACGAACAACTCCAGGGAGCCGGACGTTACCCGCCCCGATTGCAAATAATTATTCGCGGCACTGACAAGCTCAAACACCGCCGTAATTGCATCCGGCGTATTGAAATCATCGTTCATCTTCGCTTCAAATTGCTCCTTGGCCGCACGGACCGCCTCCACGACCGCAGCGTCGGCCTCCCCCGCTTCCGCGGATTGCAGCCGGTGCTTCAAAGCGGCGATACAGTTGTCCAAACGGGCTAAGCTGCCCTTTGCTTGCTCCACCGCATCGTCGCTGAAATTCAACGGATTGCGGTAATGGCCGGAGAGCATAAAATAACGAATCACCTGGCCCGGCATCTCCTTGAGCAGTTGATGCACTTGAATGCCGTTTCCAAGCGATTTGGACATTTTTTCATTGTTGATATTCACAAATCCGTTATGCATCCAATAATTGGCCATCCGGCGGCCGGTTAATCCCTCGGATTGAGCGATTTCACATTCATGGTGCGGAAAAGTCAGGTCCTGGCCTCCACCGTGAATATCGATCGTTTCGCCCAAATATTTACGAACCAACGCCGAGCATTCGATATGCCATCCCGGGCGGCCTTCACCCCAGGGGCTTGACCAACTAATTTCACCCGGTTTCGCAGCCTTCCAAAGCACGAAATCTTGAGGATTCTCCTTGCGCTCGTCCACGTCTACCCGAATGCCGTACTGCAGCTCCTCCAGGTTTTGGTGGGAAAGCTTGCCGTACTCGGTAAATTTGGACGTCCGAAAATAAACGTCTCCTCCGGATTCGTAGGCGTAATCATTTGCTACCAGCCCCGAAATGAACTCGATGATGTCCGCCATGTTCTCCGTCACGCGGGGATGCGCCGTCGCTTTGCGAACGCCCAGACCCGCCGTATCCTCATAATACTTTTGAACAAACAAGTCCGCCACCTCCGGAACGGTGGTGCCCATCTCCGCGGCCTTCTTGATCAGCTTGTCATCCACATCGGTAAAATTCACAATGAACGTCACATCATAACCTACCGACTCCAGATAACGGCGAACCACATCGAAAAAAATAACCGGTCTGGCATTCCCAATGTGAATATAATCATATACGGTCGGACCGCACACATACATTTTTACTTTACCCGGTTCCAGCGGTATAAAGTTTTCTTTCGTACGTGTCATCGTGTTATAAATCTTAAGCGACATGCTCAATCGTTTCCTCCGATCTTTGTTTTCACTGGTTCCCTTTTCTGCTCCCTTTGCTGCGCCGCCTTCAGCTCGTCAACCTGTTCCTGCAGCTGTTTGAACATATCGATGATCGGATCGGGAAGCTTATCATGCTCCAACCGACCGATACGAACGCCATCCCTCTTGACGATGCGTCCCGGAATTCCCACTACGGTGCTGTTCGGCGGCACTTCGCTCAACACTACCGCGTTCGAGCCGATGCGGGAGTTGTCTCCTACCGTGAATGAACCCAACACCTTGGCTCCGGCCGAAATGACCACATTATTGCCGATGGTCGGATGGCGCTTCCCTCGCTCTTTGCCTGTACCCCCCAGCGTTACACCATGATACAACAGTACGTCATCGCCGATTTCGCAGGTTTCTCCAATGACGACGCCCATGCCGTGGTCGATAAAAAATCTCCGTCCGATAACCGCACCCGGGTGAATCTCAATGCCCGTCATAAACCTGCTGATCTGAGAAATCACGCGGGCCAGCGTATACCATCTTTTTTTATAAAACCAATGCGCGACCCGATGCGCCCAAAGCGCATGCAAACCGGCATAAGTAAAGACGACCTCAAACCATCCCCTGGCCGCGGGGTCGTTCTCAAAGATCGTATTGATGTCTTCTTTCATCCGTTCGAACATATCGTTTCACCGCTTCCCTTTCCTAATCCCCCAAGCGAAAGAAAGAACGTCGCGCAAAAAACGCCTCCGCAGCCGATTTCGGCTGCAGAGGCGTTCAAATACCGCGGTTCCACTCTGCTTGGATAAGTATAAATCCTCTTCCCGGCAACCATGATTGGCCGGGAAGCTTATCCATCTCGTATCGTTCGTATCGTGAACGTCACGGTAAAGGCTACCCTGCCGCTGCAGCCGGAGCGCTCGCAGGCAGATCGTCTTTACAGCTCCCGGGTGCACTTCCGGATAAAGAGGATTGGACAACTCGCAGCCGGCATGCCCCCACACCGGTTGTCCTCTCTGAGAATCCCGCATTTTTCCGTACTTTCCCGTTCGTCGCCACTAAGTATGAAGTTAAAGCAATATCAATGATCTCTATAGTATATCGAAAAAACGGAAGTTTTACAATAACTTCTTCACCCGTTGAATCACCTTTTCTTTGCCCAACAAATACAAGGTCCTATTCAGATCGGGCCCATGCATTTGACCCGTCAGGGCCACTCTCACCGTCATAAAGAGCTGCTTCCCTTTATAGCCGGTTTCCGTTTGGACAGCTTTCAGCATCGCCTTTAGAGCATCGACATCAAACTCTGACGCCTGTTCCACCTGGGTTAAGAAGCTGTGCAATACGACGGGTGCATGCTCTTCCGCAAGCATCGCTTTAGCTTCTTCATCATAGCTGACCTCCTCGCGGAAGAACAGCTCCGACAAATCAACAATCTCAGCGGCATAGCGCAGCTGCTCCTGATACAGCCCGATCAGGGAGTGAGCCCACTGCCGCTGCTCGTCCGTCAACTCCTGTGGCAGTCTGCCTGCTTTTTGAAGATGGGGCAGTGCCAGCTCTGCAATACGCTCGGTATCCGCCTTTTTGATGTAGACGTTGCTCATCCAATTGAGCTTATCCATATCGAATACCGCAGGACTCTTGGACAACCGGTCGAGATCGAATCCTGCAATCAGCTCTTCCCTTGTGAAGATTTCTTCCTCCCCTTTCGGAGACCAGCCTAGGAGCGCGATAAAGTTCATCACCGCTTCCGGCAAATAACCCAGATCCCTATACTGCTCGATAAATTGGATGATCGATTCGTCCCGTTTGCTCATTTTTTTGCGGTCCTGATTCAGGATCAGCGCCAAATGCGCGAATTCCGGCACAGGAAGGCCAAGCGCTTCATACATCATGATCTGCCGCGGCGTATTGGTCAGGTGCTCTTCCCCGCGAATAACTAGGGTGATGTCCATCAGGTGGTCATCCAGAATGACCGCAAAGTTATACGTCGGGATGCCGTCGGGGCGGACGATAATGAAATCGCCGATGCCGTTCGTATCGAATTCGACGCGCTCGCGAATCCGATCCTCGAAAGCAATCGTCCGGTTCTCCGGCACACGGAAGCGGATCGACGGCTTGCGGCCTTCCGCTTTGTAGGCCTCCGCCTGCTCCGGCGTCAGATGGCGGCATTTGCCCGAATACATCGGCATCTGGCCCGCAGCCTCCTGCTTAGCCCGCTCCTCCTCCAGCTCCGCTTCCGTACAGTAACAGTAGTAGGCGTTGCCTTCCTGCAGCAGCCGGTCAATAAAAGGCCGGTACAGGTCCAGCCGTTCGGTTTGGCGATACGGCCCATACGGTCCTCCTACATCCACGCTCTCGTCCCATTCAATACCCAGCCACTTCAATCCGTTCAGTTGGCTGTCCACTCCGGTTTCCACATGCCGGGTTTGATCCGTATCTTCGAAACGGATCACGAACTGTCCGCCTTCCTTACGGGCGATCAAATAGTTAAACAGCGCCGTACGCGCTCCCCCGATATGCAAGTGCCCTGTCGGGCTCGGCGCATACCTCACACGAAACTTTGCCATACGTTGTTCTCCTCCCCTGCTCCGCAGGCGTTCCTTCAGACCGAACGATGCCTGCAAGCCGATCAACCGTCAAAATAATATGTTATGATAGCACACCTTGGACAAGACAAACAACCGCTTGTGCCGCTATTCCTTCTCCGCGTCCCGTAAATCCAAGCTGCTCGGTCGTCGTTGCTTTCACATTGACTTGGCTCGTCTCCGCCTCCAGCGCCTGAGCGATGCGCTCCGCCATCGCCGGAATATACGGAGCCATCTTCGGTTTTTGCGCGATGATGGTGCAATCCACATTTCCCAAACGGTATCCCGCTTCCTTCGCCTTCCCCCATATGTCTACCAACAGCTTATAGCTGTCCGCATCTTTAAAGGCGGCATCCGTATCGGGATAGTGCTTGCCGATATCCCCAAGCCCGAGCGCTCCCAGAATGGCATCACTCACCGCATGCAGCAGCACGTCCGCGTCCGAATGCCCGAGCAGTCCCTTCTCGTACGGGATTTCCACTCCGCCGATGATGCACTTGCGCCCTTCCACCAACTGGTGTACATCAAAGCCTTGTCCTACCCGAATCATCATTTCTTCTCTCCCCTGACATTGCGAATAATCCACTCCGCCCAAGGCAGATCCTCGGGAGTCGTGATTTTAATATTGTAATAGTCGGCTTCCACTACCGACACGCGGATCCCCATCCGCTCCACCAGCATGGCATCGTCCGTCCCTGTAAACCCTTCTTGCCGGGCGCGTTCGTGCGCCTCCAGCAGCACGGAAAAACGAAAAGCCTGCGGCGTTTGGATCGCCCACAAGCTGCTCCGGTCAGGAGTGGATTGGATCACCCCCGAGCCGTCCACGACTTTGATCGTGTCCTTCACGGGCACGGCAAGCACTGCCGCCTCCGTCTTCATCGCTTGATGCAGACAGGCGGTGAGGTGCTCAACTGCCGTGAACGGCCTGACGCCGTCGTGTACCATGACCCAATCGACAGTCCCTTTCAAGGCCTGCAAGCCCTGATAAACGGAATCCTGCCGTTCTTTTCCACCCTGTATAATATGCTTTACTTTGCCCAGTCCGTACTCCCTGACAAACTGACCGCAGCGCGGCACATCGTCCGCTCCGGTAACGAGCGCAACGCTGCTTACCGGAGCGAAGCGTTCAAACAGCTCCAGCGTATGTACGAGAATCGGCTTATGATCAATCAGCAAATACTGCTTGCTTTCTTTTGTGCCCATCCGCGAGCCCTTGCCCGCAGCGACAACGACTACTCCAAGTCTGATCGTCAACTTGTCCACCTGCCACAACATATCGGCTTCAGGGCCCTGCTTTCGCGAAAGCTGCCGTTTCCGGCAAGACATGGGCCCGATTAGCGCATCTACACTATCATACCGCGTTAGAGCGCTTTTTCCAATAGCTTGGGCTTAGCAAAAATCATTCGTCCGGCTGAAGTTTGCAGAACACTCGTCACCAGAACATCCAGTGTCGTGCCGATAAAGTCACGCCCGCCTTCGACCACAATCATCGTGCCGTCATCCAAATAAGCGACGCCTTGACCGTGCTCT
The DNA here is from genome assembly GCF_001465255.1 of Paenibacillus naphthalenovorans. Taxonomy (NCBI): domain Bacteria; kingdom Bacillati; phylum Bacillota; class Bacilli; order Caryophanales; family Paenibacillaceae; genus Paenibacillus; species Paenibacillus naphthalenovorans. Next base: position 4,551,966 of record NZ_CP013652.1, on the reverse strand, counting down.
TTGCCGTCCTTGATTACCTGCACGAGAATTTCCTCTCCCGGCAGTACGACCGGTTTCACCGCATTGGCCAAATCGTTGATGTTCAGAACCGACACGCCCTGAAGCTCGCATACTTTATTCAGGTTGAAATCGTTCGTGATCACTTTGCCTTGAAGCAATTTCGCCAGCTTGACCAATTTGCTGTCCACCTCGGAAATCTCTTCAAAATCCCCTTCATAGATCAGCACCTTCACGTCGAGCTCCTTTTGAATCTTGTTCAAAATATCAAGCCCCCGACGTCCGCGGTTTCTTTTCAACAGATCGGAGGAATCGGCAATATGCTGAAGCTCCTCCAGCACGAATTCCGGAATGACCAGCGTACCTTCAATAAACCCCGTCTTGCAGATATCTGCAATCCGGCCGTCGATAATGACGCTCGTATCCAGAATTTTATGCTCCTCAAACTCTTTGGCTTCGCCTGAAGCGCCGCGTCTCCGATCCGACCGCCGCTTATCGAGTGCGGCTAACAACTCTTCTTTCTTCAAGATCCCCATCCGGTATCCCGCATACGAGAAAATCGCGATACACAGCATATGCAGCAGCGGATTGAATATACCCGCACGCGCCAAAGGATTCAGCAGAACGGAAGAGACCAACAATCCCATCACCATTCCCGCCGCCCCGGCAAGCATATCGGCCGCCGGCATATTCGCCGCGCGTTCTTCCCCCTGAACCATGACCTTAAGCAGAGAATTTAGCGCCCAGGAGCTCATCGAATAAAAGAAGAGTGCTCCCACCCCAAACATCCATGCTCCCTGCCCTTTTATTTCATGAATACCCGTTACTGTACCTATGACTTCAAATAATGGTTTACCTATCGTATCACTCCATTGTAATCCAAGCGTACCGCCAATAACTGCGAATAGAAGCTGGAACCATTTTTTCATCATAGACTTCACCTCCATCAAAATCGGTTGCATAATCCCTTACGTTACAATTATGAACCAAAAGTTTCCTGCCTAATCGTTCCGTAAGAAAAAAACAAAAAAGCATTTATTTCCATAAGGAAAATAAATGCTTTTCATTTTCACGGACATCTCTTCGTTAAATTGTCGTTGTTTTGGATTCCGGTTCTTCCATCGTATTCGTTTTCTTTTTCTTCAGGCGGAGAAAGACGAAAAGACGGTCAACGTTTTTTTTTAGGCCGTACAGTGCATACAGGAGCAGCGGTACAAAGATGATCTTGGACAGTGTGCCCGGAAATTGAACGGCAATGACAACGGCGATGATCACCACGATCGGGGTTACCCATATCGCCGCTTTTGGAATGCCCACCTTCTTGAAGTTCGGATATTTCACCGTGCTGACCATCAGATAGGACAGGAGAAGTGTGGCCAAGACAAGCACCATGGTGCTCAGCTCATTGTGAAACAGAGCAAGCGTACAAAGAACACCGCCGGCAGCCGGTATGGGCAAACCGATAAAGTAGCCGGGCGTACCGGCAATCACGTTGAAGCGAGCCAACCGCAGCGCTCCGCAAATGGGGAAAATCGCCGTGACAATCCACGCCCCTGCCGCGTTCATCTCGGTAAAGGCCATAACATACATAATGAACGCCGGAGCCACCCCAAACGAGATGACATCGGACAGCGAATCCAGTTCCTTGCCGAATTCGCTTTGAACATTGAGCGCACGGGCCACCCGTCCGTCCAAACCGTCAAGCAGCATAGCCACAAGCACCATAATAGCCGCCAGCTCGGGTTTATTGTTAAACACCATAATGATCGAAATGATGCCGAGAAACAAGTTCCCGACGGTAAACAAATTCGGGAGGGATTTCGTTATCATGATTAATCCACCTCTGGTTATACTGTGCCCTATTCAAAAAAAACCTAACCCAATTCAATTATACTAAGGTACCTTATGATTGTATGCAAGTTAGATATGCCTGTCAATGAGTACCTGATCTTGAATTCGTTTTAGGCCTTCTTTTATCGTTCGGGCCCTTACTTCTCCGATTCCGTCCACTTCGTCCAGTTCCTCGATCGTGGCCATCATCAGATGAGGAAGCTGTTCGAAGCGCTCGATCAGATTATGAATGATCACCGACGGCAGCCTCGGGATTTTATTCAATACCCGATACCCCCGCGGGGATACGATTTCCTCCGCACTGTTGGTCGCATGCGGGAATCCAAGCACTCGGGCAATGTGGGAATGATCCAGCATTTCGTCGGTGGCCAGCCGTTTGAGCGAGTTCAAGACTTCTTTAACCTTTTCGTCGCTGGGATCCTTGACATAATCTTTAATCAGCAAAAAGGCTTCGTATTCCGTATTACCGACCAATTCATGCAGCTGCATACTGATCAGACGGCCTTCGTTCCCCAGCTCGTTGATGTAGCGATTGATTTCCGCCTTAATACGCAGCACCATCTCGATACGTTGTATAACTCCCGTTACATCATGTAGCGTCACGAGCTCTTCAAATTCCGAAGCGCCAAGGTTCGTCAAATCCTGATCGAGTACAGATTTATATTTTTCCAACGTTTGAATCGCCTGATTCGCCTTGGTCAAAATCACACCAATATCTTTTAAGGCATACCGCAAATTTCCTTGATACAGCGTGATGACGTTTCGCCGCTGCGAAATCGACACTACCAGCTTGGAAGTCTGCTTCGCGACGCGCTCTGCTGTCCGGTGACGGATCCCCGTTTCGGTGGATGGGATGGATGAATCCGGAATCAGCTGTGTATTGGCATAAAGTATGCGTTTGAGATCTTCGCTGAGAATGATGGCGCCGTCCATTTTGGCCAACTCATATAAATAGTTTGGGGAAAAGTCGCAGTTGATGGAAAATCCTCCGTCCACAATTTCCATCACTTCCGGACTGTATCCTACGACGATCAGACCGCCGGTTTTGGCTCGCAGCACATTTTCGAGCCCTTCCCGAAAAGGGGTTCCCGGCGCTACCAACTGCAGCAGTTGGCTCATCACGTCGCGTTTCGCTTCTTCCTTGCTCAAAGGTGTCCCTCCTGACGGTTATACTAAAGCTGCTGATAGCGCTTCGGCTACAGTATTCACACCGATGATTTCAATTCCTGCGGGCGGCGTCCACCCCTTCAGACTTTTGTGCGGGAGAATGACCCGCTTGAAGCCGAGCTTCTGCGCTTCGCGCACCCGCTGATCTACTCGGGAAACGCCGCGGACCTCACCGGTCAGGCCCACCTCGCCGAAGACAACGTCGAACGGCTGTGTAGGCTGATCGCGGAAGCTTGAGGCAATGCTCACCGCCACAGCAAGGTCTACTGCCGGTTCGTCGAGCTTGACTCCGCCTGCGATATTGAGGTAAGCGTCCTGATTCTGCAAGAACAGACCCATCCGTTTCTCCAGCACAGCGATGATCAGCGACAACCTGTTGTGATCATAGCCGGTGGCCATCCTCCGGGGAGAAGGGAAATTTGTGGTCGATACGAGCGCCTGCAGTTCAACCAGAACCGGCCTGGTTCCCTCCATGCTCGCAACCACGGTTGAACCGGATACACCCATCGGCCGTTCCGACAAGAACAGCTCCGAAGGGTTGCTCACCTCGACTAATCCGCTCTCCCGCATTTCAAAAATACCGATCTCATTCGTCGAACCGAACCGGTTCTTTACGGCACGCAGAAGACGATACGAGTGATGCCGCTCCCCTTCAAAATAAAGCACGCAATCGACCATATGCTCGAGAAGTCGCGGCCCGGCAATCGACCCCTCCTTAGTAACATGGCCCACAAGCACGGTGGCAATGCCTCTCCCTTTAGCGATGCGCATAAAATGCCCCGTGCATTCTCTGACCTGAGATACGCTGCCGGGTGCCGAAGCCACAGCGGGATGATATACCGTCTGAATGGAATCAATGACGACAAAATCCGGCTCCATCTCATCAATCGCCGCCTCGATATACTCCACGTTCGTTTCACTAAGTACAAACAACAAACCGGAGACCGCTTGAAGCCGGTCGGCTCGGAGCTTCGTCTGCCTGACGGATTCTTCGCCGGAAATATACAGCACTTTGAGATTTTGCTGCGTCAATGCGTAGGAAGCCTGCAGCAGAAGTGTCGATTTGCCAATTCCAGGATCGCCCCCTACCAGAATAAGGGATCCTGGTACGACGCCTCCTCCCAACACACGGTTTAACTCCCGGTTATCCGTGATAATGCGCTCTTCCTGACTGCTTTCTATGTTTATGATGGAAACAGCTTTTTCTTTCTTATCGGAAAAAGATAAATGAAGCCCCCTGCTCTTGCCGGAAGTCTCCACTTCTTCCACAAATGTATTCCAAGCTCCGCAGCCAGGGCATTTGCCGAACCATTTCGGCGTTTCGTAGCCGCACTGCTGACAAAAAAACTTTGTTTTTGCTTTGGCCATTGCGCCTCCTAATCCTGCTTCTTCAAGCCCAAACGCGCTTATAGTACTACAAAACAAAGTTTACCATGATGCAACACCCTTGAAAACCCTCCCAGTTCATTCCGTATAAAGAAAAATCCGACCAGCCGGAAAACGGCAGCCGGATTTTTTCATTATGCTTGTGAAGCGACGCCTTGATTGCGCTCCACAATCAACTCGCCTTCTTTCTCATCAATCGTAAGCGTATCGCCCTTACTGATGTTGCCGCGGAGCAATTCTTCAGACAAACGATCTTCAATATGCTTTTGAATCGCTCTGCGTAGAGGCCTTGCACCAAATGCCGGATCGTAGCCTTCTTTGGCAAGGAATGCCTTGGCCGCATCGGTCAGTACGAAATCCACTTCCTGCTCCTTCAGACGTTTACGCAGTTCTTCGGCCATCAACGATACGATTTCGCCGATATGCTTTTCGTCCAGGGAGTGGAATACGATGATTTCGTCGATCCGGTTCAAGAACTCCGGACGGAAGCTCTTCTTCAGTTCGCCCATGACTTTGTCCTTCATGTTTGCGTAATCTCTGCCCGAATCTTGTGCCGCAGTAAAGCCCAGCGTCGAGTTTTTCTTAATCAAATCCGCCCCGACGTTGGATGTCATGATAATCAGCGTGTTGCGGAAATCCACTGTACGGCCCTTGGAGTCCGTTAAACGTCCGTCTTCAAGCACTTGAAGCAAGATATTAAACACTTCCGGATGGGCCTTCTCAATTTCATCCAAAAGAACGACAGAGTACGGCTTGCGGCGTACTTTCTCCGTAAGCTGTCCGCCTTCCTCATATCCGACATATCCCGGAGGCGCTCCAACCAAACGGGAAGTGGAATGCTTCTCCATGTACTCGGACATGTCAATCCGGATCACCGCGTTTTCATCGCCGAACAGCGACTCCGCCAAAGCGCGGGCCAATTCCGTTTTACCGACCCCTGTCGGCCCAAGGAATATAAATGAACCCATCGGACGCTTCGGATCCTTCAGCCCCGCTCTTGCACGACGGATTGCGCGGCTCACGGCTTTCACCGCTTCATCCTGTCCGATCACCCGATCGTGCAGAATGGATTCCATTTTGAGCAGACGCTCGGTTTCTTCTTCAGCCAGCTTCACCACCGGGATGCCGGTCCAGCTGGCCACCACTTGGGCGATATCTTCCGGCGTCACCTCGGAGTCGGTGCGGCCTTGTTTTTCCTTCCATTCGTTCTTTGTGGCATCGAGCTCTTCTCTCATCTTCTGCTCCGTGTCACGAAGCGCGGCTGCTTTCTCGAATTCCTGGCTCTGTACGGCAGCATCCTTCTCCTTGCGGATGTCTTCCAAACGGCTTTCGAGCTTTTTCAGATCCGGCGGAACGGTGTAAGAGCGAAGCCTTACTTTTGAGCTTGCCTCATCAATCAAATCAATCGCTTTGTCCGGGAGGAAGCGGTCCGTGATGTAACGATCGGAGAGCTTCACGGCTTGCTCAATCGCTTCATCTGTAATTTTTACACGATGGTGTGCTTCATACCGGTCACGAAGCCCATGGAGAATTTGAATCGCCTCTTCCGGAGAAGGCTGATCCACCGTAATCGGCTGGAAGCGTCTTTCCAAAGCGGCATCCTTCTCGATATATTTGCGATATTCATCCAGCGTCGTCGCTCCGATGCACTGCAGTTCGCCGCGGGCCAGCGCCGGCTTCAGGATATTGGAGGCATCGATTGCGCCTTCCGCTCCGCCTGCACCGATAAGCGTATGCAGCTCATCAATGAAAAGAATGATGTTGCCGGCTTGACGAATTTCATCCATGATTTTTTTCAGACGGTCTTCGAATTCGCCGCGGTATTTGGTACCGGCTACGACAGATCCCATATCCAAAGTCATCACGCGTTTGTCACGCAAAGTCTCGGGAATCTCATTGGCTACAATTTTCTGGGCCAGGCCTTCCGCAATAGCGGTTTTACCAACCCCCGGTTCCCCGATCAGGACCGGATTGTTCTTCGTTCTGCGGCTGAGCACCTGAATGACGCGCTCGATTTCCTTGCTCCGGCCGATAACCGGATCGAGGTTGCCTTCTTTGGCATAGGCGGTCAAATCACGCGCCAAACCGTCCAAAGTCGGTGTATTTACATTAGCAGGGCTACCATGGTTCGGCGAGACCACCTCGCTGCTGCCAAGAAGTTGGAGCACTTGTTGGCGGGCTTTATTCAAGCTTACGCCCAAATTGCCCAGCACTCGCGCTGCAACACCTTCGCCTTCGCGAATCAATCCGAGCAGAATATGCTCCGTTCCGACATACGTATGCCCGAGTTTTCGCGCCTCATCCATGGACAGCTCAATAACCTTTTTGGCTCGAGGGGTATAAGCGATATTCGTCGGCTGCTCTTGTCCTCTGCCGATCAGCGATTCGACTTCGTCCTGAATTTTCTCCAAACCAAGCCCCAACGCGATCAGCGCCTTGGCCGCAATTCCTTCGCCTTCGCGAATCAAACCGAGCAAAATATGCTCCGTTCCAATATTGTTATGACCCAAACGAACGGCTTCTTCCTGAGCCAAAGACAGTACTTTCTGCGCACGTTCTGTAAATCTGCCAAACATCATGTGTAACACCTCCAAAAATTAGTAAGGGAATATGGTTTCCACATTAACATGAACTCGGCCGGGCTTCAATCCGATTGTGATAATTTGTCCCGGATCAGCTGGGCCCTTCTAATGTCTCTTTCTTCAGGGGTTAGCTTTTCTCCTGCTAATTGCTGTAAAAAACCCGGTTGGGTCATCACGAGAAGCTCATTCAGTACGTTTGGTGACACATTCTTGATAAATTGTAAATCAATGCCGAGCCGAACATCTGACAACCGCTGCGTCGCTTCTTTGGAGTCCATAATCGCCGCATAGGAAAGAATTCCATAGGAACGGCTGACTCGATCGATAATTTTGGCTTTGGTTTCATGTACCAACTTCTGTCTGGCCGCCCGTTCATGCTCGATGATCTGTCTGACTACGCTGTAAAGATTGTCGATAATTTCCTCTTCCGATTGCCCGAGCGTAATCTGGTTGGATATTTGGAACAGATTGCCCAGAGCCTCGCTGCCTTCACCATACAGACCCCGAACCGCCAAGCCTACCTGTGTGATAGCCGACAAAATTCGATTGATCTGCTGAGTCAGCACCAACGCCGGAAGGTGAATCATAACCGACGCGCGAATACCGGTTCCGACATTTGTCGGGCAGCTCGTCATGTACCCTCTTTTCTCATCAAATGCGTAGTTCAGCTGCACCTCGAAAGCATCGTCGATTTCATTAGCCATCTCCCACGCTTCTTTAATTTGAAAACCGGGGCACAGGCATTGTATTCGCAGATGGTCTTCTTCATTCACCATGATGCTGATCGATTCATTATCGCTCAAAATAACCGCACCGTTCCGTGACTCGTTAGCCAGGGCCGGACTGATCAGATGCTTTTCAACCAGCACCCGTTTTTCCAAATCATTCAATTCCGAGAGCGGAAGCAGCGTAAACTTGCTGATCGTATTCAATTCATCATTATGAAGCGCCTGAGCTACTTGATCCAAAACCTCTTTTGACTGTTGGTTCGTCGCCAACATAGGAAATGGGTAGGCCCGTAAATTCCGGGCAATGCGAATTCTGCTGCTCATCACGATATCCGAATCTGGGCCATCCGCCTTCATCCAATCGCTCAGAGCATGCTTTGTAAACCGGCTCGCCTCTGTCATAAGCATTCCCCCCAACAACCTGTCATTATCTCAGCCTTCGGCTACTTTCTTTTCTAATTCCCGAATCTGATCCCGAAGCTTGGCCGCTTGCTCAAATTCTTCATTTTCAACGGATAACAGCAGCTCCTTTTTGAGCCGATCGATTTCGCGCCTATATTTAATCAACCCGCCAGATCGTTTTGGAACCTTGCCGGTGTGAATGATATTTCCGTGGACTCTTTTGAAAAGGGGATCGAGCTTCTCACCGAAATATTTGTAGCATTCGCTGCAGCCGAATCGTCCTACTTTACTAAATTGACTATAAGTAAGCCCGCAATGCTCGCAGCGGCTCGGTTGAACTTTATTCGCCAGCGTGCCGGGCGTTGTTGAGGGTTCAAAGTCAAGTAATCCGCTCAACAGATTGTGAATGGAAAAGCCATTCGGGGTTCCCGGTATCAGCTCTCCCTTTTCCCTGGCACACGTTTCACAAATGTGAAATTCCGTCTTCTCGCCATTCAAAATTTTAGTAAAATGCAGCGTTGCTTGTTTTTTACCACATTCTTGACATAACATTCGGTTCCCTCCTCATTTGCTAAGTAAGGAGATCAGCATGGCTTTAAGAAGCTTCGCCCGAATCTCGTCGCGAAGAGGCAGTTTCAAGGTGAGCACCTCTCTTGCCATAGCTGCCTTCATGATGGCCGCTTCCCTTTCGGAAATGAAGCCGCCCTCCTCTAGCTGGTACAACAGACCTTCCGAAGCGGATTGATCCATATGCGAGCCGATCGTTCGAAAAATATGGTCAAGCACGGGGCCATGAGAATGCAGTTTAATCTTCTGAATTCGAATGTACCCGCCGCCGCCTCGTTTACTTTCCACAATGTACCCTTTTTCCAAAGTAAAACGGGTACTGATGACATAGTTGATTTGTGATGGAACACAGTTGAACTGATCGGCAAGATCATTACGCTGGATCTCAATCACGCCGCCCGGGCTCTGCTGCAAAATTTGCTTCAGATACTGTTCGATAACTTCTGAAACATTTCGCATCCGTTCGACCTCCAAAGGCAGAAGTAAAGCCAGTTCGTAAAATGTTGTGTGAAAGCCATTGAAAATCTCAATTATTGACTTTGACTTTCTTTGACTTTAAAAACATTATATCAGATTTTTACAATAATGCAACACCCCGCAGTGCTCCAGACTGAGCCTACAGCGAGATGCTCCGATATCACATTTGTTTAACTTCGTTTAAGCAACAACGGTTTCGGTTCCTATGCTTATTATGTATTCTTTCCCTAAGATTATGTCTTTAAATAATACCGTGCGCTTATTTTTAAAAAACACCCCATCGTTTATTTCATATACCGCAAAAGCATTTCAAATTGAAAAGATGTGCTTATTTTATGCATCACACAACAGGAAAGAGCCTCTTCGGATTATAAATCCAAAGAGGCTCTTTCATTGCTTGGCGACGTTCTACTCTCCCAGGACCCTGCGGTCCAAGTACCATCGACGCTGGAAGGCTTAACGGTCGTGTTCGGTATGGGTACGCGTGGTTCCCTTCCGCCATCATCACCAAACGTATTGATGTTTCTGCCAGGAAACATCGCATTTTCACTTTCAAGGCGGCTTGCGCCCTGAAAACTGGATCGAAACCAAGCCGCTGATCATCTTCATGTGCTTTTTGGATAAGCCCTCGACCGATTAGTATTCGTCAGCTCCACACGTTGCCGTGCTTCCACCCCGAACCTATCTACCTCGTCGTCTACAAGGGGTCTTACTTACTGGGAAATCTCATCTTGAGGGGGGCTTCACGCTTAGATGCTTTCAGCGCTTATCCCTTCCGTACTTGGCTATCCAGCCGTGCCTCTGGCGAGACAACTGGTACACCAGCGGTACGTCCATCCCGGTCCTCTCGTACTAAGGACAGCTCCTCTCAAATTTCCTACGCCCGCGACAGATAGGGACCGAACTGTCTCACGACGTTCTGAACCCAGCTCGCGTACCGCTTTAATGGGCGAACAGCCCAACCCTTGGGACCTACTTCAGCCCCAGGATGCGATGAGCCGACATCGAGGTGCCAAACCTCCCCGTCGATGTGGACTCTTGGGGGAGATAAGCCTGTTATCCCCAGGGTAGCTTTTATCCGTTGAGCGATGGCCCTTCCATTCGGTACCACCGGATCACTAAGCCCGACTTTCGTCCCTGCTCGACCTGTTTGTCTCGCAGTCAAGCTCCCTTTTGCCTTTGCACTCTGCGAATGATTTCCAACCATTCTGAGGGAACCTTGGGGCGCCTCCGTTACGCTTTAGGAGGCGACCGCCCCAGTCAAACTGCCCACCTGACACTGTCCCCATACCCGCTTAGGGCACCAGGTTAGAACTCCGATACGATCAGGGTGGTATCCCAACGTCGCCTCCACACAAGCTGGCGCTCATGCTTCTCTGGCTCCCACCTATCCTGTACAGATCGTACCAAAGTCCAATATCAAGCTGCAGTAAAGCTCCATGGGGTCTTTCCGTCTTGTCGCGGGTAACCTGCATCTTCACAGGTATTAAAATTTCACCGGATCTCTCGTCGAGACAGCGCCCAAGTCGTTACGCCATTCGTGCGGGTCAGAATTTACCTGACAAGGAATTTCGCTACCTTAGGACCGTTATAGTTACGGCCGCCGTTTACTGGGGCTTCGGTTCACAGCTTCGGTCTTACCCTAACCGCTCCCCTTAACCTTCCAGCACCGGGCAGGCGTCAGCCCGTATACTTCGCCTTGCGGCTTCGCACAGACCTGTGTTTTTGCTAAACAGTCGCTTGGGCCTTTTCACTGCGGCCCCCTCGGGCTATTCACCCTACCGGGGCACCCCTTCTCCCGAAGTTACGGGGTCATTTTGCCGAGTTCCTTAACGAGAGTTCTTCCGCGCGCCTTAGCATCCTCTGCTCGCCTACCTGTGTCGGTTTGCGGTACGGGCACCTTCTCCCTGGCTAGAGGCTTTTCTTGGCAGCCTGAACTCATGACCTTCGGTACTCCAATTTTCCCTCCCCATCACAGCCCAGCCTTTCGATGTGCGGATTTGCCTGCACACCAGCCTCACTGCTTGGACGAGCATCCATCAGCTCGCGTCACTATCCTTCTGCGTCACCCCATCGCTCATAACGGTTCACGGTGGTACAGGAATTTCAACCTGTTGTCCTTCGACTACGCCTTTCGGCCTCGCCTTAGGTCCCGACTTACCCTGAGCGGACGAACCTTCCTCAGGAACCCTTAGGCTTTCGGCGGATCAGATTCTCACTGATCTTTTCGTTACTCATACCGGCATTCTCACTTGTAACCAGTCCACCAGTCCTCACGGTCTGACTTCAACCCGATTACAACGCTCCCCTACTGCCCATTACTGGACCCATAGCTTCGGTGGTGTGTTTAGCCCCGTTACATTTTCGGCGCAGAGTCACTCGACCAGTGAGCTATTACGCACTCTTTGAATGGTGGCTGCTTCTAAGCCAACATCCTGGTTGTCTGCGCAACTCCACATCCTTTCCCACTTAACACACACTTGGGGACCTTAGCTGATGATCTGGGCTGTTTCCCTCTTGACAATGGATCTTAGCACTCACTGTCTGACTCCCGGGTTAACGTCTGTGGCATTCAGAGTTTGACTGGACTTGGTAACCCTTGGCGGGCCCCGCACCCAATCAGTGCTTTACCTCCACGACGCATCTCCCGAGGCTAGCCCTAAAGCTATTTCGGGGAGAACCAGCTATCTCCGAGTTCGATTGGAATTTCTCCGCTACCCCCACCTCATCCCCGAATTTTTCAACATTCGTGGGTTCGGGCCTCCAGTGCGTGTTACCGCACCTTCACCCTGGACAGGGGTAGATCACACGGTTTCGGGTCTACGCCTGCAAACTCATTCGCCCTATTCAGACTCGCTTTCGCTGCGGCTTCGGCTTCTCACCTTAACCTCGCTTGCAAACGTAACTCGCCGGTTCATTCTACAAAAGGCACGCCATCACTCATTAACGAGCTCTGACTTCTTGTAAGCACACGGTTTCAGGTTCTCTTTCACTCCGCTCCCGCGGTTCTTTTCACCTTTCCCTCACGGTACTGCTTCACTATCGGTCGCCAGGGAGTATTTAGCCTTGGCAGATGGTCCTGCCGGATTCCCACGAGGTTTCACGTGTCTCGCGGTACTCGGGATCCGTCTAGGGCTTTCGCAGAATTTCGGCTACAGGGCTGTTACCTTCTCCGGCCGGCCTTTCCAGACCGCTTCACCTACTCTGCTCAACCCACGTTGACGTCCCACAACCCCAGGGGGCAAGCCCCCTGGTTTGGGCTAATCCGCTTTCGCTCGCCGCTACTGACGGAATCACTTTTGTTTTCTTTTCCTGAGGGTACTTAGATGTTTCAGTTCCCCTCGTCTGCCTCCAATGCAGCTATGTATTCACTGCATGGTACGTATCTATTACGATACGCAGGTTTCCCCATTCGGACATCCCCGGATCAAAGCCTGCTTACGGCTCCCCGAGGCATTTCGTCGTTCGCCACGTCCTTCATCGGCTCCTGGCGCCTAGGCATCCTCCGTGTGCTCTTATTAGCTTAACCAATTTGGTTATTCGGTACCGACACTTACGTATCGGCTGCTGACGATTTTCTTACGAAAATCGCAGCGGGATGATTCAGCATTTTGCTTCGTTTCGATATCCAGTTTTCAAGGAACAAACGTATTTCCGCTGCCGTTTTACCGGCAGGAAAGGTATCTTACCATGCTCCGGCTTGCCGATGCAACCATCAACTTTTGCCAAGAACACGCTAAGCTTCGAAAGGCATTGCACCTTTCAAAACTGAACACGAGTGAGTGCCGTTGCAACTTACGTTGCAGATTTGTCCGCTGACCTACCGTCAGCATGGACTCCATAGAAAGGAGGTGATCCAGCCGCACCTTCCGATACGGCTACCTTGTTACGACTTCACCCCAATCATCTACCCCACCTTCGGCGGCTGGCTCCTTGCGGTTACCCCACCGACTTCGGGTGTTGTAAACTCTCGTGGTGTGACGGGCGGTGTGTACAAGACCCGGGAACGTATTCACCGCGGCATGCTGATCCGCGATTACTAGCAATTCCGACTTCATGCAGGCGAGTTGCAGCCTGCAATCCGAACTGAGACCGGCTTATAAGGATTTGCTCCGGATCGCTCCTTCGCTTCCCGTTGTACCGGCCATTGTAGTACGTGTGTAGCCCAGGTCATAAGGGGCATGATGATTTGACGTCATCCCCACCTTCCTCCGGTTTGTCACCGGCAGTCAACTTAGAGTGCCCAACTTAATGCTGGCAACTAAGCTCAAGGGTTGCGCTCGTTGCGGGACTTAACCCAACATCTCACGACACGAGCTGACGACAACCATGCACCACCTGTCTCCTCTGTCCCGAAGGAAAGGTACATCTCTGTACCGGTCAAAGGGATGTCAAGACCTGGTAAGGTTCTTCGCGTTGCTTCGAATTAAACCACATACTCCACTGCTTGTGCGGGTCCCCGTCAATTCCTTTGAGTTTCACTCTTGCGAGCGTACTCCCCAGGCGGAGTGCTTATTGTGTTGACTTCGGCACCAAGGGTATCGAAACCCCTAACACCTAGCACTCATCGTTTACGGCGTGGACTACCAGGGTATCTAATCCTGTTTGCTCCCCACGCTTTCGCGCCTCAGCGTCAGTTACAGTCCAGAAAGCCGCCTTCGCCACTGGTGTTCCTCCACATCTCTACGCATTTCACCGCTACACGTGGAATTCCGCTTTCCTCTCCTGCACTCAAGCCACCCAGTTTTCGGTGCGATCCGGGGTTGAGCCCCGGGCTTATACACCAAACTTAAGCGGCCGCCTGCGCGCGCTTTACGCCCAATAATTCCGGACAACGCTTGCCCCCTACGTATTACCGCGGCTGCTGGCACGTAGTTAGCCGGGGCTTTCTTCTCAAGTACCGTCACCCTCAGGGCAGTGACTCCCCAAGGCGTTCTTCCTTGGCAACAGAGCTTTACGATCCGAAAACCTTCTTCACTCACGCGGCGTTGCTCCGTCAGACTTGCGTCCATTGCGGAAGATTCCCTACTGCTGCCTCCCGTAGGAGTCTGGGCCGTGTCTCAGTCCCAGTGTGGCCGATCACCCTCTCAGGTCGGCTACGCATCGTCGCCTTGGTGAGCCGTTACCCCACCAACTAGCTAATGCGCCGCAGGCCCATCTGTAAGCCACAGCTTGCACCGTGTTTCTTGATCCCTCCATGCGGAGAAATCACCTATCCGGTCTTAGCTACCGTTTCCGGTAGTTATCCCGGTCTTACAGGCAGGTTGCCTACGTGTTACTCACCCGTCCGCCGCTCCAGGAGGTCTCCCCTAAGGGAGAACCCCCAGCGCTCGACTTGCATGTATTAGGCACGCCGCCAGCGTTCGTCCTGAGCCAGGATCAAACTCTCCATGAAAGAAAAGCTGATTAGCTCATACATCTACTACTGGCGAGAATCTTTCGATTCTCTATCTTTACACTCACTCGTTGTTCAGTTTTCAAAGGGCAATTTTATGCGCCGTTTTTCGACTCTGTTTTTTCAACCTCGTCGAAAGCGACTTGATTAATATATCATATCCGCCTAGCTGAATGCAAGCATTATTTTTTCGCTGCATCCATTTCGCGGTTGTCTCTATCATCTTCAACAACACGCGCCATAGAAGCGGCAAGAGATAATATAACAAATTGTTCAAACCGATGCAACTGGTAGATTTGCCCGCATAAAAATACCTCCGCAGTACACTGCGGAGGTAACCTCTGAGTTCCTTTTATTCGCCTTGACGCTCCCGCATCAGCGGGAACAGCAGTACGTCGCGGATGGATGGCGCATCGGTCAGCAGCATGACCAATCGGTCGATGCCGATGCCTAACCCGCCTGTAGGCGGCATACCGTATTCCAGCGCACGAATAAAATCCTCGTCCATCTCGTGCGCTTCGTCATTACCTTGCTCCCGTTCCGCCAGCTGGGCTTCAAAGCGCTCGCGCTGATCGATCGGATCGTTGAGCTCGGTGAATGCGTTGGCGTGCTCACGGGCAACAATAAACAGCTCGAAACGGTCAGTAAACCGCGGATCCTGATCATTCTTTTTCGCCAGCGGAGAAATCGCCACAGGATGGCCCGTAACAAATGTAGGCTGGATTAAGGTCTGTTCTACGAATGTCTCGAAGAACTGATTTACGATATGGCCGTAGGTCATCATTGGCTCTACCGGCACCTTATGCTCCTTTGCGAGCCTATGGGCTTCCTCATCACTTATATCGGCGCTGAAATCAACGCCTACGACTTCTTTAATCGCCTCTACCATAGAGACTCGTCTCCAAGGAGGAGATAAATCAATTTCCTGGCCTTGGTACGTGATCTTGGTTGTGCCCAATACTTCCTGAGCGATATGCGCAATCATTTCCTCGGTCAGCTTCATGATGTCTTTATAATCCGCATAAGCCTCATACAGCTCGATCATCGTAAATTCCGGGTTGTGCCTTGTAGAAATCCCTTCGTTACGATATACGCGTCCGATTTCATACACCTTCTCCATGCCGCCTACAATCAGCCGCTTCAAATGAAGCTCAATCGCAATTCGCATGTAAAGCTGCATGTCCAGCGCATTATGGTGCGTAATGAAAGGGCGCGCGGCCGCACCGCCGGCAATGGCGTGCAATGTCGGCGTTTCCACTTCCAAATAGCCGCGTGAATCCAAATAACGGCGCATCGATTGAATGATTTTGGACCGTGTAATAAAGGTTTGCTGAACGTCCTGATTCATAATCAGATCGACGTAACGCTGGCGGTAACGGAGCTCGACATCCTTCAAACCGTGGTATTTTTCCGGGAGGGGCAGGAGCGACTTGGAGAGTATCTCCACCGATTTGGCTTTAACAGACAGTTCTCCGGTCTTGGTCTTAAATACCGTCCCCCGGATCCCGATCAAATCACCGATATCCAGCAGATTGTAGGCACGATATTTCGTTTCGCCTACCGCATCGGCACGGACATAAATTTGAATTTTACCCGTAATGTCCTGAAGATGCGCAAAGCCCGCTTTGCCCATTTCCCGCTTCTGCATGATCCGTCCGGCAATGCTCACTTCGGCGGACAGCGCTTCAAGCTCTTCTTGCGTCTTGTCCTCATAAGCTTTGAAGATGTCACCCGCATGATGAGTTCTTTCGAATTTTTGACCAAATGGGTCGATTCCCATGCCGCGCAGCTCGTCCAATTTATTACGGCGGATTTTCAGCAGCTCGTTCAATTCCAATTCCACAGTCATGTTTCCAGCTCCTTGATTCTTGAAATAAACGGAAATACTCATTCGATAGGAAAAAAAGCCTCCCAAGGAAGCTTTTCTATCCCAAATTACTTCTTAATGTCTACGATTTCATATTGGATGACGCCAGCAGGTACGTTTACGTCAACGATAGCCCCTTTGCGTTTGCCAAGAATGGCTTTGCCCACAGGGCTTTCATTGGATATTTTATTCTGGAAGGGATCGGATTCCGCCGTACCTACAATGGAATATTCCACAATGTCTCCGAATTCGAGGTCCTTCAGAATGACGATGGACCCGACGTTCACCGCATCGGTATCGACTTCATCATTGTTAATGATTCGCGCGTTGCGCAGCATTTTCTCCAAAGTAATGATCCGGCCTTCTACAAACGCCTGTTCATTCTTGGCATCCTCGTATTCGGAGTTCTCGCTGATATCCCCATAACCGATTGCTATTTTAATCCGTTCTGCCACCTCGCGGCGCTTAACGGATTTCAGATGCTCCAGCTCTTCTTCGAGCTTCTTCAAACCTTCCTGCGTGAGAATGACTTCCTTTTCGGCCATTGTTATTTATCTCCCGTCGTGTGAAAGATTTTCATATTTCGAGCTCCATCGAGTATGAATTCACTTATAATTACTAAATGAACGCAGCTGCTACTCACGTCCTTGGCCTGCCGCCATTTACTATTGACTGATTATATTTCAACCCCAATCAAATGTCAATGTAAACCAAGCATCCCGTTATCGTCCATTTTCACTTTTGTTTAGTGGGTAATTGCCGTCCGATCCTCAAGCGATTCAGCATAATCCTCCAAAAGCCGGACCATCTCATCCCGCTTCGTCTGCTCCATAATGGCATCTTTGATTCGTGCTCCGCCATGAAGTCCTTTTAGGTACCATGCCAAATGTTTACGCATTTCTTTGACCGCCACCGCTTCGCCCTTTAAAGCAATCAACCGATCCAAATGCAGGACGGCAATGCGGATTTTTTCCTGCGGGCTAGGTTCATCAGGAAGCTCCCCGCGGGTAAGATACTGGATGGTGCGGTACAGCATCCATGGGTTGCCCAAAGCCGCCCGTCCGATCATCACGCCGTCCACACCGGTATGATCCAGCATTCGCTTGGCATCTTCCGGGGTAAAAATATCTCCGTTGCCGATGACTGGAATCGATACGGCCTCTTTCACCTCTTTAATGATATCCCAGTTGGCGTGACCCGTATACATTTGTACCCGGGTTCTCCCGTGTACGGACACCGCAGCACCCCCGCCGTTCTCCACGGCCTTGGCATTCTGTACGGCATAGATATGATCGTCATCCCAACCAATCCGCATTTTTACCGTGAGCGGTTTACTTACCGCCTTCGATACGGTAGAAACCATTTGCTCGATTTTACCGGGATCCAGCAACCATCGCGCCCCCGCGTCACATTTTGTGATTTTGGGGACAGGACAGCCCATGTTGATATCTATAATATCGGCGTTTGTGTTCTGATCGACAAATTTTGCCGCCTCCAGCAGCGTTTCCGTATCTCCACCAAAAATTTGCAAACTGAGCGGTTTTTCGCGCTCATCGACGTACAGCATTTCCATGGTGCGGTGATTGCCGTGC
Organism: Paenibacillus naphthalenovorans; assembly: GCF_001465255.1. Classification (NCBI taxonomy): domain Bacteria; kingdom Bacillati; phylum Bacillota; class Bacilli; order Caryophanales; family Paenibacillaceae; genus Paenibacillus; species Paenibacillus naphthalenovorans. Next base: position 4,533,955 of record NZ_CP013652.1, on the reverse strand, counting down.
AGAATCGCCTTATCGCTCACCATTTCGGCACATACAAGGCCGGTACCGAACTCTTTGGCGATCAAGCGAAAGGCCGGATTACACACCCCTGCCATAGGGGCCAATACCACGTTGTTCGGTGCAGTAACATTACCTATGGTTAGCATGAGTCTGTCTCCTTTCCAATTGGATTAAGAATAATATGTTTTTAGCCCGTCGGGGAAGACAACTCTTCCGGATCGATACCGAGCGCTTCGGATATTTTGCGAATCATTTTTGGATCGGCTTTGCGGGTTCCACGCTCGATCGAACCGAGTACGGCAATTGATACTTCGAGCTTCTGCGCCAATTCGTTCTGCGTATACCCCTTTAATTTACGAAAAGCGCGGATGCGCTGAGCTAATGCATTTTTTTCCACAATCTGACGCCTTCCTTTCCTTCCATCCGATCAAGCCGCCTGGTCCATTGTTCCGCCCGTACCGGGTCCCGAAGCGACATCACTTCAACGAGCGGCACAAGCACAAAGGCACGTTCCATCATGCGCGGATGCGGCAAAATTAAATCGGGACAGTCTTGAGAACGATCTCCGAACAGCAGCAAATCCAAATCGATCGTTCGGGGCCCCCATCGGATATCCCGCTTGCGGTGCAGCTGCAGCTCGATGTCCAACATGCGTTCAAACAACGGTTGGGGCTCCAGCGTCGTGCTAATCTCTACTACCTGATTTAAAAAAAGGGCCTGATCCACATACCCGACCGGATCGGTCTCATATAATCCCGATTCACCGGTTACTTGTACTCCTGGGGTGTCCTGCAAGAGCCGCACGGCTTCCCGCAAAAACCTCTCCCTGTCTCCCATGTTGGAGCCCAAACCGATATAGGCGTATACGGAAGACCCACATGTGCCTGTGTTGTGTGAATTCATTGAATAGGAGCCCGCTTTCTGTGAATTTCAACCGTTACACCGTCAAAAACAATGGCAAAAGGCGGGTGGGGCTTCACCACGCGAACGGTAATTTCATTTATACTAGTATAAGTTTGCAAAAGTTCAGATGCAATATCTTCGGCTAAAGCCTCAATCAGCTTGAATGTCTTCTGCTCGACAATTTGTTTAATGAATTCGTATATTTCAGCATAGTTCACCGTATCTTCAAGCTGATCGGAACGACCGGCCTTATCGAGCGGAAAGTAAAGCTCCGTATCTACATAGAAGCGTTGGCCCAGCTTGTTTTCTTCGGGAAAAACGCCGTGGTGCCCGAAAAAGGACATTCCTTTTAATATCAATCTGTCCTTCATTACCTCTTGCCTCCTCTTATCCGGAGAAGTTCTTTGTTTCTTAACGCTGGCGCAGGATCGCGTCGGTCATCAACGCTACCCGTTTCATGGCCTGTACATCGTGAACCCGCATGATGCGGCATCCCTGGGCAATGCCCAGCGCAACCGTTGCCGCCGTACCTTCGACCACATCGCCCGGAGGAAGATTCAGCGTATGGCGGATCATGCTTTTGCGGGATGTGCCGAGCAGTACCGGATAGCCCAGAGCTACGATCCGGTCCAAATAGTTCATCAGCTGCAAATTTTGTTCATATGATTTGGCAAAACCGATACCCGGATCAAGAATAATTTGATCCTCGCGGATTCCTGCGGCTTGTGCCCTCTCAACCGTTAGACGCAAGTCATCTATGACATCTTGGATAAAGTTAGCATATACCGCTTCGGTGCGATTATGCATTAGAATGATCGGACATCCGTATTCAACGGCAACTTCAGCCATCGCGGCATCCTTTTGCAAACCCCAAATATCGTTGATGATGTTAGCCCCCGCTTCCAAAGCCCGTCTGGCTGTTTCCGCCTTGTACGTATCGATGGAAATCGGTGCGGTAATGCCCGCTTGCCTGATCGCTTTAATCACCGGTATCACCCGGCGCAGCTCCTCTTCCAGAGGTACGGGATCAAACCCGGGCCGCGTGGACTCACCGCCGATATCGAGGATGTCTGCGCCTTCCTGAAGCATGTGCTCTGCGCGATCCACCGCTGCGGACGGATCGATGTAGCGCCCGCCGTCCGAGAATGAATCCGGGGTGACGTTCAATATTCCCATAATCCATGTGCGGTCATTCTGATCACGTTCGTTTTTAAACACGGTCATTCCTCCTTGCCGCCGCTTTCCTGTAGACTTGAAGCAGCTGCTGTGTTATCGGCCCGGCTGTTCCCAGGCCCACACGATGAGCCGCGCCGGTTTCGTCGAACAATGTCGTGACGGGAACAAGCTCTTGTACGGAATTGGTCACGAACACCTCATCGGCTTCAAGCAGATCAGCCCAATCGTACAGGCCTTCCGATACGTCTATTCCTTCACGTTGGGCTGCAGCCATGACAAATCGCCTGGTAATCCCCGGCAGCAGTCCGGTTTCCACCGCAGGTGTATACAGCCCCCCATGCCGTACGAAAAATATATTGCTCACGATGCCCTCGCACAGGCGGCCTCGCGTGTCCAGAAATAATCCCTCCGCCCCGGCCGCCCAAGGATATCGTTTCATTTCTTTTTTGGCCAACACGTTATTCATATAATGCAGCGATTTTAGCCTGACCACACCTTCCGGCGTATTGCGCCGCAGCCGGAGCAGCTGCAACGCTTTCCCCTCATGATAAACAGCCGGATCCACAGGAGGCAGAGGCTTTACATAAAGTACTTCTTCCGGCTTTTCGTAGGTCCCTGAGGGCAAACCGAGCGCTCCCATCCCGGCCGTTACCGTCAAACGAAAATAAGCATCGGGAAGCTGATTCACTTCCAGAAGTCTGGAAATCCTTCGGCTCCACGCTTCCAAATCCGGTTCATAGTCTATATCAAGCTCCCTGCAGCCTGAAGCCAGACGCTCCAAGTGCCATTCCAGTAAAAAGGGATGGCCTCCGTATGTTCGAAACGTCTCGAACAAACCCAGGCCGTAAAGAAAGCCGTGGTCGTATACGGAGACCACAGCCTGGCTTTCTTCTATGCATTCGCCGTTTACATCGATAATCACGCCTGGCCCACTGCCGTTTCTTTCAAAAAGTTCCGAAGCATTTGGTGCCCGTGGTCTGTAATAATCGATTCCGGATGAAATTGCACCCCTTCAATCGGGTATTCTTTATGGCGGAGCCCCATAATCTCGCCTTCCGCCGTGTGTGCACTGATTTCCAGGCAGTCCGGCAGTGTTTCCTTCTTGACGATCAGCGAATGATAACGCGTCGCGGTAAAAGGAGAGGGAAGGCCCTTGAATACCCCTTTGCCGTCATGGTAGATGGCCGACGTTTTACCGTGCATCAGCCGCTGTGCACGAATCACCTCTCCGCCGAACACTTGTCCGATCGATTGATGGCCGAGGCAGACGCCGAGTATCGGAATTTTCCCTTTGAAATGCTCGATCAGACTAAGACTGATCCCCGCTTCATTCGGTGTGCAGGGTCCCGGGGAAATGAGAATATGGTCCGGCTTCAGCGCCTCTATACCTGCAAGATCGATCTCGTCGTTGCGGCGCACCTCTACCTTTTCTCCCAGCTCGCCTAAGTATTGAACCAGATTGTACGTAAACGAATCATAATTATCGATAACTAATATCATGGTTTCGCCCTCCCTTGGTATATTGGTTTCCGTTCGCTGTATTGAATCGCCTTCCACATGGCTTTCGCTTTATTGATGGATTCCGTGTACTCTTTTTCCGGGACGGAGTCGATCACAATCCCTGCTCCGGCCTGTACGTAGCCGATGCCTCCGGCAGCAACCAACGTTCGGATGACGATATTAAATTCCATATCCCCGTTGTAGTCAATCCAGCCGATCGAACCAGTATAGGGCCCTCTCCTCACAGGTTCAAGCTCTTCTATAATTTCCATCGTCCGGATTTTCGGTGCGCCTGTAATCGTGCCGCCCGGGAAGGTTGCGGCAATAACGTCAAAGGCGTCCCGCCCCTCCGCCAACCGTCCCTCTACTTGAGACACGATGTGCATGACATGAGAGTAATATTCGATGACCATAAAATCTTTAACCCGTACGGTACCGAAAGCGGATATTCGCCCAACGTCGTTGCGCTCCAAGTCGACCAGCATAATATGCTCCGCCCGTTCCTTCTCATTGTGGATCAGCTCATCCGCCAGCCGCCGGTCTTCTTCAGCGGTAGCTCCCCTTGGACGGGTTCCTGCGATGGGACGGGTACGAACCGTTCCCCTGTCCAGCTGTACAAGAAGCTCCGGAGAGCCGGAAACGAGATGAAAATCGCCGAAACGAAGCATGCCCATATAAGGAGAAGGATTCACAAGCCGGAGCCATTCGTAAATCTCCTCCGGCGCCGCTTCCAGCTTCTTGTGTTGGCGCACCGACAAATTGACCTGAAAGACGTCTCCCGCACCGATATAATCGCGAATGCGGCGGACGGCACAGATATAATCTTCTTTGGGAAAATCCGCCGTAAGCCCGGGAATGGCCTCAACGTCTACCTGAAGATCGTCCTCTTCCATTGTACGCCTCCGCTCGTCAAGCCTCTCCAGCGCCTCCGGATTTGAATTTAAGGATATAATTCGGTCCCATACGCGTTTCATATGCTCCGCCGCTTGCTCCGCCTCAAGATAGCGGCGGAGAAGCCATTCGGCCTCTCCCCTGTGCTCAGCGGGACAGTAGGTGTTCACCGAGCAGTACAGCATCTGCTCCTCATGATCGATGATCCACAGCTCGTCTACCCGCATAAAGGCGTAATCGGGTATAGGCAAATCGGCTTTGGCACGCGCCGGCAGCCGTTCAATCGTGCGAACAACATCATATCCCCAGAAGCCGAGACAGCCGCCTACCCACTTGGGGGCGCCTTCGACGACAGGCGAGTGAAAGGGCGCCATCCATCGCTTCACGAGCTCCAGTGGAGAACCGTACCATCGCGATTCGCTGCCATCCTCCCCGATCACCGTCGCGGCTCCCTCCGTTCCACGGATGGAAGAAGCCGGCTTTAGGCCGAAAAAGCTGTAACGGCCCCCTTTGCCGCTCTCCAGCACAAAGGATTCCGGCCCCGCCTGTTCCCAGGCCTCCGCCCAAGACAAGGGCCGCGTTTCATCCAAAGGAAAGCTCCTGATATAAGGAAGCACGGAGTGGCTGCGTGCCCATTGCTGCCACTGCTCATATGAAGTCAAAATCATTGCCATCCGGCCCCCTTTCCATCGTCTCAATAAGATATTGGGATTAGTATACTTGAAAAGCCAAATAAAAAAAAGCCCGCTCAGCCAAGCCGAGCAGGCGTATGATGCCCTTTTAGTCTTCGAATTGATACAGCGGTGTAGACAGATAGCGCTCGCCGTTACTTGGAATAACCGCTACAACACGCTTGCCCGCGCCAAGCTCCTTCGCCACTTTCAGTGCGGCGAAAATCGCTGCCCCGGAGGAGATACCACCCAGAATGCCTTCTTCTTTGGCCACACGGCGGGACGTTTCGAACGCTTCTTCGTTCTCAACCGTAATCACTCCGTCGTACACTTCCGTATTCAGGATATCAGGCACGAATCCGGCCCCGATACCTTGAATCTTGTGCGGACCCGGCTTGCCTCCGGACAATACAGGAGATGCCGCAGGCTCAACGGCATAAATCTTAATGTTCGGGAAGTTTTCCTTCAGAACGCTGCCGGCGCCTGTAATCGTTCCTCCCGTTCCGATCCCTGCGATAAAGGCATCCAGCTTACCGTCGTGGGATTTGATCGCTTCCACGATTTCCGGACCCGTTGTTTCGCGGTGGATTTTGACGTTCGCTTGATTCTTAAATTGCTGTGGCATAAAGTAGCCAGGGTTCTCGGCAACAATCTCTTCCGCGCGCTTAATCGCACCCTTCATGCCTTCTGCTCCAGGTGTCAGTACCAGTTGAGCGCCGTAAGCCCGGAGCAGGTTGCGTCTTTCAATAGACATGGTTTCAGGCATAACCAGAATCGCTTTGTACCCTTTGGCCGCAGCAACCATCGCCAAACCGATCCCCGTGTTGCCGCTGGTCGGCTCCACAATGGTATCCCCCGGCTTAATGAGCCCCTCTTGCTCTGCTACATTGATCATGCTAATGGCAATCCGGTCCTTTACACTTGCACCCGGGTTTTGAAATTCGAGCTTAACGTAAATTTCCGCGCTTCCTTCCGGTACGACGCGGTTCAATTTCACAAGCGGCGTATCCCCGATTAATTCAGTTACATTTTGTACTAGTTTGGCCATTCCGTTCTCCTCCTCAAGTTCGCATCAAATATCCGAGTATTTTGCTAGGTATTATGTCTTTATCTTATCAACCCTTAAGGAGGTTGTCAATACACATTTTTTGAGGATTCGATCTTTTAAAATGACTCGCGAATCGTCACATTCCACTTCTTCCGTAGGTTCTCCAGCGTTTCCTTTAAAGGCGGAGCTTCGCGTAAAGCAAGCTCCTTGCGCACTTGTTCGCGCAGAACTTCCGGGCTGCCCTTTGACTGCTCCTTTCGATCCGCCACACGAACAATCACATACCGCCCATCGGCCTCCACCGGTTTGCTGACTTCTCCCGGTTTTAGCGAAATGGCCGCTTTCATTACAGCCGGATGGATGAACGGATCGTCATCATCAAGCCACCCTAAATCTCCTCCGCTATCCCGCGTAGCATCGTCAAGCGAACGCTCTCTGGCCACTTGGGCAAAGCTCTGGCCCTTGGCCAAGTCGTCCAGCGCTCTTTGCGCCTGTTCCCGATTCGCGGATACAATATGCTGCAGCTTAAGCTGTACACGCGGCTTAAACTCTTCTTGATGAGCAAGCATGTAAGCTTCTACTTCTTGATCCGTAATGACGATGCCTTGAATCGTAATTTTGTCACCCAGCAATTTATTGTATACATCCTTCTTTAAAGCCTCGGGGGTAAATCCCAACTGCTCTTTCATCAATTCGTAAAACTGGCTTTCACTGTCATAGCCCTGCTGCATTCGTTCCAGTTCCTGCTGAATCTCGCTTTCGCTCACCACAATCCCCTGCGTCTCAGCTTCGGCACGTATAACTTCCTGATCTATCATTTGGTTCAGCTGCTGATTTCCATACTTTTGGATCAGCTGCTCCTCTACTTCTCCGATGGTGATGTTCTTGGTTCCGACTGTGGCGACAATGCGTGTCTCTCCGCCATTCTGAGATTGGTCCGGATGTTTGTCTGAATCGGGTGGTTGTAAGGTTTGGGCCATCAGTACGGAGGAGAGGATAACAACAGCGGTCAGCAAAACAACGATCAATCCCCATAATACCTTAACGTTTCGCATATCCTATCCCCTCGTATTGTCGCTCTCTATATAGTCGGACAGAGCGCCTCCGCCCGATCGTTCTCCTGGCTTACAAGGCCTGAATCAGGACTTTCAAATCATCTTCGCCGAAATGATACTTTTCATTGCAAAAATGGCACACCACTTCCGCCTGCCCATCCTCTTCCAGTATTTGCTCTATCTCATAGCGCCCCATACTGATCAGGGTCTGCTTTACACGTTCACGCGAGCATTTGCACTGGAATCGGACATCATCACTGCGTTCAAGCACTTTGGCCCCGGGAAGCAAGGTTTCCAGAATGGATTCCAATGAATCTCCCCGGTCCAGCAGCTTAGTAATGGGGGGAAGAGCGCCAAGCTCTTTCTCGATTTGATCGATTTCCTCGTCTTTAAGCCCTGGAAGCAGTTGGATGATGAAGCCGCCTGCCGTTTTTACGGTATAGTCGACATCCACCAGCACCCCTAAAGCGACAGCCGACGGGGTCTGTTCCGATTTAACAAAATAATAGGTGAAATCTTCAGCCAATTCCCCGGAAACGATCGGTACGCTTCCGCGGTAAGGCTCTTTCAAGCCAAGATCTTTGGTTATATACAAAAAACCATCGGTACCGACGGCCCCGGCCACATCAAGCTTGCCGATGGAATTCAGCGGCAAATCAACACCCGGATTGTCTACATACCCGCGCACTTCACCTTTGGCATTCGCATCCGCGACGATCTGGCCGATGGGGCCGCCGCCTTTTACTTGCACCGTCAGCTTTTCTTCACCTTTCAGCATCACACCCATCATGAGAGCTGCCGTTGCCGTGCGCCCCAATGCTGCTGTAGCGGTAGGCGTTGTAAGATGCCTCCGCCGGAGCTCTTCTACAATCCCGGTCGTTTTCACGGCAAACGCCCGTACTTTTCCTTCATACGCCGTTGCCCTGATCAAATAATCCTGCATAATGCCGCTCCTTCTCTATCTACCAAATATGGCTTTGTTACACATAAAAATTTACCCGACATTTCGTTCATAAATGATTTGCAGCCCCTGCAGTGTAAGCAAAGGGTCCACCAGCTCAATGGTACGGGATTCGCTTGAAATTAACTCCGCCAAGCCGCCGGTCGCAACAACCTTCGGCTCTGAACCGAATTCCTGCCTGATCCGGTCCACGATGCCATCCACCTGACCTGCAAAGCCGTAAATAATGCCCGCCTGCATGGAAGCAACGGTGTTTCTTCCTACCACGCTTTTGGGTTTGGTCAGCTCAATGCGGGGCAACTTGGCCGCTCGCTGATACAGGGCTTCGGTCGAAATTCCAATCCCTGGCGCAACGGCGCCTCCGACATATTGTCCGCCTTCATCAATATAATCAAACGTGGTGGCCGTTCCAAAATCGACCACAATACAGGGGGAACCATACAGCTCGATGGCTGCCACGGCATTCACAATCCGGTCCGCTCCCACCTCTTTTGGATTCTCATAGCGGATATTCAGACCGGTCTTGATCCCCGGCCCTACGACCAGAGGCGTTTTCTTTAAATATTTTAAACATAATTGCTCCAGCACAAACATAAGCGGCGGTACGACCGAAGAAATGATAATCCCTTCTACCTGCTCCAGGCGAATATCCGCATGGCGGAACAGATTCACCATCATCATTCCGTATTCGTCCGTGGTGGCCGACCGATTCGTGCTGAGCCGCCAGTGATGCAGCAGCTGCCTGCCCTCGTAAATACCGACTACGATATTCGTGTTGCCTACGTCCACCACCAGAATCATGCACGATCCTCCTTCTTCCCCTTCTGTTCATTCAAATCCAGGCTGATATCCAGTGACTGGACAGAGTAAGTCAGCCTGCCCACGGAAATCACATCGACCCCGGTCTCAGCGATCTCACGCACATTGTCCAACGATACATTTCCTGACGCTTCTACAATGATATGCGGAGCCCGTTGTTTAATGAACAGCACCGCTTCCCTCATTTGTTCCAGCCCCATATTATCCAACATGATGATATCCGGCTCCGCGCCTAACGCTTCGTTCAGCTGCACGAAATTCTCCACTTCGACTTCAATCTTCATCGTGTGGGGAATGCGGGCCCGGGCGGATTGAATCGCCTTCGCGATGCCTCCGGCACCCTTGATATGATTGTCCTTGATCATCACCGCGTCGTATAAACCGAACCGGTGGTTATGCCCTCCGCCAACGCGAACCGCATATTTCTCCAGCATGCGGTGGCCCGGAGTCGTTTTGCGCGTATCGACCAGCCGCGAGGGACGCCCTTCCAGCCGTTCGACAAACTGGTTTGTTCGGGTGGCAATACCCGACATGCGCTGCAGCAAATTGAGCGCTAGCCGTTCCCCCAGCAGAATGCTGCGGGTACTTCCGCTAACCTCCGCAATGACGGTTCCTTTGGAGACGGCGTCCCCATCGCTCGCTTTAGCCTCAAACCGAAGCTGAGGATCAACCAGAGCAAAAACCGCCTTCGCGACGGGAAGGCCTGCCACAATACCGTTATCCTTCACATGAATGATCCCTTTGGACATTGAATCGGAAGGGATGGTGGTCATCGTCGTGACATCGCCCATGCCGATGTCTTCTTCCAGCCATCGCTTAAGACTTTCATTCAGAACGGTTTGATTCAACTCAAACATCATCGCTTCTCCCTTCCTTGATTCCGTTCACGCGGTTGAACACGGTATGCTTGCGCCATACCAGGTCGTCCCTTTCAGGGAAATCTTCTCTGTAGTGTCCCCCGCGGCTTTCCTCCCTAATCAATGCAGCCTGGGTTGTGAGCAGCCCGCATATGAGGAGATTGGCAAACTCGTACTCCTCCCGCTTGGACAGGCAGCTGTCCAAAAAGGACAGGTGACGCCTAAGCTCTTCGTAACCCTTGGCCAATCCTTTCGCATGCCGCTTTAGACCTGCATAGCGAAGCATCAGCTTCTGAAGCTTCAGCTTCTTCTCCACCACCGGCTGAATCGCGTTATCTTTTAAGGGCCGCTGCTCCCGGACGGGCGGTACCGTTTCTAAAGGAGACAGCTGATCAATCCGTTCTACGATCCGCCGCCCGAAAACAATCGCCTCGGACAAGGAGTTGCTGGCAAGCCGATTGCCACCGTGAACACCGGTTGAGGATACCTCCCCGCATGCGAACAACCGCTTCACGGTGGTTTCTCCGTATAAGTCCGTCGCTACTCCGCCCATCATGTAATGGGCCGCCGGCGCAACCGGAATCCAGTCCGATGACAAGTCTAACCCGTAATTCAGACAGAAATCATAGATGGTCGGAAAACGGTTCTTCACGGTTTCATGTGATTCGTGGGTAAAGTCGATGTAAACGAATGTGGACTTCGTCTCCTCCATCTCACTGACAATGGCACGTGCGACAATGTCCCGCGGAGCCAGCTCCAATTGGGGATGGTACCGCTCCATAAAACGCTCTCCTTTGATGTTGCGAAGTACCGCGCCTTCTCCCCTTACGGCCTCCGAGATCAAAAACCTCGGCGCCCCCGGGTAACATAATGCCGTCGGATGGAATTGTATAAATTCTACGTCGCGTATGTCCGCTCCTGCACGATAAGCGATGGCAATGCCATCGCCTGTGGCAATCTCGGGGTTCGTCGTGTAACGAAACAGCTGTCCGGCCCCGCCGGTGCAAAGAATCGTCGCATTGGCGCCCACGAACACCTTTTGTCCGTCCGGCCTTTGCACCAACGCACCGTAACACGTTCCTTCATCGGTGATCAAATCGATAACAAAATGATCATCCCAGATCTCAATGTTCTTCTCCTGCTTCGTTTTCTCCGAAAGGGCTCGTACGATCTCAGCGCCGGTTGCGTCGCCCTGAGCGTGCAGAATACGCCGTTGGCTGTGCGCCCCTTCCTTAGTTAAGGCAAAACGGCCGTCCTCCATATCGAATTCGGTACCCATACGGATCAAATCCGTAACGCCTGCAGGACCTTCATGAACCAGCACATCCACCGCGGCCGAAGAACACAGCCCCGCTCCGGCAATGAGCGTATCCTGCCGGTGATAGGCAGGAGAATCCTCATCCGATATAACCGCCGCGATTCCCCCTTGAGCATACCGGGTATTGCTGTCCAGCAGCGATTTTTTCGTCACCATCAATACCTTATGCTTTTCCGATGCTTTCAGAGCGGTAAAAAGACCGGCGATTCCTGCGCCGATCACGATGACATCCGTATAAACATGAGGAAGCTTCTCCAAATCAAAATTAACCAAGTACCGCGGTATCATTGATTCCCAACCCCACCCGTCCAAGAAGAGAAGTAGCGCATGCTACTTGACCTGCAACATGCGCTCCAAGGATGCTCTGGCCTGATCGGCCACGTGTTGTGGCACATAAATTTGGGGGCTGTTCGTCTCCAAACATTTGACCACCTTTTTCAAATTGTTGACTTTCATATTAGGACAAACCAAATACTTCGTGGCAAAATGGAATTTCTTGTTCGGACTGTCCATTCGCAGCTGGTAACCGGTTCCATCCTCTGTGCCGACGATAAATTCCTGGCAGTCGGATTCTTTGCAGTATTTAATGATCGCCGTTGTGCTGCCGACAAAATCGCCAAGCTTTACGACCTCCGGACGGCATTCCGGATGAACCACAAATTGAGCATTCGGATACTGCGCTTTCATTTCCTCTACATCTTTGACGGTCAACATGTCATGTGTGTTGCAATATCCTTCCCAAATAATCATTTTTTTGTCCGTAAATTTGGAAACGTAATCCCCCAGATTTTTATCCGGAACCCAGATGATTTCATCGGAATCGACCGAATTGATCACCTTGATCGCATTCGCCGACGTACAGCAAATATCCGTCTCCGCTTTAACCTCGGCCGATGTGTTGATATACGCAACGACCTTGGCATTCGGATGCTTTTTCTTCAACTCCCGAAGGCCATTCACATTGACCATGTCCGCCATCGGACAGCCGGCCCTTTCATCGGGAATGAGCACTGTTTTGTTCGGAGCCAGAATCTTTGCGCTCTCTCCCATAAAATGCACGCCGCAAAATACAATAACGTCGGCATCGGTAGATGCGGCCTTCTGCGCCAATAAGAAAGAATCGCCCCGAAAATCAGCCACTTCCTGGATTTCATCCCGTTGATAATAATGAGCAAGAATAATGGCATTACGCTCTTTTTTCAACTGGGCGATTCGTTCCTTCAGCTCTTGCTGCTGCTCCTTTTTTCGCTCCAATGCTAATGCTTCCATGAGGTACCATCCTTTTCTCAGCCCCTGCAGCCGGTATGAAAAATTCATTCATTGACTAGAGCAGTCTGGTGAAAATGTTCACAAAGCTTATAAAGATTTACACCTAATTTACACAACTGATAAAGCTATGTCAATGTTTAAATCACCTGAAAAACCCGGAAAAAATCCACAATTCCGGAACCCCTGTTCATCCGTACCCGGTCATAAGTCCAGTTTCGCAAAAAGCCGTCATGGACCCTGTAAAATACAAAAACCGGTGCTGTTTCCAGCACCGGTTTAGCGTATGGTTATTTATCTTTATCTGGGTCTTTGGAATATATTTTATCCAAATCCGATTGACTTTCTTTGCTTTCCTGCGAGGGCTGACTTTGGATGTTCACTTTCACTTCCTCGGATTTGGCTTCAGAGGAGCCGTCTTTCTCCAAAGGCGGCAGCGAACCTTTTTCGATCAGCTCTTTAATTTGATCCTTCTCAAGGGTTTCCCTCTCGATCAAGGTTTCCGCTACAAGACGAACCTGGTCTTTATATTGGGTAAGAATTTCTTTGGCCCGTTCATAGCAAGCGCGGGTCATCGCTTGCATCTCCTGGTCAATTTCATAAGCAATCGCATCGCTATAGTTTTGCTCGTGCCCAAAATCGCGGCCCAGGAAGACCTGACCCTGCGATGTGCCGAACTGCATCGGACCAAGCTTGTCGCTCATCCCGAATTCCGTAATCATGCGGCGAATAATGCCGGTAGCTCGTTGGAAGTCGCTATAAGCGCCGGTTCCGATTTCTCCGATGAACAGCTCCTCGGATACCCGGCCTGCCAGAAGTCCGGTGACTTTATCGAGCAGCTCGGACTTCGTCTGCATCATTTTGTCTTCGCCTTCCTTCGGCAGCATCATCACGTAACCGCCTGCGCGGCCGCGCGGAATGATCGTGACCTTATGCACCACATCGGCATTCTCCACATGAAGACCTACAATGGTGTGGCCCGCCTCGTGGTAAGCGACCATTCTCTTCTCCCGCTCGCTGATCAGCCGGCTTTTCTTCTGCGTCCCGACGATGACACGGTCGAAAGCCTCCTCGATCTCAGACATCGAGATATCCTTCCGGTTGCGGCGGGCTGCGATCAACGCTGCCTCATTAAGCAGATTCTCAAGATCCGCACCGGTAAATCCGGTCGTATAGCGGGACAGTTGATCCAGCTTCACGTCCTTATTCAGCGGTTTGTTGCGGGCGTGTACCTTCAGGACGGCTTCACGGCCTTTCAAATCCGGACGATCTACTGTAATCTGGCGGTCGAAACGACCCGGACGGAGAAGGGCCGGATCGAGAATATCCGGACGGTTTGTCGCAGCGATAATAATAATCCCTTCGTTTGCGCCAAAACCGTCCATCTCAACCAACAGCTGATTGAGCGTCTGCTCGCGTTCGTCATGCCCACCGCCCAAACCGGCTCCGCGCTGGCGACCCACGGCATCGATCTCATCTATAAAAATAATACAAGGGGCGTTCTTTTTTGCATTCTCGAACAAATCGCGCACGCGGGATGCACCGACACCGACGAACATTTCGACGAAATCGGAACCGCTGATGCTAAAGAACGGCACACCGGCTTCACCGGCCACAGCTCTGGCAAGCAGCGTCTTCCCTGTACCCGGAGGCCCGTTCAACAGAACCCCTTTCGGAATGCGGGCACCCACTGCCGCAAATTTGCGGGGATCCTTCAGAAATTCCACCACTTCTACCAATTCTTGCTTCTCTTCATCGGCTCCGGCGACGTCCTCGAAAGTGACGCGTTTTTTCTCTTCATTATAAAGCCTTGCTTTGCTCTTGCCGAAGTTCATCACCTTACCGCCGCCACCTTGGGCTTGATTCAGCAAGAAGAAGAACAGAATGAAGATGATCACGAACGGGATGATGGAGGTGAGGAAACTGATCCAAACATTGTCCCCTTCCATTCTCTCGATGTAAACGTTCCCCGGGGGAATGTCGCTGGATTCAATCAAACGGAAGATTTGTGGGTCATACGGCGCACGGGATTCGAAATTTTTATTATTCGACGATGGCGCATTTTTATATGTCCCCCGAACTAAATACGTTTGAGCATCGTACTTGACGATGATCGATTCGACATTCTTTTCCGTTAAGGTCTGTCGGAGTTGATCGTAGCTGATGATGTCTTGTTGCTCATTCTGAGTGCTGATAAAATGAACGATTCCGACGGTAACCAAAAAAATGAGCAGATAAAAGCCTGTATTGCGAATAATGCGATTCATTCCCTACCTCCTCTCAGGCAAACGGCAACTTTGTATATTGTACCACAGCAAGTCTTGGCTTCTCAAGAAATGCTAATGGGAGTACACTTCCGGCTTCAATATGCCTACATACGGCAGATTCCGGTACTTCTCGCCGTAGTCCAGACCATAGCCCACCACGAACGCATCCGGAATAACATAACCTTTATAGTCTGCATCCAAATCCACCGTTCTACGCGCAGGCTTATCAAATAAAGCGGCGACCGTGATCGATTTCGCATTGCGTCTTTCCAACACATCGATCAGATAGCTTAACGTCAACCCGCTGTCGATAATATCCTCAACAATGATTACGTGACGGCCTTCTACAGAGATGTCGAGATCCTTGATGATTTTGACTACACCCGACGATTTGGTAGAGGCTCCGTAGCTGGACACCGCCATGAAATCGATTTCGAGCGGTATCGTTATCTGTTTTACCAAGTCAGCCATGAAAATGAAAGCACCCTTGAGCACGCAGATGACGAGAGGGTTGCGCCCTTCGAAATCGCGGCTGATCAATTCGCCCATTTCCTTCACTTTGTCTTGAATTTGCTGCTCAGAGTATAGTACTTCCTGGACGTCGTTTTGCAAAAGAGATCCTCCTACTTCTTAAGTAAAATCAATATCAAGCTTCATACATACCACGTGTTTCGTTTCTTTGCCGGCCAACGCATGCCCTGACCGCCGAACTCCGGGCAGCCATAGAATGCGCCCTTTGGCATCCGTTACAATCGGGATCTTCTCCCTCAAGCTCAACGGGAGCTTGCCGTCAATGAACAAATCCTTTACCTTTTTCGATCCATTTAGTCCCAGAGGACGCATACGATCTCCGGGACGACGGCTTCGAAAAATGACAGGGAAGGCCAGTTCATCCACATCGAAGCAAGCCGAATACATATCTCTTGTCTGCGGCTTTTCCGTCGTCCCTATAAGCCATCGAAACTCCGCCCGAACCCCCGTCTCGGGGATCAGCAGCTCCGGCTGGTTCTTCTTGATCTCGTAGACATAAGGTAAAGGTGATAACACCATCGTATGTACAGCGATTTGATCATATTCCCTGCTGAGCGTAATGTTTTGTCCGATGACTCGCCTGAAATTCGTCGGCTGCTTACTAAGCGCGGCTATCCGCATCTGCTCGATTTTCAGGAAATCGATGGATTCCGGATCGGAAGCAAGATAACTTAATATTAGTTTAATCAAACGCCTTTGTAAAGCAACATGTACCCCGCTAAACCACTCCGCACTCCAGAACCAGGCATCGTTCTTCCGGCTTACATGAGCCTTGTAGAGCCTGAGCGTTTCCGCCTCCAGGTAATCGTCCTCTCCGGCCATCATTTCAGCCAGTCGGTTTAAAGCGGAAGGAAGCTGGTCATTGTAGCGGGAAAGAAAAGGCAGCACATCCAATCGTATTTGATTGCGAAAATATTTGGTCTGCAGATTGCTGCTGTCTGTGCAGTAAGGTAAGCCCTGCGCGGAACAGTAATGCAGCAGCTCTGATTTGTATATACGCAGTAAGGGACGAATAAGTTCCACATCATTTTTTTCTTTGCGCCTGATAGGGATACCGGCCAAGCCGGATGGCCCTGTTCCCCGCAGCATACGCATCATAACGGTTTCCGCCTGATCGTCCGCATGGTGCGCAAGCGCGATGCGCCGAGCCTGATAGCGTGCAGCCGTATCCAGCAAGAAAGCATAGCGTTTTTCCCTGGCGGCCGCTTGTGTATTCAGCCCTGTTTCTTCTATATAACGCGGCATATCGATATAGGTGGAAGCCAAAGGAAGGCCAAGGCGCTGTGCCAGTTCACTCACGAGCTCCGCTTCCCGATCGGATTCCAACCCCCGAAAGCCATGGTTTACATGGGCTACGACGAGCCTCCATCCGTATCGATCGGACAACGCAAACAAAAGATGAAGCAGCGCTACGGAATCGGGCCCTCCCGATACCGCTACGACAACCCCATCTCCCGGTTCAATCAGCGTTTCGTCTCGTATGTACCGCTCTATCTTAGCGGATAATGATTGTGCCGTCTCCATCCCTATGTCCCTCTCATTTCCCCAATAGCCCGTTTCTTCTTGTTATCCCGCTCTCTTATGTATTGCCCCTATGGCCAAACCAAATACAACGTTGCGCCGAATACAATTAATGAGGCGGCAAAGCACAGCTTAATCCAATCCCCATTTACCGGCTTTTTATGGACGGTTCCATTTCCCAGACTGCGGGCCCGCCAATCGGCCAGCATCTGCTTTGAGCTGTCGTACCGTCCCGTAAGCGCTTTGCGGAGCAAGGGGGCTGCCTGCGCCAATGGGGGACACCCCTGCAAAAGCTCAATCAGCCATTCTACGTTCCGGGTTTGCGGCAGGATGGATGTCACGCTTTGAAACCTCTCCCGGTCGGTCACTTGGAGGAGCAGCACTGCAAAAGAAAATAAATCATATCCTTCATCCGCCGTTCGCGATCCGTTGTTCCAAAACCCCCGGTCATACACTTCCGTAAACTGTTTAACCGACCGGCCTTTGGCCGTCACCCCTCCGAAGTCGATCAGTTCCACTTCTCCGTACCCGGTAATGATCATGTTCTCCGCCTTCAGATCTCCGAAGACAAAGCCGCTTGAGTGAAGCTCCGATAACTTGCGCAGCAAATTCAAGCCAATCAGAGGAATCCAATCGGTTCCATATTGTTTAATAAACTCTGTAAGAGACTTTCCTTTGATATAACGCATCACACAGAAAGGATAATCCATACCCTCCTGTGAAAAATCATCCGCTTCCACGAGCATATCCTGAAAGGAAGTCGATGATTTCGTTAACGCCTTGAGCGCATTCACTTCCGATTGATGATCCGCCGGATCAAAGCCTATTTTGAGCGCGTAAAGCCGCTTGCGCCGGCTCACGAGAAACACCTTTCCGTTCGCCCCCTCGCCAAGCAGCCGCTCGACCCGGTACTGGTTTTTGTTCCACTTGCCCTGAATCCAGGCTCCCACAGGTACTGCGGGTTCAAACAACGTAGTCACGGAGTATCCCTTCCTCGTTTGTTATCACAGTTCCGCTCGTTATAGAGAGGCTCCCGGCTGTATAACCCGCGTTCTCTTTGTTATCATCGGCATTCCGGTTCATAGATTGAACCACTTTCAGCAGTGCGGGACCTGTGGGTGTCGTTCCCTTCATGTTTAATTTATAAAACAACCGGTTCAGATTTGCAAGCTCGTTGGTCCAATCCAAATCCATGACAATCTCTTGGTCCCCCGATACGTTCCCCGGAAAATGGAAAACGGCAATCCGGCTTTGGCCGATTCGGGACTGCAAGCTAAGCTGGAGATCCGCTATGGCTTCTTTTACGGCCTGAAGCTTGGGCTTCATGCTGGCGCTCGCATCGATCAACAGCGCGACCTGCAGGCTCGTCGTCTCCGTTAAATCGTCGATGACCCGGACGACCTCGGAGCGCTGTTCCGGCGGCAGCGCTTCAAGCCTGGAATGTCCCAGGATGCTGCGAAGCTCTTGTCCTACGACCTGCTGAATCGTTTGCGCAACTGTCTTGCGCGTCATCATTTGCACCGTCGGGGACAGCTGTGAAGGCTGAACCATGCGGCTCATCCCGCCACCCGCCTTGGCAATTTCCGCGATTTCCGCCGCAGCCGAATCGTCTGTATCGCCGGCATGCAGCACGCCAACCACATGAACAATAATCCCTTCCGCCTTGGCATGGGCCGCCGCTACAACCGGACTGATTCCAACATTCGAACAACCGTCTGTGATGAGAATAATCTGCTTCATCTTTCTGTCCTCCTTCTACTCTATTACATATCTTTACCAGTAGGGAGGATTCTAAACTTGGTTTCCGACAAAAAGGAACATCCCTGTTCATTGGCACAGCAATCCGCCATACCTAAAGAACGGATGTCCCTTAGAAAATCTATCTATTAACTAACCGTCTTCGGACGTTCGACGCGCTGCATTCCCGGCCAGGAGAAGGTAGCCCATTCCGGTTGGAATTTATCAATCCGTGCCACAACCACCGTCATATCATCATAGATATCTCCGTGATGGTACCTTACCACACGCTCGAGCAAAACATCCGCAAATTCCTGCGGGCTGTCCGCCTCGATTTCCGAGATCATTCGCTTCATCCACATTTCTTTGTTGACGGCGTGGCCGGGCGCATCGTAAATGCCGTCGGTCACCATAATCAAAATATCCCCATGCTTCAAAGACACGCTCACGAGATCGATGTCCATGTCCTGCACAATGCCTACAGGCAAATTGTTCGCCGTAACGGCAATCACATCATTCCCCCGTTTGATGAAACTTGGCGTGGAGCCAATCTTCATAAATGTCGTATTCGCGCTGTACTGATCGATCAAGGCCACATCCACTGTCGCAAATACCTCATCCGACGAGCGCAGCATCAGAATGGAATTGAGTGATTTGATCGCCAGCTTCTCGTCCATGCCGGATTGCAGCAACTGCTGCAAAATCGAGAGCGCCGTGCTGCTCTCCGCCCGCGCCCGCTCGCCATTGCCCATTCCGTCACTGAGCGCCACCGCAAATTTGCCGTTGCCCAGCTCTACCGTGCTAAAGCTGTCTCCGGACAGCAAATCCCCTCCTTTCGCCGCTCCGGCGATCCCCGTCTCCACTTCGTATTCCTTGGCTGACCCGAGCAGTACGGCGCTGTACCCTCCTTTTTGCTCGAGCAGCTGCTCGTTCTTGACTGCAATGTTTTCCCCGAGAATATCCGAAAGCAGGGGAGCAATAATTTTACGACATTCATCAAATCCTTTCGTATATTGATGGATAATTTCAATCTCCACGTTCCCTTCATCCAGACTGATGATATCGATGCTGTGAATGGACAGGCCCAGTTCTTCCAATGCGCTGCGGATCTGCTCCTCCTGCATGAAGAGTTCTTGTCCTTCCCGCTTGATTTCCTTGGCCAGATCTTCCATGACCTGAGAAACGCCCGATAGCTGTTCCGCCACAAGCTGACGGCTGTCGATGATTTGCTTTTTCCAATGCTGGTCATTCTTATACTGGCCATACTGTTGTTTCATCACCTCCAGCACCTGATCCGGTTTAATGCACAGCTTTTTCCATTCGGGTAGGATGTCTTTGCGTGTCATGTTCTCGCGCAGCTCTACCTCGGTCATCATGTCGGTCATAAATTTATACGTTTGATAAAATTTGCCGTCCCAGCACTGCTGTCGTTTCCAGCACGATGCACATGATTTTTCGGCCACGGAATTCATGAAGTGCCCGACTTCTTCCTCTTTGTGCAGCGGCTGGGCATCCACCGTAATTTGCTTGAAGCTGCGCGACAGCTGGCGGAATACTTCGGAGAACTGTTCAACGCGGTTTGCCGTTACATCGCGGACCCTGCGGGCATAATCATGCTGTGACTTTAAATTCTCTTGGGTCCCCGGCACATATTTGGCCAACGTCTGTATCACTCCCTTGGGAGTCAGCAGGAACAACGCCACCGCCGCGACCGATTCCCAGGTTGAGTTTAGCACCTGAGCTTGGGTCCCCAGATAAACGGATAAGATGGAGGAACCAAGCAGCATGCCAAGCGCTACCGCCAGCCTGCCGCCTTCCCGGAGCAAGCCCGCCAGCATCCCGGCAAAAGCGAGCAGGCTCATCTGGTAGATTGCACTGGAGCTGGCCAAGCTAAGAATGAGTCCGGAGATCACTCCCACCGAAGCCCCCAAAGGCGCTCCCCCGACAAGCGCGAACAGGAGGATCAAATACCGGGACAGCACATGCTCCAGCGTTACCGGACCAATTAACCAGCCGACCGTCCCCGTCATGACGGACGCAAGCAGAATAATAAGACAGATCACCTCTTCATTTTTTAAACTGTAATTTTTTCTGGATAAGGTAAATACCGGTACGGCCTGCAAAAAGATATGAGTCAAAATCAAGCTGAGCATCGATTCGATGGCCGTCATCATTAAGGTATACCACGTGAGCTCAGCGGAAGCGAGGTGTGAAAACAACTGCACAAAGAAGATGGATGCAAACACGATGACCGGCGCGTATGAAATGTCCGATCGTTCGAACCGTTCCACTCCTCTTTGTATGAGAAGAAACACGATCATGGAGGCCGCAAGATAGCCCGCATTCATAGGCTCTACAGAGAACAGGCTGCCGGCTGTCAGGAACAGGCCGGACCAAAAGAGCAGCTCCCGCCTCAAGAAATACATCACGGCAAAATAAGCGACGGCAAACGGCGCAAGCTGTTCCAGAATCATTGCGCGGCCCAGCAGGAACGCCATCACAAGAAGCAGAATGGACCATCTCTTACCGACAAGCGACTGGACAAGCCTGTTTTCTACGGTGACTCTGGAAACGGACTTCATCGAGCGCTGCATCCACCCGGACCATGCCGTTCCCGCTTTGGAAAAAATTTGACGTTTGTGCATAATATGATTACACCACCCATAAACTATTAGTGGTACCTAGTATACGTGGTGCGTTGTGGAAAGTTTGTCAGAATGAGTTGGTAGATTCAAAGTTTTTTCCGACAAAAAGAAGTCTGTCCGCGAATTTCGTTCAGGCGTTGTCCTACCTGTATTTGTTAGGGCTTTCAAAATGGTTTGGAGAAGAAATTCAGTCTTGTTCCCCTTTGTGTTCGCCGCGGACAAGCACTCTTTGCGTTACAACCTGTCGATTCGGGGAGCTGAAATGGAATATCCGACAAATATTGGAATATTGCACAAAAAAAAGAACCGCTCCCACAGTTTCTATGGAAGCGGTTCTGAGCACTTATAGCGGCGGAGGGGATCGAACCCCCGACCTTACGGGTATGAACCGTACGCTCTAGCCAGCTGAGCTACGCCGCCGCAACAAGCATGAGTATATAATAGCCGGCAAGGGCTTGTCAAGTCCCGATGCGCGAAATATTCGACCCGTAAAATATTTCCTCCGTATGCAAAAAAGCCGTTCGGACTTGGCCAGTCGAACAGCTTCGAAATATCGTTTCCTGCTAGTCTCGGCGTGCGCCGCGACCGCCGCGCTTACCCTCGGTGTTCTTCTTAAGGGAAGAAATGCGGTCTTCGCTGTCTTTCAGGAAGCGAGCCATTTTATCTTCAAAGGAAAGCCTGGTTGCGGGAGGTTTACCACCACGGCCTCCACGATCCCCACGGTCTCCTCGGTTAAAGCCTCCGCGGTCTCCTCCTTGTCTTTCAAAACGAGCGGGCCTTGTCGGCGGAGCAGCATCTACCGGACGATCCACCGTTTGCTTGATGGATAAACCGATTTTGCCGTCTTTGTCGACATTAATCACTTTCACGGTAACGATATCGTTCAGCTTGAGATGATCGTTGACATCCTTGACATAGTTGTCCGCAATCTCCGAGATGTGTACAAGGCCGGTAACCCCCTCGGAAAGCTCGACGAACGCCCCAAAGTGAGTAATGCCTGTTACTTTTCCTTGCAGCTTGCTGCCCACTTCAATTGCCATAAAGTAAACTGATCCTCCCTTAAATAGTTAGCAATGCAAAAAAAACAATAATGAAGCTACGCAGATTATAACTTATGGAGAAAATACGGTCAACACAAGGCGTAGACCATCATTTGCTAGGTTATTTCTGTGGCGGCTTCGGGGTATAAAACAACGTTTCTCCTTGCTTTACATAATGAAGCTCTTTACGGATTTTTTGCTCTACGTATTCCGGGTCATTGAGCCTTTCGATTTCGCGCTGCAGGCTGTCATAGACCTGCTGCGTCTTGGTCAGTTCCTGCTCAAGGGCGCTAACCTTCTCTTTCCGGTCACTGATTTTGTCAGCCTGGTTCCAAAGGGTAATGCCGGCCCAACTCAAAAAGCATGCCAGCACCAGCATCACAAAACGGCG
Organism: Paenibacillus naphthalenovorans; assembly: GCF_001465255.1. Classification (NCBI taxonomy): domain Bacteria; kingdom Bacillati; phylum Bacillota; class Bacilli; order Caryophanales; family Paenibacillaceae; genus Paenibacillus; species Paenibacillus naphthalenovorans. The sequence continues at coordinate 4,511,358 of NZ_CP013652.1, read as the reverse complement.
TCGGCGATACGAGCCTTTGTTTTGCGGCTCACTATGTTTTGCTTTAGAAGCTGCCTGCATGAACCTTGTATCCTCCCAGGTTACGATAAGAGCGAAACTCTTATCTGAATTTTTGCAGCCAGGCTGCGACAGTTGTTATCATTTGCTTCATCCATGCGGGAACCGGAATTCGGGCGCGAATCCATCGGCCAATCGGCCTCACCAGCCATACAAGCAATTTCCGCACAGGATAGCATAATTGTATCACAGTTTTATAAAGGAAAATAGCCACCGCGAGCAAAAATCCTAAAAAGATGATCAAAAACCGGTATAATCCGATCGCCGGCTTGACAATAAACACCCGGATCAACTGCTTTCCAATGCGAACGGCGGCCAGCACAATGCGGATCAATAACCGAATCACCCAGATGACCGCACGGCTAAACACCAAAAAATATAAAACGATGCCGATGCCAAGACCAAGAAAAATAAACGGGCGAACCTCGCCCCAGTTGCTCTCATAAAGAAGCCTGAACACGATCAGCGTGCCGATGAACCAATACAGGAGATCCAGGACGGCTTTCATCCAAGAGGGTACTTTCAGCTGGCCAGCAAGCACCCGGTACATGTCGAACAGCACTCCCAGCGCGAGCCCTCCTGCAGACATCATGCCCAGCGTCACAAATTGAATCTGCAGCGTCACTTAAACAGTTTACCGAAAAATCCCTTGGTTTTCCCCTGGGAGTTTGCATCCACATACGCCAGCTCGTTGACATACCCTTCAATCGCGACCAGGCCCTGCTCGAGACTTAAATTTTTGATATGTAAATTTTGGCCTTTGATCATCAGATAGCCGCACTCGGTTTCCAGCAAAAACTCCTCGCTGTCGAAGCTTTCCACATTCAGCACTCCGGATACTTCCAGCAGCTTGCGGTTGAGCATTTTAATCTCCTGGCGCTTTACCTTCCCCGGCAATTCTGCCATGGCACGTCCCCCTCCTCATCACTTTGGCCTGCCCAAAGCATGCTTACTATAAACGTATGGGGGTCGTCCGAGGTTTAGAACTCCCAATCGGAATCCGATGCGCCATCCTGCAGGATCCGCCTGTGACCGGAAATTACCGCCAGACTAAAAAGAGACCGAGCATCCGCTCAGTCTCTTCTTGATCGAAATCGGATCACAACAAAAAGTCCGAATCACGTTTGTTCATTTCTTCTTTCAGCAGCGTGTACATCTTGGCCGCGTCTTCCTTGCGGGTTGACTCGGACAGCAGTTCCACGCGAACGGTGACCAGCTTCTGCCCGAATTGAATCGTCAGTTCGTCGCCTACCTTCACCGTGCTGCTGGGTTTGGCTTCCCTTCCGTTAATCCAGACGCGGCCCTGTTCGGATACGTCCTTAGCGACCGTACGGCGCTTAATTAAACGGGAGAGCTTGAGAAACTTGTCAAGCCGCATTATTTCACCGCTTCTTTAAGCTTGTTGCCTGCTTTAAAGGCTGGAACCTTGGATTCTGGAATTGTAATCTCTTTACCGGTTTGCGGGTTGCGGCCCGTGCGTCCGGAACGTTTGCGAGTTTCAAATGTGCCGAAACCAATTAACTGAACCTTGTCACCATTCGACAAAGCTTCTGTTACTTCGCCAAGAAAACTGTTTAATACAGATTCCACGTCTTTTTTTGTAAGGCCGCTTTTTTCAGCGATGTTGTTGATCAAATCGGTTTTGTTCATGAGTAAATATCCTCCTCTTTGAATGACGCTAAGCTTATGTATTCTTTGCTTGCATAGGAAATTCCTGCAAAGATGCTTATTTTTTTAGAACTTTTTTTGCTTCCTGCCAAAGAGATTCCATCTCCTGCAAATCAGTTTGGTCAAATGTCTTGCCCTTTAAACGCAGCTGCGATTCAATATAGCTGAATCTGTCGAAAAATTTTCGGTTGGCGTCGGCCATGGCTTCCTCGGGATCCACCTTCAAAAAACGTGCAAGATTCACGACGGCAAACAGCAAGTCACCAATCTCCTCCTGCTGCTCCGCTTTACCGAACCGTTCGATCGCTTCCTTCACTTCGACCAACTCCGATTCCACAATCGGCAGCACCTCTTCCAAAGCGCTCCAATCAAAGCCAACGCCGGCGGCTTTCTTCTGAAGCTTATACGCCTTCATCAGCCCCGGCAGATCGCGCGGCACGCCCGACAGCACCGATTGCTCGTCAGGGTTTATGCCTTTACGGCGTTTTTCTTCGTCTTTGATCTGCTGCCAGTTGCTTAGCGCTTCGTCCGCATCCTCCGCCTGCATGGAGCCGAATACGTGAGGATGACGGCGGATCAGCTTTTCGTTGAGCTCCTGAATCACATCGAATACGGTGAAGGAGCCGGCCTCCGCTTCAATTTGCGAATGCAACATGATTTGCAGCAGCAAGTCGCCTAATTCTTCGCACATATGATCTGGATCGTCGTCGTCGATCGTTTCCAGTACTTCGTAGGCCTCTTCAATCAAGTTTTTGCGCAGCGACTTGTGCGTTTGCTCCCGGTCCCACGGACACCCTTCCGGGCTTCGCAGAATGTGCACGATTTCGTGCAGGCGGGAGAAGGTGCGGCTGCGCACATCGTCCCGATCCGTCCGCGGCACCCACACCAATGACAAGTTGCCGTAACCTTCTACACGGTCAAGCTCATACAAAGGCACCTCACGAACGCGCTCCTCCCCTGTCACGCCAAGCGAATGGCCAACGGTTACCGGATAGTCGTCCGGGTACAGTTCCATCAGCGTCAGCTTCACATCCGAGGCCGTATAGACATCATACACTTGTCCGATCAAGGTATGCAGCTGCGGATTCAGGGAGCTTGCCTGAAGCGAGGTACCGTCAAGCAGCTGAAAGCCCTCGATGGGATCAAAGCCGAGCCTCAGAAAGGCCTGATCGAGAAAGCTCTCGCCGCCCATGAACCCGAGCAGCACGCCTTCGGCCGGACAACGCTCGCGAAGCAGCTGCACCGTCCGCTCGGCGACCATCGGATGTCCGGGGACGGCGTACAGCACTTCCCCCGCCCCTGGAGTCTTCGCCCGGGCGATCAGCGTAGAGGCGATCGTTTCGTACACCGTGTCGAACGCCTCATTGGCTTCATATACGGCGTCGAACGTCTCATAGCGCAGCCCGTGGTGATCAAGCATCGAGACCATCGGATGCTCCTTGGTGCGCAGATACAGCGCTCCGCCCGTCGTGCCGGTGGATTCGAGCTTTCTCCAGACGCCGAGCGTCAGTTGATTCGGGTCGCCGGTTCCGAGGCCGACAACGGTAATTTGCGGTTGCATAGACATGCGCAAGCGCCTCCTTAGGTTTTGATGCGGCGCTCCGCTCTAGGGGAGCAGCCGGAGTCTGCGCAGCAGCGCTAGGGGCTTGCCCCCAAGCTTGGGCACCTGAGCCAGCTCCGCGGCGCTCACCGCGCCCAGACGCAGCAGCGCGAACGCGAAAGCCAGCGCCCCCAGCGCGACGCCGCTAAGCGCGATGATCGCGGCCATGCCCCGCTCGGGCAGGGCCACAGGCAGCCGTGCAAGCAGCGGCGGAGCGCCGTGCGTCACGGCCAGCAGGCCGAGCGTCATAAAGCCGACCGCCAGCAGCGGCTTTATGACGGCGCGGCCGCCCGGGGCCGTGATGCCGGCGGCGCGCAGCGCGTGCGCGAGCGTGAGGCCGCCGGCGAGCGCGTAGGCGGCCACCGCGGCTGCCGCGGCGCCGGCGATGCCGAAGCGCGGCACAAGCAGCGCGTTCGCCGCGACCTTCACGCCGGCAGCAAGCAGCAGATACAGCGCCGGCGCACGCACGGCGCCAAGCCCTTGCAGCACGCTGCCGGCGACAATATTGATCACCGAGAACAGCGCGGTGAACGAAAGGATCGCCATCGCCGCCGTACCATCGGCGCTTTTGAAGAACATTACGTTCAGCGGCTCCGCCAGCACGGCCAGACCGAACGAGGCGGCGAGCCCGATCATCCAGGTGAACCGCAGCGATATCTCCGCCCTGCTGCGCGCTGCCGCCAGATCTCCCCGCTGTCTGGCTTCCGCCATCGCCGGCACCAGCGCCGCCGACATGGAAGACGCAATCATGGCAACCAGTTGCACCAGAGGCAGGCCGTGATGATAAAGCCCGAATTGATAAAGCGCCCCGGTTTCGTCATAGCCTGAAATTCGAAGGAGCCTGGGCAGCGTGAAGGAATCCACAAGTGTCAAAATCGGAACCGCAATGGCGCCGAGGCAGAGCGGAATCGCGTAGACCGTCAACCGTTTCATCAGCGCCCAATCCCGCTTCCATTGCCAAGCGCCGAAGAGGGAAGAACCGCCGACCGCACCCGTACTCCCCAGCGTTTCGCGATCCCTCCGCCAAAAAAACAGCATGACCGCCAAACCCGCCATCGCACCTGTCACAGAACCAAACGTGGCGCCTGCGGCAATCCTTTCCGGTCCATAACCCAGATGCATGAGCACGATAAGCAGGATCAGCATCGTACCCACCCGCACCGTTTGTTCGGCAACCTGCGACCAAGCGGTCGGAACCATATTTTGAAATCCTTGATAGTAGCCGCGCAGGCAGGACATGACCGGTACGATCAACAGTGCAAACGACACGCTGCGAATCGCCTCGACGGTTTGCGAAGCACCTATCCATCGCGCGATCGTATCGGCTCCGGAATACAGCAGCAGGAAGAAACAAATTCCCGTCGCCATCAGCGCAACCAAGGCCACACGAAGCACACGGCGCGCTTCGTCGAAGCGGCGGGCGGCCGCATACTCAGATACAAATTTCGATATCACCAGCGGAAAACCGGCCGTCGCCAAAAACAAAATTAAAATATAGAGCGGATAAACCGCGTTATAAATGCCAAATACCGCATCGCCGGCCAAATTCTGAAGCGGAATTTTCTGCAGCGTTCCGATCAGCTTGGAGATGACGGCGGCCATCCCCAACAAAGCAGCGCCTTTTAGCAGCACCGAGCCCGCGCGTTCCCCATCGGTCCGCCCCTCCGGCCCGAACGCCTTGTTCGTCTCCTTTCCTCCGATGCTCTCCCTCTCCTTCTTGCCGTACCGCACTAAAGCTTGGCTTAGCGTCCGTCTTAACGCCAACATTATACCGCACTTGCCGCCCATTTTCCAAAACCAAGCAAAAAAGCTTCCCGATATCCCTTCAAGAGGATGCCATCAGGAAGCCCTGCTTTCGCTTTTTTGCGGTTGATCTTCAGCCGCACATCATTGTTCCATTTGCTTGGCGAGGAAGCCCGCAGCCGTTTCCGCCATTTTGAGCTCCATTTGGCCCATTTTCACACTTTCATCCTTGCTGACCAGAATCACCGCTCCGATCGGGTCTCCGCCCGCCACAATCGGAGCAATCACATACGAGCTGTAAGTTTCATTTACATCCTTGGAAATTTCATATGACCCGCTGCTGCTTTCTATCGAAGCCTTGCGGTTTTCCATGCATTGTTCAACGAGAGAACCGATCGGCTTGTCCAAATATTCCTTCTTGGAACCGCCGGCTACGGCAATCATGGTATCGCGGTCCGATATCATCGTAATGTGGCCTGTACTTTCATATAAGGACTCGGCATATTCTTTTGCAAAATCACCCAGTTCACCGATAGGAGAGTATTTCTTAAGAATCACTTCTCCGTCGCGGTCTACAAAGATTTCGAGAGGATCCCCTTCCCGAATCCGCAGCGTACGGCGAATCTCCTTGGGGATGACGACCCTGCCAAGATCGTCTATACGACGAACGATTCCAGTTGCTTTCATAATTCTAGATGCCTCGCTTTCCTGAGAGTTAGATACAGACTGGACTCTAATTTATGCCAATGGAGGGAATTGAACTAATCTTAGTATTCTTCGATTCCCAAGTGGTTATGCATGATACCTGGCGCTTGATCCTTGCGGTCATCGGTTCATTATGTAAGAATGTCCGCCGCTGTTTACATTATGTCCAAAAAAATGAAAACAAAACAGGGCATCCATACGGGTGCCCTGGTAAATCTTACTTGCCGTTTTCCGTCTTTGGAGCATCGGATTGAGGAGCGTCCGGTTGCGGAGCTTGCGTACCCGGCGTTTCTGCGGGCTTAGACTCTTCCGGCTTAGGCAGATTGTTCGTCTCAATAAGCCCAGGAAGCTCTTTCTCCATAAATTCATGCACCTTGTTTTGCGCCGCTTCAGAGCGTAAGTCCGGCTTTACTTCATCAAACGTTTTGGTTTTGCGGGATTCAACCTTCATGATATGGTAACCGAATGTCGTTTCTACCGGATCGCTGATCTGGCCGATCGGAAGCTCGATAGCAGCCTGTTTGAATTCAGGCACCCATTGAGAAAGAGGCATATCCGTATAGGTCCCCCCCTTATCCTTGGAGCCCGGATCTTCCGAATATTCCTTGGCCAGCGCGGCAAAGTCGCCGCCCTGCGTCAGCTTGTCCTTTACTTCTTTCGCCCGCTTTAAGGCTTCTTCCTTCGTACGAGTCTCTTTCCCCGTCGCCGGATCATTAATGCCGATGAGAATATGGCTAACCGTAGCGATATCGTAGGCGTTCTTGTCCTGCGTCAGCTTCTGGTCATAAGCCGCTTTGAGATCCGCATCCGGAATTTTGCTCTCTTCCGACACGAAAACTTGAATGCTCTGATGCACGAATTCATCCAAGTCCTTTTCCGTAATGTTGTTATCCTTCAGCAGCTTTTCCATGCCGCCTTCCTGCATACCCATAAAGCTTTTAAGCTGTTCAAGCTGCTGCTGCGACTGCTTGTCGGCTTCCGCTTTCGCTTTGTCGTCCGCACGGGACGCCAGAATCTTGAACGCAACCAATTGATTCATCATGTCATGCTGAAACGCCGGCTCATCTTTATACTGCGCATACTGCTGGTTAAAAAGCAAATTGACGTTCATAAATGTTTCAAATTCCCCGCGTGTCACCTGGCCGCCGTCTTTGTACGTGACAAGCACTTCATCAGGATTGCCTTCCGGCGCCGCGGTGGAGCCGCCCTCGTCTTTCTTTCCGCATCCTGCCGTTACACCAATAATCAATATGAGTGCGAAAAGAGCCAAAAGCCCTTTTTGCAACGGGTTCCCTTTATTTTGCCACATTCTGCAGCTCTCCCTTCGATTTCAAAACACGCTTGTATTGTACCAGAAACCTTTCCAGCAAATCGATGGATTCTTCTGGTTTTAACCCTTTGCCCTTCAGCTCGATAATGATTTGCTGCCCGCCGATCAGTTTGATCCGATTCTCGAATTCGCCTGACAATTGGTGCAGCTTCTGCCCGTCCAAATTGTCGTTTTGTCCAGGGTGAATCCGAAGCTCGTAATCCAAACCTTTCTGCGAGATCGTTTCGATCCCATACATCGCGCCGTAGACCTTCAGGCGGGCCGCCTTGAGCAGATTGACCACCGCCTGCGGCAAATCGCCGAACCGGTCCACGAGTTCATCCTCCAGCTCCATCGCTTCATCCAAGGTTTGCACAGCCGCCACTTTTTTGTAAATTTCAATTTTCTGCACGCTGTCATAAATGTAATCGCCGGGAATATAGGCATCCAACTGAATATCAAGCTGCGTTGACCAAACCTTTTCTTCGGGCGTCGTTTCGCCGCCCATTTCCTTCTTCCGCTTATTAATTTCTTCTCCTAGCATCTGGGAATACAGGTCGAATCCAACCGATGCGATAAAGCCGTGCTGTTCGGCACCGAGCAAATTACCGGCGCCGCGAATGGAAAGATCTCTCATGGCAATTTTAAACCCGGAACCCAGCTCCGTAAACTCCTTGATGGCTTGAAGACGTTTTTCCGCTACCTCCGTCAGCACTTTGTCCCGCTGATAAGTAAAATAGGCGTAGGCGATCCGGTTGGAACGTCCGACCCGACCGCGCAGCTGGTACAGCTGCGAAAGCCCCATCTTATCGGCATCATGGACAATGAGCGTGTTCACGTTTGGAATGTCGACTCCGGTTTCAATGATGCTCGTGCTGACAAGAACGTCATATTCTCCGTCAAGAAAATCCAGGATGGTCTTCTCCAGCTCCTGCTCCGACATTTGGCCGTGAGCTACGGTCACCCGCGCATCGGGAACGAGCATCGAGATTTGTTCAGCCATTTGGGTAATTCCCTGTACACGGTTGTACAAATAGTATACCTGGCCTTCACGGGCAAGCTCCCGCTCGATCGCCTCACGTACCAAAGAAGCGCTGTACTCTACGACGTAGGTCTGTACCGGGAAACGGTTTTCCGGGGGCGTCTCAATGACCGACAAGTCCCTTACCCCAAGCATCGACATATGGAGCGTGCGCGGGATCGGCGTCGCTGTCAAGGTCAGCACGTCCACGTTCGTTTTGAGCCGCTTCAGCTTTTCCTTGTGCGAAACACCGAAGCGCTGCTCCTCGTCGACGATAAGCAGACCCAAATCTTTGAATTGGATATCCTTGGACAGCAGCCTGTGGGTGCCGATCACGATGTCCACGGTACCGTTCTTTATGCCCTTCATCGTCTCCGTTTGTTCCTTCTTGGAACGGAATCTGCTCAATACGTGAATGTTAAACGGATAACCCGAGAAGCGTTCCCTGAACGTCTCGTAATGCTGCTGGGCCAGAATGGTCGTCGGTACCAGAACCGCTACTTGCTTCCCGTCGATCGCCGCTTTGAACGCTGCGCGGATCGCCACCTCCGTCTTGCCGTAGCCAACGTCGCCGCACAGCAGCCGATCCATCGGCCGGGGCTTCTCCATATCCCTCTTGATCTCCTCAATGGCACGGAGCTGGTCTGCTGTTTCCTCGTACGGGAACATCCCTTCGAACTCCTGCTGATAGGCGCTGTCTTTGGAGAATGCGTATCCGGGAGTCGCCTGGCGTTCGGCATAAAGCTTGATCAGATCGTCCGCAATATCCTGCACGGATGCCCTTGCCTTGCTCTTGACCCGGTTCCAGTCGGTCCCGCCCAGCTTATACACTTTCGGCTCTTTGCCTTCCTCGGCGCCTACGTACTTCTGGACATGGTCGATTTGATCAATCGGTACCGACAGCTTGTCGCCGCCGGCATACATAATGTGCAGATAATCTTTATGAATCCCGCCAACCTCAAGCGTTCCGATGCCTACGAATTTCCCGATCCCGTGGTTGACATGGACGACATAATCCCCCACCTTAAGCTCCTGGTAGCTTTTGATGCGTTCGGCGTTCTCAATCTTTTTGTCTACCTTGCGGGCCTTGCGCTGCTTTTGGGTGAACATTTCGGCTTCGGTAATAACGACAAGATGAATGCTGGGCAGCTCAAAACCGGTCTGCAGGCTGCCGTCCACAATCTGCGGCTCTTCAATGTGATAATCGGCCAGCACCCGCTTGATTCGCTCAATCCGTTCAGCCCCGCTGGCCACCATCATCACCTGGGCGCCGGATTTTTTCCAGCGTTCCATTTCGCTTTTGAGCAGATTCATCTGGCCGTGGAAGTTTTGCATCAACCGGCACATGAAATTGACGATATTCTGCGGCGTCACCTGCTGTACCTGACGTAGGAACAGCGACATGTACAGCGTTGGATAAGCTTTGCGAAGAAGCAGCGTCTCATAAGGCTTGGACAAGGCCAGCGCCGGGATGCATTCGCCGTCCTGCAGCGACGAGGTCGTCCATTCGGCCTCATCCTTCTCAAGCTGCTTTGCCGTCTCCAGCAGCCTCGAGGGTTCGTCTACAATGATAATCGAATCCTTCGGCATGTAATCCAGCAGCGTTTGCCGTTCCGGAAACAGGAGGGAGACATATTTGAATATCCCTTGAAAGTGCTGTCCTTCCCGAAGCAGCTCGATTTCGTGTCCCATGCCTTCAAGCAGCTTGTCTTTGGCGGCCCGGTCCGTCATTTTGCCGATCTGCTCCTGAAGCAGCTCGTAGGCATGCTGCGCCGCTGATTGTAACCGGTTACGATCGGCCACGATCTCGCGGCAGGGCAGAATGGTCAGTTCGTTCACTTTATCGATGGACCTCTGGTCTCCCGCATCGAACGAACGAATGGAGTCGACTTCAATATCGAACAGCTCGATCCGATACGGATGAGGCGATGTGAGGGGATACAAATCGAGAATTCCCCCGCGAACGCTCATCTCTCCCTTGTTTTCAACCCGCTCCACCCGTTCATATCCCAGCTCGACCATGCGGCTTACCAGCTGGTCCAGCTCCACGGTCTGCCCTACTTCAATGCGGAACTGAGCCTGAACGATGGAATCCCGGCTTGGAAGCAGCCTACGCATCCCCGCATAAGGCACTACGACGATGCCGCGGAAATCTCCAGCCAGACGGGACAGCGCATCCACTCGCTGTGCCAGCATCTCGGGGCTCGCGATTGCCGCCTCAGCGGCAAGCAACTCCTGGGCAGGGAACAAAAGCACCCGGTCCCCAGGCAGCAGTTCGGCTAAATCCTCGTACATTTTTTGTGCAGAAAACATATTGTGCGTCACGACAAATAAAGGCCGCTCCAGCTCCTCATAAAGCGAAGCGAGCATAACCTGACGCGAGGAACCAGTTAATCCGGCGATTAACTGCTCCCTCATCCCCGTGCGAATGCCGGCAACCACGGATTGAAAATCAAGATCCGCGGCGAACGCCCGAATTAAAGCCTGCAAAACAGGACACCCCTCTCAACCGCGTAACACTAAAAAGCCTATAGCGCACTCGCTTTAGGCCCGATTCATGTACATCATGCCGGACAGCCGGACGCGAATAGCCCCTACTGCAGAGGATTCGCGAGGAGCGAGAGCTCCGGATTGGCCTCCAGCGCTTCTTTGCAATAATCGCAAACCACCTTGACGGTGACATCCCCATTTGGGTTATACGATATTATATCTCTCCGCTCTTCAGGGGTCAAGAAATGAAAGCCCAACTGATACTCGCTCACTTCTTCCTGACGAATCTCCCCGATGGATGTTTGGCAATGACGGCATATGTATTTCACGGTCATGCGGCTTTCCTCCTCTCCGCTTTGCCGGGCAAAGCGCTTCTCTACGGACAACGGTCACCGGTACAATCGGCAATCCGCTGACATCATACTTAGTATGACCAAGAATGGAGGATTTTAGCCTGGGGTCGCTGGAGCTTGAATGCTTAACAACCTAACCGTTAAATTTCGCCATCGTCTTCTCGAATGTATGCTCCAATACATATTCCATGGCCTCGCAGGTTCTATCCAGCACCTGAGGCATGCTTTGCCATTCTTCTTTGCTAAAAGGACTTAATACGTAATCGGCAATATCCCGGCCGGGTGCCGGACGCGAAATGCCCATTCGGATACGATTGAATTTCTGGGAGCCCAGATGCTGTATGATGGATTTGATTCCGTTGTGGCCCCCTGCACTGCCTTGATACCTCAAACGGATACTCCCGTACGGCGTATCCAAATCGTCATATACCACAATCAGGTCGTCCGGGGACGCCTTGTAGAAATCCATAAATGCCCGCACGGACTCTCCCGACAGATTCATATACGTCTGCGGTTTAAGGAGAACGACCTTCTCCCCGGCCACCATTCCTTCTCCCATCAGGCCCTTGCATTTGTTCTGCGAGATTTGGATTCCGTGCTTGTCGGCGAATCGGTCCAGCGCCATAAAGCCGATGTTGTGCCGCGTCATTTCGTATTGCCGCCCCGGATTGCCGAGGCCTACGAACCATTTCAAGCCAACTGCTCCTTTCAAAACCATCCATGTAACCCCTACGAGTTAATCATACCCGAAAAAGCGCCCCAAGCCAACTTTCACATGACCCCGTTCATCAACCTTTTCCCCGAATCGGTAGAAGCTCCTATCATTCGAGCATAATGGAAAAGCGTGTCGATCGACTCGCCCATCAACACGCTTCCTCTAAAAAACATACGGACCGTACGTCCGAACGTTCAACATTATACCGTTTTCTCGGCTTCCTTTTCTTCTTTCTCGAAAGCTCCCTCGACCTTGGCTGCAGGCTCGTCGGCGGCCGGCTCCTCCTCGGCTTCCTTCTGAGGCAGAAGAATCGTTGCAAGCACATCGTTCTCATCGGTTTTTACTTCGACGTCGGCAGGCAGTTTTAACTGGGACACGAGGATATTCTCGCCAACGTCCAAACCGGATATATCTACTTCTACTTCACTCGGGATATGCTGCGGCAAGCAGCGGATCTCAATCTCATGATGCTGGATTTGCAGAATACCCCCGGCCTTGACGCCAACCGGGTCTCCGATAAATTCAAGGCGGACCGTCGTGGTGACGGGCTCGTCCATATTGATTTGATGGAAATCGACATGCAGCGGCTGACGGGTGAACACATCGCGCTGCACTTCATTGATCATCACCGGCTGTCTGCCGAATCCCGGAACATCCATCTCGATAATGCCGTTCGGATTCGTTTTCAACAGGGTAAACAGTTCTTTTTGATCGATGGCGATCGGCGTTTGCGTCACTTTTTTTCCGTAAACGATACCGGGTACTTTTCCTTGCGCACGCAGCCGGTTGAGATCACCCTTCGTTCGGCCTGTACGAGCTTCCGCTTTCAATGTTGCTGCCATAGTTAAACCTCCTTCAATCTGGGCAAACCCAAGCTTCTACTAATTTACCCATTTGAAGGAGGTTCGAAACATAGAAAGGGAAATACGTCCTGCCGATGAAGTTCGATTACGGACGGTTCTTCTTCAGCTGCTCTTTCTTGGCCGCAAATTTGGCGTGAAGCTTCTCGGCGTAACCCGGCTTGTTTACCTGCCGTTCTCTGGCAATGGCAAGATCCCCCGCTTCGACATCATCGGTGATGGTCGAGCCTGCAACGACGTAAGCGCCTTTGCCGATTTTGACCGGAGCCACAAGATTGACGTTGCTGCCGATAAAGGCGTCGTCCTCCACCTCGGTCAGCTGTTTGTTATAGCCGTCATAGTTTACGGTAATCGCGCCGCAGCCAAAGTTCACATTCCGTCCAATCACCGCGTCCCCGACGTAACTCAAATGAGATACCTTGACTCCGTCAGCCAGTCTGGCATTCTTAATCTCAACAAAGTCCCCGATTTTCACGTCTTCGCCCAAATTCGAACCCGGTCGTAAGTAAGCGTAAGGCCCGACGGTCGTTCCGGCGCCGATCACCGCTTCCTGCAGCACCGAATGCTTGACCGTGATGCCGTTGGCGAGGGTGCTGTCTGTGATATCGGCCTGAGGCCCAATGACACAGTCCTCTCCGATCACTGTTTTGCCCCTAAGGATCGTACCCGGTAAAATGACGGTGTCCGCACCGATTTGCACATCCGCTTCGATATACGTATTCGAAGGGTCAATGATCGTAACCCCTCCGAGCATATGGCGCCGGTTAATGATCTGACGCATGTCCGCTTCCGCCTGCGACAGAGCCAGCCGATCGTTGACACCGATGGACTCCCGGATATCCTTCATCACGCAGCCTTCGATTTTTTCACCACGACTGACCAGAATACTGATCACATCGGTGAGATAGTATTCGTTCTGGGCATTGTCATTCTTAACTGAGGCGAGAGCGTCGAACAGTTTCCGGTTATCGAAGCAATAGGTGCCTGTGTTGATTTCCTTAACCCTGCGCTGCTCGTCATTGCAATCCTTCTCTTCGACAATTCCGCTGACATGCCCCTGTGCATCCCGAATGATTCGGCCGTATCCGCGAGGCTCGTCGATCACCGCTGTCAAAATGGTAGCGGCCGTCCCCTTCTCCTGATGAGTCCGAATCATGTCCTGCAGCGTTTCTGCAGAAACCAGCGGCGTATCTCCACAGATGACGATGGTGATCCCGTCTTCGCCCTCAAGCAGCGGTTTGGCCTGCAGGACGGCGTGACCTGTTCCGAGCTGCTTCTCTTGCAATGCATATTCCACGCGATTCCCCAAATACGCTTGAACCGCTTCGGCGCCGTGGCCTACGACGACTACCGTACGCGAAGTATTTATATGTTCCAGTGTGGTGACCACATGACCGACCATAGGCTTTCCGCACACCGGGTGCAGCACTTTATATAGCTTTGATTTCATCCTCTTGCCCTGCCCTGCGGCGAGCACGACTCCCATGATGTTCAAGCTTTCCATCCCCTTCGTTCAAGTTAATCATTCTATGTTAGTATACGGGTCGGGGTCTTCAAAATGCAATCTCCGTACACCCGTTTCATGAGGAAAAAGAAAAAAGAGCCCACAGGCTCTTTAAGAACATCGGTTTATGCCCCTTCTTCAATTACTTCTTCATCCGCTGCGGCCCGTTCATATTCTGTCAGTACCGCCGATTGAATCTTCTCACGAGTGGAAGAGGAAATCGGATGCGCGATATCCCTGAATTCCCCATCCGGCGTCCTCTTGCTCGGCATAGCTACGAACATGCCGTTGTTACCGTCAATCACACGAATGTCATGAACTACAAATTCGTTATCGATGGTAATGGAAGCAATGGCTTTCATTCTGCCCTCGGAGTTTACCCGACGAAGTCTGACGTCAGTTATTTGCACCTCTAGTTCACCACCTTTTTCCATCTTGTTGACTTGAGGTATAAATTCCACATTTTAGGGCAAATTCCTGCTTTCCATTCAAAATTTTTCCGCTTTTTTATAAATAATTTGTCTTTTTAAAATTATTCGACATTTAACGCTGCAATAAGCTCGATTTCGACAAAAACATCCTTCGGAAGCCGCGCCACTTCTACCGTCGAGCGAGCCGGCTTATGGTCTCCGAAATACGAAGCGTAAATTTCATTGATCTGGGCAAATTGATTCATATCTTTGATGAAAACGGTTGCCTTCACGACATCCCGGAAAGTCGCTCCGGCTGCCGCAAGCACTGCGCTTAAATTGCGGAATACTTGATGGGTCTGCTCTTCTACGCCTCCGGGGACCAATTGGCCGTCCGATCCGAGCGGAATCTGGCCTGAAGTAAATAGAAGCGATCCGACCCGAACCGCTTGCGAGTAAGGACCGATAGCGGCTGGCGCCTGGTCTGTTGAAATGATACTTATGTTCGTCATTGATTGATCACTCCTCATCAAAGGTATCGCCTTCACGAAAATAGTTGCCCGGCTCGACTGTGATTTGTTTTGTCTTCGGATCTACCGCGGACAGCTTGGCCAAAGAAACGTAATCTTCCACCAGATGCTCCTCCACTTCACCCGACTCTACAAAAACGCCCACGCCCTTCACCGTAGCTTTAAACTCCTGCAGCAGATCCATCATACCGTGAATCGTACCGCCGACCCTCATGAAGTCATCGATTATTAATACTTTGGATTCTTCCTTGAGCGCTCGCCGCGATAAGGACATCGTTTGAATCCGCTTGTTCGACCCCGAGACATAGTTGATGCTTACGGCTGAACCCTCGGTTACTTTATTGTCCCGGCGTACGATGACGACCGGCAAATTTAAATATGTGGCCGTCGAGTAAGCCAATGGAATACCCTTGGTTTCCACAGTCATGACCACGTCGATGTCTTTGCCCGCAAAAACGGATGCGAACATTTTGCCCACTTCGTTCAAGACCATCGGCTGTCCCATGATGTCGGACATGTATAAATATCCGCCTGGCAGTATTCTCTCCGGCTGCTCAAGCTGTCTGCACAGCTGGTTGATAAACTGCAGGGAATGGTCTCTTGATACTTTCGGGATGAACTTGACACCCCCTGCCGCGCCTGCAAGCGTCTGCAGTTCCCCAAGACCTTCTTCTTCAAACACTTCCTTAATGATGGCCAAGTCTTCGCTAATAGAAGATTTGGCGGAGTTGTAGCGGTCAGCGAAAGTCGTCAAAGGAATCAACGTATGGGGGCGAATTAGCAAGTATTGGGTCATTTCCACCAATCTTGCGCTTCTTTTCATTTTTTTCACTGGTGCACCCCCTAATTTACGACGCATGTTATAATAAAATCCGAATAATATAATGAAAATATAACATTTTTATACGTATTTATACAAGCACATCGCGAAAAATATAATGACACCAAAGTGACATTATCATCTTGTTCAAGTCAGCAGTCTTACAGCATAAACATCTTTGCAAAAGCCTCTTAGCCCGTTATAAATGCGAGGAACCTTGGCTTCTTTCGAAACCAGTCCAAAAACGGTAGGACCGCTCCCCGACATCAATACGCCGTCAGCCCCCAGTTTAGCCATTACTTCTTTCAGCTGCCGCACCTCCGGGTAAAGCTCCAGCGTAATTTCCTCCAGCACATTGCCGAGCTCCCCGCACAGCTGTTCGAACCGCTTCTCCCGGATCGCCTCAAGCACTCCCGCAGTGGAAGGATGCTTCCGGATGGCGCCGACCTGCAGCTTGCCGTATATTTCCGATGTAGACACGTTGATCGGGGGCTTAGCCAGAATAACCCAACACTGCGGGGGTGATTCGATCGGCTCCAGCTTTTCGCCGCGTCCCCGTGCAATCGCTGTTCCTCCGGTTACACAGAATGGCACATCCGAACCGAGCTCTTCCCCGAGCTTCTGCAGTTCTTTCATCCCTATGCCAAGCCTCCACAACCGATTCAGCCCACGCAAGGTAGCCGCGGCATCGCTGCTCCCGCCGGCAAGTCCCGCAGCTACCGGGATTTTCTTATCCAAATGAATATATACTCCTTGCTTAACGTCATATCGCTCTTTGATCAGACGAGCGGCTTGAAAAGCGAGATTTTTTTCATCCAGCGGTATGTACCCGGCTTGACTCGATATGATGATCGTGTCGCGCGGCAGCTCCTGCATTTCGATCCGGTCCGCCAGATCGACCATGGTCATAACCATCTCCACTTCATGATAGCCATCTTCACGCTTATATAATACATCCAGGGACAAATTGATTTTTGCCGGGGCTTTCTCGAATACCTTCATAGGACACCTTCTTTACAACTGTCTGTCTATACGGGCTTACCGTTCTTCTCCTAATACTATACCAAAAACGGCACAAAAAAAAGCTAAAGCGGCCTCTTGGCTGCTCTAGCTTTCTTTAATGGTGCAATTACGGCCTGGAGTACGGGGAATACACCGGCGTCTGTACAGTTGGCTGCACGCCGCCGTACCTTGGCGCTAGGGATTCCTGAAACGGCGACGCTATCGCCCCCTGCGCGGGAATCGTACCTTGTCCGGGAGCCATCCCTACGTTTCCAACCGGGATCGGGTTCTGCTTTTGCAACGTTCCCTCCGCAATTTGGATTGCCCGCTTTACCATATTGCCCGCATCCTTCGTTCTTATGCCGCCCCAGCCTTCTCGCTGTACGGTTTCGTAGAAGCCGAGATCTTTGGCAAGTTCATATTTGAAAGCATCGGACATAACCCCTCTGCGATTTCTGCGCCCCATAACCTTACCTCCTTCGCTGTTGATTTGAAGTTAGTAAAAGCTAGTATGCGCCGATTCCAGGAAATCATGCAACTTTATCGACGGCAGCACCGTCTTATGAAGTACACAAGCAAAAACGGCTGACCGCTCGAGCAAGCCAACCGTTTATGTATTATTGTTGTATTGTAATCCGCACTTCTCCGTCATCGCCTTGCACTGTCACTTCAACCGATTCCGTCAAAATGTCTGCGTAGCTGTAAGAAACGCGCTTGAAGGTCTGGTGTTCCTGATCCAGCTTCACAATAAATACGGAAGGATAGGTTTCCTCCAATACACCGGATCTTTCGATGGTCTTGCGGCGACCGCCATTTGCTTTTAACATGATCTTTTGTCCGACATGAGGTTCCAAACTGCGTTTGATATCCAACAGCGTATTTTTAGCCATTGATCACTACCACCTCTTTCCTATTTAATTATAACGCAACAAAGGTAGTATGTCAATTTAAGCTGAATATTATATCAGCCATACAAACGTGTTGTCAATGACTTTTTTTCCTTGGTTTCTGCAGAAAAACATAAATCACCTTTACTTTCATTCACAGAATTGTCAAAAATTATTCTGGATGGATTGGAGAATTGAAAAAGAAAAAAAGCACCTTTCGGCGCTTAAGTCTGATTTGCGTGTTGAATTTTGGGCACGCCCCGGCGATAGCTGCCTCGTGATTCTATGCCGCCGAGCCCCTCCAAACCACTGTGTGTGAGCCCAATGACATCTACGATATTCACCGTATCGCGAATGGGCGTAAAAGCCACTTTAGCCGCGATGCACAACGGGTCAAGAGCATGAATCAGCACACGGGCGGGGGAACTGGCATAATTGGCTCCGGCTTGCAGCAGCGCTTCAAAATGGGATTGGCACGCACCGGCGATAATCGTCAATGCGTCACGGTTTTTTTCATATTGCCTTGCTGCGTGCACCGCATTCACGAAATTATGCGAATTTTTGTAACTGCTAAGCGAGGTAATGTCCCCTCTACTCCGGTGCTTCAGAAGGCCGTCATGTCCGGTCACCACTACAATATCGGGCTGGATTTGGGGCAGCAGGCGGTAGAGCGCATCAGCCATATGGGCTTCCGTCACATAGAATCCTTCGGCCGGTACCCGGAGCTCTCCGTATAAGACCATGCATTTGCGCAGATAAACTGGATCGCCATCCAGATGCAGCACTTTACCCGGCACGTCAAAATAAGTCGGACGTGACTTGGGCGCCGCACCCGGAGCTGTGCTGCTATCCCCCGCGTTCGGGCTTGCTTGAGATTGCGATGCATTCGTGCGCCTCATGGCATCCAACCATTTCGGACGGATCAAACCCAAATATTGAAAAGGATCGAGCTGAGGCATGGGTTCCAAATCCGGAAGCGGAGCATCGGCCAAAAGCCGCAGCTCTACTCCGCGGAGCACCGCCTGCTGCTGCCTGATTTCTTGGATTTTGAAAACTATGTCACCGCCATACGACTTACGAGTGACGAGGTCTCCCTGTTTCATGGCTGCATCGCCTCCTCGTCTATCGTATGGCGAATATAGGCAAATGGTGCAGGTGAATTGCCTATAACCCCTATGGAGGAGTTAACGGGAACTTAACGCTCTGGCAAGATTCCGGCTCAGTACGGCATATTCTTCCATAGACAATGTTTCCCCGCGGCGGGAGGGATCGATGCCTGATTGTTGCAGGATGACTTCCAGCTCGCTTTTCGTTTCTTTGGTGAAATATTTCGCCGCTAGATTGTTATATATCGTTTTGCGCCGCTGCACGAAGCTGGCTTGGACCACGTCAAAGAAAAAGGCCTCGTCTTCCACATCCACAGGAGGCGTCTGTCTTACTTTCAACCGAATGACCGCCGAATCCACATTCGGCTGAGGGATAAACACGGTGCGCGGGACGATCGTTACGACTTCGGGGATACAATAATACTGTACCGCAATACTGAGACTGCCGTAATCTTTACCTCCCGGCTTCGCAGCCATCCGGTCGGCCACTTCCTTCTGAATCATGACGACGATATTCTCCAGAGGCAGCTTTTCTTCGAGCAGCTTCATAATAATGGGAGTGGTCACATAGTAAGGGAGGTTGGCGACAACGCTAACTTGCGAGACGCCCTGAAAATGCTGCTCGAACAGCTCCTTCAGATCAACCTTCAGCACATCGCCGTGGACAACGGTCGTATGAGGATAAGGGGATAATGTCTCCTCAAGCATCGGCAGTAGTCTTTGGTCGATCTCAATGGCCACGACCCGTCCTGCCGCCTTGCCCAGCTGCTGCGTTAGGGCTCCGATCCCGGGACCGATTTCCAGCGCCCCTTTTTGAGGGGTCAAGTCCGCTGCAGAAACGATTTTATGCAAAATATTGTAATCAATAAGAAAGTTTTGACCTAAGCTTTTCTTCAAGGTAAAGCCGAACTTCTGCATCAGCTCTTTGGTTTTTTTCGGCGAGGCGATGTCCTCCACAGACGCTTGTCCCGCATCCGCCGTATCTGTAAAGCGATTGGTACTCATAACGCTGCACCCTCTTCTTCATCCAAATGCCGCCGCGCCGCCTCGAATTCTTCTTTTGTAATTTGAAACATGCGGCAGCGATGATAAAACTGTTTTCCGTTACAATAACCGATACCAAGCCGCTTGCCCATCTCAAGCCTTCTGGCGGCAGCCGCCGGGTGAACGATCAGACCGGCCTCCAGCAGATCGTTCCAGCCGATTTCCGTACCTTGGGCCATATAATCCGTGCGTACATTCACAAGCGCGGAACGAATCGCTTCCACCGATGCGTTCTCCACCCCAATGTCGCCGCGGCTGGTGGCCGCCTCCTGCGTCAGGAACGCATGCTTGCAGCCGGGGACTTCCCTGGCGATGATTTTACGTATCCTCTCCCCTGCATGATCAGGGTCCGTGAAAATGATTACGCCTCTGCGTTCCTGCGCCAACCGGATACGCTCCAGCACCTCTTTATTGATTGCGGAACCGCCGGTTTCGATCGTTTCCGCTTCGACGGCCCGTTTAATCGCAACCGTATCGTCTTTGCCTTCAACAACAATAATCTCTTTGATCATGGAATTCGTCCGTACCTACTTTCGCAGCAAGAGAAAAGAAGAGGGACGTTAGCCGTACCTCTTCTTCATCTGTTCTATATATGATGAGTCTGCCCTAATTGCCCATCCTTAATCAGCCGACGGCTTCTTTGGACCGATGACATATACGGTTGCGCCATGTTTTGTTCCGAAGCGCAAAGCATAATCATGGCTGTCGAAATAAACGTCGATTTTATTTCCTTTGACTGCGCTGCCGGTGTCTTCCGCTCTGCGGAAGCCCAGACCTTCAATATAAACCCACCAGCCTATCGGAATGACCTTTGGATCGACTGCAATCGTGCGACCTTCCGTTACTCTCGTACCTGATGCCGTGATTCCATACTGCGGATGATCCGGATCCTTGCCTGTCGAGGCCGGTCCCGCGCTATACGCAGTGAGCTTCACGTTATTGATGACCTGTTTAACGTCGAACTTCACGCCGTTTCTGGTCACCTGTTCCAAGGTTGGCGAAGACGAAGAGAGTGTTACTACGGGATTCTTCGTTCCCACCGCAATAATTTTTTGCACACTTTGGGTTTGAATCTTTTCGTCAACGATTTGTTCGGATACGAGCACACCGTCTTCATAGACTTTTTCTTTCTTCTTGAGCAGAACGCCCTCTTGTCCTTCTTGAATAACCTGTTCTTTGCCTCTGATCAGCTTCGGCTCCGTCTTTTTTACCGTTTCGAAAGCGATCGGTTCTTTGATTTCCTCAACATTTTTCTTGACACGGACGATCTTGACTTCACTATTTTCGTTTATTGCCGCATTCAAAGCGGGAGTCACTTTATCAAGTTCACTGAGCTTGATCTTCTGATCGTCAAATAGCTGTTTGACCGTCTTTCCTGTCGTATATACGGTCTTGGTTTGCCCACCGTCTGTCAATTGTACCGGCTTGGCTTTCTCGATAATAATTCGATCTCCCGATTCCACCGAATCATCCAGAGAATGCGACACACGGTCGTGTTCACCGACAGAGATGCCTTGCTCATCCAGTATATGCTGCAGAACTGATTCTCTAGTTTGGAAAGTTTGCTCTTTTCCGTCTACAACAACCGATACGCTTTTGATTGACGTACCGTAATACATGATTAAAAACATGAAAGTCATAGCGAATAATATGAGTGCAATGATCGATATCATACGCAAGTTTTCATGCTTCCATCGCAATGCGAAGGACAAGCTGGATGATCGTCTTTCATGGGTTTGTTCAGGTGTCACAACGCCCACTTGTTCGGTCCTCCTTAAAGCCCCGCCATCCGAGTGTTATGCATGATTAGATCTGACGCGACTATGGTAAAGTATATTCTTCTCCAATTACCAACGTTTGCTTCAACGGCTATCAGAACCGTACTTGCCTAAGGCCACCTCCTGGAATCTTATTTTTTATGAACCGGCTTGGATCGTTATCCCAATGACGGGGGAATACAAAAAAAAGTCAGCGGAGAAGAGGAACCTTCCCGTGACTTTTCTCATTTTCCTCAAAATGAAAAGTTAAGCCGACGACAATCGTTACCTCTCTCTTAACGCTTACGAGGTTAGCTGACGGATTCGGACTTGAGAGTCGCCCTACTCGGAAGCAGCTGCCTGCCCCAAGATTCACCCCTATAAACACCACGTTCATCAACAGCGTAGCGCTGTGACATCCGCGATGCGGTTCCCCCGTTCCCTTACGGAACTCAGCGATGTTGGAATTTTGGCAATCGTATGAAGTTAATATTGAGTGTACGATGTGAAGGCTGGAATTGTAAAGTATACAAACTTTGAAAAAAATCTCGGATTTTACTCAATTATCATTGTTTTTTATTAATTTTTAAACCAAAACCATCTTTTTCTCCATTGGTCACAGTTTTTTGTTTTGTTTTCTTCGATTATCTTGTTTTGTATAAAAAAAGACATGTGTCCTTTTGTGTAAAAATTCACTTTATACCGAAAATGGATATGGCATTCCTCGAGGTAATCCCGGCCAATTCTTCCAGTGAAATGCCCTTGATTTGGGCCGCCGTCTCAGCTACAAGACGAACGTAAGACGATTCATTCCGCTTGCCCCGATACGGATGAGGAGCAAGGTAAGGCGCGTCCGTTTCAATAAGCAGCCGATCGAGCGGAACTTTTTCCAGCACCTCCTTGGGCTGTTTTGCATTCTTAAACGTGACCGGTCCTCCAAACGAGATATAGAAATTCATGTCAAGGCACATTTTGGCTGTTTCCCAGCTCCCGGAGTAACAATGCATCACACCGCCAACCTCCGCCGCCTTTTCTTCGCGCAAAATTTGCACAACATCGTGATGCGCATCCCGGTTATGGATGACAATCGGCATGCCGAGCTTACGTGCGAGCCGGATTTGCTCACGAAACACACGGGCTTGTACATCCTTTGGAGACGTATCCCAATAGTAATCCAGCCCGATTTCTCCTATGGCTACCACCTTCTCATGGCGGCAAAGCGATTCGATCCATTCCAAATCGTCCGGGGTCATATCCTTTGCGTCTGTCGGATGCCAACCCACGGTCGAATAGATAAAGTCATACTGTTCTGCCAAAGCGATGGAGCTGGGAATGGTTTCCCTGTTAAATCCGACATTGATCATGTGACTAATTCCGTTCTCTCTTGCTCTTTGAATCACTTCGTGTCGATCTTCATCGAATGCCTGTACGTTTAGATGCACATGCGTGTCGATCAGCATATGAACATACCCCTTTCTTCGCCATTGCGACAATGTTCAGGACAGACCTAACAGGATGCGAACATCAGCGTCCAGTTCCTGCAGATGGTTCAACAGCAGCTCATGAGGGTAATACAAATGGTATTTCCCCATATGAATACCGCTGATCGAGCGGACAATCTCCGATTTGCAGGAGATCTCCGATAATGTGTTTTTGGAATCCAGCAGCAAGATAGGCAGCTTCTCATCCTGCTCTCCGGGACGGTACACATCATACGACAGATCCGACGGGAAATCAATTTTCAGGTAATAATCCGGATCGATTCCAAAGCTTTGCAGCAAGCTTCCCAGGCGTTCCATCAGTTGAGTGTCGATACGCTCGAGCGTTATATATTTGAACAAACGCCGCTGCAAAAACCGGGAGCACAGATCGGAGAGAATCGGGTCTTTCTCCAGGGACCACTGCATCAAGACGGTTTGCATGAACGCTTCGTCCAAGAAGTAATATTCGTCTACCGTCAACTGCTGCTGAAACAGCTTATGCAGCGGAGCAATCATAAACTGGAACCGGTATCCCTCCTCATAAAGCTTTTTGGCTCTTTGGAAAATACTGTGGAGCACCACTTCCGCGCTGCGGGTTACCGGATGAAAATAAACCTGCCAATACATTTGATATCGTGACATCAAATAATCTTCCACAGCATGCATGCCGCTCTCTTTGACTACAATATGTCCCTGGTACGGGCGCATGACCCGAAGAATCCGATCTAAATCAAAGGTACCGTAATTCACCCCGGTAAAATAAGCGTCCCGAATCAAATAATCCATCCGGTCGGCGTCCAGCTGGCTGGATACAAGACTGACGACGATTTCTCTGTGATACGTTTTGGAGATGACGTCAGCCACTTGCCGAGGGAATGCCGGAGATACGCGCCGCAGCACTTGATTGACTTCCGTATCCCCCAGAACAATGCGGCACGACCATTCTTCATGGTGGCTCCCGAACGTCTTTTCAATGGAATGGGAGAACGGACCGTGTCCAACATCATGCAGCAAAGCAGCGCACAGGCACAGCAGTCGTTCCTCTTTGGGCCAATCCTCATACTGATTCCGTTCAAACTGGGATATAATCCTGCGTGTGACTTCATAAACACCAAGCGAATGAGAAAACCGGCTGTGTTCTGCACCGTGAAAGGTCAAAAAGCATGTGCCAAGCTGACGGATACGGCGCAGCCTTTGAAATTCTTTTGTATTGATCAGATCCCAAATCGTTTGGTCTTGCACATAAATATACTTATGTACCGGATCCTTGAACACCTTTTCTTCTTTCATCGGCGTGCTCATAGCTTTCCTCCTTGATCAATGAACTATTATTCGACAAACAAATCAGTATATTTGATAATTTTGTCGAATTATGTCGATTTTATTTTCCAATCCTTACTTTTTTTTCTATGTAAACGGTGAAATAAAATAATGAAAAATCGTATTTTTTGTGACAATACACTTTGCAAAAATGTGTGATATCTCACATTTTACTCGATTTTTTCTTTAAGATATAACAAATACAGAGTCATATTCCATAAAATAACATGAAATTGACTCAATTTTTAGTTGACTATTTTTGGAATGGTTGGTATCATATTCGTAAAGAATTATGTCGAATCATGACGATTAATTTTCTTCCAAAATGCTTCTTACTTATACTTCTTGGAGAGGGGAATTTTTATTATGATGAAATCTACAGGTATCGTAAGAAAAGTTGATGAGCTGGGTCGTGTCGTTATTCCTATCGAACTTCGCAGAACGTTAGGCATTGGCGAAAAAGATGCTCTTGAAATTTACGTAGACGGAGAGCGCATTATGTTGAAGAAATATGAGCCGGCCTGTATCTTCTGCGGCAATGCTGAGAACGTCTCTTATTTCAAAGGGAAAATTGTCTGTCATGAATGTTTATCTGAAATGCCAATACCTGTGACAAAATAAAAAAAATAAGGTATAATGAAGATAGCAATTTTATCTAAGGTAATTCTAACCTTTTTCATATCTCCTCTATAACCCCGATTCGTGGTTTCCTCGAATTAGGGTTCTTTTTTTAATCAACCCCCTAAATCCTCCTTCCAAGGGGGACCCATGGGCGGCTGCCCCTGGACCTCGCTCGGCGCCTTGATGGACGTTTGGGCGGGAGGAGCGCTAACGTTCGGAATCACCTCTTGGATGAGGTGATCGGGCACACGCTTGATTGCGGCGTTCTTCCGTTGGAGTGCATGTGCGGACTTTGGGTGTTTTTTGGAGCGACTGACCGCCGTGGGGACGCACCCGGGGCAAGCCTCAACAGCTCTTGTTCGGGCAAAGTGAGCTCGCTGCCAAGGCAGCATCGCAAGATCAAAGGCAAGGTCAACCACAACAACAAAACCCACAAACCAAAAAGCAAAACCAAAAATCAGTTGCCCTGGTGAAGCAGATTGTATAGCTCGCGCTTGGGGACGCCGCGGTCTTGGGCGGCGCGTCTCAGCGCTTCCTTATGGGCGAAGCCCTCAGCCTCGTACCGCGCTACATGCTCCTGCGGCGTCAAGCCAGTCCACCATGCGGCATCATCATCCGACTCAGCAGAGCTTTCGCCGTTGCTGCCGCGAATAACAAGGCAATACTCGCCTTGGGGCGGGTGCTCGTCCAAATGAGCCAAGCATTCCCGGATCGTACCGCGGACGGCTTCCTCATACTTTTTGGTTAGTTCCCGGATAAGACAAATTTCATGGTCCTCGCCAAGGATTTCCGACATGGCGGTTAACGTTTTTACCAGCCGATGAGGCGATTCATAGCAGAGTACCGTGCCCGGCTCACGCTTTAGCGCTTTAAGCTCCTTTTCCAGCGGCTTCTTGTCTCGCGGCAGAAAACCGACAAAGGTAAAGCGCTCAGTCGGTAACCCGGACATGATGAGCGCGGAGAGAGCCGCATTAGCACCGGGAACCGGGATAACGTCGATTTCAGCGTCAATCGCAAGCCTTACCAAATCTGCCCCGGGATCGCAAATGGCCGGAAGCCCTGCATCACTGACCAGCGCGATGGAATCGCCCGCCTGCATTAGCCGCACCAGCTCCGGTCCGCTCGCATGCTTATTGTGTTCGTGGTAGCTGACCATCCGCGTAGCAATGTCGAAATGCGTAAGCAGCTTACGGGTTTGCCGGGTATCTTCAGCGGCAATCCATTGAACTTCCCGCAGTACGCGAACCGCCCGGTACGTCATATCCTCCAGATTTCCGATCGGCGTCCCAACCAAATACAGTTTTCCGCGCTGCTCTCCAGCATCATGGTAACTCTTTTGAATGTTCAAGTTGATCTATTCCTTCTATTATATATGTTCTCTGTATAAGCAAGTTTATCTCGACGGCCATAGTACACTTCGAACAGTTCGTCGGTGTATTCCTTTTCGTTCTTGTACACAATCAGCGGCGGAAGCATGCGCACTTCCGGCTTGCCATCACGCAGCGCTTCGATCAGCACCATGTTGGCCTCCGCGTTTGCCCGCGGATGAACAAAACGTATGCGTTTGGGTTCCAACCGGTATTTTCGCATAGTGCAGCAAATATCAACCAACCGGCTTGGCCTATGCACCATCGCTACCCGACCGCCGCTGCGAACGAGCCGGCTGCTTACCCGCACGACATCATCCAGTGTGCAGTACACCTCGTGCCGGGCTGCGGCGACATGAGCATTCACATTCTGTTCCCCATTGGGAACGGGCAGATAAGGCGGATTCACGGTCACCAGATCAAATTGCCCATGGCCAAGCTGATCAGGGGCATCACGCAAATCACCATGGATCATCGTAATTTGTTTTTCCAATCCGTTGAGCAGCACATTCCGTTTCCCCATATCGGCCAGACGCTCTTGAATCTCCACCCCGATAATCGATCCACGGGTTCGCGTCGTCAGCAGCAGCGGTATAACCCCATTGCCTGAACACAGATCGACAATGCTGCCCGTATGCGGAACAGAACAAAACCTCGCCAACAGAACTGCATCCATGGAGAAGCTGAATACTTCATCGCTTTGAATGATTTTCAGTTGTTGGGTTAATAAATCGTCGACCCTTTCATATTCATATACCGGTACTTGTTCCAACACAAAATTCCTCTTTCCTTCAAAAAAACCGTAGAGAAGTCCATCCTCCCTACGGTTCGCTTTTATTTATTCAAAAATGACATGCAAAACAGACAATCGCCTTCCGTTCGCAAATGCCCGTAATTCACGTTACAAATGTGGAATCCTTCATGATAGATGCGGGCCAGATTGTCATAGCCTTCACCGGTAGGCTCCTTGACTAAAACGGAGGCGGCCGCAGGATCCGTACTTGCGTCAGCGACTTTACCTACCGCCAGAAGAGCAGGAGTGATCGGCTCCGTCTCTTTCTTTAACAGCTTGCGCAGCTGCTGATTCTCAATGCTCAGCCGCTTGTTTTCCTCAAGCAGCTCAATAATTTGCCGCTTCAAAGATCCGAGCTCGGAATGCACAACACCCGTTTGCTCTTCCAACTGTTCGATTTGTACGAATATATCCCTTTTATTCACTCTTTCTTCACCTCAAGCCGCGGAAGCAGCGAATAGCTTAGAGCTGCTCCACCACATCATCCAAAGGAAGATCCATCACTTTTTTGAGTTCAAAAATCTGTACTTTAGCCATACGTTCGGATACATTTAAGGAGATCAGCCTTCCGTTTCCGAACGATGTAATCACTTCACTGCCGACACGGGGCAGGTCGTCCTTGGCACTTTCATAATTATCATGCTCATATTTCAAGCAGCACATTAATCGTCCGCAAAGACCGGATATTTTCGTCGGGTTGAGCGATAAGTTTTGATCTTTAGCCATTTTGATCGATACCGGCTCAAAATCCCCCAAGAAAGAAGAGCAGCACAGGATGCGTCCGCATGGTCCGATGCCGCCCAGCATTTTGGCTTCGTCCCTGACACCGATCTGGCGAAGCTCGATGCGTGTCCGGAAAATCCCGGCCAAATCCTTCACCAGCTCTCGGAAATCAACTCGTCCTTCCGCCGTAAAATAAAAAATTATTTTGTTTCGGTCAAATGTATATTCAACATCCACCAGTTTCATACGAAGCTGATGATCCTTAATCTTTTCCTGGCAAATAGTAAATGCATTATTGGCCGCCTGCTTGTTATCCTCTACCAGCTTGGCATCCTGATGGTCAGCGATGCGGATAACCTTCTTCAGCGGAAGAACCACATCGGACTCTCCAACCGTCCTGCGACCGATCACAACCTTACCGTATTCAACACCGCGAGCCGTTTCTACGATCACGGCGCTATCTTGGTCGACCGGAAGATCACTTGGGTCAAAGTAATAAATTTTACCCGCTTTTTTGAAGCGAACACCTACTACGGAGAACAATCCTACACCCCCTTAAGCTTCATAAATATATTTTCCAGCGCCAGCTGGGGATTGGCATGAAACCGCAATCGTTTCTGCGTCTCTACCGCCTGCTCGAGACAGTAGATCCAATGCTCGATCGGGTAAGACAAAGCTTGCTTCGACATCCAATCGGCCTGATCGGAATAAATCAGTCCGTCCTTATTGCCCAAGCTAAGCTGTACCATATCCTTGAGCCACAAAATAAGCATATCCATAAATTTTGGCAGTTGTTCGGAAAATTCGCCCCTCGTCAGCTTCTGCTGTGCGGTCAGCAGAGCGGCGGGCAGCCGGGTCAAACTTTCCCTTACTAATTGTATCACTAGATTTCGAAGTTCTGCAAACCCATTTCCTTGAATCAACCCGCGAGCCGCTTCCGTTCCCGCCGCCATATGCACAGCGGCTTGCACCAGGACAGCCGGGTGCCCTTCTTGAAGCAGCGCCTTTTGCATTTCACTCCGGCCGATTGGCACAAAGGGAATCCATTGTGATCTGGAGCGGATTGTCGGAAGCAGGGCTTGTCCGTTATCCGTGATCAGAATGGCCACAACCTGGGATGCGGGTTCTTCCAAAAATTTAAGCAAGCTGTTCGCAGCCTGAACCGTCATTTTTTCGGCTTCCTCAATAATATACATCTTGATTCCGGAAGCCGAGGCACGGTAAGCGAATTGCTTTTGAAGCTCCCGGATTTGCTCAATCTTAATTGAGGCCCCCTCCGGCTTCACCTCGTGCAAATCAGGATGATTTCCATGCAGTACCTTGCGGCAGTCCAAGCATTCACCGCAGGCATCATCGGGCAGCACCTTACAATAAATTGCTTGCGCAAAAGCTTTGGCCATCGCCCTTCGTCCCGTTCCGGACGGCCCCGTGAAAATATAGGCATGCGATATTTTATCCGTTCGAAGACTGTTTTGTAAAATACGTTTTACACGTTCCTGTCCTGCTATGGATTGAAAAGACATGACTGTCTCTATTCCTTTCCGTTATAAGAAAACCTCTATCAAGGCCATTATGATGAGCAGCCCCGATCTAAAAAGACAAATTGATCAGGATGCCGCGAATTTCACCGACTTTGCGGAGCAACTCAATACGTCCTTGCTCACTATCCAGCATCTCCTCGGCCAATCCAAGCAGTTCCCGATCAATTTCCTCCAGAAGCTTATACCGTTTACCTCTGCCTCGCCGATCCCACCCTCGCGTCTCACGGAGCTGTACGCCGCGGCGCGCGGTTTCCTCAAGAAACTGCTTGACCAGCAGCTTATACTGCCGCAGCTCGCGGACGGTCATCGATTTGGCAAGCCGCTGCCCCTGGTGTTCAATTTGCTGCAAAATACGTTGAAGCTGCTCCCGGGTAGCTCTTTGGTCCTGCTGCTGCATCATATCGCTAAACGACTTTTGCTGAAGCTGCTGAGACGAATTGTTCTCGCTTCGTATAATTTCTTTACCGAAAGGCCGCCAGCCCGGGTTAATTTTCACATCGTCCGCATCCTTTTTCCTTAAAAATGCTCAAATTGTTCGACCGGAAGCACGAATACCGCGGCTCCGCCCACCTGAACTTCGACCGGGAAAGGAATGTATGAATCCGTTGTTCCTCCCATCGGAGATACCGGGGTGACCACCTGTTCCCTGATCTTGCAGTTCTCTTTAATGATCTGCAGCGCTTCATTCACCCGTTCGTCTTCCGTACCGATGATGAACGTCGTGTTTCCCGCACGTAAGAATCCGCCTGTACTTGCCAATTTCGTAGCGCGAAAGCCTTCTTTAATCAATGCGTTGGACAAGCGATTGCTGTCTTTGTCCTGCACAACGGCTATAACCAATTTCATACATCCAGCCTCCTTTGCCAAATGAATGATCCGCGTCCCTACATTTATAATTAGACAAGAGGTTGAACAATTCCTTCTATTATATAATATAGGCTCGATTTTATATTATTTCAGTTTTATTATACTCTTCTGGGGAGATATTGGTTCACGATTTGTTTCAGCTCGCGGTGTACGGCATCCAGCTCTTGCTCTGCATCCAATCTTATCATCCGATCCGGAAATCGCTCCAGCAGTTGCAGATAACCTTCCCTGACCTTATGGTGAAAAGACATGGATTCCAAATCAAGCCGGTTGATCTCCCGCCCTTGATCTGCATGAATCCGGGCAAGCCCCGTTTCCGGACTCACATCCATGAATAAAGTAAGGTCCGGCATCCACTCTCCGATCGCGAATCGATTAATCGCCAGCACATCATCTATTCCGAGCCCCCGGGCATACCCTTGGTAAGCCAAACTGCTGTCGATAAACCGGTCGCATATGACCACCTTACCTGCTTGGAGAGCCGGAATGACCTTTTCTGTCAAATGCTGACGTCGTGCCGCCGCATAAAGCAGCGCCTCGGTACGGGCATCCATAGCCGTGTGGCTTTTGTCCAATATCACCGCTCGGATATGTTCCGCGATAGGAATTCCCCCCGGTTCACGAGTCGATACCACCTCATAGCCATGCTCCGCTGCCTGATCTATAATCACGCCGATCGCCGAGGTTTTCCCGGCCCCCTCGCCGCCTTCCACCGTTATAAAAAAACCTTGTCTCACGTTCCCGTCTCCTTATTCCCCAGCTTGATATACCGGCACTCTTCCGGATTTTGCCACATCATACCCGTGAAACCGGGAACCGAAAACCGTAAGCCGCTCCAAGTAGGCCGCCACTTGTTTCGTAATCCTCTCTCCCGGATACAACACCGGAATACCCGGAGGGTAGGGAACGATCATTTCCGCCGCTCTACGGCCTGCACATTCGGCCACCGGCAGCATGTCAACCTCACAAGAATGATGATGTTCCTGTCCCCAACCGAAAGACACAGGCTCAGAGATGCTCCCCTCCAATACCTCGCTCTCCGCATTGGTACAAACCAATTCCGATGAAGGAGAGTCTCCTGCGGCCTTGTCGATGTCGGCGAGCGCTTCTATAAGACGCTCCCCGTCGCGGAGCGTACTGGCTATACTGAATACACATAGCACATGCTCCGGGTCGGCCAATTCAGGATAACAGCCACGAAGCTCCAACTGCTCCTTTAAGGAATAGCCTGAAAGTCTATTTTTTGCATCGCTGAGCACGATTTTGAAAGGATCCTGTTTATAGCTGTTCCCGGATCGTAGGCTCTCCGGCATCGTCCACAGCTTCCAACGTGGCTGCGCGGCGAGGCGCTTGCGAATCTCGTTCATTATCTGAAGTCCGTGCTCCAGAAGCTCCGTCCCCTGCTCCGCCAACAACCGCCGGCTTACATCAAGACTCGCCATAATCGGATAAGAAGGACTCGAACTCTGCACAATGGCGAGCGCTTTCCGAAGTAAACGACGGTTAAGCCGTTCACCCTGCACATGCAGCATGGCCCCCATGGTCATGGCAGTCAGCATTTTGTGAGTAGACTGCACCACCGCATCCGCGCCCGCGGCCAGCGCCGATGACGGCAAAGCCGGATGAAAGCCAAAATGAGCGCCATGCGCTTCATCTACGAGCAGAAGCTTTCCTTGGCCATGCAGCAGCTGAGCCAGAGAAGTAAGGTCTGCCGCCATTCCGTAATAGCTTGGATTCGTAACAAACAGCCCTTTCGCCTCAGGATAGCGCTTCAGAGCTTCTTCCACGTCTGGGACACGAAGTCCGATGGTCAATCCGGAATGCCGCTCGCATTGGGGCGTAATAAAAACGGCCTGCGCTCCCGCCAGCGTAAGCCCGTGAATGACCGATTTGTGTACATCTCTCTGCACGAGCAGAAGATCCCCGGGGCGGCATGCGGACATGATCATCGCCAGATTTCCAGCCGTACTTCCGCCCACAAGAAATAACGTTTCTTCCGCTCCAAAGCAATTCGCGGCCAATTCTTGAGCTTCTTTGATCGCCTCTTCCGGATGGTGCAGATCATCCAGTCCGGGAATTTCCGTCAGATCGATGTTCAGTACGCTGCCGTAATGTCCCCAAGCGCCTGAATATGCCTTTGACCTGGATTTGTGGCCAGGTACATGAAGGCTTACCGCGTTTCTTTGCGCATGTGCGGCAAGCTTCTCGAAGAGCGGTGCTCTATGATGTAATCCCATGAACATCCTCATTTCACAAACCGATAATACACGTATTGTACCAAACAAAAAAGCCCGCTTCCATCCTTGTTCAAGATAAAATGAGCCGGTTCGCGCAAAGGTTCACGCATTTTTTTTATAAATAATTTGTTTCATCTGATGTATGAAAAAAGGATATTTAGGGTCGCTTACATCCGTTCTGACCATCTCTTTCTCACAATCGTCACATATAAATTCGGATATAATCATGATGCCTTGTTCCTTAGAGAGTCCGCAGATGATGCAGGGTCCTGTACATTCGTGCTGCAGCGCATCGCCCATTTCAATCACCTCTATTCTTTTATCTATCAGTATGTCCGATTCTCTCAAGAATAAACCGTCCTGAAGTATTTTTATGTAAACGATGCTTATCCTGTGCGTATTGCCTTATAATTTAACTATAGCTTACCGATATATGTATTGGATCTATTATACGATAGACAGGTGGATGCAGACCTTGAATACTTACAATAAACCTAATGAAAGAAGCTTGTCCAAAGATTCAACCATCTATCACTATCGTCTGCTCAAAAGGATACATTATAAACCTTTTTTTGCATATATGTTCTGGCCTGTTGCGGCCATTATTCCGCTGCTGTCTTTTTTTCTGATTCACCCCGCAGCCGTCTTGTCAGGTATTGTCGTTGTCCCCGTCCTTCACGCTTTTATCATTCAATTGCTGCTCCGGACCAAAGAAAGACATGCGCCCAAAACTTGGAAGTGGTCTATGCGATTCCCTTGGCTGGGATACGTCCCCGACAGCTATATTGCATTGGCCAAAGCCTGCCGGCTTCATCTGCACACATTGTGGATCGTGTTTATTATTATAGGATGCTTCTATCCCTGGATGTCACCTATGTATTTGGTTTACCTGCTGTTCATCCATATCTGGCTATTGCTTCCCCGTCTCCTTCTGCTATTCCTGCTTCGTAAACATCGATCCAACGGGTACTTGAAACTTAATGATAACGACACGTCCTGCTATGCCCAATAGCGGGATGTTCGCCTTAGCCATATCATTAGGCCTTTGGATATAAGTGAATTAAAAAAAGCCAACGTTCGTGATTTGAACGATGGCTTTTCGCTTGCGCCCTGAAAACTGGATCGAAACCAAGCCGCTGATCATCTTCATGTGCTTTTTGGATAAGCCCTCGACCGATTAGTATTCGTCAGCTCCACACGTTGCCGTGCTTCCACCCCGAACCTATCTACCTCGTCGTCTACAAGGGGTCTTACATACTGGGAAATCTCATCTTGAGGGGGGCTTCACGCTTAGATGCTTTCAGCGCTTATCCCTTCCGTACTTGGCTATCCAGCCGTGCCTCTGGCGAGACAACTGGTACACCAGCGGTACGTCCATCCCGGTCCTCTCGTACTAAGGACAGCTCCTCTCAAATTTCCTACGCCCGCGACAGATAGGGACCGAACTGTCTCACGACGTTCTGAACCCAGCTCGCGTACCGCTTTAATGGGCGAACAGCCCAACCCTTGGGACCTACTTCAGCCCCAGGATGCGATGAGCCGACATCGAGGTGCCAAACCTCCCCGTCGATGTGGACTCTTGGGGGAGATAAGCCTGTTATCCCCAGGGTAGCTTTTATCCGTTGAGCGATGGCCCTTCCATTCGGTACCACCGGATCACTAAGCCCGACTTTCGTCCCTGCTCGACCTGTTTGTCTCGCAGTCAAGCTCCCTTTTGCCTTTGCACTCTGCGAATGATTTCCAACCATTCTGAGGGAACCTTGGGGCGCCTCCGTTACGCTTTAGGAGGCGACCGCCCCAGTCAAACTGCCCACCTGACACTGTCCCCATACCCGCTTAGGGCACCAGGTTAGAACTCCGATACGATCAGGGTGGTATCCCAACGTCGCCTCCACACAAGCTGGCGCTCATGCTTCCCAGGCTCCCACCTATCCTGTACAGATCGTACCAAAGTCCAATATCAAGCTGCAGTAAAGCTCCATGGGGTCTTTCCGTCTTGTCGCGGGTAACCTGCATCTTCACAGGTATTAAAATTTCACCGGATCTCTCGTCGAGACAGCGCCCAAGTCGTTACGCCATTCGTGCGGGTCAGAATTTACCTGACAAGGAATTTCGCTACCTTAGGACCGTTATAGTTACGGCCGCCGTTTACTGGGGCTTCGGTTCACAGCTTCGGTCTTACCCTAACCGCTCCCCTTAACCTTCCAGCACCGGGCAGGCGTCAGCCCGTATACTTCGCCTTGCGGCTTCGCACAGACCTGTGTTTTTGCTAAACAGTCGCTTGGGCCTTTTCACTGCGGCCCCCTCGGGCTATTCACCCTACCGGGGCACCCCTTCTCCCGAAGTTACGGGGTCATTTTGCCGAGTTCCTTAACGAGAGTTCTTCCGCGCGCCTTAGCATCCTCTGCTCGCCTACCTGTGTCGGTTTGCGGTACGGGCACCTTCTCCCTGGCTAGAGGCTTTTCTTGGCAGCCTGAACTCATGACCTTCGGTACTCCAATTTTCCCTCCCCATCACAGCCCAGCCTTTCGATGTGCGGATTTGCCTGCACACCAGCCTCACTGCTTGGACGAGCATCCATCAGCTCGCGTCACTATCCTTCTGCGTCACCCCATCGCTCATAACGGTTCACGGTGGTACAGGAATTTCAACCTGTTGTCCTTCGACTACGCCTTTCGGCCTCGCCTTAGGTCCCGACTTACCCTGAGCGGACGAACCTTCCTCAGGAACCCTTAGGCTTTCGGCGGATCAGATTCTCACTGATCTTTTCGTTACTCATACCGGCATTCTCACTTGTAACCGCTCCAGCTGTCCTCACGATCAACCTTCAACGCTGTTACAACGCTCCCCTACCCCAGATATTTTCATATCTAGCCATAGCTTCGGTGGTGTGTTTAGCCCCGTTACATTTTCGGCGCAGAGTCACTCGACCAGTGAGCTATTACGCACTCTTTGAATGGTGGCTGCTTCTAAGCCAACATCCTGGTTGTCTGCGCAACTCCACATCCTTTCCCACTTAACACACACTTGGGGACCTTAGCTGATGATCTGGGCTGTTTCCCTCTTGACAATGGATCTTAGCACTCACTGTCTGACTCCCGGGTTAACGTCTGTGGCATTCAGAGTTTGACTGGACTTGGTAACCCTTGGCGGGCCCCGCACCCAATCAGTGCTTTACCTCCACGACGCATCTCCCGAGGCTAGCCCTAAAGCTATTTCGGGGAGAACCAGCTATCTCCGAGTTCGATTGGAATTTCTCCGCTACCCCCACCTCATCCCCGAATTTTTCAACATTCGTGGGTTCGGGCCTCCAGTGCGTGTTACCGCACCTTCACCCTGGACAGGGGTAGATCACACGGTTTCGGGTCTACGCCTGCAAACTCATTCGCCCTGTTCAGACTCGCTTTCGCTGCGGCTTCGGCTTCTCACCTTAACCTCGCTTGCAAACGTAACTCGCCGGTTCATTCTACAAAAGGCACGCCATCACCCTTTAACGAGCTCTGACTTCTTGTAAGCACACGGTTTCAGGTTCTCTTTCACTCCGCTCCCGCGGTTCTTTTCACCTTTCCCTCACGGTACTGCTTCACTATCGGTCGCCAGGGAGTATTTAGCCTTGGCAGATGGTCCTGCCGGATTCCCACGAGGTTTCACGTGTCTCGCGGTACTCGGGATCCGTCTAGGGTTTTCGCAGAATTTCGGCTACAGGGCTGTTACCTTCTCTGGCCGGCCTTTCCAGACCGCTTCACCTACTCTGCTCAACCCACGTTGACGTCCCACAACCCCAGGGGGCAAGCCCCCTGGTTTGGGCTAATCCGCTTTCGCTCGCCGCTACTGACGGAATCACTTTTGTTTTCTTTTCCTGAGGGTACTTAGATGTTTCAGTTCCCCTCGTCTGCCTCCAATGCAGCTATGTATTCACTGCATGGTACGTATCTATTACGATACGCAGGTTTCCCCATTCGGACATCCCCGGATCAAAGCCTGCTTACGGCTCCCCGAGGCATTTCGTCGTTCGCCACGTCCTTCATCGGCTCCTGGCGCCTAGGCATCCTCCGTGTGCTCTTATTAGCTTAACCAATTTGGTTATTCGGTACCGACACTTACGTATCGGCTGCTGACGATTTTCTTACGAAAATCGCAGCGGGATGATTCAGCATTTTGCTTCGTTTCGATATCCAGTTTTCAAGGAACAAACATTGAATGGTGGAGCCAAGCGGGATCGAACCGCTGACCTCCTGCTTGCAAGGCAGGCGCTCTCCCAGCTGAGCTATGGCCCCATGACACCATTATGAAGTTTAATGGTGGGCCCTAGTGGACTCGAACCACCGACCTCACCCTTATCAGGGGTGCGCTCTAACCAGCTGAGCTAAGGGCCCTTACTACTCTATAGGATTAAAAAATCCACTTAAAGTGGATTCGCTTGGCGACGTTCTACTCTCCCGGGACCCTGCGGTCCAAGTACCATCGACGCTGGAAGGCTTAACGGTCGTGTTCGGTATGGGTACGTGTGGTTCCCTTCCGCCATCATCACCAAACGATCGAAAGGCATTGCACCTTTCAAAACTGAACACGAGTGAGTGCTTCTTGCTTATTGTCCGTTACCCCGCAGGTAACATGGACTCCATAGAAAGGAGGTGATCCAGCCGCACCTTCCGATACGGCTACCTTGTTACGACTTCACCCCAATCATCTACCCCACCTTCGGCGGCTGGCTCCTTGCGGTTACCCCACCGACTTCGGGTGTTGTAAACTCTCGTGGTGTGACGGGCGGTGTGTACAAGACCCGGGAACGTATTCACCGCGGCATGCTGATCCGCGATTACTAGCAATTCCGACTTCATGCAGGCGAGTTGCAGCCTGCAATCCGAACTGAGACCGGCTTATAAGGATTCGCTCCGGATCGCTCCTTCGCTTCCCGTTGTACCGGCCATTGTAGTACGTGTGTAGCCCAGGTCATAAGGGGCATGATGATTTGACGTCATCCCCACCTTCCTCCGGTTTGTCACCGGCAGTCAACTTAGAGTGCCCAACTTAATGCTGGCAACTAAGCTCAAGGGTTGCGCTCGTTGCGGGACTTAACCCAACATCTCACGACACGAGCTGACGACAACCATGCACCACCTGTCTCCTCTGTCCCGAAGGAAAGGTACATCTCTGTACCGGTCAAAGGGATGTCAAGACCTGGTAAGGTTCTTCGCGTTGCTTCGAATTAAACCACATACTCCACTGCTTGTGCGGGTCCCCGTCAATTCCTTTGAGTTTCACTCTTGCGAGCGTACTCCCCAGGCGGAGTGCTTATTGTGTTGACTTCGGCACCAAGGGTATCGAAACCCCTAACACCTAGCACTCATCGTTTACGGCGTGGACTACCAGGGTATCTAATCCTGTTTGCTCCCCACGCTTTCGCGCCTCAGCGTCAGTTACAGTCCAGAAAGCCGCCTTCGCCACTGGTGTTCCTCCACATCTCTACGCATTTCACCGCTACACGTGGAATTCCGCTTTCCTCTCCTGCACTCAAGCCACCCAGTTTTCGGTGCGATCCGGGGTTGAGCCCCGGGCTTATACACCAAACTTAAACGGCCGCCTGCGCGCGCTTTACGCCCAATAATTCCGGACAACGCTTGCCCCCTACGTATTACCGCGGCTGCTGGCACGTAGTTAGCCGGGGCTTTCTTCTCAAGTACCGTCACCCTCAGGGCAGTGACTCCCCAAGGCGTTCTTCCTTGGCAACAGAGCTTTACGATCCGAAAACCTTCTTCACTCACGCGGCGTTGCTCCGTCAGACTTGCGTCCATTGCGGAAGATTCCCTACTGCTGCCTCCCGTAGGAGTCTGGGCCGTGTCTCAGTCCCAGTGTGGCCGATCACCCTCTCAGGTCGGCTACGCATCGTCGCCTTGGTGAGCCGTTACCCCACCAACTAGCTAATGCGCCGCAGGCCCATCTGTAAGCCACAGCTTGCACCGTGTTTCTTGATCCCTCCATGCGGAGAAACCACCTATCCGGTCTTAGCTACCGTTTCC
The DNA here is from genome assembly GCF_001465255.1 of Paenibacillus naphthalenovorans. Classification (NCBI taxonomy): domain Bacteria; kingdom Bacillati; phylum Bacillota; class Bacilli; order Caryophanales; family Paenibacillaceae; genus Paenibacillus; species Paenibacillus naphthalenovorans. Next base: position 4,472,807 of record NZ_CP013652.1, on the reverse strand, counting down.
GGTAGTTATCCCGGTCTTACAGGCAGGTTGCCTACGTGTTACTCACCCGTCCGCCGCTCCAGGGGGCTCCCGTAAGGGAGCACCCCTAGCGCTCGACTTGCATGTATTAGGCACGCCGCCAGCGTTCGTCCTGAGCCAGGATCAAACTCTCCATCAAAGAAAATCTGATTAGCTCATACATCTACTACTGGCGAGAATCTCTCGATTCTCTATCTTTACACTCACTCGTTGTTCAGTTTTCAAAGGGCAATTTCTTTCGACAAAATCGATTGAAATCTTTTGTCGTTTGTTGTCACCTATTTAGCGGCGACTTGATTAATATATCATATCGGCCCAATTCAATGCAAGCTTTTTTTTTTGCGGAATATTATTTCCGTCTGTCTCACAATACCCACAGCTTCAAAGCGGCAAGAACAGCCAGTCCCGGAAGCCCAAGAATGCTGACCATACCCACAGTTACCGTATTAAGCGGAAGTTCCAGGTGGGTATACGAACTGAACAGATTAACAATATACAACATGATGCAAGCAAAAGCAAGATGCAGGCATATTTTGCCCAGCCACTGAAAAGCAAACCGATTTCTCATCAATAAGAAACCAAGCAACCCGCCGGACAGGAGAAAAACCCCCCACAATATATAAGGCTTCATGAAGACTCCTCCAATACAAAGCTGGACCATACTTCATTCGGTGAGATTCTCATATTTTTGGCTTGCCTGATCAGCATCTCAAACCTTTTTTCGGCAGTCTCCAAAGCAAACACGGCGTAATCGATCTGTTCCTTTTCTATAACGTAATCAAACCGCTTCTGCGCCGTTTCCCATTCCAGATGCGCTTTGCGTATTTCCTGTACAAGCAAAAGCCTATCGTTTTGTATCGCGTCTTCTCTTTTCCTCTCCTTTCTTTTCCACAGTTTCAATATCCACTGCTTCATATCTCCGCCTCCTTGGTTTCTCCAGGTTCGTCCCATACATTACATACATATAAAGAACAGAACCCGAATAGAACCAAAAAAAGCCCTCCCCGGCAACGCGGCTCAATCAGCCGTAACCCGGGCAGGACCTCTTGGAGAAACAATCTATTTCATAGTAATTCCCTGCGCCCTTCAAGCGCTTTGGTTAATGTGACTTCGTCGGCATACTCCAAATCCCCGCCGACCGGCAGACCGTGTGCAATTCGTGTCACTTTCAGCCCAAAGGAACGGACCAGCCGAGACAAGTACATTGCGGTTGCTTCACCTTCAATATTCGGATTCGTGGCCAGAATAAGCTCCTGAACACGCTCATCGCTTAAGCGTTTCAATAAATCGGCAATCCGGATCTCGTCAGGCCCGATGCCTTCCATAGGCGAAATCGCTCCATGAAGAACATGATAATACCCGTTGTACTCTTTCGTCCGCTCCATGGCTACCAAATCTTTGGGCTCCTGCACCACGCAAATCGTTGAGGCGTCGCGGCTCTTGTCCTGACAAATACGGCACGGATCCGTGTCGGTAATATTACAGCAGACCGAACAATAGTGCAGATTCCTTTTGACATTTACGAGTGCTTTGGCAAAATCGATGACATCGTCTTCCTTCATTCGCAGCACATGAAACGCCAGGCGCCCCGCCGTCTTGGGTCCGACGCCCGGAAGCCGGGAGAACGAATCGATCAGCTTGGCTAATGGTTCGGGATAAAACAAGCGATTAGCTCCTCACACGTTAAACTTAGAGGCCTCTTTAGCCTCGCGCGGCTAATGATGATCCGGTCTCCGTTTAGAATAATCCCGGAATGTTAAGACCGCCGGTTAGTTTGGACATTTCTTTACCGGCCGATTCTTCCGCTTTCAGCATGGCGTCATTCGTAGCGGCAAGCACCAAATCCTGCAGCATTTCAACATCGTCCGGGTCCACAGCTTCCGGCTTGATCACAACGGAAGTTACCTTTTTATGTCCGTTGACCGTTACGCTAACCACACCGCCGCCGGCCGTGCCCTCGAACGTTTTGTTCGCCAGCTCTTCCTGGGCCTTCAGCATTTGCTCCTGCATTTTTTTCACTTGCTTCATCATTTGGTTCATATTGTTCATTATGAAATACACTCCTCGCGTTCACATATTAGTCTTCTTTTATTTTTACCAATTCTTCGCCAAACAATTGTATGGCCTCATCAATCCATGCTTCCCTGCCGCCGCCGGATTGTTCATCCTCTGCAACGAGCTGCAGCTCCTCTTTCGGCGCTTCGGCACCCCCAGCCTGATCGGATGCGGCTTTCCAGTCCTTCATCATCACCGTGACAAGCCGGTACGGCTGGCCGAGCACTTCATTCATGACCTGCTCGATCAATTGTTTGTTCGCAGGCTTTTCCGTCGTTTCCCGATGCATGGCGCTTTTGAATGCGACTAACAATCGGCCGTCATGGATGGAAACCGGCTCCCCGTCTACCAGCCAAGCGTGCACGGTAATTTTGAGCTCCTTCACCCGACCGAGCACTTGACTCCACTGCTGCAGCACGCCTCGGAAAGCGGCATCTTCTCTCCCTTGCAGGAAAGCATCCAGCTTTTCGATTTTCTTCACTACAGCCGGCGCAGAGGCTTGTCGGCCAGTGCCGCCTAATCCCGCTCTGCCGCTTGGCGCAGGACTGCCTCCGGCAGGAGCGATTCCCTGTTTCATCAGTTGGGCAAGCTGGTCTTCCAACCGCTGAATGCGGCCCATTAACTGGACAACCAGACCGTCTTGCCGTTCAGGCGCAGCCTGCACAACGGAAGCGGAACCCGAACCCGCAACCGGACCGCCAACCTGAGTACAAAGCTTCATTACGGCCACTTCAAGCAGCGTCTGAGGCTGCACGGAATATTTCATTTCCGTCTGATAATAGTTAAGCGTATCGATCATGGCAATCAGACTTTCGCTTGTAAACCGCTGAGCCACCTCGGAAAACCTCTTCACATCCACGATGCGTTCCGTGACCGCCCCTGACCCCGGCACCATCTTCACCATCAGCAAGTCACGGAAGTAGTAAATCAAGTTTTCCATACACTTGTCCGCACTTTTGCCTTCTTGCATAAAGTCATCGATCAATCGCAGCGCAGCGCCGAAGTCTTTGTCCTGAATGGCGGTAACGAGCTTCTCGAATTGATCGGACGCCATCCCCCCCGTAATGGAAAGCACGTCCTCGTAACTTACCCGCTGTCCGGAAAAAGCGATGATCTGGTCCAACAAACTGAGCGCATCGCGCATGCCTCCATCGGAGAGCCGGGCAATGAATGCCAACGCGTCCTCATCGATCTCTATTTGTTCGTTCGAACAAACCTCGCGAAGACGCTCCACTTGTTCATCAAGCGCTACGCGGCGGAAATCAAACCGCTGACAGCGGGATATAATCGTTGCAGGAATACGATGCGGTTCCGTCGTTGCCAAAATAAACATCACATGGCCGGGCGGTTCTTCCAATGTCTTGAGCAGCGCATTGAAAGCCTCTGTAGTCAGCATATGCACCTCGTCAATGATGTACACCTTTTGACGTACCTCGGTAGGCGCATATTTTACCTTATCGCGAATGTCGCGTATTTCCTCGACCCCGCGGTTGGAAGCCGCATCAATTTCCACGACATCCATTACGGCTCCTTCGGTAATCCGTAGGCAGGCCTCACATTGATTGCAAGGCTCCACTGCCGGACCGTTCTGGCAGTTAACGGCTTTAGCCAATATTTTGGCCGCACTGGTCTTGCCCGTCCCACGGGGACCGCTGAATAAATAAGCGTGACTGAAACGTCCTTCGCGAAGCGAATTTTGTAAGGTTTGGACAATATGCTTCTGGCCTACCATATCCTTAAAGGATTGGGGCCTCCATGTTCGGTATAAGGCGATATGTGCCATCTTGCCCTCTCCAAATGTTCGTTTATTCAGTCCATTATACTACACTTAAGAGCAGGTTTGAAGTTCATAGCCTTACGGGAAAGGAATGCTCACAGTAAACGTGGTTCCGAAGCCTTTGGAGGAAACTCGGATATGCCCCCCTATATCATGGATGATGCGCTGGCAGACGGATAAACCCAGACCCGTTCCTTCCACTTTCGTTGTAAAAAACGGATCGAATATTTTATCCACCACATACATCGGAATTCCGGGACCCGTATCATGGATAATGATATTGACTTTCCGTTCCTCCACATCCGCCTTTTCCGTTATCGTTAAAAAACCTCCATCTCCCATAGCTTCGATTCCGTTCTTACATATGTTAAGAAACACCTGCTTGAGCATTTCACGATCGGCAACAACCAGAGGAAGGTCGTACATGGCTTCGTACTGTACAACAACCCGATGCAAAATCGCTTCATTGTTGATGATCGGCAAAATGTCACGCAGCACTTGAGACACATCGACCTTATCGTATGTAACGTTCTTCGGTTTACTCAGCAGCAAAAATTCGTTGACCAGTTCATTAATCCGGTTGATTTCCTGCAGCATCACTTCCGTATAACCGCTTTCCTTCTCCAACCCCTGATCCTGAAGCGTTTTTCGAATAACCTGAAGGAACCCTTTAATGGAAGTTAGCGGATTCCGGATTTCATGCGCGGTACCCGCTGCTATCTGGCCGATCATGGCCAAGCGGTCGCTTCGCTGTACCTGTTCCTCCAGGGAACGAAGATTCGTAACGTCTTTAAAAATGATGTAAGCCCCTACGACCCGGCTTTCCTCATCTCTTAACACATTCGAATCGACAAGCAGCTCGTACCTTTCCTGGTTATTAGTCCATGACAGAGCGTGATTGCGTACGACCATGCCATCCAAAATGCTTCTTTGCACCAGTTGGTGTTCTGCCGGCAAATCAGCAAACACCTGTTCCATTGGCAACTGGAGAACCTGTTCTCTGTCTAAACCGAGTACACGACAGGCCATGTCGCTAATATCAATAAGCTCAAAATCCGTATTGATCAGCATAACTCCCAAATTGACATCTTTTAAGAACGTACCCGCAAATCGCTGGAGCAAATTTAATTCATGCTGCAACGCAATTCTCTCCCCCCTGTTTTTCTCTACGAAAGCCCATCGCACAACGCCGTATGGTTTGTACGTTCTTGCCGGCCCAGTTAACTTTAGTATACAATTCTCCTATTTTTTTCATTTTCCTCCCCTTTTTTAAGAAAACTTCTTACTCGAGCATTCCGGGGAGAAAATAATGAGCGGCCGACGCAAAAAAACACCGAATGGATAAGCCTAAGAGGCTTCCCATACGGTGTATTTCCTTTGTTCACTGTATTTTACTGTACATTAAGAAAAGAAAAACCGTGCACCTACCTTGATATTACGATCCAAGTGGAATTTTTATCATCGACTCAAGTTAGGCCACCCTTCGGCACATGAACCATCCCGCTTACGGCTGCTTCCTTCCGGACCTGACCGGGTTCACGGGCATCCATTGCGAAGGACCCGACTCTCAACACCGACTTTAAAACCCAACCCTCACATCGCAATACCGCGATTAGGCGTTCGACCCCGCTACAGCGGATTGCGGGTTACAGGGCACCGCTACCTCCCCGTCTAGCACGGCATAGATAAGTATAGTCGATCCCATCAAAAATATCAACCTGGAGGGAGTTATTTGGCAGAAACGTCAGCATCTATATTGTATCTCGGAGAGGCAGCGGCCAAAACAGCCTGTGCCTCGTGCTTGATCCGGGCAATTTCTTCCGCGCTTGTTCCGGCAGGCACATTGAGCAGTACATGGGCTACAGGCCCATTAAGAGTGATCGTTGTGTTCGTAACCATCGGGAACCGCTCTTTAATAGCAGCCTCCATCACACGAACATCATCGGAGTATGTCCGGTAGGTCTTGCTTAACGGCATGTTAGGATTCACTTCCGTAATCCCCAGCAAACCGTCTTTGCTATGCGTCCTCACTTCCTGCCGAGTATTGGCGGCTCCTCCGCAAGCCGTCGTAACAGAAACCGCCAGCAGCCATACCGCGGCAAGGAAAAAGATTCTTTTCTTCATAAAAAAACACCTCCTGCAGCACTAAGATACGTAATCTTAGAATAGCCACAGGAGGCACGGTTCATGCTGTATAGAATCTGACAAAAATTAAATGCCGTATTTCTTCTTGAATTTATCTACGCGACCGCCGGCATCCACGAATTTCTGCTTACCGGTAAAGAACGGATGGCAAGCGGAGCAAATCTCCACACGGAGGTTTTGCTTGATGGATCCCGTTTCAAACGTATTACCGCATGCGCAAGTAACCGTCGTTTGATAGTATGTCGGATGAATAGCTTCTTTCATTACTCTTTCACCTCTTTTGCCCTGAAACACCATGTGAATCAGAGTTATCTTTTAGCACACATGATCGGATTATACCATGGAGCTATCCGTGTTGCAAGTGTTTCTTACGCTTGTCAGCCAGTTCCTGCGGGATATGCGTATAGGAGCCGAGCACGACGCCGGGAAGCTCCTCCCGAAAAATATCCAGCATCTGCTTCATCCCGTAACGCTCACCGCGCGGCTTCGGGATAAGCTCCAAATAGCTTTCCGGATCGATGTTCAAATTCCGCAATTGAATCAGCTTAAGACCGGTTCGGCGAACGAAATCGATCATGGCTTCCATCTCTTCCTCACGATCCGTCACACCCGGGAAAATCAAATAGTTAATCGAAGTGACGACCCCGTGATCCGCCGCATAACGAAGCGATTTTTCCACGTTTTTCAGCGTGTAGCCGCGGGGCTTGTAGTAAGCATTATAATGATCGTCCAGAGCACTGATCGTGCTGACCCTCATCAAATCCAGGCCCGCGTCGACAATACCGCGGATATGGTCCGTCAGGCCGGCATTCGTATTGATGTTAATAAAACCCGTACTCGTTTGGCGCCGGACTTCCCGGATCGCTTCGATAATCATTTTGGCCTGGGTCGACGGTTCGCCTTCGCAACCTTGCCCGAAGCTGATGATGCTCTCCGGAGTCTTAAGATGCTCCAGCATCACCTGTATGATTTCCTCGACGGTAGGCTTGAAGTTCATTCGTGTCTGAGGCGCAGGAAAACCGCTGTCCTCAGGCTGTTCGGAAATACAGCCGAAACAGCCGGCATTACAGGAGAAAGAGACCGGAACAGCGCCTTCCCAACGATTCAGGAACGTGTTCGAAGCCGTTAAACATTCGTATCCGAGCGCACAATTGGATAAGTGCTGATAAAGCCGGTTATCTTTATACTGCCCCAGAATGCGCTGCACTTGCAGTTCCAGCTCGTCCGGGTCACAATTCCGGGGATTCCAACGCTCAGGATCGTCACTCGCCTCGGCCGCTACATAAAACCCGCCGTCCTTCCAAACGACCGCGGTATAGCCGAACAAAGGAAGCACCTTATTCTTATCCGCCTTCACATAACCGGGCAGCAGCAGACGGGTAAAGCCCTGCGGCAGTAAAGCGCCGACGGCCGATACTTCTCCAGGCACGATTTGCATTTCGCCCGTTCGCACGTGGATGCCGATGGGGCGAGTGTCCGGCAAACTGACGAGGGTGGCTCCTTCCGGCAGCGGAATGAGCTCTTCTTCCAGCATCTCCATCACCGTATCGCCGCTGCGTCCAAGACCCGTAAAATCCGGATGATCGTAGACGTTGCCATCACGATCGGCATAAACCAAATTCATGAACCTACCCTCCTACGAGACGGAATGCTTAACCCGCCGGGAAGCACCGCCACTGCCGCCGGATTGAGGACCGCCTCCGTTAGGCTCCAGCGTTTCCAGAAACTCTTGATTTGTTTTTGTTTCGCCAAACCTCTTAAAGAAAGCTTCAATATAATCGTGGGAATCATTCATGCCTTTGCGGATCGCCCACACTTTATCAAGCTCCTCTTTGGTCAGGAGCATCTCTTCGCGGCGCGTTCCGGAGCGGCGAATGTCGATCGCCGGGAAAATCCGACGTTCCGCCAGCTTACGGTCAAGGTGCAGCTCCAAATTACCGGTCCCCTTAAACTCTTCATAGATGACGTCATCCATGCGCGAACCCGTCTCAATAAGCGCAGTAGCGAGAATGGTCAGGCTGCCGCCTTCCTCGATGTTGCGGGCGGCGCCGAAAAAACGCTTCGGGCGGTGGAATGCGCCGGGGTCAATCCCCCCGGAAAGCGTACGTCCTGTCGGCGGAACGACAAGGTTGTAGGCGCGAGCCAGACGCGTAATGCTGTCAAGCAGAATGACAACGTCTTTCTTGTGCTCTACCAGCCTCTGGGCGCGCTCGAGCACCAGTTCGGCCACCTTGATATGGTTTTCCGGAACCTCGTCAAACGTAGATGCGATGACTTCGCCTTTTACCGAACGCTGCATATCCGTCACTTCCTCTGGACGCTCGTCAATCAGAAGCACGAACAGTTCTACATCCGGATGATTCGTTGAGATGCTGTTGGCAATTTCTTTAAGCAGCAGCGTTTTTCCTGCTTTCGGAGGAGCAACGATCAATCCCCGCTGTCCAAAACCTACGGGAGTTAACAGATCCATCAATCGGGTAGAAAGTTTGGTAGGGGAGGTTTCCAAGATTAGTCTCTTTTGCGGATAAAGAGGTGTCAACGCCGGGAAGTGAAGGCGTTCCGCCGCTGTTTCCGGATCCTCGCCGTTCACGGCTTCCACGTGCAGCAAACCAAAATACCGTTCGTTCTCTTTGGGAGGCCGGCACTTCCCTGAAACCATGTCGCCGGAGCGAAGATCAAATCTGCGAATCTGAGAAGCGGAAATATAAATATCCTCACTGCTGGGCAAATAGTTGATCGGACGTAGAAATCCGAACCCTTCCTGTAGGACGTCCAGCACGCCCTGCATAAACATCAAGCCGCTTTGCTCGGCCTGAGCACGTAAAATCGCAAAAATAAGTTCCTTTTTTTTCATCTGCCCGTAATACGGAATTTGATGCTTTTTAGCCAGCTTGTATAATTCCGTGAGCTTCAGCGCTTCCAATTGCGCCAGATGCATATCCATACATATCCAACCACCAAACTATTAAATTTTCAAACTTTGCAAATGATCTATTATAGCCATACCCAATTTGAAAGAAAAGTATACCGCTTCTTCATTCGTGCTGCCGCCAAACTTCGGCCCCCAGATTTGATAGATTGGTCACGAGATGATCGTAGCCCCGATCGATATACTCCACGCCGGTGATCTCTGTAATGCCGTCCGGAACGATCAGCCCAGCGATCACAAGCGCTGCTCCTGCGCGAAGATCGGTCGCTTTCACCTTAGCCGCCGTAAGCGGGCCTCCTTCGATAATGGCCGATCGTCCTTCTACTTTAATACGCGCGCCCATGCGATGGAGTTCAGGGATATGCTTGAATCGGTTGCTGTACACATAGTCCGTCAGAATGCTGACACCCTTGGTTTGCGTAAGCAGACTGCTCATAGGAGACTGAAGATCCGTTGCAAAGCCCGGATATACCAGCGCCTTGACATCAACACTTTCATAATCCGTCTGTCCTACGACGCGAATCGATTCGTCCATTTCGTAAATATGCACGCCCATCTCCTGCAATTTGGCCGTAATGGCCTCCAAATGCTTAGGAATGACGTTGTCCACAATGACGTCGCCACGTGTCGCAGCGGCGGCAATCATATAAGTTCCCGCCTGAATCCGGTCCGGAATAATGGAGTGCCTGCAGCCGTAAAGCGCATCCACGCCTTCAATCCGTATCGTCTCGGTCCCTGCGCCTTTGATTTTAGCTCCCATCGAGTTCAAAAGTGTCGCTACGTCTATAATTTCAGGCTCTTTTGCCGCATTTTCAATCGTTGTAACGCCTTTGGCACGCGATGCCGCCAGCATGATATTGATCGTCGCCCCTACGCTGACGACATCCAGATATATTTTGGCTCCGTGCAATTCCTTTGCCTTGATATGCAGAGCCCCATTTTCGTTCGTAACCGATGCCCCCAATGCTTCAAAGCCTTTGATATGCTGGTCGATTGGCCGCGGTTCAAAATTACAGCCCCCAGGCATGCCGATCGTCGCTTCCCGAAATCGACCCAACAGTGCTCCCATTAAATAATATGATGCTCTAAGTTTTTTAACATTACCGTTAGGCATCGGCCTGGAAATCAGCCGACTTGGATCGATGACCATTCTATCATGATTCCAGTCGACCGTTGCGCCAAGTTCCTCCAGAATCTCCGTATAAATCGCAACGTCACTCAATTCAGGCAAATTGTCAAGCGTTACGGCGGATTCCGATAAAATGGCAGCCGGTATAAGCGCGATCGCGCTATTCTTGGCTCCGCTGATTTGGACCGTTCCCCGCAGCGGGCGCCCGCCGGCAATCATCAGTTTTTCCATTTCGTTGTTTTTCCTCCTACTTCACCACATGTAAGGTGATCAAGCAAATACACTGATAAGGGTAAAAAAACAGAAGGGAAACACACCTAAACCAGTGTATTTCCCGCTGTATCCTTAAGCTTGGTTGGCACTTCCGAACAGCTGGATTTTGGATTTGACCACTTCAACCATGGCCTTGCGAGCAGGAGTGAGGTATTTACGAGGATCGTACACTTTTGCGTCTTTGTTCAGCACTTCGCGGATCGTTTGCGTACAAGCCACCTGATTCTCGGTGTTGACATTGATCTTGCCTACACCTGCAGCAATGGCTTTGCGAATCATCTCATCCGGAACGCCGGAGCCGCCGTGCAGTACAACCGGTACCGGAATCGCGCTCGCCACCTTGTCGATGATGTCAAAGCGGATATTCGGCTCTCCCGCGTACATTCCGTGTGCCGTACCTACGGCAATGGCCAAGCAATCGACACCGGTTTCCTCGTAAAAACGGATCGCTTCTTCCGGTTTAGCCAAAGCAGCGTCAGCCTCATCCACACTGATATCGTCTTCTACACCGCCGATGGTCCCAAGCTCTCCTTCAACGGATACCCCCATCGCATGAGCTGCTTTCACCACTTCTTTGGTCAAACGAATATTTTCCTCAAATGAATAGTGCGAACCATCAAACATAACGGAGCTGAAGCCTGCACGGATACATTTCATGGCTACTTCAAAGCTGCTGCCGTGATCCAAATGCAGCGCGATGGGAAGTCCCGATTTCTTCGCTGCAGCTTCAGCCAATGCCACTGTATATTCGATCCCCATATATTTCAGGGCGCCTTCGGAAACGCCAAAAATGAAAGGCGATTTTAATTCTTCAGCCGCCTCCGTAATCGCTTGAGCGAATTCCAGATTATTCATGTTAAACTGGCCTACGGCAAATTTATTTGCCTTGGCTTTAGGTAAAAATTCATTCATGGAAACAAGTGGCATAGTATTTCTCTCCTTCTAAGTATAATTTGAACTTTCCGGCTTGTATACCGTTCTAAAGTCATACTGGCCCATTATACCATACAAATGGACAAACGAGAATCCCGTGACCCGGCTCCCTCAGCGTATGAACGGTATGAAAACGGGAACAAACGCAGTGATATCAGCAATAGGCCATACGATGATCGGCATACGGAAGAAGGCTTTCGGTGAAGAAACATCCGAGGTTTGGAACATCTATTCTTGCAGATTTAGTTTCCTCCGCAGTGGACTTGTCTAATCTTGTTTTTAAAAAAAGAGACCCTTTTCAGGATCCCACGGCGTACGAACTGTTATTCGAGGAACGAAGATGCTGATTAACGGCTTGACGGAGCTCATCGATATCGAACGGCTTCGTAAAGTGCATAATCGCTCCAAGATCAGTAGCTTCTTTAATCATGTCCAGCTCCCCGTAAGCCGTCATCATGATGACTTTAATCGAAGCGTCAATGCTCTTGATGTGCTTCAAGATATCAAGACCGTCCATTCCGGGAATCTTCATATCCAAAAGAACAAGATCGGGCGACACGTTTCTTACGATCTCAAGCGCCAACTTACCATTGGATGCCTGATATGTCTCGTACCCTTCACTGCTGAATACCTCCATCAGCAATATACGGATACCATTCTGGTCATCAACGATGAGCAGTTTCTTCTTCAAGTGAGTACCCTCCCATTTTCGTTTTCCCAATGCATTTGGGAAATTCCGTCCTGATTTGTACACCTAACAAAATATTCTATACCGGAAACGCGATTCCTGCTGTCTCCACCAAAAAATTTTGAAAAGTTTTACAAATTAAGCAGACATTACAGCCTCCGTCCGTTTCTCCGAGTCGAAGGCTATCGTTATTCGGCTGTCTGCCTATCCATTACGGAAAGCAGGGCACTCCCGACATATCAAGATTATCGCCCGTGAGTGTAAGCCGCTTGTACAAAATGCTTAAACAGCGGCTGCGGACGGTTCGGTCTCGAAGTAAACTCCGGATGGAACTGCACCGCCAAAAACCAAGGGTGGTCCGGACATTCAATGATTTCCACCAAGCGGCCGTCAGGACTGGTTCCCGAAATATGCAGGCCTGCGGCTTCAAGCGTTTCACGGTATTCATTATTAAACTCGTACCGGTGACGATGACGTTCGTATACAAGCTCGTCACCATAGCAGCGCATCGCGAGCGATCCTTCTTTGAGCTTGCAAGGATACAATCCAAGCCGCATCGTTCCGCCCAAATCCTCAATATCCTTCTGCTCAGGCAGCAGATCGATGACCGGATAAGGCGTCGTAGGGTGAATTTCCGAGCTGTTCGCACCCTCAAGCTTGAGCACCGAACGGGCATACTCGACGACGGCCACCTGCATGCCGAGACAGATGCCGAAGAACGGAATTTTGTTCTCGCGGGCATAACGAATCGCCGTCACTTTGCCCTCGATGCCGCGGTCTCCAAAACCGCCGGGAACCAGAATTCCCTGAACGCCGCCCAACAGCTCGCCGACGTTGTGGTCGTACACTTCTTCCGCATTCACCCAGCGGATTTTCACTTCAGTGTTGCAATCGATACCGGCATGGCCCAGCGCCTCGACAATGCTCAGATAAGCGTCATGAAGCGCTACGTATTTACCGACAATGGCGATTTCGGTCGTTTCTTTAGGCGATTTAACGCGTTTGATCAGGTTTTCCCATTCCGTCATATCCGGCTCGTTCGCGGACAGCTTCAAATGATTCACCACGATGTCGTCAAGCCCCTGCTCGCGAAACATCATCGGAACCTCATATAACGTTTCTGCATCGCGCGCTTCGATAACGGCGCCCGGGTCGATATCACAGAACAACGCCAGCTTCCGCTTCATGTCTTCAGCCAGCGGGTGCTCCGTGCGGCAGACGATAACTTGAGGTTGAATGCCGATGCCGCGGAGTTCTTTTACGCTGTGCTGAGTCGGCTTTGTTTTGACCTCTCCTGCCGCCTTCAGATACGGAATCAGTGTGACGTGAATATACATCACGTTATCCCGGCCGATGTCGCTTTTTATTTGACGAATGGCTTCGAGGAACGGGAGGCTCTCGATATCGCCTACCGTACCCCCGATCTCTGTGATGACTACATCCGATTGAGCTTCGCGCCCGGCCCGGAACACCCGCTCCTTGATCTCGTTTGTGATGTGAGGGATGACTTGCACCGTGCCCCCCAAATATTCTCCGCGGCGTTCTTTTGCGATGACGGAGGAGTACACTTTGCCTGTCGTGACGTTGCTGTTCTTGGACAGATTGATATCGATGAAACGTTCATAATGGCCAAGGTCGAGGTCTGTCTCCGCACCATCGTCCGTTACGAATACTTCCCCATGCTGATAAGGACTCATTGTTCCCGGGTCGACGTTAATATACGGATCGAATTTCTGAATCGTGACCTTTAGCCCGCGGTTCTTGAGCAATCTTCCGAGCGACGCCGCCGTAATGCCTTTACCAAGCGAAGAAACAACGCCTCCGGTCACGAAAATATACTTTGTCATTATGTAATACCTCCCAAGTTTAGCTTGCCTAAAAAAAAGAAAAAGCCCCCGCTCCGGCGGGGCACTTTTATCCAAAAGGACCTCATGGTCCGTAATGTTCATCCAAAGCCCAGAAAATAGTTTACTCTGATCGGGTCAACCTGTCAAGGAGAAAGGAGGCGCAGCTATTATTTGTCATTTTTATCGTCGTCTGCACTTTCGAAATCTTCTTCCAGATCGTCGAGGTCATCCTCCAGATCGGAAACTTCCTCATCGAGTTCCACTTCATCCAGGACTTCTTCGTCGGCCTCCTCTTCTTCGAAGAATTCGGTCTCTTCCTCCACCTCATCCTCCGAGTCGTAGTCGTCGCGAGGAGAATCGTAGCTGTCATAGTCTTCTTCAGCAAACGTATCTTCTTCTTCAGCGAACAAATCCTCATCATCCAAGTCATCGTCTTCATCGTTAATGATGCGCGGACGTTTGCCGCTGCCCACAGCATCCTCGGATTTCTCCACGGGATACCAACGCTTCAGGCCCCACAGGTTGGTGCCTACACATGCAAAACGACCGTCAATGTTGATCTCGGTATATAGCTGGGCGATGACCTGCATTACCTCGTCATCGGACAGACCTTTTATTTTGGCGATTTCCATCATCAGATCCCGATAGTAAAACGGCGTATTCGCCGCCTTCAGCAATTCAAAGGCGAGATCCACCATAGGCATTTCCTTGGCTTGCTCCGTACCGATTTTAAGCAGGTTCTGAGCACTCATTTCGGGGCACATCCTTTCCGACATTTATATGCGCTTGCAACTGTTACAGAGAAGCGTGGCCGCTCACAGTCGGCAACTTTATCACTACAATATCCACTATCTTCAATTAGTAAACCTTATTTTATCCAAAAATGCAACTGGTTGACGGGGTTTTAGCGAAATGAAACAAAGGATTACGCCGTATGCCGTAACCCGATCCTGTGCCGGACGGCCCATTAAGCGGAATCCTTCGTTCCTGACTGTATCCCCAAAGGACCAAAGCCGGACTCTTGAGCCTTCCCTTGCTCCTCTGACCCTAGAAGAGGGAACACCAGACACTCCCCCTTGATATCGTATGTAGCCCCATGCGCTTTGACACATGCCTACAACCTATTTATTTGGCATAAGGTTATGCGCTCATACGGGAGGATACCCTCTTACATACGATAACTAAGGAACGCTCGCCAGCTAAAGGGGGGAGGAAGATTATGAATCCTTCAGCATTTGTTGCGTGGCTTCATGAGGCGGTGGTCGATTCGAAGAACGCCGAGAAGCGGCATATTATCCGCTTTGCTCATGGGCGCGATTACGCTGCTTTTGCCCGGCTCATCAGCCGGCAGCGCAAATCCCTGCCCCTGCTTCGACACATTCAGCCGCTCAGGCTGATTCGCGGTATCTCGTGTACTTTGCGTTCGACGGAAAAGCTCAGTTCCGTTCCTTTTATCCATTTTGTCGAAGAAGACAACCGCGCAAAAGTACACAGCTTTTGGAATATGTCTATGGCCAGAACGTTATCGCCCTCCGAAGGCGGCAGGTCAGCCGAGAAAACAGTCATTCCTTGGGGAATAAAGCATATCCGCGCACCCCAGACCTGGAGGAAATCCCGGGGCGAACGAGTCCGCATCGGCATCATCGATACCGGAGCGGATTATTCCCATCCCGATCTTCGCCATTGCCTCTCCCGGGGCGTGAATATTTTGAACCGCCATTTGCTTCCTATAGACGATAACGGCCATGGGACGCATATCGCAGGAACCATTGCCGCTTATACCCAGAACAAAGGAATGATCGGCGTGGCGCCCGGCGCGCTCATTCATCCGGTAAAAGCGTTTGATCACCAAGGGGGTGCCTTCGTCTCGGACATTGTCAGCGGGATTGAATGGTGCGTCTCGAACGGCATTCAACTGATTAACATGAGCTTCGGCATGAAAACGTACAGCAGAGCGTTGGAGGCTGCCGTCCTCAGCGCTTACCGGGCGGGCGTCATCATCGTCGCCTCTTCAGGCAACGAAGGCAAGCAAGCGGAAGTCGACTACCCTGCGCGGCTTCGGCAGGTTATTGCCGTCGGCGCCACAACGCGCAAAGGACGAATTGCACCTTTTAGCAATGTAGGCAAACAAATTGATATTTATGCTCCCGGCGAGAAAATCTATTCCACCTGGCCGCGAGGCAAATACCACGAGCTGAGCGGCACTTCGATGGCGACCTCGCACGTGTCGGGCGTGATCGCCCTCATGCTTGCGCGGCGACCGGGACTGAGGCCGCTCGCCGTAAAGAGAATTTTAAGGAAAAACGCCCGATTTATTATCAAATCCGGAAAAAAAATCAGCAGCGTGAAAGAAATTCATGCCTTCCGCGCGGTACAGGCCGTAGACAAATCATCCTGACAGGTCAGCAGGCCCGGCCGGATCCGGGATCCGAATCCTTCTGCGGTACGGCACGAAGCAAGAGACGGTATTCCCCGCCATCTTCGCCCATCACAGACAGCTTATAGCTCCAGGCAATGGTCAGCGGACCGCCCGGAGCGCTTATGTCGTCCAAGCTGTCCGGTGGGCCTTCCTGCCGTACATCCAGACTGAGGGTTTCCGTTTCCAGTTCGATTCGGCCTTGCGGGGTTTGCAAGTACCCTGTATGCCGCTTCCCGGGGATAAAGGTTTGTTCAAGCCGGATATCGCCATGACGTACGATGCGCAGCTCTCCTTGTCCTGCCTTGACCATAGTAACGGTTCGGCCCATTTCCGCTTCGGGCGGTTCATCGTAACGAACGTACACCTGTTCCCCTTTCAGAAACAAGTCCCCATCCATACGCCGCACGATGCGTTCTCCCGCGGCAAAGCTTTCTAATATAATGTCGACCCGGCGCCTGTGGGCTGCCGATGTGTGCTTGTCCGTCATCTCAACGATCCTCTCCCGTAATTACTGCTTTTGAAACCTGCTCCGTTTATTTTACGTCAAATAGGGTTAAAGCGATACTTTTGTATCTGCTTTCGCATGTTGATTCCATAATTCCCGGAGGATGTGTTCATTCATGGATTTGAGCACAAGGAAGGCGAAAAGAAAACTATCCCGAAGAACATTCCTCAAGAAGGCGGCCCTAACAGCAGCAGGTATCATAGCCCTACCGCCGACCGCCTATGGATATGCCCGATATGCCGAACGCCGCTGGCTTGAAGTGAACAAAGTCACGCTGTCTTTGCCGAGATTGCCTCAGGGAATGGACGGCATCCGAATTGTCCAATTCAGCGATGTCCATCTGGGCTTCCATTACGATACGGATGAGCTGTTCCGGCTGGCGGAAACGATCAACGGACTCCAGCCTGATATCATCTGCTTCACCGGCGATTTGGTCGATTACGAGATCGGCAAGGACGGGGTACGTTATGCGGAGGCCTTGGCGAACATGAAGGCGGCGCTCGGCAAGTTTTCAGTGCTCGGAAACCATGATTATTTCAATGAATCCGCCGAAGTAGCCGGGCTCCTGACCGAGGGCGGATTCCGCATGCTTCGAAATGATTTGGCGGCCGTACAACACGGAGGAAGCACGATGTGGATCGCGGGCGTAGAAGACATGTGGATGGGGAAACCCGATGTGAAAGAGGCGACACGCCTGGCCAAGCCGAAAGACTTCGTCATGCTGCTGGCGCACTGCCCCGACTTTGCCGACGTCGCCGTTGACCACCAGGTGGATTTACAGCTGTCGGGCCATACCCACGGCGGCCAAGTACGGATCCCGCTGCTGGGGCATGTCGTGACCCCCAAGTACGGCAAGAAGTATGTGATCGGCGGATACACGATCGGCGATCACAAGCTGCAATTATACGTAAACCGGGGCATCGGCGTCTCTCAGCACCCCATCCGCTTCCTGTGCCGCCCGGAGCTTACGGTGCTCACGCTGCGCCAAGCTTAAGCAGGCCGGGGCCCCAGCATACATCAGACAAAAAACCGGCCCTTCGCCTGAAAGTAAGACGAAAAGACCGGTTTTATTCATCTGGATGTTATTTCACCAAGCCGAGCAGCATTTCGCGGATCAGCTTGCTGGCGACGATCTGGGTTTGCTCCGTCGGATCGTAAGCCGGGGCAACCTCGACGATGTCGGCGCCGACGAAATTCAGCTCCGAAGCGGCCATCGCGTGAATCGCGGCAAGCAGCTCCTTCGACGTAATGCCGCCCGCTTCCGCGGTTCCCGTGCCCGGGGCGCACATCGGATCCAGCACATCAATGTCGATCGTCAAATAGACAGGACGTCCGGCAAGCTCCGGCAGCACTTTCTTCAGCGGCTCAAGCACCTCGAACGGGTAGAAATTAATGTTTTCGCGGCCGAACCGGAACTCCTCACGGGAGCCCGAGCGGATGCCGAACTGATAAATGTTCCTGCCGCCCATCAGTGCAGCCGCTTTGCGGATCGGCGTCGAGTGGGACAGCGGCTCGCCTTCGTACTGCTCGCGCAGATCGGCATGGGCGTCGATGTGAATCAAAGCGAGATCCGGGTACTTGGCGTACACTTCCCGGATGACAGGCCAGGATACGAGATGCTCGCCGCCGAGGCCAAGCGGAAATTTACCGTCAGCCAGCAGGCCGCGCACATACTCGCCGATGATCTCCAGGCTGCGTCCCGCGTTACCGAATGGAAGCAGGAGGTCCCCTGCATCAAAATAAGTGATATCTTCAAGGCTTTTATCCAAATACGGACTGTACTCCTCCAGACCGATCGACACCTCGCGAATGCGCGAAGGGCCGAACCGGGAACCGGGACGGAAGCTGACCGTATAGTCCATCGGCATGCCGTAGATGACCGCCCGGGACGCCGCATAGTCGTCCGAGCTGAGAATAAAGACGTTACCGGAATATTTTTGATCGAGTTTCATAGATTCAGACCTCCTTGGTTTGGCGGTTACTTCGTTAAATCTTCCACAAACTTCGGGAGCGCGAAGGCCGCTTTATGCAGGCGCGGAGTGTAATATTTCGTATCGATCTCCGGAATCTTCGTTTCATCGACAGCAAGCGGATCATATTTTTTACTGCCCATTGTGAACGTCCAAAGGCCGCTCGGGTAAGTCGGAATATTGGCACAGTATACGCGCACAATCGGGAAAATCTCTTTTACGTCGCGATTGACGCTTTGGATCAGGTCCGCCTTGAACCAAGGGTTGTCCGTTTGCGCAACAAAAATACCGTCTTCCTTGAGCGCATCGTAAATTCCTTTATAAAACCCTTGTGTAAACAGCGATACGGCCGGGCCAACCGGCTCGGTGGAGTCCACCATGATCACATCATAGGTGTTCTTATGGTCGTGAATATGCATGTAGCCGTCGTTCACGATCACTTCTACGCGCGGGTTGTCCAGTGCGCCGGCGATCGAAGGCAGATACTTCTTGGAATACTCGATGACTTTGCCGTCGATTTCAACGAGAACCGCTTTTTCCACTTCCGGATGCTTCAGCACTTCGCGGATGACGCCGCCGTCGCCGCCGCCGACGACCAGAACATGTTTCGGATTCGGATGCGTATTGAGCGCCGGATGCGCCACCATCTCATGATAAACGAACTCGTCCTTCACGGTAGTCATGACCATTCCGTCCAACACGAGCATCGTGCCCCATTCGGCCGTTTCGATCATCGCAAGATCTTGAAAATCCGTTTTTTCCGTAACGTGAGTCTTGCTGATTTTTGCCGTAATGCCGAAGTTATCGGTTTGTTTTTCTGTGTACCATAATTCCATATGTAATTCCACCTTTCGCAAAAGCGCATATTCATCGGCTTCCATCCCAATGGAGAAACCGCAGGACGGGCGGACAACTGTTATTTTGGTATGTTTCAGCCGGTCTCTTGCATGTCAAATTGTATTATAGTGGATCTACCCGAAAATGCAAATACGAACGCCGGGAATCCGAACGATTTTTAAAAAAATTTAACGTTTCTGTTACATTCGCATGAATAGGGTTTTCTATGTTTTTCCATACTGGATAATAGAACTTATTTTCCCGGGAAAGGAGCGAATGACATGAGCGAAGAGCGGAGTAAACGGACGGCCGCAGAAACCGATCCCTTGGAACGCTTGGGGAAACGATTGAAGAAGTGGATATCATTTTCTTTTACTTGTCTGATGTTGAGCGCAGCCGCTTTGCTGGTTCTCATACTGTTCATGCGTTCGCAGTCGCTTCCCGTATCGAAAATGGCGATGGCTTCCGAAATGTACGATGTGCACGGCACCATGATCGAAGCGTACGGCGGGAGCAAAAACCGCCAGATGATTTCCCTGAAGGAGATGTCCCCGAAGGTAATTGAAGCGACGCTGGCGATTGAGGACCGGAACTTTTACGGCCACTTCGGCTTCGATCCCAAAGGCATAGCCAGGGCCGCCTGGGTAAACCTGCAGCATATGTCCAAGGTCCAGGGAGCAGGCACCATTACCCAACAGCTGGCGCGGAACCTGTATTTAACACATGAGAGAACATGGACGCGCAAAATCAAGGAAACCTACTATGCCGTACAAATGGAGCTTCAAATGAGCAAGGATCAAATTTTGGAGCAATATTTGAACCAAATTTATTACGGGCACTCTACATACGGCATTCAAGCGGCTTCCCAGCTGTTTTTCGGCAAGAACGCATCCGAGCTGTCCCTTGCCGAAAGCGCCCTGCTGGCAGGGATACCGAAGGGCCCGCGCTATTATTCCCCCTATTATGATTTGCAAAATGCGATGAACCGGCAAAAAACGGTGCTGCAAACCATGGTCGAGGCCGGCTATATTACGCAGAAGCAGGCGGATGAAGCGGCGCGGGAAAAGCTGAACATCCTGCCGCTGGCAAACAAAAAGCCTGTGACGGCGCCTTATTTTCACGACTATGTGCGGAGGCTGGGCACGGAATTGCTCGGTATGGAGGAAAAAGAGTTCGAGGAAAGCGGACTTCGCATCTATACATCCCTGGATCTGAAAGCGCAAAAGATTGCGGAAGACGTCGTCACGGAGCAGCTGAAGGACTTCCCGGAGATTCAGACGGCTCTTGTCGCGATCGATCCCCGCAACGGTTATGTCAAGGCGATGGTCGGCGGGCGCAATTACGGGGAGAACCAATATAACCGCGTGTTCGCGAATACGCGGCAGCCGGGGTCGTCTTTCAAGCCGATCGTGTATTTAACGGCGCTGAAGGAAAAGCATTTTTCACCGGTCACCCGGTATCTCAGCGAACCGACGACATTCACCTACGATCAGGGACGGCAAACCTACACGCCCAGCAATTTTGGCAATAAATACTTCGACTGGATTGATTTGCGTACGGCGATTGCCAAATCAGACAATATTTTTGCCGTGCATACGGTGTTGGAAACAGGACCCGAACGCGTCATTGAGATGGCAAGACGGATGGGCATCACAAGTCCGATGAAGCCGATGCCGTCTTTGGCGCTCGGCACTTTTCCGGTCAGCCCGTTCGAAATGGCTTCAGCCTTCGGCATCTTGGCCGGGCAAGGCGTTCGCGTCGAGCCGACAGCGATTCTGCGCATTGAAGACCGGCGCGGACGCGTGCTCTATGAGGCCGCGCCAAAGCAGGAGACGGTCATTGAGCCCGCGTACACCTACGTGCTGACCAAGCTGATGGAGGGCGTCTTCGACCAAGGCGGCACGGGCAGCCGTGTATCAAGCGTGCTGAAGCGCCCCGTTGCCGGCAAAACCGGCACGACGAATACGGACGCATGGCTTGTCGGCTACACGCCGGAGCTGTCGACGGCCGTATGGGTCGGCTATGATAAGGACCGCAACATCAGCGCGGTCGAATCTCACCTCGCGGCGCCGATCTTCGCCGAGTTCACGGAACGGACGCTGGAGTCGGTGCCCCCGAAGCTGTTCCCGATCCCCGAAGGCGTCGTGAATGTCTACATCGATCCGGCGACCGGCAAGCTGGCCAACGAGAGCTGTCCCGATTCACGGATGGAAGCGTTCGTTCAAGGCACGGAGCCAACGGAATACTGCACGCAGCAGCCGGCCCGGAATGACGGAGACCAGAATTCCGAACCGGCGAAAAGAAAACAAAACGGCACGTGGTGGGAAGACCTGAAGCGTTGGTGGAACAGCTAGCACCGGGAGCAGAATGGGAAGCAAGCGGGCTGCGTACGCCGGCCGCAAGTACGACATGAAGCGCTTGGGGGATTGCCTCTCAAGACAGCCTTCAACTCACTAAAGCGTACGTAGAACCATCATCGAAGCTGAAAAAGAGGGGCGTCAAGCGCCCCTTCCTCCAATCATGTCTCTTATTTGCCCAAAAACGAATTCAACATCCACACATGCTTCTCAAGACTGGAATGAATGCCGAGGAGCAGATCGCCGGTCGTTTCGTCTTTTTCCGATTCGGCCAGCTTCATCCCCGTTTTCAGCTCACCGACCATGGTCTCAAAATCGTCAACGATCGATTTGACCATCTGTTCGGCAGTCTCTTTGCCCGTGGCGTCCCCGACGGAAGCCAGCTCCAGGCAGCCCTTCATTGTGGCGACGGGCAGGCCCCCGAGCGAGAGCAGACGTTCGGCGAGAGCATCCACATGTGCCGCCGCTTCCGTATAGAGCTCTTCGAATTTGGTATGAAGCGTAAAAAATTGCTGTCCCTTCACATACCAATGATAATTATGAAGCTTAACGAACAAGACGGACCAATTGGCGATTTGTCTGTTGAGCGTTTCGTGTAAGGTTAGCTGCATACTTATTTTCTCCCCCTCTTTTGATTTATTTTTTTCCAAGCTAGTTTTTCGGCATAAATTCGCTGATGTCGAGGCCCAGTCCTTGCGCAAGTCTCATGCCGTACTCCCGGTCCGCGCGGAAGAAGTTGCATACGGCACGGAGTTGAATCTTTTCATTGGTTTGCTTCAAATCATTGACCAGATTGCTGAGCAAATGATCGCGCTCCTGATCGGAGAAGCTGCGGTAAAGTTCGCCCGCCTGTGTGAAATCGTCCGTTTTATCGATGCGCTGACGTCCTGCGACACCATAAAGCGGCGAACGGCTTTCCACATACTCCGGAGCCTCCTTCGGACTTTCCTCGAAGCTGTTCGGCTCGTAGTTAACCGGGCTCGGATCCTGCTTCACGTTCATGAAGCCGTCGCGCTGATGATTTCTTACCGGAGCGTACGGACAATTGACCGGAATTTGCAGATAATTGGCGCCCAGACGGTACCGCTGGGTATCCGGATAAGAGAACAGTCTGCCTTGAAGCAGCTTATCTTCCGACGGCTCGATCCCGGGAACCAGCGCGCTCGGAGCGAATGCGGACTGCTCCACCTCCGCAAAATAGTTTTGCGGATTCCGGTTCAACGTCATGGTGCCGACCTTGTGCAGAGGGTACATATCCTCCGGCCATACCTTCGTCGCATCCAGCGGGTCAAACGCAAAGCGGTCCAAATGCTCAACCGGCATCATCTGAACATGGAGCTCCCACTGCGGGAAATTCCCCTTTTCAATGTTATCGAACAAATCCCGGGTAGCGTGGTTAAAGTCTCTGCCCTGCACTTCGCGCGCCTCGTCAGCCGACAAATTCACGACACCCTGAAGCGACTTCCAATGATATTTAACATAAATGACCTTGCCTTCCGCATTCACCCACTTGAAGGCGTGAACGCCAAAGCCGTTCATTTGCCGATAGTTGGCCGGGGTCCCGTTGTCGGAGAACACCCAGGTCATCATATGTGTGGACTCAGGAGACAAGGTCATAAAATCCCAATACCTCTCCGGATCTTGAACGTTCGTGTCCGGGGCGGGCTTTAAGGAATGGACCATGTCCGGGAATTTAATCGCATCGCGGATAAAGAACACCGGCAGATGGTTCCCTACCAAATCATAGTTGCCTTCCTCTGTGTAAAACTTGACAGCAAATCCACGCGGGTCGCGAGCCGTTTCCGGTGAGCCTGTACCGTGGATAACCGTGGAAAAACGGACGAACACCGGCGTCTCCTGCCCCACCTCCTGCAGGAAGTGAGCCTTCGTGTACGCCTTCATGCTGGCCTCCGTCCGGAATACCCCGTGAGCACCTGCGCCGCGGGCATGAACGACACGCTCCGGAATACGTTCGCGGTCAAAGTGAGCCAGCTTTTCGAGCAAATGGTAGTCCTCCAGCAGTGTCGGACCCCGTTGTCCGGCTGTTCTCGAATTCTGGTTATCACCTACCGGCGCGCCTTGATTGGTAGTCAGTCTGTTATGCATATCAAGCAACTCCTTGTATTTAAATTTAGACTTGGTTTAAATCTTGATATGATCATAACATGCGCTGACCGCCAAATCATGATATTCAAATGAAAATTACATGAAAAAATGATGAAGGCGAATCTGCCGCTCACTCATCCGCCAACCGGTACCCCACACCTCTTACCGTAGAGATGTACTTGGCTTCTCCAGCCGAGTCGCCCAGCTTTTTCCTTAAGCTTTTCACATGAACGTCAACCACGTTGCTGCCGCCGAAATACGAGCTCCCCCATAGCTGATTCAAAATATCTTCCCGTGAAAGCACCGCACCCTCCGATTGAAGGAAAAGCTGCAGAAGCTCATATTCCGTTTTCGTCAAATCAAGCCGTACCTGCCCCCGGTAAACCGCCATTTTTCTGGAATCGACCGTCAAATCCTTGAACACACTCCGGCCGGAGGAAACGTCGGGCGTGAACCCGGATTCCGGAACCGCTTCGCTTATGCGCCGCACGGTTTCCCGGATATCGCCGGCAGGCCAGCTGATAAATTCGGCTGCCGAATCTGCTGAAGCAGCTGCCGCCGTCTGCCCGTTCACCAAAAAAAGAAGCCGGGGCTGCCGGAGCGATTGCGAAAATAAAGAAACGGCGTGCTGCGCGTCCCGCTCCACGTCTTGAGACGATGTCAAATCATAGATGATGGTATTTACGTTAAGCTCCTTCATCATCAAGGGATCGTAACGGTGGAACACCAGAATATCGAAGCAGTCCGAAGCCAGCCTGCCAATCAGTTCGCCCAACCGATTCGGAAACGGGCTGATGACAATCACTCTTTGCGTACGGGTGCATACGTTCCCCAGCATCCAAGAATCCTCCTCCCGCAATCGGCTTTGATCCGTAATCTCGAAATTTTGGAACAGATTTACACTTTGTGCTGTGCGCATGTACCGCATACCCCCTCAAAGACAACATGGGAATTGCTGACTTTGTAATTCGTCGCTTTCTCCACCGCCGTAATCCATTCGTCCGGCGTCGGACTCAGTACCTCGTCCACTCGTCCGCACTGTTTGCAAACAATATGATGGTGATCGTCCACTCTTGCATCATAACGGCTTGCCGCTTCTCCCAATTTAAGCTCGCGAAGCAGCCCTACATCCGTCAAATACTTGAGGGAGTTATAAACCGTAGCATAGGCGAACTGCTGGCCTTGCTCTCTCAGTCTCTCCATCACCTCCGCGGCCGTCGGGTGTCCATCGTCATATTGGACAGCCTCAAGAACCGCTTTGCGCTGTGCAGTCAAATTGATTTTATTCATAGGGGTTCATTCCTTTATTTTATATTTAGATTTAGTATAAATCTTATATTGGACTTGGTCAACCAATAATCAACCAAAGGACGTTATCTTCCGTGCTGAAAGGCCGCCGGCAGCTGCGCAAATCGAGTAGGAGAGGGCGACTAACCCCCGTCCTCTCATACCACCGTACATGCGGGTCCGCATACGGCGGTTCCGAAGGTTAACAAAGTTCCAGATAACGAGAAAGCAAACTAAACTTCTCAGCCCTCTTGCTTCCCAGTAGGAAGCCGGGAGGGCATTGTTTGTGTTCCGGGACATTTTTCAAGCACCCCGGCGGGAATTAGCCATCATGAGAGCTGCCCATTCAGGCGCCCCAAGCGCCCGAAGCTCGCGGAGACGAGTTCGCACCCATAACGGACAAACCGCAACCCGCGTTTGGTTAGTTCTTTGTCTAGGTCATCCAGCAGGATGTTGGCCAAGAGCGGACTTAAGGGACCGCCTTGCGGCGTACCTTCTTCCGTCCACTCCGGGCGCTCCTCCGTTTTGGACGACTCGTTTGTAAGCGAGCCGAAGGTATCCTTTTCGAGCACCCTCTCCAGCAGTTCGTTCTGGTCTTCGCGAGAGGAAGGGGCGACTTGTGCCGGCGAAGGACTCGGCACCCCGACATACCCTTGCGGCTTCACCGCTACCCTTTGTCGGAAGCTCTCTTGCGAGATATTCGGCTGTCTGTGCTCTTCGCGCGAACGCATCGGTTTCCTCTCTCCTTTCCCGCGACCACCCAAGTCTACAGCGTCAGCCCTTGGCGGCTTTGGATTTTGCCTTGGTGTGGAGGCTCATCCGACTAACACTGCCTCAAATTGGGTTCGTGTACCTTGGCCCGTGCTTTTGCCTCCGGCTTCCTTCAGATTCCGCCTCGCGGCGGACATCCTTGCCCTTGGCTAACGGTAGGCGCTCGCCAGCCCCCGTTCGGGACTCTCACCCTAGAGATGACGCCCATTGCTGGGCGTACACAACACAAAAAGGCAGACCAAAGGTCTGCCTTTTTGCTGTCCTAGTATATGGTGCATATACTAGGCATTAGTATACATCGTTATGTCAGGCCGTTCAATGACCGTCACATAATGTACAAATTTTACGCAAGCGCTTCTTTGAGTTCCGCTTCGGAGCGTTCCCACATGCCGGGGTCGTTCTCGATCATCAGTTTCTTGAGAGCGGCTTTTTCCCGTTCCCCGAGATTATCGAGCATAATGCGGCGCTTTAGAGCATAATCCATCCGGTTCACATGATCGGCGAGCACTTTCCAGCCTTTGCGCGCCTCCGGATCTACCGTCATCTCGCAGGAAGTGACCCCTGCATAGTATTTGCCGTCCTCCTTGAAATCCACTGCCACCCAAACGATCCAGCAGGGGCGTCCGTTGGGAACCTCATCCTTGTTCGTGGTAAACTTGATCCCTTTTTCTATTTTGCTCTTGGCATGCAGCGCCCCCTGATCGATATAGGCTTCTCCCTCGTCAATAATGACGCAGGATAATTGGCTCAGGTCGATCGAGCCTTGGCCAAAGCCGCGGTGCTTCGTTTCCTTATTGCTGACAATATTAAGTGAAGGCAGTTTTTTCTTTTCATTTATATCCACAAGGCACACCATCCCTATCCTATAATTCAAAGTTCCGCATAGTTCAATCTCACTCGTTATTATTGTAGCCAAAGTACCGGAGCATGTAAATAAATCGAAGCCGCTCCGTTCCCAAACGCAAATGCCCGGGAAAAACCCGTAAAGGAAAAAAGGCAGAAATAATCCTCGTCCCACAAACATATACATGCTGTAGATGCTTGTCAACGGGGTGAATATGGATGAAAAAACGAATCGGCAGCCCCATTGTATCATGGGGCTTACTTACAATCTTCGCCTGCGGTGTCACACTGCTGACGAATGCCCTGCTGTCGTCCGACTTCCGGTCGGGAACTCCTTCCGCCGGTTGGAAGCTTTCCGCCGAAGCCGCTTACCCTGCCGTGTTCCCTGCTGAAGGGGGGGTGGATCCGCTCAACCTGAAGCCCATAAGGTCAACCGCGGGGCACTCCATCGTTGAGGCGCCGGCATGGCCTCAAGCCAGGGGACAAGCGGACGGCTCATCTACGGGCATTTTTTTGCCGACAGCACATGCGGAGCCGGTTAGCGGACGAGTGAACGAACCGGCGGCCCCTCCTCCCGCACCTCCCAGCTTGCCGGTCAAGCCTGTAGAGAAACCGGCGCCGAAGCCATTATCCAACCGCATCGTCGAGTATCATCTCAACGTAGAACTGGATGCCGATGGCAAGCTGATTAAAGGCACCTCGTCGATGACTTGGAAAAACCCGGGAAGTCGCCCGGTGCAGGAGCTTTATTTTCACTTGTATCCCAATGCGTTCGAGTCCAAGAAAACGACGTTCATGAAGGAATCCGGCGGGAAGCTGCGGGACGATGTCCGCAAGGAAGACAGCTTTGGCAGCATGACGGTCAGCTCCATTCGAACGCTTGACGGAGCCGAGATGGAGCTGATCGACCGGATGGAGTATGTCCAGCCGGATGACGGCAACAAGGACGACAACACCCTGATCAGGGTACCGCTTCCAAAGCCCGTCATGCCGGGCGGAAGTGTAGATCTGCTGACCCAATTTTCCGTGAAGCTGCCGCAGGTTTTCGCCAGAATGGGCTATGCGAACGATTTTGTGATGGCCGGCCAGTGGTTTCCCAAAATCGCCGTATACGAGCCCAAAGGCACCCGCGGTCGGACAGATGAGGGCTGGAATTTGCACCAGTATCACGGGAATTCGGAGTTTTACGCGGACTTTGGCATATTCGACGTTAGAATCAAGGTGCCTTCCGCCTATAAGGTAGCGGCCACCGGCTTCCCGACCAAACCCGTCTCCGATGACGGCAAAACGAAAACCTACTCGTTTTACTCCGACGATGTGCATGATTTTGCCTGGGCCGCTTCGCCGCATTTTATATACCATGAAGAACCCTACGCCACTCCTCATCTGCCCGGCGTCCGCATCAAGCTGTATCTGGATCCGAAGCATGAGCATCTGAAGGCCCGTTATATGACAGCCGCCAAAAAAGCGCTCGCCCGATACTCTCAGTGGTACGGCAGTTATCCTTACAACACGCTGTCGATCGTCGTGCCGCCGGAGGAGGGCAACGGAGCCGGAGGAATGGAATACCCTACGCTGATTACCGCATGGGGAGCAGCCGAAGAGAACCCGAGTCTGGAGCTGGAACGGGTTGTGGTGCATGAAATCGGCCACCAATTTTTTTACGGCATGGTCGCCAGCAATGAATTTGAAGAGGCGTGGCTCGACGAAGGCTTTACCTCTTATGTGGAAGACAAGTTAATGGAAGCGGAATACGGCGTTCGCCCGAATCTGCTCGTGGAGTCGAGCTACATCACCAATCCGGCGGCGCTGCTGAAGAATGCCTGGAGCTATGACGGACACCATCACTATGCCGAGAATGTATATACCCGCGCCAAGCTGGTGCTGAAGGCCATGGAACGTCAGGTCGGAGCAGAGACCATGGACAAGATCATGCGAACGTATTTCCAGCGCTGGAAATTCAAGCACCCGACTACGTCGGATTTTCAACAAGTCGTAGAAGATGTGACGAAAACCAGTTGGCAGCCGTTTTTTGATCAATACGTTTATAACGGCATGATGGTCGACTACGCCGTAACCGGCATCAAAGTGCAGCAGGTGACAGAAAATGGCCAAACCTACTATGAGAACAGCGTGCAGCTGCGCAAGCTTGGAGGCACCTACCAAAATGTCCCGGTCCGTTTTCAATTTGCCGATGGAACACAACTCGATAAAACATGGAACGGCGCCGACAGCGAAGTCATCATGAAGCTGAATCACACGGCTCCGCTGTCGTGGGCGGCCATAGACCCGGAGCACTCTATCGTGCTGGAGAACAAGCGGATCAACGGCTTTATGAAAACGGAAGTCGATAAGAAGCTGTCGGTGCGATGGAACGTAAGTGTTGTGAAAATTTTGGAGACCTTGTTTGGCTGGGTCGCATGGTGAGGTGAGCGAGGAATATGTGGAACCGGATCAAAGCAGGCTGGACCTTGGCCTGGCAGCAGCCTTTTGCCGTCTTTACCCTCTTTATATACAATCTCATCTGGGGCGTCGCGCTGTATAAGCTGATTCAATCCGTCGTCCTCCCCCTTCTCCATCGTTATCCGGGGAGCGACCTGCCCGTCACAGCTTCGCAGCTGTTCTGGATCGAAGGTCATTTTCAGATCATGAAGACGGACCTGCTGGAGCCGTTTCTGTGGTGGGGCATCTGCCTCCTGGGATTAAGAATGCTGGTGCATCCGCTGCTTAATGCGGGGGTATATTACTCGCTTCAACATCGGGACATGAACGCAGGCTACCGGTTCGTGGAGGGGATTCGAAAGCTGTCTCTTCCCTTCTTCGGCCTCTACTTCATCCAACTGGCGCTGCTGCTCTCTCCGCTCTACTGGCTGGTTCCTTATACAATAGAGCTGTACGGGCATCAGACTTCATATATTTCCTTCGGGAAAGCGCTGGCGCCGGCGCTGGCCGGCTACATCGCCTATTGGTTTGTGCTCCAGCTCGTCTTTTTGTTCCTTCAGATCGGAAAAACCGATGGCAGGTCGGCCATTTACACCCTGCTGTTTGTGATTCGCCATCTGCCCGCCATTATGCTGATTTCTTTATCCGTAGCAGGAATCGCTTTGGCCGTGTCCGCCGCGGTGATGGCGGCCTCGTTTTTCTGGGCCGGCTTTCTGGCCCTGATCGGATTACAAGCCTATCGGCTGGTTCAAATGTTTATTAAAGTATGGGCCATCAGCACACAATATGCGCTTTGGACGGAGAAAGCGTAGCTGATATCCTAATAAGACCGCAGAAGCACCGGTCCGCCATGGACCGGTGTCTTTGTGTTGTTATATCCCCGATTCAATTAAACAAAATTTTCAATTTAAACCGCTTAAATGTGTCAATTTTGTTACAAAAGAAGGAAAAGTGCAGTTTTCCTCGAATATGTTTATCCGAAATCAAAAAAAAGAAAATTTTGCCGAATTTCTGTTTAGGAAAACGGGGGATCCATAACCGGGTGAATTGATCTCGACAAACAACGTCAGTGATCATAGGGAACCTTCAACCGAACCCTTCAGCTAACCTCGTAGGCACCGGAAGGGGAAACTTTTTTTGAAAAAGAAGCTTGTAGGTTTTGCACTTTCGTTAGCTATGTTTTGCAGTGTTTCCGTGGGCAGCGCATTTGCTGAAACCCCACTAAGCGCAGCGGTAAACGCGGGTTTAGGCTCGCCTTACAAATGGGCAGGCAATACGACAAACGGCTTTGATTGCTCCGGCTATACTTCTTGGGTGTTCGACAAGTTCGGTATAGAACTTCCCCATTCCTCCAAAGGCCAAGCCCAAGCCGGCCAATGGGTAGCCGCAGATCAGCTCCGTCCCGGCGACCTCGTGTTCTACAACACCGACGGTAAAGGCATTTCTCATGTCGGCGTATATGTGGGAGGCGGCAAGTTCTACCACTCGGCTACGAACAAAGGCGTTACGATTACTGAAATGAGCGAATCTTACTACGCCAATCGTTATGTGACAGCCCGGCGTATTTTGTCGGACGAGCAGTACAAACAACTCATGACCGACGCCAATTGATTTGGTCAACGGATTCGCAATGCAGCTTCGGAAGCCCTCAGTGTTTGGCCCGATCCGATCGTTCGCAAAAACGGACGAAACGGACGGACAAGCCTGCAGGGCTTTCTATTTTGCAGAAACCATGCGGAAGCCTCCTGCATCCGATCTGTTCCGAATGCTGTGATTTCTATTGATTTCCCTAATGATAATGATTATAATTCTCATTGGGATCGGGGACTGTCCCCCAAATCATTCGCCTGATGTGCCAGAAAGGAGCGCCGGATCATGACTCTTCAGGAACCGGTCAACCAAGTGCTTGAACAGCGGTTTGGACTATCCGAAACCGGAATCGCCGGAGCAGAACACCGATTCCGTCTGGGCAGCCTGTTGAGACTGGAGGAGATGTCCCGGTTTATTCGCATCTATACGGAAGCTTTGAAGGGATCGCATATCGACGTAGGCGGCATGTTTTTCATCGCTTGGGTTACTCAAGTCTGTTCTGCTCTGCAGTATACCGTTTCTTGCCATCAAGCGGCCTTGAACCTGCATCTGGATCAATTGGAGCTGCAGCTCCGCCATCACTCCGATGGTCCTGCGCTGGCTTTCAGAGCGGATTCCTGCGTCGGCACGCCCTGCCCTGCCGATAACAGAGAAGAATGGCTGAGTGCGATTTTTCATCATTGGTATATCGGGCAGGTGAAGCCTCTCATCGCCTCCGTCTCCGAAGCCGCCGGCATTCCAACGGCTCAGCTGTGGGCCCAATTGGTCACCCGGCTGTATTATACGATTGACGTGATGATCGGGGAAGCGGAGGATGAAGAGACGAGAAGCCGGATTAAGGACGATTTTGCCGTTCTGGTACACCGCATCGGACCCCGGATTTTCGAGAAAAAAACCAATCTGCTGGATCTTAATTTTAAAATGGTCGAGTCTCCTGCTGATCCGGATCGTTTACTCCGGGTGAAAGCCGCGTGCTGCCTATACTACAAAACGGAAAAAGCATGCGGGAATTACTGCTTTACATGTCCCAAACTCAGCGATAAGGACCGTGAAGAGAAAAGGCGAAAGCTTTTGACAGGGACGCTTTGATCGGAAATATAAGATAAGAGTGCCGGTGTATCATACACAGCCCCGGATGAAAAAACAAGGAGGACCGGATCAGCATGCCAACGGCAAATGATCGTAGTCCTCCAACCGTGTCTGACACGGAATCCCCATTTCCTACTCTTTTCCTGTCGCCACCGGATTGTCCTTATAGCTGATCCAATCGCTCCAGCTGCCTGCGTACAGCTTGACATTGTCGAATCCGGCCTCGCTAAGCGCCAGCACGTTCGGACACGCCGTCACACCGGAGCCGCAATAGACGATAAGCTCATCGGCGTTGCGCAAGTCTGCGAACCTGGCCTTTTGCTCCGAAGCATCCTTCCATCCCCCTGAAGCTTGCAATCCTTCTTTCCAGAAATACTGCTTCGCTCCCGGAATATGTCCGGCCACCGGATCGATCGTTTCCTCGAGGCCAAGGTAACGTTTCTCTTCGCGAGAATCCACGAGCACCGTACCTGGACGCTTCAACCGGTTCTTCACCTGCTCCACATTCACCAGCATCTCGCTGCGTACCTTCGGCGTGAATACGGCCTGCTGCTCCACAGGCAGCTCCTCCGTTACGGGATACCCTGCTTCCTTCCATGCCGAGTAGCCCTTATCCAAAATATAGACTTCGTCATGACCAAGATATTTCAACAACCACCAAAACCGCGAGGCCATCGCACCGCCTTGATCGTCGTAAGCGACAACGACGGAATGCTCGTGGATACCCGCCCGGCCAAGCTTGGCGGCAAGCTTCCCGGGATCGGGAAGCGGATGGCGCCCTCCGTGCTTCTCTTTTGGACCGGACAAATCACGTTCGAGATCAAAATAAAACGCTCCGCAAATATGATCGATATCATAGCTTTGTTTTCCGGCCTCAGGCTGGCCTAATATAAAGCGGCAGTCCGCGATCACGATATGGTCCTGGATGCCGTGCTCAAACAACCATTCTTGACTGACTACATGCTTCAAGATCCAATCACTTCCTTTAATGGGGTGATATGCTGTATATTAACAGTATACACCCGAAGGGAGAAGCTGAAAAGAAAGTGATACCCAACGAGCCCCGGATTTTTTATATTGCCCCGCTCACGGAGGCGCACTGCCGCGACATCTGCAGCTGGGTTTATCCTCCGCCATACCATACCTACCATTTCCGGCCATGGGAGCTTATGCTTTCCGATCAAGAGGAATTCGCCGATGCTGAAATTCGAGTGAACCAGTACCGTGCCGTTCTGGACGCAAGCGGTGAGCTGAGCGGATTTGTGCAGTTTTTTCCTATGGTGGGCGTTACCCGGTTGGGTCTGGGCATGCGTCCCGATTTATGCGGCTGCGGCAACGGAATTCATTTTGTAAGAGCGATTGTACAGGAAGCCCAACGGTTGGCTCCACAAAATCAAATCGACCTTGAAGTGATGACTTGGAATGAAAGAGCGATCCGTGTGTATACCCGCGCCGGTTTTATCATTACGGACACCTACCAACGGATGACCCCTACCGGCATGGAAGAGTTCCACTGCATGGTATGGTCCGCATAAGGATGCATGAGAACAGATTCATTTCCGAAAACCCGCATAAGCTTCGTCGTACCTCCGGGCGCTGGTAAAGTCAAGCTCCGTCAGTCCCCCGGCGTTCCACGAGGTGAGGCGAAGCGTCACCAGCCGATAATCGATGGAAATCATCGGATGATGGTTCAGTTCCTCGGCAATCCGGGCCACTTCATCCACGAACCCGATGCCGTCCATGAAAGACGCGAAGCGGTACTTCCTTGCGATCCATTTCCCGTTCTCTTCCAACGCCCAGCCTTCCGTCCGGTTCAGGCCGACTTGCACTTCCTCTTCCGTTAATCTCCTGTGCATGCCCATCCCTCCTATACCAAATAGATGACCGTCGTAAGCGTTTCTCCTTGGTCAATGCGGATCAAGTGCCGTTTGGGGTCATGCGTGACCATACAATCGCCTATGCTCATTTGCGCCTCTACTCCCAGTCCATAGAACAGATCATCCGCCAACGTCTTCATGCATTCCTTCTGTTCCTCCTCGCTCATGGCGTCCCAATCGTCCGCCGGCATCTCCAGAAATTCGCAGCAGCCTTCCACTCCCCGCAGTGCATCGGTAAAATCATTGATGATGTCGTTGTATTCCCTTCCGAATTTAATGCCCATGGCCACCTGTCCTTCCAGCGGTAAATTCGCTTTTGCCTCATTGTACTCACAAATCCCTTGTGCCCGCAACCAGTGACGGACCAACAAAAACTCGGGTCTCGACCAATTTTCTACGCATTCATATGCAAAATCTGATACACTATAAGGATAGACAAAACAGGCGGAGGGCGAAACATGCTCAAGCTGCAGATCCCTAAAAATCGAATACACGAGCTGACAAGGCATCTGCAGAGCGATTATGAACTGGACCGGCTCGAGCGGGGATGGGAATATTTCCACAAAGGCCGTGTGGCCGGACTCGAGCTGAAGCACGGCGTGGAAGTGCATGCCTTGGTGCTCGAGCCAAATTGCGAGGTCATCATCGACATCGACCATTTCAGCAAAAGCGAATGCAGTTGTTCAACCGTAAGGAACTGCGAGCATATTGCTGCGGTCGTCTTTACTCTGTATGCTTCTTACGCGCGGCCCGAGCTTCTCCTTCAACAGCTGAAGCAGGCCATTATGATTCGCAGCCGACAGCAGCAGATCCGGTCAGGCGGCCGTACGGCGGATAAACGTCAGCAGGATCGGCTTGAGCCACCCACAGAAGAACAAAGCCCCGTGCAATGGCAGCGTTTTTTTGACCAGCAGTTTTACGGCTTCTCGCTGTCTCAGCAGCATTCGATCGAGCTGTTCCACAACGCGGCCAAAGAAAAGCTTGCCCCCTACGGCGAGGGTTGGAAATCTCCCCTTAAGGAGCTCTATGATCTGCATTTGCTGCTGTTCATCATGCGGAAGATCGAGCAGTTTTACCAAGAGACGAAAGCATCGTATCTTTCTTACTATATTGAAACCGGGTGCAGAACGATCGGACGAAAGTGTCAGGAAGAGCTGCTCCGCCTTACGCCGACGCTGGATGTGGAAGCCTTGACGCAAAGCTATTCCGCGGAGTGGAAAGAAACGCTGCATCTGATTTCGGAGTCCGCTCTGTCCGGGAAGGAGTCCCCTGTTTCGTGGCCCACCGTGTACCGCAGCGTTTGGTGGCGGATGGCAAACCTCTCTTCATGGATCGCGGAGGAACAGACTCGACTGCAGCATATGCTGCAAGCAAAGGACCTGATGCCAAAGCGTAAGGATGCGCTGCTGATGGCGGACGCGCATTTTGCCGTCATCGCGGGGGATGACGAAGCCGCCAGGCGGCAGATGGAGCAGCTCAGCAAACGTGAGGCGCGGGATTTCTTCTTTTATTTGCACCACTGCCATAAAGAGCAGGCATGGGAACGCATGCTGGCATGGCTGCGATGGCTGCTGCCGGTGGTACAGCGCGCCCAGCAGGAGGAATTACGGCAGTTTTGCCAGTATTGGATGGAAGCCGTAGGGCGGCAATCCGACGATGCGGAATGGGTGTCCGTCATGGTAGCGCTGCTGCCGCGCACGTACAACTTCTATTCGGCATATCTGCTGAAGGGCCGGCGGTATAAAGCCTGGATCGATTTGCAGTTGGCCAACCGCGTTTCCCCGAATGACCTGTACTCCGTCGATCTGCAATCCGTAGAGAAGCAGAACCCGGCACTGGTACTGCCGCTGTATCACCAAGCGGTGGAACGGTGCATTGCCGGGAAGAACCGCACCGCTTACAAGTCCGCAACCAAATTGCTCAAAAAGCTGAACAATCTATATAAAAAGCTGGACCGTCTGAACGATTGGGAGGATTACATCTACCGGCTGGCCGTAAAATACTCTCGCCTTCGCGCATTACAAGAAGAGTTGAGGAAAGGAAAATGGATACCATGATCGATACGGGAAGCATCAGCGTAAATGTGCGATGGGCGCCTCAGGGCGGATTCTTCCTGTGGGGTACCCGTCACAACGGCGGCATCTGCGACGCTTACGACCTGCGGGACTGGTTGTTTGCCTGGCATGCTCCTTCCTTCTACGGCACGTTCATTGAGGTCATCGAATGGATGAATCTGGAAGGTGTGCTGCTTCCGACGCTGGAGGCGCTGGACTATTGGGCCGCTCCAAGCACCGTTATGCATCAGCGGCTGAACTACAGCCGCGAGCTGGATGAGCTGATGCGGCTGGCGCCGGCCGTCAAAGAGGCGCTGACGCAAGGCCGCTTTATGCCCGATTTTGCCAAGTGGAAAGCCGGGACGCTCGGCTGGAAGCTGTTGCTGGATGAAGAAGCGGCCGCTCTGGCTGCCTCTCCCGCAGCGGAGCTTTGGATGGATCAGCTCATTCCCGCCTGGATCGAAGCAGACGGGGTCATGCGTCAAAATCTTGAGCGGCTGGAGCGCTCATTTCCTCTGCTCTCCCGCAGCAAATCGGCCGCCGATTTGTGGATGGACGAGGAGGATTGGCTCATCTCCATTGGCTGGCAGTCTGACGGCACGCCTTTTCGAACATGCCTGAAGCTTGAGGAGCCTGCAACTGCCGGCGGCGCCTGGCCGCTGCGCGTCGTGCTGCAGGACCGGGGGGACCAAAACGTGCAGTACGAGGCGGACCCTTCGGTTCTCAAAGCTTGGGCCACCGCGGAGACGGACGGGGAAGCGGCCGCCGGTGTGCCCGAGGCTTGGCGCAGACACCTCGGACGTGCCGTTCGCGATGCCGCCAAGTGGCGGCGCATGGTCCCCTTTCTCGCCGAAGGCGAGGAAGGCATACGCAGCCTGCTCACGCCGGACGAGGCCTGGGAACTGCTAGTGAATGGCAGCATTCGTCTGGTGGAGGCAGGCTACTCCGTATTCCTGCCGGCGTGGTGGGAGCGCATCCGCAAGTGGCGTCCCCGCCTCAAGGCGAAAATCAAGTCGTCGGTGGGGACCGGCCCCCAGCCGATGTTCGGCCTCAATCAGCTTATGCAGTTCGACTGGAAAATCGCCCTGGGCGACATCGAGCTGACGGAAGAAGAATTTCGCGAGCTGCTGGAACAAAACCGCAGGCTGGTGCAAATCCGCGGCCAGTGGGTACAGCTCGATCCCGTTCATCTCGCACAGCTGCAAAGCGTAATGCATCAGGTGCAGAAGAAGCAGGGCCTTTCCTTTCGGGATGTGCTGGAGCTGCACCTGCTGGGTACGAGCGACGGCGAGGAAGACAAGCAATTCCACCGCTCTTTGAAGATGGAGGTCGAGCTCAACGATCAGCTTCAGGAGCTGGTCGATCTTCTGAATCATGCCAAGCGGCCGCCGCTCACCGAGCCGCCCGACAGCTTCCGCGGCACCTTAAGGCCTTATCAGGTCGAGGGTATTTCGTGGCTTATGTTCTTGAGGGAATGCGGCCTGGGCGGATGCCTGGCCGACGATATGGGGCTGGGCAAAACGATTCAAATGATCACCTACCTGCTCCTTCTGCGGGAGAAACGGCTGAGCGAGGGAACGACGGATCCTTCACCCTCCCTGCTGATTTGCCCCACCTCGGTGCTAGGCAACTGGCAGAAGGAGCTGCAGCGCTTCGCTCCCGACCTGCGGGTTCATCTGCACTATGGTCCGGGACGCGCCAAGGGAGAACGTTTCGCCGAAAGCTGCCGCGGCAGCGATCTTGTGCTGACGACTTATACGCTGGCACACTTGGATGAAGCGGAGCTCTCCTCCTTGCATTGGGAATCCATATGTCTGGACGAGGCGCAGAACATCAAGAACGCCTACACGAAACAGGCATCATCCATACGCAAGCTGACGGGACAGCACCGGATCGCTCTGACCGGTACACCCATCGAGAACCGGCTGACCGAGCTGTGGTCGATTTTTGATTTTTTGAACCCCGGTTACCTTGGAACGCTGCGTGATTTTACACAGCGGTATGTCGGAGCCATCGAACGGACCCAGGATCAAGAGCTCATCGCTAAGGTACAGCGGCTCATCCGCCCGTTCCTTTTGCGGCGGGTGAAGAAGGATCCTTCGATTCAGCTTGATTTGCCGGAAAAATACGAGTATAAAACCTATGTCTCTCTAACTACGGAACAAGCTACGCTTTATGAAAACTACATTCGCGACATGTTCGAGCGCATCGATACGCTTTCGCCGATGCAACGCCGGGGCATGATTTTAACAGCCCTGACCAAGCTGAAGCAAATCTGCAACCATCCCGCATTGCTCGCCAAAGAGTCGGCCCGGTCGCCATGGCGCGGACGTTCCAACAAAGTCGAAAGGCTGCTGGAGATGGTTCAGGAGCTGCGGCAGGAAGGGGACAAATGTCTTATCTTCACCCAGTTTGTAGAGAGCGGTCTGCTGCTGCAGCGGGTGTTCGAAGAAGAATTCGGCGGCAAGGTCCCGTTCCTGCACGGCGGGAGTTCCAAAGCGGAGCGTGACCGGATGATCGAGGTATTCCAAAATGAAGCGGAGCCGGACTCCCCGGATTCAGGCATTTTCCTGCTCTCGCTGAAAGCCGGAGGCACAGGGCTCAACCTCACGGCCGCCAACCACGTGTTTCACTTTGACCGTTGGTGGAACCCCGCGGTAGAGAATCAAGCGACCGACCGGGCTTTCCGGATCGGCCAGACCCGCCATGTGCAGGTGCACAAATTCGTCACGCTGGGCACGCTGGAGGAGCGCATTGACGAGATGATCGATAAAAAGATGGAGCTCAGCCAGCAAATCGTTGGCAGCGGGGAGCAGTGGATCACCGAGTTATCGACGGAGGATCTCAAGGATCTGTTCTCGCTGCGCAGTGAGTGGGTCGAAAAGTAAACCCGGGAGGACCGGACAGCCGGTCCTTCCGCCCTTCTGTTGCTGCATCAAGCCCAACTTCATTGAACCGTGTAGACCGCCTCCGGCACCCAGCTCCGATGGCCGAAATCACGGCCCCGGATACATACGCGATCCGGATACACTTCAACGATGAGCCCTTCGCTCTTTCCCGCTTCAGGCGCGTAGGGTCCGGCTTCGTGCGACGGATCGCGGACAGAGGAGCTGTTCGCCATCACAAAGTGATCGCGCACGACGGTACGCGGCTGCGCCAGTTCCCGGTGGGAATGTCCCGAAAACAGAAGCACCTGAGGATAGGAAGACAACAGCGCCTTGAGCTTCCGATGCTGAACTACGCCTCTTCCGCTCCCTTCCCGTCCGCTCCCGGACACGGTATCCGGAAGGGGTTGATGCAGGAAGACGAATATCGGTTTCCTGACGGAGGCGGCTTCCTTTAATTTCGCTTCTAACCATTGCAACTGGCCGGCGGATAGAAAAGCATCTTCTTGCACCGACGGGTCGGACTGTCTATAGCGCTCCGTTCCAAGAAACAGAAACCGGAAGCCCCTAACCTCCCGTTCATAGTAAACTTTCGGCTCCCCGATAAAACTCAAAAATCGTTGGCTGGCAGCGGCTTCCGTCTCCCCGTTGGGGAATGTGTCCGGGCTCCAGCGTCCCAGCCGATCATGCCACATGCGGTAAAACTCATGATTGCCGATAGTATAAAAAATCCGCCGCGGATGGGGATGCTTATCCAACATTTGGCGAAGTGTACGGTAATCCTCCGGATTCCCGTTGCCCAAATCCCCGTTGATAATGAGCGCCTCAGCCTGGGGAACGGTATGGTGAAGATCGTCGAGTGCTTGTCCGAATGTTTGCAGGGCACGTTTGTCCCAGTTCTGCACATGGATGTCGCTGAGAACGGCGAACGTCATGATCCGTTCCTGCGGCTGGATCAAAGCCGCCCCTTCCACAGCATGGAGCGCGAGCCCCGCGGCAATCGCCGTGCCGATCATTAAGGCAAATCGAAAATGCAATTCATCCACTCTCCTGCTGATAATTCCAATGGATATGGATTTAATATGCCAATTTTCCCCGGCGATTACCCTAATCTATACTTCTCATGTTATAATTGGATGGATTGGGATGTAGAAGAACCGGAGCGCATCCGGACAGATCGGATGGTATGTACATGTACAAGCCGGTTTCAAGAAGCGCAACCGTGATGATGCATTCTTGTTGCGCCAATCCTACGTATAATGACGTAGAGTCAACCAGAACAAAATCCCGGAGAACCGGGATCCGTTCAATAATGGAGGTTAACGAATGCGTTACGCCATCAGCTACAAAGGTAAAATACTTGGAGAACCGATGACTCGTGAGCAGGCCGAAGTTGCACTGATGCGATTAAGCCTTTGTTTCAATAACCTGAAAATCGTTGAAGTCACTTCTGACTCATCTACGCAAGCGCTTTCTGC
Organism: Paenibacillus naphthalenovorans; assembly: GCF_001465255.1. NCBI lineage: Bacteria > Bacillati > Bacillota > Bacilli > Caryophanales > Paenibacillaceae > Paenibacillus > Paenibacillus naphthalenovorans. Next base: position 4,432,503 of record NZ_CP013652.1, on the reverse strand, counting down.
AAAGTATACCGGATAAGCATTCGGATGAGCATTAAGCTTAAAGTTCGTTTCAAAAGCTTCAATCGAAGAACAGTCAGACCGGCTATGCCGACGACTGGAAGGTGCCCGTAGTCCGAATAACCGGGAAATTCCACGAACAGGTTGCTCCCGTTCTGAATCGTGTTGATTACTCTTTATGTTTTATCCCGCAGATGTTTTTGTCAAACTACTTTCTAACATATCTATAATAATAAGGAATCGCTCAGCTTCCCGAAATACATGGTCTGCCAGCAGGGGATGGATAATACTCTTTATACGACAAGACTCAATTAATTCTTTAGCAGTCTTTTTAAAATCGCGAAGAGATTTAACGGAAATTCGATTCTGATCAAGGAATTGGTCTAGTAAAGGAACTGTCTGGGATTGAGGTCGCATGGATTCCAAATCTCTGGCTTGAAAGAGCAATTGGTCGAAATCATGACTAAAGTTACGTGATTGTTCAACTAACTGCCGTTCAGAGGGGTCCAGTAAATGTCCAATAAATTTTGCATGGTCAGCCATTATCCTTAAGAAAAATACATTTTCATTAATGATTGCATCTGGTAAAGGGTCTAATCTTCCCGTATTCAGTTCTTCCAATCGGTTTCTAAAGTAAAATGCTTCTCTACTAATGTGATCGACCAACAATGGAAAGTTATTGGCTCCTGGAAGTTGGCAGCTTAAAATTAATCCTAACACTTTTCTTTTAAAAGCCCATATGCGGGAAGCCGCATTGTGCACTTCTACATTGAATCTTTTTATTACTTCAGGGTCTGTTTCAGATGTGAATGCGTTTGACCTTCTTTCAATTTCCTCAAACACCGCGTAAAACTGATTCGCCTCATGTATTAACTGGGTGTCATCGCAACGAAACCCTAATTTCAGAAAAAGCGAATGTTCCTTCATTATACGTGACCAAAACCGGACTTCGTCTAAAGAACGCATAACGAATCCATTGGACATAGTTACACCTCCATTTTACTCAATGATTAAATATTATGGACTTTGAAAGAAAGTATTCTTAAATGATGGATTCATGCGGTCCGTTTCCGCATTGACTGATCTTAATTTCTATGGCTCAGTTCATAATGAGTTCACAAATCTGATTTATAGTATCATCCATAGCGAAGTTAATTTAAAAATATGAACAGGAGGAAAAAATGAATGAAAGCTTGCTGTAATAAGATGAAACCGGGAAAGAAGGTATCCGTATTTTTGCCGGTGGTGATATCTTTTCTAGCTACCCAACACTGGTTTCATGCGCTCATCTTTCTGGTTATTGGAGGATCCGCAACCACCATGTTGAGCATGGAAGACATGATTTTATTTCGGCGTGCGATGATTGTATTAACACTTGGAACCTTGCTCTGGTTGGTTTATCAAATCGTTAGAGACGGATGGAAAAATAAAAAAATGATCGTCATGACATCCATTTCTTTCGTGGTTTCGATGACTTTTGTCATTGTTACGTTGGTTAAAATGGGATGGTGAGCCTCTGTCTAAGAGTGATGTCAAATCGGTCGTTTTTACATGTCGTTATACCCTACTCCGGTATTGTAAATGAAAGACCTTAATCATCGAGGAGGAAATCAAATGAAGAAGTTATTATTGCGTTTCGTCGTTTATTTATGTAGTTTCGTTGTGTTTGTGGGAGGGGTCGGAGCGTTCGGATATTTTCGTTCTCAAAAAGATTTTTACGGTTCGGTTCGCCAAGAGCCCGTTCCTTCTTTGCAAGGAATAAAGCAACCCGAATATGATCCCAATAAACCTACGGTTGCCGTCTTGCTGGGGAATGAAACCACGGAAGGATTGGATTTCATGACTCCGTATCAATTGTTTTCTATGACTGGCGCATACAATGTGTTTGCCGTTGCTGCGGACAATCAGGTGAAGTCACTGACTGGCGGCTTGGATGTGGTGCCGCACTACTCTTTTAAAGAAATGGATGAACTGCTGGGTAAAAGTCCTGACATTATCGCGATCCCTTACATGACCATGCTTGACCAAAAGAACTATCAACCCGTCCGTGAATGGATACAACAACACAAGGAAACCACTTTATTGAGCATTTGCGCGGGCGCGGACAATCTTGCCGCTACTGGATTATTAAATGGAAAGTCAGCGGCATCTCACTGGCAAACGATGTGGATTCTTTCAAAGAAATATCCTGAAGTGAACTGGAAAAGGGATCTGCGTTATGTTACTAATGATGATCATGTGATATCCTCAGCAGGTATTTCATCAGGAATCGATGCCGTCCTCTATGTCATCTCACAAAAACTGGGCGATCCGATGGCGGCCAAAATAGCGAAAGAATTGAATTATCCTTCTTATCACTTCCTTCAAAATCCAAAGGTCGAACCATTTTACATCGATCTGCGCTATGCAACCTATGTATTGAATAACGCTTTTCAGTGGAACAAGAAAAAGGCAGGCGTGCTGCTGTATGACGGTATGGAGGAAATGGCACTGGCTTCCGTATTTGATATCTATTCAGACACCGGAACGACAAAGGTCCTTTCCGTTTCAAGCGCGGATGCCCCCATTGTGACGAAACACGGTTTGAACCTGCTATCCAGATACACGATGTCGAATGCCCCGCAATTGGATAAAATGATCGTTTCGGGAACACAAGCCAAATCGCTGGCTGCGGAGGATATTAAAAACTGGAACGAAAGAGGGAAGACCACGGAGCTTCAGCTCGTCCATAGCGATTCCCCGGATCGATTTATGTTCGAAGTCCAACTTGAAGATTTAGCCCGGCAAGAGGACCTTCAAACGGCCAGACATGCGGTGAAACGAATGGAATATCGTGCGAATGATATCCATCTTGAAGGCAAGCCGTTTCCTCTTGAAACTTATGCGAACCTGCTTTTGACCGTTGTCATATCCGTGTTGGCAGCTTTTTATATTGACAGACGGTTCATCATGAAGAAGAAATAGAAATGCCCTTCACCTTTTTTAAAATTTTCGCGGAAGCATGGAGGGGAAAGTCACACCACTGCTAAATCGGATTCCCCTCACTTCCACGGCATTTTACCGCCGCGATTAAAGGTTTCCGCATAAACAATATGGTGTCCATAGCGTAAGTTCATTCAACGGACTGACCAAAATAATGATTGCGAGGGTTGGTTGAAATGGGTAAATGGGTCATATTTGATAAATGGGTCATAACGTCAATTCTTTATGTGGCAGTCATGATAGGTGGCTTTACCATATATGATGAGTTTATCGCTGATGATTCAAAACCTGCATCTGCACAAGAGCATCAATACGATGAAAATCATGGCGAAGAGGATGGAAGCAGCCATGAACATGGAAGTCATTCACAGCATGAGGATCATAGCGAGGTAATTACGTTTGTTCAATCTGATGAAAATGAAATAAAGATTTTTTTGAAGGATAAAGCAGGAAACCCAGTTAACGATTTAGAAGTAAATCATGAGAAGCTTCTTCATCTGATCATTGTGGATGAACGTCTGCAGAAGTATTATCACGTGCACCCCGAACAGTCGGGCAATGGCGAGTTTAGAATTGGAAATATGCTGCCTGAAGGATTTTATAAAGCCTTTATTGATATTAAACCGAAAAATTTAGCATTTCATGCAGAACCGATTCCGTTTGTAGTCGGCACTCCAAGCGGATCAACGAACAACGAGGAGCTTAAGCCGGACAATACGCTTACTCAGCATATCGACGGAGAAACCGTAACACTGAATATGAGTTCTTTTGATGTCAATAAGCCTGTAACGTTAGCATTTGATTTCGATAAAACCAATTTAACTCCTTATTTGGGAGCGATGGGGCATGTTGTCATTCTTGATGAAACTGCACAGAAGTTTCTTCATGTTCATCCGGCCAATCATGAGGATCCGGTTTTTGAAACAGAGTTCAAGCAGCCGGGCATCTATAAAATATGGGCTGAGTTTAAACAACATGGAAAAGTGAGAGCATTTCCTTTTGTGGTAGAAATCAAAGGGGAGAATTAAATTTGCCAAGGTTATTAGTGGTAGATGATGAAGCTCACATCCGGGAATTGATACGTTTGTACTTGGAAGATGAGGGGTTTGAGCTCGTAGAAAAATCGAACGGAGCGGAGGCGTTGGAGTATGCCGAAAATCATCGAGTTGACCTGGTGATTTTGGATATTATGATGCCGAAAATGGATGGATGGGTCCTATGCCGGAAGCTCCGTGAATATGGGGATATACCGATATTGATGGTTACCGCGAGGGGGCAGTCGGCAGATCGAATCAAAGGATTTATGCTTGGAACGGATGATTACTTGGCGAAACCGTTCGACCCGGTCGAGCTGGTTCTTCGGGTGAAGGCGCTGCTCAAGCGGTATCGTATTTCTACTTCCAGTGTGATTCAATTGGGTGACGTTTCTTTAGACCGCAATAGTTATCAGGTGATCTACAACGGCGGGAGGACCGTCACCATTCCGATGAAAGAATTTGAACTGCTTTACAAACTGGGCAGCTATGCCGGGCAGTTGTTTACGCGGGAACATTTGATTGAGGACATTTGGGGCGTGGATTATGAAGGGGATGAACGGACGGTGGATGTTCACATCAAGAGGCTAAGGGAACGGTTTGCCGAATTTGAGTCTCAATTCCGCATTGTGACCATTCGCGGCTTGGGTTATCGGCTGGAGGTGTACAAAGATTAAATCGCTCTATACCCGCGTTGTATTTGTCTTTGTCGGCATTGTGATGTTGAGCCTGGTTACGGCATTTGTTGTTTCGTCCTTTTTGTATGAAGGCCGCATTCAAAAGCTAATAGAAAAAACGCTCATCCTGAACGGGGAGAAGATCATACATTCTTACCAGACAACATCATCCGCCGATTTGATTCCTTTCATGCAAAGCCTTTCTGGCCTTTCGGGTAACCTTCTTCAACTGTACAATAAGGACGGTACCCCCCTCCTTGATAGAAACAAGATATCCTTGCTAATGGATTCTGCTCAAATTGAACGCGTGCTTTCAGGCGATATCGTCCGCCATATCGATACCAGTGAGCACCAGAATGCACACGTCCCTCATTTTCCGGTCATCGGACTTCCATTTCAGGTCAATGGGGAGCCTTACGGTTTATTTGTAACCGTGGAGAAGAATCCGATCGAAGACGAGATCATGAATTCCATTCATCTCATGTATATTATTATCTTGTTTTTCGGGAGTTTTCTTATTATCGTCGCTGCCCGTTATATCGTCCACCCGATTCTTCGTTTGACAGAAGCAACAAAGCTTATGGCAAAAGGAAAGTTCGATGTTGAGCTGCAAACAAAACGGAAGGATGAAATTGGTGCTTTGAGCGTTAGCTTTACTGAAATGGCACAAGAGCTTGCGAAGCTGGATCAAATGCGGCAAGATTTCGTATCCAACGTCTCGCATGAAATTCAATCGCCTTTAACTTCGATTTCAGGTTTTAGCAAAGCGTTAAAGCAGAAGAAATTGAGTGAGGAAAGCCGAATCCATTATTTGACCATCATCGAACAGGAATGCGAGAGATTATCGCGATTAAGTCAAAATTTGCTTCAACTATCCTATTTACAGCAGGAACTTCATCCGTTGAAGCGAAGTACGTACCGACTGGATGAGCAGCTTCGAAAGGTCGTCATTGCGTTGGAGCCTCAATGGACAGCCAAAGACATTGAAATGGATGTTCAATTAGAGGCTATTACGGTACAAGCGGATGAAGATCAGCTCAACCAGGTGTGGATCAATTTACTGAATAATAGCATTAAATTCACGCCGGTCCGTGGAACGATTCGGATTGAAGCCGGTAAGAATAACCATCTGATCACCGTCTCTATAACCGATAATGGCATTGGGATTCCTGAGGAAGAACGTGCAGATATCTTTAAACCGTTCCATAAAGTGGATAAATCCCGCGATCCTTCCGTTAAGGGAAACGGACTCGGTTTGTCGATCGTGAAAAAAATCATCGATCTTCATACCGGTGATATTCAAGTATCAGGAGCACCAGGAACAGGTTCAACGTTTACGGTTACATTGCCACAGTCAATTAAAAGTTGATCGTTTTTTCACATAACAAACGCAAAAATCCTGACCGTTTCCATGAGCGGTCAGGCATCAAACCTCCCTATTGGACTCCCAAGTGCCTCAGGAAACGGCGGAAGCCTTGACGGCCATGCGCATCCAGCTTATATACGCCCGCATCCTGGAGCACATTCAAAAATTTGCGGCCCACTTCGTTCCGAAGCACTTCTGCAGCCTTCTCGTCCGGCAATGCCGTGCCGTAGCGTTCAACCAGTTCCTTCAGCCAAGCTTTATGCTTGTGCAGCGGATGCCCGGGGTCCAGCATCATCCGCTCGTCCAACGCTGTCTCTCCGGTCAGCAATCTTGCTGCCAGTTCCAGTTCGTCCTTTAAACGTCCCGGCAGCACCGCCAGACCCATGACCTCAATCAAGCCGATGTTTTCCTTCTTAATATGATGCAGTTCCCGATGCGGGTGGAAAATACCTTCCGGATGCTCCGCACTGGTTCGGTTGTTGCGCAGCACAAGATCCAGCTCGTAATCGCCGCTTGCATTTTTGCGGGCAATGGGAGTCACGGTATTGTGCGGCACCTTCGTCCCCTCTTGCTCGGAGTAGGCTTTGATGTCTTGTGAGGGATCGCTATATTCCTTCCAGCGCTCCAAAACCATAGCGGCAAGCTTCAGCAGAAGCTCCCGGTCACGGCTTGAGAGGCGGATGACCGACATGGGCCAATGGACGATGCCGAGCTTCACTCCTGCAAAGTCCGGATGGCTGAAGCTTTCCTCCACCTCCGCCCGTTCCATCGGAAATCGGTGACGGCCGCCTTGAAAATGGTCGTGATTCAGAATCGATCCGCCCACGATCGGCAGATCGGCATTCGAGCCGATAAAATAGTGTGGAAACCGGTCAACGAAGTCAAGCAGCCGCCCGAGGGTCATCTTTGTCATTTTCATCGGCCGGTGCAACCCGTCGAAAATAATACTGTGCTCATGATAATACACATAAGGCGAATATTGGAAATACCACGTTTCACCCAACAGCTCAAGCGGAATAACCCGCAAATTCTGCCTGGCAGGGTGATTCAACCTTCCCGCATAACCCACGTTCTCTACACAGAGCAGGCACCGGGGATAATGGCTTTGAGGGGCATTTTTGAGCATCGCGATGGTTTTGGGGTCCATCTCCGGCTTGGAGAGATTAACGGTGATTTCCAGGTCTCCATACTCCGTCGGTGCAAGCCAATACAGATTTTTACGGATCCGGTCCATACGAATATAGTTGGAATCGATACACAGCTTATAGAAAAAGTCCGTCGCCCGCTCTACTCCGTCCCTCCTCGCTATAGTCCAAAACCGCTCTGCCAGCTCCGACTGCCGCGGCATCAGTTGGCCCATGATACGGGAATCCATTAAATCGCGCAGCGTCGTATGGTTTTCTTCCAATATCCCCGTTTCGGCCGCGTAATCCAGCAGCGGTTCAAGCAGCTCTGCAGGACTGTCTGCGGCAGGCTCCCTCAGCTCTCCCGTATAAGGCTCGGCAATGCGAAGCAAATCGAGCAATCCGTTGCGCGCCGCGTAAACATCCAGCGGCTCAAGCAGCTTCTGCGCCAATCCGAACTGAAGCAAGCGTTCCACCAGGTAAGCCGCCTTTCGATCGGAAGTGCTGCAGCCCGTTTCCGTTTGGTTATATTCCATTGTCATCCCTCCCCCTTCTAAGCTGTGGTCCCCACTTCCAGTCTTATTTGCCGTAGCCGTTCGGATGTGTCCGATGCCATTTCCACGCAGAGGCAATGATTTGCGTAAGGATGTCCCGTTTCGGCTTCCACCCCAGCTCGGCTTTCATACGTTCCGAGGAAGCGACCAGAATGGCCGGATCTCCGGCGCGGCGCGCTTCCATGACGGCAGGAATCGGGTGCCCCGTCACTTCACGTGCGATATCGATAACTTCCTTCACAGAGAAGCCTCGGCCATTACCGAGATTGTATACGCTGCTTTCCCCGCCCCGACGCAGCTTCTCCACCGCGAGGATATGCGCATCCGCCAGGTCGCTGACGTGAATATAATCACGGATGCACGTGCCGTCGGGCGTCGCATAGTCATCACCAAAGATGGAAATGTGGGGCCGCTGACCCAACGCCACCTGCAGAATAATCGGAATCAGATGCGTCTCTGGCGTGTGGTCCTCTCCGATTTGGCCCCCTTCATGCGCACCTGCGGCATTAAAATAACGCAGGGATACATATTTGATCCCGTGGGCCGTATCGAACCAATGCATCATTTTTTCCATCGCCAGCTTCGTTTCCCCGTAAGTGTTGGTCGGAAGCGTTCGATCGGTTTCGAGAATCGGGATGTTTTCCGGCTCTCCGTAGGTGGCTGCAGTAGATGAAAAGACGATTTTTTTCACGCCATATTCGTTCATTTTTTCCAGGAGGCATAAAGTCCCGTAAACATTATTGTGATAATATTTACCAGGCTTCTGCATGCTTTCGCTGACAAGCGAATTTGCTGCGAAGTGAATCACCGCATCAATGTCATTTTCTCTAAATACCGAATCCAAAAACTCCGCATCACGAATGTCTCCCACATACAGTTTTCCGCCGAGCACCGCATCGCGATGCCCTTGCTGCAAATTATCGACCACCACGACCTCTTCTTCTTTTGCCAGCAGCTCCGCCACCGTATGCGAACCGATGTAGCCCGCTCCACCAGTAACCAAAATAGCCATGTTTCTCTCCTTCCGTCTCCCCATGGGCGACTCTCTTCTATATTTCCTTGACTCCATCTCCAATGTCACATACATAGAAGTCCGGATGCAAGCCGGTTTTTCTCAAATATTCGCGGCCGACCTCTTCGATGAACCGCTCTACGCTGTCCTGATGCACAAGGGATACGGTACAGCCTCCGAAGCCGGCACCGGTCATTCGCGACCCGAGCACGCCTGGAACCTGAAGCGCCGACTCCACCATCGTATCAAGCTCCGGGCCCGTCACCTCGTACAAGTCTTGCAGGGAGCGATGGGAATCCGTCATGAGTCCCCCGAACGCTTCCAAATCACCTTGTTCCAACACCTTAATGGACTGCTGCACACGGTCGATTTCTTCCACTACGTGCTGTGCCCGTTTCTTCACGGTTTCATCCTCAATGAGATGCTTGGCCTCCTCAAATTGTTCCAACGACAGCTGTCCGAGCAGCGTTAGTCCCGGATGCAGCGCTTGCAAATCACGTACCGCCAGCTCACATTGGGTGCGCCTTTCGTTATATTTGGAATCGACGAGCCCGCGTTTCTTATTGGTGTTGCCGATCACCAGCCTATAGACGCCGGTTTCAAAAGGCACATGCCGATATTCCAGCGTATCGCACATCAGCAGAATCGCGTGATCCTTCTTCCCCATGGCCACTGCGAATTGATCCATGATCCCGCACTGCACGCCAACAAACGTATTTTCGGCCTTCTGCGACAAAAGAGCAATGTCAACCTTGTCCGCGGGCTGTTCTTCCATGGACAGCAGACCGTAAGCCGTCACCACTTCGATGGAAGCCGAGGAAGACAAGCCGGACCCGTTCGGAATCGCACCGCTGTAAAGGATATCATACCCTCCGACAGCTACGCCCTTCTCTTGCAGCCCACGAATAATCCCTTTGGGATAATTGATCCAGCCGTCTTCCTGGTTGTATACCAAACCTTGAATGGAAATATGTTTGCGGAGAGGGAAATTCATCGAAGCCAAACCCACTTGCCCGTCGGCCCGCTTGCGAATCAGCATCGTCGTCCCGAAGGTAAGTGCCGCAGGCAATACGCAGCCCCCGTTGTAATCCGTATGCTCACCGATCAGATTCACGCGCCCCGGGGCATGAAACACCCGAATCGGACGGGAATCTCCAGCCCCGTAAAGCTTTACGAACTGCTCCTTCAATGCTTGGATTTCTGTCATGAGGGCTTCACCTCGTTTACCATAGTATATTGGAAAAATCCATTGTTGTTCTGATCAATCTATGCCTCAAGTATAACGCGGACGCTTCCGCCGACACTATGGAAGGATGTAAGCTTGATATGGATAAATGTTAGATTATTGCGGGTCCGCTGCCCATGACATGGTATAATGTAACCATAAATAAGAGGTTCCGGAGCGTGTTGTACCCCCTTTCCGCTGACGGCTTGACCGAAGCGGATCGGAACGCTCCGCCGTGCGCCATGCAAACATGGATCGTTTGCATACTGCGGAATACATTTCAATCCACAGCAAAGGAGGCAGCCCTTCTAATGCCCGTTTCCTCATCAGCCAAACGGACCTATAGCTATTACGTCGTTTCGAACCCGGAGACTCCGACGGAAGGCAGCCCGCTGACGGTGCTGTTCTCCGGCAACAGCCAAACCAGGCCCGGGCACAAACCGGGTCCGAAGGTCGTCGACTATTATCTTATTCATCACATCTTGTCCGGGAAAGGAACATATGCTTGTATGGGACGAACCTATCAGCTCGGCGCAGGGGACAGCTTCCTGATCGAGCCGGGCCAGCTGATTCATTACGCGGCGGATTGGGATGAGCCTTGGCATTATTGCTGGATTGCCTTTGAGGGTCCCCAAGCGTCCATGATGCTGCAAGACATCGGCCTCAGCTCGCTTGCCCCCATCGTCCATACCGGTCGCAGGCGAAAGATCGGCGCGTTGTATCGCCAGATTCAGCTTGCCTTTCAATCCCGCAGCGCCGGCGCCAATCTCCGGGCGAACGGGTTGCTTCATCTGCTGTTCGCGGAGTACGCCGAAGCCCTTCGTCCGCAGCAGGCGAGCATGCCCAGACAAACCACAGGCGGAGAGCAGACGGTACAACAGGCGCTGCAATATTTGACCGCCCAGTATGCCGAGCCGATCACCATCGAGCTGATGGCCGAAACGCTGGGCTACAACCGCGCGTATTTGTCGACGTTGTTCAAAAAGCATACCGGGCTGACCCCCGTAACGTTTCTGCTGCGGTTGCGGCTGGATAAGGCGCGCCACCTGCTTCGGGAACGGCCAGAGCTTACCGTCGAACAGATCGCCTCGTCGGTCGGCTTCCAGGATCCGTTATATTTCTCCAAGCAGTTTAAACGGCATTATCAGGCTTCGCCTACGGAATACCGCAATGCGGTGCTTCATCCGATACCTCAAGGTTGACAGGCCATTCATCCGGCTTGGACAATGTTATATTTTATTTTATCTTAGATTGTAAATTATGGAAACGGGGATTTAGTCGGGGTCGTCAACAACTGGTTTAGGTGAGAAGACACTGGCCGGGGAAAAATCTTTATTGTTGAAAAGAGCCCCGGCACCTAACGCTTCCGGGACTCGAAATCGGCTTGTTGAGCCGCATCGTGGAAGTAAACGGCGTCTTGTCGCCGCTTGCCTCCCAAGACAGATTACAAAATTCAGGTGCCTGAATCCGTCACGTATGAGCTTCATGCCCGATCTGACGAAACAAAGCTTCCAGCTCATCAGGCTTGAGATCGCGCCACCGCCCTAACGGCAAATCGCCAAGCTTGATATTCATGATACGCACCCTCTTCAGCTTTCGCACCTCATATCCGAAAGCCGCGCACATCCGCCTGATCTGCCGGTTGAGTCCTTGGGTCAAAATAATGCGGAACGTACGATCGTCCAGACGTGTGATCCGACACGGCTTAGTCACGGTTCCGAGAATGCGGACGCCGCCGGACATGCCCTGAACAAACATCGGCGTGATCGGCTTATCCACCGTAACGATATATTCTTTTTCGTGCTCGTATTCCGAACGCAAAATTTTATTGACGATATCCCCGTCATTGGTCAGCAAAATAAGCCCTTCGGAATCCTTATCGAGCCGCCCGATCGGAAAAATCCGCTCCCGATGCCCCACGAAATCCACGATATTGCCTCGGATATGCCGCTCCGTCGTACTGGTAATGCCCACCGGCTTGTTTAGTGCGATGTACACATGCTTCTTTTTAGCACCCACTCTTTTCCCGTCAATCCGTACTTCATCGCCCTCGTTTACTTGAGTTCCCAGCTCCGCCAGCTTGCCGTTAATGGTCACGCGCTTCGCTTCGATCAATTTATCCACTTCACGACGGGAACAAAAACCCGTTTCGCTTATAAACTTGTTAATTCGCATGAAAACCCTACTTCCGCATATCATTGGCATTTTTCATTGCTTTATTATATCATGCCGGTTTCCCGTATCAAATTTCCGAAACCCGTGTCACGGTTTTCCGTTTTTCAGCCCGTCCACCAGCTTAAATAGGGGGGTGGCTGCGAATAGGTTAGCAGAGATAGAAAGGGGTATAGATGGAATGAAACGTTCACCGATAAATGGCTGGTTGAGCCGGAACCCTAAAGAATCCAAACCGTCGGCCTCCCTCCAAAAGCCATCCGGTGTGAGGCATAATCCGTCCGGTTCCCCTGAAAGGAACCATAAGCAGGCGCTTCAGGCCGCACGTGCCGCTTGGGGCAAAACAGCCGGAAAATCGCAGGGGGCTAGCAGTTCCCAGGGACCTGCCGTGAAACCGGAACAAAAGCAGAACAAGACGGATATCGCTGGACCGGAAACAGAAGCACCGTCTAAAGTCGCAAAATCCGGGAAGTGGAGGGTCAAGCGCCGGATGCTGCTGTGGAGTGCTCTGCTGCTGTTTTTGGCCGGTACATCCTTCATCGGTCTGTTCGCATTGTGGGTTCGCGGCTTGGACATCAGCAAGCTCGAGCATCCGCTTCCCGAGCCGAGCTTCGTGATGGATGCCGGCGAACAGCCGGTTTCCCAGCTTTCCTCCTCGCGCATCATCCCTGTGCCGCTTGAGGAGATTCCGGCAGACCTGAAAAACGCCGTGATCGCCGTGGAAGATCGCCGCTTCTATGAACACGCGGGATTCGATCTCTGGTCGATCGGGAGGGCGCTGATCCGCGATCTGCAGTCGGGCTCCCTGAAGGAAGGCGGCAGCACGATTACACAGCAGCTGGCCAAAAACCTGTTCCTGGATTCGGATAAAACGCTCAGCCGGAAAGTGAAAGAATTGGGCTACGCCATCAAAATCAATTTTGCCTACAGCAAGGATGAAATCTTGGAGCTGTACTTAAACAGCATCTATTATGGAGAAGGACGCTGGGGCGTGGAAGGAGCGGCCCGGCAATATTTCGGCAAGCCGGTTAAAGAACTGACACTGGCGGAATCGGCTCTGCTCGCCGGGCTGCCGAAGGCGCCGACGCTCTACTCGCCTGTCAAAAATCCGGATAAAGCCTTGGAACGCCGCAATCTGGTTCTTTCCTTGATGCTGGAACAGGGGACCATTGACGAAGCGACTTACGCGCAAACCGTCAATCAGCCGATTGCGCTCAAACCCGACAATGGAGAATCGCTCAAGGGACGATATCCCTCCTTCGTCGATTATGTGATGGATGAAGCGGAGAGGCTGTACGGCTTCACGGAGCAGCAAATACTGACGCTGGGACTCCGCATTCATACGACAATGGATGTGAAGGTGCAGCAGGCTGCCGAAGAAGTGTATCGCACCGATGCGCTGTTTCCCGCAGGTCCGGGGGATCGGCCTGTTCAAAGCGGAGTCGTCGTGCTCGATCATCGTACCGGCGGCATTCGGGCCATCGTCGGGGCACGCGGGGATCAGGTATACCGCGGCTTCAACCGCGCTACGAAGCTGAAGCGCCAGCCAGGCTCTACGTTCAAGCCGCTGGCTGTTTACGGCCCTGCGCTCGAACGCGGGTACACTCCCGACTCGCTGCTTTACGATGGCCGGCTCGACATCGGAGGCTACCGGCCCAGCAACTGGGATGGACAGACGCGCGGGCAGGTTACATTGCGGGAGGCCGTACTGCGCTCGTGGAACATCCCTCCCGTCTGGCTCCTGAACGAAATCGGGATCGATGCGGGGCTGGACTATGTACGCCGGGCCGGCATCGACCTGCCGGAGAAAGACCGCAACTTGAGCCTGGCTCTCGGCGGTCTGTCCGCGGGCGTCTCCCCCCTGCAGATGGCACAGGCCTACGGCGCCATCGCCAATCAAGGGGTGATGGAACGGGCCCACGCCATCACACGGATCACAACCAAGGACGGGCATCCCTTGGTCGAAGCCGTACCGCAGAGGACAATGCTCACGGCTCCCGTCCATGCTTATACGATGACGCAGCTTCTGCAGGAAGCCGTAGCCGTCGGAACGGGCCAAGCGGCTGCGCTTCTTGACGGACGCCCCACGGCGGGGAAGACAGGCACGACCCAGCTGCCGGATACCCCTGAATTTGCAAGGATTGGCGGCAACGGGGCGAAAGATGCATGGTTCGTAGGATTTACACCCGAGCTGACCGCCGCGATCTGGCTCGGGTACGACAAGACCGATCAGAATCATTACCTGACGACCTCGGGCGGTGCGGTGCCAGCGGTGCTCTTTCGTGAAATCATGACCCGGGCGTTAAAGGATGTGCCGGTCACCCCGTTCCCTGTCCCGGATGAAGTGCTTGCCGCACAGCAAGCCCAACTGCAAGCCAAGCCATCCAAGCGGCAAAATATGTACCGTGACGAAGAAGATCGCAAGCCCAAACGCGAAGAAAGAAGAGCTAAGGAAGAAAGGAAAGATCGAAAGAGCGACGATTAACTTAGAGTTCGCCGGGCTTTTTGGCAGGCATACCTGCGTTTTCGTGCTTCATAAACAGAAAAAGAGTGGAAGCTAGTGCGACCAGCGCGACAATGAAGCCATAAAGGAACAGCCGGTGTATCCCGGTCATAAATTCGGGAGCATTCGTCAGGAGCGCCCCCATGATCGTTACTCCCGCCGCTGTCCCGATATTACGGGCAAACACCTGCAGCGAGGTGGAAATTCCCTTCTGATGGGAATCGACAAGCTGCTGGGAGCCGATGACGGAAACGGTAACCAGCAAGCCGAAGGCCATCCCCTGCAGCAGCAAGGCGCCATTAACGAACCAGAAGCCCCCCTGATCCGGTAAAAACAGCAAAAGCAGACCCGACAGAACCAAAAGGGCATTCCCGATCACGAGCAGCGGCCGGTAGCCGAATTTCAGTATCCATTTGCCTGCAGGCACCCCCATGAGGCTCCACCCAACGGACATGCCGATGAGCGCCAGCCCGCTCATAAAGACCGAATATCCCTGGTGCTGCAAATAATATGGAATGTAGCTCGAAGCGCCGAATAAAGCTGCACAGGTCAAAAAGGCATTCAGATTCATCCACGCTACCGTCCCGTTTCGCATCAGCTCCACCGGTACGATCGGGGACGGATGCCTTCGCTCATTCCATATGAAAAGCGCCATGAACAGCAGGCCCAGGACGGTATACAGCAGATAGCCTTCCGCAACCACCGTGTTGAGAAGGAGAAGTCCGATCCCCAACCCGAACAAAAGCGATCCTGTATAATTGATTGTGCTTTTGCGGGCCTGGTATACTTCCCGATATGGAATCAGCAGCAATAAAGAGGCCAGACAAATCGGGATGTTGATATAGAAAATCCAGCGCCATGTTAATCGCTCGATAAACAAACTGCCCAGGAGGGGCGCCAATACAGCCGATAATCCCCACATACCTGTAAAAAGCGCCTGGATTTTGCCCCGCGCTTCCACTGAGAACAAATCGCCCGCAATAATAGCCGGAAAGGCAATCATCGCTCCGGCCCCCAGCCCTTGGACGCCGCGGTACAGAACCAACTCCAGCATGGAGGATGCCATTCCGCACAGGATGGAGCCTACCAAAAAGATTAAGATCCCAACGGCCAGTACTTTTTTCCTCCCGAATATATCGGAGATCCGTCCGCTGAGCGGCGTTACGATCGTACAGATAATCATATAGGAAGCGAAGCTCCACGCATACAGCTTTACATTTCCAAGCTCTTCGGCGATTAACGGCATCGTCGTATTCATAATGGTCGTATCTATCGATGAAATCAGCACGGCGAGCACTATGCTGGTCATCACGGCCATGCGGTTCCATTGGAGGCTCATCGGATTTCCCCACCCTTCCGTTCCTTCGATTTTTGCAGTACTTCCAATATATCACAGCTTCCGGGTCCGATCTACCAATGCATGAATGACTCTCTCATCGGAGAGGATAAGAAAAGTTCACATTATCCGAATGCCGATAGAAGGAGCTTGACGATGAAAATCGAAACCAAATCTTATCAAGTCGCCCGTTTGCCGAAAACATCAGAATCGGAGACGGTCAGCATCATTCAGGAGGCCGAGTCCAAGCTTTCCGGGCTGACCGGACAAGCCATTACCCTGATCGCTTATTCCAAGTCGGAAGAGGGAGATTCTCATGCCTGAAAGCCGCAAATCCCGTATAACGCCGGAACACAGACATAACGAACCGACCATTGCGCCGGGCTTAAACACTCACGATCCTTTGGAGGAGAAAGCTTCCCGCGAGGAAATCGAGCATGGGGATTCCACCTCGGTCATTCGGTTGTATCTTGACCGTACGCCCGAGGAGTAATCATTCAATCGAGTAGGAGGGGGCGTGACATAGAGGGTCTTGCCCTCAGCTACGGTAGGCGCTCGCCAGCCCCCGTTCGGGACACTCACCCTAACATGACGCCCATGCTGGGCGTACCAAAAAAAGGACCTGACGGAACAGCGTCAGGTCCTTCTACGTGTCTGATGAAGGCATGTTGACCTTTTAATCGTCGTCGTGGTCATCATCGTCGTCATCGTGCTTGCCGCGGTCTTTGTCATGCCCTTTTCCCTTGTTGTGCTCCTTCTCCTTTCCTTTGCCTTTGAGCTCCGATTTCGGATGTTCGGCCGGAGGGATTATCACGGCACCGGTATCGTCTTTCCATTGAATATCCAGCTTCCATTTGGCGGAAGAGACATCCCGCAGTTTGAACTCCGCTGCTAAACGCTGCTTCAACGCCTGCACCCAAGCGGCTTTATCCTCGGGCAGCCCCTGCATCAACATTAACAGCACGTGCTCTGCCTCCGCGCCTTTCATGCGGATCACCGAGCGATCCTTCATTTTGATCTGCAGTTCCGCTTCTGCTTCTTTGCCCTTCGGCTCGTGCTCCAGGTTGAGCTCCAGCTCCTTGCTTTTCAGTTCAAGCTCCAGCTCTTTCCACGGCCAGGCATAGAGATCCTGCTCCATTGGAACGTGTGTGCTGCCTGCAGAAGGCTGAGCAGCCGGCGGCACGGCAGAGACACCGGCGTTCACATCCGATGAAGGCGCAGACCCCCCGCTACTGTCAGGTTTTGTTTCCGCAGGCGAAGCTGCTTCCACCGAAGGTGCTGCTTGTGCGGACGGAGCCGGACCGGCATCTGCAGGCACGGCAGGAGCCGCTTCTGCATCCGTGCTTTGATCCGCCGCTTTGATATAAGCCGCTTGATTTTTACTGTTAAAGATGATGTCCAGTGTATCGCCCTGCTTCAGTTCCGCCAACGTCGCCTTTTGCGAATTCCGGTATACCCACACATCCGCTGCAAGCGGATACGTTCTCTCCATGTCCTCATAGGCCACAGTGATTCTACGGTTTCCTTCGTCCAGACAAACGAATTGGCCCTTGACCTGCTCCGAAATTTCCGCCGAAACCGGCTGGTCACCGATCCAAGCCGCGCCGCTGATCAAGCTGATGATCAGCAAACCGGCGATCACCATCCATGCGATTTTTTTTCTTCCCCCCATGGTTCCCCCTCCTTCTTCAAAATGGCCTCATAAAACCCATTACCGATCGATGTCATTGTTGAAGAGTCACCATAAGGTTCGCATGTTCCGCCAATTTTCAGGCCATCCGTTTACACCCATTCCCAGCGATGCTCGTACTGGAGCAAACGCGGCTGGATTCCTCCGACTTCCTTACCAGATATCAAGAGGCGGAGCTTTCTGATCCAGGCTTCGAATGAATCATAAGAGGCCAGCAAATTCGCCGTGTCGCCAGTAACATATACGAAGAAAGGCCCATCGTATTTATCTTCGAGGAAACGGAAGGCTGTGTCGACCGGAGTGTATTTTTTACGTTTGTTTTCAAACCGCTCGATCACATAATCCAGATCGGTCCCGGCGGCATCAAGCAAGGCCTGGAGCGCATCCACCCTGCGATAGTGCGGCGTGAAGGCGCCTTTGACCATTCTGCGGAGCGTCTCTTCATGAAGAGGGTAAAATACGGTCTTGGCCAGGTTTCGCCGGTCGGCCAGCTCCCAAACCTTCTCCAGATCCCGCTCCGTAAATTCCTCGAAACTATCGTATACCCAAAGACTTCCTCGTTCCTTATTCCGCGGATCAGGCGGTTCGTAACCGAAAGGCACCCGGATGTTATCGCGCGCCATTGTCTTCTACCTCCTTACCGAAGTCTCCGGATTAGTATCCCGTGAAGCCTTTTTCCCATGCGGGAAGGAAGGGATACCGGGTCCGAAGTATATTTTCCCAGATTGAGGAGCACGTTAAATCATGAAATCAGCAGCAGGTAAGCGAAAGGAGGACGCTCGCATGTCGGAGAACAAAAAGCACCAAGGCAACTATGAGGGAACGGCATCTACAGAAGCAGAAAATCAAAGCATGGAATTTGTGAACGATACGGTAGAGGACGTCAAAACCACGAAAAATTTGATTGGCGCCACGCAAAAAGAAAAAGAATAAGCGTCGAACACCCGGGTGGGATAGCCGATCCGGGTGTTCGTCCTGCTTTTATCCTTCCGCTCCACTTAACCAAGCCTCCCGAAGCGGCTGCCACGCCTCCAGCTTGGCGCTGAACGTCATTGCCCGGGCCGGACTCGACGACGGCAGCAGCCTGTAGCACCGAAGCGCGGCGTCCTTCTCCACAGGCTTCACATAACGCCGATACAACTGCTCCGAAGCGCTCCCGTTAAAGAAAACAAATCGAATATACGGGCAGCGCTGATAAAAACGTTCAAAATCGTTAGCTTCCGGCCGACGGATCGCCGCATCAAGACTGCCTTGGCGTTCGCATGACCGCAGCACGTCCCAAAGCGCCACCCGGCGCGATAAAGCGAACCGAATCCGGGCCTCATAAGAAGGCTCCGGGGCGCCACCGTCCAGCAGCGTATAGAGAAGCCTCCAAAAATGATTGCGCGGATGCCCGTAATACTGCCCCACGTCAAGCGACGCCTTCCCCGGCATGGAACCGATTATCAGGATTCGGCACCGTTCATCGGCCACCGGGGGAAATCCCGTCAAAAGCGGCCCCCGAGGCTGATTAGTCTCCTTCATCTTACATCCGCCCCT
This sequence comes from Paenibacillus naphthalenovorans, assembly GCF_001465255.1. NCBI lineage: Bacteria > Bacillati > Bacillota > Bacilli > Caryophanales > Paenibacillaceae > Paenibacillus > Paenibacillus naphthalenovorans. The sequence goes on along the minus strand of NZ_CP013652.1, from coordinate 4,413,292 downwards.
CCGCTTGGCCCCGCCATTTTCCTGGATATCTGGCGTTCCACCGCCGAACGAAGAGGCAAATTCAGCAGCACCAGCCCGGCGACAAAAAGTCCTCCGCCGCCGATCACATAGATCGTAATCGGATCATGGTAAAACAAATAGGCCCACAAAATCGAAAAGAGCACCCAGCTGTTGCTGACGATGACCGCAATGGGGAAAGAAACCAGCTTGAGCGCGAGTGAGAACCAATAGAAGCCAAGCCCCGTAATGACCCCAAGCAGCACCAGAGCCAGCAGGCCGTAAACGCTGAATTCGCCTGACCAGGAAAAGGTCCAGGGCAGCGGAAGCGCCAGCAGAACCGTGCACACCAGAAAGACAGAGAAATTCATATTCCCTGCATCCATCTCCTTGATCAGCACCTTTTGGCTCAGCACGTGAAACGCCGTACCGAGAGCAGCAAGCCCATACAACAGCGTGGTCACCATCCCGCCTTGGAGCAATTCGGATAACGAGAGGCCGTTCCAGCTGATCAACAGGACGCCGACAATACAAAGCGCCGCGGCGATCCACCCTCTGACCGATACGTGTTCCTTAAACCAGAAAGCCGACAGCACCAGCAAAATGACCGTCTGAATCGGTCCGATCAGAATATTGCCGTAAGAATAACCGATCGATAAGGCGATATTTTCAAATAAATAATTGCAGCATTTCCCTGCCGCCCCGATCCATATCCACTTCATGTTAAATCTCAGCTTCAAGGCGCGGTCCTTCAGGAGCAGCAGACCTCCCAAAAACACAATGCCAAACGCAAACCGGGCAAAGGCAATGGTTGTACTATCCACAAAACCGGTCGTTGATTTAACCAAAATGCCGACAAAGCTCCATGACAGCGTCGCCAGCAGCAGCAATAAATACCCCAAAACCCGGCACCTCGATTTTATGCATTCTTGAATGAATGCTTTGTAGGATTGTCTTATTGTAATACAAGCAGCCGGAAGCGGATGATCCTTTTCTCCGCCCACCCGGCTATGACTTCAGCAAGGCTGCCAGCTCCGGCTTCATCGCACGCTCCAAATAAAGATCCGCCTGAAGAAAGTTACGGAAGGCGATATAGCTCTCCGCCAGCTTGGCCTGCTCCGCAGGCGGCAGCGGCTTCTCGCTGCGGACCGCGCGAATGAGAATATTTTTCGGCGTGTGTTCCATATCGATAAACTCAAGCAGCTGTGTCCGGTAGCCGAGAAGCTCCAGCAGCTTGGCGCGAATCGCATCCGTAGCCAGCGCCGAGAAACGTTCCTTCAAGATTCCGTGCTGAAGCAGCGGCCCCAGCACCTCGCTGCGGACCTGCCGGAACAGCTCATGCTGGCAGCAGGGCACCGACAAAATCACCGAAGCGCCCCAGCGGACCGCCTTCTCCAGCGCCGCATCGGTCGCCGTATCGCAGGCATGCAGCGTCACCACCATATCCACCTGCTGCAGCCCGTCATATTGGGCGATGTCGCCTACCAAAAACCGCAAGCCGTCATAGCTGAGCCGTTGGGCAAGCGCGCTGCAGCTGCTGATGACATCTTCTTTAAGATCCAGGCCAACAACCCGCAGATCGATCCCCTGCATCACCTTCAAGTAATGGTAGAGAGCGAAGGTCAAATACGATTTGCCGCAGCCGAAGTCCACCATATGCAAGGTCCTCCCTTGCGGCAGATGAGGCAGTACGTCAGCAATCATCTCCAAAAAACGGTTGATTTGACGGAATTTATCGTATTTCTTCGCCAACACCTTTCCCTCTGCATTCATGATGCCAAGCTCGACAAGAAAGGGAACGGGCTCCCCTTCTTCGATGACATAATTCTTTTTCCTGTTATGGGTGATGGCTGCGACCGCTTGCTTGGTCGGCGGTTTCTTCAGAATGCCGGTCTTGCCTTTTTTGCTGATCAGCACCTGGTAATCCGCCTCCCCGGTCTGCAGAAGCCCTTGGCGGAATTGCTCCGCGAACAGCTCGGCAAACCTTGCTTCCGCTTCTTCCGGGCGCAGGTTGTCATGAAACACCTTCGGACCGCAAAATGAGCTGAACTGGTAGTTCAGCTCACCTTTTAGCTCCACCGGCTTGACCGTCACCTTCGTGCACCCGTTACCGCTCGGGTCGCGGCGGCGCACCTGGCTGAGCGTCGCTTGAATCAGCAAGCGTTCACCCAGCAGTCTTTTGATTAGCTCCAACAGCTCTTCTTGCATGGTTAAGTCACAATCCTCATCCGTTTATTTATTGAAAGCGGGAATGAAGCGAACGATTTTATCATCGTCGTCCTTCGGATTCCCTCGGCCATCGCGGTTATTGGTCAAAATATAGATTGAACCGTCCGGCGCTTCGGTTACTGTGCGAATGCGCCCAAACTCCCCTTTGAGCAAAGCATCCGAGGCATGCACGCCCTTGCCATCCTCCGTCAGAACCACATGCAGCACCTGCGTGCCGCGAAGATTCGCAACAAGCAAATGGCCTTTCCAAGGCCCTTGACTGATAAACGTCATACCTGACGGCGCCCAAGTGACGGTATGGCTGTGCAGTATGGGCTTCATCAGCGGTCCGGGACCTGCCTTGTCCGTATGGTTGTTGTCCGGCTTTGCCTCGGTTTCATCGCCTTGAACCAATGGCCATCCGTAATTGGCACCCGGCTCAATCCGATTGATCTCATCGTGCGCCGATTGTCCGTGCTCCGAGCTGTACAGCTGTCCTGTCTCCGGATGCCACGCCAGACCTTGCGGGTTGCGGTGACCGAAACTGTACACCGGCGAGCCCGGGAACGGATTGTCCGCCGGAATTGAACCGTCAGGGTGAATACGGAGGATTTTGCCCGCGGGTACACCAATATCCTGCGCCACGGATGGGGAGGCAGCATCTCCGTTCGTCACATAAAGTAATCCGTCCGGCCCAAATTTAATGCGTCCGCCGTCATGAATCCGGTTGCCCGGCATGCCGTCCAGCAGCACCTTGTCGAGAGTCGCTTTGCCTCCGCTCTCCTTCAGCCGGACAACCCGGTTGAGCGGTTGATTTCCATTCATGTACGTGTGATAGGCATACATATAATGGTTCTCGTTAAATTTCGGGTCCAGCGCAAGTCCGAGCAGTCCCGCTTCCCCTTGGGTGTACAGCTTGTCGTCAAAGCGGAACACCGGCTCGTCGACGAGCTTTCCCTGATCGATCAGCCGCAGCGAACCTCCGCGCTCCGTAAAAAAGATACGGCCGTCCGGTGCAAATTCAATCTCCCATGGGATATCCAATCCGGTGGCGATAATTTCCTGTTTATACGGAATGGGAGATGATGCCGAATCGTTTGGAGCAGCGGGATTTTCGTTTACCGGCGAAGGAGCGGTTTGGCGGGCGGCATCGCAGCCGCTAAAAGCAAGCACGCATGCTAATCCTAAGAAAATGACCGATGATCGTCCGAACATATGAGTTTCCCTCCATCCCTTTTGTTTCCATTATACCCAAACGAAGCACAAAAAAGCGAACCCGTCTGACCGAAGAGGTTCGCTTGGCTTGATCTCCTTATTTGCCCAAAAACGATTCCAGCATCCACGTATGCTTTTCCAGCGAGCTGTGAATGGCAAGCAGCATATCGCCTGTCGTTTCATCGTCCGCCGCCTCGGCAATCGCCATTCCTTCCTTCAGCTCCGCGGCCACCGTGTTGAAGTCATTGGCGATAGCGCGGACCATCTGCTCCGCATTCTCGTTCCCTGTTGCCTCGTGTACGGTCGCCAGTTCCAAAATTTCACGCATGGTAGCTACCGGCTGGCCCTTGAGCGCAAGCAGACGCTCGGCCAGATTGTCCACATGCAGCGCAGCTTCGGTATATAATTCCTCAAATTTTACGTGCAGCGTGAAAAACTGAGGGCCTTTGACATACCAATGGTAATTGTGCAGCTTGATATACAGCAAGCTCCAGTTCGCAATCTGTGTGTTTAACACTTCGTTTAAGTTTTTGGACATCGGGGGATCCTCCTTGAAATTTTCAATTTCACAAGCATAAGGTATGCTTACGAACGGTACTACGTATTATCTTGTGCGGAACGCCGCATGTTCATGTAGCAGGCTTTCATATACGGTTGTTACGAACCGTTTGGCCCCGCTTTTTAGAATGACCCGTCTTCCGTCCATTGACGGATGCCGTATCGGCGCCTCATTACCATTTCGCCGACAAGTTTGTTTTTCCTGCCAAAAAAGGAAAATTGTCATTTCACAAGCGGCCAATCCGCCGCGGTTTCGTCCGCCTAATTACGAGCCGGCTTTTTCCACATCCGGTATCCGATCCGGACGGCGTTTAATATGAATTCAGGAATCGGCACCCGGCGAAGCGGCGGAATGTACAACAGATCGTATGCCTTTTTTAGGTCGTTCCACATGGAACAAGGCTCCTTGCGCAAAAAATCCGAGACATCCACCACGATGCCCCGGCCGTCTTTCATCATGACATTCTTGCCGTGAACATCGTGCGGATAGAGCCCCTTCTGTACGGCATACGCCAAAGCGTCGTCGATATCTTCAATCACCTGCCGTGGAATCGGGATGGCGCGCCGGACGCAATCATACAGCGTAACGCCGCTCAACCGGCGAAGCACCAGATAGACATCTCCCACGTGTAAGCATTCGGAGAACGCCGGATGTTTTCCAAGCCGCCTGTACACCTCCGCTTCCTCTTCCAGGCCTTCACGTCCCGGTGCATACACCTTCACCACGCGGTCAGGATATGAGGGGTGCGCAAACACCCCTGCATAATTCCCCGCCCCGACCAGCCGCCACGGCTTCGGGTACCTGTGGACGACAACCGGATTGTGCGGCTGCTCGCTGGTCAGCGTCAGCCCGGGCAAAAGCTCCGATTCGACGAGTTCGATCCACCGCTGCCGTTTCCCGCAAGCTTTTTCCTCTTCCGACGGTTTCGCTAGATGATCCGCCATAACAGAATGTTGGTCTCCCTTTCACTCCGAGTTTGAAGCGAAACACCCTGCGGCATGAGGCTGTTCGGCGAGCTGCTCCTCCGTGACCCACGTGCAGCAGCTGGAAATTCGACCATCCGCAGGAGAATAATCATAAAAGACAACACGCTTCGTCGGAGATTAATATAGACAAGGTGTGCCCGTCAGGACTCCAGCCTATTCCAATTACTGTCATTGTAGCATAGAAGGTGCCGGAAAAGCGATGAAACACACGATACCGCCAAAGCTTGTACAGGCCATCCGCACAACCTGGAAGTAATGGGTACATACGTCCGGATCAGAGATAACCGCAGCTGACCTATGAGCATGAAGTAAAAGAAAAAAGCCGGGCGGTTCCCGGCTTCATCGGCTACTCCTCTATTGGCTTCAAACTGTGTAAAGAGCTTTCATCCTCAGCCAGCATGTCGGCGGCCAGCTGTACCGGCTCTTGATTATGGCTGAGCGACGCCTGCTCGATCGACCGTTGCGCCTTCTCCACGGCTGCCTCGGCCTGTTCAATCATCTGCCCGGACGGATGCGACTCTGCCTGCTTTACGGCATTATGCGCCTTCTCCACCGAGTTTTGTGCTTGCGAAATCGGATTTTGCGACTGCAAGCTGGAATCGTAACGGGACATTCGCGGGTCCTCCTTTCTCCCTCAGTTCCTGCAACCGGGTCTTAAGGAACGGTCGCATCGGGTTGGTGTTAATGTGGGAAGAAACGGTGAAATTTATGCGAATGAAGAAGCCTTTTCCCGAAGTTGGGCAGGGTTCGTCAGGAGGAAGTATGTACTTGAAAAATATACCCTTGGCGGCGTGCGGCGAATGCCGGAATGAACGGCTTAAGAAAAGGTCCCGTCGATAAGATCACCCGTTTACGTAAAAAAGGCCATGGTTGGTCTTGGCGGTGGAGCGATCTCCGGCCTTTCAAAGGTCATGCCTGACCCTAACCAACCACAAAGACGTCGAATTCACGGGCCATCAGTGGCCTCCCCCTTTTTCATACTCGCATCTCTCATGAAGAATTCCTGAAGCCTCTACTTGTATGGTCGTATGATGAATATGGAATCGGGATGCAATGATTTGTATCGCGCTTTGCAGAATGTGCTGGCTGTCCCGGCCGTCCTCGATACGCAGATGGCAGCTTAGTGAATCCAGCCCGGAGGTAATGGTCCATATATGCAGGTCGTGCACATCGATCACGCCGTCTATGGTCTCCAAGGTCTTTTGTACCTCTTTCGAATTCAAACGGGCAGGCGCCCCTTCCATTAGAATGTGAACCGCATGCCGAATGACTCCCCATGCGCTCTTCAAAATCAGCAGCGCGACCAGCACGCTGATGATCGGATCAGCTACATACCAGCCGAACAGCAGCATCACCAACCCCGCGGCCATGGCGCCTACAGAGCCCAAGGCGTCTCCGATCACGTGCAGATACGCGCTGCGCAGATTGACGTTGTTGCGGACGTCGCCTTTACGCATCAAGGCCCAGGCACTCAGCAGGTTGGCGGCCAGGCCCGCGGAGGCGATCAGCATCATCGATCCGCTGGCGATTTCAGGAGGGGCCAAAAATCGGCCATAGGCTTCTTGTATAATAAAAAAGGCAATAACGAACAATGTCACGCCATTGAACAGCGCCGCTAGAATCTCGACCCGGTAAAAGCCATAGGTTTTGCCGGAGGTGGCCGGTCTCGCCGCAAAGCTGATCGCTACCAGACTGAGAAGCAGCGATCCCGCATCGCTCAGCATATGGCCGGCGTCGGAGAGCAGCGCCAGACTTCCCGTCACAAGCCCTCCGAAAAACTCGAGAAGCATGATGCTCGTGGTAATGATCAAGGCGAGGATGAGCCCTTTCTTATTGCCATCGCGGGCATGATCATGACGATGGTGATGGTGATGATGGCCGTGGTGGTCATGGTGATCGTGTTGGTGATGGTGTCCGTGATGATGACTGCTTGATTGAGACAAGATGCATTCCCCCTGACTGCGCAAATCAGCAAGTTCTATTATTATATGCCATAACATGGGTTTGTTTTACTTATATATGAACAATTATTCATATGTTCATTATGAATCTGCTTCCCTGATTTGTCAATCGTAACATTTCGCGCCCGGCATCCAGCGACAACGGGGTGAGTCAGGCGCGAAATGATTCAGAACAAGTCCAATTGCTGAGGCGCAAACGGTTTCGTCGGCTGATCCAGCAGTCTCATCAATTGGGCTGCATTGTGTGCCGCGTCTCCTCCCGAGTTGTTGTTGAAGATGACGCACACCTCGGCCGTCTGCTGCTGCAGCCGCTCCAAATGGCCTTTCCACTCCAGCAGCTCCGCCTCATTGTACCGGTATAAGTAACGCACCTCCCGCCAATTGGGGCTGCCTCCCTGGTTCCAGCCTTCTGCGTTGCGGCCATGCATACGGACGATGGTGAGATTCGGATCAGTAGGATGCAACACGGTCGGAACAGATCCGACCCCCGCCTGCGGTTCGTCACAAATGCTGTGAATCCAGCCCTCCCGCTCCATAAAGGACAAGGTTTTCTCCTTCATATCGTCGTAAAACCAGCTTTGATGACGGAATTCCAAAGCAACGGGCAGGTCATCCATCCGCTTTCTTGTTTCCCGGAGCTGCTCCACGTTCATCCTCGTGCAGTCGAACCATGGCGGATACTGGAACAGCACCGCTTTCAGCTTGCCCGACTCTTGCACGGGACGGATCGAGCTGCAGAACGCTTCGAACATCGTCTTCGAGTCGGAGAATCGGCTCGGACCGCGAAGATGGCCGGTCATGCCTTGATAGGCCTTGATAACAAACGAAAAATCGGACGGGGTATCGTTTACCCACCGTTCGTAGGTGCTTTCCGACTGTATGGCATAAAAGGAGCTGTCCACCTCCACCACGGAAAAATAACGGCTGTATACCTTCAATTTATCCCTTGCCCCGACACTCCGTTCGTAAAGCTCATCATGATCCCCCCAGCCGGCAAGTCCGATTCGAATCATTCGCTCACCTCCAAACCCGTTATCGTTATTGTATCTTGTCCTTGTCCGGGTCACAAGCTTGCGAAGCCGGTCCATGAGCCAAGCAGACGAGTCCATTTCCATACAGGTACGCCATTTTGACGGCTGCTTTACCGCAAAAGACGCGTGTGCAAGAAAGGCCGGGAGGCCTGAAGTCATTGTACAAATTCGCCGCCCTATATGTCTGCCGCACCCTAAATTCATAGATTCGTGCTTAAAAACCATTATAATTGCGGTTCATTTTGTGTATTATAGATGTTAATAGATTTTTGCAGTTATTCATGTTAGAAAGGTTGATATCTGTGGAAACAACAAAACCTGTATCTGCTTCATCCTCCAATTATATTAAAACGATTATGGCCGAAGACTTAAAGGCGGGGAGAGTAAAAGAAATCGTGACCCGGTTTCCTCCGGAGCCCAACGGCTATCTGCATATCGGACACGCCAAATCGATCTGCTTGAATTTCGAGCTGGCGGACGAATTCGGCGGCAGGACGCATCTGCGCTTTGACGATACGAATCCGCTGAAGGAAGATACGGAGTATGTCGAATCGATCAAAGAAGATGTAAAGTGGCTCGGCTTTGACTGGGAGAAGTTGTTTTTCGCCTCCGATTTTTTCGAAGAAATGTACAATCGCGCCGTCCTGCTGATCCGTAAGGGCAAGGCGTATGTATGCGACCTGACGGCCGAGCAAATCCGCGAAACCCGCGGCACGCTCACCGAGCCCGGCAAAGAAAGCCCGTACCGGAACCGCAGCGTGGAGGAAAATCTCGACCTGTTCGAGCGGATGCGCAAGGGCGAATTCCAGAACGGCGAGAAGGTGCTCCGCGCCAAAATCGACATGGCCTCGCCGAATATCAACATGAGGGACCCGGTGCTGTACCGGATTTCGCACGCTCATCATCACAACACCGGTGACAAATGGTGCATTTATCCGATGTACGATTATGCCCATCCGCTGGAGGATGCGATCGAGGGCGTCACTCATTCCATCTGCACAATGGAGTTTGCCGACCATCGCCCCTTGTATGATTGGGTCGTCCGTGAATGTGAAATGGAATGTGTGCCTCAACAATATGAATTCGGCCGGTTGAATCTGACCAATACCGTCATGAGCAAAAGAAAGCTCAAGCAGCTTGTGGACGAGAAGCTCGTGGACGGCTGGGACGACCCCCGGATGCCGACGATTTCCGGCCTGCGCCGCAAAGGTTATACACCGGAGGCGATTCGTGAGTTATGCCGCGAAGTCGGCGTGGTCAAGACGAACAACAGCGTGGTGGACGATAAACTGCTGGAGCATTTTATCCGTGAGGACCTGAAGCTGAAGGCGCCGCGCACGATGGCCGTGCTGCAGCCGTTAAAAGTCGTCATCACCAACTATCCGGAAGGTCAAGTGGAGATGCTGGATGCAGAGATCAACCCGGAGAACGAAGCGATGGGGACGCGCCAGATCCCGTTCTCCCGTGAGATTTACATCGAGCGGGACGACTTCATGGAGGAGCCGCCGAAGGGGTATCACCGTCTGTTCCCCGGCAATGAAGTACGCCTGAAGCACGCTTACTTCATCAAGTGCGAAGAAGTGATCAAGGATGCCGACGGCAACGTGGTTGAGCTGCGCTGTACCTACGATCCCGAGACCAAAAGCGGCAGCGGGTTTACCGGCCGCAAGGTGAAGGGGACGATCCACTGGGTTGAGGCTACAAGCGCTAAGCCGGCGGAATTCCGTTTGTATGAGCCGCTTATTCTCGACTACAACATGGAAGAGAGCGAATCATTCCTTGACAAGGTGAACCCGAATTCATTGGAGATCCTCCACGGTTATGTGGAGGACAACATGAAAAACGCGAAGCCTTATGATAAGTTCCAGATGTTCCGCCACGGCTACTTCAATGTAGACCCGAAACATACGACAACCGATAAGCTGGTATTCAACCGAATCGTATCGCTGAAAAGCTCGTTTCAGGTGAAATAAGCAAAATGCCCGCAGAGCATAGGCAGCAAGTGCTCTGCGGGCATTTCTCTTTTAGCCTTTGATCGATCCCGCGAGTAAGCCGCGGATGAAATATTTGCCAAGAAACACGTAAACCAGCAGGGTCGGCAGAGCGGCCAAAAGTGCGCCGGCCATTTGGACGTTCCACTGCACCACCTGACTGCCGGACAGATTCTGCAGAGCGACCATGATCGGCTGCTGCTTTTGGGTCGTAAGCGAAACTGCAAACAGAAACTCATTCCAGATGTTGGTGAACTGCCAAATGCCAACGACCACAAATCCTGTAATGGAAAGCGGAAATATGATGTAGCGGAAAATACCGAAAAATCCGTTGCCGTCGATTTTAGCCGCTTCAAGGAGCTCGGTCGGAATGCCCGCGTAGAAGTTCCTCAGGATGAGTGTACAAATCGGCAGTCCGTATACGACATGCACCAAAACCAGACCGGGAATCGAGTTGTACAGGCCGATCGTCTGCAGAAATTGAATGAGCGGAATCAGAATACTCTGATACGGGATGAACATCCCGAACAGCATCAGTGTAAACAATGTGTCGCTGCCGCGGAACTTCCATTTGCTCAACACATAGCCGTTCAGCGCTCCGAGCAGTGCAGAGAGCACCGTGGCAGGCACGGCGAGCAGCAGGCTGTTCCACAGATTCGGCGCCAGCTTGCTGAATGCTTCGCGATATCCCTCAAAGTAAACCCCGGAAGGAAGCTTCCACATCTGGTCGAGCGTAATCTCGTCCATTCCTTTGATGCTGGTGGTGACCATCACATACACCGGAAGCAGATAAAAGAGCGCCAGCAGAACGAGCAGCATATACAGCCCCCAGCGTCTCGCGTTCAGAGCGGTCGTCATGCCGACTCCTCCTTTCGCATACTGGCCATCAGGTAAGGTACAATGAGCAGCGACACCAGCACAAGCATAATCATCGATATGGCTGCGCCCTGGGCGTAATGATTGCCCCGGAACGTCGTCTCAAACATATATACGCCAGGCACATCCGTAACGAACATCGCGCCCGGTCCGGTCATCGCATAGACGAGATCGAAGATTTTGAGCGAAATATGCCCTAGAATAATGATGACGCTTACCGTAATCGGCTTCAATTGAGGCAGAATGATCTGAAACCAGATTTCCCGTTCCTTTGCCCCGTCTACCCGAGCCGCCTCCCTTAAGTCGTCCGGGATTGCGCGCAGCCCCGCCAAATACATCGCCATCGTGAATCCGGACATCTGCCAGACCGTAGCAATGGCGACGGCAATAAGCGCAAGCGGCAGGCCGAATTCGATTTGTCCAATGGAAATCGCTGGTACGATCCTGGTGCTGATATACCAATCCGGCACATTCGTTACGCCCAACGACTGCAAAATCAGGTTCAAGCCCGTGGACGGGTTGAGCAGCCACTGCCAGACAACGCCGGTAACAACAAACGACAGCGCCATTGGGAAAATGAAAATGTTTCGGAACAGCACCTCCGCTTTAATTTTCTGATCGATCAGGAGAGCCAGCAAAAGTCCGATGCCCATCGTTGCTGTAATAAACAAGATCGTAAACGCCAGCGTATTGCGCAAATCTGACTGAAACCGGAAATCCTGAAACAAAAATGAATAGTTTTTCAGACCCGCGAAGCTCAGGTTCTTCACCAGTGTATTCCAATCGGTAAACGAAACGTAGCCGGTCCATGCGATAAAACCATATACAAACACAGCAATGGCTATAGCTGAGGGCAGGATCATGAGCACAGGGATCCACCGCTCCGAGGCTGATGTATTCATTTGTCATTCACCTCCCCAAACCAGACCCGGAACAGCCGGACAACGGTCTTGCCGCCGCCCGCGCCACCGGGTAAATTCCGTGTTACTTTTTGATACCGCTTGCGGCTGCAGCCTGCTGAAGCGACTTCGTAAATTGATCGACATCGCCCCTCGTAACAAAAATCGTCATGGCCTGATTAGCCTGTGTCACGAAGCCCTCAGGAGCGGCGGACCCGTGAGCCATGCTCGGCGCCAGCTTGCTTGTCTTGAAATCTTCAATCGTTTGTTGCCCGTACACGTCGTATTTGGTGACATCCGCATCGATCCGCCCCGGAATGGACCCTTTGAGCGGATTGAACACATCCTGCCCTTCGACAGACCCTAGTACCTTCAGGAACGATTTGATCGATTCCGGATCCTTCACACCCTTCGGCAGCCCGAACGTATCCGTGATGACCATAAAGCTTCCCTCCGAATCCGGTGTGGGCGCCCACCCGAAATCCTCATTCGGTTTCAGCTTGAGATCCGTAGTGAAGTACCCCTTCACCCAGTCGCCCATGACGTTCATGGCCGCCTCGCCCTTCGCTACGAGCTGGGCTGCATCCTGCCAGTTGCGCGCCGCATGGTCTTTATTGACGTAACCGATCATTTTTTTGAAGGTTTCCGCGGCTTTCTTGACCGATGCATCCTCAAAGCTCAGTTCACCGGTCCACAGTTTCTTGTAGCCGTCGGGACCGAGGGAGCCGAGAAGCACCGTCTCAAAAAGATGCGATGCCGTCCACGGCTCCTTATCTCCAAGCGCCAGCGGGGTGACCCCTTTGGCTTGGAGCGTATCCGCGACCCGGAAGAACTCCTCGAACGTTGTCGGAGCCTTCAGGCCATGCTGATCGAGCACCTTTTTGTTATAAAAGAGCACGTTGCCCCGGTGAATATTCACAGGAACGGAGTAAATTTGGCCGTCTTTGCTGACCAGCTCGATCAGTTCCTTCGGAAACTTATCCTTCCAGCCTTCCTGATCAAACAGATCGTTCAGCGGCTCCATTTTGCCTGCGGCGACCCATCCGGCATTCAGCTCCGCGCCTCCATGAACCTGGAACGTACCCGGGGGATCTCCGCCCTGCATCCGGCTTGCCAAAACGGCTTTGGCATTCGTACCCGCTCCGCCGGAGACGGCGGCATTGATGACTTCAATGTCCGGGTTTTTCTCCTTATACAGCTGAATAAGCCCCTTCAGTCCGGCTTCCTCGCCCGCTCCGGTCCACCAGCTGAAAATCTCCACCTGCTTCTTTGCATCAGTTTTGGCAGGTTCGGACGGCTTCGGCGGCGTCTCCTGTCCCTGCGGATTCGGCGTTCCGGAGCTGCAGGCCGCAAGCAGCAGGCCACCGGCTGTCAAGACGGAAAGAACCTTTACCGTATTTCTTTTCATTTGTAATCTCCCCTTTGATCTGAGTTAAAACCGTTTAGCGCTCTATATGGAGTTTCACGATGGATGGTATGCGCTTACATCATATCAAGGAGACCCCGCTTACACACCGGTTAAAGCCAGCATTTCTTTGGCATGAATCTGGATTGTTTTAATTCCGGATGAAAACGCTAACTATCAATTTTCATTTTCTAGTATTTTTTTGGCACTACAGCAAAAAAATCCATTTCCCTATAGAAATGGACTTTATCCCGCTTTGATTTGGTCAAGCTTGATCAGCGCCGGCCGACAGCTCTTTTTGCTGCCGATACTGCGACGGGGAAACCCCTGTCGCTCTCTTGAAGGCGCGGCTAAAATAGTTCGGGTCATGATAGCCGACCTGATAACAGATTTCCTTTAAACTGTACTGTTCATCCGCGAGCAGTTCCTTGGCCTTGCCGATCCGCAAACGGGTAATATGGTCAATAAACGTCTCTCCCGTCTGCAGCTTGAACAGCTTGCTGAGGTAAAATGGATTCAAACCCGCATGATCGGCTGCCTGCTCCAATGAAATGTCCTCCCGGTAATGCTTCCTTATATAATCAAGCACCCGGTCCAATACCGATCCGGCCCGCCTTCCCCTCTCCTCCTGAAGCTGGTCCAGCTGCCGGTTCATGTCGTCCCCTCGCGGAAAAACGGTGACTTCCAACCCCTTGGCCGCTCCGGCCGCCTCTTCGGGCAACCGGTCGAACGGCTGCAGCCGCTCGGATCCTTCCGCAGCTGCCGCATACAGCGCTTCCCTAAACGAGACGCGCAAACCTTCGATACCCGGTTTTACGGTTCCCAGACCGAGCCTGGCGCCGATCATTAGCTGCCCGGTAATAAAGCTGCTCAGCTCCTTGCCCCACTGCAGGGATTCGGTACGGAAGGTGAAGAACGGCTTGCTCTCATCCCCGTTCACAAGAAACAAGGCGATCCATCTGCCCACTACAGGACCGGCGACAGCATGCGGCACCGTCGCTTTGGCCCGGCTCCGCACCGCTTCATACAGCTGCTCGCTGCTCATACCCTCTGGAGTATCGATCGTCCCATCTTCCTTTACCGGCAGCGAAATCACGCAGGCGCATCCGCATACCACGCGCAAATCCAGCAGCCCAAACAGAGGTTCCAGATGGTGGTCATACAAGGGATCGAGCATCAAGGACAGCGCAATTTCCTTCTCTGCAAGCGGCATGAACTCCATCGCCCGTTCGCTCAGGCGCAGCTCTTCCTCCCGCTTTTTGTGTTCTGCTGCGATTTCTTCCGTCAGCTTCCCCAAAATATCTGCGATCTGATCCCGCCTCATCGGTTTGAGGAGGTACTCCTTTACACCAAGTGAGATCGCCTCTTTCGCATAAGCGAAATTATCGTACGCCGTCACGAGCACGAACTTTGCCTGCGGATGCCGCGATTTGATCTCCCTGATCGCCTCCAGACCTTGAATGCCCGGCATCTTAATATCCATAAATACAATATCAGGCCTGATTTCATCCGCCCGTTGAATGGCTGTCCGTCCGTTCTCCGCATGCGCGATATCGAATATGTCCGGCATAAAGCGCTTTACAATCAGCTCCAGCCCCTCGCGTTCCAACGCTTCATCATCGGCGATCAGCAATCTGTACATCCGGCTTAACCTCCTCCGTAAGCATAGGCAGCCTTAACTCCACCACCGTGCCCTGTCCCTGTCTTGTATTCCCCAGAATGCTTACCAAATCATCTCGGCCATAAAAAAGGCGGATCCGCTTAAACACATTATGCGTTCCAAGGCCCGTCGATGCCTTCTTCTCAGTCGGCGGTTCCCCCGACATGCTCCCCGCGGTTTTTACCGGCTGCTCGTCCTGCCGCATCAGCGCGATCCGGGTCTCCTCCGGCATGCCGACCCCGTTATCCTCCACCCGTACGATCACTTGGCGTTGATACGGTATTGTCCAAATGCGAAGGGCAATCTCCGCACCTTCCTCCATATTCTCAATCCCGTGCACGAACGCATTCTCAATGAGCGGCTGCAGCGTTAGACATGGAATCAGCTGGCCCAGCGCGGCCTCCTCAATCTCCGTTACAAAGCGTACTCTATCGCGAAACCTTGAACCTTGGATGGTAAAATACTCCTTTGCATGCTCTACCTCATCCCGGAGGGTTACCGGCTGGTCGAGCTTGCGCAAATTGTAGCGGAGCAAATGGGATACGGACACAATTAAATCGCTGGTCCGGTCCGCTCCCTCAATCAACGCCAGCTTGGACAAACTGTTCAGCGTATTAAACAAAAAATGCGGATTGATCTGGCTCTGCAGCGCCTTGATCTCCAATTCCTTGACAAGCCGGTCCATCTCCAGCCGCTCCTTATCCCGGGCGATCAGCTCCTTGAGATTGTACAGCATGTGCCGAAACGTCCCGGTCAGAATGCCGATCTCATCGTCGGTTTGCGATGCCGGCGGCTCCACATTGAGGTTTCCCCTCGAGATCTGCTTGGCCGTCTGCACCAGCCGGCCGATCGGCTCCGTAATGCTTTGCGACAGCCAGATGGCAAACAAGATACTCAAGAGGGTTCCCACGAGAAAGATCGCAAATCCCAGGCTGTTGATATGATTCGTAAGTTTAAGAATACTCTGGTAATAGGGCTGGTAATGGGTAAGCTCCAAGTCAACTAGATGCTGCCCTTCCTGCTGGATAAAGCCGGCCGTTTTCTCCGCCTGCTCATAAAGAGAAACATAGGAGGACAGCGTCCCTCCTTCCAAAGATTGCACAACCGATGTTTCCTGATGAATGAAGGTTTCCAGCAAATTGGTGTAATTGGTGAGCCCCAACGGATTCAGCTCGTTTCGGCTTGCCGTCAGAAGCGCTTGCAGCTGCTGCAGGCGCTCTCTCCGATCGGCCACGATATCCCGGTTGCCCGTGCTCGGCTCAATCAAGTAAGAGCTCAGGGCGCTTAAATTTTCTTCCGTTCCTTGTGCGACCTGCTTATATAATAAAATCCGTTCCATCATGAGATTGTAGCTTTCCTGAACCGTTTTGCCGCTTTGGAAGATGAAAAAAGACACCGAGTTAATCAGCACAACAATCAGCGGGATAAAGACGAACAGCTTTCGGCGGATACTCATTGCGAATCCTCCCCGCCCAAATCCTCCCGAGTCAAGAGTCCCGTTTCGGTATAATGCTCCCGCGGCAACGCAGCCCCCTGCTTATGCTCAAGCATCAGCTTCACGGCGTCGTACCCCATCCGATACGGCTTCTGTACGACCGTCGCTTGAATATCACCGCGCCTGATCGCCTGCTGCGTTTCTTCCAAATCGTCAAAACCGAAAATGAGCAGTCCTTCCCGGCCGCTCTTCTTTTTGGCCTGTAGAATACCGATCGCATCCAGCGCGCTCGTTCCGGCCATGATCGTTAAATTCGGATAGCTTCTCATCAGATCCTCCGCCTGTTGTGCCGCCTGAATCCGCGAGATATTGGATGCGCGGACTTCCACCACCTTGAGCTCCGGGTAAGCTTCGATGACGGAAAGAAATCCCTCCAGCCTCAAGCGCTGATTGGCCGCTTCTTGACTGCCGATGATGACGCCGATCTCTCCCCGCGTTCCTGCCGTCTTGACTACCGCTTCACCCAGCAAACGTCCGGATAGATAGTTATCCGTCCCGACATATGTAAGCCTGGCGCTTTCCGGCGCATCCGTATCCACCGTCACCACCGGGATGCCGTGAGCTACCGCCCGATTAATCAAGCCGATATAATCGCTGTCGGCCATGCCCTGCGCGAGGATGCCGTCGGCCTTGGCTGCGATCACCTTCTCGAGCAGATTTTTCTGTTCCTGCGGGTTGTTGCGATAAGGCCCGATATATTCGATATCCGCCCCCAGCTTCGATGCCGCATCCCGGGCGCCCCGCTCCACCGTCCGCCAATACGGATTGTCCAGCTCTTGTGAAATAAGCACCAGATGCGGACCCGACCGTTCAGCCGACGCCCCGCTCTCCATTTGTCCGACAACGGATTGAATGGCCAAGCTGGTCTGAATGAACTGCCAGAGCAGCAATAAAAATACGATAAACAGCGCGTACACGCCGATCGCCCATTTGTTACGCGACATGGTTCAGCACCTATCCTTTGCTAAGCGCCCGTCGTGATGCCAACGCTTTCATTTTACGTGTAAGCCCATTATAGGAGAAACCGCAAAGGTCGTCCAGCCGGGCTGGAACAGCGGGTAATACCTATGCCTTGGCGGTCTTCTTTCCACGTTGCAGGCCGCTCTTCCCGTGATAAGCCGGAAGACGGAAGGCGGAGCTTTGCTGGTTCCGGGGGTCAAGTGCAGAAACAGGCCCCAGCCCGAAGGCCTTCCCTCGATCTCCTTCGGGGACGTGACCGGTCAAAAGAGCGTTCATAGAAGGAAACATGAAGGCAAAGCCGATACCGTATATCGCCATAACTGCGAAAAGGCTCTCCTCCCGGCCGGCCAGTGAAAGTCCAAGCAGGGCCGCGGCAATCGTCAGCATCCCGGCCAGCAAGGTGGAAAGCGGCGGTACCCGGTCGAATATCCGGTTGGTCGGCAGCAGGAACACGCCGATCGCCACCACGCCGAAGGTGCTTAGCAGCAGCCCTGCAGCCTGCTCGCGGAGAGCGAGCGCGTCCGCCTTGAGCGGCAGCATTACCGATCATATTCGTAAGCGAATAAACGCCTACGGCTAATCCGATCATGAACGGATCTGCTCCGAGACTCTGAGCCCAAGAACTAATCACGGGCAGCTGACTGATCATATCGAGAAAGGCGATGATAATAAGGATGTACAGTACCGTTTTTTGCGGATCACCGGTGGTATACCCCTTTCGTATGACCTTTACGTTTTCCACGTGGAACAAACATTCGTTCGAGGGCCCGTCAGGCCTATTCTGACTTGGTGCGGCGGAACGCATGAGCTGCCATCAGAGCTTTAGCACGAATCGTTGCGGCACCCGATCATGGCAACCTTAATCCCCCTGCTGCCGGCTTTCCATCATTATTCCCATTTTGTCTATCGCTTTAGATCCCGTCGTATTGTCTATTCCAGCACGTAAGCGGCCAACACGCTCTGCAGCTCATAGATATTCAAGCTCTTGTTAAACTGCTTCTGGATGGGTGTCGCATTCCCGGAAATCCAGATTTTCAGTTCGGCATCCAGATCAAAGCTCCCCGCGGTTTCAATGCTGAAGTGCGTGATGCTCCGATAAGGAACGGAATGGTACTCCATCTTTCTTCCGGTCAAGCCCTGCTTATCCACCAGAATCAGACGTTTGTTCGTAAAAATGAACAGATCGCGTATGACCTTATACCCCTTCTCAATCGTTTCGCCTTTGGCCAATATTCGTGCGTATTCTTTCTGGAGATCAACCGCATTCAATTCCGATGCGTTCCCCATGAGCCCGTCGAAAAATCCCATTCCTTTCACCTCTGCCTCTGTTTTCCTTCAGGTTATCATGCCGCCGTCAAGACCGCTACCTCTAATTTTGCGCGTTCATACTGTAAACACCAAACGCACAGCTATGCTGGAAGTTGGTTCCCTAACAAAAAACGCCCTCCCCTGAACAGACAGCTTCAGAAGAGAGCGGTGCTTTCATTTAAAATATTTGGATTCCAGCTTACGCCCGAACAGCCAAATGATAAAGAACACAAGAAAAATCAGCGCTATTTTCAGGGGATGTTTGAGCAGGCTGTCCAAATTATGGCCGGCAAACGATACGAGAAAGATCATGACGCCTTTGCCCAAAGCCGTAGCCAAGACAAAGGTATGCATGGGAACCTTGGAGAGCCCCGCTATTATGTTCACAAGAGAGGATGGTGTAAACGGGAAGCATGCGAGCAGGAAAATGGGGGTAAACCCGTGCTGCTCCAGCCAATGCACTAATTTCTCCGACCTGGGATGCTTCCGCTCGATCCAACCGCGAAGCCTGCCACCAAATTTACGGAAGATTGCAAACACGCTGATGCTTCCGCACACTACTCCGATCCAGGACAGCAATACGCCTTCGCCTAATCCATAGGCATTCACATTGGCAATCAAGATAGCCACCAGAGGCAAAGCGGGGAGAAAGGATTCTGCCATAGGGGCTAGAATACCGGGAAGCGGCCCTAAGGCTTCATATTGCTTTAGCCAATGTTCCACATCATGCCAATCCAAACTTGTAATCGTCTCCATCCAATTCATCTCGTGTCGCTTCACCTCAGTATAGTTAATACAACTATACTATCCCCGTTGGTCTAATGCAACGGGCAACCCTTGATTAAGAAACCATCATCACCGTACGATCACAAATCGCATCAACGTCCTGGTGGTCGTGACTTACGAACAAACAGGTCATCTCCGCTTTTCTCAGGATATCTCTAAGCTCGCTGCGGATAGAGACTTTAAGGTCTGCATCCAGGTTGCTGAACGGTTCATCCATCAGAAGAATGGAAGGACGCGGGGCAAGAGCCCTTGCCAAGGCTACACGCTGCTGCTGGCCCCCGCTTAATTCGTGGGGATAACGCTTCTCAAAGCCTGATAGCTGCACCAGCTCCAGCATTTCTGCAAGCCGCGCGGCACGTTCTTTCTTCGACAGACGATGCAGGCCAAATTCGATGTTGCCTGCTACGGTCATATGCGGAAACAATGCATAATCCTGAAACACCATGCCGACGCCGCGGTTTTCAGGAGGTATGAAGGAGGTATCGTCCACCACGGTACGCCCGGAAATCGCAATGCTTCCACCGGTTGGCGACTCCAACCCGGCAACAAGCCGCAGCAGCGTACTTTTTCCACTCCCGCTAGGCCCCAAAATCCCGACGATCTCCCCTTTTTCCATATCGAAGGAGAAGCGGTCAATCACTGGCTTCTGTTTGGAGGAATAGGAAAATGAAAGTTTACCAATATTCACGATCTTCATGAATTCAACCTCTTCCCTAATTGATGAAATACGATAACAGAGACCATACTGACACCGATAATAAACAAAGAGGGTATGGAAGCTTCATAGATGCGTTCGTCGCTTGCGTATTGATAGGTCTTGGTCGCCAGCGTTTCAAAGTTAAACGGTCTAAGCAGCAAGGCTAACGGTAATTCTTTCATAATTTCCACGAACGTTAGAATAACGCCGCTGAACAAGGCGCCCTTGATCAGCGGGGCATCCACCTTGAAAAAGGTCTTCGTCATCCCCAGGCCGAGCAGCCTTGAGGCTTCCGTATATTTCATCCCGATCTTCTCAAAACCGGCCTCGACCGCATTGTATCCGGTGGCCATAAAGCGGACCACATAAGCGACAACCAGCATAACCAAGGACATGCTGAGCACAAGCGGCGCTTTCCCCAGGCCCATGCGGGCATATAGCGGGGCCAGCCATTGATCAAGGCCGATAAACAGCGCCAGTACGCCGATGGCAATAATCGCTCCGGGAACGGAATAGCCGGACGTCACCGACCGGGCCAGCACATAGGTCAGCACATTCGATTGCTGACGAACTACATTGGCTGTAATCACTGAGAACACCATAATGATCGCCGTGGCCGTCAAAGCAAGGCCTATCGTGTTATACGTCAATTCGAAAAAAGCCGGGGTAAGCACATCGTCATAGCTCCAGGCGGCCCATACGATCAATTGAATGACAGGGATAAGGAAGGAGCACGCAAACATAAGCCCGCAGAACATGAAAGCAGCCGCAGCGCGGATACCTTTCAGCTTCTTGGGTGTAAGCGGTCTCGATTTACTGGTGGAAGCCGCGAAGCTCCGCTGATGGCGGAGCAGCCGTTCCACCACGAATATCCCGACGACCCCCGCCATCAGCCATGCGGCCAAACGGACGGCAGAGTCGACATCGTACATTCCGAACCAGGTCTGAAATATCGCCACGGAGATGGTCTGGATACCGTAATAGCTCGATACGCCATAATCGCTAAGCACTTCGAATACGACAAGTATGACACCGCCGACGATGGCAGGCCGGGAAATCGGCAGCACGATAAAGAGAAATATGGAAAAAGGTTTTCTCCCGAGCAGAGCGGCATTCTCAATATAAGAGCCGCTCTGATGCTCCAGATAGGATCTGGTAATCATGTATACGTATGGAAACAAGAACATCGTAAATATGAAAATGGCGCCTCTCATCGACATGATGCCAAACCACTCCGGGTTTGGCATCACCCCGAATTCATTGCGCAGCGTGGTTTGGACAATGCCGGTATAGCTCAACATCGTGCTGTAGGTGTACGCCGCAATGTACGGAGGAACGGCCAGCGGCAGCACAAGCGCCCAGCGAAAAAAGCGTCTGAGCGGAAAATCATAAGCCGCGATCAGCCAAGCCAACGTTACCCCAAGCAGCACGGTAAACAGACAAGTAAACAACACAAGCCAAACGGTCTGGAACACATAGTCCTGCAGTAAATACTGCTTGATGTGCTGCCAGTTTTCGTTTGGCGGTTGGAACAGCGACACGAATATAGTAAAAATGGGCAGCAGAACGACCACTGCCCCCAGAAGGCTGGCATAAAGCCAGCCGTTTGTATGTTGTTTTATATTGCGTATAGCTGCTCTAAAGCGCATTTTTATTTCCAACCTACTTTATTAGAAATCTCAACTGCCTTTTTATTATGTTCTCCCAGCTTGGCAAAGTCAATTTGCTGGGCCTTAAACTCTCCCCAAGATTTCAGAAGCTCCGGTTTCTCCGCCTTGGGGTTTACCGGGAATTCAAAGTTCTCCTTGGACATCAGTTCCTGCGCTTCCGTATCGGTCAAGAACTCGATCAGCTTCACGGCATTTTCTTTATTTTTGCTGTGCTTTGCAAGACCCACTCCACTGATATTCAGATGCGTGCCGGTCGTGCTTTGGTTAGGGAAGAACACGCCGAGCTGCTGTGCAACCTTCACTTCTTCCGTATCTTTGGAGTTCAGCATCTGTCCAAAGTAATAAGTGTTCATAATGGCTACATCTCCGGTTCCCGCAGCAATGGCTTTTGCTTGGTCACGGTCCCCGCCTTCCGGCGCACGGCCGAGGTTAGCGACGATGCCTTTAGCCCACTCTTCCGCTTTCTGCTCCCCGTTCAACTCGATCAGGGAAGCAAGCAGCGATTGGTTATACAAGCTTGTGGAGGAACGCACGAGCACTTTTCCTTTCCACTTATCGGTAGCCAAATCTTCGTATGTAGAGAGCTGCTCCGGTTTAACCCGATCTTTGGAGTATACGATCACACGGGCCCGCGTCGACAGACCGATCCACTCGTTGTCTTTATCCCGGAGCTGTGCAGGAACATTAGCCTCAATGACATCCGACTTTACAGGCTGCAGCACTCCGTTCAGCTTGGCGTTATTCAGCACTCCGCCGTCCACTGTGATGAACAAATCGGCGGAAGTGCTCTCTCCCTCACGCTTTAACCGTTCAATCAATTCTTCCGCCTTGCCTTTGACGACATTGACTTTAATACCGGTTTTCTCCGTAAATTGAGCATAAAGAACGTCGTCCACTTCATAATGTCTTGCCGTATAAAGATTGACGACTTGTTCCGTCTTCGATTCGGAAGCTCCGCTATTCGGCTCTTGCGGCTGCGCAGCTTGCTGTCCGCCTTGTGATGCCGTTCCACATCCTGCCAAAAGCCCGACGCTCAGAATAGCCGTTATTGCGGATGATAAGAATCTCCGGTGTTTCTTTAACATCATTACACTCCCCTTTTTAAAGTTGGTACTGATAATCATTATCATTTATTTGCAACTTGGATTCTAGCAAGAATAAACCCTACTGTCAACCCATTATTTTATAGTCACCGCAAACGGTTCCATCAAAAGCAGATTTCGGTATGAATACAAAATAAACCCCCACATCGATGTGAGGGTTACGGATAAATTAATAATTTTTCGTCTGCAGCTGGTCCAGGCTCTTGAATTCATATCCTTGCTTCCGGGCATCGTCAATAATTTTGGCTAACGCCTCCGCGTTGTCTTTCGATACAGAGTGAAGCAGGATGACCGCACCGGGATGCAGCTGCGACATGATGCTTTCGTATGCGTAAGCCCATCCTCTTTGCAGCTTCGGATCCCAGTCCTTATAAGCAATCGACCAAAACACGTTGGTATACCCGTATCCTTTGCTGGCCGCAAGCATCCGTTCGCTAAAAACCCCCCGCGGCGGGCGCAAATACGGCATTTCCTTTTGGGAGGTCAGCTCCGCTACTTTCGTTTTGACACGATCCAGTTCTTCCTTCAGCTTCTGGTCGGATACCTGTGTAAGGTCGGGATGGCTCCAGGAATGATTGCCTATGAGGTGGCCCTCCTGCACCATTCGCTTCAACAGCTCGGGCTGGTCTTGAATATAATGTCCCGTCACAAAGAAGATGGCCGGTACCTGCTTCTCCTTGAGTACATCCAAAATCCTGCTCGTATACCCGTTCTCATAGCCGTTATCAAACGTAAGATAAAGCTCCTTTTGCTTCGTATCGCCCAAAAAAATGGCATCATGCTTCTGGACAATGGACCGGAACCCCTCTTCCTGAATCGATGGAAGCTCATGGTTCCTGCTCTTCTTAAACCCGAAGTGATAAGGTTTGTTCGCATTGGCTTCGGCCGAATGGGGTAAAATCAAACACAAAA
The DNA here is from genome assembly GCF_001465255.1 of Paenibacillus naphthalenovorans. Taxonomy (NCBI): domain Bacteria; kingdom Bacillati; phylum Bacillota; class Bacilli; order Caryophanales; family Paenibacillaceae; genus Paenibacillus; species Paenibacillus naphthalenovorans. The sequence goes on along the minus strand of NZ_CP013652.1, from coordinate 4,389,573 downwards.
GCACAACGAATGCGGCGAGGAAAGAGACATAACGCTTCATGTAACCATTTCACTCCTTAGGCGATGGTTTTTCTTATGCGGTCATCGGCTAAGGGGTAATGTTCCACAAAAAACAGAAAGTTATGTGTTTCCTTGTAGAAGGAAAGATAAGCAGGCCAATGGATATGTTTTCACTCCGCATACCCATCCGTTAACCCTCTTGCTTGGCACTTAAGTCCTGTAAAATTGCAATTATTTACATATGGAAAAATGTAAAGGTGTCGATAACACACCGCCAGACTTGATGCCTTTGTGTACGGGGATTTAACCTATGGGCCTCTGTTACGATGTGTGTTCCTCCCAGTTCCAAATTTCGATCCTTCCCAATTGAAAATAAAACAGGTCCTGCTCCTGCTTCAGCTTCTCCAGCTCGCGCACCGGTCCTGTAACAACGGCGCCATATACTTTCACTCCGTTCTCTTTCAGGTAGTCCAACCGCTTCCCGTCGTTTTCGGACTCCCGGTAGCTTCTCTCCTGTCTCAGCCATTCGATATCTTTGAGCATTTGATCGACGGATTGCTTGAGGGTGTCCGCATTCTCCAGCCAACCGGCCCAGCTCATCCCGTTTCCCTCTTCTTGATACTTTACAAAAGGCCTTAACGTAAGATGGGGCACGAAATGGAGTTCATTTGAGGTCGAATGGGGAATATTCTTCAGATCTCCCTTCAGCTCTCCCGCATAAACCGGCATGCTGAGAACCCGCACTTGATAGTTGGAAAGCCGCTTGAGAAGCTCCTCGGGATCCATCCCCACAACCGTGGAAAAAGCCAACTCCGCTACATAACCGTCCTCGATATGCTTGAGCTGCTCCCAAACCGAACGGTTGGAGGGAGCCTGTGTGCGGCTGGGGTCACCGGCAATCAGATCGGGCGGGACGGCGAAAGAAAACCGGCTGGGTGTTCTTAAATAGGTTACATTTTCATTGATCGAATAGGTTACGTCACCGAAAAGCGTTTGGGTGGCCGTAACTTCCCCTGCGATGATCTGCCATTCACCCACCTGCTTAAACAGCTTCAGCGTGGCTTTTTTCGTCAGAAAAGGCGTCAGCTCTGCGTTCCAATGACCGCCTTTCTCCACTTTTAAACCCGGTTCATGCGTTTCTACCAAGGTAGTGACATAGCGGATAAATTGGTCGCTTTTCCCGCTGCTGTGATAATAACTCGTTACGAGCATCATATAAATCCATACCAGCAAGAAAATCCCCAGCAGTGTGGAGACCACGCTCCTTACGACGGTAAACCGGGTGCGCCAGATCATGCGCTTGAACTTTTTCTCATCCCAGGCCGGGGAATCCGGTTCGTTGGCATCGGATTCCCAGTTATGCAGCAGCTTTTCTTCGTTAGTAAAGCGCTGTTCACTCATGTCCATTTCCCCTTTCCCATTGATCCGCCAGTTCCCTGAATTTATCCCTGCTGCGGTGCAGCATGACTTTGACTTGACTCATGCTGAGATCCAAAGTCTCGGCCAGCTCCTGATAGGAGAAGCCTTCCATTTCCCTCAAATAAAGAATCGTCCGGTAATGCTCGGGCAGCTTACGCATGACCCCGGTCATTTTTCTCCGCTGCTCCTGCAGCTGCAAAGCCTCTTCAGGAGTAGGCATCGGGCTAGTGCCGGAAGCGTGAATCTCTATGGCCTGCAGCATCTCCGCCTCCCCCTTCCGCTTGCGTACCCAGTCGATAAACAGATTTCGGGCTACTTTATATAACCAGGCCCGGGCCAATCTCATATCCTCCAGCCGAAGCGAGAGCATGGCCCGATAAAACGTCTCCTGAAGCAGCTCTTCGGCCACCTCTTTAGACCCGCACATGCGGTATAAATAGCGATAGAGAGAGGGCTGAAACATCCGGAACAGCTCTGTAAACGAATCCTTCTGCATGCCTCTCCCCCTTTCGCAAGAGTTATAACGATTGATCTCTGTTTTTGTTACAGATAAAAACAAAAATATCCGATGGTAAATGATCCATGGTTGCCTTTCGCCGGCAAATCGATCATACTATAACAAAGTAAGTGACTGACTGGAGGTAAATATCGATGATACAAATCGATGTCTTTTCCGACATGGTATGTCCATGGTGCCGAATCGGCAAGAAAAATTTACAGGATGCTCTGGCTGCATGGGGTCCTAAAGACGAGGTGGAGATCCATTTTAGGGCTTTTGAGTTGGATTCGACGCTGCCGGCCGAGGGACTTCCCTTTCAGGACGCTATGATCAGAAAAATGGGCGGCAATGCCGCTTCCTTGAAGCAAATGACCGATCGTGTGACCCAGGCGGGGGAAGCGGTGGGGGTGACATTTCGTTTCGATCAGGTGACCCGCATGCCGAACACCAAGCTGGCCCATCGGCTGACGGCCCTGTTGCCCGCCTCCGAGCAGGAGGCTATGATCGATGCCATCATGAACGCTTACTTCGAACAGGGCCAGGACATAGCCCAGCTAGATATTCTGCTTGGCATCGCCGCTTCCCTCGGTCATGATCCGGTCCATCTGCGGGAACAGCTCGAACAGGGGAAAGGAAGCGACAAGGTAACGCATGACCAGACAGCAGCCAGACAAATCGGCGTTACCGGCGTACCTTTCTTTGTATTCAATAACAAGTACTCCCTCTCCGGAGCTTACCCGCCCGCCGAGCTGATCAAAGTACTCGAGAAAGTCGCAGCGGAATAGACAGACAAAGGACACCGGGGCGGGTGTCCTTTGTTTTTCTTATATTATACCTTCAGCTGAATGCGATCAGAATGACGCCGATGGCAATGAGACTTATGCCGATTCCGCTGATCCAGCTGAGGCGTTCCCCCAGAAACACAACGGCCGCTATCGTCGCAATGACCACGCTTAATTTATCGACCGGGGCGACTTGCGAAACTTTACCGAGCTTTAAAGCCCAAAAATAAAACAACCAGGAAGCGGCACCGGCGGCTCCGCTCAGCACGATGAACAGCAGCGTTTTTTTGTCTTCGAAAAGAGACGGGATTTTACCGATATTGCCTTGAAACGCAACCACGGCCACTAAAAATACCGCCATAATGACGGCCCTGACCGCCGTTGCCGTGTTGGCTTCCACCGACTGCAGCCCGATCTTGCCGAAAATACTGACCAGCGCGGCGGTTATGGCCGATAATAAAGCGAAAACCAACCATAAATAACTCATATGATCCCTCTTCGCAGTAATATGGTAGTACTCTTAGGTTGGCTTCAAGAAGAATTAACATACTAAGGCACACCGGCTGAACGGCAAAGCGGTGACCCGGTACCACCGCAAGGGCACCTGGTTATGGTTTACTCCGTATGTTCACTCACGATTTCTATCTGCACCTTGATCGTCATCCAACCTAAGAGCTATTTTGGAGAGCAGCTCGCCTTTCTCCCAGCTGGAGAAAAAATCCTCCCACACGACGTGGTATACATCATCGTTCGCCTCCATAATAATGCCCCTTGCCCGGTCCAGGGAAAAAACAACGCAATCGCCGATCTCAAACATAGGCTTCACCCCAATCGAAAGACGATCCCATGGCCGCCTTTCGGGTATTCCCATTTGATATTCTGATGAGGACAGCCGATTCTGCAGCTGCCGCATTCGTGACAGCCCTCGTAGCCGACATGCATCCGGATCTCCTCCCATTTATACACTTCGGCAGGGCAGAAGATCGTGCATATTTTATCGGGGCAATCGGTTAAACAAACCTCCGCATTCAACACATGAAGATGAGATTTCGTATCGGCGTTAAAACGAAGGAGATACTGCTTCTCCTCTATCGTTGCGGCTTTGGCCTGCTCACTCATGACTCACTTCATCACCTTCCATGCCCGGTATAGGTCGCGGGCGATTTTGAGCTTCTCTTTGACCGGGCCGATCTCATTCCATATCTTCCTCTGCTTCTCTTTCTTGGAGGAACCGTCTACGGTAAACATTTGGCTGGCCGCTCGATTCATCATGGGAATATATTGATCGAAATATTGGGGAAAGCGGTCGAAATGGTGAGTGGCGTCTTTATATTTTTTCAAATCCTGACCGACGAAGCTGTCCATCAGCCGCTTGCGGTAATGATCGAGCACGCGCTCGGAATAATCTCCCTCTTCTTTGGCCTTCACGACCGTTTCGGCAGCCAAACGGCCGGAGGTCATCGCCATGTTCGATCCTTCCCGGTGAATCGCATTGACAAGCTGTGCGGCATCACCCACGACAAGGACGCCGTCTCCGACAACCTTAGGCATGGAATAATAACCGCCTTCGGGGATCAGATGGGCCAAATATTCCTGGGGTTCGCCCCCTTGGAGGTACGGACGAATCATCGGATGATGTTTGACATATTCCAGCAGCTCGTATGGTTTTATTTTATGCTTGATGAGTCCCGAGAGTAAAGTGCCGACGCCTATGCTGAGCGTATCTTTATTGGTATACAGAAATCCTGTGCCCAGGATCCCTTTGGTGGCATCGCCGAACAGCTCGATGGTACACCCTTGATCCTGCTCCAGGTTAAAGCGGTCTTCAATGATTTTGCGGTCCAGCTTAATAATCTCCATGGTAGCCAACGCCACTTCGTCCGGCCTGAATTCTCTGTGAAACCCGAGCGACTTCGCCAACAAGGAGTTCACTCCGTCCGCCAGGATCACGACATCCGCATACAGGTCCCCGTCCGGACGGTCCGTACGCACGCCCACCACGCGGCCGTCCTCTACGATGCATTCCAGCACCACCGTCTCGTTCACGAGCAGTGCGCCCTGATCCACCGCCTTCTGAGCGAACCATTGATCGAATTTGGCCCGAAGCACGGTAAAGTTGTTATAAGGCTCCTGTCCCCATTCCATTCCTTTATAACCGAAGGTAAGGGCCGATTCCTTATCCATCATCATAAACCGCTGCTCGACGATAGGCCGCTCCAGCGGAGCTTCTTTATAAAATTCCGGGATGACATCCTCCATCATCTGCCGGTACAGCACGCCGCCCATCACATTTTTCGAGCCCGGATATTCGCCTCGCTCCAACAGCAGCACCTTCACTCCGGCCTTGGCCAGCTCATAGGCACAGGCAATTCCCGCAGGGCCGGCACCGACGACGATGCATTCAAATTTTTCGGACATACCCGTCCTCCTTTCCACCCAAGGCCGTTGTGTACTCTTCAATCAGCAGGGGCAAGATCTCGAACGCATCGCCTACAATCCCGTAATGGCAGTTCTGGAATATCGCAGCATTCGGATCCTTATTGATCGCTATGATTAATCCGGAATTTTGCATGCCCACGATATGCTGGATGGCCCCCGAAATGCCGACGGCAAAGTAGATTTTCGGCGTGACTGTTACACCGGTCTGCCCTACTTGATGATGATGCCCGATCCATCCCGCTTCGACCACATCCCGGCTGGCCCCTACGGCGGCTCCCAAAACTTCGGCCAGCTTATGTATCAGCTGAAATCCTGCGGGTCCTCCCATTCCCTTTCCCCCGGCTACCACAATATCCGCTTCATCGATGCGCACTCTGCGGGCTGTTTCCCGAACGATCTCCAACACTTTGGTGCGAACCTCTTCTTCCTGCAGCGGAATCGATTCTTCTACCAGCGTTCCCGTTCGGCCAGGCTCCGGGAATAGCGCTTTCATAACTTTCGGGCGAACGGTAGCCATTTGAGGCCGGTACTTCTTGCACAATATTGTCGCCATGATGTTGCCTCCGAAAGCAGGACGGCTGGCCAGCAGCAGACCGGTGTCTTCTTCCACATCCAGCATGGTGGAATCGGCGGTAAGTCCCGTAGGCAGATCCGTAGCCACCGCGCTCGCCAGATCCTTTCCGGTCGAGGTGGCGCCGTACAGAATAATTTCCGGTTTGTACTTCTGCGTGCACGCGAGCAAGGCTTTCATGTACGGTTCCGTACGGTAATGCTTATAAATCGGGTCATCGTATACATAGAGCGTATCCGCACCGTATGCAAATACCGTTTCTGCCAAGGGCTTCACGCCTTCGCCGATGACGACCCCGGCCAGTTCCGTTCTCCGTTTATCCGCCAGCCTTCTCCCCGCCCCCAACAATTCAAGCGAAACCGGAGCGACCTGGCCTTCCTTCACCTCGATATACACCCAGACACCCCGGTAGTCCTCGAAGCTCATCAAGCTTCACCCCTTGCTTGGAACAATTCTTTCTTTTCCATCAAAATGCCGAGCAATCCCTTCACCTGTTCCTTCGGTCCACCCTCCAGAATGGTCCCCCCTTGGGGCTTTTGGGGCGCCCACACGGAGGAAACAATCGTCGGCGACCCTTTTAATCCAAGCTGAGTCCGGTCAACATCGTCCAGATCGCCCACCGACCATATTTGCGGTTGATAGCGTGCCGCCCGAAGCACGTTAGGCAGCGGAGAATAAGGAACTTCGTTAATCTCTTTTTCCACGGAAAGCAGACAGGGCAATGTCGATCGGACAACCTCATAGCCGTCCTCCAGCTTACGGTGTACGATCAAATATCCTTGTTCCCGCCGCACCTCCACGATCTTCTTGACCGAGGTGAGCGGGGGAATATCGAGTCTCCTGGCAATCCCGGGACCCACTTGACCCGTGTCTCCGTCTATGGTCATTTTACCGCACAGGATCAGGTCGATCGGCCGGAGCTTGGCGATTTTGTCCAAAGCTTTCGTCAGCGCATAGCTGGTCGCCAGCGTATCGGCGCCGGCAAACGCGCGGTCGGAGATCATATAGCCCTCGTCCGCTCCGATTTCGATGCATTTTTTAATCGCCTTCACCGCCGGCGGCGGCCCCATGGTCAGCACCGAGACCGTTCCCCCGTACTTTGCCTTGAGCCGAACCGCCTCCTCCACCGCATGAGCGTCATAGGGATTGAGGATCGCCGGCGCGCTGGCACGATCCATGGTATTGGTCTTCGGATTCATCTTGATGATTTTCGTATCCGGCACCTGTTTAATACAAGCGACAATATGAAGCAATGCGCATCACCCGCCCTATCATCCTAGGAAGTAGTCATAATCCAGTATATATGGCTAATACAAATAAAATGCATGGGATTCCTCATTCCTCCGGGCTTTTCCCGCCGTGAGTGTTCTTTCCGGCTCCACACGCTCGCCGGCCTTGATGGATCGAGCAATTTCGAACCGCCGTGCAGAATATGCACAACATGACCATCACACATCAATTAGACATTTGAAGAGGAGGTTGATGATATGGGCAAAAAAAAGTTAACGACATCCAGTGGAAGCCCTGTCGCGGATAATCAGAATTCGCAAACGGCCGGCCAACGCGGGCCTGTAGTGATCCAAGATGTGCACTTACTCGAAAAGTTGGCTCATTTTAACCGCGAACGCATTCCGGAGCGGGTCGTCCACGCGAAAGGTGCAGGCGCTTTCGGCTATTTTGAAGTCACGCATGCCGTGAATCAGTGGACCAAGGCCAAATTCTTATCCGAGGTTGGCAAGCAAACACCGGTTTTCATCCGCTTCTCAACGGTCGCCGGCGAAAAAGGCGCCGCGGATACCGAACGCGATCCTCGCGGTACGGCTATCAAATTCTATACCGAAGACGGCAATTATGATCTGGTCGGCAACAATACGCCTGTTTTTTTTATTCGCGATCCTCTGAAGTTTCCGGACTTTATCCATACGCAGAAACGCAATCCCCAAACCAATCTTAAAGACCCGAACGCGATCTGGGATTTCTGGTCTCTTTCCCCGGAATCGCTGCATCAAGTGACCATTTTGTTCTCCAACCGCGGCACACCCAAATCGTATCGTCATATGCACATGTTCGGCAGCCATACGTTCCAATGGATTAATGAGCAGGGCGAAGCCGTCTGGGTAAAATACCATTTCAAGACCGATCAGGGCATTCAGAATTTTCGCCGGGAGGAAGCCGTCCGCATCGCCGGCGAGGACCCGGATTACGCAACCCGGGATCTGTTTGAAGCGATCGAAAAAGGGGATTATCCGTCCTGGACGCTGTACGTTCAAATTATGCCTCTGCAGGATGCAGATACGTACCGTTTCGACCCGTTCGATGTGACCAAGGTGTGGTCCCAGAAGGATTATCCTTTGATCCCGGTCGGACGCATCGTATTGAACCGGAATCCGAAAAACTATTTCGCGGAAGTGGAGCAAGCAACGCTGTCGCCTGGAAATGTGGTGCCCGGTATCAGTTTCTCCCCGGACAAAATGCTGCAGGGCCGGCTGTTTGCCTATTCCGACGCGCACCGGTACCGCGTGGGAGCAAACCATAATCTGTTACCGGTAAACCGTCCGATAAGCCCTGCAGACAACTATCAGCGGGATGGGGCGATGAGATTCGACGACAACGGCGGCAGTTCGGTCAACTACGAGCCCAACAGCTTTAACGGCCCGAAAGAGGTTCCGGAAGCCAAAGCTCCGCCGCTGCCGGTATCCGGTGCGGTCGACAGCTACCCGTATGATCGCGATGATCATTACACGCAAGCCGGCGATTTGTATCGTTTATTGAGCGAGAGCGAACAAGCGGATCTGATCGACAACATTGTCACTGCGATGAAGCCTGTGAAACCGGAGATTCAACTGCGGCAAATCGGGCATTTCCGCAAAGCCGACCCCGATTACGGAGCGAGAATCGCAGAAGGTCTGGGATTAGGTTAAATCCCGGCAAAGACGAAGCCCTTATCGTTATCGATAAGGGCTTTCGCTTTATGACAGCACGAAAGGAACCGCCTTTCTGGAGACGATCCCTGTGGTTGCTGTCTTATGGCTAAGACGGTATGTGCTTTACAGCTTTACAACATTTTCGGCTTGAGGACCGCGGTTGCCTTGTACAACGTTGAATTCCACGCGTTGGCCTTCGTCAAGCGTCTTGAAGCCATCGCCTTGAATCGCGCTGAAATGTACGAATACATCGTTTCCCCCTTCAACTTCGATAAAGCCAAAACCTTTCTCTGCGTTAAACCATTTTACTGTACCTGTTTGCATTGTGAAAAACCTCCAATAGATAATTTAACATGTTCCTTTTTTCTTTAAAAAAAATTCACATATTGAAAAAAGTTCCATCTTCAAAATGATCCCCTTTTCAATATGTGAATTGCGGTTTCAAATTTCCAATTTCTCTAACTTTACCACAGTTTATTTCAAAAAGCAACTGTCTGGGCCATCGGCCTTTCCCCGCCGGTATGTGAAAAGACACCCGATAGGGTGCCCTTGATTCACAGGGATCCGGCATGCTGTTTATATATCCATGTCAGGCTTGTTTCGACGCTTCAATCTCAATCGAAACTTTAACCTCGTCTCCGACGAGCACGCCTCCTGTTTCCAATGCCGCGTTCCAGGTTAAGCCGTAGTCGCTGCGCTTCAGGCTGCCTTGACCGCTGAATCCGGCTTTCTCATTTCCCCAAGGATCTTTGCCCTGACCCTCAAATGTAACGGAGAATGTTTCAGGGCGAGTGACGCCATGAAGGTTCAGATTGCCGGTCACATTGTATTCCCCGTCACCTGTTTTCGTGATTTGGGTAGATTGGAAGGTCAGTTTCGGATACTTCTCGATATCAAAAAAATCAGCTGTACGCAAATGCGCATCACGATCATCATTCCGGGTGTCAATACTGCTTAAATCGATACTAAATTGAACGTCAGCGGTTGTCAGATCTGTGGGGTCGGCTTCAATATTCGCTTCAAAGGTATGGAAGGTCCCCTTTACCTTCGCAATCATCATGTGTCTGATCGTAAAATCGATACTGCTGTGCGTAGGGTCGACAATCCATTTTGTTTTAGCCATTGTAACAACCTCCCTATTTTTACTTACTAATAGTTAACATCTAACTATTAGTATGTTAGTATTAATTGTATTCTTTTATCCTTCTTTTGTCAATCAATATTTTGGAAATTTACCCAAAATTATTTTTTTCTATCTGCGTAAAATAAAAAAACAGCCCGTAGAATCCCATTCCGTGAGGAATGCTGTCTACAGGCTGTAAAAGAGTGATCCCACTCATGACTTTATGATTCGGCTAACGGCAGCTCAACCCTTACTTCCGTACCTTGATTGTATGTACTCTGGATATGGATCGTGCCTTCAAAATGATCCAGAAGCTTCTTTACCATGTAAAGACCAATCCCTTGACCGCTTTTTTCTTGATTGAATTTCCCGTATTTTTGAAACAAATTTTGAAGCTGGTGTTCATGCATGCCCACACCATGATCCTTAATCTTCATCACTACTTTCTTCCCGTCACTGACGGCCGAGAATATGACTTTGGAATGCTCATGACTATACTTTATCGCGTTGCTCAATAAATTCGACAATATTAATTTAAATCCGATGGTATTGTTGAAAAGCTTTTCGTTTCCTTTCAGATCCAGTGTATAAACAAGCTGAATCTCTTGCGTTCTCGCTTTAATACTCATAAAATCGATGACTTCTTGTATACTCGGCAAAAGCCAGATCATTTCTTTATTCCATAATAAGTCGTTTGATAACATCTGTTCCGTATAGATGATATATGAAATTTCATTATCTATAATATCCACGCAGTCGGCAATCGATTTCATCTTTTCTATGCTGCCCGGACTTAGATGAGACTCCGATTTAAGCACCATCGAAGCATACGCTTTGATAATCGTCAGCGGATTGCGGACTTCGTGGGACACCACATGAACAAAATCCAGCTTTTGCTTATATAAATCCATTTCGGATTGCATTTCGGACTGAACCGAAAGGGAAGGAAATATCACCGTTTCATCTGTATTCTTATATAAATTGGAACGAATCAGTTCATTGTCCGTCATCAGGTACTCGTGGCTTCTCATTAACTTCATAAGAAGTGACGCAGGTACACTTTTCGCATCATAGGCACAGATGGATAACAATCCCATTCCGTAAACATTGCTGTCAGCTATCACTTCGTGCTTCTCAAGCAAATCTGCAATACCTTCTTGTTCCTTCCAATCTACATGGGCCCACGTTCGTATAGAAATATGCTTACTCAAAAAAGGCTGCAGCATTTCACCGAATTGATTCACGATGGTTTGACTGTTAAAATCTCCGTGCGCCCCATAAAAAACGCATCGGTCATAAAAATGCACCTTACACCGTTGTTCATTCGATAGAATCTGCTTCAGCTTTTCCTCAATCAGACGATTTTTCTCTTCGGAGTCAATAAACAGAATATGATGATCGTGTTCCAGACCGGTGACAATATATGAAAGCGCATTATTTAGATAATGCTGCAAATCATCGTAAAAGTATAAAATATGCCCGCCGTTTGATACTTGTAACTTTTTTGTTAATTGCATGATTGAATTTCCGTTCATGTCAGCACCTCATTGTAAAAAAAAGCTACAAGAATGGGAAAGACAGCGCTACCTGGTTGAATATGTATTTACAAATATTATACAAAAAAATTGTCGATTTTTAAATTCATATTTTCCAAATTTTTGCGCATCCCGACGGCAAAAAATAAGGCCCCCTCAGCGGAGAGCCTTAATTTTTATTACTTCTTTGTCATCCATTCCGGCTTGGAGAAGCCTTTGAATTGTTCGTCGATCGTTTTCTCAAACTCCGGCGATTGAATCGCAGCTTTCAGATCTTGGGCGAATTGAGTTTCGACATCTTTCGTATTCACAACCAGTACGTTGCGGTAGTTTTCCGCCATGTTCTCCAATTTCAAAGCAGCGGTCAGATCCATCTTGGCGGCAAGTGCAAAGTTGCCCGGTACCGCAGCCAAATCGGCGCTATCTACAGTACGCGGCAATTGAGCGGCTTCAAGCGGTTTAATAACAAGCTTCTTCGGGTTTTGGTCGATATCCTTTTCGGATATTTTCGACGGATCGGCATCCTTTTTGATGGTAACCAATCCGATATCCTGAAGCATAAGCAGCGTGCGGGCCAGGTTGGCCGGATCGTTGGCGACCGTTAACGTGCTGCCTTCTTTGATATCATCAAGCGATTTAAACTTGTTGGAATACAGTCCCATTGGAGCCGTCGGTACACTGATCACTTCTTTGAGATCCAAACCATTGTCCGATGCAAATTTTTTCAAATAAATAATGTGCTGGAACAGGTTGGCATCAATCGAGCCGTTGGCAAGCGCCTTGTTCGGCTGAACGTAATCGTTAAACTCCACAACTTCAATCGTGTAGCCTTTGCTTTCCATAATCGGCTTAATCGCTTTACCGACCATATCGCTGTAAGGGCCGGCCGTTGCTCCGATCTTTAATGCTTTTTTCTGCTCTTGCTTAGGCGCATCGGCGCCATTGTCACTCCCGGCATCTTTGGTTCCGCAGCCTGCAAGCAAAGATAAAACCAATGCCAGAATCATCATGAGTACAGCATGCTTTCTCATGGTTTCCCTTCCCCCTTTGAAATCATATTTATCTCAACGCTTATCTACTTTACGTGCGGCCCAATCCCCGATATGTTGAATGATTTGAACTAACACGATCAGCAAAATAACCGTTGTAAACAACACTTGATTATCGTACCGGTAATACCCGAAACGAATGGCCAGGTCGCCAATCCCTCCACCGCCGACCGTACCGGCCATAGCGGAGAAGCCGATCAGGCTGATTGCCGTGATCGTCAATCCCGAAATAATTCCCGATTTGGCTTCGGGCAGCAGCACTTCACGGATAATAAGCCACGGCTTTGCGCCCATCGCCACCGCAGCTTCGATAACGCCTTTGTTTACTTCCCGCAGCGATGCCTCTACCAGCCGTGCATAGAAAGGAATGGCCGCCACCGATAACGGAACCGCCGCCGCTGTCGGGCCGATGGTCGTCCCGAGAATCCAATGCGTGAACGGCAGGAGCAGTACGAGCAGGATCAAAAACGGAATGGAACGAATCATATTCGCCACAAATCCTACCACCACATTGAGCGTACGATTCTCGGAGAACAATCCCCGGTCACTGACAAAAAGCAGTATTCCTATCGGTATACCCAACACGATGGCGACGCCGAGCGAGATGCCGACCATGTACAAGGTCTCATAAAAGGCCTTGAGCATATCGGGCAACAATTGAAGGAATTCGCTACTCGACACGGTCTACCACCTCCACTCCGCAGGATCGATCCACCAGATATTGCAGCGCGTTGTCGATCTCCAGGGGTTCTCCTGTCACTTCCATAATAAACGTGCCCAGAGGCTTGTCCCCGATATATTCAATCTTGCCATGCAGGATGTTCGCCTTGATTCCGCTCGCTTTCAGCATGTCATAAATAATCGCTTGTTCAGCCGCTTCATCGCGAAATAATACTTTGACCACTTTCCCGGCCGGATCGAGCTTGTCCCATAATTTCCGGGGCAGTTTGAACTCCAGCGTGTTGGCAATAAATTCCCGGGTCAACGGTTGAACCGGATTGGCAAAAATCTCATAAACCGAGCCTTCTTCAATAATTTTTCCGTCCTGCATGATGGCGACGTGATGACATAAATCCTTCACCACTTCCATTTCATGCGTGATGAGTACGATAGTCAGGCCTAAGGTTTTATTGATATCGCGAAGCAGCGACAAAATGGATTGGGTTGTGGTCGGATCGAGAGCGGAGGTCGGCTCGTCGCACAGCAGCACCTGAGGATCATTGGCTAATGCCCGCGCTATACCTACCCTTTGCTTCTGGCCGCCGCTGAGCTGGGCCGGGTAATGCTCCGCTTTGTCAGCCAGTCCTACCAGCTGCAAGAGCTCGGTGACCCGCTTGTCGATCAAAGATGGCGGTTTCCCCGCAGCTTTAAGCGCGAAAGCCACGTTCTCGAACACCGTTTTGCTGGTGATCAAATGAAAGTGCTGGAAGATCATCCCGATTTTTTGGCGGGCGACTCTTAGCTCTTCCTTCGAAAGCGACGTCAGATCCACGCCATCGACCACCACTTTGCCCGAGGTAGGCTTCTCCAGCAGGTTGATACACCGGAGCACCGAGCTTTTACCGGCTCCACTGTAACCGACAATGCCGAAAATATCCCCTTTGCGGATAGTTAAATTGACACGATCGACACCGAGGACCATTCCTTTTTTCGTCTTATACTCTTTATGCAAATCAATAAGTTGAATCATATCGTCCCCCCCAAGCAAAAACACCTTTTTCGATCGAAAAAGGCGTCACCCATACGACGTACATCGCTTCCGCTTATGTTCATGTCGATCATACCCGTAATTGTATAATGGTTCAGATTGAATAAATCATACTATTTGCATGAGACCCTGTCAATAAAATATGGATTGGATATTTTGTCTAGAAGCGGCACTTTCATTTCCATATATACCTCACGCCGTCCCTTTTGCCCAAACCATTCCCTTAAAAAAGACATATTATAGTGGAGATCATTTACTACAGTATCAAGCAAATGGAGATGAAGAGATGGGACTTCCAACTCAGAACCCGCCCAAAAGCAAAACCAAAATCGATGTGCTCATCCCGGCGATTGAGAAGGATTCGGGTACACTCCCTTATGTGATTGATGCCATCAGAAAGCATGTAAAGCATCCTATAGGCAGCATTATGATCGTTTCTCCAAACAGCCAAAAAATCAAAAACATATGCCGCCATAAAGGGTGCCGATTTATCAATGAGACTGCCGTCCTGCCGATTACCAAAAAGCATATTCATTACCGTTCCAGGAAATGGGATAAGTCGGGCTGGCTTTACCAGCAGCTATTAAAGCTCGGCGGCGATTCCTTAGGTTCCCAAAAATTTTACTTGGTCATCGATGCCGATACGGTACTGATTCGTCCCCACAGGTTTAGAACCGGTGGCAAAACCGTGTTTTACTGCCGAAATTGGAGCCAGAATGAATATTTCAAAACCTACAAAAAGCTATTGGGAACCAAGGCCTCTTCGCCCGTCTCATTTGTCACCCACTATATGCTGTTTGATAAATCAAAGCTTGCCAAGCTGAAGAAGGCTATTGAAGCCAGACATCATACAAGCTGGTACCGGGCGATTATACGCCAAAGCGACAAGTCCAAACCGTTTGCTTTTTCCGAATTTGAAACGTATGGGAACTTCCTCTACTCCAGATCCCCCGGCCAGCTCATACTTAAGAAGGCTTTGAACAAAAGTTTAAATATGAATGCTTCACAGTTATCCCCGTCCAAGATCAAGAAGCTGGCTAAGAAATTCAGGTCCATCTCCTTCCACAAGCGGAAGTGGTATTCAAGAAAACCTAAGGGACTGGTACAATGACTGCTTATCAAGTGGTATGGAGAGGGCCTGTAAGTAGAGCCAGCGGTCTTGGAATAGCAAGCAGAGAGTATGTTCTTGCTTTGCAGCGGCGAGGCGTGGATGTGAAAGTGGATGTGAAAACGCATCAGTTGACCAGAACACCAAACAGAACAAATACCTTGCTTGCGAAATTCGCACAAAAGCCATACGCCAAAAACAAACCCAAGGTTTTAATATATCATTATCCGCCAAATACCATTAACCTGAAAAAGGAAAGAAAACGTTACGATTACATCATTTTGAATACCGTATGGGAAACAACCAAAATACCGTGCTGCTGGCTGCCTAATATCAATCAGTTTGATGCCGTTTTCGTCCCTTCGCTTCATAATAAGGTCGCCATGAGAAATAGCGGCGTGAAGGTACCCCTATTTATTGTCCCGCATGGAGTGCATATCCATATTTTTAAGCCGAAGAATAAGAAGCTGCTGTTAAAACAGCTGTCAGGAAGGTTCATATTTGTTTCCATATTTGGTTTCCAACACCGTAAAAATCCCGAGGCTTTATTAAGAGCCTACTGGGAAGAGTTTTCTTCCGCCGATCGAGTCGCTTTAGTAATCAAAACGAATGGATACAGCCGGGTTGAAAAGGAAGAATGGATTAAAAATAAAATTCGCAATTACAAAAAAATGCTTCGAATCCGCAAAAAAACTGCTCCGGTTTCCATTATCACACATCGTCTGAGGCAGCATCAGATGAAAGGGATATATACTCTGGGGAATGTCTTTGTATTGCCTTCCCGAGGGGAAGGCGTAGGCTTACCTTTTCTTGAATCGCTGTCCAGCGGTGTTCCCGTTATCGCTACCGGATGGGGCGGACACATGGACTTCTTGCATTCCGGAAATTCATTTTTCATCCGTTATCAGCTTAGACCTCCGGCGATCAGCATGAATAGCCGGCACTCCATATCACCTACTTTCCGCCATTTGTTCGCACAAAAAGGACAACGCTGGGCGGAAGCGGATATTCAGAGCCTAAAAAGACAAATGAGATTGGCGTATCGAAACCCGGGTCTTTGTAGACAGAAGGGAAGGCAAGGCAGAAGGGATATGCTTAATCAATCTTGGCTCCGTGCCGGATTCACATTAAAACAAGCTATCGAAAAGGTGATCCGAATAAGAAGAAAACGTCTATTCGTCCATGGATGAGCGACCGCCATTATAAGGCAGGTTTACTTGTACTAAAAAAAGATTTCGGCACCGCTGAAAACAATGTATACTTTTTTTATTGTTCAAAAAACAACGAAGATCCTAAAGGCTTCCTGTAAGGAGGAATAGTCTTGCGAATTGTTTTGCTATCCGGTGGTTCCGGGAAAAGACTCTGGCCGCTCTCCAATGAAATCCGATCGAAGATATTTCTTAAGCTGCTGGAATCTCCAGACGGGGTCAAGGAATCCATGATCCAAAGGATTTGCAGACAATTGGAGTCAGCCGGATTGCTTCCATACACATCGATCGTTACTCATCAAAGCCAAATTGAAATTACCATAAATCATATTGGCGACCGCGTTCCTATCATTAGCGAACCTCACAAAAGAGGAACTTTCACGGCAGTCGCTTTAGCCGCAGCTTATTTTCATTCCAAAGTGCATGCCGATGCAGATGAAACCGTCTGTATTATTCCTGTTGATTTATTCGTTGAGGAGTCCTTTTTCCATATTTTTCATCAGATGCCGCATATCCTCAGCCAATCCCAAGCAGATCTCGCCCTTCTTGGAACCACCCCTACTCACGCCTCCAGTCAATATGGATACATTGTGCCGAAGATCCAAAACAAGGCGGAATACTATCCCGTTGCCCAATTCGTGGAGAAACCGGATGCAAACCATGCAAGCTTCCTGATTCAAAAGAACGCTCTATGGAACTGCGGTGTTTTCGCCTTTTCCCTACGGTTTATGCTTTCTTACTTAAGCAGCCGAGGTCTGCCCGTTGAATATGAGGAATGGCTTGATCGGTATGAACAATTGCCCGAGCTTAGCTTTGATCATGAAGTTGTGGAAAAAACCGGTCATACGGTAGTGATCCCCTACGGCGGGACCTGGAACGATTTGGGCAGCTGGGATACATTAGCGAATCATCTTGGCAGCAGCGTCGTCGGTTTAGGCCAGGTGTCAGATGACTCTGTGAATACCCAACTGGTCAATGAGCTCTCCTTTCCCGTTCATGTGATCGATGTATCCGATATTATTGTAGCCGCAAGCGCCGATGGTATTCTTGTCGCCAGTAAAACCAACGCCAATCGAATCAAGCAGCAAGTCAATAGCATCCTGCGACGGCCTATGTATGATGAAAGAAGATGGGGAACCTGTCGGGTATTGGACTACTCGAAAACAGAAAAGGAAACGGAAACTCTGATTAAAAAGATCGAGATGCATGCAGGCAAAAATATGAGCTATCATTCTCACCAAAAAAGAAGAGAAGTATGGACCGTCATTTCCGGATCCGGTGAGCTGATTTTGGAGGGCCGACTCTCCACCATTCAAACCGGCGACGTGATTCAAATCCCCTGCGGGGCCAAACATACAGTGAAGGCCATTACGCCGCTCGTATTCATTGAAGTACAGATAGGTAATGATCTTAATGAAGAAGATATCACACGTGTTGCAGTAACCTGGGAGAAGGCCATCGAGTATGGCAACAAGGGGGAACCTCCCGCATAGCCTTCCGGCCCTACAATCTTTTAAGCGAAAGGGAATGGACATCATCAAAGACAGCAAAGGGACCGCTCCTCCGTCTAAAATAGACATCGGGGCGGTCCCTTCTCCATTGGTTTAGCCGTACTTCTACAAATTCTCCGCCTTGCAAAGCTTTTTCAGTGGCATGCTTACCTTACTCTGCCCTTATGAATGCATCCCCCCGGGCTGCTTATTTAATTTCCCATCGTAATGCAGGGATGGCGGCTTCCTTTTCAAAAGCGGCAGCGAATTGATATAATGACGCCTCATCGAAAGGCCTTCCGATGAACTGCATCCCGATCGGTAAGCCCGTCTTTGAAAAACCGCATGGAACCGAAAGGCTGGGCAGTCCCGTCAAATTGGTTGGTCCTGTTAAGCGGAGAAGGGAGGCACGAACCGGCTCGTCCTGTCCGTTGATCCGGATTTCCTTCTGTCCGATATTCGGAGGCAGGATGGGGAGGGTTGGCGTAACCAGCACATCCACATCCTCGAAAACATGACGAAAGGACTCCTGAGCGCGACGGCGAATGTCCTGAGCCTTCACGTATTCATACCCCTTGGCTTCTGCGCTTACCTGCAGCCGTTCCAACACTTCCGGATGATATTTTTCCGCGGAAGAATTGAAGTGCTCTTCGTGAACCGCATAAGCTTCGCTTTGTATCGTTTTCAGCTGTGCCCATGACACTTCGGAAAGAACCGGAATATCCACCGTTCGGATTTCTGCGCCCAGGGTTCTCAACAGATTGATGGCGTCGTCTATTTTGGCGCGGATTTCATCATCAATCAGGTCGTAATAGAAGGTCGATGGAATACCGATCACCTTGCCTCGAATCGGTTCCCCGATATAACGGGTAAAATCTTCTCCCGCTCGCTCCACCGAAAACGGGTCCTCAGGATCGTAACCGGCCAAGATGCCTAGCAGCTCCGCATTATCCTGAACGGTCCGTGTCATCGGTCCGATATGGTCCAGCGTGTAGGCCAACGGATATACTCCGTGTTTGCTTACTCTCCCAAAGGTAGGCTTCATTCCGACAATCCCGCATGCCGAAGAAGGAATCCGGATAGAGCCCCCGGTATCGGTTCCTAAAGCTCCGAAGCAGAGTGCTGAAGCGACGGCCGCACCGGCGCCGCTGCTGGACCCTCCGGTCATTTTGGACGTATCATAGGGGTTGCGCACCGGGCCAAAATAAGAAATATCGCCCGTAGGTCCATAGGCAAATTCATGCGTGTTGAGTTTTCCGATCACAATGGCACCGGCCTGCTTTAGCTTCCGGACCACACTGGCATCCGCATCGGGTATAAAATCTTTGTAAATCGCGGAGCCCATGGTGGTTTTTATGCCTTTGGTATAAATCAGATCCTTTAATCCGACGGGAATTCCGTGCAGCGGTCCTCTGTATTGACCTGCCGCGATTTCGGCCTCGGCTTGTTCGGCCTGTACAAGCGCCTCCTCCGCCGTTACCGTAATGAAAGCATTGAGCACCGGATTGAGGGCATCTATCCTTTTTAGCAATGGGGTGACAATGTCTTTCGGAGATATTTCCTTGCTGCGAAGCTTCTTCGAAAGCGTCGCGATATCGAGCTTTAACAGATTAGAATCGGACATTTGGAATCTCCTCTCACCTTGGATTGGCACCCCCTAGTCGGGGGCTGCCTTGGAATGTGAAATATTCGTCGATTAAGCTGTTTTTTCCCTTTTGCCGGGTTTCACAAAGATCATGGCCACCATCCCTATTCCTGCTGCAACGGCTGCCGCTACAAACATAGCCGTATACCCGCTTGACGCAACCAGTACACCTGTTAACGTAGGAGCGACAATAGTAGCTATATTCGTGATAAAGTGAGTAACTCCTCCAAAGGTCCCCGCTCGGGTAGGTTCCGTATCGATAATAACGGTCCAATACACGGAATTAGGCAAAAAGTTAAACGCATTCCCGATGGCCATCAGAGCAAGCACGGCCCCTACACTGTTTACAGTCGGAATCATCATAAAGCAGATCGCCGTAAGAAGAAGGGAAACAACCGCCAAACCGGAACGGGCGATGCGCAAGCTGCCTGTTTTCCGGCGAAGAGCGTCGGAAATTTTCCCCCCGAGCAATACGGTGACGCAGGCGCCGATCCAAGGGATCATCCCTAAATACCACAAAGAAGATAATTTAAAATCAAAGGTGTCCTGCAAATACTTAGGTGTCCAGGTCAAAATCAAGAAATTGACGTATTGGAAGGCGAAATATCCGATGGCGTTCATGACCAACGTCGGACTTTTAAAGAAATGATACCATGGGACATGTACCTTCGGTCCTTGATTTACGACCTGCTCGGTTTTCAACAAACCGTCGGTGGACCGGATTTCAGCCAACTCCTCCTTGGATACTTTCGGATGATCCTCCGGATTGTCGGTAAACATCTTCATCCAAATCACGACCCAAATGATTCCGATGATACCCAAAACGAGGAACATCTTTTTCCAGTCCATAATGGAAAGCAATCCGACAGCTACCGGGGCTGTCAGCAAAGCCCCCAGCGGCGAGCCGAGCAATCCGAGCGAAGCGGCAAATCCTCTTTCTTTGGGAGCGGCCCAGTTGGCCATCGTGCGATTGATGGTAGAAAAAAGCGGCCCCTCGGACAGACCGAACAACACCCGAAACAGAGCAAAGCCGGCAATGGCGGAACCGCCTAAAAGGGTCATTCCGATATAACCGGCATAAGCGGTCCCAATCTCAAAAACAGACCAAGCCAGCCCCGCCGCAATCCAAACAAACTTCGGCCCCTTCTTATCGGCCAGCATCCCGCCGAACAGCGCCCCGATCATGTAACCGTAGCCAAAGTAACCCAGGATTTCACCCCATGACTTTGGATTAAGACCGAATTCTGCGATAATCGCGGCTTGGGCGTACGAAATCGCTCCACGGTCAATGTAGTTAATAACCGTCATAAATACGATCATGCTAAAAATCAAATACCGGTACTTCAATCCTCTCACTCCTTGTCTTATTAAACAACATTGGTCTGCAAACGCTTTCGACGTAAGCCCAGTGTCGCTTTACCTTTCATTTATAACAAGGCTCTTGGAGTTAAACAATAGGTTGAAAAACAAATAACTATGCAGCATCGCATAGTCATTTTAGTAGAAAGCTTATAAATTCAGGATATTTAGCCATATCCATCGCTTCCTTCTTTTTTATGCATTAATGCATAACCATATATGCAAAGATGCATAATTCATTGCTTTCCCTTCCACCGACTTAACTTTCTGCTTACCGTAGATTGATTTACTCCTAACACTTCAGCGATTCTCGTGGTCGAATGATACCGCTTTTGAGCCAATTGCAGCAATTCTTTTTCCAATAATTCAACAGCATCCTTTAAGGGCATAATCTGATGAATCTGGATACCTTTATGTTCTTTGACATTGACGTTCACATGGTCAGGCAAATGCTCCTCATGAATCCATTCGTCCTCCGTTGTGACAAACAGTCTTTCGGTCATATTTTGCAGTTCGCGGACATTTCCCGGCCAAGCGTATTCCTGCATTTTTTTTAAAACGAGCGGATTAAATTTCTTCTTCAGCCCGTATTTTCGGTTTAACTGGTCTGTGAAATAAAGGATTAAGGGAATAACGTCCTCTTTCCGCTCGCGCAGCGGAGGAATCGCAATGGGAACAACATTCAACTGGTAATACAGATCTTTTCGGAATTGTCCGGACTGTACCTTCTGCTCGATGTCCTGTGCCGTAGCGGAAATGATTCTTACATTAATCTCAACGGAAGTGCTCCCTCCCATCCGCGTAATCCTTTTTTCCTGGATGGCTCGAAGCAATTTCACTTGCAGAGCCGGTGGAATTTCATCCACTTCATTCAAAAATAAGGTTCCTTCATGTGCCATTTCCAAGCAGCCTAGTTTCACTTCCGCCGCACTCTCGTCACCAAACAATTCGGTCTCCAGTAACAGCGGCGGAATGGCCCCGCAATGAACGGTAATGAACGGTCCTTCATGACGGTGACTCCATTTATGGATATAAGAAGCCAGCACTTCTTTGCCGATTCCCGATTCACCTAACAGCAGTACGCTTGAATCCACCTTGGCTACCTTTTGCGAGAAAGAAACCACTTTTCTCATCTGTTCGCTCCGGTAGATCATTTCCTTCTCAAATTCCTTCTTGGAGCGCAGGTCCATAATTTCTTTCCGGTAGCTTTCCGTTAATTGCTTAAGCAATTCAATCTCGGCTTGAAGCTGACTAATCTCCGTAATATCCCTGGAGGCATTGACAACACGAATAATACGTCCCTCATCATCTTTAATCGGGGTGCCGACTACCTTCAAGCGGCGGCCTGTCTTGGTCGTTTGAATCATCGATACCTTTTCCTGCTTTTCCAGAACGAGACGGGTAATGGAAGGGTAATACACTCCCTCTCTTTCTAACTCATATACGCTTTTTCCCACCAGTTCTTCTTCCTTGTAGCCCCATAACGTTTCGCACGCGGAACTAACCCTAAGGGTAATCCCCTGGCCATCAGATACATAAATCACATCATAAGAAATATCAAAAATCGCCTTTAAATCGAAATTCAGATTTTTATAAAAATCCAGCTCCTCGACGATCTCCTGTAACTCGGACGCCCGCTGAAAAACCAATACTTCTCCTTCCCCTTGACCCTGTAGAAAAAAGGGAAAACGCTGAGCGGCAAACGCTTCATCCCCCAGCTTAAATTGCATACTTCTTTTTGGATCGGAAGGCTCCATGCTCAAATCCTGGAGTACATCCTGCAAAAATATATCCTTGTCAGACTTAAGTGAAAAGCGATCGGCGGCATAACGATTCATAAGTACAATCCGCTTGTCCCGATCCATAAACATCATGCCAAACGGCAGCAGATCTAAAGCTTCTTGCTCCAAACCTTTCACAAGAACTTCCCCCCTAAACACGGCAATCCCTCGTTATATTCATCCCATGCAAAGAAACAGGCCACCCGCGAGAGTTGGCCTGTTCAACAGGATATTTCCATTTATGCCTTGATCTTGAAGTTAAAATAGTCCTTGGCATTATTATAGGAAATGCCTTGAACAATACTGCCCAGAAGCTCCATATCATTCGGAACCTCTCCATTCTCAACCCATTCGCCAATCAGGTTGCAAACCAATCGTCTAAAGTATTCATGCCTTGTATAGGACAAGAAGCTTCTGGAGTCGGTAAGCATCCCGACAAAACGGCTCAGCAGTCCGACGTTAGCCAACGTTTTCATCTGCTCGAGCATGCCGTCCTTCGTATCGTTGAACCACCAGGCGGAGCCCAGCTGCATTTTCCCTGGAATCCCGCCGTTCTGGAAGGCTCCCATTACCGTGGCCAGCACATAATTGTCCTTAGGGTTCAAAGAGTACAAGATCGTTTTATGCAGGGCGTTTTCTTTGTCCAAAGCATCGAGCAATTTTCCTAACGGATAAGCAAGTGCGCTGTCGTTGATGGAATCGAAGCCTGTGTCCGGGCCCAGCTTCTCAAACATCCGCGAGTTGTTGTTTCTTGATGCATTAATGTGGAACTGAGTGGCCCAGCCCAGCTCTGCATAAATTTTGCCCAAGAAAATCAATGTATATGTCTTAAACTTTTTTTCTTCCTCTAAGCTAACCGCTCTTCCCTGCAAGGCATAAGCAAAAATCTCTGCCGCTTCTTCTTTGGTCGTCTCGGCATAAGCTACATAGTCCAACGCATGGTCGGAAACCGTACAGCCCACGCTGTGGAAAAATCTGGCCCTTGCATCGAGAGCTGCCAAAAATTGATCGTAGCTGGAAATCGGCTGTCCGGTTACTTGCCCAAGCTTCTCAATCCAAGGCACAAACGTAGCCCGGTTGATTTCCAGCCCCTTATCCGGCCGGAAAGCAGGCAGTACGGCCACGTCAAAATCGTTCTCTTCCTTCAGTTTGATATGATATTCCAAGGAATCGGTTGGGTCGTCCGTCGTGCAAACCACTTTGACATTGGACTTGGTAATCAGATCTCTTGCGCCGAAGCCTTCCCCTTGGAGCAGAGCGTTTACCTTCTCCCAAATCAACGGCGCATTCTTTTCATTAATCAAGTCATGGATGCCGAAAAAGCGCCGGAGCTCCAGATGGGACCATTGGAAAAGCGGATTTCCAATCGTCATCGGTACGGTTTTGGCCCACGCCAGGAATTTATCATAGTCGCTAGCATCGCCGGTAATATACTTCTCCTCTATACCGTTAGCTCTCATGACTCTCCATTTGTAGTGATCTCCGTTCAACCATACTTCCGTTATATTTTTAAACGTTTTGTTCTCATATATTTCCTGAGGGCTCAAATGGCAGTGATAGTCGATAATCGGCATTTCTTTTGCATAATGATTGTATAAATGGACTGCCGTTTCGTTGTTTAACAAGAAATTTTCATCCAAAAATGTTTTCATAAACATTCCACCTCTGCCCTTTTTAGATTAATGTTCACGTGTGCTTTAATAGTACTTCTTTTATCACGCAATTACAATACAAAATTGTTCACGTTAACATTTTTTCGGGAGATTTCTCTTCGGGCTGCAAATGACTTTAGCTAAACGGCTTTACCTATGAGAAAAAGAGGACCGGATTCGCTTTTCAATCGCAAACCCGGTCCTCTATTGCTGTACCTATGAGAGCTTTTTATGGTTTAACAAATACCGTTTTGATGGAAGTGAAAAATTCGATTGCCGCTTGACCCTGTTCACGGGAATGGGAGCTCGATTGTTTCATTCCGCCGAACGGAGCCTGCAGTTCTACGCCCGCGCTTTCCGCATTGATACGGACGAGGCCCGCATCGATATCCTTGATGAAATTGAGCATGTTCGCGATATCGCGGGTAAAGATGGACGCGCTGAGACCGAACTTCACGTCATTGGCGATCTCTATCGCTTCCTCAATGGTATCTACCTTGATCAAAGCAAGCACAGGTCCGAAAATTTCTTCCTGCGCGATGGTCATGTTAGTCTTGACGTTCTCAAATACCGTTGGCTGTACATAGAAGCCATGCTCCAAGCCTTCTCCTTCAGGTCGGCTGCCGCCGTAAAGAAGAGTGGCCCCTTCTTCCTTTCCTTTTTGAATATAAGAAAGAACGGTATCCAATTGGCTTTGGCTGGCGCAAGGGCCCATCCATGTATCGCTTTGCAGCCCGTGACCGACTTTGATTTCCTTCACTTTGGCCAGAAGCTTTTGTTTGAATTCCTCATATACGGCGCTTTGAACGATAACACGGCTGGTGGCCGTACATTTTTGACCGGTAGAGCGAAGACCTCCGCTGACGGTCGCATCCACCGCAAGATCCAAATCCGCATCCGCCGCCACGATGACCGGGTTTTTACCGCCCATCTCCAGCTGATATTTGGCACCGCGTGCAAGCGCACCCTGTCCGACCAATTTACCCACGTTGTCGGAACCGGTGAAGGTAATGCCGTTAATATCGGGGTGATCGATAATGCCCTGACCGATAACGGAACCGTTGCCTGTAACCAGATTCAAGACACCTGCGGGCAGTCCTGCTTCCGCCATGCACTCGATCACTTTCGCCGCAGTGACAGCCGTTTCCTGGGCCGGCTTGAGCACTACGGTATTTCCATATACGAGCGCCGGCGCCATTTTCCAAATCGGGATGGCCACAGGGAAGTTCCAAGGCGTGATGACGCCTACAACTCCAAGCGGAACGCGTGTAGTGAACATCAAAGCTTCCGCATCCGTAGACGGGATAACGTCACCGTTCTTACGCATGCCCTCACCGGCATAATAACGCAAAATCGCTATACCGCGGGCGGTTTCGCCCTTGGCTTCCGGGAACGTCTTGCCCATTTCCCTTGTCATGGTTTCCGCTACTTCATCGAGGCGTCTTTCCAAAGCATTCGCCATCTTATACAGGTACTCTCCGCGCGCCGGGCCGGACAGCTTTCTCCACTGCGCGAAGGCCTTTTTCGCAGCAGCTACGGCACGATCCAGGTCTTCTTTGCCGGATTTTTGAATGTAGCCGACAATTTCATGCTTGTTCGCGGGGTTAATGCTCGCGTCCGTCTTGCCCGTGGAGGCGGCAACCCACTCTCCATCGATATAGTTCAAATAGGTTTTGGCTTCTGTTTGTACGGTCATGGTCTATTTACTCCTTCCGAATAACAAATTTAGAATGTAGGTCCGATGCGCCAGATCCCGAAATCATGCTGCTTTAATATTTCCGCTTTGGTCAGCTTTCCGGAGCACACCTTGGCAATTTGATCCATAATCCGCTGGCCGACCGAGTCGATCGTTTCCGTGCCTTCAATAATCGTCCCTGCGTTAATATCGATATTCTCGCGCATTTTATTGAAGATCGCCGAGTTCGTGGATATTTTGATCGTTGGTGCGATCGGAGAACCTGTTGGCGTCCCTCTTCCTGTAGTAAACAGCACGATTTGCGCTCCGCCGGCGACCATTCCTGTTAACTGCTCGATATCATGGCCTGGCGTATCCATCCAAACCAGTCCCTTGCGGGTCGGCCGCTCGGCATAATCGATCAGCTCCTGAAGCGGCCGGGTTCCTGCTTTATTCGCCGCTCCGAGCGATTTTTCCTCAAGAGAGCTCAGCCCTCCGCGGATATTGCCCGGACTCGGATTGCCGGTACGGATATCCACGCCCATCGTAAAGGCGCGGTTTTCCATGGCCTGAATGACTTCATAGACCCGCTTCGCCACTTTGTCGTCAACGGCACGATTCGCAAGCAAATGCTCGGCGCCGATCAGTTCCGTCGTTTCCGCCAGAATCGAAGTGCCTCCGCAATCGACAATCCGGTCGCTGACGAATCCGACCGCCGGGTTCGCGGATAAGCCGGAACAGGCATCTGAGCCGCCGCATTCGGTACCGACGATAAGCTCGCTGAACGGAAACGGCTCGCGCATGAGCTCAGAGGCGTCCTGCACCATTTGTGCCGCGATTTTTGCGCCCTGGGCGATGGCAGACAGGGTGCCTCCGTGGTCCTGGATCGATACAAGCTCGACAGGCTTGCCGCTCTTGGCAATTTCACCGGCAACGCTGCGCGCTTGATGCGTTTCGCAGCCCAGTCCAAGTACGACAACGCCGTAAACGTTAGGATTGGTCCCCATGCCCACGTAGGTTCGGAAGGTTTGTTCATAATCGACGCCGACCTGGGCGCAGCCATGCTGATGAATGAAGGATACCGTGCCCTGCACAAGCTCCGTAATTTGCTTCGCCGCTTGAGTGGCGCAAGTAATGGTAGGTAATATCAGCACATGGTTGCGTACGCCTACACGTCCGTCCGGACGACGGTATCCCCAAAATGTCGGTTCAGGTTGATTGGCCAAGCTTATCACCTCTTCCTCGTTTGCCTTCCAGGTTATGCACATGCACATGCTCGCCGGCTTGAATATCTTTGACGGCAACGCCGATGACCTCGCCGTATTTGAGGATATCCTGACCCGAGCTGATCGGTAAGACGGCGAATTTGTGGCCGAACTCGATCGCCTGCCTGAGCTCGACTTCAAAGGTCTTATCCTGACATGTGACCTGAAGAAGCGCTCCAGCCGGTACATTCTCCAAAGCGACAGCGACGTTGTCCTGCGGCTTCATCATAATGACCTTGTATTTGGCCTGTGTCGGCTCCATTCCGATCCCTCCACTCCGCTTATGGGCGTTTTACGAAGTTCGTCAGTACACCGATACCGGAGATTTCATTCTCAATGCGGTCGCCATCCTGCAACGTGAACTCATTGGGGGGGACGATGCAGGTTCCGGTAAGAAGGATAGTGCCGTCAAAGATTTCATTATCTCTGATCAGGAAGGAAACCAGCTCTTCGAGCTTTCTCTTTAACTGCCCGGTGCTTGCCGTACCATCTACAACCTTCTCATTGTTACGGTAAATCCGGCAGGCAATTTCGAACTTGTACGGATCCTCCACCGTTTCCGCCAAACGGATCGACGGTCCGATGGAGCACGATCTTTTCCAAAGCTTCGCCTGCGGAAGATAGAGCGGATTCTCCCCTTCGATGTCACGGCAGCTCATATCGTTACCGACGGTATAGCCGAGAATCGTACCTTTGCTGTCAATGACAAGGCCGAGCTCGGTCTCCGGAATTTGCCAGTTCGAATCGCTGCGCAGGTAAACATCGTCATTGGGCCCCACGGTCCTTGCGGCAGTCGATTTGAAGAAAATTTCCGGACGCTCCGCATCGTATACTTTATCGTAGAACGTCGTTGAATCCAGCTTGCCGCCGGTAGCCTCATAATTTCTCGCTTCCTTGCTCCGGGCATAGGTGACGCCGGATGCCCATACTTCAGGGGCTTCAATCGGCACCAGCAGACGAAGGTTCTCGAACGCCGTTGGCAGCGGGCTGCCGTTTTCGATCTCACGCAAAACGAGCTTCAGCGGGGTCGTTCCCTGTGCATTAGCGGCATCCACCAGCTCTATAAAACCTTGATACGGCAGCGCAAACACTTGATTCTCATCCGTTAAAGCAGCAACCGTAGGTACATCAGACTCATTTAAAAATCGAATTATACGCATGAAATATGCCTCCCAAGTTGGTATATAGTGAACTCCTTCATATCCCTAGAGCACTTCCTTGCCATGAAATGAAGGAATGCCGAATCCCATCTGTTCTGAAATTTCCTCCGCAGCCTGCTGCAGGGATTGTACGTGCTCCATCAACTCCGCATCGCTCACGCGTGCAACGAGCGTTGACATACTGATCGCAGCGATCACCTGCCCCGAATGATCCCTTACCGGAACGGCAATGCAGCGCACTCCCGGCTCATTTTCTTCATTGTCTACGGAGTAGCCCTGTCCACGTACCTTTTCAAGCTCTTGCATAAAATAAGATTCGCTCATAATGGTTTTCGCGGTATGCTGCCTGTAAACATAACCTTTCAGTAATTGCTTTAACTCCTTCGGCTCTTTATAGGCGACGAGCACCTTGCCAACCGCACTGCAGTGGATTGGAATTCGTTTGCCGATACGCGAATAACGGATGATCGCCTTCGAACCTTCGACTTTATCGATGTACACGCCCTCTTTGCCGTCCAGAATGACCAAATTCGTCGTCTGGCCCGTGATGTTCGATAAGTGGATCAGGTGCTTTCTTACAACGTTCCGAATATCGAGATTATGCATGACGATGGTCCCTCTCTCGAGCAGCTTCATGCCCAAACGGTATTTTCCGTTCTCGGGGTTTTGTTCAATATAGCGATGAACCTGAAGCGTTTTTAAGAGAGAATGAACGGTACTCTTGTGCAGAACCATGCGGTCGCTGATTTCAGTGATTTTCAACTCGGTATCATACTCATCGAACAAATCCAAAATCAAAAGTGCCCGTTCTACAGCTTGAATCATCGGCATGTTTATTCACCCTTTTTACGGAAACCT
Organism: Paenibacillus naphthalenovorans; assembly: GCF_001465255.1. Lineage (NCBI taxonomy): Bacteria > Bacillati > Bacillota > Bacilli > Caryophanales > Paenibacillaceae > Paenibacillus > Paenibacillus naphthalenovorans. The sequence continues at coordinate 4,360,323 of NZ_CP013652.1, read as the reverse complement.
TTCATTTGTTTACTTCTTCACAGGGACACCCAAGCCGGCGGCGCCTTTTTCCGATGTTCGCAATTCGGGACTGTACCGTTTGATCATATCCGTTCCGATTTTTGCGCGTCTCACGCGCTCTTTGCACAGCGCAATCGAGGTTTGCTCCAAATGGGTGCCGGAAGGATAAATGTTAGGCGAGTTGCGCAATCCGAACTTAATATAGACGGGAGCAGCCACACGGATGATTTCCGGAATTTCGTAATGCCGGATAAATCCGCCGATATCGTCCGGAACTTCAACATAAATATCAATCGGAATATCAACGGCCTGACGAATCGCAGCAAGGCGGGCCAGGGTAAGATCGGTCGGTACGTTGTAGGTATCCGCCCCTATGCTTTCGATCAGTTTAATGGAAACCGGGTTCGCCTGCGCCATTTGCACGGAAATTTTCACGACCAAATCTTCCGGCAGCTCGCCCTTCTTTTTGAACTCATTGACAAGCCAAAGCAGCCCTTCATCCGCTACGAGAATGCCGCGAATGCCCGCATCGCACGCACGCTTGATATCCTCGATCGAATAAACGAGCTGATCCATGCTTTCCACGCGAAGACCGATGACCTTGCCGGCACTCGCCCAAGGCATTGCAGTGGTATCCCACGTACCGCGAGGTCCTACAAACAAGCTGACCTCCAAGTTTTCGCGCTTGCCGATTTCCGCCATTTGCTTCAGTTCGTCATCCGTCAGCAGCATGATGCCGCTGCCTTGAGACACGCGATGAATCAACACATCATATTGCTTGCAGGCTTCGATAACCGCCTCAAAGGAAGCTGGCCCTTCCACGCTGGGAATTTCAATCCGGTATTGGGCGCCATCCGGAAATGTCTTTGTGGAGGACGGCAGATCATGAAGGTCACCACGCGGGAACCCAAGCTGTTCAATGACATCACGAGTTTTTTGCAAGAGTCGCATCCCCTTTATAAACGTATTCATGTTCTTATCCAAACCATCTTTCCATGGATCCCGGCCTGTGGCTTAACGGCGCTGCATTCATGGAAGACGGTTCCGATCCCATAACCATTCCTTCCGTTGTTGTCCCTGGTTTCGGGAAGCAATACAGATGGGGAGACCGTTGTTCCAGCTCCCCCCACCTTGACCATGTCCATCCTTGAATTAATTGGTGCCTCTTCCGTTTCAGCCGTTATCCAAGTAAGGCGGCTGCTTAAGAAGAATCATCACTTGGGTTGCGTCTTATTTCCCGCGCACTTTATTCACTTCATCGTACATTTCTTTGACCAAAGCTTCACCTAAGTCTTTGGAAAATTTATCGAGGACAGGCTTGACGATTTCCTGCATCTTCTCCCGGTCTTCCGGTTTCACCTCATTTACTTCTATGCCCTTAGACTTCAGGTTTTCCAGCGATTGCTTATTTTGCTCCCGGTTCTTTTCACGTTGGAATTTACCCGCTTCTATGGATGCTTCTTGCAAAATCTTTTGTTCATCCGGTGTCAGACCGTCCCAGAACTTCTTGCTGACCAGAAATACAAACGGCGTATAGACGTGATTCGTCAAGCTCAAGTATTTCTGCACTTCATAGAACTTGTTGGATTCGATCGTCGGCAGCGGATTTTCCTGGCCGTCGACGGTTTTCCCCTCCAATGCGCTGAATACTTCGGAGAACGGCATCGGTGTCGGATTTGCCCCTAGAGCACTAAATGCTTCTATATGCACTTTACTTTGAAGGGTACGGATCTTCAGTCCCTGAAAATCCTCCGGCGCAGCAACCGGTCTCTTGCTGTTGGTCAAATTGCGGAACCCGTTCTCCCAATAAGTTAATCCGATAAGTCCCTGCTGCGGCAGCATATCGAGTAATTTTTTCCCTACGGGTCCATCAAGCACGGCATCCGCTTCTTGCTCGTTATTAAACACGAACGGATAGTCAAACACGCCGAATTCTTTCACCATCGAGGTGAGCGGTGAAGTGGATGGAATGGTGATCTCCTGCGTTCCGGATTTTAACGCATTCGTCATTTTTAAATCATCGCCCAGTTGAGCTGCAAAGTAAGTCTGCACCTTCATGCTGCCACCGCTCTTCTGTTCCACCAGCTCGGCAAATTTCTTAAGCCCTTGGCCCTGCGGATGATCCTCATTCAAACCGATTCCCGCTTTGAGGGTACGCGTTTGTTTGGCCGGCGCTCCCCCCGCCTGACCGCCCGCTTCCTGGGTCGCCGATCCCCCGCCGCCGCAGGCGCTAACGACAAGCAGGCTGGGCAGTGTAATGCCGATCATCGCTTTTTTGAACCAATTCATGTTTGATTCCCCCATTCTTATTTTTTGTTTATCGGGTTAAAGGCTCTGGTAGCGCTGCTCCGGCCGGGAAGGCTTCAGCTCTACCCGCTCTTTCACCTTTTGGTTCACCAGGTACTTCGGATATTCGCCGGCAATCAATACGTCGACTACGCCCATAGCCGCTTTGGAGCGCATCTCCGCCGCCGCTTCTTCGGAATACCATGCCGCATGAGGCGTAAGGATGACGTTATCCATCGAGAGAAGCGGATGATCCTTAGGAATCGGCTCTTCTTCCACCACATCCAGCGCTGCTCCGGCAATCTGCCCTTTGGTCAGGGCGTCGACCAGCGCTTTCTCGTGAATGACCGGTCCGCGGGAAGTATTAATAATAATGGCATCCTTCTTCATCCGGGCAAATTGCTGCTCCCCGATCATCCCGCGCGTGGCTTCCATAAGCGGGGCATGCACGGAGATAAAATCGGATTGGGCGCACAGCTCATCCAGCTCGACCAGCGCAACCCCCTTCTCTTCAGCCAAATGCTTCGGAAAATAAGGATCATAAGCCAGGACCTTCAAGCCGAGCGGCTTTACTTTTTCCGCCAGCATCTGAGGGATTTTGCCGAAGCCGACTAAACCGATCGTTCTTCCGCGAAGACGATAAATCGGCTGTGTGACTTTGAAATCCCATTTGCCGTTTTTCACATGATGGTTGGCCAGCGTGATTTTTCGGGTCCAGCTCAGAAGCAGCGCCAGCGCATGGTCGGCCACTTCATCCATACAGTAATCCGGCACGTTGGCAACGCAAATTCCTTTTTCCGTAGCCGCATCGAGATCAATCGTGTTCACGCCGACTCCGTAGCGGGTGATCACCTTGCATTTCTCGAGCGCCTCGATCACCTTGCGGCCGATCGGCGCGTATTGGTTGATGAGCGCATCGGCGTCACGGCATGCTTCGATCACGTCTTCCTCGGTTTTGCATTGGGCGGAAACCAATTTGATGGAGTCGTGGCGAAGCAGCACGTTTTCCTCAAACCGCAGATCTGCGTATTCCCAATCGGTAACGACAACTTTCCATTTTTTCATCTCTTGTGTCCTCCTCTATCAAGTAAACCAATCAAGCGGTACAAGTACAATTTGCGGGAACAGGGTGAGAAGAAGCAGAATAATCACTTCAACCAGTAAGAATGGCCAAACGCCCCTCATAATATCTTCCATACTGAGCTTTCCGACCCCGGCCGCTACGTTCAGTACGGTTCCTACCGGCGGAGTAAGCAATCCAATGGAGCAGTTGAGGACAAACAAAAGTCCGAAAAGCACCGGATCGATTCCTGCAGCATCGATAATCGGCATAAGCACCGGCGTCAGGATCAAAATCGTAGGCGTCAAATCCATCGCCGTTCCAACCAGGAAAACGACAAGATTAATCATCATCAATAAAAGCAATTGATTATCCATTAACGGGCTAAGCATGTTCGTCAGCTCGTTGGGAATATTGGCTACGGTAATCAGCCAGGAGGAAACCAGCGCAGCAGCAGCCAGGAACATCACGACGCTGGTCGTTTTGCCTGCCGCCACCAAAACCTGGTACAAATCCTTCAGCTTCAGCTCGCGATAGACGACGAGACCGACGAACAGCGCATAAAAGGCGGCAACGACGGCGGCTTCCGTCGGTGTAAAGGCTCCACCGCGCAAACCGACGATAATAATGACCGGCAAAATAAGCGCCCATATCGCTTGGACCGAGGCCTTCAAAATTTCCTTCGCGGATTTTTTCGGGAATACTTTGTAGTTATCTTTGCGTACGATCAAATACCAGGCAATGGTCAAACCGACGCCAAGCAATAAACCGGGAACAATACCGGCCATAAACAATTTGGTAATCGAAACACCGCTGGTCACGCCAAAAATGATCATAGGGATGCTTGGCGGAATGGTCGGCGCAATGATCCCGCCGGCGGCGATCAACCCGGCGGACCGGTTTTTGTTATACCCTGCCGCCACCATCATTGGAATTAAAATCGCTCCGAGTGCAGCCGTATCGGCTACAGCGGAACCGGATAGTCCTGCGAACATGACGCTTCCGATAATCGCAACGTAACCGAGGCCGCCTTTGATATGACCGACGAGAGCCATAGCGAAGTTAATGATGCGCTTGGAAATACCTCCCGCATTCATCAGCTCCCCCGCCAGGATAAAGAACGGAATCGCGAGCAGCGGGAAATTGTCGGCGCCGTCAATCAGGTTCTGGGCCATAATCTGACTGTCGAAAATATCCATCGTATACATTAGCACCATCCCGCTGACGAGCAGCGAAAAGGCGATCGGGATGCCAAGCGCCATAGCGCCCAGCAGAGATCCGAGAAATACGGTAACGATCATCTTGGGACCTCCTTATTTCCAGAGGTGTTCACATGCGTAATGATTTCCTCAGATTCGTGGATTTGCATGTATTTATTGACATCCTCATTAGCGAATAGCACACGGTACAGCTTAAAAATGATGATCAGCCCCATACCTATACCCATGATAATACCCGTTCCGTAAATCAACGTTAGCGGCAAGCCTGTCGCCGGTGCCGTACTGCCGGCGTTAAGCAGCGTAATTTTCCAGCTCCCTTCGACCACCAGGTAGATAACGGCCAGCAAAATCACATTACTGATGATGAATACTATCTTTTTCAGCGGCTTCGATAATCTTTTGACCAGCATATCGACACCCAGATGGGAATTTTCCTTGAATGCAATAACTGCGCCGAGAAGCACAAGCCATATGAATAAAAATCGGGCCATTTCCTCGGACCATGTAATGCCGGAGTTAAACAAATAGCGCAGCACGACATTTCCAAAAACCAGGATAGCCATGAGCGATAGCGCCAAAGCAATGAAACCGTTAAACAGATTTTCAACCACTTTTCCTACATTTTTCACGCGGATACTCCCTCCTCTGTTGTAATCGAGAAAACGTGTTGTCGGGGCATTCCAAGTCGCCAGATGGTCGGTCCGGGCCTGTTTGCGCTTACTTCTTACCAGCGTTACTGCGCTGCCGCCTTAATCTTTTCTACCATGTCCTTACCCCACGGGTATTTCTTGTAGAATTCCTCGTACAATGGAGCTGCGGCATCCTGCATCGCCTTCTTGAAGCTGTCATCCGGCGTAATGAACTGCAAGCCCTTTTCCTGCAGGAATTTCTTATCCTCCTCAAAGCTGTCTTCAAGCAGCTTCCACTCATGGTCCGCCGCTACTTTGGATGCATCCTGGATGACCTTCTGCTGTTCAGGCGTCAGTGCATCCCAGAATTTCTTGTTGATGATATACATATTAGGACTGAACATGTGGTTGGATTCCAAAACATACTTTTGAACTTCGTACCAGCCGGATGCGCGTAAGGTAGCGATCGGATTATCCTGACCGTCCACAACCTTTTGCTCAAGTGCGGTAAACACCTCCGATATCGGCAGCGGCGATACGTTGGCTTTCAAAGCTTGGCCCAGTGCGATATAGTTCGGAATGTTCGGCATACGGAGACGGAAGCCTTTGAAATCCTCAATGCTGTTAAGCGGCTTGGTGCTGGAGAACATCCGGAACCCGTTAGCGCTCCAGGCGAGCACTTTCACGCCGTGCTTGCTTTCCATATCTTCCGCCATCTCTTGTCCGATCGGACCGTCAAACACTTTCTTGGCATGGGCGAAATTTTCAAACAAAAACGGCCATTCGCCAACCTGCATTTTCTCGATATCGGACTGCATAATCAGCCCCGGAATTCCCATCTCGATCGTTCCGCTGCGAACTCCGTTGTAAAATTCCTTCTCGGCGCCAAGCTTGTTGTTGTCATAAATTTCAACCTTGAGTGTGCCATTCGAATTGGTCTCGACCAGCGGCTTAAATTTCTCGCGAAGTGCAACGTTCTGCGGATGCTCGGGGGCAAAGTAATTCGCAACTTTGATCGTTTTCGCTGCCTGACCCGAGCCCCCTGATGCTCCCGTGCCGGAACCGGTACCCTGATTGGAACTGCCGCAGCCGGCAAGCACAACGGAAGCGGCCAGAAGCAGAACAGCTGTCATTTTAAACCCTCTTTTTACGCTCATAAATGACACTCCCCTTTTACAAAGTTGGATCATTTATTATTTCTGGAAATCGGGTTAGTTTGATTTCCAGCAAATAACCGGGATGAAAGCGGTTAAATTTGTTATGTTAGTTTTATATTATAAAACTATGTTTTATTTCCTGTTTATATAGAGACATGCGTGAGTCCCAAGATATCAAGTCAAAATACAAAGGCTTCACGGGATAGTGCTGCTCATCGTCAAGAGATTTTGCCGCAATTTGTTTTATATTATAAAACATAGTTTTATATAAATGATTTGAAAACGCTTTAAATGAACTATATAACACACTTGCAGCTTTTGTCAATGACTAAAAATATTTTTTTATGCAGCGGCCCCGCTAGTGCCGGATCACGGATGAATGACTTCAAACCGCGGTAAACCATCCGACAACCGGCAGGGCCTGTGCCATACGATATATCCAATTATTCGCCTGTCATTTTCCCTTCAATGCATCAAGACAGGCTTTGCAAATACCGCAAAGCGGACAGGATTTGGCATTCTCGGTTTCCTTGGTCACGTACGGCACCTACTCTACGTGAATCGCCGCATGTTCACGCAGCGCGGCCCCATCCGTCAGGTGCAGCTGATTTAGAAATTCGGTCTGAAAAGTGCCCGGGCGATCGGCTCCGGACACCTCGACAGCCTTCTCTGCGGCCACTCCGTAATAAGCCAGGGCGGCTGCCGCGGCCAATGTCAGATCCTTTTCGACGGCCGCGAATGCGCCGATCACCGAGGTTAGCAAACAGCCCGTCCCGGTGACCCTGGTAAGCAAAGGGGTACCGTTGCTGACTTTATAGACGATCTTTCCGTCACTTACCATATCGTCCTTCCCGGTAACGACCACGACGACCCCCAGCGTCCGGGCCGCTTGACGGGCAAGCTCCGCTGCATCGCCTCCCGCCTCCAGGGCATCGACGCCCTTGATGCTCCGCGCTTCCCCAATGACATTGGCCACTTCGGCGGCGTTCCCCCTAAGAATTGAGACCTTGATGTCCTTCATGATTCGGCGTGCCGTTGCCGTTCGATAAGGGGTGGCTCCCGCTCCTACCGGATCGAATACCACAGGTACCCGGTGCTCATTCGCCGATTGGCCGGCAACCTGCATCGCATGAACAACCTCTTCATTCGGCGTGCCCATATTCAATACCAGCGCCCCGGCTATTTTGGCCATATCCGCCACTTCTTCCCTGGCATAAGCCATGACGGGAGAAGCGCCTAAGGCGAGCAGCCCGTTGGCGGTGAAGTTCGTCACAACGATATTGGTAATATTGTGTACCAACGGGCTCTTTTCCCGTACCTTTTCCAACACAGCGACCGCTTGTTGAATGTCCACCATATGAACCTCCTTACTCGTTCCTCATTTTGATCAATGCATCGTCAATCCGCCGTCTACCCTTAAGCATTGTCCTGTGATAAAGGCCGCCCACTCCGAGGAAAAAAACAAAACGGCTCCTGTAATATCATTCGGAGAAGCCAACCGTCCCATCGGCGTCAGACGGATGATCGCATTCTTGACATCTTCCTTCGTCTCCCGGCTTGAGTCGGTGGGGTACGTCAGTCCGGGCGCCACACAGTTGACCGTAATTCCGAAAGCTCCAAGCTCTGCAGCCAGATTGCGGCTGTAACCAAGCAGGGCCGATTTGGCCGTTGTGTAATCATGATACGGGACAACCGGAAAATCAATCAGATTGGTGACCATATTCACGATCCGGCCGCCGTTTCGTTCCTTCATGTGGGGAATCACCGCCTTGCAAACATGAAACGCCCCGCCGAGGCTGCCGTCCAGTTGTCTTTGATAGTCGTCCCATTCGATATTCCATGCCGTTGCGCGCTGCTTCGGGTTGAAGCTGTAATGGCTGAGCGCATTATTGACAACGATGTCGATTCCGCCGAAAGCCTCCACCGCTTCGGAGACCATCCGCTGCACCGCCGCCCCGTCCGTGACATCGGCCTGCAGCGCCACGGCCTCTCCTCCCGTCTGCCGGATGTGCTCCGCCACTTCCGAGGCCGACTTTTCATTGCTTTTATAGTTGACGATAACCAAAGCGCCCAGAGCACCGAACGCCTTGGCAATACTTGCGCCGATGCCCCGGCTTGCGCCTGTGACCAAAACCGTTTTTCCCGCAAAGTCCATTCCTATCCCCCCTACTCCACATCGGGATCATACCGTTCGGCATCCTGCTCCACGCTTCTCTCCAAATCAACCCAGCGGACCAAATCGAGCAGATTCAAGCGTCCGTCATGGTGCCAGCCCGAGGGCGTCCGCGACATCTCCCCGACCGCGCAGATGCGGGTGGCGCCGTACATGCCAAGCAGCCCTGCCACCGCTTCTAACCGGTCCGGACCGACAGCGAGGCCCACCGTCTGCAAAACCTCCCGGTAAGGCCGGATCTGTTCGGCGGCCGACTCCAGGGACTCGCACGCAAACACATGAATCGTCCGGTTCAATGGGGAAGCCTCGAAGCCGGGCCGCCCGTGATAAATGACGGTCCAATCCGTTCCGGTCCGACTCGTATAGACCGCTGCGGGTTCTCCCCGCAAACTCATCATTTCAAACCGCTGTCTCACCGCGTGAATAGCCATCGATTCCTCGTCCGACAGCACGGCCCGGGGCTTCTTCTCGTGATAGCGTTCCATCTCGGAGGCGAGCAGCTGCCCGAACTGCCGCGGCGATACCGCACCGCCTTCTTCGACGAATACACTGTGCGGAGCCAGGCAGCCCTGCTGATCATAGATCGATGCGTCCTCCGCCAGCCTCCGGGCGATTTCGCGATAGCGGTCTGGGGTCAGCGCCTCCTGCCCGATCATCGCGAAGCTGACCTTATGGCCGTAGCTGACAAAGCGCTTGGTCCCCGGCACTCGCGACCGCAGCTTTTCCACCGTTTCCTGCGAGCCGTAAGCGACGACCGCCTCAGCCGCCTCGATGACAGGCCGCTCCAGCACTTCATTGCCGCCCTTCCACGGCAGCACGGCCAGGCAGTCCGCGAGTGCGGGGTCCACTTCCGCCAACGATTCCGCAAACAGCACAGCCATCAGCGGCTCGGCCGAGGACGTCTTGCCCAGATTCGCCGATTTCAACAAGATTCCCATGACCAGGCTCCAGATCGGAAGCCCGGGCACATTGCCGGAAAAGACGTGAAATAACAGCTCAGGCCCGTACGCCCGGCTCATTCCGCCGTTTTTCATCGGCCGGAACTCATCAAGCACCTCCGAGGCATCGAATTCCACGTCCAGAAAGCGAAGCAGCTCCTTCCGGCGAAAGGTCCGGAAGAAGCGTTTGAGTTCGAGCCGAATCATTTCCCCGTCGTAGCCCGTAATCACCGGCAGCCAAGCCTCCGCCAACCGGCGGAGCTCATAGTCCGGGTCCAGCCATTGGCGAACGGCCAGGTCCAATCGCTCAACAATCTGTTCCGTTCTTAAGCGGGCCAAATATTCCCTCCGCCGTACGGATAGTTCCCGGGTAATGTCCGCCATCAACTCCGGTGTCAAATCCGGGTATTGAAGAACCAGCGTTCCCTGCGGACCATCGTAAAGCCGCTCCGTAAACGAACCCGGCCGGATGCCGCTTGGGACTTTGTACGCAGGTCTTACGGTCACCGCCTCACTTGAGTTCATGCTTTCACCTGCTTCTTATGGGAACTCATCAGCTGATCGATGGCTATGGAGCACCCGCGGGCCTCCGAGCCTTTGATCCGTCCCAGCAGGACAAGCCCGCGTTCGTTCTTATACCCCATGTCCTCCGTGAGAACAGCGAATGCCGAGTTCCAATTGCCCAGATCATAGTGGGCCAGAACACCGGTTTCCCCGTCTGGAGCCGGCTCCAATGTGTCGGGGTTAAGAACAAGCGTCCGAATCCAGGGGGGATTCGCCTTCTCATGTACGGCACGGCCCGTCAGTACGCGGCTGCGTATCGTTTGATCATAGATTTGCGAGCTGAGCTCCGTCATCCCGTACATATTCACACAGGACTCGCGATTCAGCCCGAAATGATCTTCGATCTTCCGGTACAGCTCCTCCGCCGTGATCTCCCGGGACTGCCCTTTCAGACCGCCTGTATCAAACAGGCGGCTGCCCTGCGGAAGCTCGACTTGAAATGAATGGTCTGCACAGTAATCCAGCAAATGCACATAAGCAAAAGTAGCCCCGATCAGAAGCACCGGTTCGTTACGAGCCGTACACTCCTGAAGTGACGCCAGAACCCCTTCCATATCCAAACCGTTCTCCTGCGAGTAAAAATAACGGCTGCCGGATGTGCCGTAATGCTCCACAGCCTTCGTCAAATAACGGGAGAGGGACGAATTGCGGTTCAAATCGGCCGCGGGAGACAGCACCAATACCGTGATCCGGTCACGGTCCGGAAGCACATAATGCTTGAAAGGAGGGACCATCGATGCATCCCATACTTCCAAGGTCGGATGATAATGCTTGCCCCGCTTGTCCGCATTCGTCGTTCCGCTGGTCATGAATACGGCTTCCGCTTCCTCCGCCGGCTCGCAGGATAGCGTCAGCTCTTTAAACGCCTGAATCGGGATCGGCGGAATCTCCCGCCAATCCCTAACCGTTAACGGGGATTTACGCCGGGCCTGGCAATATTTCTTGTACGCTGCATTGTGTTGAAACTGATAGCGAAACAGCTTTAAAGCCGCTTCCTGAAACGAAGCCTCCGATTCAGCCTCCGTCACATCGCCTGCCGAAAAGCGTCCGATATACCCCAGAATATGTTGTACGATTTCTCTCGATTCCGCCTTCAATTTGGATTCCCCCTCCCTATAGCACCACTCCCATTATTGTAAAGCCCGATACCGCTCACATCTGCGGCGATTACTTCTTCGGAACCAGGTCATTGGTCACGATGTCGCTGAGCTTCAAGTCATTTTGGATCAAACCCAGCTTCTTATATACGTCGGCGCCTTCCTGCAGAATAGACGCATCCAGCCATCCAAGTCCGTTTTTGTCCGTATCTTCGGATACCGTCGATTCATTGCGCAGCTTGATGATTTCTCCGTTGCGCTGCTTATCTTTTCCGTCGATCGCTTTCGTCAAAGCCAGTTCAGCCGCCGCGTCAGGATTCTGAATCATCCATTCGGCGCTTTTCTTATAGACCTCAAGAAAGCTCCTCAGCATTTCTTTCTTCTGCTGGAAGGTCTCCTCGGTCACAACGAACACGTCGCTCGGTACATTCAGGTAGTCCTTCACGTTGATGACATTCACATCTCCGAGTCCTTTCAGCATCGCATCGGCCAGACCGGTATCGGTGGCTGCCGTTGCGTCTACCTGCCCTTGGATCAGAGGAGCGAAATTGGATACTCCGGTTTCCACGATCGTGACATCCTTCTCCGTCAGGCCCGCCTGATGGAGAACAACCAGCAGGTTATGGCGGGTGCCGCTGGATAAACTGTATACGCCGATTTTTTTCCCTTTGAGATCCTTAGGTTCCCGGATGTTCTTATCCTTTAAAGAAACGATATTAAATACATTTTGAGGATAAATGTTATAAATGACGCGCAGCTTCTCGCCTTTATCCAAAGCAAAGTACAAGGAACCCGGGTCTGTAAACGCAATGTCGGCCTGCTTGGACAGGATGTTCTTAATCGCATCTCCGCCTCCGGCGCCCGGAACAAACGTAAAGTCAATGCCCTTTTCCTTAAACCAGCCTTGCTCCTCCGCATAATAAAGATTCGTTTGTTCGGTGATCGGCTTGCTCCAGCTGGCCATGATCACCTTTTGCGTTTGCGCCGGCGTCCCGGCGGCCGGTTGAGCCGAACCGGTTTCATTCGACGATGGGGTCCCGCATGCCGATAACAGCAGGCTCCCCGCCAACATCAGGATTGCTGCGATAGTATATTTTTTCATTTGTCTTTCTCCCTTTTATACGGTTTTAACTTGACCCTCTCCAGAACAATAATGATCTGATATAAAATCATTCCGAGCACGGTGAGCAGCAGCAGTACAGCGAACATCAGAGGCGTGTCCATCATCCCCTGGGAGGCGATGATCAAAGCCCCGAGGCCCTGGTTTCCCCCGATAAATTCGCCGACCACCGCCCCGACTACAGCCAGTACCACAGCGACGCGAAGCCCTGAGAACATACCGGGCAATCCCGCCGGCAGCTTGAGCCGGATCAACGTCTGCCACCGGGAGGCTCCCAGCACCCGGAACAAGTCCCGCTTCAACGGATCTACGTAGTGAATAGCGGTAACGGTGCTTTCCAGCAAAGGAAAAAAGGAAATTAGCGCCGTGATGACAACTTTGGGGGTGGTCCCGAATCCGAACCAGATCATAAACAGCGGCGCCAGCGCCAGCTTGGGCACCGCTTGACTGGCCACGATATAAGGGGATAAAAGCCGTCTTAGCCACGCCCATTCGCCCATCGCGATCCCGCAAAGAACCCCGAACAAGCCGCCCAGCAGCAAGCCGAGCACAATTTCCAGCAGCGTTTGGCCGATATGCTTCGTAAAATATCCCGTGACCAGGCCCGTCCACAAGGTATCGGCTATGACAGACGGGGCAGGCAGTACCAACTCCGAGACCCCGCTGGAGCGGACAAAGCCCTCCCACGCGGCGATCATCAGCACCAAAAGCCCGACCGGCAGGACAGCATTCCGAATCACTTCCGCTCCCCTCCTTCCATCGCCTGTCTCACCGCCAGACACACCCGGTTAAATTCGCCGTCATAGCGCATCTCATAATGGCGTAAATCGGGTAATGGCACGGAGTACTCCCCGGCAATGCCTCCTCCATGAAGAACAATGACGCGATCCGATAAATACACGGCTTCCGTAATGTCATGGGTGATAAAAAGGACCGTCATCTTCCTGCTCCTGCACAGCTGGAGAAGGTCCTCCTGCAAAGACTCCCTTGTCAAAGCGTCCAATGCGGCGAAAGGCTCGTCCATCAGCAGCAAGGACGGGTTTCGCATCAAAGCCCGGGCAATGCCCACACGGCTTTGCTGACCGCCGGACAGCTCGGCGGGATACTTATCGGCATGCTGAGCCAGGCCCATGCGTTCCAAAAAGGCGTCCGCGGCCTCCCGGTCGGCTCGGGTCGGCTTGCGGACCAAAGACACCGGCAGCAGGACATTATCCCTTACCGTCTGCCACTCCAGTAAAGTAGGCGCTTGAAAGACAACGCCAACTTGGGTTTGCGGCTCCGTGACCGGCTTGTCCGCGATCCGGACCGTCCCTTCGTCAGGCGCGAGCAGGCCCGCCGCCATCTTTAACAAGGTCGTCTTGCCGCAGCCGCTTCTGCCGACCAGGGAAACGAACTCCCCTTCCTGCACCTGCAGATGCAGGCCATGAATGACCTGCTGCTCTCCGTTATAGTTGTGACTAACGCCTTGAAACTCCAGGTAGACCACCTTGATCCCCCCTGCTTTCTACTAACAAAAACACACCTTGCCCATAGCAAAGTGTGTCTCTCACCTCTCCCTACGCTGGCATGACCCAACAGGTTCAAATGGTTAACGGCGGACTAGCCGTACTCTCAGCCCGATTCCTCGGACCCCCACGCTTTATCCAATTATATTCATGATACGCTATATGTGAACCGGCGGTCAAGAAAGAGCCTGCTTTCCTATCAAGGATCACAGGCTCTTTCCTATTCTTATTGCAGATCTTTAGGTGCCAGCTCAATGGCATCCCGTATGGCGGCCAGCATGCTCCGCTCGTCGGCAATATTTTTACCGGCGATATCAAAGGCGGTTCCATGATCTACAGAGGTGCGAATGATCCCGCCCTTTAATCCGACCGTGATATTGACTCCCTCTTCCAATCCCAATACCTTGATCGGACCATGGCCTTGGTCATGGTAGCAGGCAACCACGATATCGAAATCCCCGCGGACCGCACGGAAAAATAACGTATCCGCCGGGTACGGCCCCGTGACGTTGATGCCCTCTGCCTTGGCTTTCTCAATGCCCGGAATCAGCTTCTCTTCTTCTTCCCCGTTTCCGAACAATCCGTTCTCGCCGGCATGAGGATTAATCCCGCATACCGCAATGCTCGGCCGGATCTTCCCCGCACGGGTAAGCGTCTCATGAGCCAGCTTGATGACCGTATACGTTCTTTCCGGATTAATCATCTCGATCGCTTTAATCAATCCCACATGGGTGGTGAGATGAATGACTTTCAAATTCGGAGAGGACAGCAGCATGGAGTAGTCCTCCGTGCCGGTTAATTCAGCCAGAATTTCGGTATGTCCCGGATACAGATGTCCTCCCTTATGAAGGGCTTCTTTATTCAGCGGCGCGGTACAGATGGCATGAATTTCCTTTGCTTGCGCGAGTTCCACGGCCTTTTTAATAAATTGGAAGGCTGCGTTGCCCGCCTCGCTCGATACTTGCCCGAACGGCAGGTCTTCAAGCAACAGATCCAGATCGACGCAGTCTATCGTGCCATGCTGAAACAGGGCCTCGCTAAGCTGACTGATTTTATGAATCTTCACATCGGCCTGCACGATATTTCTGGCGCGTTCCAGAATTTTATAATCGCCTATGACAACCGGCTTGCACTGCTCGTATACCTGAGCCGATTGCAGCGCTTTCACGATAATTTCCGGACCGATACCGGACGCATCACCCATCGTTATGCCAATTACTGGTTTCATACGATTTATTCCCCCTTGAGCTTTTGTATGGAGTTAAGCAGCGATAAATCCGTTCCGAACGCCCCCGCTTTGGTGATGGCATACATGGGCCTGGACCCGATCGTTCGGCCGAGCGGAATACCGGTTTCCACTTCGGCTATGAGATGAAATCCGGTCACACCAAGCTGCATACAAACTTGCTTTGCCGTATCCCCTCCGGTTAACACCAAGCCTTTTACTTCGCAGGCTTCGGTGAGACGGGAAGTGACCGTTCCCAGCGCGGCGGATATCGAATTGCTCACTGCACTTTCGTCCATTCCGTTCTTTTTTCCCAGCCGCTGGGCCTCTTCAATATCTTCAGGCCTTCCGGAGGAAAATAAAGCAATATCCACCTGATCCTCGAGCGCCCGCTTGGCTTGCTCATATACTCTTTGCATTTCCGCCTCACGGGACGCCTCATCAGCGACAAGTAAAGAGGAACGCATTTCAATACCTTTAATATGAGGCTGCTCAAGGACAATATCCAGCTGTTTCCGGGTCGTTGAACTTACACTGCCGGCCACAAGCAGCACCGGCTTTGGATCCCGCGGGATATCCAGCTCAATCCGCTTCGGATGCAGCCCGTAGACCTCCGGCAAATAATTAGCCAGCCCTGCAGAGCCTACCCAGCAAACGGAGTGGCCGCTTCGGGACATCAGTTGAACAATAAGCCGCAAATCTTCTTCCCGTTCGGCGTCAAATACGATATACCGGATCTGATCCCCCCGACATTGCTTTAGCTTGGCCTGCACCTGTTCAAAGCCGGATCGCAGCTCCTCATAAGTGACCAGAGCCACCGGCCGCTCCGATTGACCCTGCACAATGCTCGGGATATAGGAATCACGGACAGGGGTTTTCGGGTCCCTTGCGATTTCCGTCTCGCCCAAGGGCTTTCCATAAAGGTAGTGAATACCTTTGACGGTCGTTCTGCCATTCCTCGGATACGCCGGTGCAATGACGACAAAATCCGGATGAAAAACGTCGTATAAAGCATCGATCTCCGTACCCAGATTTCCTCTCAGGGTAGAATCCACTTTTTTGTAAATTACATCAAAGCTGCCCGATTTAAGCACCTGTGACGCTTTTTTTACTTTGTCATACGCCTGGCTTTGAGGCAGCCATCGGCTATCCGTATCAATGACAACCGCGTCCTGATCGAAGGCCGTTTCATCCAGCTCGAACAATACCGACGTATTCAAACCGTATCTGGCCAACTGCACTCCGCTATCATTGGCTCCTGTCAGATCATCGGCAATCATCGCTAATTTCAACACATTCACCTCTTTTAAACACGGACTGTTTAAAATTTATACACATTCCTGTAAAATCGCTTTTATTTTCTAACTCTTACTATTCTAAATCATAATAGTTAATGCATAGTAAATCAATATAAACTTTTGATTTTATAAAAAAACGGGCAAAAGTGTTTAAAATTAAAACACTCTTACCCGTTTTTTGTCTCCTTCAGCTTTCTCCATAAGGTAGCTCTCGTGATGCCTAACCGTTTGGCCGCTCTGGATTGGTTCATCTTTTCCTCCGCAAGCACGCGTTGAATAATCTCCTGCTCGATTTCCTCCAGCGTTTGATGAATATCGATTTCCACCGTGCCGCTGCGGGACGCGCTTTTTCCGGTATCTGATGGAATCAGGGACAGCACATCATTTTCAATATAATGCCCTTTCGAAATTCTCACGAAAGAATCGACCATTTGTTCAAGCTCTTCGAGGTTTCCTTTCCAAGCATATTCAGACATCCTTTCCAGCACATCGTTGCGGATGCCGACGATTTGTTTTCCGTACTTTTCATTGCATTTTCCAATAAAATAACGGATATACTCATCCAGATCTTCCATCCTTTCGCGCAGGGACGGAATATAAACAGAGTGTTTTGAAATCAGCTCATACAGCTCTTGGCCTACGGCCCCTTTGTCCAACATGACCTCGGGTGATTCCTTAAAGGACATGATAACCTTGTTGGGCTGCCGCTCCAGCCATCGGCTAATGGCGGCTTGACTGAGCTCATCGAACTTTTCCAACCCTTTGAGATAAACCGTTCCGTTTTCAATCCCGGACAGCGCATCTGTTAATCTGGAAAGCGCACCGGGGGTGCCCTCCTTGACAGTCAATTCAATAAACCAATCGTTCTTGGGTTCCAGTGATCCGTGAATGGCCCCTGCTATATATTTTTTGCCCGTCCCCTCTTCTCCGTACAACGTAATCAGATGCTCGGCGGCGGCTTTCTTCGCTTGCTCAATGGCCTTCTTGCCTTCCCTGGCCGACCCTAGAATCTGGGTAAACGAATGGACGGGAGGCTGCGCATACTTGATCTCCAGTTCGTCCTCTGCATCCCGGAGTGATTTTATTCTTACATAATAAAGACGCCGATGCCTGTCCTCTTCAAAAATCCCCAAGGTCCACTGCAGCTGCCGTCCTCCAATGTTTACGTAGGAGATCGCTTTTTTATTTTCATTGACGGTCTGCACCATGGACATCCAATCCGGAAACAATTCTACTAAAGAGGGATTGGCCGTTTCCCCGGGTTCTCCGAACAGCTGCATGAAACGGCGAAAGCCGGGATTGGAAAAGCTGATCCTCCCCTGCTCGTCTGCCATCGCAATCCCTTCTTCCAGCTCATGGAGCAGCGCTTCGTAAGCCCGGTATTTCTTATTCGCCTGTAGCAGCACCTGATATACCTGTTTGGCATGATGAAAGGCCTCGATGACAGACTCTCTTCCCGATGTAATCAAGACGCCCTGCAATCCGTGCTTCTTCGCCAACCGTATGGTGACGGTATCTCCTACGATCACTTGAACGCCCTTTTTTTTGGCTTGCCGGATAATCCCCTCCACCTGCAATTCTTCATGGATCACTGTATAAGGAATATCAATCCCCATCAAGTGGGAGACGGCAATCACGTCATCGCAAATATTCGGAAAAGCCACCATTTCGAGCTTCCCCTTATAGTCTTTGACCAAGGTTAGCGTACGAAGGAGATCGAAGCCCGACAAGGGAATTTCAACCACGGGCTGGGGCACATGGTCCCGAAGAAGATTCGCCGTTCCTCCCCGGCTGATAATGATGTCGAATTTCTCGTTTTCCAGATGCTTATATATGGCCAAGGCTTCTTCAAGGTCGCCTTCTTTTACCGTAATATCCAAATCCGTCTGTTCCGACGCAAGGCTTAAAGCTAATTCTTTCAATCCTCGATAGGGGGCCAGCAGTAAAATCTTGATCTTCATAGCAAACCAGATCCTCCAACCCGCTTGATTTTCATACCATAACGCCATGCCTTAAACCAGTAAAGCACTGTAAGCCCCTCCCTTTGTTCGGGTACCTAAAGTGCTTCAGCCGTTTAAAGTGTATCATTTTCCGCAGGAAAATTCACCATTGTATTTTTTTTGCGCAGCTCCGGTTTTTGGGCATGAACAAGCCATACCCCGGCAAGAATACAGACGATTCCGCCCAGGGTTGCAGGGTTAAGACTTTCGTTCAGCACAAGATAGCCTGATAAAACTCCGATAACCGGAACCATCAGCAGCGAGATCGACGCTTTGCTCGCTTCCAGTGTAGACAAAATACGAAACCAAAGTATAAACGCAAGCGCCGACGCGATCACTCCCGCAAAAACAATATAAATGACAGGCATGATCCCCCAGCGGCTTTCGCCATGCTCAAAGCACAAGGAATACAGGTAAAGCCCGACGGCCCCCACAGCCATCTGCCATGTCGTAAACTGCATATTATCGCAATGAACCAGCTTCCGCTTCATAATGACCGTGGATACCGCCCATGCCATCCCCGACGACAAGGCCAGAAGAAAAGAGCCAAATCCCCCTCCCCAATGCACATCGAGGGCCAACAACAATCCGGCTATGCCCAGGAGCACTCCCGCCATTTTGGAGAGGGTCAACCGTTCTCCCGGGATCCAAAAATGAGCCATCACCGTTAGCCAAAGCGGCATGCTGTACGTCAGAACGGAGGTTAATCCCGCGCTCATCTCATTCAAAGAAAGTTGTATCGCTATATTGAAGTAAGTCGTATGGAGGAGACCGCAAGCGATAATCCATTTCCAATCCTTTTTATCCGGCAGCGGAACCCTTTTATAAACATAAAAGGCCAGGAGCACTGCCGCGCCCAGCCCAAACCTGTAGCCTGCAAACAACACCGGGGGAAAAACCGAATTCGCCTGCTTCATAATAACCCAGTTAAATCCCCATATTAAACATAAGATGACAATCGTAAAATTCATTCCGGCACCTCTTGATGTAAACAGATATCCAGTTCAAATCGCCTTTTTATCCACCGCACCGGAAGATTTCATAACGGCGAACTTCCGGTGGTGCAGGCCATAATAAATGGCCCCCGTACAAGCAACGATAAGGCCCGCGATGAAATACATCGTATGATAGCTTGTACTGGCTGCTATGATGCCCAGCAGATAAGCGCCCAGGCCGTAACCGGTATCAAACAGCACAAAGTAGGTGCCCGTGGCCACGCCTCGCCGATGGTTCGGCGATGATTGAACCGCTATGGTTTGGAAGCTCGGGATAAGCGCGCCGAATCCGAGCCCGATGATGCCGCCTGTAACCAAAAACACAAACGGTGTTTGAGCCAGGCTTAACCCGATCATGCCTAGCGTAAACAGCAGTAACCCCGGGTAAACCAGCACGTGCGCGCCTAATCGATCGAATATTTTTCCTGTAAACGGACGGGATAAAACAATTATCGCAGCAAAAATGATAAAGAAATAGCTTGCCAAAGGCCCCATTCCCAGATCCTTGGCATAAACGGAGATAAAAGTGGTAATCGCTCCGTAGGAAAAAGCCAACGTACTTCCGGCCAAAGAAATGGGCAGCGCCCTCGGTTCGAACCATTTCCTCCAGCCTGTGGCTCGCTCTGCCGTCTTCCGCCCCTCCTGTCCCGGGACCCGGACAACGAACCCGAAGATACACGACAATAAGGCGAGAATGACACAAAAAACAAATAAAATAAACGCATTGTAGCGCTCTATAATCGTCAGCCCCAGGAAGGGCCCGATGACCATCGCCAGGCTCATAAACAAGCTAAAATAGCCGATCCCCTCCCCTTTACGGCGGTCGGGAACCAATCCAACGGCAATCGCCCCCGTCGCCGTCGCAGCGATTCCGAATCCAATGCCGTGTATAAAACGCAAGGCAAGCAGCGCATAGTAATTATCGATGATCGTATATACAGCCGTACAACCCATAAAAAGCAGAAGCGACAGCATGACGATTTTGCGCTTATTCAACTCGTCGGTCCATTTGCCTGCCAAAGGCCGGAAAATCACCGCCGCAATGACAAAAACCGTCATCACAAGCCCGATTTGCTCCTGTCCTCCCTTTAATGAATCCGTGACAAAGATCGGAAGCGTAACCGCCAAAATGTAAAAAGTCATAAATAAAAAAAAGCTGCTGAGGCATACAGCAACAAAATCACGATTCCATAAGTCTCTTTCCCTGTTCAAAGCGTTTCCTCCAACTCGTTAATGGTTCTGTTCGCATTCTTGGTAATTTGGATCAACGCCGCCCTAAGCCGTTCAACATCTTCCTCCGACAGTCCGTCCAGAACGGAGCTGACTACCCGACTTTCAATAGGCAGCAGCACTTGATTTAACGATCTCCCCTTGTCTGTAATGAACGTTAAAAAGGATCTCCGGTCGACGGCGTTCGGCCTTCTTTCGACGAGGCCCTTGCGCTCCAGTTGGTCCAGTATTCGCGTGATGTTGGTCTGGTCCTTTTCCGCTCTATGGGCCAAGTCCTTTTGAGTGATTCCATCCCGCTCCGACAACCGGTTTAATACCGTCCACTGCTCCGTGGTGATGTCGTACGGCTGATAATGAAGCGAAAGCAGCTGACTTAATCTGCGGCCGGCATGATTGATGATAAAGCCTAACGAATGATCAATATTATTCAAGGACAGACCCCCATTTATTTGCTATAGCAATTATAGTTCCGACATGTAATTCTGTCAATGACACCTGTGCACAACTGAACCCCGCCTCCTTTTATGAACATTGACATATCGAGAACTCGCGATATAATAGGTGTCATGAACCCAATAATAGTGTTTAAAGCTTTATCGAACGAAACGCGCCTGCAAATACTCCATTGGCTAAAGGAACCGGAGAAGCACTTTCCCTCGCAAGAAGGCGGTGATAGTAAAAAAATCGGGGTTTGTGTCGGTCATATTCAAGAAAAGGCCGGATTATCGCAATCGACGGTTTCCCAATATCTGCTGATGCTTCAGAGAGCCGGTCTGTTGGAAGCGACACGTCACGGCCAATGGACATATTACAGAAGAAACGAACGGGCTTTTCAAGTGTTGGCCGGTTATATTCAGGAACAATTATAGATGAAATACCTATTATACATGGCTGGGTTTCTTACAGAAATTCTCCATGTATATATTCGGTTTCCATATCTAAAAATATAAATATATGAATAACTATCTATTGATGTGAGGAAATATACTGTAAGAATTTACTATACACCTGGAATTCATCGTTACGATGCTATATTTCCGGACGGAAGGGGAACCCGCCATGGTTAAAGGCAGTTCTACAGTTAAACAAATTCATGAAATTCCTGTTTCCATTTTGGATCTTGCCCCTATCGTCGTTGGCGGCACAGCGGCAGAATCCTTTAAAAATACACTCGACCTTGCGCGTCATGCCGAAAAGTGGGGTTACCACCGGTACTGGCTTGCGGAACATCACAACATGACAGGGATCGCCAGCTCGGCTACATCGGTCGTTATCGGGCATGTAGCTGCAGGTACGGAGAAAATCCGCGTGGGCTCCGGAGGAATCATGCTGTCTAATCACGCCCCGTTAGTCATCGCCGAACAGTTCGGGACGCTGGAATCCTTATACCCGGGACGCATTGATCTTGGATTGGGGAGAGCCCCTGGTTCAGATCAGCTTGCAGCGCGTGCACTGCGGCGGGGACTGGGAAGCGATGGTCACGATTTTCCCGAGCAGCTGAGCGAGCTTCGCAGTTACCTGAACCCCTCGCTGGGCAATCGCCCGATGGGTGTGCGAGCCGTTCCCGGCGAAGGACTGAATATCCCGATCTGGCTGCTTGGCTCCAGCGGTTTCAGCGCACAGTTAGCTGGACAGCTTGGTCTGCCTTTCGCCTTTGCCAGCCATTTTGCGCCGGATTACATCCTGCAGGCCCTGGAGCTCTACCGCAGCCATTTCCGTCCTTCGGAAGCGTTGGAAGAGCCTTACGCCATGATCGGCATTAACGTCTTCGCCGCTGATTCGGTGGAAGAGGCCCAGAGACTGGCGACCTCCCAGCAGCAGCAATTTCTCAATCTCATCCGCGGCCGCCCGGGCCAATTAAATCCGCCGGTGGAAAGCATGGAGCCGTTGTGGACCGCTCAAGAAAAAGCGATCGTTCAAAGTCAGCTGAGCTATACCGTTGCCGGGAATAAAGATACGGTTCGGGAGCAGTTGAACCGTTATCTTAAACTCACACAGGCCGATGAATTGATTGTGACGGGCCAGATTTATGATCACCAGGCCCGTTTGCGGTCCTATGAAATCCTCGCCGAGGTCATGAACGGAAACTAACTAAACACATCATGGCTGTGAATATGGGACGTCAACCAAAAAGAGAGGCAGCGCCGAGCTCCTCTCTTTTTGGTATGGAAATTATTCCTTTGTCTGAAGTTCAACTGCTCCAAGCGCCCCAGCAGGAACGTCTCCGTCCCTTTCATCCGATTCAACATAATGCTTCAAGGCCATGAGTTTATTTTCCCAGAACCGTTCATAGTAAGCCAGCCAACGCTTCAACTCGAGCAGGGGATCCGGATCAAGCCGGTATCGGGTCTCCCGTCCGACCTTTCTCTCTTTGACGAGTCCCGCATCGGCCAGAACGCGCAGATGCTTGGACACCGCCGTCCGGCTCATCGGAAAGTATCCGCTGATGACTGTCACAGGCATCTCCCGATCGACAAGCAGTTGGAGCAGCTTACGCCGGGTCGGATCGGCGATCGCTTGAAAAACGTCATGCTTCGGTGCCGGTGCCGTCATCTTAACCCTCGACGTACTGGCCGAGCTTTTGAAGAAGGCCGATCCAGCCATGACCCATCCGTTCGCGAACCATCGCATGTGCTTGTCCGAATTCGGTAACCTTGTCCGCATCCCAGCCGGAATGAATCAGTGTAACTTCGGTTTGACCGTCTTTTTCGATTAATTCGAACGTAAGAAGCCAATCTTTGCCCCATTCAAAAGACAGACGGTGAGGCGGATCGATTTCGGTCACTTTACAAGGGGATTTTCCGAAGGGCCCCGCTTCCAAATGAAACTCATGTCCGACTACAGGTTGAAAATCATTAGGCATAAACCAGGCGGCAAGGCCCTCCGATGTGGCGACGGCATCCCACACTTTTTGAATCGGAGCATTCAACAGCTGCGTCTGCCGGATGTCCGGCAGTGTATTCGGGCTTTTATTTTCCATCATCTTACCTCCAGGATCGATCGCCGATTTTCCATTCGGCCGTTTTCTAAAGAATACGAAACCTTTCGGTTTCATATGTTATATTTTATTACACATTTGGCTTCACGGCAATGCTTAGGTATTTGTCACATCCTTGCCCCCGTCGCCATATTATTTTGTATATTGGATTTTCACCCAAACATAAGGATATGGAGGGATATACTTGAGCAATCTTATAGTAATGGGAATTGATCATGGAAACGGGTATTTTAAGGGATACAGCAAGGATGTGAACGGGCTGGTTCTTCCGAGCGGCTTTCTGACGAAAGAGAGCGTGAGAAGAGAGGATTCCACAGGCGTAGGCGATATCCAATATAACGAGTTTGAGTCAAGCTTGTATGAAGGTGAACAATATATGTGGGGGCAGGAGGTGAATGCAACCAAAGGTAAATTCCTGTCCACCTATACCAGCGAAGACCGGTATGCCCAAAAATATTACAAGTTGCTGAGTCAATTCGGCTTAGCCAGCTTGATCAATGAAGAAGGGTCATTCGACGTCTTTCTGGTTACCGGATGTCCTTCAAGAGAAAAAGGCACGAAGCGGGAACAGGAGCTTGCCCGTGTATTCAAGGGTAAACACAATATCCTGATGAACGGCCAACAGAAGATCATTCATGTGAAGGAATGCAAGATTCTGCCTCAGCCGCTTGGAAGTATACTGGACTTATACATTGACGAAGAAGGACTGATTGACAGAAAAGAAATCGCAACCTCTTATATCGGCATTGTAGACATCGGTTCCGGTACGACGGATATTGACGGAATCGATTCCTTGAGGGCGATCCCCGAAGACCGGCATACCATCCCCGTAGGCGTTCATGAAATTTATCAACGTCTCGCCGATTACATCAATGCCCAAAGCCCTGATGCCTTCGCCACGCCAAAAAGTGTTGAGATGCAGTTCGACCGCTCCATCTACCAGGCTTCCAAACGCCTGACGATTCCTATTCAGGACATGAAAGAAAAAATTGTCCGTGAAACCGCTGAATACATCATCAATGAGCTTCAAATCCGTTGGAGAAACCGAAGCAAATTTGACATGGTGATTTTAACAGGCGGTGGTGTAAAGGTACTGCATCCTTGGTTTAAAGATTTTATTAAAGACATCACCGTAATTGAGGATTATCAATTATCCAATGCCCGGGGGTTCTGGAAATTCGGATTATTGCTTTCCAAAACTAATGAAGACGCGGTGGAAAGCCAGAATCGGCAGGCCGTCCTAATCAGGAGCTGATCAACGTGGCCAAGGCTGGATCTATTGTTTTTCATTTGAATTCCAGTGACCTTGAAAGCAAGGGCAAAGCTGATCGTTTAATGACCTTTTATAGACAACTGCTGAAAAACCGTCGTCTGACGCGATTTTGCAAAGAGGCTTTTATTGAAAAGGCCGAGCGCCAACTGAACGGGCAGGAGGAGCAATATACCTTGCTCAATTACTATATCAAGTCAAAAGGGATAGACTACATCCTGGATGCGGTGCAGGAAAAGGAAAAACGGCCATCGCCTGCTGCGGATGAGACGGAGATGAATAAAGCCGTCAATCACATCATTCAAGCCGTCCTAAAGGGGATTCAAACCGAGCTGCGCCGCCCAGCGCCTCCTATACCCGTAAATGCCCAAAACCCGGACCCCCTCTCTAAACCCAAGCCCGATTTGTTCAAGTTAAAGGCTTTACTGTAAAATAAAAAACTTGCCGCTGCCGACAGTACGATTCTGGTTACTGTTTGCCAGCGGCAAGTTTTATTTTCAGTGTTGAAACCTTGTAGGAGTTGGGCTACAATGAGTGTACTAAAATGCAACACATCGATCCGGAGGTCCTCCTATGAACAAAATCTTAGTAATAGCACCTTATCAAGGATTAAAGGAATTGTTTCTGGAAGTCAATGAGGACCTGCATAAAAATATTCATGTGGAAATGGGCGATTTATACAAAGGCCTGGCCATCGCCAAGGAGTACGAGAATAAGGGATTTGACGTGATTATCAGCAGAGGGGCTACAGCCCTGCTGCTCCAGGAGCATTGTCAGCTTCCCGTAGTAGATGTGAAAATTTCAGGCTATGATATTTTGCGGACGCTCACGCTGATCAAGGGGTATCCCGAAAAAATCGGGGTCATGAGCTATCACAATACGATTCAAGGTGCGGACGAGGTTGGAAAGCTGCTCGAAATGGATCTTACTTTCTTTCCGATCAGTACGGAAACGGAAATTGAAGACCAGATCCGATCGGCCATAGAGCAAAACATCCAAGTCATTATAGGGGACCAGATATCTACTTATACCGCATCCCAATTCGGTCTGAAGGCCATCTTGATCACCTCCGGAAGAGAATCGGTGGAAGAGGCGCTCAAAGAAGCGGAGAAGGTCGCTTACTATACGGCCAAAGAGAGGACTCTCCGCCAATTATACGAATCGATTATACGGGACTATCCTGACGGAATTCTGGTGACAGATAAACAAGGCAAGGTTCAGGTGCTGAACGATAAAGCGGAAAAGCTGCTTGATCTTACGAAAGAGCAAGCGACGGCACAAAAGCTGAAGTCGATTCATCCTGCACTAGGCGCCCCCTGTGATGCGACAAACGGACCCGGTACCAAGGAAATTATCGAAGTGAACGGGGAAACCATCATTTTGAACAAAGGGCCTTTAGCCGTTCAGGGGAACCCGCCAAGCGAGCTGACGATTCTGCAGACGGTAAGCGATATCCAGGAAACGGAGAGCCTGGTTCGTCAAAAGCAATCGCTCAAAAGCTCGCGGGCTACCAAGCATTTCAATCACCTCGTTGCCAGTTCCCCGGCTATGAAAGAGGTGATCCGCACGGCCAAGCGATTTTGCAAATCAGACACACCTCTTTTGATTTACGGTGAACCGGGAACAGGCAAGCACAGTCTGGCTCAAGCAATTCATAATGAAAGCGGTCGCAAAAACCAGCCGTTTTTATTTATCAATTGCGAAGCCTTCAATGAAAAAAACATGGAGCTTGAACTCCTGGGCGATCACGAAGAGCAGACGCCGGGGATTTTTGAGCTTGCGCATGGCGGAACGGTATTTATGGATGCCATCGGAAAATTATCGCTCCCACTGCAGGCCAAGCTGATTAACGTTTTGCTGGAAAAGAAGGTGGCCCGTCAAAACGGCGGCAAAACGATCCCTATTGATGTCCGTATCATTGCCGCCCACTCCGAGTCCCTGCATGAGCTGGTGGAAGTACGCCGTTTCCGTGAGGATTTATACCATCTTTTGAATGGAGGAACGATTGTTATCCCTCCTTTAAGGGAACGGAGAGAAGATATCCGGGAATTGGTGCGCTGGTTTATCGTATCGGCCAATCCGAAATTCGGAAAACAAATTGTAGGCTGCCGGGAAGAGGTTTTGGACAGATTAACCCATGCTTCATGGCCGGGCAACGTGTTGGAATTAAAGCATATGGTGGAAAGAATGTGTGTATTTACATCCGGCCCTTTCATCGAACTGAAAGAAGTGCTGCCTTTTTTAGAGGAAATGGATATGAACGCAAACCACCATCCACATGTTCAGGGGATTGATATTGCGGGCAAAACATTAGATCAATTGGAGAAGGAAATCATTTCCAGGGTTCTGGAGGAGGAGGATTATAACCAAACGGCGGTAGCCAAACGGCTCGGCATTAATCGTTCGACATTGTGGCGTAAAATCAAGGAAATTGAAAAAGCCGATGGATAAGGGACAAGCATTGATAGCATAATAAGCAAAGTTTTACCATGTCACTTGAAACCGTCAGGTGAAATATCACCTTAAACGGAAGGGTGACTTTTTTGTTTTTGGATCATGTTGCTTTATTGCACAAATGGGTAATGAATCCTGTATTTGGTTTAATAACGGCTGGATGGATTCAAATAATATTGGATAATAATTCCTTGAAATTGTTTTATTTTGAAAAAATAATGATGCAAAATATAAAATCGTTTTATTTTACATCACTTTTTTTGAAATTTAGGTATTGTAATATTCAACAATTTCGTGTATTTTATTATTGAAAACGATTTCTTCAAAACATTGTATCAGGGGGTATATCATGAAAAAACTAATATCTGTTTTGACACTTGCCTCTGTCCTCACCTTAACGGCATGCGGCGGAGGCGGACAATCGCAAGGCTCCACAGAAGGAGGAGCGAAAAAGGTTTCTCTGAAAATCGGACATACGCTGGCGGATACGTCCCATTATCAAAAAGGGATGGAAAAGTTTAAAGAGCTGGTTGAGCAAAAATCCAACGGCGAGCTTACGCTTCAGATCTTCCCTAACGGATCGCTTGGCGGCGAGCGCGATATGATTGAAGGCTTGAATGTGGGCAGCCTCGATATGGTATTGACTTCGACGGCTCCGATGAACGGTTTCGTTCCGGAAATTAGCGTTGTAGATTTGCCGTTCTTGTTCCGCGACGCCGATCATGCACATAAAGTATTCGACGGGGAAATTGGACAAGATCTGCGTAAGAAAGTGGAAGAGAAACTGCCGAGCGTAACAACACTGGCCTGGTGGGAGAATGGCTTCCGTAGTGTCACAAATAAAAACGCTGCCATTACCAAGCCTGAAGATCTGAAAGGCATTAAAATCCGTATTCAGGAAAATCCTATTCACAGCGATACCTTTAAAGCTTTTGGCGCCCAACCGACACCAATGTCCTTTACGGAGCTGTTCACCGCGCTTCAGCAGGGTGTCATCGACGCACAGGAAAACCCGGTTCCGGTTATTTACACCTCCCGGTTTAATGAAGTGCAACATCATCTGACGTTGACTCGCCATTTTTACTCTCCGTCGCTGCTGATGGTTTCCAAAAACACATTTAACGGGCTGACGCCGGAGCAGCAGAAAGCGCTTAGCGAGGCCGCTTTGGAAGCAGGAAAATACGAGCGTCAAGTAGTACAAGACATGGAGAAGCAATACCTCACAGAGTTGGCTCAAAAAGGTATGACGATTAACGAAAAGCCGGACATTCAGCCTTTTGTAGATGCCGTGAAGCCGGTATATGACAAGTATCAGCCGCAGTTCGGTGATTTAATCAAAAAAATTCAGGATGTAAAATAAGCTATCAAGAGAGCCACCGTGGCGGATGAGAATCTCATCCGCCATTCACCATCCCACAGATAAGGACAGGATGTGAACGTATGACTACGATCATTAAATATATAGACGGATTGAATAAGCTGTTGCGCTACCTGTGCGCGCTGCTGTTGGCCGTGATGTCGGTTGCTGTCGTATTCCAGGTCGTCATTCGCTTTGCAGGTAAATATATTGATGTTGAAATGCCCGACTGGTCGGAGGAGCTGGCGCGTTACTGCATGATCTGGCTTGTGTTTTTGGGTACGGCCTTGGCGGTTCGTTACAGCGCATTAATCGGCGTGGAGGCCATTGTTGAACGCTTGAATCCGACCTTGAAGCGGATTGTCCGCGTTCTGGTTACAGTGATTACCATGATTTTCTTTTTTATTCTCGTCTATTACGGATTCGAGATGCTGGGTCATGTTTCGGCGCAAGAATCCCCAAGCCTGCGTATCCCGATGTCGATTCCTTATGCGGCACTTCCCGTTAGCGGTATATTCATGCTCTTAAACGCAATAGCTGTGCTGTTGGAAACGATTAAGGGGAAAGCAGGACAACAAAAAGAAGTATTTTCGGGGAGTGAATAACGTATGGCGCTGATTATGCTTGTTTCTTTATTGATTTTACTGCTGCTCAGCGTGCCTGTAGCACTGTCATTAGGACTTGCTTCTACGATCGCTGTTCTTAGCGACGGCAACATGCCTTTGCTTGTTCTGGTTCAGCGGATGTTTGCGGCATTGGACGTTTTTCCGCTAATGGCTATCCCTTTCTTTATTTTAGCCGGCTCTCTTATGGAAACCGGCGGAATCTCACGTCGATTGGTCAACCTGGCTAACTCCCTCGTTGGGGGCATGACGGGCGGTCTGGCGGTTGTAACCGTCGTAACGGCCATGTTCTTCTCCGCCATTTCCGGTTCCAGTGCGGCTACGACTGCAGCCATCGGGTCGATTCTGATTCCGGCCATGGTGCAGCGCGGCTATGATATCCGGTTTGCTTCCGCTACTCAAGCGGTATCCGGTGAATTAGGGGTTATCATTCCTCCTTCTATTCCAATGATTCTGTTTGGTATTTCCGCAGGTGTATCCATTGGCGATTTGTTCTTGGCCGGTTTTATACCCGGGATTATGATTTCGTTCTCCCTGATCCTCACCTGCTGGTTTATTGCCAAGCGTAAAGGCTATAAAGGAAAATCGGGAATCACCATGGCGATGAAAGTCCAAGCCTTCAAAGAAGCTTTGCTCGCACTTCTTATGCCTGTCATCATTCTCGGGGGAATTTACGGCGGATTGTTTACACCGACGGAAGCGTCCGTTGTCGCCGTTGCCTATGCGTTTATCGTAGGAGTATTTATTTATAAGGAAGTTAAATGGAAGGATCTTGTGAATATCTTCGCCAAGTCGTCCATTACGACTGCGATCATCATGGTCATCATTGCCAATGCCGGTATGTTCGGATGGATCTTGACCCGTGAACAGATTCCGCAGCAAATTGGAGAGTTCTTCACTTCCATCTCCAGCAGCCCGATTGTTTTCCTGTTCCTGGTCAACCTCTTGCTTTGGTTTGTGGGTATGTTCTTTGAAACTTCCGCAGCGATCATTATCCTGGCCCCGCTGTTGACACCTGTAGCGATCGCACTTGGAGTCGATCCCGTTCATTTCGGTATGATCATGATCGTCAACCTGGCTATGGGTATGGTTACACCACCTGTCGGCGTGAATCTGTTTGTCGCTTGTCAAATTGCAGGTATACGATTGGAACAAATTATGAGACCGTTGGTTCCTTTCTTGTTCGTGCTTGTCGTGGATATATTAATCATTACTTATGTTCCAAAAATTTCACTACTCTTGCCTCAACTATTTAAATAAGCGCAAAGTCTGGTTATTTTGGGTAGAGAGATAGAATACACTATTCGGATTAGAAAGGTGCTGTCTAAACCATGCTGTTTCCAAAATGGGTGAAGATTAAGCAGCGATTTACCGGACCTGTTGTAACCGACATTGATGCGACCATCGCGCAGGAATTCGCAAAGGTCGGCCTGGCTGAAAAAATCAAGCCGGACCAACGCATTGCGATTACCGTGGGAAGTCGGGGAATTGCCAATATCTCGACCATCGTGAAAGCGGCGGTTCAAGAGCTGAAGAAGATCGGTGCAATCCCCTTCATTATTCCAACGATGGGAAGTCACGGCGGCGCAACAGCGGAAGGCCAAGTCGAAGTGCTGGAAAGCTTAGGAGTCACCGAGGACTTCTGCGGCGCGCCTATTCTGTCTTCCATGGAAGTGGTCCAGGTAGGTGAAACTCCCCAAGGGATGCCGGTCTATGTAGATAAATATGCTGTAGAAGCTGACGGCGTCCTGCTCATGGGAAGAATCAAGGTGCATACCGATTTCAAATCACCGATCGGCATTGAGAGCGGTCTGATGAAAATGGCTGCGATTGGTATGGGCAAGCACAAGCAAGCGCTGCTGATTCACAGCTATGGCGTGCATGGCATTCGCGACATCATGCCAGAAGTCGCCAAGGTGATGCTCCAAAAAGTGAATATTGTGTGCGGCGTGGGCATTGTAGAAAATGCCTTTGAACAAACCGCTATCATTGAAGCGATCCCGACGCCGCTTATCCCGCAGCGTGAATCAGAGCTGCTTCGGCAATCCGCCGCTTTAATGCCTAAGCTTCCTGTTGAGGATATCGATGTTCTTATTGTTGATGAAATTGGAAAAAACTACAGCGGAACCGGAATGGATACGAACATTATCGGACGTATCCGGATTTTGGGCGTTCCTGAGCCCAGCAGTCCGCGTATCAAATATATTATCGCGAGCGATGTCAGCGAGGAGTCGCATGGCAATGCGCTGGGCATCGGGCTTGCGGATGTAACGACCAAACGATTGTTTGATCAAATTGATTTTCAAAAGATGAACGAGAATGTCATCACCAGCACATTTTTGACCCGGGCGGCCGTGCCGATTGTGCTCGACAACGACCGTGAGGCATTGAAGACTGCACTCCGCTCCAATTGGGGCGTAGAACCGGAGCGGGCCAGAATTGTCCGCATTCCAAATACGCTTCATTTGGAATATCTATACGTTTCGGAACCGCTTTTGCCGGAAATTCTCAATCAGCCTCACATTGAGGTGCTCGGGGAACCGGAAGAGATGAGCTTCGATTCGACAGGTTATTTTCCAAAAACAGATTTTACTCATGCCTGAGGAGGAGAGAGAACATGGAAACTTACGGTCATTACATTAACGGAACATGGATCCATGATGAGAACAACTTTACGGTTTACGACAAGTACACGGGAGAAGCGATAGCCACCGTAGGGAATGCATCGAAAGAAACCGTAAATAAAGCTGTTGAATCTGCACTCGAAACGTTCCGTTCCCGTAAACTGAGCCCTACCCAACGTTACGATATCTTGATGAAAGCCGCCGGCATCATTCAAGACCGTAAGGAAGAATTGGCGCTTGTGATGGTGCGCGAGGTAGGAAAAGTGCTGAAAGACGCGCTTGCCGAAATCGACAGAGGCACCCAAACGCTCATCGCATCGGCGGAAGAAGCCAAGCGCATTGCCGGTACAGGCATTCCTTTGGGACAGCCCGGCAATGACCAAAAAATGGCTTTCAGCATTCGGGTTCCGGTAGGCGTAGTCTGTGCGATTACTCCTTTTAATTTTCCGTTCAATTTGACTGTCCATAAAGTAGGGCCGGCCATTGCAGCCGGAAATACCATTGTATTAAAGCCGGCGGAGATGACGCCCATCATCGCTTGCAAATTGGCTGAAATTTTGACGGAAGCCGGACTTCCCGCAGGTTTCTTAAATGTGGTCAACGGCCTAGGCTCGGAAATGGGCCAATATTTGTTGGAAGATGAGCGCATCGCAATGTACACCTTTACGGGCAGCCCGGGTGTCGGACGTCATATCAAGAGCGCGACAGGCATCCGCAAAGTGACGTTAGAGCTTGGCAACAACTCTCCCAACATCGTGCATCGGGACGCCCCTGATCTGCAAAGAGCGGCGGAGCTCTGCGTCACACGCGGCTATTCCAATGCCGGTCAGGCATGTATTTCGGTTCAGCGCGTCTATGTTCACCAAGACGTATTTAACGAGTTTGTAGACAAAGCCATCCAAGTTGCCCAAAAGCTGAAGGTCGGCGATCCGAAAGACCCTTCAACCGATATCGGCCCGATGATTGCCGAGAGAGAAGCGATTCGTGCTGAATCCTGGATTAAAGAAGCGGTGGCGCAAGGCGCCAAGATCGCTTTCGGAGGCACACGGGAGGGAGCTGTTTTACAGCCTACCATCT
The DNA here is from genome assembly GCF_001465255.1 of Paenibacillus naphthalenovorans. Taxonomy (NCBI): domain Bacteria; kingdom Bacillati; phylum Bacillota; class Bacilli; order Caryophanales; family Paenibacillaceae; genus Paenibacillus; species Paenibacillus naphthalenovorans. Next base: position 4,327,423 of record NZ_CP013652.1, on the reverse strand, counting down.
TAACGAACACCACCCCTGACATGAAAGTGATGTGCCAAGAGGTATTCGCGCCTGTCATCAGTATTGTGCCTTACGAGGACATTGACGATGCATTCCGTCAGGTCAATGATTCCCGCTTCGGACTTCAGGCCGGGTTCTTCACCAATGATCTTCAATTGGCCATGCGTGCCGCTCATGAACTGGAGTTCGGCGGCGTAATCATCAATGACGTTTCCACTTATCGTGCGGATGTTATGCCTTATGGCGGTGTCAAGGACAGCGGAACCGGAAAAGAAGGCCCTCATCATGCGGTTCAAGAAATGACGGATGAGAAGATTGTTGTTATTCATATGCAATAAGCAGCCGGAATGATTATTATATCTTAATAGATAATGGGGTATGAACATGAGAAACGTCTGGGAGTATTTCTCAACGGGACAAATCGTATTTGGTAATGGTGCCATCCGTGAATTGGACAGAGTGTTGAAGCGTCTTAAAGCAAACCGCGTTCTGCTGGTTACCGACCCGGGAATCAAGCAAGCGGGCATTGCCGATAAAGTCATTTCTATTTTGCAAGACGCCGGTTATACGATCGTCGTGTATGACAAAGCTGTACCGGAACCTCCGGTAAGCTCGGTATTAGAGTGTTTCGCATTCGCCAAGGATCAATTGAATCCCGATGCCGTTATCGCTCTTGGCGGAGGCAGCAGCATTGATCTGGCGAAAGTGGTGGCCTTATTGATGGCTCACGGCGGACATCCGCTGGATTACGTTGGAGAGAATCTGGTTCCGGGGCCGATTGCTCCTTTAGTTGCCATACCAACGACAGCAGGAACGGGCTCCGAAGTCACATCCGTTGCGGTACTTACCGATACGGACAACAATCTTAAGGTAGGCGTTTCCGACAATTACCTTCGCCCGGCTGTCGCCTTGCTGGATCCCGAATTAACGCTTGGGCTTCCCCCATACGTAACGGCGTGTGCCGGAATCGATGCCTTATCGCATGCCATTGAGGCTTATACAGCCAAAAACCATAAGTATATTCAAGCGGAAGGCAGCATCTTGTTCCAAGGCTCCATTCCGATCAGTGATGCGCTGGCCATGGAAGCCATTCGCCTCATTGCCGGCAATTTAACCGTCGCCGTACAGCAGGGCAGCAACGTAGAAGCCAGATCGAATATGCTTCTTGGCAGCCTGCTCGCAGGCTTGGCTTTCTCGAATGCCGGGACAGCTGCAGCCCATGCGCTGGCTTATCCGATCGGCGGTCTGGTCAAATCGCCTCACGGCGAAGTGACGGGGCTCCTTCTGCCATATGTCATGGATTTCAACGGCGATGTTGAACCTGAAAAAATGGCCAATATCGCAAGAGCGTTTCATGTGAATGTGGACGGATTAACGGACCGGGAGATCGCGGAAAAAGCATCCTCTGCGGTATTGGACACCTTGCGCGCAATCGGTCTGCCTACAAAGCTGTCCCAGATCGGTATCCGCGAGGAAGACATTCCGCATATTGCTCAAACCGCTTTAACCATCGCGCGTCTTGTCCGAAACAATCCAAGGGTTCCTACACAAAAAGGATTTGAGGAGCTTCTTCGCAAAGCTTTATAATTAAGCCTGGAATGAAAATAGGCTTTACTTAAATGATTGGGGAACAGTATACCTGTTCCCCTTTTCTTGTTCATATATAGTTATTTTAAGGAAATCAGCCCTACCGAATACAGGAAAATGAGCACAATCAGGATCGGAGACACTACACGCAGCAAGAACATCCATAGCTTATACCAGATACCCGACAGTCCCGCTTCCTCACCTGCACGTTTCCATGCATACCCGGTAAACAATGTAATGATAAGACCGCCCAGCGGCATTAATATATATGAGGTAGTAAAATCGACCAAATTGAAAATCGTTTTGCCTCCAATTTGGAATGGGGCGAGGATTCCCGCAACGGAAAGGGTTGACGGAATACCCACTAAAAAACAGATGATTGATGTATACACCGAAGCTTTTTTACGGCTCAGCTGCCATTTGCGCATAACGTATGCTACGGGCACTTCTAATATAGAGACCGCAGAGGTTAGTGCAGCAATAGCCAGCAGCAGGAAAAATAAGCCCCCAAAGAAAAATCCAAACGGCATTTGCGAAAAAGCCACAGGCAGTGCCATAAAGACCAATCCTACACCTTCGCCGGGCTGAAGCCCATAGGAGAAAACGGTAGGAAAAATAACCAGGCCAGCAATCAACGCGTAAAACAAATCGCCAAATCCAACAGCTAGCGTAGCGGCACCCAGGGATTGCTCTTTCTTGACATAAGACCCGTAAGTGAGCATACAGCCGAATCCGAGTGATAAGGAGAAGAATGCATGCCCCAGTGCCACTAGCGCCGATTCCGCATTAAGTTTTGTAAAATCGGGCTTTAAGAAAAAGCTTACCCCCTCTTCTGCCCCCGGAAGCGTAAGGGATCGAACCATAAGAATAAGCAAAATCAGCAAAAAGCCTGGAATCAAAATCTTATTAAACTTTTCAATTCCACCGGAAATGCCTTTGGCTATAATCCACCCCGTGAGCAGCATAACTACGGCTTGCCAAAACAACGGCATATATCCGCCGGCAAAGGATTCGAATTTCTCTTTATAGTCGACGCCCGATTGAAACAGCAAGCCCGTGAACGATTCTACTGTATAATGCAATGTCCATCCGACTACAACGGCATAATAAGACATGACCAGAAAAGCCGTTATGACAGGGAACAGTCCGAGGATGCCCCAATATTTTTTGCCTGACAGGTTAAACAAGGAAGTGGATGCATTGCCCCTTCCTCCGCGGCCGATCGTCAACTCTGCAAGCAAAATCGGCAGTCCTGCTACAATGAGACAAATGATAAACAATAGGAAAAATGCGGCTCCACCGTATTGTCCTGTAATATAGGGAAACTTCCACATATTCCCCAAACCTACCGAGCTTCCGATTGCCGCCAAAATAAACCCGGTGGAAGTAAACCGTTCGCTTAGCCCTGCCTTAGGAGAAGACTGGGATGCTGGTATCTTTCTCATGATAGTTCTCCTGTTCTCTAGATGTTTACTAAAATACTAAATTAGCATAAAACGAATTCTCATTTCTGTCTACTAGAGAATAATAATTAACAATAATTGACATCACGAGTGCTCATAGAATTCAATAAAAAATGAAAAAAAGTTGATCTAAATTAAACGGATGTGGGAACCTTTCCCCATAGTTACGGACTCAAATAGATGAAAATAACTTCAAGGGGGTGAAATCCTGGATGGAAGAAGACTTAAGGAAAGCTCAGCAAGGTGATCGAGATGCTTTTACGAGATTGATAAAAAATATGGAGGGAAATCTGTATCGCATAGCATCGTCGATATTGAAATCTGATCAGGAAAAATTAGACGCAGCGCAGGAGGCGATCATCAAAGCGTATGTTTCGCTTCCAACATTGAACCATCCTCGCTTCTTTAAAACATGGTTGATTCGCATCCTTATTCGGGAATGTATGAACATCGCCCGATCACGTAAAAAAGTAATCCCCATAGGGGAAATAGTCGAACCTGCAGCCGATCAACGTTTCGAAAACCGTATTGAACTGCAGGAAGCAATCAACAGCTTGGAAGAAGATCATCGGACTGTCATCCTCTTACACTATATGGAAGATTTATCGATTAAGGCTATCGCCGAGATTTTGGAACAGAGGGAGGGAACAATAAAATCCAGGCTTAATCGCGCACGAAAAAGATTATCCCAATTCATGAGCGATCACTACAACGAAAGAGGTTTTGTGAATGAACGAATATAATATCGATCAAGCGTTGAGACATATGAGGCAAAAAAGGAAAAACTCCGTCCCCGAGTTTTTCAGTAATGGTATAGACGAAGTATTAACACGCTTGCCTGAACAAATGAATGAAGCGAAAACAGAGACGAAGAAGAGATTAAAGTGGGGCTGGGTACAAACCACGGCGGCAGCATCCATTGTTTTCTCCTGCATCATTTATTCCGGATTTGCTTCGCCCGCAATGGCTTCGATCCTAATGAAAATACCAGGTTTACATTTTATATACTCCGCGACCTATGAAGATGTTTCAAAACAACCTGAAGACCCACATTTGCTTCGAGGTTCGCAGTTTCATTTTGGCAATCATGGTCCGTTTGACGTTATAGATAAAATGGGCCCAAATATCAAGCAATTTATTGCTTACTCCGAATTGGAGCAATATATTGGGATGGAAATACCACGGATTCCTGATCAAGAGGGGAGCATCCGGGTTACAGATTATAATGGAATAGGCTATGAAATCCATGCCTTTAACAGATCGGGGATGCTTTTAGACGTCGTTCCTAATGCGGTCAACCTTCCACAGTTTGAAGGAAGTAGTGTAAATCCTGTTATCAAATCAACGACGGATTTAAACGGACTGGAAGCGGATGTTCTTTCTTATCAATTCAGTACAAAGAATCCGGATGATCGCACCAGCTATATAACTTGGCAGCGAAATGGGTTTACACTTATTTTAGCCGGAACCCAACCCATAAACCAATTGATCGAGGTTGCGCAAAACATAGACAAACAAGCAATGAGGATGAAAGCGGACAAAAAGTAAATTTTATTCAAAAACAAAAGCTTATATGCAGTACTGTCAGTACTTTTGTCAAGAATAATTGTCAGTCATGTTATTGCGACATAAATCTTTACTTTCCACTGCTACTTCAATCTCTGCTTTACCATAGATATGTCTAACATGAAACAGGAGCCCAAAAAATGGGCTCCTTGATCATTCTAACACGCAGCATATTAATATTATTAATTCCAGAATAAATATGTCGCCACGATAACCGATACAAGCAACCCTGCCGCAAACATAGCCCACCTTCCAGCCAATTGCTTTTTCTGCGGTCGATGCGTATCCCGGATCATCTGCACTTGATCGTACAGAAACTCAATATGCGATGCAGTCCGCGTATGGACGCTCTTGGCCTTGTCCAACTCATCCAGGATTTCATCCATGACCGCGACATTTTGTGCATGGTAGACGGCCAACGTCAGCACCAGCTTGATTGTTGTCTGTTGGGCTTGTGTCAAATCCCTCATGAGCGATATCATTTCTTTGTTTGTGGAACCGGTAATCGATCCAATGACACGCCCGATCACTCCCTGATTTTCAAGCCGATCCAGCCGGTGCTCAATAGATGAGAGCTGAGAAAGGGATTGTTGAACAATGGACTTTACCTGGTTTTGATCAACCAGCCGCGGGTTTTCTTTAACAACTTCATTAACCTGCCGTTTGCTTGGGAGGCTAACTGCTTTTTCATTCATTTGCGTCACAGGTTATCGTCCTCCTTGCAGACGGTTTCGCATGCTATCCAATCGGGATAGAATGCTGTCTGCCTGTTGACTGTAGTCGATTCGCATCCTATTGTCGTTGTCCCGCTCCAACTTGGTGTAGATGTTGTCGGCCTGCATGCGGTCGGCAATCATATCATCAACGGTGGAGAGAGCCTTTGCCAATGTATATCCGTTCATCTCGGTAAGCTGTGCGACGTAAACCGTACCGTTGTTCAAGAGTTTCACATTAGCATGTACGGCTCTTGTTGTTTCCAGCACTCCGCCAAACATACCATCGCCGTATGCTTCATCCAGCAACCGGCGAAGTGTTACACCAACGACGAAACCGACGCCAGCACCGATGATACCGCCCGGAATGAACAACGATAAGCTTGCCAACGCACCTCCGGTTATGGTCCCTTTTAGACCGTCCTTTGCCATTTTCATCTTCATCTCGTCAAATGTCATCTTCCCCGATTTATACTGCAAGTAAGTGACGAGGCCGGATACCGTTACGGAAATAACTGCTCCGATTGCCGCCCCGCTAATCATTTCACCTGCAACCGAACCCGGTGTCATCCCAACGGCAAGCTGCTCGTTCAGGATTTTATTGCTCAACTCATTGGCTGAGTCCAGATTGTCTTGAAGCGTACCCATCACCTTTGTCGGATTCGGAATGCCCAGTTCATGGGCACGATCAATCAATTCCTGTGGGCCAACAAGGACAGTGGTCGGTTTGTAATGGTCGTTGTTCAGAAAATCCTTCAACGTCTCGTTGATGCTGTCTGCGGAACGAAGCGTCTTGACTTGGTACTCGTTGATGATCTCCCCGGTCAGGCGGTTGTACTCTATTGCATCGATGCCGGGGTTGTTGCTGACGATTCTGCCATCCGCATTACGCGGAAAGTCGGTTTTCGTGAATATACTGCGGATATTGCCTTGCATTTCACGGATGAAATCGACTTCGCCAGCAGCGTCCCCTTGAATACGGCTTAGAGCATTAGCGGCAGCGTTATTGCTTCCCTGCAACTGCTCTTCAAGCCACTCTTTCAATCCATCGGTTGTCTTAAATGCATCCACATTCGGAAATTTCTCCTGAAGCGTCTGAGTGATTTTTACTTCACGTACAAATGCATCGGTTCCCTCGAACACATTTGGGATTCCGTAACGGGCTACCTCATACGTAGGGATGGTTGTGGCGATATTAATGAAATTAGCGATCTCTTTCTCGGTGAGATTATGATGCAGATGCCGGACGCCGATAGTACTCGTGATTTCGTGATCCATTCGGCATTTCTTGCAGTAGTAGCTGTTGTTCAAACGGTTTCCTCCATGAATCCAGACTAAAAAAGCAGAGGGAGCACGCGGCTCCCTCCTTTGTAATGATGCGGAATTTTACAGGTTGATACGCCGGATCGCATTGCTTTCTTTATCATAGAGGATGACATCGCCGTTATTATCGAAGCTTATCAGATCGATCCTTTTAATGGGCAGGCCATCATTGTAGATAAGGTCATTTCCATCTACAAAGGTAGACATATTTCCATCTGTACTCAATTCGTAGATGGTAGCTCCGCTGGTCAAATAAAATTTGCCCTCGTGAGCCGTGACGCTGTCATATTGGGTATTATCATAATCAACGACTTTATCCACCTTGAGGGGAAATAACTGAACACTATAGAGCTTGCTTCGACCGAAAACAAATACTTTGTTGTCTGTCGCAAATGCCGTGGCAACCGGAGCATAGCCATAATAGTCAGACACATCAATGTCGTTGTATGTTGAACTGCTGGCGAGAAGGTCTGCCTGAGCGGAAAGTTGCCCCTGAAAGATGCTCGATTCATGAGCCCCGGTTATACCATAAATAACAGAGTTGTTATCTGGGAATGCAATGAAGTCATAATAGCGTCCGGACTTTTGCCCATAAGCGGCCATGTTGATGCCGGTTGAAATATCATAGATAACAGCATCGGTTCCATATTTGGATGGCAGGTAAACATTTGATGCCAAATACAGCTTATCGTTTGCATAGTTATAAGCCAGTTTCATTGGCGTCAAATTTGTGTAATCGAAGTGAGTCACCTGACTTCCATTCTTGAGATCCCAGTTGAACTCATGGTTAATCGTCTTGTACGTTTCGACCGTTCCATTGGAACTGTTGAATTTGCGAATCTTCTTCTTTTGACTGTCCAAGAAAAAGACGTTGTTATTCTTATCGACAACCATACTGTCGACAACGTTGATTTTCGCCATGCGTACAGGCCCGTCCACATCCCCTTGACCGTTACCGCCAACTAAAGTATCTACACTGAATTTCACCGCCTGTGATGGTTGTTGCGGGTTGCTTGGTGTTGACGGATTTGTTGTTGGCGATGTTGGGTTCGGTGTTTGACCCGGTTGAGTTACCGGCGGTACAGACGGTGTGGTCGTTTGTTCGCCGCCTATGGTTTTGTTGTCATTTCCAAACTGGAAGGCCCGCCAAAGCATTACCGTAGCTTCAGCCCGGGTAACTGTTGCTTGCGGACGGAACGTTTCATCCGGGAACCCGGAAACCAGCCCATTTTCAACTGCGATGGCTACGTAATCCTTAGCAGACTCGGAGATACCATCATAGTCCTTAAACATAGCTTGGATCGTGCTATGGTCGGGCAAGCGGCTCATATCGTATCCTTTGAGCTTCACAAGGGCAACCGTGATATCCTCCCGTAATGCAGGTGACGCAGGATTGAAGATATACTCCCCGCTCGCAGTACGGTATCCGCTCATGTAGTCCTTGACGGCTTCCACAAAAGGAGATGCCCAATTTGTAACCGGAATATCAGAAAACGATGAATAATTCACCTTTTTCGCTTGAATTCCTGAAGCGGTCAGCATGATCTTGGCGAATTCAGCACGTATGATGGTGTTGTCTGGACGGAACTTTTTGTCAGGATAGCCATCGATCACTTTTCTGTTGACCATTTCAGCTATGTACTTGTACGCCCAATGCGTCGGTGGAAGGTCAGTAAATGACACGGTCGGCGAATTGGCAGGTGCATTTTGCCACTCCTCTCCGTATTCAGGCAGTGCCGCTGACGCCGCGCCGACTGTACCAAACAGTAATACAAAGGTGATAAGCAGAGTTGTCATTTTCTTCATTGCTTTTGTTTCCCCTTTTCTTTGGAGTGTCCTGACCGTTATAGGTAACATGGAGCAATTTGTTCAGTGTCTTTCTGTTTTGTGATACCCCCTATCAAAAAATGTAGAATCTTGGAAGTCGCTATACGAGGACATTATACAACAAGCTGCCCATCTATGTGTAGTTCAATTGTCACTGTCATAGGATAATCGTCCCAATCACACTCTGCTAAGATGAAGTTGAGGTGATACTTAATGGATTTCAAGCAAACGGTAGGTGAACAAATTCGTAGGGTACGTAAACTCAGAGGAATGACGCGAGAACAGTTGGCTGAACAATCAGGCCTTATCTTCAGCTATATAAATGACGTGGAAAGAGGCATTCGTAATATATCTCTGGAATTCCGATTGAGGCTGGGAATGGAAAAGCGGGCAATGGAAGGCAAGTTCAATGGAGGAAGAGTGCTGGGGTACGACAACATGGATAAGGAACTAGTCACAATGAAAATGAGGTCGTCATTGTTCGCAGGCACCAAGAAGAGTCGGGCGGCAGATCACCAAGATTAATCTTCTTTTTCGACTTTACTATCGATGCATTACAAAAGGACTCCGCAACATTGCTTAGCCGTCTAGCGGTCGCCCAACAATTAGATTATATTGCCCCTCTGGAATCCTTCGTATTGGACAGCCTGAATCAAACACATACTGACAGCCTCAGGGACTTGATGAAGTCCCTTAATATTTTACCCTTAGCGATGATACGGTTCACCTTACACGCTATAACGGCTAAATCTTCACAGTTTTGCGATCTAAAACAATAAAACCCCCAGACCATTTAATATGGAACTGGGGGTCGCTTTTAAAATATTCAGTACTCCCGAATATTATTATTTTAATTTTATCAAGTAATCTTGATTGACAGCAACTTTGGCGTTCACACGCTGCAATGAGATCGTATAGCTATCCAGCATAGGTGCGGGGATATAAAGGTCAAGGTATGGCAAACCTATATCGCTGCTTTCAGCCCTCTCCCATCCTTCTATCTTGAACTCCTCACTCAAGGCATCCAAGTTTATACCAATTTCCTTATTTTTTTCCATTTTGGCGTAATAATCCGGAATATAGAACCTTACGCCATCTAAAATCTTTTGATCAGGGTATTCCTTTTTAATTTTTAGATGGATGTATCCGTTTTTGAACTCCGCTCCCTCAATAACGATAAGTCTTTTTTTAAATTGCACGGTTTTGGGAAAAGTATCATTCTTTGAGAGTTCGAAGGTGCCGCTCGGATCTTTTTCGGTTACCGAAACCGTACCGATATGCAATTGCAATGCCGCCGTATCTTTTTCGAAAAATATTGACGACGAAAACGGCAACTGTTGTTTGCCATCCTCCAGCATCAGGGCGGGACCGGACGGATCGTACTTGTATACATTTCCCTTCTCATCTTTCAGATACGGAGCCATCCCCTCTTCTCTCGGGAAATCCAAAGTCAAGCCATTTTTATCGTAAAGAATCGCATTCATCGTTGTCGGTTGAATGGTCAACTTTTCCAAAATGAATTCCTTCAGATCGGGGTCGAAGACCGCAATTGGAAGCGATTGATTGGGTTCGTACACTTTATTATGAAGCAGTTTATTTTGATCGACTGGAACAGCAATCATTCCCATTTGCTCGATATCCGCACGTTTAATCTCTCGGTTTAAAATAAGCTTCCTCACTTCAAATTGAAGCTCTTTTTCCTTTGCCAGAAACTCTCGCGCCGCATTTTCCGGTAGCTGAAATTTATAAGAAACTTGAAGGACCGGTCCTTTGCTTTCATCCGTTGTTTCGGCAATCGTGGTGCCCGTAGTTGAACCACCACCTCGTAAATTGATCGGAGCGACTTCAATATGAACGTTGCTTCTGCCATCCCTTACGTCATATTCGTTTGTGCGAATGAATGCCTTAAACAATAGTTCCTCGTCGGTTAAATAGATATCACTTATCGTTACGGTGGTCCCGCCAAATTGCGCGGTTTTCGCCTCAATAGGCGTGTACCCGTTTTCAATAGCTACTTGAACTCCATCTTGACCTCTTAAGTGATTGAGCCAATCAACAGCAATATCAAATCCGGGGACTTCTTTCATATAAGCGGCAAATGCGGGGGACATGGATACACCCACAGAAAATGTACCGGTTAAGATGGCAATAGCCGCCGCAGACTTCGACAAAATCGAAAAAAGATTGAGCTTGTGCCGCCCGTTGGGTCTACTTTTGATCACAGAAGTTTCCCGCTCCCTCTCATAAATATCGGAGACTTCTTTTGCGAAACGATATAGGGAATTCGGAACGGCAACTTTGGATAAGGACTGTTGCAACTCTGATTTGAACTGCAATTCATTTTTCATAGTTGAGCCACCTTTGTATTTAAGTCCGGAAACGATACTAATTTGCTAAGTCGGATTCTCGCACGATGAAGCCGGGTTTTGACAGTTCCCTCATTAACATGCAACACATTCGCAATCTCATCGATTTTCATTTCTTGAAAATAATAAAGGACAATGACCGTTCGCTGCTGTATATCCAAGGACATGACCGCTTCCAAAATCTCACTTGATTGCTCTTTTCGAAGTATTTTTTCTACAGGTGATGAGGAAGTGTCGTTTACGATAACCGATTCAATATCCAAACCATCAAATCGGTTTTCCTTTCTTACAAGATCCAATGCCCTGTTTGCTATAACGCGGCTGAACCAGCCATTAAAATGTCGGATTTCCTTGCCTGCCTTGATCGATTGGTACGCTTCGATCATCGCATTTTGTACGGCTTCCTCCGCCAAATGCGGTGAGCGCAAAATGGCCAAAGCGGTATGATAAGCTTTTGGAATTAATGGTTCCACCAGTTTAGCGAAAGCTTCCTTTTTACCGCTTCGAATTTCTTCAAGTAATCGATGTTCACTTTGGGATTCCATAAAGTACCGCCTTTCATTTCTGTTCAACTATTATATAGGCGTCTATAATCGGTTTTTGGTTCTTCATTTTGGTGCTTTTCAAAAATATTTTTTATATAATGCCATAACGCTTCTGCAGTCATATAGGGCTCACCTGCGTTGATTCTTCGTACGAACCGACTGTCGGGCACGTTCATACCTTCCTCAATTGTAAAAAACAACTCGATTCCCACCCTTCCTCCCTCCTCTACGACTGCCGTATTATAAGCACCGAATGGAAAAGCCAAAAGCTTCGGCTGGAAACCCAGTTCTTGCTGCAGCCTTTTTTCCATGAACTTCATATCTGTGGATATCCTATTACGATACTCACTTTCATCCTCTTGTCTCTTTTTCTGCTCCAAATATAACTGAGAGGTTAGAGCCGGTCCAACTTGACCCTGAAGGTCGGTCTGAACATAACGGTCCAGATTATAAGTGTGGCTGTAAATTCCCATGCCTTTCTCTTTGAGTTCACGCATTTGATCCCAAGTTAAGTGGGGCTCCGCATCCGGATTGAACAAATCCGATGAAACGCCTACCACAAAATTGCTTGCGGTAACGCCAAACTCCTGCAAAACGGGAAAGGCTACGTTGTAAAATGATTCATACCCGTCATCAAAGGTGAGCACAACCGCGTTGGCCGGCACTGGCTTTCCGTCTAGCATGAATCGGACAAACGCATCCATTGTAATGATCCGGAATCCTTTCTCTTTCAACATACGCAAGTGCTCTCTAAATTGGTCGATGGTCACGGTAGAATGATTCTGCTTTCCGGGTTCAAAACTTTCCACGACATCATGGTACAACAACACGATGGCTTTATCACGGTAATAGACAGGATGGATGGATTCTTGAACTACCCCAGCCACCGTTTGAGCCAAGAGAAAAAGCCCCAATAAGGCGAAAACGAACCTGTTCACCGATTCTCCCTCTTTTTGTTTGATACGCGCGTTCATTCTATAGGCGTATCACAAAACAAAAAGGTTACAGGAGACCTACGGATACGATAAAGGCATTTTTTTAAAACGGCGAAGGGACTTATGCTTTCTACAAGCAAAGTCTCCCCTCCAGGTACAATTTTGTCTTCGTTTGGTCATCCCACTCCGGTCAATATCCTACTGCGTATATAGTGGTGTAAATAGTGAAAGCGATTGTTGTACGCGACGCTAGAGATGGTGATGTTTCATAAGGGAACCGCCTACTTCGCTTAGGCCCTACGCCACCCCTCCGAACATCCGAATCATCACGCGGCGGAATTGTTGATTTGCCACGCCAAGGTTCGTCATCTGGAATCCCTGTTCGTGTTATTTAAAAGGCCCGTATTAGCCTCTAAACAAGCTAATCGGGCCTCATCTATCTCATATTCCACCTTACCCGCTCCAGCCTCTTTCCGCGCCTCTACGCTCTTCCATACGAAAAATTTAGCCGTCATTTATGGTAAGGTTCTCTCCGCATCACTTTAAAAGCCCTGTAAATCTGCTCCACCAGCACAAGACGCATCAGCTGGTGGGGCAGCGTCATGCGCCCGAACGAAAGCTTCAGGTCGGCTCGGGCAAGCACATCGGGAGCGAGGCCAAGCGAACCGCCGATCACGAAAGCGACGCTGCTGCGCCCGTATGTAGCCAGGTCCTGCACGTGCCGCGCGAACTCCTCGCTCGAAAGCAGACGGCCCTCGATAGCGAGCGCCACAACATAGGCGTCGCTCCGCAGCTGCGCAAGGATCCGCTCGCCTTCACGCTGTTTGACCTGCGCCTCCTCTGCGGCGCTCATGGACTCCGGCGCCTTCTCGTCGGGCACCTCGACGATCTGCAGCTTGGCATAGGGGCCAAGCCGCTTTACATACTCCGCTATACCCTGCTTCAGGTACGATTCCTTGAGCTTGCCCACCGCAATCATTTGAATGTTCAACTCCAATCCATCCTCCTCACGATCCAACAAAACAAAAAAAGAAGACCGCTTAACCTAAGCGAGCCTTCCGACATCTCCGGCATAAGCCTCTTTTCATCTATACCACCAAAAACCGCCCCGGCGCGGAACAGCGCTCGCAATGCGCCGGGGGTGTCCAGTCCGTAAAATGGACTTCCTCCAAATCGACAATATCCGGCGCGTCCTCGAATTCATCAACGAACATATCGATCGCCAGCTCCAAATGATCTTTACAAACCACGTACATCGTCAAACCCCTTTTTCTTTTGCCCACAAACCCGAACAGCCGTGAATGCTTCAGACAATTGATCATCTTATGTTTTTCTAGTTTACCTCAATGTATACCGGTCTAACAAGCGGATAACTCTGCTCATGGCTTACCGATTCTGCAGCTCCTCCAGCTTCAGCTTCAAGGTGTTCTTCTTGGCTCCGCGGTAAAAGGTAACATCGAGCTTATCACCCACCTGCTTATAACCGTATATGTATTTGCGCAGAGCCAATGTTCCGTCCACCGGCTTACCGTCAAGCTCTACGATCACGTCTCCGCTTTTGAGTCCCGCAACCTTGGCCGGTCCAGTGACCTCCAGTACGATGACGCCGCGCTTGACATCCGATGGAATCTTCAAGTCCTCGGTCCCGGCGAACAAATGGAGATCCTGGGTGACGACCCCCATATAAGGGCGTTTAATCTTTTGATCTGTAATCAGCGCCTGAATCACTGTCTTCGCCTGATTAATCGGGATTGCGAACCCGAGACCCTCTACGCCCATATCGGCAACCTTCAGCGTATTAATGCCAACGACCTTGCCGGACAGATTGACCAGCGCGCCGCCGCTGTTGCCTTGATTGATCGCCGCGTCGGTCTGGATGACCTCCATCTCCCAATCGAACTCGCCTTCACGGCCAAGAGCTACCGGGATCGTCCGCTTCGGCCAGCTGATAATGCCCTTCGTAACGGTTGGAGCATAGCCAAGACCTAGCGGATTGCCTACCGCGATAGCGGTCTCCCCTGCCCGCAGCGCGTCGGAATCGCCAAACTCCGCCACCTGCTTAATCCCGCTCCCATCGATCTCCAGTACCGCCAAGTCCGTGATCTGATCGCTGCCGACCAAGACTGCCTCCCTTTTCTCACCGGTAATGGTCACGACATCCAGTTTCGTAAAGCCGTCAACCACATGGTTGTTTGTTACGATGCGTACTTTATCCCCAGCCCGTTCGAACATCACGCCGGAGCCGAGCCCCATGGAACTCCCCCGCTCCTTCTCCCCTTCCCGGCGGGTACCCAGGATGCTCACTACGGTAGGAGATACTCTCTCCGCGGCGCTTACAACCGTATCGCTGATTTCCCGGTCATTCTCTTCTCCGACTGCGACATTCCCCGGGACGGGAGCAAAGGCAGCCAACGCTTGCGGCTGCACCGGATCGTTCGACGAGCCGCCGCCGAAAAGCACAAACAGCACGGCCGTAACTGCCGCTCCGACGATAGCCGGGAGCAGCCAGCCAAGCCACCCTTTGGGCAGACGGCCCGCGGAATAACGCAAGGATTCCTTGTATGACACCTTAGTTGAATAGAAATCGTCGTCAAATAAACTCACCGCAGCCGCCCCCTCAATTCCCATACATAGATGTGATGCAGCGAATCCCAGACCTTTTCAGCCATCATCCCAGCCGCATCTTTTGCTTCAACTATTGTACCTTAAAATCTCGAATTCTGAGAATCTAAAAAAATAGGAATGTTTTCCTTCACACTGGACTAGAATAAGAACATGAGTCTTTCATCCCCGAAAATAAGAGAGGTTAAGCCCTATGACCAGCAGCCGTATGTATTCCCATCTCGAAGAAATCGCATGGATCGGTCAATTAGCCGACCTGAAGGAAGAACATTACCGCAACTCCCTTCTGCTCAGCGCCGTCATTGAACTGCTCATGGAGAAAAGGATACTCTCTGCGGAGGAGATTTCCGCCAAAGCACAGGCTTTGGAAATTCAAGATGCCGCAGCGATCCGCCAGATCCAATGTTTTGAAGGATGAAGAGGGTTACTCCTCGCTGAGCCGGTCCCAGGCCGTGGGACGGTCGTGATATGTATCCATCAGCTTAGCCCGGTGATCATCCGGCTCCAGACGCTCTTCTACCATATTATTCACGGTCAGCCTGGCCAAATCCATCATATTGTGGTCCCGGCTCAGATGAGCAAGGTATACCCGCTTCGTCTTCGCCGTCACCACATCCACCAGTCCGCTGCCTGCCGCTTCATTGGATAAATGCCCTACATCGCTTAGAATACGACGTTTAATGTTCCAGGGATAACGGCCCATTCGCAGCATCTCGATATCGTGATTCGCTTCCAGGATCAGCACATCGCTATCTTCAATCTTCTCTTTCACCTTTGAACTCATATAGCCGAGGTCGGTTGCCAGACTTAACTTTTCTTCCCCATGATAAAAGCAGTAGCCCACAGGCTCTGCGGCATCGTGCGAAATGGCGTAAGACTCAATCTGCAGAGAGCCGAATTCGCGAATTTCTCCTGTCTGCATAACGCATTTGTTCGCTTCGGCAATCTCGCCGATCTGTTTGTCGAGAGCTTCCCACGTTTTCTCGTTGGCATAAATCGGCAAATCATACTTGCGCGCGATCGCCCCGAGCCCCTTAATATGATCTGCGTGCTCGTGCGTCACCAGAATGGCATCCAGCTCCTGCGGCGACATTCCCCGCTCCTGCATAAGCTGCTCCACCTTCTTTGCACTTAGCCCCGCATCGATCAACACCTTGCCTTCGTCGGCAGCCACCACCATGGCGTTCCCCGTAGAACCGCTGCCCAGCATACAAAAACGCATTCCCATCCCCATAACTCCCAATCGCTTACTTATTGTTTTGCTGCGGTTCTTCCACCGCACCGTTAAATGCATGAACAAAATAAACATCCCCGTTGGCGAGCGATACCCGCCAGGACGGCACCATATACATCGTTTGCGAATTGTAAACCTGTCCGTGATACCCCAGCCTCACGCCGGTAATGACAGAACCCGACGGCAAATAATTCTCTATCATGCTGCGAAGTGCAATATAGGGTGAAATGACCTTTTGTTCCTTCTGGTCATCTTCGGACTGCACCTCCACATAGCCCTGCCGATAGGCAGTCACCTGCCCGTTTTCCTCGATCAGCTCCAGCTGCACCTCGAACATCGGAAGTGAACGGTACATCTGATGGAATACATAGGTTCCCCCAAGGCTTGTCATTGGATCGAACTGGTACTCTCCGGCATGCGCAATCCCGGTCCGGCCGAGCACATCCTTGAAGGACCCCTTGTTGATCAGAGGGTCGAATTTGAAGTGCGTTTTAAGCGGAATCGGCTCCTCCGGCGTCAGGTTCTCGTCGAATTTGACCACAATTTCCTTTAGCCTCGGCAGTTCTTTCGGGATGTCCGCGGGCACTTGAATATTTTTGCTTTTCACCAGCCGCTGAAGCTCCTCCGCCGTCGCGCTCTGGTTCGCCTCCAGTTCAAGAATGTCGGCACGGCTGGACCAGAGCTGGATGCCCAACACTATATTGAGCAGCAGAAAGGACATAATCAATATCGTTTTGGCCCGGCTCCAATCCATCCGTTGTTCCCCCTATTCTAGAAACTCATACGTCCCATCGCGAAGCTCGACCGCCCATGCAGGCACCAGCTCCATCGTTTGCTCCCTTATAACGGGCCGGTAACCGGGAAATACCGAGTACACCTGCTTTGTACCGGTAAACTGCGCAAGCTTTTGCTCAAGGGGTTCACCGCCGGCAAGCTGAACTTCTTTGCGGATAACCTCCTTCGTATCGGGGGTTATAATCGAACGTTCATAGCTCGCGACAATCCCTTTTTGCAGCGATATTTTCATAAACCCCATATTTTCGTTGCCCGTATTTATGATCGGATACGATCCATAATATTGGCGAAAAACAAAGGCCTGATGGTTTGAAAGCATCTGCTGAGGCACCTTTTGCACCGCATACGTTCCGTTCCATCCTCCATGCTGGTTAATAAACTGCACCGCCGAAAGCAGATTATCGAGAATATTCAATTTACTGTCCGCCGGCGCCACAGGATCGGAATAGGTCATCCAGTGCTGTTCATTTTTGAGCTGCAATCCTCTCTTGCCATCGGTGTGGATCTCCGATCCGTCCCGCTCCGTCAAATTCCGTGTTACGCTCGGATCAACGAAAAAGGTTCGCTTCAGCTGATCTGCTGTGAATTGCGTAAAGCCCATTTGATACCCTGTCATCGGCAGCGGCTTTGTCGGTAAATAAAAATCGCCAGCGGCTGCCTTGCGATACGGAATGAAATCAGGGTCGACGGTGACAAAACGCTCGATATCCTTCACCGTAAAATCCGCCCTCGTGACCTCGTACAAGGTGTTCGGCGTATCGGTAAAAAGAATGGTACGAACCTCGTTGGCATCCTTGGCAAAAATCCATATCCGCGTAATCAGGTCACTCTCATTAATCAAGTCCCCTTTAAGCTGCATCACCCGTTGAAGCACATTCATAGGCAGCCCGTCACGGAAGCGGATTTCCACTCCCTGCTGTTTGCTGCCCACTTCCTCCAAATCCAAGCCTAATTGCAGCGCATTCGTCTTACGGAAATCCTCCATGAAACGCTGCTTTACATTCTCCCATACATCGTTATACTGCTGCGTATTGGGATAGAGCACCGTATGCTGCCCATTGCCCAGGTGCAGCACCAATTGATCCGAAAACAGCATCTCCTCAATCGAGGCCTGCGTTCCCAGCATGTCGGTCTTCACGTATTCATCCGGAGGCATCAGCGGATCAAACTTCGGATAACTGTAAGCAAGGAAGTAGCTTTGCACCAGACTTGCCAGAACCAATAGGGTCAGTACCGCCGTCTTCAACTGCTCTATCATCCGGTCGCCTCCTCCTGTTGATACGGAAGTGTGAACGTAATCCGCGTCCCCTGGCCGAGTTCAGAGTCCAAATGAATCGTTCCGCCGTGGGCTTTCACTATTTCTCGGGCAATCGACAAGCCGAGACCCGTCCCCCCCATACTGCGCGATCGTGCCTTATCTACCCGGTAAAACCGCTCAAAAATCCGGCTCAAATCTTTCCGGGGAATCCCGATGCCGTTATCCTGTATAGAGATTTCCAGCACCGACTGTACCGGTCTTGTAGCTTGAATCCGGATATGCCCGCCGTCCGGTGTATATTTAATCGCATTCGATACGAGGTTATCCAGCACCTGGTCTATACGGTCCCGATCGAGCATAATCTCACCCACACCCTGCTCCACTTCCAAATCAACAGAAATCGACCGCTGCTCCAGCTGAAAAGAAAACCGATCCGTCATTTCCTCCAGCATCTCAGCCACATCCGTCGTTTCCTTACTGATGATCGCCTGTTTCGAATCGAGCCGGGACAGCTGCAGCAGGTCCGTTACGAGCCGAATCATCCGCTCGGTCTCATTACGCGCCACGCCTACGAATTTGGCCGCCAGCTGCGGCTCCTCGATGGCGCCGTCCTCCAAGGCCTCCAGATAGCTTTTGATCGTCGTCAGCGGCGTTCTTAGCTCATGAGACACATTGGCCACAAACTCCCTGCGCGACTGCTCCAGCTTCTCCTGTTCGGTGACATCCTGCAGGACGGCTATCGTTCCGGCCGCGCCTTTTCCTTTACTGTAAATGGTGGTGAACGTCACGCGCACAAACACCGGCTCTTCCTCCGGTTCGTGAACCAATTGCAGCATCATCAACCGGTTTCCGTTTTCTTCCTTCATCTGGGCCGTCTCCGGGGTTAGATTCAGCAGCTCTCCCAAATGCATCCCCAACGTCGTATCCTCGTTCACCTTCAATATTTGTTTGGCCCTGCGGTTGATCACAATCACGCGCCCATGGTCATCGGTTGCAATCAGTCCATCATTCATATTGGACAAAATCGAGGCCAGCTTCTCTTTTTCCTCTTCGTTCAGCAGCAAGGCCTCCCGAAGCCGTTTCACCATAATATTAAACGTCGTTCCGAGCTGGCCGATCTCGTCTTGACCCATGACCCGAATCTGCTCGTCAAAGTCAAACCGGCCTTCCGCCACCGCCGTAGCCTGTCTCGTAATCGCCTTAATCGGATTGGTAATCGTCGCCGACAGGATGACTCCAAGCAGCGCCGTCAGCGCAAGCGCGATGAGCGTACCCGATATGAAGAAACGGTTAATCCGGTTCATCGTATCGTATACCTCTTCCATCGAAGCAATGATATACACCGCTCCGAGCACCCTTACCCCCGAGCCGATCGGTTTGGCGATGACCACCTTGCGGACCCCGTCAAAATCCGTAAACATGCGCTGGTTGTCCTTAATGCCCTGCAGCGCCCGGGTGACCTCGGTTTGCGTATTTTTATTGCCTATCACCGATTGATTGCTGGCTAACGAGGTAGTAAGGACTACACCGCCCGCATCAATCACCTGGATTTCCGCATTGCTGATCACAAACAACCGGTTGACGAACTCGTTTAAATCCGCGTACGACCTCTTCAAGGCTTCCGTGTTTTTGTTATCTTGGCTTTCGCTCAAATACGTCTCCGCATATTGCGCAAGCAGCTGCGCCTGCTTATTGCGGTTATCCATAAATTCGTTTTTGAGCGAGCTTTCCAGCGTACGGATAAAATACACGCCGATGAGCTGCATCGCGATCAAAATCAGCAAAACGTAAATAATAATCAGCTTGGCTTGAATCGATTGAAAAAAGCGGATGCGATTTTTCTGCATCAGGACCGCCCCCGCCTAGTAGCTGCCGGCGATTGTTTTCGGATTGCGCATCATGTAGCCAAGCCCCCGCCGGGTGATAATATATTCCGGACGGCTCGGATCGTCCTCCAGCTTCTCTCTGAGCCGGCGGATCGTCACGTCAACCGTACGTACATCCCCGAAATACTCAAAGCCCCACACGGCCTGCAGCAGGTGCTCGCGCGTCATGACCTTGCCGCTGTTCTTGGCCATGTACTGCACAAGTTCGAACTCCCGATGAGTAAGATCGAGCGGTACACCGTCCTTATAAACGACATACATGTCGGTATCGATGAACAAGCTGAGGATTCGGAAGCCCTGCCGTGGTTGCTCTTCCTCCGGAGACTGGGACACAGGTACGGACGATACCTTGGTCTGTCTGCGCAGGTGTGCTTTCACCCGGGCAAGCAGCTCGCGCGTTCCAAAAGGCTTGGTCACATAATCGTCTGCGCCAAGCTCAAGACCCAACACCTTATCAATCTCATTGTCCTTGGCTGTCAGCATGATGATCGGGGTATTCAGCTTCGCCCGTACCTCCCGGCACACATCCATACCGTCCTTCACCGGCAGCATCAAATCCAGCAGGATCAAATCCGGTTCTTCGGTGTAAGCCAGATCCACCGCCGTTCCGCCGTCGTAAGCGCAGATGACCTCATGGCCCTCTTTTTCCAAATTAAACTTCAGTATATCCGCAATCGGTTGTTCGTCGTCTACAACGAGTATTTTCGCCATTCGTTCCTTCACCGCCTGTCAAAGACTAACAGCTGTTCATGGAAGCTATTCTACTATTTTACCACAACTTGAAGCAAAAAGAGACATGGCGCGCAAGGCCTCCCGCCCTGCTTTCTCCATGTCCCTTGATCTATGTGCCGCTTGCATCCTTAGCGGTTTAAATATTTAAGCGGATTTTGCGGCGATTGATTGAGCAGAATTTCAAAATGCAGATGCACCCCTGTAGAGTCCCCGGTACTGCCCATCGTTCCAATCTTTTCGCCTTTCTCCACAATTTTGCCGCTGCTTGTCTCAATCTTGCTTAGATGCGCATACACCGTACGATACCCGTTCATATGATTAATGATGATCATATTGCCGTAACCGTCTTTCACACCTGCAAACTCAACCTTGCCGTTATCGGAGGCGAGAATACTGCGGTTGCCCGTCAGGTCAATCCCCTTATGAAAAGCGCCCCAGCGTTTCCCGAACGTACTGGTAATCGTAGCCGAAACGACCGGCCACGCAAACTTGCCCGTGCCTTCCCCTAATACAACCTTGGTGCCTCTTTTCACGACGGCCTTCACCGGCTGCTGGACGATTTCCTCGCTTAATACGCTTTCTTCTTCCATCAGTCCGTTGACCTTCGTCAGTTGAAGGGTCACTTTCTTCATGCCGTTCTTTCCTTCCGAAAGCACCTTCGTCTCTCCGAGCCGCATGCTGTCGTCCTGCTTGTATTCCGTCTCGTGTTGAATCTCCTGATTTTCCACAACCTTCTCTATTGTCCGCACGGACAGTGTCGGGTTCATCACGGTAAGATCCAGCTGCTCTCCGACTTTGATCATATCATTATAAATCCAGGGGTTGTTCTGGTATATCACTTGCTTTGGAATATTCAGCTTCTTGGCGATACACGATACGCAGTCGCCGTCTACAACCGTATATTTTGTAGGCCGCGCGTTGCCCGTCGCCAGCTTATTCAGAAGCTCGTCCGGCTTCATGAGCTGGTCAGGATTAATTTCCAATTGTTTCATCTCTACATCCTGAACGAAATCCGCTTTCTGCAATTCCGTAGTTACTGGAGCGTCGCCGGCAGATGAAGCGGACAATATGCCGACCTTCCCCGGTTCTTTTTTCTGCTGCAGAGAGGCAATGACATTAGCTTTTAGCTGCTCCAGCACTTGCTTGGCCGTCGCTTCGTCTTTTACAATACCTACGGGCTTGCCGTCCACCAACAATTGAACGCCTACAGGATAGGCCGAAAAATAACGTTCCAATTGCTTAAGAACAGCTTCATCCTCTGCCGGTGTTCCAAAAACCCTCTCGGGAGTAAATTCGAGTCTGGGTTCCTTTACGACCATCTGGATGTCCGCATCGCTCTTGGTCAGCTGCTCCCGCTTCTTCTGCTTGAATTGTTCGACCTTCGCCGGATCGGATATGGTTCCGATCGAGTCCCCATTCGCATACACATGATAATAATCCTTCATATTCGCCTGCACGTATTGGTTTCCGCTCCAGATGACGGCAGCGATTAAACTTAATACGGCTGCGGACTTAATAACCAATCTTTTATGTTTAATAATACGGTTTTTTAATGGGATAGGAGTGGTTGTTCCTTGTTCCTTTGTCACCGGTTCGACCCTTAAGCTCTCAGCCAAGCCCTCGGATCCATTCTCAGCCTTCTGGCGTTGAAGCTTTTTTACCAGACCCTTGAATTGATCCATCATCTTGAAAACTGTCATCTTCTTCTCCTTTTAAGCTGTTTTTTGCCGCATTGGATAGGCATCCGTGCTACATAACACGGAACTACTGCTTTCTTGAGACCCTAGCACATAAAAACACCTAAAATCAGGGACAACAACCAAAGTGCCCAAACTCCTTTATAAATTTACCATACCCCGTCTATTTATTTCAACCAAACCCCATGTGATCCCTTATTTTCAGAAAAAATTCTGACAGGAGTGTGAAGTAAAACAATGGAAAATATCATTGCGGCTTTCCGCAATCCACACGATATGGAAAAAGCCGCAGAGGCACTTTTAAAGCAAGGCGTCATTAATCTCAAGCTCGAACCGGGTGCTTTACACCCGAAAGGCGAGCAGCCTGATATCACTCTCCTTGGGAGAATCGGTACGTCGATCTCTGAAACCGCAGCCAAGCTGCAGGTTATCGTGGAATCGTCACGGAGGCGGCAAGCTGAGGATACCATCCGCAAATATGGCGGCGTATGCTGGTTCTAACGAAGACGAAAAAACTGACCTTCAACGATCATGAGGTCAGTCTTTTGCCATGCCCTATTTTC
This sequence comes from Paenibacillus naphthalenovorans, assembly GCF_001465255.1. NCBI lineage: Bacteria > Bacillati > Bacillota > Bacilli > Caryophanales > Paenibacillaceae > Paenibacillus > Paenibacillus naphthalenovorans. The sequence goes on along the minus strand of NZ_CP013652.1, from coordinate 4,304,311 downwards.
AGATGCCGCATCAGAAGCCCAAAAACCGGGGTCAGGGCGCTCCAATTAAAGATTGCAGCTGTTGATACTCCTCCGGCTTTAAATGCCTCTGAAGCAGCTCCTCCAGTTCCTTCAGCTCTGCCGCGGTGATTCCGTCTTCCAGAATAACGGAAATCCTCTGCATCTCCTCTTGCGGTACCCGGGGGACCAGCAGAGAAAAAATTTTCGCTTTGTTTGCTTCGGACAATTGATCCTTCTTCTTGGCAAACTCTTCACTTGAGACAACAATTCTTCTTTCCTCTTCCGGCAGCTCCGTCTGACCGGATTGACGGCTCCATACAGCTACCGCGTCCTCCGGAACCGGATAAGGGTCAGCCGTGTCTTTGCTTGCCTTGCCATCATGGTCTGCCCCTCCGCTTTTTTCCGACCCGGTTTCGGAAGAAGTCGAGCCTGGATCGGCAGAAACGGCCAGATCCCTGGGCTGCTGCGGGGTAGCCGCCTCGTTCGTCCCGAACCCCAACTGCGCGGTAAAACGGTTCACAAACCGGTTCCACTCGATCTTTTGATTTCCCGGACGTTGAATCTGATATTGGTCCAACAATACATCCACATAGGCATTCACGGCGAGAAAGGTCACCACCACGCAGCATAAAGAAGTGACCGCTGCGCTGACTCCTAGCTTCAGCAACCAGCTCATCCATTTCATTACTCTTCCCATCTCCCATCAGCCTGTTGTTCATAGTTCCAGTATTGACCTTTTTCTGGGAAATCAATCGGGCTGTCCGCACATATGCAAAAAAACCCCGCTCTCCGTCATCAGGAGAACAGGGCCATGTTTTTTATAAGATCGGATTCCAATTAGAAAATGGGCTTCACCAGGTTGGTTTGCTCACGATTGCGTCCAACGGAGAAAATCGCAATGGGGATGCCGGTCAGCTCAGACACCCGCTCGACATACCGTCTTGCGTTCTCCGGCAAATCCTCGAGCTTGCGGACATCAGACAGATCCTCGTTCCAGCCCGGGAGTTCCTCATACACGGCTTCGCATTCAGCCAACACCTTCAGACTGGCCGGATAATGCTCGATGATTTCACCGCGGTATCTGTAAGCCGTGCAAATCTTCACCTTGTCCAGACCGGACAGCACATCGAGCGAATTTAAGGATAAGCCCGTAATTCCGCTCACCCGGCGGGCATGACGAACAACGACGCTATCGAACCAACCGACGCGGCGCGGTCTTCCGGTAACCGTACCATATTCATTGCCGCGTTCGCGAATCCAATCACCGGTTGCATTTATCTGTTCGGTCGGGAAAGGACCGTCTCCAACGCGTGTAGTGTAAGATTTGGCTACGCCGATAATGTGCTGAATTTTGGACGGACCCACTCCGGATCCGATGCAGACGCCGCCCGCAGAAGGATTCGAAGAGGTGACATATGGATATGTTCCTTGGTCGATATCCAGCATGACACCCTGCGCGCCTTCGAAAAGCACCTTTTTGCCTTCGTCGATCAGATCGTTCAGAACTACCGACGTATCGGTAACATAAGGACGGATTTTCTCCGCATAACCGAGATATTCCTGAATGATCGAATCGGCATCAAGACCTTTAGATCCGTACACCTGTTCGATCAATTCGTTTTTCTCCTTCACCATTTGGCGGACCTTCCGGGTAAACTCCTCCGCATCCATCAAATCGGCAATGCGGATCCCGTTGCGTGCTGCTTTATCCATGTAACAAGGGCCGATCCCCTTACGTGTCGTCCCGATTTTGTTCTCGCCTTTGCGTTCTTCCTCTAAACCGTCTAACAAAAGGTGGTAAGGCATAATCAAATGGGCACGATCGCTGATGCGCAGATTGTCCGTCGTAAAGCCGTTATCATGAATATATTGAATTTCCTCGAGCAGCGCGCCTGGATTGATAACCATACCGTTGCCGATGACACATATTTTATCTGCATAAAAAATGCCCGATGGAATCATCGTAAGCTTATACTTTTTATCATTAATAAGAATCGTATGTCCCGCGTTATTGCCCCCCTGATAACGGGCGACAACCTCGGCAGACTCTGCAAGAAAGTCGGTAATCTTCCCTTTCCCTTCGTCTCCCCATTGGGTTCCGACAACTACTACCGTTGACATATTCACTTACCCCCGTGAGGTGGAAACCACCTGTTATTTGCCCTAAAGGCACAATACACCATTGATTAGTTTAGCAGTACCGCTCTGCAAAGTCAACAAAAACGAACAATGAACATAGTCTGTTGCCCATTGTTCGGAATTTATTCATATGTAGCAGGTCTACAGCGGCATTCCAATCGGGATGCCTATCTGTAGTCCGCATATTCTTTTCCTTTTCTTTAAAACAAAAAATGTTCCCCGTGCAACAAGCCAGGCCGGCGCAAATCTTACCGGGCCATCGCCGGCTCCTGATGGGTTCGATCAAGATTTACGAATTTATTGTAATTTTTCAGAAAGGCAAGCTCCACCGTCCCGACCGGTCCGTTACGCTGCTTTGCAATAATAATCTCAATAATATTTTTCTTCTCCGACTCTTTATCGTAGTAGTCGTCACGGTACAGGAATGCCACAATATCGGCGTCCTGCTCGATCGATCCCGATTCCCGGAGGTCCGACATCATCGGCCGCTTATCCTGCCGCTGCTCCACCCCCCGGCTCAACTGCGAAAGCGCGATGACCGGAACGTCCAGTTCACGCGCAATCTGCTTCAGCGTACGGGAAATTTCCGAGACCTCCTGCTGGCGGTTATCGCCTTTGCCGCGCCCGTGAATGAGCTGGAGATAGTCGATCAAGATCATGCCAAGACCCTTCTCCTTTTTCAGGCGGCGGCACTTTGCCCGAATATCGGCTACGGTAACGGACGGGGAGTCGTCAATATAGATGTTGGCCTCCGACAGCGATCCGATGGCCATTGTCAGCTTCTCCCAATCGTCCGGCTCCAGGAAACCCGTCCGCATTCGTCCGGCATCCACATTCGCCTCCGCACAAATCATCCGCTGCACGAGCTGAGCCGCGCCCATCTCCAAACTAAAAATGGCGACCGTCTCTTTTTCCCGCACCCCGACATTCTGCGCTATATTCAAAGCAAACGCCGTCTTTCCTACGGAAGGACGGGCCGCAACGATAATCAGGTCTGACCGTTGAAAACCTGAGGTCATCTTGTCCAAGTCGGTAAATCCGGAGCGGATCCCGGTTGTCCCCCCCTTTTGATTGAAGAGGAACTCTACCTTGTCGAAGACCTCCATCAGCACATCCTTGATCGCAATGAAGCCGGAGCCGGAGCGGGCCTGTGAAATCTCCATGATGCGCTGCTCCGCATCGCTGAGCAGCGTCCCCACTTCGTCTTCCCCGGAGTACCCGTTCGTAACAATCTGCGTAGCCGCCCGGATTAAACGACGCAGCATCGACTTTTCTTCTACAATCTGCGCATAATAATCGACGTTGGCTGCCGTAGGCACCGCATTGGCGAGCTCCGACAGATAGCTGATGCCGCCGACCTCCTCCAGCTGCTTCTTATCCTGCAGCCGGGCGGTCAGCGTAATCAGATCGACAGGCTCATTGGCCTCGGCAATCTCGATCATGGCCTCATAAATCCGCTGGTGTGCCCCGCGGTAGAAATCGTCGCTTGTCACCCGCTCCATCGCCGTAACCAGCGCGTCTCCATCAAGCAAAATAGCGCCGAGCACCGCCTGCTCGGCTTCTATATTTTGTGGAGGGATACGATCCATAAATAAACTCTCGTTCACCTGATCTCCTCCTGATATTCAAGCTTCTCATCATGGATAACAAGGGAAATAACGGACATTCACGTCCGTTATCCATTCCTTTGCCGAATCAGGCTTTTTTCCTATTCTTCCACTACGTGCACTTTCAGCTTCGCGCTTACTTCCGGATGCAGCTTGACGACAACCTCTGTCACGCCCAGCGTGCGGATCGGTTCGTCCATAACGATCTTCCGCTTATCCAGCTTGATCCCTTGCTTGTCCAGCGCTTCGGCCACCTGCTTATTCGAAACGGCGCCGAACAACCGGCCGTCCGCACCGGATTTTGCCTTCAACTGCACCGTCAGCTCTTCCAATTTCCGGGCCAGCTCCTGCGCATCAGCCTTCTCCTGCGCTTTCCTGCGTTCCTCGGCTTTCTTCTGCTGCTCCAGCACCTTCATGGATCCCTCGGTAGCCGGAGCGGCCAGGTTTTGTTTAAACAAGAAATTATTGGCATAGCCCTCGGAAACCTCTTTAACTTCCCCTTTTTTTCCTTGGCCCTTCACATCTTTCAACAATATGACTTTCATTCAAACAGCCCCTCCTCTGCGTGTATCTCGCTTAACACTTGCTTGAGCCGCTGTGTGGCTTCCGCCACTGTGCCTTCAATCTGGGTTGCCGCATTCGTCAAATGACCGCCGCCGCCCATCCGTTCCATAACCAACTGGACGTTCATCTGTCCGAGCGACCTTGCGCTGATCCCGATCAGACCGTCCGGGCGTTCGCTGATCACAAACGAGGCCATAATACCCGTCATAGTTAACAATGTATCAGCAACTTGGGCGATGAGCAACTGTGAATATTTACGTCCCGGCTCATTCACCGCAAGCGCAATATGGTCGAAGATGACGACCGCGTTCTTGATGACCTCGGCTTTCTGAATGAAGTATTCCAAATCTTCCTTCAACAGCTGCTGTATCAACAAGGAATCGGCCCCGTTGCGCCGTAAGAAGGACGCCGCCTCGAACGTCCGTGCCCCCGTGCGGAGACTGAAGCTTTTCGTATCGACGACAATCCCGGCGAGCAGCGCCGTCGCATCAAGTATGCCCATGGTAAGCCGCTCATGAAAATATTGGAGCAGCTCTGTCACCAGTTCGCATGTGGAAGACGCATAGGGCTCCATATAAACCAGTGTAGCGTCTTGAATAAAATCCTCGCTCCTGCGGTGATGGTCTACGACTACCTTCCGCTGCGTCATCTGCAGCAGCCGCGGCTCCGGCGTCATCACCGCCCGGTGCGTATCTACAACAACGGCCAAAGACCGTGAGTTCGTAATCTGCAGCGCCTGCTCCGGAGTAATAAACCAGCGGTTCAGCGTCTCATCCTCGTAGATCATCTCCATCAGCTTCTGGATCGAAGGATTCACTCCCTCCAGCACAATGTAGCCTTCTTTATTGCTGACATGCGCCATCTTCAACACGCCGATGGCCGCCCCAATCGCGTCCATATCCGGGTATTTGTGTCCCATGATGATGACCTTGTCGCAATCCTTGATCAAATCCCGAAGCGCATGGGAAATTACCCGAGCCCTGACACGTGTCCGCTTTTCGAGCGCATTGGAGCGTCCTCCGTAGAACGACAACCGCTCGCCTACCTTCACAGCCGCCTGGTCGCCGCCCCGACCGAGAGCCATATCCAAGCTTGTTTGGGCCCAATGCCCAAGCTCGGTTATGGACGAAGTGCCGGAAGCGATGCCGATGCTTAACGTCAGCGGCAGCTTATGCTCGATCGTGATATCCCGAACGTCGTCCAGAATCTCGAACCGGGATTGCTCCAGCGCCTTCAACCCTTTTTGATCCATCAGGACTAAATACCGGTCTGACGCAGTACGGCGGAGATAAACGTTATGTTTTTGCGCCCATTCCGTAATTTCACCGGTCACTTTAGCCATCATGATGCTGCGTGTCTGGTCGTCAAGACCCTGCGTCGCTTCATCCAGGTTATCCAGCATCACGATGCCAAGAGCCAGCTTTTCCTCGTCATAGCGGAGCTGAAGCGATTTGAGCTGTGTAATATCGGTCAAATAGAGCAGCCGTTCTTCCGGATTGATCTGCACTTCGTAGATGTTATTGTTCATGGCCATTTCGAGTTTTAATTCTTTTTCCTTGCGATTCTTAAGTGCCGGAAACAGCTCAAACAAGGATTTCCCGATCAGTGAATCTTCACCCAGCATGTGAGCCACGAAAGGATTGTGCCACTCAATGATTTTTTCCTCATTATAAAGCACAATGCCAAACGGCAGCCCATGGATAACCTCGCTTCCTGCCCGCTTGACCCGATGCGATAACGTGGCCACATAGCGGTTTAAGTCCTTACGGAACGCTTGCTCCGCCTTCAGTGTGTAATACCCGAGAACGCAGCACAAAATCAAGGCTATGAGAGCAATGACCCATTGGTATATAAAAAGAATTAAGGTCAACGCGGCCAGCAAGGCAAAAATCCATACGATATGCATCCCATGCCATCGCTTCAACAGGAACTTCGGCATTTCATTCGCTCCTAATCCCTATAAAGTCACTTACGAGTCATAATACGATCACGGATCGGAAACGCCACATCGAATACTCCAAGCAAACTGAACAAAAAAGATACCGGCGGAAAAAGCAGCAGCAGCAGAATTCCAACAATCGGTAAGGTCTTGTTCCAATGCATCACATGCGCTACATAGAACAAGAAGGATATCGCCTGAATGGAAAACAGGAACGTCAGCAGCGGAAGTAGGTTCAAGAGCACGGTGTAAGACATCGATTTCGTATCGCTTACGAACATTTCCATGATCAGCGCGATCAAATAAAACCAGACAAACGATTTTGGAAGCATCCAATCCTTGATCGGCTTAAAGGCAGGAATGGATTCTCCCGAGCGTACAAGCACCCTGCGGGCCAGAGCATGGGACACCACCACGTAAAAAAGCGAAAACCCGATCATGTACAGCGGCAGCATCAGCACCATCATATGGATCAGCGTATCCGGATCGACTCCCATCATATTCTGCAGTTCCACAGGAAGCGTCTTCACACTATCCATCATAAACTGCTTTAGTTTGCCGACCGGATTGAGACCAAACAGTTGTGTCACAACAAGGGTAAGCAGCAGCTGCGCAAGGAGCGTCACCGTACCTGCCGTAAGGACGGTTCGTGCCGGGGCGCTTTTTTTATACAAGTTGCCCATCTGGATGACCGGGGGCAGAAAGAAAAGCGATATCGACACAAGCAGTGCTCCAAGAGAACCGGCCAAAAGCAGCGATGTAATTAAATATACAACTGCCAAGCAGATGGTGTAATGCGCCAAGAACTGCTTATTACCTAACTTCACATACATGACCAGCACAGGCACCATCAATAGTGCAGCCGTAATCAAACTTAACGGAGGTAAAAAAATCGTTAAGAGCAAAAAAATATAAGCGAATCCCCATCCGAACATTCGCTTTTTCTGTGGTTCTTCCAAGCCTTTCACCTCTTACGCAAATGTTCTTCCAAAGCGGAAATGTCTCCGTACCATTCTTCCAATTGATGACCTTCCTCACGGTGCTTCTTCATTTTGTCCAGAATAACCTCATCCAAATTGCGTAGAGAGATGCCAAGTCGGCGGCCGAGAATATAACAATAGGCAATGAGACTGGCCAGACCGTCAACGATTCTGTGATGACTGCCTTCCCATATGCCTTTAAGCAGGTGTGCCATTTGATCCACAAGCTCAGTTTTCAGCCATTCGATAATTTTGGCCCGTTTGGCCAAATCAACGTCTCTATCGATATTAGACAAGCTGATTCTCTCCTTACCATGAAGCTTTAGTTAATTATACCACACTTTTAGACCCGTTGTTCGGACTGCCAAAGCTTAAAACAATAATCAATAATTTCCCTTCTGCGGATAATGCCTATAAACACTTCATTATCGTCTATGACAGGAACATAGTTCTGGTTCGTGACCAGCGTAATCAAATCTACCATCTGCTGGTCGATCCGGACCGGTTTTATTACCATATGCTGAGGTACTTCCTTCAACTGCACTTTGTGTGCGTTCTCAAATCCGATCTCAGGGGAACGCTTGAGCTTCCATAATAAATCCCCTTCGGTAATGGTTCCGACATATTTTCCATTCTCATCAATCAGAGGAACGGCCGAATACCGGTGATACTCCATTCGCTCGAGTGCTTGACGTATGGTGGAATGAGGAGATAAATAAATAACGTCATCCTTGGGCACCAAAAAAAATGCGATGTTCAACGCTGCTCCCTTCCTTTCTCTATCTAAAAGGTCCTGCGATTCTCACCTTTCCATCATATCATGATATGCCCCGGGAAGAAAAATAATCACCGCTTGCAGGAACCATCCTCATGGACTTTTACTTCACGTTTTTTTCGTTTGCACGCCCAAATAAAAAGACAACCGGGTTACCCCGATTGTCTTATTTAGATAACATTACTCCGTCGTGTACGGCAGCAGAGCAATTTGACGCGCACGCTTGATTGCGATCGTCAGTGCACGCTGATACTTGGCGGAAGTACCGGTTACACGGCGAGGAAGAATCTTGCCGCGCTCGCTGATAAACTTCTTGAGCGTTTCAATATCTTTATAATCAATGTGCTTGATTTTGTTTACGGTGAAGTAACAAACTTTACGGCGCTTGCCGCCTTTTTTGCCACGGCCGCTGAACTTTCTTTCGCCGCGTTCGCCGCGGTCTTCAGAGCGTTCTCTTTTTTCGAATGCCATGTTTCTCCATCCTTTCTACGTGGGTTTTCCTACCGTTCCAAGCCTCTTAAAACGGCAAATCATCATCAGAAATATCAATCGGTTTTCCGTCATCCTGGAAAGGATCCTGCTGTTGGCTGCGTCCTCCGCCGTAACCTCCACGGTAGCCGCCTCCATCGCCGCCGCTGCCGGCACCCATTCCCATACCCTCATCGCGATTGCCGCTGTTAGCCGACTCCAGAAAGCGCACATTGTCCGCAATGACTTCCGTCACATAAACGCGACGTCCTTCATTGTTATCATAGCTGCGTACCTGAATACGGCCTTCCACTGCTGCCAAACGACCTTTGCGAAGATAATTCGCACAAGTCTCCGCGAGTTGGCGCCAAGTTACGACCGGAATAAAATCCGCTTCTCTTTGGCCTTGATTATTTGAGAAAGGTCGGTCAACTGCAAGTGTAAACTGGGTTACAGCCACACCTGCGGGCGTATAGCGCAGTTCAGGGTCACGTGTCAGTCTTCCGATCAGAATCACACGATTCAGCATGTATTTCCCTCCCGGATCCGTTGCAACGTACAGCCGTGATTTACGTTGTCCGTTGTCAACAAACTCAATTACGGCACTGGAGCCTTAAGCTACGTCTTTGACGATCAGGTATCGAATGACTTCGTCGGAAATCTTCAATACACGGTCAAGCTCGCTGACGACTTCACTATTAGCGTTGAATTGAACCAACACATAATGACCGTCACGATGCTTGTTGATCTCATACGCAAGACGGCGCTTACCCATCAGATCGTGCTTCGTAATTTCGCCACCGTTGTTGATGATGTTTTGGAACTTCTCCACCGTAGCCTGAACCGCTTCTTGTTCCAGATCAGGACGGATAATATACATCACTTCGTATTTGCGCATGTTGCCACCTCCTTTTGGACTAAAAGGCCTCTGATTCGGCTTGTACCGTCAGAAGCAAGGAGCGAGAATGTTTTCCTAAACTCGCACCATAATACTATAGCAAAAATAGAATGCCAAAGCAAGAGAAACCATCACACGATCATGTTGTTTTAACAGGGCAGGATGGTAATTATTAACCCTAATGCTAAAGTCGTTTTGTGGAAAATCTAACAATACACCAACAACAGGAGGTGACCCGCCATGGGTGAATGGTCGCAATTCCGTCCTGGCGACAGGGCGCCGAACGACGGCGAGTATATGGAAGTTGGCGAAAATGCCTTCCATATGGGCATTAACAATCCCAAAATGATCACATTAAAAAAAGGGGAACGCTTCCCCGAAACCACCAATCATAACCGAAAGTGGAAAAAAGTGTTTCGGGGCTGACCCCCTCTCCCCGACCGCCGCGGAATCGGAAGGCGCGTCGGGGAACCAATAACTTCATGTAAATGACAACTCAAAAGGAGATTACGATATGCGATATAAATATACCCTTATTCTTACCATTATCGGTGCCGCGCTCTGCCTGATCCATTATATCGGACACGAATACGACCCGATTTATTTACTGTTTTACTCTCTCAGCGTGCCGGCCTGGTTTTACCCTATCTTCACTTATACGGACGTAAATCCCCTGCTTCTCTATTTTCTCACGACTTTGTCGTGGACCGTCATGGGTTACGTCATTGACCGCTTCTCGATTTACCGCCAATCCCGCAGTCAATAGGCCTTCCAGGCATAGACCCTATCCATGTTGGAAACATGGCCGGGTCTTTTGGTTATGGCTGCAATTTTTTTCTACACTATTAAAATGAAGCCCTTGAGCTATATACCACTCATTTGCAGCAGCAGGTTATGGGATATGTGGATAACCCCGGCATATCCGGCAAAGCAAAACTTATCAACATGTGATTAACTTTTGGGTTAGACGAACTGATATTGTCCTGTTGATAACTTAATTAACTCGCTGCTTCACGTTCTCAACATGTATACAAACGTTTTTGAGGCCGTTGATAGGCCGCAATATTCTTTTTTATATTCCGCTTTACCGGCCGACTGCGATGTATTCCTGCCGATGCTTATGCTCCGATGAACCCCTCGGGTTCTCTCCCCTTTCCGCCAACAAAAAAAACGACCGTCATCGGTCGTTTGGTTATTGTATGTATGGCGGAAAGAGTGGGATTCGAACCCACGCACGGCTTGCGCCGCCTAGCTGATTTCGAGTCAGCCCCCTTGGGCCACTTGGGTACCTTTCCGCATTCCAAAAGGGACAAGTAATATAATATCACAGCCCCTCTTATAAATGCAATACCTAATTAAGCAGATTATCAAAGCCTTTGTTTGCTGGTTTCTTTACCTATTGTCCTGCTTCCGTACCGTCCGCTCCAGCCTCTTCTGATACAGCGGCAGACCTAAGCACCTTTTTTAATTTGCTCTCAAACTTCGCCCTGGGTACGAGCACACTATGTTTACACCCGACGCACTTGATCCGGATATCCATGCCCATCCGGATAATTTCCATTTCGTTCGTGCCGCATGGGTGAGGTTTCTTCATCTGTACTACATCACCAAGCTGATATTGTTTCTTTTCCATTAAGATTCCGCCTTTTCCGTCCGATGATAAGTGACGAGTCTCGGATAAGGGATATCGATCCCGTGTGACTCGAATGCCTTTTTGATTTCCGCATTCAATTGGCGCATCACCGCAAAATGAGTGTTGGGTTTACATTCGGCAGTCAGTCTCAATGTAATATCTGAAGTCCCTATCATATGAACACCAAGCACGTCAGGAGCCTTCACCATATCCACGCTATGTTCATAAAAGGCATTTGCAACTTCCTTTAATACCTTCAAAGCGGTATCGATATCCGTTTCATAGGCAACATTTACATCGATTACTGCAAGTGAATTATTAATCGAAAAGTTTGTTACCTGATTAATTGTTCCATTAGGAATAATATGAACCTCTCCCGTCCAACTTTTGATCCGGGTTACTCTCAAGCCGATTTCTTCGACTGTTCCTTTGTAGGTTCCTGTTTGTATGACATCTCCGACGGCAAATTGATCCTCAAATATAATAAAAAAGCCGGTAATGACATCCTTCACCAAGCTCTGGGCTCCGAAACCGATGGCAAGTCCGACAACGCCTGCACCGGCCAGCACAGGACCCAAGTTTACATTAAATTGACTCAATATCATCAGGATCATGATGAAATTGACCACATAAGTAATGATATTCGCAGCTAATTTACCGATCGTTTTGGTTCTTCTCTGGTCGAATTGGATCGGACCCCGCGATCTTTCTCTCAACATATGCTCTAAAGCCTTATTAGCGATTTTAATAATGACCCGAGCGGCTATATAAATCAGAATTACCTTCAATAAGGTAAACAGTAATCCAGTCCATACTTCAGGATTGGAAATATAGTCCGTCAATTCCGTTCGAAGTTTTTTCCATATTTGCGGTAAATTTTCTAATGTTATTTCCTCCGTTTGAACTTCAGGATTAGATTGGTTCATTTCCTTCCCACCTTACAGATCTATCGTAACATATTTATCACCGTTTTTAAAATAAATGCCCCTGATCTCTACATTTTCTTGGCGGATAATGTCCGCTACTTGATGTAAACATTCATCCGGAAATTCCAAAGATAGGGCACACCCGGCCGTTATTTCTTTCGGAGTCGGACACATATCATTCTCAATGCCGGCATAATCGAGCAGCATCTCCGCTCTTAACGCTTGTTGAGTTGAATCAAAAGCCATCAACAGCAACGCTCTCCCGCCTTTTCCGTTTTTTTCAGACCTACGTATAATTCATTCCTATTAACCGTATACTAGTAACAGTTTTTGCCCTGATTTTTGTGTATGAACTCTTAATGGGAGGCGTAAATATGAAAATTCCTTTTCATAGAGATGCGCAAAAGACAACAAACAATGAAATTCTTAAGGTAATGCATTCGGAATCAAACAGCATCGAATTGCTCTCCGAACGCCTTTTTGCTTTTCTCCAACAAGTGCCTCCCCATCAGCCTATCGTTCTGGTTTGTGTCGGCACGGATCGTTCCACCGGCGATTCATTAGGTCCACTCGTGGGAACTCAATTAAAAAAGTATGCGATAGAAGGCCTTCATTTATTTGGAACGTTGGATCATCCGGTTCATGCAATGAACCTAAGCGAAACGCTCACCACCATAAACCAACACTTTAATAATCCGTATATTATTGCCGTCGATGCTTGTCTTGGTCAATTAACAAGCGTGGGCTGCATCCAGATCGGGCAAGGTCCGGTCAAGCCCGGTGCCGGCGTCAATAAAGAGCTTCCTCCTGTAGGAAATATGCATATTACCGGTATTGTTAACGTCGGCGGTTTTATGGAATATTTCGTGCTTCAGAATACGCGACTAAGCTTGGTCATGAATATGTCCGACATCATAGCCAAATCATTCTACACCGCTCTAACCAGTAAACTGCGGTGGAAACCTACACCTTTAGTCCGCATCGATTAATGGCTTCGATTTCTTCCGGGGACAACGTATACTTGGACTGTCCTTGCTCTATCGGCTTAGCATACATATAAGTTTGTTCCCGGCTGTGTATTCCCGTAAGCACTACCCCATCCCTCTGATCATCCAGGATCGCTATGGAGAAACTTAGATCACTTCCTCGTTCCGCGAAAGCATTGTAACGGCAAAATCCGATATGTGATTTCATATGACGCATATGTTGTCTGATTTGTTTGATTTTTTCATCAATTTCATTATTCCTGGCCTCTTGGTCATTTAACTTTTGCTGCAGGTCAATTAATATTTGTTCAACATTGACAGCCTCCGCTCCGTTCAGCATACGTTCGTATCTTTTGCGGAGTTTATTCAGCTTCGCCCATAAGGAAACAACGATAATACTAAAAAACAATATGATGATTCCCACAAATGCTAATACAGCTTCTAACGGAATACTTGCTCCAAGTTCCCCCATGTGATGGCCCCCACATCCACACTCTTAGTTGGTATATTTCACGATTTCCTTGATCGCATAAACGAATTGATCGACTTCTTCATTCGTTGTAAAACAGCCTACACTCGCCCGAACCGCTCCACGTTCCATGGTCCCGGCCATCTCATGGGCCATAGGCGTACAATGATATCCTGCCCGAACGGCAATTTGAAACGATTGATCCAAAATAAAAGCAATCTCAGAGGAATCCGCATTTCCTACGGTAAACGAAACGATACCGGTTTTATTTTGCCCCACTTCAGGACCTAATACAGTAACGCCATCAATTTCCAATAGCCCTGACATCATTCTTTGAGTCAGCTGCCATTCCTTCTTATGAATGCTTTCAACCGTTTCCTTTTGTATGTATTTCACGCCCTCAATGAGTCCCGCTATCCCCACCGTATTTTGTGTCCCTGCCTCATATCGATCCGGCCGTACGGTAGGCTGATCAATGGCTTCCGATTGGCTCCCCGTCCCCCCATGCAGCAGCGGATCCAAATCAATATCGGGATGGATATACAACCCGCCCGTTCCTTGCGGTCCAAGAAGTCCTTTGTGGCCGGGAAAAGCCAACATATCAATCCCCATTTTTTCCACATCAATTTCTAATATCCCTGCTGTTTGCGCAGCATCCACTAATAGCTTGATTCCTCTGTCTCTGCACAGTTCTCCTATTTCTGATACAGGCAGTATGCTTCCAAGCAGGTTAGAGCTGTGACTGCAAACAACCAACTTTGTATTACCATTTATTTCCGAAACCAGATCATCAATTGCCAGATGCCCTTTCTGATCTGTTTTAATGTAAGAAATGTTTATGTTTTTTGTTTTTTTCAAATATTCCAATGGTCTTCTGACGGAGTTATGCTCTACAGCAGTACAAATGACATGATCTCCCTCATGAAGAAATCCCTTTAAGGCCAAGTTGAGAGCCATGGTTGTATTTAGTGCATAGGCAATATCGTTCGGATTTTTAATATGAAAAAGTTTGGCTAATTGCTTGCGTCCTTCAAACAGAGTGCGGCTTGCTTTTACAGCCATTTCATGACTGCCCCGGCCCGGGTTCGCAGCAAAGTGTTCCATATTGTCGTACATTGCTTTTAATACCTCCGGGGGTTTTGGCCAAGAGGAAGCTGCATGATCCAAATATATTATCGACAATTTCAATCACCCCACCTTTTCATTTTCATAAAGATAGCATACCCGAATCACCTGAGAAAATCAGGTATATAACTCAGGTATGCTATACAAAATAGCTTCATGAACTTTTCCCTTGCAGCATTTCCAACAGGCGATCCAAATCATCTTTTGAATAATATAAAATTTCAATCTTACCTTTATTGTTATTATGTTTGATTTTCACTGTAGTGCGATAAGTTTCCCTCAAGCTTTCTTCCAGCTGATTAATATAAGGATCCTTGCGTTTCGGTTTTAATTTGGTTTTTTTCTCCGTATTTTCTTCCAGCTTTTTAACTTCTTCTTCTAATTGGCGTACACTCCACTGTTCTTTAATAGTTGTATCCGCCAAGGCTTTGACGATCTTTTTATCTTTTAATCCTACAATAGCCTTTGCATGACCCATCGATAATGTTCCACGTGAAACATATTGCTTGACTTCTTCTGGCAGCTGCAATAACCGGAGAAAATTGGCAATGTGTGAACGACTCTTTCCGACCTTCACTGACAGCTCTTCTTGCGTCATATTAAACTGATCGATCAAAGCTTGATATGCAACGGCCACTTCCATCGCATTCAAATCTTCACGCTGTACATTTTCTATTAAAGCAATTTCCATAACTTGCTGATCGGTAAATTTTCTGACAACGGCCGGGATCGTCGCCAACCCGCTGGCTTGTGAAGCACGATACCGTCGTTCGCCCGCAATGATTTCAAATCCCTTTAAAACGCTTCTTACAATAATGGGTTGAATGACTCCATGCTCTTTGATCGATGCAGCCAACTCTTGAATCGATTCATCATTAAAGTTTTTTCTCGGCTGATATGGATTCGGTCTTAATTGACCAAGTGGAATTTCAACAACCTTATCATCTTCATTGATGTTAAGTGAGGGCAGTAACGCATCCAACCCTTTTCCCAGTCCCGTACCTAATCGCTTACTCACAGTGCAATCACTTCCTTTGCCAACTCCATATATACCTCTGCACCCTTTGATTTCGGATCATAAGTAATGATGGACTGACCATGGCTCGGAGCTTCACTTAATCTCACATTACGGGGAATAATCGTCTGATATACTTTCTGCTGAAAGTATTTCTTCACTTCTTCAATAACCTGCATCCCCAAATTGGTTCTGGCGTCAAACATCGTTAAAAGAACGCCTTCAATTTGCAATGTCGTGTTAAGATGCTTCTGTACAAGGCGCACAGTGTTCAAAAGCTGACTTAGTCCCTCCAAAGCATAGTACTCGCATTGAATTGGAATAATGACCGAATCGGCAGCCGTTAATGAATTTACAGTTAAAATACCTAAAGATGGCGGACAATCGATCAATATGTAATCAAACATGTGTTTCACTAGCTGAAGCGATTTTTTTAAACGAACTTCTCTTGATATGGTTGGAACAAGCTCTATTTCCGCGCCGGCAAGCTGTATAGTAGCAGGAATAATTTTCAAATTTTCAATTGCCGTATCACACATGGCATCTTTGGGATGTACATCATTAATCAGAACATCATAAATGCAATATACGGCATCCGCTTTGTTGATCCCAATACCGCTTGTCGTATTGCCCTGAGGGTCAATATCAACCAACAATACTTTTTTTCCCAAAGATGCCAGAGAAGCTCCTAAGTTAACAGACGTTGTAGTTTTGCCAACCCCGCCCTTTTGGTTGGTTATGGCGATAATTTTAGCCAATGAGTTCACCTCATATAATTAAAAACTTAAATGATTCAAAACTTTTTCGAATTCCATTTCACGAAACAATAATGAATAAATACACTAGAAAAAATTCGAATTTTTCATTTCTTTTAAGACGGTTCCAAAATAAATGTAAATAGATCGACACGACTTGACGCAATTTCAAAAAAAAGAATCATTAGAGAAGCTTAGAAACTCCCCAATGATATGTTCAGCAAAATGCCTAAAGAGATAAACAAGCCTCCTAATGAGGCCAATCCTTTGATTATGAATTCAACGGAGTGAACTATAATTAAGAACAGCACGATGAATAAAAAATGTATAATTTATTTTAGCGTTTTGGTATCCGAATGACAATTTCGTAATGATCTTCATGATCTTGTTCCGTAGTATTTATCGTTAAACCGGAAGATGAAACCATATCAACGGATTGCCTGATTGTATTCAGCGCCAATCTCACATCTTTAGAATACGAAACCCTCTTGGCTTTGCTTTTTACTTTAGCCGATTCCTTCAAAAAAGCAATTCTCGCTTCTGTCTGTTTCACATTTAATTCTTTAGAAATGATGTCTTCCAGCACTTTAACCTGAAGTTCTTCTTGATCCAAAGAAAGCAAAGCTCTGGCATGCCGCTCCGTCACTTTACGTTCAATTAACGCTTGCTTCACCGGTTCACTCAATTGCAAAAGTCTGATTTTATTGGCAATGGTGGACTGACTTTTCCCCAGCCTTTGAGCCAAGCTTTCCTGTGTCAAACTGTGCAAATCAATTAATTGCTGATAAGCAATGGCCTCCTCAATAGCTGTTAAACCTTCACGCTGAAGATTTTCAATTAAAGCTATAGAAGCCGCTTGCGAATCATTAAAATCACGTATGATGGCAGGGATCGTTTCTAAACCCAATTTTTTCACGGCTCGCAAACGACGTTCTCCCGCAATCAATTCAAACATATTGTTCCGCATCCGAACTACAATCGGCTGAATTACGCCGTGTGTTTTAATCGTCTGACACAGTTCTTCAATCCGCTCATCATCGAATATTGTTCGAGGCTGGTATGGACTTGGAACGATCTCATGGACAGGAACATTTTTCACTTCGCTTGTTGACGCCTTATCAGCAAAACCAAACAACTTCGAGATTTGTTCCTTCATTACGATAACCACCCGATCTTTTTAACCGATATATATAATATCCCTTTATTAATTAATTCTCCAGAAAAGTCTAAACTCCTGCTAGTACCGACAAAGAACTTTAGCCTATCCCTGAAAAGACATCCGTTAAAATGTTCCACGTGAAACAAAATTAAATCAAAGGAGATTTTAACGGTGTACCTGCTTTTCTGGGGTATTTTTTCGGCGTCGGACCCGTTTTTGTAATAAGCACGATATGTCTGGTTGACTCTTCAACAGGAAGCTCAAAACGATGAGTGTTCAGCCATTGACCCCTCAGTTCTCTTAAGCTGAAAGAGGCTTCCTCTATTTCGTCTTGGACCCCCTGCCCTTTCATTGCCACAAATAATCCTCCGACCGAAACAAAAGGCAAACAAAATTCATTAAGCACGGCCATACGTGCCACTGCTCTTGCCGTAACTAAATCATACTGGTCACGATGTATGGGGAGACGGGCCGCGTCTTCGGCCCGAGCATGCACACATTGAACGTCGGATAACCCTAAAAAAGACGTTACATGATTTAAAAAGTGAATCCGCTTGTTTAAAGAATCCACTATGGTGACCCGTAGATGGGGAAAAGCAATTTTCAAGGGAATACTGGGAAATCCTGCTCCTGAACCGATATCGGCTATCTTCAAATGATCCGACATAGGAACAAAAAAAGCAACAGAGAGAGAATCGTAAAAATGTTTAATATATACCTGTTCCCTCTCGATTATACCGGTCAGGTTCATTCGCTCGTTCCAATTCACCAGCTCCCTGTAATAAAGCTCAAATTGATGAAGCTGAGACTCCGATAACCGGATTCCTCTATTATTTAGCAAATCTGTAAAATTATTCAATATATTATCCATAGTTATCCTCTGGCTGCGAGTACTTTGTTATATTGCTCCAAATAAACCAGTAGGATAGAAATATCCGCAGGCGTCACGCCGGAAATTCGAGAAGCTTGCCCGATCGATATCGGCCGGATTTTGGCCAGCTTCTGCTTCGCTTCTGTTGCAAGGCCATGGACTTCTTCATAAATGATATCTTCCGGAATCCGTTTTTTCTCCATTTTACGCAGCCGTTCTACATGAGCCAATTGCTTTTCGATATAACCGCTGTATTTGACCTGGATTTCGACCTGCTCTTTCATATCTTCCGTCAGTTCATAAGGAGCCGGCGAGAGCGCATGAAGATGCTCATAAGTAACCTCCGGACGACGAAGCAGCGAAAGCATGTCGACAGAGTTATTCAAAACGGCACTCCCTAATGAGGTGAGCATCTGCTGTACCTCCGGTGTCGGCTTCACTTTCGTCGTTTTGAGGCGTTCGATCTCTTCCTCAACCTTCTTCACCTTGTCTTGGAACCGTTCATAGCGCGTTTGGGATATGAGTCCGATCTCATACCCAATGGGAGTCAGACGCAGATCGGCATTGTCATGACGAAGAAGAAGCCGGTACTCCGCGCGGGAAGTCAACAATCGGTAAGGTTCATTGGTTCCCTTCGTTACCAGATCATCGATCAAAACGCCGATATAAGCTTGGGAACGATCAAGGATCACAGGTTCTTTACCTTGAACCTTACGGGCGGCATTAATTCCAGCCATAATTCCCTGCCCCGCCGCTTCTTCATAACCGGACGTACCGTTGATTTGTCCAGCGGTGAAAAGCCCCTTCACTACCTTTGTCTCAAGAGACGGATATAACTGCGTCGGAATCACCGCATCATATTCAATCGCGTAGCCCGTCCGCATCATCTCTACCTTTTCCAGGCCAGGGATTGAACGCAGAATTCTAAGCTGAACATCCTCGGGCATACTTGTCGACAGACCCTGCACGTAATATTCTTTGGTGTTCCTTCCTTCCGGCTCCAGGAAGATTTGATGCTTCGGTTTGTCGCTGAAACGCACAATTTTGTCTTCAATCGACGGACAATATCTTGGACCCGTGCCTTCAATCGCTCCAGAAAACATTGGAGCGCGATGCAAATTATCGTTAATAATTTGATGTGTCTCTGCAGATGTATACGTTAACCAGCACGGCAGTTGATTTGGAACCTCTTCCGTCGTTTCATAAGAGAAAAATTTAGGTTTTTCATCCCCCGGCTGAATTTCGGTTTTTGAAAAATCAATGGTGTCCTTATGCACCCGCGGCGGCGTACCGGTTTTAAACCGGACCAGCTCCAGTCCGTGTTTGCGCAGACTCTCCGACAACTTAACGGCCGGCTGCTGATTGTTCGGACCGCTCTCATACATCAGCTCGCCCATGATGATTTTGCCGCGAAGGTACGTTCCTGTCGTCAATACAACTGCCTTGCCCAGATACCGTGCTCCAGTCTTGGTGATGACTCCCTTGCATACCCCGTCCTCGACAATCAGTTCCTCCACCATCCCCTGGCGAAGCGTTAACCGTTCTTGTTTCTCCAACGTTTCTTTCATGGTATGCTGATACAGAAATTTATCGGCTTGCGCGCGCAAAGCATGAACTGCTGGACCCTTCCCGGTATTCAGCATCCGCATTTGAATATAGGTCTTATCAATGTTGCGGCCCATTTCGCCTCCAAGGGCATCAATCTCGCGCACAACATGGCCCTTGGCCGGTCCGCCGATCGAGGGATTGCAGGGCATAAACGCAATCATATCCAGATTAATCGTCAGCACCAGCGTTTCACATCCCATACGCGCTGCCGCCAAGGCCGCCTCGACGCCTGCATGGCCTGCACCGATAACAATAACATCATATTCTCCCGCTACATAACTCATCGATCCGACCTCCTAACAAGTGATCTTATTTACCTAAGCAAAACTGTGAAAAAATCTGATCTATCAAAGAATCGCTCACGGAATCTCCTATAATTTCCCCCAGGTGCTCCCAGGCGTTTCGAATATCAATCTGAATCATATCGATCGGCACGAACGATTCCGCGGCTGAATAAGCTTCCGAAAGAGCTGTCCGGGCCTGTTTCAGCAAATGAATATGCCGCGCGTTGCTTACATAAGTCAAATCGCTGGATTCAACCTGACCGCTGAAGAATAACCCTGCGATGGCTTTCTCCAAATCGGCGATGCCTTGATCCGACAACAGCGACATCCGGACGACCCGCTCTTCGCCGAACGCATCGACCAGTATATGCTGTTCCAGCTGCTGAGGCAGGTCAAGCTTGTTGATAATTGCGATCACCTGACGTCCCTTCAGCTGTTCGATCAACTGCAGCTCATCCGGCTGCAATCGCTCCGCCCCATTGAACACCAGCAGAATGAGATCGGCATCGGCCAGCGCCTGACGGGATTTCTCCACGCCAATTTTCTCAACAATATCCGATGTTTCGCGGATCCCGGCCGTATCGAGCAGTTTTAGCGGAATACCACCTACATGCACATATTCTTCCACAACATCTCTTGTCGTACCCGCAATATCGGTAACAATAGCCCTCTCTTCTTGTGCCAGAGCATTAAGCAGCGACGATTTTCCTACATTGGGGCGCCCGACGATCGCCGTAACAAGGCCCTCGCGCAAAATTTTTCCCTGTTCCGCTGTACTCAGCAGCCCGTCGATATCCGTCATCGCCTCCGAACACTTGTTTTTAATATAGGCGTTCGTCATTTCTTCTACGTCATGCTCGGGATAGTCGATATTCACTTCGATATGAGCCATCAGCTCAACCAAACGATGACGAAGCTCTTTGATTCTCTTCGATAAGGTTCCTTCGGACTGCTTCAAAGCGATTCGGAAGGCACGATCGGATTTCGCCCGGATTAAATCGATAACCGCCTCGGCCTGGGACAAATCAATTCTCCCATTGAGAAAAGCACGTTTTGTGAATTCCCCCGGCTCTGCCAGCCGAGCCCCGTTCCCCAGAAGCAGGTCCAGCACTTTCCGCACGGAGACGAATCCCCCATGGCAGCTGATCTCCACTACATCCTCTTTGGTGAAGGATCTCGGAGCCCGCATCACCGTTACCAGCGCTTCCTCCGTTCTTGCCCCGGTGTCCGGGTCCACAATATGACCGTAATGTACCGTATGCGAAGGTACTTCGCTAAGCTTCTTTTTTCCTTTAAAAATACGTTCACTGATCCGAACGGCTTGGTCTCCGCTGACGCGAATGACCGCGATCCCCCCTTCCCCCATCGGAGTGGCAATCGCCGCTATGGTATCCTGAATCATGGTTGCACCTCAATTATTTGTAAGCTTCAATACTAAAGAAAAAGCAATGAAGTCATACGAACATGACATCATTGCATGTGGTAATCAGCGTAAAACAATCACGACACGGCGATTGGGCTCATCTCCCCGGCTGAACGTGCGGACTTTCGGATGATGTTGAAGCTGCGAATGAATGATTTTACGTTCCTGAGGAGACATCGGTTCGAGAACGACTTCTTTTCTGGTACGGATGACGCGATCGGCCAAACGATCGGCAAGCTCCTGCAGTGTTTTTTTCCTTCGCTCACGGAATTGCTCGGCATCCAGCACAATGCGCAAATGCCGGTCAGAGTACCGGTTGGCTACAATGTTGACCAGATATTGCAGCGCATCAAGCGTCTGCCCTCGCCGCCCGATCAGCATGCCGAGCTCCGAGCCGTGCAGGTGCAGCTCCGTAACTTCCTTGTCCTGTTTTTGCTCAATCCGAACATCAAGCTTCATGGAACGAAACACATCCTCAAGGAACAAGACCGCTTCTTCGATCGCATCCGGAAGCAAAGTCAATTCTACCTTCGCCTCCTTAGCCCCGAAGAGTCCGAACAAACCTTTGGCAGGCTGCTCCAGCACATTCACATGGACTCGGTTCTCGGTTGTCCCCAGCTGCTGAAGCCCGTTATTTACTGCTTCATCGATCGTTTTACCTGTTACCACGATTTTCTTCGTCATCCGATCACCCTTAACTGAAGAGTAATGAAATTATTTTTTCTTTTTCGATTTCGGTTTAGCTTCTGCCGTTGCTACAGCTGGTTGTGCTTTACCCGGCTTATATATGAAATAAGTTTGAACGATCGTGAAAATGTTACTGTAAACCCAGTATAACGGGAGGGCCGACGCAAAATTCATCGCCATGACAAAGATAAGCACCGGGAATATAATCATCAGGCTTTGCATCTGCGGAGGCGTCTGCGAAGACATCATTTTTTGTTGCAAATATGTCGTGACCGCTGCAAGCAGAGGCAATATATAATAAGGATCCTTCGTTCCAAGCTGCATCCAAAGGAAAGTATGTTCACCGATATGTCCATTGCGCATGATCGCGGCATACAAAGCAATCAGGATCGGCATCTGTATGAGAATCGGAAAACATCCGGCAAGCGGATTCACGCCTTCCTTTTGAAACAGCTTCATCGTTTCTTCCTGCTGTTTTTTGGCGTCGTCTTTGTATTTGTCTTTAATCTTCTTCAACTCGGGCTGCAATTCCTGCATCCGTTTCGAACTGCGATATTGTTTTAGCGTAAGCGGTAATATGATGAACCGGATAATAATCGTTACAACAAGAATGGACAACCCGTAAGAGCCCCAAAGCATGTGTGCAAACCAATCCAGCCCATCCGAGAGAGGACCGACAAACCACTTGTCCCAAAAGCTGTTTTCCCGGTCAATCGGCGCATTCGCCGGGCTGCATCCCGCAAGCAGTAAAAATACGAATAAAAGCGGAATGTATTTCAATAATCGACGCGTCAAAATCATATCCTCCCAGCTTCATCTTTTCCATTCTAAACTATATCATATCTTCAGGCACAAAGAAACTAATCGCTGCGTATCATCTCTCTTTACGAACCAGAAGAGACGCGCGTTTGAGCACATGAAGCACACTTTTCTCCATATCATGGTAATCCATCTCGGCAGCCGGCTTACGAGCGATGATGATCAGATCGTATCCCCCCGGAATTCGGGCTGCGTTAAGCCTTACAATCTCTTTCAACATACGCCGGATACGGTTTCGGACGACGGCGTTTCCGAGCTTTTTGCTGACCGACACCCCAAGACGAAAGGTTTCCTGCTCCGGGCGGGCTTTATAATAAAGTACAAATTGGTGGTTCGCAGTCGACTTGCCGTGGCGATAAACTTTATCGAAATATTCTCTTTTCGTCAGTCGGTTCTTTTTCTCCACGAACGCACGCTCCATTATCAGCCCCAATAGCGGCAAACTCACATGATCATTATCCAAATCAGACGATTCCGGTCCATAATAACAAAAAAGACCACCTATCAGTGGTCTTACGCCCTTATGCGCTCAATACTTTTCTTCCTTTTTGACGGCGAGCTGCAAGTACTTTGCGACCATTCTTCGTGCTCATTCTCTTACGGAAGCCATGTACTTTCTTGTGTTTACGGACGTTCGGTTTATATGTCGGTTTCATCTATCGTGCACCTCCTCGAAGGATTTGTTCCAATCCCAAAAATACCTTTAAACATTAAAGCACATTTTCACAATAAAAGTCAACTCGGATCCCCTCACTGCCTTCAAACAACATCTGCCAGGAAAGTTTCGGTCCATCCGCCGTCAATGACTAACATATAGAATAAATAAAAATCCAACCGGTTATCCACTTGTGAATAAAAATAATCGGAATTTCTCCGATTTTGTCGAATTATGAACACATTATAAACAATATATAGTGCTGTTGATAAGTCATACATACAAGTTGTAGGGTAT
The DNA here is from genome assembly GCF_001465255.1 of Paenibacillus naphthalenovorans. NCBI lineage: Bacteria > Bacillati > Bacillota > Bacilli > Caryophanales > Paenibacillaceae > Paenibacillus > Paenibacillus naphthalenovorans. Next base: position 4,280,229 of record NZ_CP013652.1, on the reverse strand, counting down.
GTGGATAAATCTTAACATTTCGTTGCTTATCAGGGTCTTTTTTGATATCATGAATATGTTTTCTGTTGTGGATACGATTACTTTTCAACAACTTTATCAACAGCCTGTGGATATCTTTGTGAACAATTTACACGGCTTATGTATAATTGGGTTATCGACTTTCTGCATATTGTGGATAGTTTCGACAACTCACCGCTTTTTTTCTACAGGGTCGCGGCTTACGCCACACCGGTTATTTTTTTAAGGGAGTGAATAGATTGTGGAAAGCCATCCTAACGACCAGTGGCAGCAAGTATTATCCATATTGCAAAAAAGGGTGAGCAAACCGAGCTACGAAACGTGGCTTACCTCCACAAGAGCTGTCGTATTTAACGATACCACGGTAACGATTTGTACCCCGAACAATTTCGCGCGCGACTGGCTGGAAAACCGCTATACCAAACATATTAAAGAAGCGGTTTACGATTATACCGGCAAACAAGTCGAGCTCAAATTCATCATTGAATCCGAAGAACAGCCTGAACCGCCCAGCATATCAGCAGCATCGGCTGCTGCTCCGGCCAAAGCACATCAAGCCTCTGCTCCGGAGGAAACGTTCAGTCATATGATGAACCCGAAATATACGTTCGATACGTTCGTCATCGGTGCAGGAAACCGGTTTGCCCACGCGGCATCGCTCGCGGTTGCGGAAGCGCCGGCCAAAGCGTATAATCCGCTGTTTCTGTATGGAGGCGTGGGATTAGGCAAAACGCACCTTATGCATGCCATCGGCCACTATGTTCTTGAGCATAACCCCAGTGCACGCGTGCTCTATATCTCGTCCGAGAAATTCACGAACGAATTCATCAATGCCATCCGTGACAACCGCGGCGAAAGCTTCCGCAACAAATACCGCAATATCGATGTACTGCTTATAGATGATATTCAGTTCCTAGCCGGAAAAGAACAAACGCAAGAGGAATTTTTCCACACGTTCAACGCTTTGCATGAAGAACGCAAGCAGATCATCATTTCCAGCGATCGGCCGCCCAAGGAGATTCCGACGCTTGAAGAGCGTCTCCGCTCACGCTTTGAATGGGGTCTGATCACCGATATTCAGCCTCCGGACCTGGAGACGCGGATTGCGATATTGCGCAAAAAGGCGAAAGCTGAAAATCTCGACATTCCCAATGAAGCCATGGTTTACATCGCCAATCAGATCGATTCGAACATTCGGGAGCTGGAAGGCGCATTAATCCGTGTGGTGGCTTACTCTTCTTTAATTAACGAGGACATTACATCGCATTTGGCCGCCGAAGCGCTGAAGGACATTATTCCAAGCAGCCGTCCAAGAGTGATTACGATACAGGATATCCAACAAAAGGTCGGCGAATTCTACGGCATGAAAATCGAGGATTTCAAAGCGCGTAAACGGACCAAAACCGTAGCTTTTCCAAGACAAATTGCCATGTACCTGGCTCGGGAGATGACGGATTTCTCACTGCCGAAGATCGGGGAGGCATTCGGTGGACGAGATCATACGACGGTTATTCATGCGCATGAGAAAATAAGCGAAGCACTGAAAGTAGATCAGGAATTATTCAAAATCATTCAGAACATTACAGAAAAAATCAGAAACGTAACGATGTAAACGGGAAACGATGCGATGAACGTCTTATCCACAGCTGCATAAAAGAAGGCCTATGCACAATCTTATACACATGTGGATAGGCCTTCTTTTTGCCTTATTCACTCACATATCCACATATCCCGGCTCCCTACTACTATTACTAATTAAAAAAAAAATGTAATATAGAAGTATATGCCCATCGTTTCCCGATTAGAACCAGTAGGAGTGACATACATGAAATTAACGGTACTGAAGCAATATTTGAATGAATCCATCGGTCACGTTTCTAAAGCCATCTCAAGCAGAACGACCATTCCCATCTTAAACGGGATCAAAATAGACGTCGATTCCAGCGGAATGATACTGACAGCCAGCGATACCGATATTTCGATCCAAAGCTTTATTCCTGCCGAGGATAATGAAATACAGGTCATTGATCTTAAACAATCCGGCAGCGTTGTCCTTCCTTCCAAATTTTTTGTGGAGATTATACGTAAACTGCCGGCGCAGCAGGTAGAAATTGAGGTTAAAGACCATTTTCAAACGACGATTCGTTCGGGTTCATCGGAAATTCAGCTTGTGGGTCTCGATCCGGAGGAATATCCGATTATGCCCGGCATCGAGGAGAATAAACGGATCCAAATTCCTAGCGACCTGCTGAAAACGATGATCAAGCAAACTTCGTTTGCCGTTTCAACGAATGAAGCTACTCCCGTGCTCACTGGAATTTTATGGACCATTACAGACGGAAAACTGAAATTCACCGCATGTGACCGTCACCGGTTAGCGAGCCGCGAAACGAATATCGATACGGAAGAAGGCATGACGCTTAACAATGTAACCATTTCCGGAAAAACGTTAAACGAGCTTGCCAAAATATTACCGGACCAGAACACGCTGATCGATGTCGTTTTTGCCGAAAATCAAGTGCTGTTCCAAATCAATTCCATCTTGTTTTATACCCGGATTCTAGAAGGGACATATCCGGATACGTCGAAGCTCATTCCGCAATTCTATCAAACGGAAATTGTCGTCAATACGAATGAATTGATCGATGCGATTGACCGCGCCTACCTCCTATCCAGAGAGGACAAAAGCAACATCGTCAAGCTGATGATGCTTGAGGACCAATCAATCGAGATTTCTTCTACCTCTTCTGAGCTTGGAAAAGTGACCGAAGAGTTGATGACTTCAAGCATGAAGGGGGAACTGCTGCGCATTTCCTTTAACTCCAAATATATGCTCGATGCCTTAAAGGTCATGGACAGCGAACAGATTCATATCGGCTTTACCGGCGCTATGCAGCCGATTATCATCAGGCCGAATGAGAACTCCAGCCTGCTGCAGCTGATCCTGCCCTACCGGACTACGGGCTAGAAAGAAGGATAATCCGTATGAAAAAAGTGGGCATAAGCACGGACTATATAACCCTTGGTCAATTTTTGAAGCTGGCCGATTGCATTTCTACCGGAGGTCAGGCCAAAAGTTTTCTTCAGGAAACCGAAATCTTTGTCAATGGAGAACCGGAACATCGACGGGGCCGCAAGCTGGTTCCGGGCGATATCATTAAGGTGGCGGGCTGCGGCGAGTTTCAGGTCGATGGGCCGACATAACCGCCGACTTTGGCAGAAGGCTTTGTTCGGCAAAGCCCCGCGATTGCTTATGAAGCAGGCTTTGCTACGCAAAGCACTCAGGAGGAACCGTCTTGCAATTAAAAAGGCTGTTAGTGCAGCATTATCGCAATTACGAGCAGGTCGAATTCCAAACCGACCGGATGGTGAACATCATCGTTGGACCGAATGCACAGGGAAAAACGAATTTGCTGGAATCGATTTTCGTGCTCGCGCTTACCAAGAGCCATCGGACCAACCAGGATAAAGAGCTGATTCGCTGGAACGAAAAAAAGGCCAGTTTACATGCGGAGATTGAAAAACGGTATGGTACGCTGCAATTGGATCTGATCATATCGCAGCAAGGCAAACGTGCCAAAATCAATGGGCTGGAGCAAAAAAGACTTAGCCACTTTATAGGAGCTTTGAACGTTGTCATGTTTGCGCCTGAGGATTTAGAGATCGTCAAAGGGTCTCCAAGCGTCCGCCGACGTTTTCTCGATATGGAAATCGGACAGGTGCATCCTGCGTATTTATACGATCTCTCCCAGTACAACAAAGTACTGCAGCAGCGGAACAATTACTTGAAGCAGCTGTTCTCATCCTCCGGCGACGCTCCCCTTCTTGAAGTTTGGAATGAGCAGCTTGCTCAATTTGGTATTAAAATAATGAAAAAACGTCAAAGCTTTATAAAGAAGCTGCAAATATGGGCGGAAAAGATACATGCCGGCATCACCAATGGCATGGAACGGCTTCGAATTGAGTATGACAGTGCCTTTGCCAACGCTCTTGAAGAAGAAGAAGCTGTCTTATTTGACCGATTTATGATAAAGTTATCACAGGTGAAGGATCAGGAAATCCGCCGCGGCGTCACGCTGGCAGGACCGCACCGCGACGATCTCCGCTTTTACATTAATGATAAAGAGGTACAAACGTTCGGTTCCCAGGGGCAGCAGCGAACAACGGCCCTTTCGCTTAAACTGGCCGAAATCGAGCTCATCTGCGAAGAAGTCGGGGAATATCCCCTGCTTTTGCTCGATGATGTGTTGTCAGAGCTTGACCGATATCGTCAAACCCAGCTTATTGAGACGTTCCAACGGAAGGTGCAAACCTTCATTACGACAACCGGCATTGAAAGCATAGATTTGTCAAAACTGGAAAACGCTTCTGTCATCCATGTTCGAGACGGAAGCTTAACATAAATGGATTGCCATCGTTTTGCCGGGAAGGAGTGGGTCAGCATGTTCATTCATTTGGGCGGCGAAAAAATTATTCGCGCATCGGAGCTTGTCGCCATTTTTGACCTGTCGATCGAGAAATCTTCCAAAATATCCAAGCAATTTGTCACCTATGCCAATAAGGAAAAGCGCGTGGAAGTGATTGGCGACGAGGAAAGCAAATCCCTTGTTGTGACACATACAAAAGTCTATTACTCTCCGATATCGTCCATGACTTTGAAAAAACGGGCGCATCATTTGTTAACGAACTAGAGACCATGTCGCTCCGCGATTTCATCAGCTAGTTGAACATAATAAATGAGATTTCCTCCTTGACAGCGCATGTTCAGGAGAGATTTACTCTTTTTACTACGGAAAAGTGGGTGTCTGCATGTCTGTAAATCCAGGTACAAGCTATGATGAAAGTCAAATTCAGGTGCTTGAAGGTCTAGAGGCGGTTCGCAAACGACCGGGGATGTACATCGGATCCACGAGTAGCCGAGGCCTTCATCACTTGGTATGGGAAGTCGTCGATAATAGTATCGACGAAGCACTAGCCGGATATTGCACGAAAATTGATGTGATTGTTCATCGGGACAACAGCGTAACGGTTATTGATAACGGGCGCGGCATCCCGGTCGGGGAGCATCCGAAGCTCAAGCGTCCGACCTTGGAGGTCGTGCTTACCGTGCTTCATGCAGGCGGCAAATTCGGCGGTGAGGGTTACAAAGTATCCGGCGGTTTGCACGGTGTAGGCGTATCCGTCGTGAACGCTTTGTCCAAGAAATTGATTGTCCGGGTGAAACGCGACGGTAAAATCCATGAACAAGAATTCAGCTGCGGCATTCCCCAGTATGACGTAAGGATTATCGGGGAGACGGAGGAAACCGGAACGCAGGTGACGTTCTGGCCCGATGAAGAAATATTCACGGAAACAACCGAATACGATTTCGATACGCTTCAATCCCGTATCCGGGAGCTTGCATTCTTGAATAAAGGGATCGAAATTACGCTGACGGATGAGCGTTCGAATGAGTCCCACACGTTCAAATACGAAGGAGGGATCGTCTCCTTTGTTGAATATTTGAACCGTACGCGGGAAGCTTTGCACCAGCCTCCGATCTACGTCGAAGGAGATAAAGACAATATTCATGTCGAAGTCGCCCTTCAGTATAACGACAGCTATACGGAGAACATTTATTCGTTTGCGAATAATATCAATACGCATGAGGGCGGTACACACGAATCCGGATTCAAAAGTGCGCTTACACGAGTTTTAAACGATTATGCCCGTAAAAACAATGCGATTAAGGATAACGATGCCAATCTGTCCGGCGATGACGTGCGCGAAGGCTTGACAGCCATTATTTCGGTCAAGATTCCGGATCCGCAATTTGAGGGCCAGACGAAGACGAAGCTCGGGAACAGCGAGGTTCGCGGTATCGTGGAATCGCTTTTTGCGGAGAAGCTCCAGGAGTTCCTGGATGAGAATCCGTCCATTGCAAAAAAAATCGTAGAAAAAGGCGTACAGGCGCAAAGAGCCCGCGAAGCGGCAAGAAAAGCGAGAGAGCTGACGCGCCGCAAAAGCGCCCTTGAAGTGAGCTCTTTGCCTGGCAAGCTGGCCGATTGTTCTTCTAAGGATACTTCCATCAGCGAAGTGTACATCGTCGAAGGGGACTCCGCCGGCGGCTCGGCCAAGCAAGGACGCGACCGGCATTTTCAGGCGATCCTGCCGCTACGCGGCAAGATTCTCAACGTGGAAAAAGCGCGGCTGGACAAAATTTTATCCAATGCGGAAATTCGCGCGATCATTACGGCGCTTGGCACAGGGATCGGCGATGATTTCGACATTTCAAAAGCGCGGTACCATAAAATCATTATTATGACGGATGCCGACGTCGATGGAGCGCACATTCGGACGCTGCTTCTCACCTTCTTCTACCGCTACATGCGGAGACTGATCGAGGTTGGATATGTCTACATCGCACAGCCGCCGCTTTACAAGCTTGAGCGGAACAAAACGGTGCGTTATGCCTACAATGACAAACAGCGGGAAGCCATTATGGCTGAATTTGGGGAAGGCGCTAAAGTGAATGTACAGCGGTACAAGGGGCTTGGAGAAATGAATCCGGGCCAGCTGTGGGAGACGACGATGGACCCGGAGAGCCGTACCTTGCTGCAGGTAAGCATTCAAGACGCGATCGAAGCGGACCTGGTCTTCGATACGCTGATGGGCGACAACGTTGAGCCGCGGCGTGAATTTATTCAGCAGCATGCGAAATACGTCAAAAACTTGGATATTTAATTCATCGCCATGAACCGTAGGAGGTAAAAAATCTTGTCGGAAGAATCCCGTTCACAGGTTAGAGAAATAGATATCGGCTCGGAAATGCGCACTTCCTTTATGGATTACGCGATGAGCATTATTGTCAGCCGCGCTCTGCCGGATGTCAGAGACGGTCTTAAGCCGGTGCATCGGCGTATTCTGTATGCCATGTCGGAGCTGGGCATGTCACCTGACAAACCCTATAAGAAATCGGCCAGAATCGTTGGCGAGGTCATCGGTAAATACCATCCGCACGGTGACTCTGCCGTATATGAAACCATGGTGCGCATGGCGCAGGATTTTTCGTTGCGCTATATGCTTGTCGATGGCCACGGAAATTTCGGCTCGATTGACGGCGACGCTGCCGCGGCTATGCGTTATACGGAGGCGCGGCTGTCCAAAATCGCGATGGAAATGCTTCGCGACATCAACAAAGAAACGATCGATTTTGTGCCGAACTATGACGGTGAGGAGCAGGAACCCGCCGTATTGCCGGCACGCTTTCCCAACCTGCTCGTCAACGGATTGTCCGGTATCGCCGTAGGGATGGCAACCAATATTCCGCCCCACAACCTTACGGAAGTCATCAACGGCGTTCAGCAGCTCATTGAAAATCCGGACGTGACACCGCTCGATCTGATGCAATCGATCAAAGGACCCGATTTTCCTACCGGCGGTTTTATTATGGGGCGTGAAGGAATTAAACATGCATACACCACCGGCCGCGGTTCCGTAACGATGCGAGCCAGAGCGACCATCGAGGAAACCGGCGGCAAAGCGCGAATCATCGTTCATGAACTGCCCTATCAAGTCGTCAAAGCTCGTTTAATCGAAAAAATCGCCGAACTGGTCCGCGAGAAAAAAATCGACGGCATTACCGATTTGCGGGACGAATCGGACCGCAACGGAATGCGTATCGTTATTGAGCTGCGCCGTGACGTTAATCCGAATGTCGTACTGAACAATTTGTACAAGCAAACGGCCATGCAGTCCAATTTCGGTATCATTATGCTTGCACTGGTAAACGGTGAACCGAAGGTGCTTAATCTTCGTGATATGCTTTACCATTATCTGCAGCACCAAAAAGAAGTCATTCGCCGCCGGACGGAATTTGACCTTCGCAAAGCGGAAGCCCGTGCGCATATCTTGGAGGGCTTGCGCATTGCGCTGGATCATCTGGATGAAGTGATTACGCTGATCCGTTCATCCCGCACGACGGAAGATGCCCGTGAGGGCCTGATCAACCGCTTCGGCCTTAGCTTTGAACAGGCACAGGCGATTCTCGATATGCGTCTGCAGCGTTTAACCGGCTTGGAGCGCGAGAAAATCGAAGAAGAGTATGCTGAATTGCTCAAGAAAATTGCCGAGTACAAAGCCATCCTGGCTGACGAACAGTTGGTATTGAATATCATCAGCGAAGAGCTGAATGAAATTAAGGAAAAATTCGGTGATGAACGCCGCTCGGAGATTACGATCGGTGAAGAAAGCATCGAGGATGAAGATCTGATTCCTCAATCCGAAGTCGTGATTACGATATCGCATACTGGCTATATCAAGCGTTTGCCGGTGACTACCTACCGCAGTCAGAGACGCGGAGGTAAGGGCGTTATCGGTATGGATACGAAAGATAATGACTTCGTAGAACATTTGTTCGTAACGAATACACACCATTATCTGATGTTCTTCACGAACAAAGGAAAGGTATATCGTCTAAAAGCTTATGAAATTCCGGATCTCAGCCGTACGGCCAGAGGAACGCCGATCATCAATCTGATTCAGATCGAGCAGGGAGAAACGGTAAATGCCGTCATTCCTGTGGAAAGCTTCGAATCCGATAAATATTTGTTCTTTGCAACCAAGAACGGTTTGGTGAAGAAAACGCCTCTGGAAGACTACTCCAATATTCGTAAGGGCGGGTTGATCGCCATCACGCTCCGTGAAGACGATGACCTGATCGGAGTGAGGCTGACGGATGGAAATCAATCGATTATTATGGGTACGAAGCAAGGGATGTCCATTCATTTCCCGGAACAGGATGTTCGCCCGATGGGTCGGGGGGCTACCGGAGTGAAAGGTATTCATCTGGATGATCATGATGTCGTTATTGATATGGACGTCGTTCAAGAGGATAACAGCGTGCTTATCGTAACGTCCAAAGGCTACGGTAAACGGACTCCGGTTGAAGAGTACCGGATGCAGTCCCGCGGCGGTAAAGGCATAAAAACACTCAATGTGACGTCAAAGAACGGCCCGGTCGTCGGCTTGAAGGTTGTTCGGGAAGACGAGGATCTTATGGTCATCACTGCGCTCGGAACGATTATCCGCACAAGCATGTCGGGTATTTCCATGATGGGACGTAATACACAAGGGGTTAAACTGATCAATATCCGTGATGAGGATGAAGTGTCCACCGTAGCGCGGGTAGAGAAGAATGAAGATCAGCCTGAAACAGAAGAAGACGGCGAGACGCCGGACATTACGGCAGAAGAATGACCGTCTTATGCTTCAAGGGTTAAAGAATGGGGCTTACATCCCCATTCTTTTTCGTTTAAAATATATACAAAGATAATTTTTCAGCGGAGCTGAAGGTAAAGTGAGGGAATTCCATGGCTACTGTCCCCGTTTCCCAGTTAAAATCCGGCGAGAAACTCTCTGAAGATGTGCTAACCAAATATAACAACGTTCTTCTTCGCAAAGGAAAAATCATCTCGGAGCACGATTTGGAAGTACTTCGAGCGTTTTTAATTCCTGCTGTTCAAATCGAATCCAAGAATGGACAAGCCGTTAGCTCATCGGACGAAACCGCTTTGGATGAAAAACAACAAGGGACGGTCTTGTCTTTTTACGAACATTATGAAAAAATGCTGCAGCTGATGCGGCGTGTTTATAATATTGCGAACGCCGGCGGTCAAAACTTGCCGATACTGGAGATACGCACGACATTGGAAAAGCTGATCCAGCATATTGATGATTACAATGTGCTCACATTCAGTCCAAGACATTTTCAATTGAGTGATTTTATTTATCATAACAGTATTATGGTCAGCCTTACTTCCTACAATTTGGCCAAGTGGCACGGTTTGTCTTCTAAAGATTTGATGCCGGTAGCGCTGGGCGGATTATTGCACGATATCGGGAATGCGAAGGTGGACGCGGGGATTTTGTTCAAACCGAGCGCGCTGAATGCTGCTGAAAGAGAAGATATGAAAAAGCACACGATTATCGGCTATAATCTGTTAAAAAGCGTACCTGCCATTAACGATGGAGTGAAGCTTTGCGCACTGCAGCATCATGAACGTGAAGATGGATCCGGATATCCCTTGGGTGTTCGCGGTGATAAGATTCATTTATATTCAAAAATTGTGGCCATCACCGATGTCTTTCACGCAATGAAAACCAATCGTTATCATAAGAGTGGAGCCTCTCCATATTTGGTATTGGAACAGCTTTTGAATGAATCCTTTGGT
>NZ_CP013652.1:3880000-4267500 GCF_001465255.1 Paenibacillus naphthalenovorans | reverse complement strand
AATCTACCCCTTGAAATACTTAGGTGGGTATGATATGATGTTATTCGTCATTGCTGAAAAGCTGTGACTGTTTGTTCCTTGAAAACTGGATATCGAAACGAAGCAAAATGCTGAATCATCCCGCTGCGATTTTCGTGAGGAAATCGTCAGCAGCCGATACGTAAGTGTCGGTACCGAATAACCAAATTGGTTAAGCTAATAAGAGCACACGGAGGATGCCTAGGCGCCAGGAGCCGATGAAGGACGTGGCGAACGACGAAATGCCTCGGGGAGCCGTAAGCAGGCTTTGATCCGGGGATGTCCGAATGGGGAAACCTGCGTATCGTAATAGATACGTACCATGCAGTGAATACATAGCTGCATTGGAGGCAGACGAGGGGAACTGAAACATCTAAGTACCCTCAGGAAAAGAAAACAAAAGTGATTCCGTCAGTAGCGGCGAGCGAAAGCGGATTAGCCCAAACCAGGGGGCTTGCCCCCTGGGGTTGTGGGACGTCAACGTGGGTTGAGCAGAGTAGGTGAAGCGGTCTGGAAAGGCCGGCCAGAGAAGGTAACAGCCCTGTAGCCGAAATTCTGCGAAAACCCTAGACGGATCCCGAGTACCGCGAGACACGTGAAACCTCGTGGGAATCCGGCAGGACCATCTGCCAAGGCTAAATACTCCCTGGCGACCGATAGTGAAGCAGTACCGTGAGGGAAAGGTGAAAAGAACCGCGGGAGCGGAGTGAAAGAGAACCTGAAACCGTGTGCTTACAAGAAGTCAGAGCTCGTTAAAGGGTGATGGCGTGCCTTTTGTAGAATGAACCGGCGAGTTACGTTTGCAAGCGAGGTTAAGGTGAGAAGCCGAAGCCGCAGCGAAAGCGAGTCTGAACAGGGCGAATGAGTTTGCAGGCGTAGACCCGAAACCGTGTGATCTACCCCTGTCCAGGGTGAAGGTGCGGTAACACGCACTGGAGGCCCGAACCCACGAATGTTGAAAAATTCGGGGATGAGGTGGGGGTAGCGGAGAAATTCCAATCGAACTCGGAGATAGCTGGTTCTCCCCGAAATAGCTTTAGGGCTAGCCTCGGGAGATGCGTCGTGGAGGTAAAGCACTGATTGGGTGCGGGGCCCGCCAAGGGTTACCAAGTCCAGTCAAACTCTGAATGCCACAGACGTTAACCCGGGAGTCAGACAGTGAGTGCTAAGATCCATTGTCAAGAGGGAAACAGCCCAGATCATCAGCTAAGGTCCCCAAGTGTGTGTTAAGTGGGAAAGGATGTGGAGTTGCGCAGACAACCAGGATGTTGGCTTAGAAGCAGCCACCATTCAAAGAGTGCGTAATAGCTCACTGGTCGAGTGACTCTGCGCCGAAAATGTAACGGGGCTAAACACACCACCGAAGCTATGGCTAGATATGAATATATCTGGGGTAGGGGAGCGTTGTAACAGCGTTGAAGGTTGATCGTGAGGACAGCTGGAGCGGTTACAAGTGAGAATGCCGGTATGAGTAACGAAAAGATCAGTGAGAATCTGATCCGCCGAAAGCCTAAGGGTTCCTGAGGAAGGTTCGTCCGCTCAGGGTAAGTCGGGACCTAAGGCGAGGCCGAAAGGCGTAGTCGAAGGACAACAGGTTGAAATTCCTGTACCACCGTGAACCGTTATGAGCAATGGGGTGACGCAGAAGGATAGTGACGCGAGCTGATGGATGCTCGTCCAAGCAGTGAGGCTGGTGTGCAGGCAAATCCGCACATCGAAAGGCTGGGCTGTGATGGGGAGGGAAAATTGGAGTACCGAAGGTCATGAGTTCAGGCTGCCAAGAAAAGCCTCTAGCCAGGGAGAAGGTGCCCGTACCGCAAACCGACACAGGTAGGCGAGCAGAGAATGCTAAGGCGCGCGGAAGAACTCTCGTTAAGGAACTCGGCAAAATGACCCCGTAACTTCGGGAGAAGGGGTGCCCCGGTAGGGTGAATAGCCCGAGGGGGCCGCAGTGAAAAGGCCCAAGCGACTGTTTAGCAAAAACACAGGTCTGTGCGAAGCCGCAAGGCGAAGTATACGGGCTGACGCCTGCCCGGTGCTGGAAGGTTAAGGGGAGCGGTTAGGGTAAGACCGAAGCTGTGAACCGAAGCCCCAGTAAACGGCGGCCGTAACTATAACGGTCCTAAGGTAGCGAAATTCCTTGTCAGGTAAATTCTGACCCGCACGAATGGCGTAACGACTTGGGCGCTGTCTCGACGAGAGATCCGGTGAAATTTTAATACCTGTGAAGATGCAGGTTACCCGCGACAAGACGGAAAGACCCCATGGAGCTTTACTGCAGCTTGATATTGGACTTTGGTACGATCTGTACAGGATAGGTGGGAGCCTGGGAAGCATGAGCGCCAGCTTGTGTGGAGGCGACGTTGGGATACCACCCTGATCGTATCGGAGTTCTAACCTGGTGCCCTAAGCGGGTATGGGGACAGTGTCAGGTGGGCAGTTTGACTGGGGCGGTCGCCTCCTAAAGCGTAACGGAGGCGCCCCAAGGTTCCCTCAGAATGGTTGGAAATCATTCGCAGAGTGCAAAGGCAAAAGGGAGCTTGACTGCGAGACAAACAGGTCGAGCAGGGACGAAAGTCGGGCTTAGTGATCCGGTGGTACCGAATGGAAGGGCCATCGCTCAACGGATAAAAGCTACCCTGGGGATAACAGGCTTATCTCCCCCAAGAGTCCACATCGACGGGGAGGTTTGGCACCTCGATGTCGGCTCATCGCATCCTGGGGCTGAAGTAGGTCCCAAGGGTTGGGCTGTTCGCCCATTAAAGCGGTACGCGAGCTGGGTTCAGAACGTCGTGAGACAGTTCGGTCCCTATCTGTCGCGGGCGCAGGAAATTTGAGAGGAGCTGTCCTTAGTACGAGAGGACCGGGATGGACGTACCGCTGGTGTACCAGTTGTCTCGCCAGAGGCACGGCTGGATAGCCAAGTACGGAAGGGATAAGCGCTGAAAGCATCTAAGCGTGAAGCCCCCCTCAAGATGAGATTTCCCAGTATGTAAGACCCCTTGTAGACGACGAGGTAGATAGGTTCGGGGTGGAAGCACGGCAACGTGTGGAGCTGACGAATACTAATCGGTCGAGGGCTTATCCAAAAAACACATGAAGATGATCAGCGGCTTGGTTTCGATCCAGTTTTCAGGGCGCAAGCCTTGAGAAATGAATACGTTTGGTGATGATGGCGGAAGGGAACCACGCGTACCCATACCGAACACGACCGTTAAGCCTTCCAGCGTCGATGGTACTTGGACCGCAGGGTCCTGGGAGAGTAGAACGTCGCCAAGCAATGAAAGAGCCTCTTCGGATTATAATCCGAAGAGGCTCTTTTTTATCTAATTTGGCATACTATTTATGAAAAACGTTGAAAATCGTCATGACTTTGTGCTTGACACCAAAATTGGGCTTTTGATAAGATTGCAATAATATCTTTCGGGATGTAAATAAGGGAGGATCTTTTTGTGTGGGAAACTAAGTTTGCAAAAGAAGGACTGACATTTGACGATGTATTGCTTGTTCCGCGTAAATCGGACGTTTTCGGTAAAGAAATTGATGTTTCAACCCAATTGACCAACCAAATCAAGCTTAACATTCCGTTTCTCAGCTCAGCAATGGATACCGTTACGGAATCTGCTTTGGCGATTGCTATAGCCCGGGAAGGCGGTATTGGTATCATTCATAAAAACATGACGATTGCCCAACAAGCGGAGGAAGTTGACCGGGTGAAGCGCTCCGAGAGTGGCGTTATTACGAATCCGTTCTCCCTTACGCCGGAGCACCATGTTTATGATGCGGAAGAATTAATGGCCAAATACCGGATCTCCGGAGTACCGATTTGTGATGAAAATAACAAATTGGTCGGCATTTTGACGAATCGTGATCTTCGTTTTGTCCATGATTACTCGATCAAAATTAAAGAAGTGATGACGAGAGAAAAACTCGTAACTGCTCCTGTAGGAACTACGCTTCAGGAGGCTGAAGTCCTTCTCCAGAAACACAAAATCGAGAAGCTGCCTTTAGTGGATGAAAACATGATTTTAAAAGGCCTTATCACCATTAAGGATATTGAAAAAGCGATTCAATTCCCGAATTCGGCTAAAGATAAGCAAGGCAGGCTGCTTGTAGGTGCAGCTGTCGGCGTATCCAAAGATGTAATGGAACGTACGGCCGCTTTGGTCGAAGCCGGTATCGATTTGATTGTTGTAGATTCCGCTCATGGGCATCACATCAATATTCTCAATACCGTGAAAAAAATTCGTGAACAATATCCGGATTTGCCGATTTGCGCAGGTAACGTCGCTACAGGAGAAGGCACAAGAGACTTGATTGAAGCCGGGGCGAGCATTGTTAAAGTGGGGATTGGACCTGGATCCATTTGTACAACGAGGGTCATCGCAGGAATCGGTGTACCGCAGATTACAGCCATTTACGATTGCGCTTCAGTTGCGAGACAATATCAAGTGCCGATTATTGCAGACGGCGGTATTAAATACTCAGGAGACGTTGTCAAAGCTATAGCGGCAGGGGCCAGCGCGGTAATGATCGGCAGTCTTTTTGCAGGCACCGAGGAAAGCCCCGGCGAATCGGAAATTTTCCAAGGCCGCCGTTTTAAAGTGTATCGTGGTATGGGCTCTCTTGGAGCGATGAAGGATGGCAGTAAGGATCGCTATTTCCAGGAGAACGAAAGCAAGCTGGTTCCGGAGGGCATTGAAGGACGGGTACCGTACAAAGGACCTCTGGCGGACACGCTTTATCAGTTGGTCGGCGGACTTCGTTCGGGTATGGGTTACTGCGGAGCGAAAAACATTGATGCGCTGATCAATGAAACAACATTCATTCGGATCACCGGTGCAGGTCTACGGGAAAGTCATCCGCACGACATTCAGATTACAAAAGAAGCGCCGAATTACTCCTTATAAAAAGAAATCAAAACCTAAAATGCGGAACGGAAGCTATGGCTTCCGTTCCTTGTTTTTGTACAGCTTCCCAGGCATGTGGTACAATAAAACAGGCTTGTCTATGCCATAAGATGAAATTCTAATACTGGGAGTGAGATGGTTGTTTCGTTATGTTAAAAAAATTTGTTCTGTCGTAGCTGTCACCCTCTTATTAAACGCGTCACTTACCCTGGTTCAGCCAACACCGGTTCAAGCTGCGGATACCCCTGTGGATTTAAAACTGAATGCCAAATCCGCTATATTGATGGAAGCGAGCACAGGCCAGATTTTATATGAATATAACGCAGATGAGGCACTACCTCCCGCAAGTATGGCTAAGATGATGACGGAATATTTAGTAATGGAGGCAATTAAGTCTGGCAAAATCGATAAAACAACGATGGTTACCACCAGTAAATACGCGTCGGAAGTGATAGGTTCGCAAATTCTGTTAGCTGAGGGAGAGCAAGCTACGGTAGATGATATGTTCTCCGCATTGTCGATTTACTCGGCAAACGATGCTGCAGTAGCGCTAGCTGAACATATAGGCGGGACAGAAGAAAATTTCGCCAAAATGATGAATGAAAAAGCAAAAGAATTCGGATTGTCGGAACAAGCTCATTTTATTAATGCGACGGGATTGGGACGGGCCGACCTTGGTAAGTATGCTCCCCAGAATTTGCAGGGGGAAACGCTCCTTTCTGCAAGAGATGCAGCTATCATCGCCTATAATATCTTAAAGGATCATAAGGAAGTACTGGAATATACGAAAATCCCGGCCAAGAAATTCCGTGAGAGAGACACGACACCTATGATTAACTGGAACTGGATGCTTTGGGACAACCGGAACACGACCAATTTTAAGCGATATGCTTATGAAGGCCTCGACGGTTTAAAAACAGGAAGCACGAATGAAGCCGGCTATTGCTTTACCGGAACAGCGGAACGTAATGGAATGAGGCTGATCAGTGTCGTGATGGGAACGGAGACGGAGCCAAGCCGGTTTGAAGAGACCCGCAAAGTGCTTGACTACGGTTTCACGAACTTTGAACTGAAACAGGTCCTGGGTGCGAAAGCTGAAATAGATTCCATGAAAACAGTGAATATTAAAAAAGGTGTGAAAACACAAGTGCCGGTCGTCACGGAAACTGCAGTTTCCATCGTTGCCAAAAAAGGCGCCGCGGCCGATCAATTTACGATTACAGCGGCACCGGCAGATGAAAGTAAGCTTATCGCCCCGATTACACAGGGTCAGGTGCTTGGGACGGTCAAGGTTTCCTATAACGGAAATGAACAAACAGCTAATTTGGTGGCAGCCGAGGATGTAGAGCAAGGAAGCTGGATCCGGCTGTTCTTCAGAGCGATCAAGGACTTTTTTGTAGATACGGTCAAAGGTGTCACAAGCTGATGAAATCCGATAAAACGGGTTGTTTATTTGCTCCTATTGATGTAAAATATTTGTTTAGTTAGTTTGTCCTATTAAGGCCGATCGTCGAAATATATCGATATGTTGTGGGAGGAATCGGAAATGGAAACTGGTACATCGCGCGTTAAAAAAGGTATGGCAGAAATGCAAAAAGGCGGCGTCATTATGGACGTCATGAGTGCAGAGCAGGCTCGCATTGCTGAAGCGGCAGGCGCCTCCGCCGTTATGGCGCTTGAAAGAGTGCCTTCCGATATTCGTGCGGCCGGAGGAGTAGCTCGTATGGCCGACCCTACGATTGTAGAAGAGGTTATGAAAGCTGTATCCATTCCTGTTATGGCTAAAGCACGGATCGGCCATTATGTTGAGGCGAAAGTGCTGGAATCGATGGGCGTAGACTATATCGATGAAAGCGAAGTGCTCACTCCGGCGGATGAAGTGTTCCATATTAATAAACATGAATTCACCGTACCGTTCGTTTGCGGTGCAAGAGATCTTGGCGAAGCGCTCCGCAGAATCGGGGAAGGCGCATCGATGATTCGTACAAAGGGTGAGCCGGGAACGGGAAATATCGTTGAAGCGGTTCGTCATATGCGGATGATTACCGGACAAATCCGGAAGATCCAGTCCTTGTCCAAGGACGAGCTGATGGCTGAAGCGAAAAACTTGGGGGCTCCTTATGAGCTGCTGCTTCAAGTACATGAAACAGGACGTCTTCCTGTTGTAAACTTTGCTGCAGGCGGTGTGGCTACACCGGCAGATGCAGCGCTGATGATGCATTTGGGTTCGGACGGCGTATTTGTCGGGTCCGGTATTTTCAAATCGGACAACCCTGAAAAATTTGCTAAAGCGATTGTTGAGGCGACTACCCACTATACAGATTACGAACTGATTGCAAATATTTCGAAAAACCTCGGTACGCCAATGAAGGGAATTGAAATTTCCAAACTGCATGTCTCCGAGCGGATGCAAGAGCGCGGTTGGTAATCCATTTTTTTCGTTCGGGAAGAAGGTAGTGTGAGATGAAAATCGGAGTTTTAGCGCTGCAGGGTGCCGTGGCTGAACATATTAAAATGATAGAAAAGGCCGGGGCGCAGGGCGTTGTCGTAAAAAAAGTGGAGCAGCTGCAAGAAATCGACGGAATCATTATTCCCGGAGGCGAAAGCACTACGATCGGGAAACTGATGAGGACTTATCATTTTGTGGATGCCCTACGTGAATTTTCACGGCAGGGCAAGCCGATTTTCGGCACCTGTGCAGGCTTAATTGTTCTTGCAAAAAGCATTGTCGGGCAGGAAGAGGCGCATCTGGAGCTGATGGATATCGAAGTGGAGCGAAACGCTTTTGGGCGGCAGCGTGAAAGCTTTGAAACCGACTTGGATATCAAAGGCATCGATAACAATGTTCGAGCTGTGTTTATTCGCGCTCCTTTGATTGTCAAGGTGGGCGACAATGTGGACGTGCTGTCTACCTATCGTGACCAGATCGTGGCCGCTAGACAAGGGCATTTGTTGGCAGCCTCGTTTCATCCGGAATTGACCGATGATGAGCGGATGCACGCTTATTTTATAGACATGGTACGTGAGACGAGGTAGGAGGGATCTCCTTGTTGGATGTAAAATTACTGCGCAGCGATATGGATAAAGTAAAACAGGCCATGAAAAATCGGGGAGGAAATAACCTCGAGGAGCTGGATCGTTTTACTAGCCTGGATCTTAAACGCAGAGAGCTTTTACAAGAAGTGGAGCAGCTGAAAAACCGCCGTAACGTGGTTTCACAGGAAGTGGCTCGGCTGAAGAAGGCTAAGGAAGATGCGAATCATCTGATTGAAGAAATGAAGGTTGTCGGAGACCGCATTAAAACATTGGATGAAGAAATTCGTGTTCTGGAGTCTGACCTCGATGCTATCGTGCTGGCTATTCCCAATATTCCTCAAGACGGGGTGCCGGTAGGTGCATCCGAGGAAGACAATGTGGAAATTCGCCGTGTGGGCGAAGTACCGAGCTTTTCGTTCGAGCCGAAGCCGCATTGGGAAGTGGCGCAGCAGCTGAATATATTGGATTTTGAGTCTGCGGCGAAGGT
The DNA here is from genome assembly GCF_001465255.1 of Paenibacillus naphthalenovorans. Taxonomy (NCBI): domain Bacteria; kingdom Bacillati; phylum Bacillota; class Bacilli; order Caryophanales; family Paenibacillaceae; genus Paenibacillus; species Paenibacillus naphthalenovorans. The sequence goes on along the minus strand of NZ_CP013652.1, from coordinate 4,259,049 downwards.
GACTGGCTCGCGCTTTGTGTTTTATAAAGGGCTTGGTGCTCGCCTGGAGCGGGCTTTAATGAATTTTATGATGGATTTGCATGCGGACCAGCACGGGTATCAGGAGATACTTCCGCCGTATATCGTAAACCGGGATAGTTTGACGGGAACGGGACAGCTGCCGAAATTTGCAGAAGATGTTTTTAAAATCGATGAAACAGATTATTTCTTGATTCCTACGGCTGAGGTTCCGGTGACCAACTATCATCGGGATGACATTTTATCCTTGGAGGATTTGCCTAAGTATTTTGTGGCGTTCAGCGCTTGCTTCCGTTCGGAAGCCGGTTCTGCCGGACGTGATACCCGGGGTCTGATCAGACAGCATCAATTTAACAAAATTGAACTGGTGAAGCTGACCGCACCGGAGCAATCCAATGAGGAGCTCGAGAAACTGACGATGGATGCGGAGAAGGTGCTGCAGCTGCTCAAGCTGCCTTACCGTGTGCTGTCGCTTTGTACGGGCGATTTGGGCTTCTCGTCGGCGAAAACGTACGATCTTGAGGTATGGCTTCCAAGCAGCAATACGTACCGCGAGATTTCGTCTTGCAGTAACTTTGAGGATTTCCAAGCACGCCGAGCTAACATTCGTTTCCGCCGCGATACCAAGGCGAAACCCGAATTCGTGCATACGCTCAACGGATCAGGGTTGGCTATTGGCCGAACCGTCGCCGCCATTCTGGAGAACTACCAGCAGGAAGACGGCAGCGTTTTGATTCCGGAAGTGCTTCAGCCGTATATGGGGAATGTAACGAAAATCAGTAAAAATTAGAGCTTGATCATGCTTTAGTTTTTGTGATACAATGCTTGTTGTCACCCGGAGAGGTGGTCGAGTGGTTTAAGGCAGCGGTCTTGAAAACCGCCGTGGTCGTGAGGCCACCGTGGGTTCGAATCCCACCCTCTCCGCCATTTATAATAATAAATGGTCCATAAAACAAAAAAACAGCGACCTGATAAGGGTCGTTTTTTTTGACAGATAAGAAAGCAGCGGGTGGAACCCCACACCCCTTCCTTCCTTATCCAACATGGGTTTGCACGATAAAGGACCTCGCCGGAGGCGAGGTTTTTCTTATTGTGTAACGGAACCTATGGCTTTTTTTACTTAGGTGCGCTTGGTATAAGGAGGATGGCATCTCCGCATGTTAGTAATGTGGAGGTGTTACTCATGAGCAAAAAGGATAGCCTGCAAGTGGACCAACAGCAACTGGCCGAGGCATGGGCGAGAACGCTGCCTACCGTGCTGAATACCTCGGACAGAGCAGAAGTCCAGGCTGATGAGGCGGAAGCGAATGTGCTGCGCGTTCATATTGCTACGGCGGGTCGGAATAACTACGGCTTTGATTTCAAATGTACTTATGTCGATTCCAGAGAAGTGAAGGTCGACCTTGTTGATGTGGAACGAGACGGGGACAATGTCGATGAGCGAACGGACGTCATTCAGACGTTAGTTGATGATTATGTAAGGCATATCCATGAGTGTGCACAACAGCTTCATTCTTTTACGCACAGCTAAACGGAGGCAACGGCCAACATGACAAAAAATAAAAGCAGCGTAGATAAAAATCTGCAAAATGTCGTTAAAGATTTGGACAAAACGGTGGTTACCGGCCATCAGGCACAGCAGGTGCAGCAGCAAACCAACGATCACCGGCATCAGGATGCGTTAAATCATGATGAAACACCTCATACATCGATGCTGATGGATAAAGAGTAACCCAGCGAAGGGAGACGGGAATCACATGCCTAAAAATATTCCTCAACCGGTAAACCCGCCGAGCGGCCGTCAAAACCAAGACGAGCACCGCCACCCGAATGAACCGTTATCCGGCTCGAAGAAAGTGAAAAATCAAAATCACAGCCGCCATAATAACGGCGAAGGTTAACAATAATCAACAGCCTCTTACCTTGAACTAAGACCCGGTTTGTGGACAGTTTATATCAAATAGCCATCGATTTAGCTAGCCAGTAATGACCTCTGAATTCGTCGGGGGTCATCTTTTTTAATGTCCACTGTTTCATGTGATCGAAGAACAATTCCATGGAGACGTCGCCCCAGTAATCTCTTCTGTGTGAATATCGAAGTTTAATATTGAGTAAGCTGATTTTACTAATTCGTTGCAATAATTAAGTTATAGATGATCTTGGAAAGGGGCCGGGTATTTTAAAATATAGTCTAATAGATGGAACGCAAACCTCCGATAAATTATTTACAGGAGCAATTTTAGTACAATTATCAAAACGGAGTACGAACGTTAGCGAATGGGGGAGGAATCAAAACGAGGTAAATTTTTCGTTGGAATTTACTACTGAACTACATAATCAAATAATACCGTGGAGGTATCGGTATATGTTAAAGGACAAATTAAAGGGTTTTACCGCGGGAATCATTGTAAGTGCGCTATTTGCGGGAACAGCTGCATATGCAGCAAGCGGGAGCACCATGCTTGAAGTTTTTTACGAGGTGAAAGATATTAAAATTAATAATGTTTCTAAAATGCCTGCCGAGGATAAGCCGTTTATTTATAATGGATCCACCTATGTCCCGCTTCGATTTGTTGCCGAAAATCTCGGACAAAAAGTAGGGTGGGATGGTGAAACCGGAACGGTGTTCATTGGAGAAACAAACGAACCGAATGAAGAATTTCTTGGAGAACGAGTCCAACCAATGAATACGCAAAAAATTAGTAACTGGAATGGTATCTCGTTAATTAATCACGGCAAAAAGATTCAGGATAATTTATCGAATGAGTATGAGAACTACGTTGCTTTTTATGCCGCTTGGACATTGGATACAGGGGAGTCCATGTATCAAGAATATCCGTTAAATGGCCAGTATACTTCTTTCAAAGCCAAAGCGGGTATATTGAAGGAGAATCAAGACTCGCCGAACATTGTCACTTTCGTTATAGAAGGTGACGGAAAAGAGCTTTATTCCCATGATTTTGGCCCTGGGGAATTCCCGCAGGACGTGTCCGTTAGCGTAAAAGGTGTGAATAAACTCACGTTAAAACTAACAAAGAAAGAACATCTACGGGACGTAGGTAATGGGTTTGGGTTATTTAACCCGACGCTTACCTTGAAATAAGCTGAAATATCAAGGAATCCCGATTAGCATGGGGCTGCCGGCACGATCGGCAGTCCCTGTTTTGCGTCGGAAAGCAAATCCGGTTTGTTTATCGGTCCAGATTAAAAATCAAGGGATCCCTTTGTTCACAATCGAAACCCTAATTATTATTCTCCAGCTCTACTTTGTTGAAGCAATCTTTCATCATTTCGTAAGCCATGGCTTCATCATCGGTATATCCGTATATGAAAGCACCGCCGGTTACCGCATCAATCACTTCATCAAATTGAGTACAGATGGAAATGGAAAACTCGTCATAAATGATGTAAAACAAGTGATCTGCGGACATGATTCTTTTCCACCTCGATTATGAAATTGATTCCTCATTTTACCATGATCCCATCGAAATGAGAACCGAGTTTAGAGGGTTCTCTTTGATTTTTCATGATGGTGAGACAGAAAGGGACTAGGCTGCCCCGTATGGAAAATCGTAAGCTTGTGCATAGCCCGGGTGCAGGCGGTATACAGCAGCTTTCGCTCAACTTCCCGATAGTAATGTTCGGCTGAGGCGTTATAAATAAGCACAGCGTCAAATTCGAGTCCTTTGGCCAAATAAACGGGAATGAGTACTACGCCGGCGTGAAACAATCGGGTCTCTTTAGTAATCCATTGAAGCTGAGGCAATTGGCTTGAGAGCTTATCGTACGCATCGCGGGTTTCCCGGGCTGTTTTGCATATGATGGCGATCGTGCCGATTCCAGACGTTTGGAGCCTCTTCACTTCCCCAAGCAAGACGTCCGTCAGCATGGCATGATCAGACACGGCTATCAGTTTGGGAGGCTCCCCGCTGCGGCTGAACGGCTCTACAGGCTCCCCGAAAGGCAAAATCGCCTTGGTGAATTCGGCGATTTCTTTGGTTGACCGGTAGCTTCGAACCAGTCGTATGAACTCCACTTGTTCCGGACCATATAAATCGTAAATTACTTCGTAGCCGGCCATGCCATGATCGGCTTCTGCTGTATGATGCGCAGAAATGGCCTGATTGAAATCACCCAGCAGCGTCATTTTGGCCCAGGGGAACAAGCGGTTCAGGAATACCAGTTGAAAGGGCGAGTAGTCCTGTGCCTCATCGATAATGACATGACGGACCGTATTATACGATGGAAAGCCCTCGATTAATCCGGTCAAGTACAGAAACGGAGTCGCATCTTCGTAAGTCAGCCGGCCGCGGTCCATTTGCTCAAGGGTCAGCCGACCGATTTCCTCCCATTCCGGAGGGAGCTCAAGTTCTTTGTCCCCGGCGGTTAGGGCAAACCGGGAGACATCGGATATCAGCTGTCTGTATAGTGCCGCAGCCGAAATAAATCGCAGCTGTTTGATCTTCTCCCGGAGCGGCTTAAATTTTTCGTGTACAACGTATTTACTGAGCAGCAGCGCTTCCTGCTTCGCGTCATCAAATGCTGTCTCCCGGTCGCCTTTTTGCTTCCGAAGCGCGTTGTAAGCTTGCTGATAGACTTCCTTATCCAGCAGCTCGATTTCCTCTTTCACCCACGGCTTCATTCTTTCCTCTTTGGCCAGCCGTTTAAGCTCTTTCAGAAGCCATTCCTTCACTAAGTGTATTTTGATGCTCAGCTTTATAGACCCGTCCAGGCTATAAAAATAGTTTGCCATTTGCTGCTTGCCGATCAGTACCCTTCCTCGAAAGACCAGGTCATTAAACCGCATGCCTTGGGACTCCAACCCCCGGGCATATTTCTCTATGATGTCGACAAAGGCTTTGGATGATTTAAAGCGGATGCTGCTCCTGCGTATTTCATCTCCAGGATCACCATAGGTATGAAGCATCGCTTCCATTTGCTCGTACGCATCTTCCACTTGAAATTGCGAGCCAAGGCGCAGCTGCAGATAGTCCTGATAGGTCGTTTGCTGCATATTGGCTTCGCCAAGCTCAGGAAGGACGCTTGAGATATAGCTGTTAAACAGGGCGTTAGGACTGAACAGCACCATATTATCGCTGTTAAGCGTTTGGCGATGCTTGTAGAGGAGATAGGCGACCCGTTGCAAAGCGACGGATGTTTTCCCGCTGCCTGCCGCTCCTTGAACGATCAGTACCCTGTGGCGGTCATCCCGGATGATCTGATTCTGCTCTTTCTGTATCGTGGCCACAATGGATTTCATATGGTCATCGGTACGCTGCCCGAGAATGTGCTGAAGCACTTCGTCGCCGATGGTTATTCCTGTATTGAACATCGCTTTGATTTCGCCGCCGCGAATCATGAATTGGCGTTTTAAATCCAAGGTGCCGGAAATCGTCCCCATAGGCGTCTCGTAATTGGCCGGGCCCGGCGAATAATCGTAAAACAAGCTCGAAACGGGCGCACGCCAATCGTAAACCCAGTATGTCTGTGTCTGCTCATCCAGAACTGAAGCGATTCCGATGTATATTTTCTCAGTACCGGAAGAGCCTTTTTCCGTAAAATCGATCCTGCCAAAATACGGTGAGTTGTACATTCTCAGCAATCGGTATCGCGTATTTTCGGCATGCTGCAGGCTTCGTTCTTGACCGGCGAGCATCATGGACTGCTGCGTAATGCTGGTGTAAGTTTCCATGATGTCGTCGGGATTCGCTAGATTGACCGTAATGTCGTCCCAGAAATCTTTGCGTGCTTCGGTTACCGTCGATTTTCGCTGTTCGGATAATTCCTCCGAGCGCTCGATCAGCTTTCGCACTTCATTCAGCACAAGCTTCAGCCTATGCTGCTCTTCCCACCAAGCGGCATCCTGTGTCAAGGAAGGTCAGCCTCCTTCTTCTATAATATGAAATCTTGTTCGGACATCTTACCACAGGGGAACTTTTACGAGCAATTGCGTACAATAGATCTAAGTGATATGATATTTGGAAATTCAGGAGGTTCGTTATGATTATCATCAAAACACCGGAAGAAATTCAACTGATGCGCAAAGCCGGTGAGATTCTCGCCAAGTGTCATCAGGAAATTGCCAAGATGATCAAGCCGGGGCTTACCACAATGGTTATCAATGATTTTGCTGAACGGTTTATTCAAGAGCAGGGGGCTGAACAAGTAGTCAAAGGGTTTAAAGGTTACCCGTTTGCTACTTGTACTTCTGTTAACGACGTGATCGCCCATGGATTTCCGAACGAAGAACCGCTGCAAAATGGAGATATCGTCAAAGTAGACATTGTATGCCGGTACAATGGGTGGTGTGCGGATTCCTGCCGTACATATCCTGTCGGAACGATCTCTCCAGAGGCGGAGCGTCTGATCCAAGTGACCAAGGAGTGCCTGTTGCTGGGCATCGAGAAGGCCGTAGCGGGAAACCGGATGGGCGATGTCATGCATGTCGTGCAGAAACATGCAGAAGGAGCCGGCTTCTCTGTGGTACGCGATCTGGTCGGGCACGGAATCGGGCGAAGCATGCACGAGGAGCCGACATTTCCTCATGTAGGCAAGCCGGGCCGCGGCGTTCGTCTTCAGGAAGGTATGGTTTTTACCATTGAGCCGATGATCAATGCGGGCAAGCACGAAATGTTTATCGAATTGGACGGCTGGACCGCCCGAACTTACGACGGCAGCCTGTCGGCTCAGTTTGAGCATACCGTTGCCATCACCAAAGACGGACCGCTGGTGATCACCGATGGCATATTTTGATCAGCGGTCTTCAAAAAGAAAAAGCACCGTCCGTACGACTACGGACGGTTGCCTTATTTAAGGTCGGTCTCCGTTCCTGGCAGAGGGACTCGGTATGGGCTCCCCGGCCTTCCCGGCGGACAAGCCTTCCTCGCCGGTGGCGTCTTCCTTCACGTCATTGATGTCTTCGTTGTTATAAATATATATTTCTTCGGTTGGATCAATATGTTTTTCCATAAAAAATCACCTCTTCGCTATTGTGGCGGCAGGGGTGATATTTTATGCGCGAAAATAATGAAAGACCTGTGAATCAGGCCTTGTGTGCTTTCAAAGGGTATGTATGGCGTCCCCGAGAGGACTCGAACCACTATCTGTCCTTTAGGAGAGGACTGCTCTATCCTGTTGAGCTACGGGGACATAAAACCATAGTTATTATATCATACGAAGGGCCGGGAAGAAAGTCCGTAAAAATATTTGAAAAAGATGCAGTGATGTCGTCGGCCATCGGCGTCTATTATCCAGAGAGGAGGGGGAGACGATTACGGAAGAAGCATGGATTGCACGAATCATAGATGGCGACCGGGAAGCGTTTCGTGAGCTGGTGGATCAGTACGGGAACCATTTGTTCAAGGCGGTATATTCTGTGCTCCGGTCGACAAAGGACGCCGAGGATGTGACTCAGGAAGCGCTGCTGAAGATATACGCGTCTCTCCCCCAATACCGGTTTCAAGGTTTGAAAACCTGGATGACACGTATAGCCGTCCACAAAGCGATTGATTTCAAACGGGCTAAAGACCGAAAGAAAGAAGAGCTGACGGATGAGTGGGAGGGACTGGGCGCGCGGCCCATGCTGAGGGAACGTCCGGTAGAGGATACGGTAATTAACCGGGAACGTAGCGATCAGATTCGCCATTATCTCGACCAGCTTCCCGAAAGTTACCGTGACGTCGTAGTTGCATTCTACATTGAAGAGAAGAGCTATCAACAAATCGCCGAAGAGCAGCAGATGGCGCTGAAAACAGTGGAATCAAAGCTGTACCGGGCCAAACAGTACATGCGAAAGGTATGGAAGGAGGAGGAATGGGAATGAATCATAGGAGAATGGAAACCTGGCTTCAATATGTGAAAGATGAGCTGACGAATGAAGAGAGGGCAATCTGTGAATCGCATCTGGACAGCTGCGATGCATGTTTTGAGCTGTATATGCAGTGTTTGGAACAGGCTGGCGATGTTCTGCCGCAGCTTGAGGACCAGGAAGCTTTCTCCGCTGCGGTGATGATGCGTCTGGAACAAGAAATGCCTTACACGAGGCCGGTAGAGATGGTGCCGGAGCAAACCAAACGTAAATTACGCATACCGTGGATTCAACATCCATTCTTTCATTATACGGTAGCTGCAGCCATTACGATGATTCTTATGAGCACCGGTGTCTTCCAGACCCTTACGCAGCACATTTCCCGGTTTGACACAGCCTCAGAGAAAAGAACAGCGGAAACACGGATTCTGCACGTTTCCGTTTCCGAGAAGCTCATGAACAAAACAATCGGCATGCTCGATTCCATTCAACCGAGATATGAAAGAGGGGATACCCATGAATCCAAATAAAAACCCGATGGTTGCTTTTATACTATCGTTCATTCCTGGACTCGGCCACTTGTACTTGGGCCGGCTGATTAAAGCGCTGCTGTATGGCGGCGGATTTTTCGGCTCGCTGCTGCTGTTGGTCGTGATGGTTGCGGTACGTATTCACCGTCTGTTCGGGTACAATGAAATTCCGTACTTTTTTATGCTGTTTGTGGCGTTTGTCATTTGGGCGGTCAATATGATTGATATGATTCGTACGCTGCTGGGCAGGCCGCAGCCGCCGCTGCCGGAAAGCTGGGGAGGGGGAGGATCAGACCCGCATGGCAGTACGCAGACAGGGAATACCTCCTCCGTGTGGGGACCGTCACCGGCATCAGCTTCGCAGGCAGACGACCGTTTTGTTACCATGCTGCTGTCGTTCGTTCCCGGACTCGGCCACTTTCAGCTTGGGTTGATGCAGCGGGGGTTGGCGTTCCTGCTGACGTTCTTCGGGCTTACGATCATGATTATCTTCGTAACGGCGCTGACGAATAGAGGGGAGTTTATGGTCTTTCTGGGCGTGCTGCCGATCATCTGGCTCTACTGCATGTTTGACTGTGTACAGCACCTAAACCGCAAACAGCGGGGAGAGGAACTGATCGACCGTTCCATATTCGAAGATTATCAGGAAATGAGGGAAGCCGGAAAAAAGAACAAAACGCTTGGCATGCTGCTTTCCATCTTCCCTGGAGCGGGACATATGTATCTCGGTCTGCAAAAGCGCGGTTTGCAGCTCATGGCGGCTTTCCTGTTCAGCATCTACATCATAGACGTGCTTCGGCTGTCGCTGTTTCTGTTTCTGATTCCGATTCTATGGTTTTTCAGCTTCTTCGATGCACTGCAGTATATTTCAAGGTACGGGCGAGAGGAGATCAGAGATGTGCCTGTCGTGGATTGGCTGATCAACCATCAGAGGTGGGTCGGCATCGGATTGCTCGCTTTGGGCTTGTATTATTTGGTCGATAACGTCATGATGAACGGATTGGAACGATGGGTCGACGAGCAATTGAGCAGAGAAATTATGTATTGGTACCACCAATACTTCCATACGTTCATTGTATGCGTACTGCTGATCGGCGGCGGGCTTCGGCTCTTGTTCGGCAGCAAGCGGGAAAAGGGGGAAAAGACCTCGTGAGAACGTGGCGTGTAGGAACCTTATCCATGGGCTTGTCGCTTATTTTCCTGGGTGTGACCTTGTTTTTATCTCAACTGCAGGGCTTGAACGCTTTCGATACGTTCTTTGCCTGGTGGCCGATCCTGTTCGTGCTGCTGGGGCTTGAAATCCTTGTCTATCTGATATGGATGCGGAAGGAAAACAGCATGGTTCGATATGATTTGATGAGTGTGTTTTTCGTGGGTCTGCTGTTTATCAGCTCTTTTGGACTAACCTTTTTGACCAGCATCGGCGTTCTCGGGGAGGTCAGGCGGATGGTGGGTACAGTTGAACGGACCGTAGACCTTCCGGAGATGCGGGAAGCGGTAGATGAGAGGGTGAAGCGGATTATTGTGCAGACAAACGGTCCACAGGTCAAAGTCGATCAAACCGCGGAGCGGGCTGTCCATTTGTTCGGCAGTTACAGGGAAAGAACACAGGAGGACCAATTCCCGGAGGTTTCCGAAAAGAACGTGTATACCGTTCGTACCATCGGGGATACGATGTATGTTCAGGTTAAGCAGCCGCCGATTCGTCAAGGCTTTGACTCTTACTATCCTTACATGAATGTAACAGTGGTGCTGCCTCAGGATATACCGGCAGAACTGCGGGAACAGGGATAACCACCAGCCGGTGAAGATGTGACAACAGCAAAAAATCCCTGCAGGATCTTCCTGCAGGGTTATGAAGTCAAATATACCTGGAACAAGCTGATGCCGGTTGGGTTAACCTGCATCAGCCTGTTTTGCTTATCATCAAAAAAAGCCTTGAAAATCAAGGCTTTTTCTTCTTAAAAGAGAAAATCGAGACGACAGGATTTGAACCTGCGACCTCTTGGTCCCGAACCAAGCGCTCTACCAAGCTGAGCCACGTCTCGATGTTTTTGCAAAGCACTTAAAGGCTCTATTATTTTATCATGGGCAAGAAAAAAAGTAAAGAGAGTCGTATGCTCTGCCGGTACGCAGCGCTGAGAATGTTCTGCGTGAATCGTATTCGGCCGCGTCCGGCATAAGCGATTTCATATTCAAGCGGTTTTCCCACTACGCCTTTCCCCGTAATTTGCGGAAGAATTGGGTCAGCATGACCGCGCACTCTTCTTGAAGCACACCGCTGATAACGTCCACACGATGATTAAACCGATCCTCTTGAAGCAGGTTCATCAGTGTTCCGGCACATCCGGCTTTCGGATCGGGAGTGCCATAAATAACCTGAGGGATGCGGGATTGTACGATGGCACCGGCACACATAGGACATGGCTCGAGCGTAACATAAAGTCTGCAATCCAATAGACGCCAGGCATCCAAATGCCGGCTGGCCTGTTTGATCGCGATCAATTCGGCATGGGCGAGCGGATCCCGTGTCGTTTCGCGGACATTGTGGCCGCGGCCGATAATTTCATTACCGCGTACGATGACTGCGCCGATGGGGACCTCTAAAATCGACTCCGCTTTGCGGGCTTCATCGATGGCGGCTCTCATATAAGGCAGATGTTCCTCCCATAAAGACAATACGTACACCTCATTTAGCTTTGTGACCACAAGTTCGAACAAACATTCGTTGTTAACACACTGTGGATAACATTGTGGATAAGTCATTTGGTTTGTCTATTCCATTGTAGAAAAATCGTGCCTTCAGAGCAAGTTCATTTCCCGGCAATCCAGTTATTCACAGGATATCGAATATGTGAATAATCGATATTGAGCGAGCAGTGAGAAGAGATAAAGATGAAAAATCAGTTGAACGGCTTTCAAGCAAGCGATATAATGAAGTAACATATGAAATGGGTAAATTTACCTAATATTCGAGTTGGAATATAGTTATAAGGTCTTAGTTTTCGGCGTGGTAGTCACGATCCGCTAAAAAATAAGCGGGTTTCATTTGGTGTGAAAGGTGGTTTGCTTTCAATGAGTTCGCCTTCGCAAGGCAAATCGTTCGAGGTAGAAAGGATCAAGAATAGAAGCCAAAACGGTATTTTGCTGCAAAGCCGGATTATGGTAGAGAAAAAGGATTTTGTCTCCACGGGTATCCTTACTTATGCGGAAGGAGATATTATCGAGATCGAAATCTCGGAATATAAGGCATTCGAACTCGGGGATAAGGTCAAGCTGACGGTTTATTCTCCGGGTGGTGTATATGTGTTTGAGTCTACGGTTGTCGCCAAGGATCATGGTGCGCTCATGGTCATCAATCCTCCCAGTAATCAGAGCCGTTTCGCGGAAAAACGCGAGCATCCCCGGGTGAAGGTAAATCAAAGCGGAGTGATCGTTTCCATCAAGGAAACGAAGGGGATCGAGCGGCTGCTGCAAAATAAAGTTGAACTCACGGTTCATAATTTAAGTATCAGCGGATTAGGCTTTACGGTACTGGAAAACATCGGTCTGGACACGAATTCGACGGTTAACGTGGCTCTCGATTTAGGCTTTACCTTGCAATGTGCTGCAGAAATCATAAGATCGGAAACGACCCCTGAAGGCTATTATTACGGGGCGAGATACGTGGATCTGACGCCGGACAAAGCGAATTCCCTGCGGGCATTTATATTAAAAATGCAAGTAGAATCACACTATACGCTGAAAAAAGAAGAGATGCAGAATCGTAATTTCAAATAACTCGGGCAAGTGCCGCGGATCAAGCGCGCCTTTTAGCATAAGTTGATTCAAGCAATCATGCTTAAAGGTGGTGAGCAAACGTGCCGTTTCAAATGAAGTATGAGATTATTCCGCGCTATTTGCCTGGCCCAAGCAAACGGCGGCCGATGCTGCCGCTTGCTCGGTGCCGTTTTATGGTTGCGCATGACACGGGCAATCCGGGGGCGACGGCCTCAGCTAACGTCTCGTATTTTCAACGAACGAGCAACGATATGTCATCCTCGGCTCATATTTTTGTTGATGATAACGAAATCCTGGAGTGCATTCCCTTTTTGACCGGGCCTGCGGAGAAAGCATATCATGTCGTTTATAATGTTACAACGGACAATGCCAGATATGGAGCCGATGCGAACGATGCGGCGGGGGCGGTGGAGCTGTGCCACGGAGGGCGTATCCGTCTGACGGAATCGTATAAGCGTTATGTATGGGTGATGGCTTATGCCTGCTACCGTTACGGTCTAAATCCATCTACCGATATTGCAGGCCATTATATGCTGGATCCGGCGCGCCGCAGCGACCCGCAGCAGCCGCTTCGGCAGCTCGGCAAAACGTTTTCCGATTTCGTGAGGGATGTAGAAGAAGAGTACCGGGCAAGCGTCATACCGGAGCCGCAGATACTCATCTCTGCGGAGGATGCAAACAAGATGATCCGCTTTTTGTCGGCATCCTACTTTGCTGTAAATGATGCATCGGCTCAAGCGGAGTTTCATCGTCTGGCCAATGAGCTGCGCAGGATTTCGGGGCAGCCGGCACAATAAAGGAAGGATCCAAACCGGTCTGGCGGGAAGCGGGCCGGTTTTTTGTTTTCAGGCGGAGCAGGATTTTCCTCAACCGGTCAGATGACATGGGGGCTGTATTTGTAGTATAATCTTATGTTAGGAATTTACTAGTTGAACTTTTAAGGAGTTGTCCTTGACATGGCATTGAAAGCAGGGATCGTCGGACTGCCGAACGTCGGCAAGTCAACGTTGTTTAATGCAATTACGCAAGCCGGGGCGGAGTCGGCGAACTACCCTTTTTGTACCATAGATCCTAACGTTGGTGTAGTAGAGGTTCCGGATGAGCGTTTGCTCCGGCTGGCCGAGATCGTGAACCCGAACCGTATTGTGCCGACAGCATTTGAATTCGTCGATATTGCGGGCCTTGTGAAAGGCGCAAGCAAAGGCGAAGGGCTTGGCAATAAGTTTCTGGCTCATATCCGCGAGGTGGATGCGATCGTACACGTGGTTCGCTGCTTCCAGGACGAGAATATTACCCATGTATCAGGAGTTGTGGATCCGATCAGCGATATCGAGACCATTAATCTCGAGCTGATTCTAGCGGATGTGGACTCGGTAGATAAACGAATTGAGCGGTCGCGTAAAAATATGAAGAGCGGGGACAAAAAATACGCGCAGGAGGTCGAATGCCTCGAACGGGTGAAAGAAGCGCTGTATAACGATAAGCCGGCCCGCAGTGTGGAGCTTAGCGACGAGGAAAAGCTGCTGATTCGCGACTTGCACTTGCTTACGATGAAGCCGGTGCTGTATGCGGCAAATGTCAGCGAGGCGGAGGTGGCCAACGCGGAAGATAACCCTTACGTCCAAAAGGTACGTGAGTATGCTGCTAAGGAAGGCGCAGAAGTGGTGCCGATCAGCGCAAAGGTGGAATCGGAAATCGCCGAGCTCGAAGGCGAGGACAAGCAGATGTTTCTCGAGGAGCTGGGGCTTCAGGATTCCGGCTTGAACCGGTTGATTCAAGCGGCGTACCGCTTGCTTGGGCTGTATACGTATTTTACGGCGGGAGTGCAGGAGGTCCGCGCTTGGACGATCCGCAAGGGTACGAAGGCGCCTCAAGCGGCCGGAGTCATCCACACCGATTTTGAGCGCGGCTTTATTCGGGCGGAGGTCGTTGGGTACGACGATCTGATCGCATCGGGTTCAATGAACGGAGCCAAGGAAAAAGGGCTGCTGCGCCTCGAGGGCAAGGAATATGTCGTCAAAGACGGAGACGTCATGCATTTCCGTTTCAATGTATAAGGAATTTTGGCTTGATGCATATACTCAAAAAAAGAAAGGGTGAAATCAGATGCTGGATCGGTTGCAAGCATTGGCTGACCGATATGAGAAATTAAGCGAACTGCTCTGTGACCCGAACGTGACGAGTGATTCCAAAAAGCTGCGGGAATATTCCAAGGAGCAATCCGATCTTCAGGAGGCCTACGACGCGTATATGGAATACAAGAGCGTGTCGGAGCAGTACGAAGCGGCGCGGGTCATGCAGAATGAAAAGCTGGATGACGAAATGAAGGAATTGGTGAAGCTGGAGCTCGAAGAACTGTCGGAGCGTAAAGCCAAGCTGGAAGAGCGCATCAAGGTGCTGATGATGCCGAAGGATCCGAATGACGATAAGAACGTGATTGTGGAAATCCGCGGTGCCGCTGGCGGGGACGAAGCGGCATTGTTTGCCGCCGACCTGTACCGGATGTATACGAAGTATGCCGATTCACAGGGCTGGCGGACGGAAGTGCTGGATGTGAATATGAATGATCTCGGCGGATTTAAAGAGATTATTTTTTTGGTGAGCGGCAAAGGGGCTTACAGCAAGCTGAAGTTTGAGAGCGGCGCACATCGCGTACAGCGTATCCCGGCGACCGAATCGGGGGGACGTATTCATACGTCCACTTCGACGGTATCCGTGATGCCGGAGATGGAAGAATTCGATATCGAAATCCTGGATTCGGATATCCGTGTCGATACGTTCTGTTCCAGTGGAGCGGGCGGGCAATCGGTCAATACGACAAAGTCGGCGGTACGCGTAACACACATCCCGACCGGAATCGTAGCCACCTGCCAGGACGGCAAATCGCAAAACTCGAACAAAGAGAAGGCGCTGCAGGTGCTGCGGGCCCGGATCTACGATAAAATGCAGCAGGAAGAGATGGAGAAGTATGGCGCCGAGCGCAAGAGCAAGATCGGGACGGGAGACCGTTCGGAGCGGATCCGTACCTATAACTTCCCGCAAAGCCGGGTGACGGACCACCGGATCGGCCTGACGCTGCATCGCCTTGACGCCGTGCTCAATGGCGAGATGGATGAAATCATCTCCGCGCTGACCATTGCTTCGCAAACCGAGCAGATCGAAAAAGGAGAATACGCCGGTGCGTGAAGATCGGCCGATGACGATACGTGAAGCCTATGCAGAGGCTTCTTCTTTTTTGCGGCGCAGCGGTGTGCGGGAGCCGGAGGCGAATGCCGGACGGCTGCTCGAGTATCTGCTGGGCGAGAGCCGCAGCGGACTGCTCCTCCGCTGGCCCGAGCCCTTCCCGCCGGAGCGGGAGGCGGACTGGAAGCGGCTGCTTGCCCGCAAGGCGAGTGGTGAACCGGTGCAGTATATCATAGGAGAGCAGGAGTTCTACGGGCTTTCCTATACGGTAACGCCGGCGGTGCTCATCCCGCGGCCGGAGACGGAGCTGCTGGTTGAGCAGGCCGTGCTAATCGGACGGCAATTGTGGAAAGATGGCGAGAGCCCGGCAGTGGCGGACATCGGCACCGGCAGCGGGGCCATCGCGGTGAGCCTTGCCGTACAGTGCCCGCGGTGGCGGGTGATGGCCTCGGACATCTCGCCGGACGCGCTGGAGGTGGCCAAAGCCAATGCGGTGCGCCACGGGGTAGCCGAGCGAATCGCCTTCTTCGAAGGAGACCTGCTGGCTCCGTGGATCGAGCGCGGCGAGCGGCTCGATCTGGTCATATCGAATCCGCCGTACATTCCGGAGGCGGATGAGGAGGGGCTTCAGCCGGAGGTGAGGCTGTTCGAGCCGCGGACGGCACTGTATGGCGGCGCGGACGGGCTGGTGCCGTACCGCCGGTTGACGGCGCAGCTTGCCGAGCTGCCTGCAATGCCGGCTTTGGTCGGCTTTGAGGTCGGGATGGGGCAAGCTCAAGAGGTCAGGCAGCTGCTGGAACGCGCGGCGGATTGGGACGAGATTCGAACCATTCCCGATTTGGCCGGCATTGACCGGCACGTGATCGCTTTACGGAGAAGGCAGCATTCGTTGTTTTGATCCGCCTGCGTTTAAACTCTCTTAATCCGGACATACTAGCAACTAGAAGAGCTAGAGTTCGAGATTGGAGAGGGGCTGTCCGGAATGGTCAAACGGTTTGCGTGGAAACGGTATGCGTATTTGGCTTTTGCTTTTATGGTGCTGCTTGCTTGCTGGGAATCCCAGCGATCGAATGCCGTCTTGTTTGCATCGCCCGCCGGGAGCGGGGAAGTGCAAAGCGCCGTCATACCGCAGGAATCGATTCGTCTGCGCATCCTGGCTCATTCCGATGCGGCCCTTGATCAATGGCTCAAGCGCGAGGTGCGCGACGCCATTGTGGAACAAATGAACGGTTGGGTTACGGCTCCGCAAGGCATCCAAGAAGCCCGCGAAGTGGTCCGGGAGCATTTGCCGGAGTTGAACGAGCTGGTGGGTGAGACGCTGCGGAAGAACGGTTTTGACTATAGCTATAATGTAGAACTGGGCGTCGTTCCGTTTCCGACGAAAATGTACGGGAATCAAGTGTATCCTGCCGGTGATTATGAGGCGCTGCGTGTTTCCATCGGGGCGGCGGAAGGACAAAATTGGTGGTGCGTGCTGTTTCCGCCGCTCTGTTTTGTAGATTCGGAGATGGTGGTCAAAAGGAACACAGCGTATGCTGCTGAGCCGAAGGAATCCGAGCCGGCCGGGGAGGCAAGTAAAGAGGATAAAGAAACCGGGGCGGCCAAGGAAGACCGGGACAACGTACCGAAAGACAAAACACAGGCTAAGGAAATAAAGACATCCAAGGAAAACACCGATTCCGAAAAGAATGCTGCTGCGGCCGCCCAGCCGGAGGTTCGGTTTTTCCTTTGGGATATGCTCAAAAAAATCGGTTCCTGGTTCGTTTGAGCGCTTTAGCCATATGAAGCCATTGGATGCAGGGAAAGGAAGAGGTAATCCCGATGACGATAGAGACGATGGTATGGGAGGTAGACGGGCAGCATCCCGATCCGGCGAAGCTGCAGGAGGCGGCGCAGCTTCTCCGGCAAGGACGGACAGTGGCGTTTCCGACGGAGACGGTGTATGGTCTTGGGGCCGATGCCTGCAGTTCAGAAGCGGTGGCCGGCATCTTCTCGGCCAAAGGCCGGCCGTCGGATAACCCTCTGATTGTGCATATTGCAGACAGGTCTCAACTGGAGGAGCTGGCGGCTCCGCCGGATGAGGCCGTTTCGCGTTTGCTGGATGCGTTTTGGCCGGGGCCGCTGACCGTTGTGTTGCCCGTTCGTCCCGGGGTATTATCCCCGCTTGTGACCGCAGGGTTGTCCACGGTCGGGCTGCGCATGCCGGACCACCCTGTTGCGCTGCAACTGATTGCCGCGGCGGGATGCCCGGTCGCGGCGCCCAGCGCGAACCGATCGGGACGCCCGAGCCCGACGCAGGCAGCGCACGTGCTGGAAGATTTGGAGGGACGCATTGGCGGCATCGTTGACGGCGGGGAGACCGGCGTCGGCGTCGAGTCGACGGTTGTGGAGTACGCCGGAGGCGCGCTACACATCCTGCGTCCCGGGGGGATTACGCTTGAGCAGCTGCGCCAGGCGCTGCCGCCTCATATCCCAGTGCTCGAGGCAAGCCCCGAGCACCAGGAGCCGTCCGCTCCGCGCGCCCCGGGCATGAAATATGCCCATTATGCGCCCCGCGGCGCGCTGCTGCTTGTTCAAGGCCGCCAGGGCACGGCGCCCGAACAGATTCTCGCTCGCATGCAGCGCGAGCTCGATGAGGCCCGCGCGCGCGGCGAGCGCACTGGCGTCCTCACCTACGGCGAGTACGCCGGCGCGTTCCGCGCGGACTGCGTCGTCGCGTGCGGCCGTCTGGACGACCTCGAAACGGTCGCCCAAGGACTCTACGCCGCGCTCCGCGAATTCGATGAAGCCGGTGTCGGCTTCATCACAGCCCAAGCGTGCCCCGAAGAGGGGATCGGGGCCGCGATCATGAACCGCCTGCGCAAAGCCGCCGGCGGGCGAATCGTGACGCTCTAGCGAGCTTTCCCTGTCCATCCCTGCAGCAGCACATCCGCCTCAAGTCATCTTTCTGCCCTTGTCCGCATATGTTGATTTAGAATAGGACAGGGGGTAGGGTAGAAATGGACTTGGCGTCACCGCTGGTGTGGGCCCAAATCATATCCATCGGACTCATGGCGGTTGCCCTCGGTCTGGATGCGCTGTCACTGGGGCTGGGGATCGGAATGAAGGGTATCCGTAAGCTCGATATTTTAAAAATTAGCGTAACCACCGCCTTATTTCATATGATTATGCCGTTGGCCGGCATGCGGATGGGCGGATATATCAGCATGCTGCTCGGTAAAGTGGCTACGATGTGCGGCGGTATTCTTCTACTTCTGCTGGGATTGCATATGGTATATAGCTCTCTGCGGACAGAGGAGTCCAAGTCTTACGATTATCGTTCCTTTTTGGGCTTGACGCTGTTCTCTCTGAGTGTAAGCATCGATTCTTTCTCTGTGGGCGTTTCACTGGGGATGTTTGCAGGCGATGTCCTGCTTACGGTGCTGATGTTTGGCGTGGCGGGAGGCTTGATGTCGGTCATCGGTCTGCTGCTTGGACGGCGAGTCGGACAATGGATCGGAGAATATGGCGAAGCGCTCGGGGGAGTGATCCTGCTGGCTTTCGGCATCAAGTTTTTGCTTTAAAGGTGAAGTTCCATATTTGCTTGCTTTTGGGGTACAATATGATTATGAGAAACCAAAATATGAACTACGGAAAGGCGGGGAGAACGCGATGAACCGAATCTTGTTCGTTTGTACGGGCAATACTTGCCGCAGTCCGATGGCGGAAGGAATAATGCGTAAAATTCTTTCTGAAGAAGGACTAACGGACATTGAGGTGCGTTCGGCCGGCGTAGCGGCGTACGAGGGAACGCAGTTATCTGACCACGCGGCTTCCGTGTTGAAGAACAAAGGCTGTGTCGGACCGTCGGCTTCAACATTTCTGTCACAGATCCTGATCGATTGGGCGGATTTGGTGCTGACGATGACTTCCAGTCATAAGAGGCATACGATTCAACTGTATCCCGAGGCTGTGGACAAGGTGTATACACTGAAGGAATATGTGCAGGATGACCCGCAGTTAGCGGATAAAATATCGGAGATGGAAAGTCTGATCACCGAGCTGGAGCTGAAACAAGCGCTGTCCGGGCAAATTACTGAGGAAGAGAGAGAGCGTGTACTCACCCTGCAAAAAGAATTGCCGCTGCCGGACATCGCAGATCCGTTCGGAGGATCCTACAGGGAGTATGAAAAATGCGCCTGGGAGATCGAGGAGTGCTTGATCAAGCTGGCGGCGAAGCTGAAAAAAGACCGTTAACATCAGGAGCCGACGGAGGGTCCCGATACGGGAAGTTGGGCTTTACAGCAAACGCTTAATGGGATATGATAAACTTATCAATCATCAGTGCCCGGTGTAACTGGCGACGAGTGGAATAAACCACAGTGGAGCATCGGGACATACGGCCGGTCGCCTGGGCGAAAGAGCAACACGATGCGCGGAGAGCGCATGTGTCATGCTCTTTTTTCGTGTTTACCGCTTGTTTAGGTTATAATGAAATGACTAAGTGAGGAGGCAAACGTGATGAAAATAGCAATGGGTGCGGATCATGCAGGATATCGGTTAAAGGATGAATTAATTCCGTTTCTTGAGTCGATGGGGCATCAAGTGCTGAATTGCGGCTGTGACTGCTCCGATTCCGTGGATTACTCGGACTATGCGCTCGCCGTGTGCGAGAAAATCGTTGCCGGGGAAGCGGACAGGGGAATCCTGATTTGCGGAACGGGGATCGGGATGACGATTGCGGCCAATAAAGTGCCGGGCATCCGCTGTGCGCTGGTACACGATTTGTTCTCGGCCAAGGCGACCCGCGAGCATAACGATTCCAATGTGCTGGCGATGGGCGAGCGCGTCATCGGACCCGGTGTAGCTCAGGAAATCGTCAAAATTTGGCTGGAGACCGAATTTTCAAACGGGGAGCGGCACAAAAACCGCGTTGCCAAAGTGAAAGCGTTGGAAGACAAATATGCGCTGCATCCTTAATTCGAGGTAAAGCAGTCATGAACATAAACCTGACTACGATACGTTCTCAAGTAGAAATCATCGTCCGTGAGCTGGTCAAGGCAGGCGGGGTAGAAGCGGGACATCTTCTGGTCATAGGGACAAGCACCAGCGAGGTGCTCGGTAAACATATCGGCACAGCGGGAAGCGAAGAGGCGGCCCGGGAAATTTATGCCGGAGTAGAAGCGGTGCGGGAGAAGATCGGCTTTTTTCCCGTTTACCAGTGCTGTGAACATTTGAACCGGGCGCTCGTTGTGGAGAAGGAAGCGATGCTGCGGTATGGACTGGAACAAGTGAGCGTCATACCGGTGCCCAAAGCCGGGGGCTCAATGGCTTCCTATGCCTTCAGGCATCTGAAGGAGGCTGTTGTTGTGGAGACCGTTCAGGCGCATGCGGGACTGGATATCGGGGGAACGCTCATCGGTATGCATTTGAAGCGTGTAGCGGTGCCGCTGCTGCCGTCGATCCGGCAGATCGGCGGGGCGCACGTGCAGATGGCTTATACCCGGCCGAAGCTGATCGGGGGTGCTCGGGCAGTCTATACGATCGATACACAGGCGTCCGACAGAACTTGTGATTGAGATGGACTCGCCTATTCGTATTCAAAATAGATCTCGTAATATTCAAGGAGGATAACTTACATGGAATTTCTTCGCAAACAAGACCCGAAAATCGTGGAAGCAATGAATCTTGAGCTCGGTCGTCAACGCGACAAAATCGAGCTGATCGCGTCCGAAAATTTCGTCAGCCAAGCGGTGCTTGAGGCGATGGGTACCGTATTGACCAACAAATATGCGGAAGGTTACCCGAATAAGCGTTACTATGGCGGCTGCGAATACGTCGACATCGTCGAGGATATCGCACGCGACCGCGCGAAAGAATTGTTTGGCGCTGAGCATGCGAACGTTCAGCCGCACTCCGGCGCCCAGGCGAACATGGCCGTTTACCTTGCTGCGGTACAACCGGGGGAGACGATCCTGGGGATGAACCTGGCGCACGGCGGTCATCTGACGCACGGCAGTCCGGTCAATGCATCCGGAATTTTGTATAACTTCGCAGCCTATGGCGTAAGTGAGAAAGATTCCCGCATCGATTATGACGAAGTCCGCAAAGCGGCGTTCAAGCACAAGCCGCGCTTGATTGTAGCCGGTGCCAGCGCATACCCGCGCATCATCGACTTCGAAGCCTTGGCGCAAATTGCAAATGACGTCGGCGCGCTGTTTATGGTGGACATGGCTCATATTGCCGGTCTTGTGGCTGCAGGCCTGCATCCAAATCCGGTGCCGCACGCTCATTTTGTAACAACGACAACGCATAAGACGCTTCGCGGGCCTCGCGGCGGTATGATCCTGTGCCGCAAACCATGGGCTGCCGCGATTGACAAAGCGGTGTTCCCAGGCTCGCAAGGCGGTCCGCTGATGCATATCATCGCGGCCAAAGCGGTGGCCTTGGGAGAGGCGCTGCAGCCGGAGTTCAAATCATACGCTCAGAATGTTGTAAACAATGCGAAAACATTGGCAGATGGTTTGATGGCGGAAGGAATCAACCTCGTTTCCGGGGGAACGGACAACCACCTGATGCTGATCGATCTTCGCAGCTTGAACCTGACGGGTAAAGAAGCGGAGCATCTGCTCGATGAAGTGGGCGTGACGGTAAACAAGAACGCCATTCCGTTCGATCCGACCAGCCCGTTTGTGACCAGCGGTATCCGGATCGGTACTCCTGCGGCCACAGCCCGCGGTATGAATCAGGAAGCTATGAAAACCATCGCCAAGATTATTTCGCTTACGCTTAAGAATCCGTCCGATCAGGCTGTGCATGAGAAGGTGCGCGGTATGGTGAAAGATTTGACGGCACAATTCCCGCTGTATCCCGGACTTCAGTATTAATGATCGCTAAAACCAACAAAGGCCGGCTCTTTATATGAGGAGCCGGCATATTTATGTTTCACGTGGATCATTGCAGAAGAAGAACGGGGGACATTGTGCTATAATAAATGGGGCAGTACATTCGGTTTATAAGACAAGGGATGAACGGTTGATAGCCAGTGAAGTGAAATAAACTATCATTTTTTTGGCGTCCATGGAATTTTCCAGACGCTTTCTTTTATGATCTCGGCAGGCGAGTTCGTTTTTGGCAGGCTTGGCGTGTCCAAATAGCAATAGACCGCTCCTCAGCCAGGGAACGCGGTCTGTAGAATGCGTAACGTTGATTTGGATTCATTTGCGTTGGTTGGCGTTTTTTTCCCGATTGGGATAAGTATCGGTAGTTGTGGTATAATAGACAAGATTTTGGGCTTTATAGCGTTATAGGAGGACCTTGCATGGGTAAAGTGTTTGTTTGCGACCATCCGTTGATTCAGCATAAGCTGACCTACATTCGGGATGAGAATACCACCACGAAAGATTTCCGCGAGCTGGTGGATGAAGTGGCCACATTGATGGCTTACGAAATAACAAGAGACATTCCGCTCGAAAAGGTGCAGGTGCGCACACCTGTTACGACCGCCGAGTGCAGAGTGATCTCCGGCCGTATGCTGGGTCTTATTCCGATTCTGCGCGCCGGCCTCGGTATGGTAGACGGGATTCTGAAGCTGGTCCCTGCCGCCAAAGTGGGGCATATCGGGTTGTACCGGGACCCGGATACGCTGGAGCCGGTGGAATACTATGCCAAGCTTCCGACGGATGTGCAGGAACGGGAGCTGATCGTAATTGATCCGATGCTCGCCACGGGCGGTTCGGCTAATGCGGCGATCGAAGCGCTGAAGAAAAGGGGCTGCACGCAGATTAAGCTGATGTGCCTGATTGCTGCGCCGGAAGGTGTGCAGGCTGTGCAAAAGGCGCATCCTGACGTTGATCTTTATGTAGCGGCTATCGACGACCATTTGAACGACCACGGATACATAGTTCCGGGGCTCGGCGATGCGGGCGATCGGCTGTTCGGAACAAAGTAAGCTGCTGAATTCGGAAGAGGGAAGGGAAGCCGAGAGCGATGAAAAAAACGAAAGTAATCACCATCTTCGGCACCAGACCGGAAGCCATCAAAATGGCTCCGTTGGTGAAGGAGTTGGAAAAGTATCCCGGGCAAATCGAGTCGCTTGTTTGCGTTACGGCACAGCATCGCCAAATGCTCGATCAGGTACTGGATATATTCTCCATCAAGCCGGACTACGATTTGGACGTCATGAAAGAACGTCAGACCTTGAATGAAATATCGATCCGTGTACTTCAAGGACTGGATCCGGTATTCAAAGAAGAAAAACCGGATCTGATTCTTGTTCACGGGGACACGTTAACGACATTTTTGGCGAGCTACGCCGCGTTTATGCAGCAAATCCAAGTGGGTCATGTGGAAGCGGGTCTTCGGACGTGGAACAAGCTGTCTCCTTATCCTGAGGAAATGAACCGCCAGCTGACCGGAGTTCTGTCTGATCTCCACTTTGCTCCGACGAACTGGTCTGCAGGAAACCTGCGCAAAGAAAACAAGCGGGAAGATTCCATCTTCGTTACGGGGAATACCGTGACCGACGTGTTTCAATACACGGTTCGTCCGTCGTTCTCCCACCCGGTGCTTGAATGGGCACAAGGCAAACGCCTGGTATTGATGACCGCACATCGCCGGGAGTCGCAGGGGGAGCCGCACCGCCAAATTTTCCGTGCGGTACGCCGTCTGGCCGATGAATTCGAAGATATCGCGATCGTATATCCGGTGCATCCGAGCCCGGCTGTAAAGGAACCGGCTTATGAACTGCTTAGCGGCCATGACCGGATCAAACTTATCGATCCGCTCGATGTGTTTGAGTTCCACAATTTTTATCCCCATGCGCATCTCATTCTGACCGACTCCGGAGGGCTTCAGGAAGAAGCGCCGTCATTCGGCGTACCGGTGCTGGTGCTGAGGGAGACGACCGAGCGGCCGGAAGGAATCGACGCGGGAACGTTGGAGCTGGTCGGCACCGACGAACAGAGGGTATATGAGCGGGCTAAAGCACTGCTGAGCGACACGGCTATGTACGAAAGAATGAGCCGGTCGGCCAATCCTTACGGCGACGGCAAGGCGTCCGAACGAATCGTGCAAGCTATCCTTTTCCATTTCAACCATAGGTCGGATAGACCCGAGCCGTTCCAACCGTGACAATCTGATGACAAACGTTACACCATACATCTCTACTGTTTGGTTTGGAATGCAAAAAAAGGTTGATATATCAAGGTTTTTTGCGTTTTTATCACAGAAGGGTTACCAGACTTCGTAATTGACAAATGTGACTTTACTCCGCTAAAATAAACTAGGATTGATAAGGAAGGCTTATGAAACGACAAAATTCCAATGATAATCCGTGGCGAGCCGTTGCTCTATTGGGCAGCATTGGCATTGATTTGGGCGTTTGCATGTTGGCCGGTTATTGGCTGGGCAATTGGATGAGCGAACGTCAGGGCGGGGAACCGTTCTGGATTGTGGGTGGAATGTTGGCGGGTTTCTTTGCGGGAGCCGCCGGCGCTTTTCTGATCATCCGAAGCTACATGCGGGGGGACGGCAATGAATGAACTTTCGACCCGCCTGAAAACGGTTCAGCGTATTATCATATTTTTTTTGTCTTTCTGTTTCATGGCTTGGGCGCTGTTGCCTGGATATCGCCCGCACTTTGCCGGATTGATTCTGGGAACAATCGTCAGTCTTGTCAATGCCCATTATCTGGCGTGGAAAATCAGGCAGCTCACGGATTCGGTGCTTGAAGGAAGAAGGCGCAGAGGCGGTATCGGCTTCGGCACAAGAGCCGCGATTTCCTTGCTTGCCGTGTGGGGGGCTTACGAAGTACCGGAACATATTGCTGTATGGACTACCATCATAGGATTAATTTTCGTACAGTTGGCAACACTCCTATTGGGTATTATTTCAATTAAAAAATAATTATTCCATCATGCCTTGGAAAGGGGTGAAACTAGTAGAATGCATGAGTTACCGATAGTGAATTGGTTAGGAATCGATTGGGACCTTTCCACCATCATTACCATAGCAGTTACATGTTTGATCGTACTGCTCATTGCGATTGCCGGAACCCGCAATCTTTCCGTACACAATCCCGGCAAAATGCAAAATTTCTTGGAGTGGTTAGTTGAGTTTGTTCACAATATCATTGCAGGCACTATGGACATGAAGAAGGGTAAAGCTTTCATTATGCTTGGGATTACACTGATCATGTTCATCTTTGTCGGCAATATGCTTGGCCTGCCGCTTGTCATCGTGACCGAAGTAACGCAGCCGATTCCATGGCTCGGCATAACGCAAGCGGAGATCGATGCGGCGCATCAAGCCGGCAAACACATCGGGATCGGTTGGTGGAAATCACCGACAGCTGACTTGTCTGTTACGATGGGACTGGCCCTCATGGTCATTGTCATGACTCATTATCTGGGACTTACACGTAACACCAAGCACTACTTGCACCACTATGTCGAACCGTTCGCGGTGATGTTTCCGTTGAATATCGTCAAGGAGATCTCCAAACTCTTGACGCTCGGCATGCGTCTATTTGGTAACATCTACGCCGGTGAAGTCTTAATCGCCGTTATTCTCATGGCTGGTATCGGAGGGATACTCCCGCTGATCATCTGGCAGGGCTTCAGTGTGTTCGTAGGCGCCATTCAGGCGTTCGTCTTTACGACGCTGACCATGGTTTACTTGTCTCAAGCCATTGAACACAAAGAGTAATATGCGGACGGGTATTTATGCTGGCATTCAGATCCTTATCCGCTTTATTAAACATAACAAAACCAAAATTGAACAATTTTAAGGAGGATATTTTACAATGGAATTTCTTGCAGCTGCTATTGCAATCGGTTTGGGTGCGCTTGGCGCAGGTATCGGTAACGGTTTGATCGTCAGCAAAACAGTTGACGGTATCGCTCGTCAACCAGAGCTTAAAGGTACGCTTCAAACGGTCATGTTTATCGGTGTAGGTCTTGTCGAGGCGATTCCGATCATCGCGGTCGTATTTGCATTGCTCTTCACGTTCGTATTCGCAGGTTAAGATGCTTGAACCTTGGGCGGGGAAGCCTATAGCCTCCACGCCTTCCTTTTGTCCGAATGTACTCATTCGGATTATGATTCAGCCATTACCCCTCTGAAGGGAGTGACGTATAGATGCATTTCACATTCAGTTCTTTTATCATCGCCATCATTTCGTTCGGGATCCTGATGCTGCTGATCAGCAAATATGCTTTCGGACCGTTAATGGGCGTGATGGAACAACGTAGAAAGCTCGTTCTTGATCAATTGCAAAGCGCAGAGCAGGACCGCAAACAAGCCGATGCGCTCCTCGCCGAACAGAAGGCCGCTCTTGAGCAAGTTCGCAGCGAAGCGAAAGCCATTATCGAGCAGGCCCGTGTAACCAGCGGGAAACAGGCTGAAGATATCATCCGCCAAGCGAAAGAAGAGGCGGCAAGAATTAAAGAAGAAGCGCTTCGCGATATCGAAACCGAGAAAAACCTGGCCGTTGCGGCTCTCCGCAGCCAAGTCAGCGCGATGTCCGTAATGATCGCTTCCAAAATCATCGAGAAGCAAATCGATGAGAAGTCTCAGGAACAGCTGGTTGAGCACTACCTGAAAGAAGTAGGGGGCAACCAATGAGCCAGGACATGATCGCAGCCAAAAGATATGCAAAAGCCTTGTTTGAAGTCGCACGGGAAAAAGGTCAAGTAGCTCAAATAGAGCAAGAGCTTGTATCGGTCGCTTCGGTATTGAAAGAAAATGCGGATTTATCGAAGCTGATTAAACACCCGGGCATCGAGGCTGCTGTAAAAATTGGGCTGATCAAGCAAATCTTCGAATCCTCCGTATCCGAGGCTGTATTGAATACGCTGCAGCTGCTGATTGAGAGAAGACGCGAAGAGGCGCTGGAAGCCTTTGTAAAAGCTTATGTAAAGATCGCAAACGATGCGCTCGGACAAGCGAACGCTACGGTATATACGCCAGTGAAGCTGTCCGAAGCAGAGTTGAACGATATTGCCGCCACGTTCGGCAAATTGACCGGTAAACAAATCCGCGTGGAATCGGTTATAGATAAAAGCTTGCTCGGCGGTATTCAAGTCCGCATCGGCGACCGTTTGTACGACGGCAGCCTGTCCGGCAAGCTGAAGCGTCTGGAAAGAACATTGAATCAATCTCAAGCACTGTAGATAGGGGTGAGGTTCGTTGAGTATCAAACCTGAAGAAATCAGCACATTAATCAAACAACAGATTGAGAAATATAATTCGGAAATTCAAGTCGTTGACGTAGGTACGGTCATTCAGGTCGGTGACGGTATTGCCCGTGTGCACGGCTTGGAAAACGTTATGGCAGGCGAGCTGCTCGAGTTTCCCAACGGGGTTTTGGGCTATGCGTTCAACCTTGAGGAAAGCAACGTAGGTATCGTTATTTTGGGACCTTACACCGACATCCGCGAGGGCGATCAGGTGAAACGCACCGGCCGGATCATGGAGGTTCCGGTTGGCGAAGAGCTTCTCGGCCGCGTCGTTAATGCGCTCGGTCAACCGGTTGACGGCAAAGGTCCGATCAACACAACGCACTTCCGTCCGGTTGAATCTCCGGCACCTGGCGTCATGGACCGTAAATCGGTTCATGAGCCGATGCAAACCGGGATTAAAGCCATTGACGCAATGATCCCGATCGGCCGCGGACAGCGTGAGCTCATTATCGGTGACCGTCAAACCGGTAAAACATCCATTGCGATCGATACCATCATTAACCAAAAGGGCAACGGTGTGAAATGTATCTATGTTGCCATCGGTCAAAAGCAATCCACTGTCGTTAATGTGGTGGAAACGCTCCGCCGTAACGGCGCTCTGGATTACACGATCGTTGTCACGGCTTCGGCTTCCGAGCCGGCC
This sequence comes from Paenibacillus naphthalenovorans, assembly GCF_001465255.1. Taxonomy (NCBI): domain Bacteria; kingdom Bacillati; phylum Bacillota; class Bacilli; order Caryophanales; family Paenibacillaceae; genus Paenibacillus; species Paenibacillus naphthalenovorans. The sequence goes on along the minus strand of NZ_CP013652.1, from coordinate 4,230,867 downwards.
CCTATGCTTTGGTTGGCTCCTTACGCCGGCTGCGCAATGGGCGAATACTTTATGTACAAAGGCGAGCACGTGCTCATTATCTATGATGACTTGTCCAAGCAAGCTGCCGCATACCGTGAGCTGTCCCTGCTGCTTCGCCGTCCTCCGGGCCGTGAAGCTTATCCGGGTGACGTTTTCTATCTGCACTCCCGCTTGCTCGAACGCGCTGCGAAGCTTAGCGACGAGCTGGGCGGCGGGTCGTTAACGGCTCTTCCGTTCATTGAGACCCAAGCAGGCGACGTATCGGCTTATATTCCAACAAACGTTATTTCGATCACAGACGGACAGATCTTCCTTGAGTCCGACCTGTTCTACTCCGGCCAGCGTCCGGCGGTTAACGTCGGTATTTCCGTATCCCGTGTAGGGGGCTCCGCGCAAATCAAAGCGATGAAGAAGGTTGCCGGTACCCTCCGTCTGGATCTTGCGCAATACCGTGAATTGGCTGCTTTTGCACAGTTCGGGTCCGACCTTGACCGTGCTACGCAGACTCGTTTGAATCGCGGTATTCGTACCCTCGAGCTGCTGAAGCAAGGGGTAAACCAGCCGATGCCGGTTGAGAAGCAAGTCGTTGCCATCTATGTGGTAACGAAAGGCCATATCGATGAGCTGCCGGTACAGGATGTACGCCGCTTCGAAGCTGAGTTCCTGGCGTACTTGGACTCCAACCGTCCGGAAATTCTTCAAAATATCCGCGATACGAAAGATTTGACATCGGATAATGAGAAGGCTCTGACGGAAGCCATTGGGCAATTCAAAAAAGGATTCGCTCCTTCCGCATAAATGAACGGTAACTGAGCTTCTCGCAAGAGAAGCTCGGTATTCCTTTTTAAGCAACGATAATGGGCTTATCCAAAGATGGCGCTCCTTCCGGAGGGCTTCGAGAGAGAGGTGAGCAGGCATGGCAAAAGGTATGCGCGAAATTAAGCGCTCTATCAAGTCAAAACAAAGTACGAAGCAAATCACGAGGGCGATGGAGATGGTCGCGGCGGCAAAGCTGAGACGTGCTCAGGAGGCTGCCGAGTCAGCACGTCCGTACGCTGATAAGATGAAGGAAGTGATCGCGAGTATTGCCGCAGGTACGAAGGGTGTGACGCATCCGATGCTGCAAACCCGCGAGATCAAGAGGACCGGTTATCTTGTCATCACCTCCGACCGCGGTCTGGCCGGCGGTTACAATGCCAACGTGCTTCGTAAAGTGATGGCTGTCATTAAAGAAAAGCATAAATCTACAAGCGAGTATGCCATTTTCGTCATTGGACGAAAAGGCCGGGATTTCTTCCAGAGACGCAACATCCCAATTGTCGAGGAAGTGACGGGGCTGCCGGATTCACCCCAATTCTCGGACATTAAGTCGGTTGCGGCTTCCGCTGTGGCGAATTTTGAGAATGGCGCCTACGATGAATTGTACCTGGTATACAATGAATTTAAGAATGCCATTACCCAAATCCCGCAGGTGAAGCGTCTGTTGCCGCTTGAGGAAGTCAACAGCGATTCGGTGGCGAACTACGAATATGAGCCGTCTGCCGAGGGTGTGTTGGAAGTACTCCTGCCGAAATATGCGGAAACGCTCATTTACAGCGCGGTTCTTGACGGTAAAGCGAGCGAGTTCGGAGCCCGGATGACGGCGATGAACAACGCTACGAAGAATGCGACGAAGATGATCGCTACGCTGACCCTTCAGTACAACCGTGCCCGTCAGGCTTCGATTACCCAGGAAATATCGGAGATCGTCGCCGGAGCGAACGCACAAAGTTAAGGAATGGACGGCGAAGGCAATTTCGTTTAAGATACGGAAACACATAGGAGGGAAAACATGAACAAGGGGCGCGTTGTGAATATAACAGGGCCGGTCGTTGACATTGAGTTCGAACGTGGACACCTCCCTGAGATTTTGAATGCGATCAAGATTGAAAGAAAAGCGCAAAATGACAGCGAACGCGATATCAGCCTGACGGTTGAAGCGGCTGTTCATCTTGGCGACAACATGGTACGTTGTATTGCGATGTCTACCACTGACGGTTTGGTTCGCGGTATGGAAGCCGTCGATACCGGCGCAGCGATTTCCGTTCCGGTAGGCGCAGCCACACTCGGCCGCGTGTTTAACGTTCTTGGGGAGCCGATTGACAACAATCCGAACGTGGACCGCACGCTGACTAGCCCGATTCATAAAGCCGCACCGGCTTTTGAGAACTTGTCTACACAAGCTGAAATTCTCGAAACAGGTATTAAAGTTATCGACTTGATGGCGCCATACGCCAAAGGCGGTAAGATTGGTCTGTTCGGAGGCGCAGGCGTAGGTAAAACCGTTACCATGCAGGAGCTTATCCATAACATCGCGCAAGAACACGGCGGTATTTCCGTATTCGCTGGTGTAGGCGAGAGAACGCGTGAAGGTAACGATTTGTACCATGAGATGAAAGATTCGGGCGTTATTTCGAAAACGGCAATGGTGTTCGGCCAGATGAATGAGCCGCCGGGCGCGCGTCTTCGTGTCGCTTTGACGGGTCTGACGATGGCGGAATATTTCCGTGACGAAGAGGGCCGCGACGTTCTGTTATTTATCGACAATATTTTCCGCTTTACCCAAGCGGGTTCCGAGGTATCCGCGCTTCTCGGCCGTATGCCTTCTGCGGTTGGTTATCAGCCGACGCTGGCTACGGAGATGGGTCAGCTGCAAGAGCGGATTACTTCGACAAAGAAAGGTTCCGTTACGTCCATTCAGGCGATCTATGTTCCTGCGGATGACTATACGGACCCTGCTCCGGCAACGGCGTTCGCGCACTTGGATGCAACGACGAACTTGGAGCGCAGCATCGCCTCCAAAGGTATTTTCCCGGCTGTTGACCCATTGGCTTCGTCTTCCCGGATTCTGACGCCGGAAATTCTCGGTGAAGAGCACTACCAGGTGGCTCAAGGCGTGAAGAAAATTCTTCAGCGCTACAAAGAGCTTCTCGATATTATCGCCATCTTGGGCATGGATGAGTTGTCCGATGAGGATAAGCTGGTCGTGCACCGTGCACGCCGTATTGAGTTGTTCTTGTCCCAACCGCTGCACGTTGCCGAACCGTTCAACGGTATTCCTGGCGTTTACGTACCGGTTAAAGAAACCGTACGCAGCTTCAAGGAAATTCTTGAAGGCAAACATGACGATCTTCCGGAACCGGCGTTCCACAACGTGGGAACGATCGAAGACGCTATCGAAAAAGCGAAGACGCTGTAAAAACGCAGCATAAGCTTACGAAGCCGTTTGTCCTTGGACAAACTTAGTCAATGCTTACGATGCGGTTTGCTCAAGAGCAAACTCTTAGGAGGGGAATCCAAGTGAGCACATTCCTGTTGGAAATTGTAACCCCGGAGCGTAAAGTGTATGCCGAAGAGGCGAACATGATCGTTGTGAAGGGTGTTGAAGGGGAGCTTGGAATTCTGCCTAATCACATTCCGCTGGTCACTCCTTTAAAAGTTGCGCCGGTTACCGTGAAAAAGCAAGGCGCTAAGGACGAATACATCGCGGTAAACGGCGGTTTTATGGAAGTGCGAAAGGATAAAGTGGTTATTCTGGCGGAAAGCGCCGAGCTGCCGGATCAAATCAATCTCGAGCGGGCGCAGGCGGCCAAAGAACGCGCGCAGCAGCGTTTGTCCGCAGCCAAGCAGGACCAAATCGATTTCAAGCGTGCCGAGCTTGCTTTACAGCGGGCGATGAATAGAATCGAGGTATACGGTAAAAAATAATAGTAATGATTGACAAAAGCGAGGGAATATGCTTCCTTCGCTTTTTTACATTAGAATTGTCTGAAAATGTTAGACACCCCAAAAGGCATTTGTTATAATTGGGAAGGCATATATTAACAGTAGTTATACAAGCGATAAGAAAACTTGAACAATGGGGCTGCGTAAGGTACCCTTATGTTAGGTTGTGTTTTCAAATCGTTTGTAGGACTAAAGTAGTAGACGGTTCGCAGCAAGTTGCGTGCCGGATACGAAAAGATATACAGGGAGGCGGTTCGTTCACGATGTATATGAACAACTATGTGGTCGTAACGTTTTTTCTCTTGTTGGGCGTGTTACTCCCTATCGCTGCGCTTGGTATCGGGCGTTTGCTCCGGCCAAATAAGCCTGTCGAAGCGAAGTATACGACTTATGAAAGCGGTAACGTACCTATAGGCGAGGGGCAAATTCGCTTCAATATCCGGTACTACCTATTTGCGTTGATGTTTGTTATTTTTGATGTTGAAACCGTGTTCTTGTACCCATGGGCCGTTGCCTACAAGCAATTGGGCTTGTTTGCGCTTGTGGAAATGTGTATTTTTGTTGGATTGTTGATCATTGGCTTGCTTTACGCCTGGAAGAAGAAGGTGCTGCAATGGACTTCAATTTAGCAAATATTACACCGGAGGAACGGCAGGAACTCGAACGTAATGTATTCATGACGACATTGGAGCAGATTAAAGCTTGGGCACGAAGCAATTCTTTGTGGCCGCTGACATTTGGACTTGCTTGCTGTGCTATAGAGATGATGGGAACAGGTGCATCGCACTATGACTTGGACCGTTTCGGGGTGATTTTCCGAACTTCTCCAAGGCAGTCCGATGTGATGATCGTTGCCGGGACGGTAACGAAGAAAATGGCTCCGCTGCTGCGGCGCTTGTATGACCAAATGCCGGAACCCAAATGGGTGATCGCCATGGGCTCCTGTGCTACGGCGGGCGGCCCTTATGTAAAATCGTATGCGGTAGTGAAGGGCGTCGATCAGATCGTGCCGGTGGATGTATATATCCCTGGCTGTCCGCCGAATCCGGCCGCTTTGATATACGGAATTAACAAGCTGCAGGAAAAAATCCGCTACGAAGCCAAAACGGGTAAGCAGGTGACCAATCGATGAGCGAGGAGCAAAAGCGAGATCAATCGGGCAGCCCTGAAGCTGACATGCAAAAGCCTAAGGCAGAAGGTGAAGCGTCCGCACCGATGAGCGGCGAGCCTGCCGCTGTTGACGGCGCCGAAGTCACAAAAACGGGGGGCGCCGGAGAACCTCCAGGCGGTTATGCCTCCGCCGATGCGCCGAAGCCGAAGGAACCGAAAGCATCCGCCGCTGCATCTGAGCCTGTGGAGCCTCAGACCGCTAAGGGGGAGCCGGGAGACGCTCCGGCGGCGGAGAAAGCTGCTCCCAGCGATGCTGAGAAAGAGGCAAAGGCAAAGGCCGCCGCTGAGGCAAGAGCAGCCCGGGCTAATGCGCGTGCCGCGAAGAAGGAAGAGGCGGGGACCGAAGCACCGAAGGAGCCGTCGCCGAATCAGCCGCAGTTGGACCGGATCGTCGCCATCCTGAAAGGGTTCGGGGAAGATCTGGTGCAGGAAGCGTATATTAATGAAAAGGGCGGACACATCCCTTATCTTATCATCAAAGGTGACGAATGGCCGGCCGTTGCAGAGCAGCTGAAAACTCATCCGGAGCTCAAGCTGAATTATTTGCGCAATGTGTCCGGTATCGATATGGAAACGCACCTGGAAGTGGCGTACCATCTGATCTCTCTTGAGACCAAACGGGAATATTGCGTCAAAATCAAGACCGACCGGGAGGCTCCGTCCATTCCTTCTGTCACATCGGTATGGCCTACGGCGAACTGGAATGAAAGAGAAATATACGACTTATTCGGCATCGATTTTCCGGGACATCCCGACCTGCGCAGAATTATGATGGCTGACGATTGGGTAGGCCATCCGCTTCGCAAAGATTATGAACCGCTCGACCCGGAGGTGTGATGAAGCTTGGCCATTAGAACGGAAGAGCTGCTATTGAATGTAGGACCGCAGCACCCGAGTACACATGGAGTATTTCGGATTATCGTCAAGTTGGACGGAGAAATCATTACGGAGGCCATACCGGTCATGGGATACCTTCACCGGGGTACGGAGAAGCTGGCTGAGAACCTGACGTATACTCAGATCATTCCGTACACGGACCGAATGGACTATGTATCGGCGATGACGAACAATTATGTGCTTGTCCATGCCGTAGAGCAGCTGATGCAGCTGGAAATTCCGGAACGCGCCGAATTTTTGCGTTTGATCGTCATGGAGCTTCAAAGGATTGCCAGCCATATGGTGTGGTGGGGCACGTATTTACTTGATATTGGAGCCATGAGTCCGTTTTTGTATGCGTTCCGCGACCGTGAAATCATTATCAATCTGTTCAACGAGCTGTGCGGAGCGCGCCTGACCTACAATTACATGCGGGTCGGCGGTGTGAAGTGGGACGCACCCGAGGGCTGGATCGAGAAGGTTCGCGATTTTGTTCCCTATATGAGAGAAAAGCTTGATGAATATCATGAGCTGGTCAGCGGTAATGAAATCTTTCTGGCCAGGATCAAAGGTATCGGAAAGTATGATGCCGAAACAGCTATCGCTTACGGTTTGAGCGGAGCAAACCTGCGTTGTACAGGGGTTGACTGGGATCTGAGGAAGGCTCAGCCTTACAGCTTGTACAACCGTTTTGAATTTGACGTTCCGGTGAGCCATAACGGGGATTGCTACGACCGGTACTTGCTGCGGTTGGAAGAAGTTCGTCAATCTTTGCGTATTCTGGAGCAGGCCGTAGAACAGTTTCCGGCCGAAGGAGAAATTATGGGTAAGGTGCCGCGGGTCATACGTCCTCCAGAAGGTGAGATTTATGCCGCTATCGAATCGCCGCGCGGCGAAATCGGGTGCCATATTATATCCAAAGGCAAGGATAAGCCTTACCGGTTGAAATTCCGCAGGCCATCATTTGTCAATCTGCAAATTTTGCCTAAGCTGTTGGTTGGCGAAACCATGACGAACTTGATTACGATTCTTGGAGGCATCGATATTGTTGTCGGGGAGGTGGACTGCTGATGCCCGAATTATTACAGCAGCAGTTGACTTGGGCGAATGCAGCGATCATGTTCGCTTGGGCCGTCGTCATCCTAATGGTCGTCCTGGGGTTTGTCACTTATGCGATATATTTTGAACGGAAGGTTATCGGCTGGATGCAGCTGCGGATCGGCCCGAACCGCACAGGCCCTCTTGGCTTGCTGCAGAGTGTAGCCGACGTGCTGAAGCTGCTCCTGAAAGAGGATACCATTCCTAAAAAAGCCGAGCGCGAACTCTTTATTCTCGCTCCGGTCATCACGTTTATTCCTGCGTTTATGGTTGTTGCGGTTATACCGTTTACCGAACGATGGATCAGTACGGATATAAATGTAGGCGTGCTTTTTTATGTCGCTTTATCGGGAATTTCCACCATCGGCATCGTGCTGGGAGGCTGGGCATCGAACAATAAATATGCGCTGCTTGGTGGCATGCGCTCTGCGGCGCAAATGATCAGCTACGAAATTCCGCTGGTCATCTCTATTGTAGGCGTCGTCATGATGACCGGCAGCATGAATCTGAACCGGATCGTCGAGGGCCAAGCAGGCGGGTTCTGGCAGTGGAACTTCCTGCCCCAAATCATAGGGTTTGCCGTATTTGTCGTCGCGGCGATCTCCGAGCTCAACCGGACGCCTTTCGACTTGCCTGAGGCGGAATCCGAGCTGGTTGCAGGGTATCACGTGGAATACAGCGGCTTTCGGTTTGCGTTCTTCATGCTTGCCGAATATGTATATGTATTTGCCATTGCCGGGCTGACGACAGCGCTTTTTCTGGGAGGATGGCAAGCTCCGCTCCCGTTTTTGGATTTTATCCCGGGTATCGTTTGGTTCCTGCTTAAGTTTTCGTTCATCGTTTTCGTGCTGTTTTGGCTCCGGGCTACGCTGCCGCGGGTTCGTGTAGATCAATTGATGGGCCTTGGCTGGAAGGTGCTGCTGCCGCTCGCGTTAGTGAACATTTTTGTAACGGCCATTTATATGGCCGTCGCCATGTAATTGCTGCCTGCTGCCGGATGCTGAATACGAAAGGGTGAATCGAGATGAAGGGCATCATAAAAGGGCTCGGCGTGACGTTAAAAGGCATGACCTCCAAAAAAGTAACTTATGCTTACCCCGACGTTCCGCTGGAAATGCCGGACCGGTTTAGAGGAATCCAGCATTTTGACCCGGAGAAGTGTATCGTATGCAATCAATGCGCACGCATTTGTCCCACCGAATGCATTAATTTGGTAGGCAAGCCGAACCCGGACCCTGAGAAAAAGGGAAAGGTCATTGATACGTACGACATCAATTTTGAAATTTGTATCTTGTGCGATTTGTGTACCGAGGTATGCCCGACAGAAGCTATCGTGATGACGAACAACTTCGAGCTGAGTACCTACAGCCGGGACGATTTGTTCAAAAATTTGGAGTGGCTGAACGAAAATAACACCAACGTGCGTAAAGAGAACAATTCGGCGCTTCCGAAAGGCGGGGCGAAGTAAAATGTTCGGAAACATAGCGAATTTTTTATCCAGCGGAGAGAACATTGCGTTCTTTATATGCGCACTGTTTGCCATCGGCGGCGCCATCTTCATGCTCAGCTTCACTAAAGTGGTGCATATGGTGTTGTCGATGGCGCTGACCTTCCTCAGCCTCGCGGGACTTTACTTCGTACTCGAAGCGGAGTTTGTCGGTGTGGTGCAAATCTTGATTTATGCCGGTGCCATTTCGATACTGATGATCTTTGGCATCATGATGACCAAGCATAGGGAAGACGAGGAAGAACCGAAGCGGCCGTGGCACAATGGGCTGCTTCTGGTGGGTGCGGCCGGGCTGTTCGGCATCATATTTTATGCGATACAGCAGTCGCAGATTCCCATCGGCGAGTTTTCTTCCGTACAAGACAATACGATGGAGATCGGGAAGCTATTGTTTACATCGCATGTGATCCCGTTCGAGCTGATGTCGGTGCTGCTCACCGTCGCTTTCATCGGCGCCATCATTATTGCTAAGAGAGAGGAGGATTGATGGCATGGGAGCAAGCGGTTTGGCAACGCCTTATTTGACGTTAGCGGCGATTTTGTTCTGTATCGGGCTATATGGCGCGCTGTCGAAAAAGAATGCGGTCATTGTGCTGCTTTCCGTAGAACTGATGCTTAATGCGGTCAATTTGAATCTTGTTGCTTTTTCAAAGCTCGGTGTGAAGCCCGGCTTGACGGGGCAAATATTCTCTCTGTTCAACATCACGGTTGCTGCAGCGGAAGTGGCTGTCGGTATTGCGATTCTTATTGCGTGGTATCGTAACAAAGGGACAACGGATGTCGGCGAGATGGATTCGATGAAGCGATAAGATGGCTTGAGCCGCAGTTGTTTGCCGTACTTGCGGCAGCCTCGCGGCCGAAGCGAACGCTTAGAGGAGGACTTAAGCTCATGGTATCGGCATACTCGCAATACGCCTGGCTGATCCCGTTGTTTCCCTTGCTGTCGTTTCTGATTTTAACGGCGGCAGGACGCTCCTTGCGGGATGCAGGCGCTTATATCAGTATTGTAGCCGGGTTCGCATCGTTTGTTTTAGCGGTTCTCGTTTTTTGGGAGCGCATCGGCGGACAGGTAGAAAATTTCACGTGGAACAATTGGGAGTGGGTCAAACTCGGCGACGTGTCGCTGAAGATGGGCTTTGAGGTGACCAACCTGAATGCCCTGATGCTGGTGATCGTCACATTGGTGAGCCTGCTCGTCAACATTTACTCCAAAGGCTATATGCATGACGACGAACGGATCAATGTGTTTTTTGCATACATAGCGCTGTTTACTTTCTCCATGCTCGGACTGGTCATTTCTGAGAATTTGGTGCAGCTCTACATCTTTTGGGAGCTGGTCGGCGTCTGTTCATTCCTGCTCGTCGGTTTCTGGTACTTCAAACCGGAAGCGAGAGCTGCCGCGAAGAAGGCGTTTATCGTTACCCGGATCGGCGATGTGGGACTGTTTATCGGGATCCTTCTGCTGTTTTGGTTCATGCCGAACAACGCGCTCGATTTCACTTCCATTAGCAACGCTTTTGAGAGCGGCCAAATTCCGGATCATATCGCAACATGGGTAGCGATTTTGATCTTCATCGGGGCGATTGGGAAATCCGGTCAATTTCCGCTGCACACATGGCTTCCGGATGCCATGGAAGGCCCGACGCCGATCAGTGCTTTGATTCATGCCGCTACGATGGTAGCCGCCGGTGTTTATCTTGTGGCGCGGACATTTGATATTTTTACGGCTTCGGCAACGGCGTTAACCGTGGTTGCAGCCGTTGGAGCCTTTACGGCAATCTTTGCCGCCACGATCGGTACGGCACAAAACGATATCAAGCGTATTCTGGCCTACTCGACGGTAAGCCAGCTCGGTTATATGATGATGGCGCTCGGCATCGGTACGGCCGCGGCTTATACGGCAGGGATTTTTCATTTGTTTACCCATGCGTTCTTCAAGGCTTTGCTGTTCCTTGGAGCCGGCAGCGTCATCCATGCGGTCCATACGCAAAATATTCATGAAATGGGCGGCGTCGGCCGCAAAATGAAAGTCACCGCGTGGACATTTGCTATCGGCGCCTTGGCCTTAAGCGGAATCGCCCCGCTCTCCGGCTTCTGGTCGAAGGATGCCATTCTCACGGAAGCCTATCTTACCGGGCATTACGGTCTGCTTACGGTGGGGCTGATCGCGGCGTTTTTCACCGCATTTTATATGTCGCGTTTATTCTTCCTGGTGTTCATGGGCAAGCCTCGTCAGGACCAGCACGGCGTGCATGAATCACCTGCATCCATGACGTTCCCCTTATGGGTGTTGGCAGTGCTTGCTGTGGCGGCCGGGTTTGTGTTTACACCGTTCAATCCATGGCTCGGCGGCTGGTTGACGGGACATGGGCCGGAAGAGCATGTTTCCGTGTTCGTCATCCTCATGTCGAATGTGGTTGGGCTGCTCGGCATCGGTCTTGGATATCTGGTTTACATGAAACGCACCATCCCGGCAGATGCGGTTTCATCCAGGGCTCCTTGGCTGTACGCTCTTTTGAACCGGAAGTTCTACATCGACGAGCTGTATCAAGCCGTTGTCGTTCGTCCTTTGCAAGGCCTCGGTCAACTGTTGCATTTGTTCGACATTTATGTGGTTGACGGTGCGGTTCGTTTGTCCAGCTATGCAGTGAACGGGCTCGGACGTCTCGGTTCCCGTATGCAGAACGGACAGGTACAGTCCTACGGTTTGGTTACGCTGATCGGGTTGATCATCATCATGCTGGCCATAGCCGGAAGGAGGTTCCTCGATGCCGGATAACTTTCCGATCCTATCATTCATAGCTTTTTCACCGCTTATCGGTGTGCTGATTCTGATGTTCCTGCCCAAAACGCAGGGCGGATGGATCAAGACGACAGCGATTGTGGTTACACTCATTCCGCTGCTGCTGTCCGGTTGGCTGTACTCTCTATTTAATCCGGGTCTGGAGGGCATGCAGTTTAAAGAAGAGCTCCCCTGGATTCATGTGCCCTTGAATAAGGAAACGCAGGGGCTCAGCCAATTGACCTCGTTCTTCTTCGAGTTCAACTATGCGATGGCGGTGGATGGCATTTCGCTCCCACTGGTGTTCCTAACGGCGCTGGTAGCCACCATGGCTGCACTCGCTTCGGTCAACATTAAGAAACGGTGGAAATCGTATTTCATCTTGTTCTTATTGCTGGAAACCGGTATGCTGGGCGTGTTTATGTCCCAAGATCTGTTTTTGTTCTTTGTATTCTTTGAGCTGACGCTGATTCCGATGTTCTTTCTGGTGGGCATCTGGGGGTTCAAGGATCGGGAGCGCGCGGCGAACAAATTCCTGATTTATAACGGAATCGGCTCGGCGATTATGCTGATTGCTTTCTTGATCCTGGTCAGCACGGCAGGCTTCAGTCAGACCGTTCACGATAACGGTGTATCGATCCATTACTCCGGCAGTTTGAACGTCATTATGGAGAACTTGTTCCAGAACGCGGATGCGTACGTGAACCAAGGGGATCTGGAAGGCAATCCGTTCTTCTTGAGCGAAACGATGAAATGGTCGCTGTTCCTCATGCTGCTTGTTGCCTTCGGCATTAAGCTGCCTGTATTCCCGTTCCATACTTGGATGCTTAAGGTGCACACCGAAGCGCCGCCCGCCGTGGTTATGATCCACTCCGGCATCCTGTTGAAAATGGGCGCATACGGCTTGATCCGCTTTGGCGTTCTGCTGTTTCCCCAGCAAGCGATGCAGTGGGCCACCGTGCTTGCCATGTTGGGTGTCATCAACATTTTGTACGGGGCGGTTCTTGCTTTTGTACAGCGGGAGTTCAGATTGGTTCTCGCCTATTCCAGTATAAGCCACATGGGAATTGTACTTTTGGGGATTGCGGCGTTCAATACGATCGGCCTGCAGGGCGCGGTTTTCCAACTCATCTCCCACGGTTTGATTTCCGCACTGATGTTCCTGATCGTGGGCAGCATTTACGAGCGGACACACACCACCCGGCTTGATGAGCTTGGGGGCTTGGCCAAATCCGTGCCATTCATTTCGGGCATACTGCTTGTAGCCGGGATGGCGTCTTTGGGATTGCCAGGCTTGTCCGGATTTATCAGCGAGTTTCTGGCGTTCTTGGGGCTGTTCGAAACGCAAAAAATCATGACGGCGATTGGAGCTCTTGGCATTATTCTGACGGCAGTCTATGTACTGCGAGGGGTGCTTGCCATCACTTACGGACCGTTTGGAAGCGAACTGCCTCAGATGCGGGATGCGCGGCTGATTGAGGCGATACCGATGATTACGCTGGTTGCCTTCATCGTAGTGCTCGGGATCTATCCAAGCATATTAAGCGATCCGCTGCATCAAACCGTCAGCAGTTTCAATCAATTCATTCACAGCGTAGCGAAGATGGGGGGTTAGACCGGTGGAACAGATACGTCTTCAAGCCAGCGATTTGATCCTGCTGGCCCCGGAGCTCACGCTAGTCATCGCTGCTGTCGTACTGTCGCTTATCGATTTGTTTCTTCCGAACAAAGCGAGCCGCACGTGGCTCGGTTGGCTGTCGCTTGCCAGCATCGTGATATCCGCTGTCTTTGTCGTTTCTTACCTGAACCCGGCAGAGCCAAAGCAGCTGCTGCAGTTCAGCTACCGGATCGACGATTTTGCAAATATCATCAAGCTGGTGCTGCTAACGGGCGCGGGGCTCATCACCTTCATGAGCATCGGCTCGGTGAAGGAAGAAAACATTCCTCACATCGGGGAGTTTTATTACCTGCTGCTGCCTGCCACGCTCGGCGGGATGATTATGGCCTCTTCCGGCGATCTGATTACGCTATTCGTCGGTCTGGAGCTGCTTAGCATTACCTCCTACATTTTGGTGGCCATGAACAAAAAGAATGTGCAGTCCAACGAAGGAGCTTTTAAGTACCTTGTGCTCGGAAGCATCTCTTCGGCCGTCATCCTGTACGGGATGTCGTTTCTTTACGGGATGTCGGGATCCACGACAGTAAGTGAAATCAACGCTGCCCTGGGACAGAGCACACAGGGAATGCTCCCCCTGATTTACTTGAGCTTCTTCCTTCTTGTGGCGGGCTTTGGCTTCAAGGTAGCGGCGGCTCCGTTTCATATGTGGTCGCCGGATGTATATCAAGGCGCATCTACACCAGTTACCGCGTTTCTTGCGGTCGTGTCCAAAGCGGCGGCATTTGCCATCCTGTTTCGTTTGATGTACAACATCTATATGGTCGGGGACTTGATGAGCTTGCCGATTCATCAGGATATCATGACAACTTTAATGGCGGTTGCTGCGACGGCGATGGTTGTCGGTAACTTCGTCGCTTTGAGGCAGACGCATATGAAACGGCTCATGGCTTACTCCGGAATTGCCAATGCGGGTTATTTGCTGGTTCCCATTGCGATTCAGTTCTCGATGATGCAGTATTCGAACTTTGCCCAGTTTACGTATTACTTGATTGCGTACTTGTTCATGAACATCGGTATTTTCGCGGTGCTGATGATCATCGAGCGCTCTACGGGCGATGAAGCCCTGAAAGGTCTCGCGGGATTATACTACAGGGCTCCGGGTACGGCGGTTGCCGCGGTGCTTCTGGTACTGTCCTTGGCGGGCTTACCCGTGACCGGGGGTTTCTTCGGGAAGCTGTATATTCTGCTTGCAACCATTTGGACGCAGCATTATTGGCTGGCTGCGGTGATGATCGGAACGAGCATCGTAGCGTATTACTTCTATTTCGGATTCATCCGGCAGATGTTCATGCGCAGCGATTATGAAGCCCGGGAAGTTCATGTGTCGCTGCCGCTGGGCATCACGATGTGGCTGTGTGCCGGGGTAAGCGTTCTGATCGGTCTGTTCCCTCAATGGGTTATAGGCTATATTGAACGCATTTTCTCGCTAACACAGGATCTGTTTATGTTTTATTAATTGAAGTTTTGTTCTTCGTCAAAGCTCGGTTCTTCCTTTATGGGAGGACCGAGCTTTTTGTGGTTTGTCTGATTCGTGAATGTTCCAAACAGGATTTGAATTTCAGTTGCAGGGAATGCGCTTAAAGCTTAGAATGAAATAATGGAGTACGGCATACGAAATCAAAAGAAGGATTTTAAATGCGGATGAATCATATGACTTATAAACATATATTTTTTGTAACATGCCTCGGCCTTGCTTTTGTTCTGGCATGCTCGGGGACTACATATGCTGCGCAAGTGGATGATCCGTTTTATGTACGGCAGACGTACTTGCAGCAAATCGGAATGAATCAAGCGTGGGAAGCGGCGAAGGGGAACAGCGGCCTGACCATAGCGATTGTGGATACGGGAGTTGACTTGGAGCATCCCGATTTAAAACCGAATCTGGTTCCCGGGATCAATCTGATCAACCCAAAGGAGCCTCCGATGGATGACAACGGACACGGTACGAATGTTGCCGGAATTATTGCTGCTGTCGGCAACAATGACCGCGGGATTGCAGGGATGCTTTGGAATGCCCGCATTATGCCCATCAAGGCGCTGGAAGCGGACGGGTCCGGCGGCGAGACAAAGCTCGGCGAAGGGATACGTTATGCCGTTGATCACGGAGCCAAAATCGTGGTGCTTTCGCTTGGATTGAATAAATATTCGGCTTACATGAGCGATATCGTTCGTTATGCCGAAGAGCGGAATGTGCTGCTGGTTGCAGCTACAGGCAACGAAGGAAACCGGGTTAAATATCCGGCTGCCTACCCGACGGTTCTTGCTGTAGGCGGCGTTTCGCCTAATGGAGAAGTTGACCGGAAATCCAACACCGGCCCCGAGGTCGATGTAGTAGCGCCTTGGGACGTGTTTACGACGGGACTTGGGGGTACATATGAACCGAAGGACGGCACCTCCATGGCTGCGCCGCAGGTGGCCGCGGCGGCGGCACTGGTCTGGTCGCAGCATCCGGAGATGAAGCCTTATCAGATCCGCCAGTGGATTCGGCAAACCGCCCAGGATTTGGGGCCGAAGGGGTGGGATCCGGCTGCGGGATACGGACTGCTTCGAGTGGACCGGCTACTGACCGAACCTTATAGGAGCGATATGTACGAGCCCAATGACCGGAAGGACCAAGCGGCGGCATTATCGATCAGCAAGAAAGTGTCGGCTTCCTTCACCGGCGGGACGGATTCCGACTGGTTCTATATCGAGGCCCCTTATGACGGAACCGTGAATCTGACCTTTGACATGGACAGCAGGTACGGGGTGAGTGTGCAGCATACGGACGTTACCGGAGTGCTCGCCAGCAAATCGGTGCGAGGAGGCCAGACGGTTTCCTTCCCGGTTTCAAAAGGACGGGGATTTTACCGACTGCAGTTGAGCGATCGTAACCTTACAGAGGAGATCCCTTATCAATTGACGACTTCGTTTGATATTTACCGTGATCCTTATGAGGACAACGATCTTCAGTATAAAGCTTACGTACTGCCTTCGCGCAGTTTAACGATCAAAGGAACGCTTCATCAAAACGAAGATGTCGATTGGTTTGAATTTCCTGTTCCGCATTCCGGCTCGCTGCGCATCCAATTGTCAACAGATACGGCCCGAATGGACCCCGTGCTGTTAGTTCAGAAGCAGGGAGAGAAATCGATCACGATCGATAAGGCGGATGACGGCGGGACGGAAGTTTACTATCTGCCCGAAGTGTTTCCCGGCAGCTATTACATCCGGATATCCAATGTAAAAGAATACGTCAACCCTGTAGTAGGGGAGTACACTCTTTCCATCGAATACGATGCGAAACTGAACGATCCTAACGAGCCGAACAATCGTTCTTACCAAGCGACGACGGTATCGCTGGAAACGCCATATACCGGCCTGCTCGACAAGCCCGATGACATCGATTGGTTCCAATTCCGCATTGCGGAAGAAAGCTTGGTGCAGATCAGGCTTAGTGACATTCCTGCATCTGTGACCATATATATGGAATTGTATGACGGATCGATGAAAATGATGGCGGGCTCCATGAATAACGCTTCAACGTCAATACAGGAGCTCTCAGGACGCTTTGTACCCGGATCGTATTACCTGAAGCTCAAATCCAACAAGACGTTTACGAATCAGATGTACCAGCTTCAGGTGAATGCCAAACCGCTTACCGGCGGTTATGTGGATATTCGGGGCCATTGGGCGCAAAACGCGATCACAGGCTTAACTGCAAAGCAGGTCGTTGACGGTTATGGCGATTATACGTTCCAGCCCAATCGTGCGATTACCAGGGCGGAAGTAACGGCCGTACTGGCGCGCGCTTTCCAATTAGCCAGGGAGGGAACGAGTGTGTTCTCTGATTTGCCGGCGACGCACTGGGCCTACTCGTATATTGCAAAAGCGTATGAGGCAGGGATGATCGACGGGTATCCGGACCGAACTTTTGCACCTGACCAGCCCGTGACCCGGATGGAAATGACGGCTATGCTGGCCCGCAGTATGAATATGATCGGGAAGTTTAGGGGGTTGTCGCCGTTTGTTGATGTGGATGAGCGCTATTGGGGCAACGGGATTCTTAAACAGATGAAAGCGGAAGGATTGATCAGCGGGTATGCTGACGGGACTTTCAGGCCGGATCAGCAGGCGACGCGAGCCGAGTTTATTCAGCTTTTATACGATGTATTGAATAGATAACACCAAGCTAAGTCAGTTTTGGATAAAAAGATCGATTAACGATGCAAAAACGTGGGTAAAAATGCATGACGGGCCTCCTGTGCCGAATCTTTAACGGTTCAAGCACATGAAAGCTTCGTCGGAAATAAGGAGCAGCTTCAGTTATGGACTATTTAAATCAAATGAACGCTACTATGGGGTTGAAGGGCTTGCTGAATATCGTGGTAGTCCTGGTATTCATCGCGGTTTCCTGGTGGGCGTTGCAGGAATTGAAGCTGGAGAGCATCTTTAAACGGCCGAAAACCGCGCAGGCCAAACTGCTGCAAATCCTGCTCTCTGTCGCTCTTGGATATCAAATTGCCCGGTTCATTATCGACTACTTGGAATGGTCGACTTGGTTTTCGGGGATGTTCTGAAATCACTTTTTTTCCGAATAACCAAGGAGAATCTTGTCAACAATGGATAGTACAACCGCTGTAAATTCGAACAACGCCACGAATACTATTTTGATTGGCGGAATCAACGACAATGAACAAAGAGAAACACGCGGAGGGGGATCATGATGAACAAAATTATCGTCCGCGGCGGCAAGAGGCTATCTGGCAGAGTTAAACTACACGGCGCCAAAAATGCCGTACTGCCGATTATCGCAGCCTCTATACTGGGTTCGGAAGGAGAGAGCGTTATTCACGACGCGCCTCCCTTGGACGACGTCCATGTCATCAACAAAGTTCTTGAAAGTCTGGGAATTGAAGTTGAGTATACAAATGAAACGATTCGCGTCAATGCCAGCCGCATTAATACATGTGAAGCCTCCTACGAACTGGTCCGCAAAATGCGGGCATCTTTTCTCGTCATGGGACCTTTGCTGACCCGGATGGGGCAGGCCCGTATATCGCTACCGGGCGGCTGCGCGATCGGTACAAGGCCGATCGATCAGCATTTAAAAGGCTTTGAAGCTATGGGAGCCGAAATCGAGCTGGGCCAAGGCTACATTGAAGCTCGGGTGAGCGGCAGGCTGAAGGGCGCGAAGGTGTATTTGGACGTAGCTAGCGTAGGCGCTACGGAGAATATTATGATGGCTGCTACGCTTGCCGATGGCACGACGCTGATAGAGAATGCCGCCAAGGAACCGGAGATTGTGGATTTAGCCAACTATTTGAACGCGATGGGCGCGAAAATTCGCGGCGCAGGGACTGGAATCATTCGCGTCGACGGTGTGGATCGGCTGAAGGGAGCCGTTCATACCGTGATTCCGGACCGCATTGAAGCAGGTACATATATGATTGCCGCAGCGATCACCAATAGTGACCTGTATATTGAGGGAGCGATCGGCGACCATTTGCGTCCGGTCATTTCCAAAATGCAGGAGATGGGTGTACAAATCATGGAGGACGAGAACGGCATCCGGGTGTATACCGACCGTCCGCTCCGTGCGGTTGACGTCAAAACCTTGCCGTACCCGGGCTTCCCTACCGACATGCAGTCTCAAATGATGGCGCTGCTGCTGACGGCGGACGGAACCAGTTTGGTGACCGAAACCATATTTGAGAACCGGTTCATGCATGTAGAAGAAATGGTGCGCATGAATGCGCAAATCAAGGTAGAAGGACGAACCGCTGTGATCAGCGGAGGCGCCCGCCTTAAAGGGGCGAAGGTATGCGCAACGGATCTCCGTGCGGGTGCCGCGCTGATCTTGACTGCATTAGTCGCAGAGGGAGAGACCGAAATAACCGGTCTTCACCATATCGATCGAGGCTATGTGGACATTGCCGAGAAGCTCAGCCGTCTTGGGGCCGATATCAAGCGGGTGCCCATCGAGGTCGTAGAAACCGAAGCTGTGGGGGAATCAATTCCACTCTTCGCTGTACAACCAAGCATGGCATAAGGAATGCAAGAGAACCGACTCTTCCGGAATCGTGAAGGAAAATCGGTTCTCTTTCTTTTTGTTCTATTCTATCTTTTGTTTTCATAAGATGATGTTACCTGCAGCCGCAATTAGCGAGATTCGGATGCGGAGGACAGAAAGATGGAGGAGCAGCATGAAGTACAAGCAGCCTAATCGGCCACAGAAATCGTGGATTCGCTGGTTCGCCGTATGGTTGGCGAGCTTCACGGCAGTCGTTGTGCTGATGCCTGCGCTGCTCGTTAGAACCGTTCCCGGAAGCGCGCCGGTGCCGGATGCAGTGAATATAAAAGACAGTATGGAGGTCTCCCGTCAGGGAGAACCGCCCTGGATCCCCGTTTACTTAGCCAAGGAAAAAAGAACAGAGCTGGTGAGCCTGGAGCAATATGTACGGGGCGTGGTCGCCGCCGAAATGCCGATGGAGTTTGAGCTCGAGGCGCTCAAGGCTCAGGCCATGGCGGCGCGTACCTATATCCTGCGTCGACTCTTGGACGGCGATCAGAGCAGCGTACCGGTTCCCGAAGCTATGGTCACGGATACGACCGCACACCAGGTTTATGTGACGGATCAGGAACTAAAGCAGCGATGGGGCGAGGAAAACTATGTCTCTTATATGGAAAAGCTGAATCGTGCCGTAACGGAAACGAAAGATATCATTTTAACTTATCAGGGACAACCGATTGAAGCCAGTTTTTTCTCTACCAGCAACGGATATACGGAAAATTCGGAAGACTATTGGAACGTAGCGCTTCCTTATTTGCGAAGCGTAGCCAGTCCGTGGGATGCCAAGCTGTCCCCCAGGTATAAAGAGACGATTACCCTAACGGGAAAAGAATTTCAGCGCATGCTGGGACTTTCTTCGGCTATACCGGTTACGTCGGGCAATACATCCTCGATAAAGGTGATCGAGCGAAGCGCCGGGAACCGGATCAAGAAGCTTTCTATCAATGGAAAGCTGTTTACGGGCCGGGAGGTCCGGGAGAAGCTCGGGTTGAATTCCAGCCAATTCCAATGGAAATATACGAACGGCAAGTGGGAGATTACCACTTTCGGTTATGGGCACGGAGTCGGGATGAGTCAGTGGGGGGCCAACGGCATGGCCAAGGAATCACGGAAAGCGGAGGAAATCGTTAAGTATTATTATACGGGCATAGAGCTTGGGAAAGCTTCGAATCTACTGAAAGGAAAAAGTTTCTAATAAAATAGGTTTTCCTGCGTATAAATCTCGCGAATCTGGCAAGAATGGTTAGCGAGGTGATATACATATGAGTGAACATAAAAGAGATTTGCCAAAACAAGAAGATGCTCCTAAATCTATCGAAGGAGCGCAAAAAAGCACATCTTCATCCTGGAAAAGATTGCTCGCCAAAAAGTGGGTATTTCCGGCAATGTACATGGCAGCAGCGGCAATCATTCTAACCGTCATGTGGGTGTACCAAGGAGCGGGGACGTTGACGTCTGACAAAACCGGCCCCGACACTACCCAGTCCGGTACCGTCACAGACAGCGTTACAGGCCAGGACGCCGTAGCCACCAATGCCAATCAGGAAACGATGCAATGGCCGTTTAAAGACAAGAACGAGTTGGACGTCGTCCTCCATTTCTTTGACAACAAGGCTGCGAACGATGTAAGGCAAGCGGCCATGGTAGAGTATGGCGATACGTTCACGCCGCACATCGGAATGGATTTTGCCAGACCGGACAATCAAACGTTTGACGTTATGGCTGTTATGAGCGGCAAGGTTACCACCGTACAGAAGGATCCAATTGTAGGCCATCTCATTGAAATCTCGCACAGCAACGGTCTCGTTTCCGTCTACCAAAGCTTGTCCGAAGTGAATGTGGCCAAGGACGCGGAAGTGAAAAAGGGCGATGTGATCGCTAAAGCGGGCCGCAATGAGCTGGAGAAAGAACAAGGCGTACACCTTCATTTTGAATTGCGCCAAGGCCAGGGAGGCCCGGCCGTTAATCCGGAAAACTATATTACAGAGCAATAAGAGTTCGCTTAAGTCGCTCTAAGGCAGGGGGAAATGATCTCTCCTGCCTTTTTTGCGGCTCAACTGCCGCTTGTCCATTTTAAAACAAGGACTTGTCCTTGAAAATAAATGTGTTCTCCGGGCTTGTCAGGCCTGTGAAACAAAGAATATAAGTGCACACCCCTCATATAATGTACCAAACTAACTCGAGTAGGGAGGCGAGGGGAGTGCACGATTACATCAAAGAGCGAACCATAAAGATTGGCCGCTGCCTTGTAGAAACCAAGCATACGGTTCGCACCATTGCTAAAGAATTCGGCGTTTCCAAGAGTACGGTGCACAAGGACTTAACGGAGCGCTTGCCGGAGATCAATCCAGAGCTGGCCAACCAGGTGAAGCACATATTGGAGTACCACAAATCGATTCGTCACCTGCGCGGTGGGGAAGCGACCAAGATCAAGTACCGCAAAACCCGCAGCCCGAAGGCGCAAGAGAAGCTGGTCACCGTAAAATGAAGCGATTATTGTCGAAAAATCACGGACAAAAAGAGGAATTTTCAAATTCATGGCGAAATTACCTAAGTAACGTATATTATAGGAGTGCCGCTTCTTCAATGAGATGGACGGTTGGCTAGGGAGGATTATTGGATGTTAAGCAAGGATATCGGCATAGATCTAGGGACTGCGAACGTCCTGATTCATGTGAAAGGGCGGGGCGTAGTCCTGGATGAGCCGTCCGTCGTTGCCATCGAAAGCGAAACGAAGCGGGTGCTGGCCGTGGGTGAGGAAGCACGCCGCATGGTAGGAAGGACACCCGGCAATATCATTGCCATTCGCCCGCTTAGAGAAGGCGTTATCGCCGACTTTGAAATTACTGAAATGATGCTCAAATATTTCATAAATAAAGTTGGAGGCAGGAAATGGTACAGTCATCCCCGCATCCTGATTTGTGCTCCGACCAACATTACCTCCGTGGAGCAAAAGGCGATTCGGGAAGCAGCCGAAAGAAGCGGAGCGCGGGAAGTGTTCTTGGAAGAGGAACCCAAGGCAGCAGCGATCGGTGCCGGTATGGATATATTTCAGCCGAGCGGAAACATGGTGGTGGATATCGGCGGAGGGACGACAGACGTAGCTGTTTTGTCGATGGGTGACGTCGTCACCTCCTCTTCCATTAAAATTGCCGGGGACAAGTTTGACTCCTCCATTATGAAGTATATCAAGAGCAAATATAAGCTTTTAATCGGTGAACGGACAAGCGAGGACATCAAGATCCGTATTGGAACGGTACATCCCGACGGACAGAAAGAAACGATGGATATCCGCGGCAGAGATATGGTGAGCGGATTGCCGCAGACGATTACGATCAACTCGCAAGAAATTCAAGAAGCGCTTTGGGAGCCGGTATCTTCCATTGTAGCGGCGGCCAAGAGCGTGCTGGAACGAACGCCTCCGGAACTTTCGGCGGATATTATCGATCGCGGCGTCATTCTGACGGGCGGCGGCGCGATGCTGCACGGAATCGATCAACTGCTGGCCGAGGAGCTTAAAGTGCCTGTCTTGATTGCTGAAGATCCGATGCATTGCGTGGTCAAGGGTACCGGCATTATGTTGGACAACCTGGATAAGGTATCTAAAAGAAAATTTAAGTAATTCAGATCATACAGGAGGCAAAGGATCCATGTTAAGAGGCTTGTACACCGCCGCATCCGGCATGATTGCCCAGCAGCGTAAACACGATATTGTTACTAATAACATCGCCAATATCAATACGCCGGGCTTCAAGGGAGGCAACGGGATTAACCGTTCATTTCCTGAAATTTTGATCTCACGGGTGCGAAATGGCAAGGACGAGCCCGGTTCGGTTTCCTTGGGGCGGCTAAATACCGGCGTTCTCGCGGAGGAGAATGTGTCTCTTCACGCACAAGGCGACCTTCAAGAAACGAACAATCCTTTTGACTTTGCTTTAGTTTCGAACATTCAGGTGCCCGGCGCCGTTTTTGACAGCTCAGGCAAATATGTGGACGCGAACGGCCAGCGTGTCATTCAGCCGCAGGCGTTTTTTACTATTTTGAATGCTGCAGGCGAGGAACGCTATACTTTGAACGGCAAGTTTTCTTTGGATGCGAATGGCCAATTGATCGATGGCGACGGCCATCAAGTGCTGGGGCGTGATGGACAACCTATCGTTCTGGTAGAACCGGGAACGGGAGCTCCGATTACGAATTTCCGCATTACGCGGACCGGACAGTTTATCAATGCGGAGGGTCAGCCATTGCTTGGCGCAAACGGCGAGCCGATGGCTCTGATGATTACCCGGGTGGAGGACCCGAATCAGCTGATTCGCGAAGGGAACGGTTTATACCGTTTGAATGCATTGGATCAGGGGGCTTTTCGTCCGATTAATGCAGATGATCAGGTGGAAGTGCGTCAAGGCTACATCGAGCGCTCCAATGTCGATGCAGGCCAATCCATGGTCGATATGATGGCTGCTCTGCGGGCCTATGAAGCGAATCAGAAGATGATTCAGTTTTACGATAAAAGCATGGAAAAGGCCGTCAACGAAGTTGGACGAGTTTAGGAGGTAGGACATGAACAACTCCATGATTACATCGTCGGTATCGATGCACGCGCTGCAGCAGAAGCTTGATTTGGCAGCCAACAATATCGCTAACGTGAATACGACCGGATACAAACGGCGTGAAGCCTCCTTTCAAGACGTGCTTACCAGCGTAAAGCAGCAGCCGCAAGGCTTCCAAAGGGAAGGGCGGCTTACACCGCTTGGATACAATCAAGGCTGGGGCGCCAAGCTGTTTGCGGCACAACTGAACCTTGCTCAGGGCTCACTCCAGGCTACGGATAGTCCATTGGATATGGCTATTGAAGGCAGCGGATTGTTCGAGATATCCACCGTTGTTTTGGATGCCGATAATAATCCGGTGCAAGCCACAAGGTGGACCCGCAATGGATCCTTTCAGTTGTCTCCTTCGGCGGATCCGCTGGACCCGGATAACATGCTCTTGACTAC
This sequence comes from Paenibacillus naphthalenovorans, assembly GCF_001465255.1. Classification (NCBI taxonomy): domain Bacteria; kingdom Bacillati; phylum Bacillota; class Bacilli; order Caryophanales; family Paenibacillaceae; genus Paenibacillus; species Paenibacillus naphthalenovorans. The sequence goes on along the minus strand of NZ_CP013652.1, from coordinate 4,206,921 downwards.
GAAAGACGGCCATTATGTGATGGGAACCGATGATAATCCGATACGCATACCGATCAACCATCGAATCCAAATCAGTCCTGACGGAGTGATCATGGCTTATAACGAGACGGAACCAGGAGCAGCTCCGATCGAGGTTGGACAGATCAAATTGGTGCGTGCCGTTCGTCCCCAACTATTGCAGCAGCTGGGAGATAATCTTTACAGTCTGCCGGGGAATATAACGCCGGCTCAGCAAGAGGAGATTCTTCAAACCGTTACCGCTGCGAATAATGAGGTTGATCCGATTACGGTTCGCCAAGGCTTCCTGGAACAATCCAACGTCAATTTATCCGATGAGATGACGGAACTGATCTCGATACAGAGAGCGTTTCAATTGAATTCCCGGGCAATCAGCTCATCCGATCAAATGATGAATTTGGCTAACAGTTTGCGTGGCTAGCGGCAATGTGTAAAGTGAGGTTGGTAACTTGAGCAAACCCCGGAAAGAGGCGTCTGAAGGATCGAAACAGCGGAATAAAGCGTTCCGTCGGATGATCAGGTGGACGTGGTTCCCTCTTGCATGCGCGGCAGCGCTTTTTATAGGCCTTACGATTGGATATGTATATGTCGGCAAGCAGAGCTTCTATGAAATGTTCGACGTCCATACTTGGCGTCACATATTCGATCTTATATATTCCGATTCCTGAACTCCCCTAAGAGGGAGTTTTATTTTTATTCTCATAACGGTATAATGTAAGGATGGGAACGGATGTAGAAAGAATGGATAACGAACAGTGCCGGCCTGGCCTGACGATCTGGAGGGGGAAAACCAGTTGTTGTGGAACTTGCCCAATATCCTAACGCTATGCCGGTTTGTACTGATTCCGGTTTACTTGATTGTGTTTGGGGCTGGTTACATAAAGTTAGCCTTTTTTGTACTTTTGCTTGCCGGACTGACCGACGTGCTGGATGGTTATATTGCGCGTAAGCGCAAGCTTGTTACGCCGTTGGGCAGCATGTTGGACCCGCTTGCGGATAAATTGATGATGATCACCGTCTTTTTGTCATTGGTGTTTTCCCAAATGATTTCATGGCAGGCCGCGATGGCCATGTTTTTAAGAGATGCGGGGATGATTATTGGTTCGGCATTCTTCCATTTTCGGGGAAAAAAGACGGTCCCTGCCAATGTTTTAGGCAAGCTGACCACTGTGTTATATTACGTAGCCATTTTATTTATCGTTTTCCAGCTCCCCTACGCCCATGCTTACCTATGGTTTGTGATTATCGTTTCTTTCGTGACAACGGTTATTTATATTCTACAGTTTTATGTGCTGAATCAACGAAGTCTGAATGCCGATTAACTTTTAAAAAAAGAGCTTATGTCAAGGCCTGCCGTCTGCGGCAATCCTGCACATAAGCTCCCTTATATCAACCTTCATTACTGCAGATCATGAAGGGACATTGTTAGTATCAGTTAATAAGATCGAACTTATACCATGTGAAAGGAGCAACAACCTTGTTAGATGCTGTACAAATTCAAGAAATCATTCCTCACCGGTATCCGTTCTTCCTGGTGGACCGAATTTTGGAAGTGGAAGCCGGCGTAAAAGCCACGGGCATCAAAAACGTAACGATGAACGAACCCTTTTTTCAGGGACATTTTCCAGGGTATCCCGTTATGCCGGGAGTGTTGATTGTGGAGGCCTTGGCTCAGGTTGGCTGCGTCGCCATGCTGATGGTGGAGTCCAATCGCGGAAAGCTTGGCTTTTTTGCGGGAATTGATAATTTCCGGTTCCGCGGTCAGGTGGTTCCCGGCGATACGTTAACCTTGGAAGTGGAAATTACCCGCTTGAAAGGAAGCATCGGCAAGGGACAGGCAACAGCCAAAGTCGGGGATAAGGTGGTGGCCGAAGGAGAATTGATGTTTGCTCTGAAGGATAGAGAATAAGACCGATCATATTTCACATTCATACATAAAAATTAGGGTGGAGGAGACGGAATAATGAATTCTCAAACGCGAGTGCAAGAGCAATATGAACTTTGGTTAAAGGATGAAGCTATCGACGCAGCGACGAAAGAAGAACTTCGTTCGATTTCGGGAGACCCTAAAGAAGTGGAAGACCGGTTTTACCGTGACCTGGAATTCGGTACCGGCGGACTGCGGGGGGTAATCGGAGCCGGAACCAACCGTATGAACGTTTATACGGTGGCAAGGGCCACACAAGGGCTGGCCCGGTTTCTGCTGAAATCCGGTAAAAAAACGCCATCCGTCGTCATTGCCTACGATTCACGGAATCAATCTCCCGAATTCGCGCTTGAAACGGCTAAGGTGCTTGCCGGGAACGGAATCAAGGCCTACCTGTTCGAGTCACTTCGTACTACGCCGGAGCTCTCGTTTGCCGTACGTTATTTGAATGCCGATGCGGGGGTAGTCATTACGGCCAGTCATAATCCGCCTGAATATAACGGATATAAAGTGTATGGAAGCGATGGAGGGCAGCTTGTTCCGGATCAGGCGAAACAGGTCATAGCCGAAATTCGCAGTGTAGAGTCGTTTGCCGATGTCAAGAGAAGCTCGCGGGCGGATGCGGAGAAAGCCGGGCTGCTGGAATGGATTGGGGAAGCGGTGGATGAAGAATACATTCGTGCCGTTACCGCTGTGAGTCTTAATTCCGAGCTGGTGCGTGAGATGAGCGATGATTTCCGTATCGTCTATACACCGCTGCATGGTGCCGGGAATTTGGCTGTACGCGCCGCACTTGGTGCGATAGGATTCGAACAAGTCCATGTGGTGGCGGAGCAAGAAAAGCCGGACGCGAATTTTTCTACTGTGAAGTCGCCGAACCCGGAGGAACGGGAGGCCTTCGCACTGGCGATCGCCGAAGGAAAGAAGATTGACGCTGACATTCTGATCGGGACAGACCCGGACTGCGATCGGATGGGTGCAGTGGTGAAGGATGCGAATGGAGAATATTTCGTTCTTAGCGGTAACCAATCGGGTGCGATTATGATTGATTACTTGTTGGGCCGTTTGCAGGAGCGGGGTGAGCTGCCGGCCAATGGCGTGGTTGTCAAAACCATTGTTACAAGCGAGATGGGCGCAGTCATTGCGGAGCATTACGGAGCGAAGGTACTTAATACGCTGACCGGCTTTAAATATATCGGGGAAAAAATAACGCAGTTCGAACAAAGCGGAGAGGCCGAGTTTTTGTTTGGCTATGAGGAGAGCTACGGCTATTTGGCAGGCACCTACGCTCGCGATAAGGACGCCGTTGTCGCATCTATGCTAATCTGTGAAGCTGCGGCATATTACAAGAGCAAAGGCAAGACGCTCTACGATGTGCTTCAGGAATTGTACGAGCGGCATGGTTATTTTTTGGAAAGGCTGGAATCGCGTACGCTCAAGGGCAAGGACGGCGTCGAGAAGATTCAGGGGATCATGGAAGATTGGCGGAGACAGCCGCCTGTTGAATTAAATGGGCTTCAAGTGACTAAGGTGGAGGATTTCTTTCAGGGTTTATATGGACTTCCGGTAGAGAATGTACTCAAATTCACCTTGGAGGACGACTCGTGGTTCTGCTTGCGCCCTTCGGGCACGGAGCCTAAGATCAAGGTTTACTTCGCTGTTCGCGGCAGCTCTGCACAGGCCGCATCGGATGCGATCGACAAGCTTGTTCAGACTGTCATGTCCCGCGTTGACCATCACTAACATTGGGAGCTGACAGCATTGAAGGCAAGGTACATGAAGTGGAATCAATTAGCGCGCAAAGGATTGTGGTGGCTGGTCATTCTCGGAGTGCTGGCCTCCATTCCCATAGCGTATGAACGTTACCAAACTGAGCAGCAGTCCGGGCGTAAGGTCGAGTTTGTCATGGATTATCGCGATTTGCTCGAAATTTCGGATATGCAGACGAATCCGCGTAAATTCGTGAGTGACCAGCTTGTCAAGCTGAAGCAGCATGGCGTGGGCAGTATGGCTGTATACGAGGCGACATTAAATGAGCTGAAGCTCAGTCGCCGTATCGAGGTGTTTTCGTCCCGCGACGCGTCTGTGCTTATGCAAGTTCCGTTCTCCCCGGGCGAGAACTTCACGTATGTTTTGTTCACGGAGACCGATTCGCAGCCTCAACTTCAGCCGCTCATCGAGCGGACATTCCATGATTTGGGTGTTAGAACCAGATCTTGGAGCTTTAATCATCAGCCTGGCATGATCATTGAAATGGCGATGGACGAGGCGATGCTCAAAACGATGGATCCCGATCCTATCACGCTTCAAATGTTGAAGGATGAGGGTTTCTCGATTGTCGTCCGCATGTCGAACCGCCGCCCGTTTAATACGAACCAGATGGACGCATTGCTTGCACAGCTGAGAAAGCTCGGCGTCAAGAGATTCATCGTGGATGGGGAAACCGTGCCTGGATTCGTTAGCGAGAAGGATACGACCAATCTGGACAAAATGGGCGAGCTGATGCGCAAGCATCGTATAGGCCTTGCGGTTATCGAGCTGCAAAAGACGGAGCAAAAGGGCTTTGCCGGCTTGGCCAAACGAATCCATCATAATGTGGTAAGGCTCCATTCCTTTACGGAGACCGATGCCCAGAAGCTGACGGAGAATTTGTCTGAAGAGGAGCTGAAGGGACGTATACAGGGCGTATCGGACCGTTTTGTTCTGGCGGTGAAAGACCGCAACATTCGGATGGTGTTCCTGAATGCCCGAGCAGTCAAAAACCTCGATAAAGGGCAAATTCTGCATCCGCTTGATGCGATTTATGCCGCTTTGGATGGTCCGGATGGCGCAATTCCGCGCATCCAAGCCTCAGGCTACTCGATGGGACAGGCGGAAGCCTTCCAGTATGTATACTCCAGCTGGCAAAATATCGCAAAGGTTCTGGTATGGGCCGGTGCTGTTGCGTTGATTGCGCTCACGATCGCTTATTTCGTGCCTGAGCTGGCCTTGGCGTTGTTTCTGCTCGGTATGTTGGGCTCTGCGGGATTGCTCGTGCTCAACACCAGCCTGTTCGCGCAAGCTTTGGCGCTGGGCGCGGGTACCTGCGCTCCGACACTGGCGATTATGATGGCCATTCGTACCTGCCGGGAAAAATGGGACCGACCGGAAGGGTCCAGAATCGGATTCGCCCTGCTGCTGCTGCTCCGAACCACATTGGTGTCGGCCATCGGCATTCTCTTTATTGTAAGCTTGCTGAATCAAATCACCTATATGCTGGTGCTGCAGCAATTCCGTGGTGTCAGCGTGCTGCATTTGGCTCCGATCGCTTTGGCAGGCCTATATTGGCTGCTGTTTAGCGAGAGAATGACATACAAAGAGCGTGTCCTTCGCGGGCGTCAGATCCTTACTTCCAATATCAGCGTGCTGTGGGTTATTGCTGCCGTGATTATCGCGGCAGCAGGCTTCTATTATTTGTCCCGGACGGGGAATGAAGGACAGGCCTCCTCGCTGGAGAGATATTTCCGATCCTTCTTGGAAAATACACTCGGGGTTCGCCCGCGGACAAAGGAATTCCTGATTTCACACCCGATTTTCATACTCGGGGCTTACCTCAGCTATAAATACCGGAGTGCGCTGCTGTTGATTCTTGCCGGGGTAATCGGTCAAGCTTCCGTGGTCGATACGTTCGCTCACCTGCATACGCCGCTGATGATTTCATCCATTCGCGTCGTCTACGGGCTTGCTTTCGGAACCTTGATCGGAATTGGTTTCATTGCAGTATGGGAAATTGTAGTAAGGAGTTGGCGGCGATGGGCACCTCGGTTAAACGCATAGCGATATCAGGTTATTACGGTTTCAACAATAGCGGTGACGAGGCAGTTCTTCAATCCATTCTGCTGGCTCTACAGGAACAAGGAGAACGACAGGGCGTAACATTCGTCCCTGTCGTTCTGTCCGTGAACCCGGCGGAAACGGCACGGACTTATGGAGTGGAAGCCGTCCACAGAATGAAGCCCATGGAGGTATGGCAGGCTTTACGGAATGCCGACGGACTGATCAGCGGCGGCGGAAGCTTGCTGCAGGATGAAACGAGTCCAAAGACGATCCCTTATTATATTGCTGTCATCCGTTTGGCGCAGTGGATGGGAAAGCCTGTATTTATTTACTCCCAGGGCATCGGTCCGGTACATCGCAGGTTATTTTTCGGATGGATTCGGTCTGCTTTTCAACGCAGTTCATTTATAACGGTAAGGGATGAGGAATCCAAAGCCTTGCTAGGGAAGATGGGGATATCACCATCGGAGGTGGAAGTGGTGCCGGACCCGGTAATGGGATTGCCTATGCGCGGACAACCGACACAAACTCCGAGCGGTGAAACGAAACCTGTAATTGGGGTTTCCGTCCGTTTTTGGAACGAGGACCGTTCTGAACTCAGGGCGGTGGCTGAATCTCTTCAGGTCGTTCTGGAAAAATCGGATGCGGTTATTCGATTTCTCCCGTTCCATCTGCCGTCGGACGAGAAGGCATCTTTGTATGTGATGGAACAGATGGGGGAAATCTACAAAGAGCGGCTTTCATTAGCGCGGGAGGTAACTCATCCTCAGGATATGCTGGCGGAGGTGGCAGCCTGTCAGGTGCTTCTAGGCATGCGCCTACACTCCTTAATCTATGCGGCAAGCCAATACGTCCCCATGGTCGGGCTCTCTTATGATCCGAAAATTGATCAGTTTTTGAACCGGCTAGGCATGAAATCGGCCGGCACTACCAAACAGCCCCGATCGGAAGATCTGGCTCAAGAGACATTGGGAATGCTGGCAGACGGTGCTTCATGGAAGCGGGACAAGAGGCAGGCGATCGAACAGTTGAAGATTGAAGCAGGGCGTCCGGCTGAGCGTATCGCATCATTTTTTGCTAAAGGACGGGGGATGCAGTGAGTTTTCCCAAAGTATCCATTTTTGGTGTACCGATTTCGAAAATGAGCATGAAAGATACGGTTGCTTATTTGAGCCAAGTGATTGCTCGGCGTGAGCCGCATCAGGTCATTACGGCCAATCCGATTATGGTCATGACCGCGCTTGAACATCCGGATTATATGCAAATGATGAAAGAAGCCGAGCTTGTTGTTCCCGATGGGGCAGGTGTCGTGTGGGCTTCCGGCTATGTCGGCAATCCTGTCGCGGAACGTGTAACGGGGTTTGATCTGATTCAAGAATTAATGAAGGCAGGCGAACGGCAGGGCTGGAAAGTATACCTTGTCGGCGCAGCCCCCGATGTCATTGAGGCAGCGGCGACCCGGCTGCAGGAGCTGTATCCGGGAATCAAGCTTGTCGGTTTCAGGGATGGTTTTTTTGGTGAAAAAGAGGAAGCTGGTGTTATTGAAGCTATTCGTGCCGCAGCACCTGATATTCTGCTGGTCGGTCGGTCGGCGGACAAACAAGAGCCGTGGATTGCAAAGTACAAGAATCAGCTGGGTGTACCTGTAATGATGGGAGTCGGGGGCAGCTTTGACGTATTGTCGGGGAAGTTAAAGCGCGCGCCAGTGTTGTTCCAAAAGTTGAGGCTCGAATGGTTCTATCGGTTGTTGCAGGAGCCTTGGCGGTATAAAAGAATGCTCGTGCTGCCGAAATTCGCTTTGAAAGTCATCCGTGAAAAAGAAAATGTGCAGAAACCTTGACTGAAACTGTGAAAACAACCTGAAAACCGCTAAAACCGCACAAAATTGGTATTGGTATTTCCAAAACCATCAGAGTATAATTTGGAGTGTTTGGGGTTTTCATAGAAAAAGGGGCTGTGAACATACACATGAATTTGTTATACGGAATCGGCTTTGTCACTGCATTACTTATCGCTTTGCTTATGACGCCGCTAGTGAAACGCTTTGCTTTTTGGGTCGGGGCCGTTGACGCGCCGAATCACCGCAAGGTACATAACCGCATTATGCCGAGGTTGGGCGGACTTGCCATATTTATTGCATTTATTGGAGCTTATTTTGTTATTTCCCCGGCTATCGATTCGCTAAAGAACGATGTAGTATTCGGGCTTCTGGTCGGGGGGGCGATCGTTGTTCTGATCGGCGCGTTCGATGACCGCTATGATTTATCGCCCAAAATCAAGCTGCTGGGTCAAATATTGGCCGCCTGCGTCGTTGTTTATTCAGGAGTGGCCATTGAACTTGTCAATGTGCCGTTCGGAGACGGAACAATTTCGTTATCATGGCTCTCCGTACCGTTGACGATCTTCTGGATCGTGGGCGTTACCAATGCCATCAATCTGATCGATGGTCTTGACGGTCTATCTGCCGGGGTTTCGGGCATTGCGACCACCACCATACTTGTGCTCGCTTTAATGATGGGCAATACAACGGTTGTTTTGCTATGTGTGGTTTTGCTGGGCAGCATTGCAGGCTTTCTGTTCTACAACTTCCATCCGGCAAAAATTTTCATGGGCGATTCCGGTGCATTGTTCCTTGGTTTTTGCTTGGCTACTTTATCCGTGCTTGGTTTTAAGCAAGCGACGGTGGTATCTCTGCTTGTGCCGGTTATGATTCTCGGGGTGCCGCTGTCCGATACCTTCTTCGCCATCTTGCGACGTTGGGTTAACAATCTGCCGATCTCGGTCGCGGACAAAAGCCATCTGCATCATTGCCTGCTGCAGCTTGGTTTCAGCCATCGTACAACGGTATTGATTATTTATGGCATTGCACTGCTGTTCGGCTCCTCAGCCGTCCTGCTGTCCTATATGTCGGAGCAGCAAACGCTTTGGGGAGCGGTCATTCTCGTGGTCGTGCTGTTGTGCATTCTGGTTCTCGGGGCAGAGGCGATCGGCATTATCAGCAAGACGAGGAAGCCTGTACTCAAATTTTTAAACAAAATCCGTATGAAAACGATGCAGTTGAGCGACCGTTCAAGAGTGTCAAAATAACAATAATACCAATACCGAATCCCAGACCTTTAAGGTCTGGGATTTTTTGTGACTTCCGTTTTTTTGTACCCAATCTATAACATTTTTGTTCTTCCCAGCCGATAACAAATGTACACGCAGCTTTTTGGGAAATGGTTAATACTCATGCATGATCTTGCAAAAAAAGGAGGTAATCCAAGAGAACATAGCATTCTTTCCCGTTGATAATGCATTTTTTATACATAAGGAGGAAAAGACCATTGAAACAAATGAAGAAGCGATTCGTCAGTATCTTTGTCATCATGGCTATGCTGGTTTCGATGATGGTTCCGCTGACAACAGCTTTTGCTGCAACCACCTTAAAGGTTAAGGGTTTCAGCATCAATGAAAGCAGCCCAACGCCGGTAACCAGCGAATATGTGGATATAACCGTCGAAGTTGACAACATTGACGATTCGGAGATTGCAGGCATTTATTATGAGATTGAGAATTTGAGCACAAATCCCGGGGCACCGGTAGAAAACAGAACAAACAAAGGGAATCGCAGCTCTGCTTATGAGATTACTTTTAATAATGTCCAATTAACGGAAGGTACTAATAAAATTACGTTCTTCACGGGAGATGTGACCCGGCTGGCTTCACAACCTGCTTATATTACATTTACGCCTACGACGAACATTACGGATTTAAGATTTAACCAGGTTCCTTTGGACGACAATCTTATGTATCCGCAGGATCCTACCCAAACAGCCTATACCATTACGGGGAAATCGCCTAATGCGACGACTATACAAGGGTATTTGTTAGGGCAATCCAATCCGATCACCGCATACCGCAGCAGCAATGGAGACTTCACCTTTATCCCAAGCCGCAATGGTGAATTCAATATGCAGGCGGGGGACAATATTTTTAAAATTGTTGCGAGCAACAGTACGAATTCGTATACGCTGACACGCAAATTTGTTTTTAATGACGGCGGTCCGTTTTTGTACGATGGAGCCATCCAATCCGCGGCTCCAGGGTCGACCCCTCAAAAGCTGGTGAACGACCCATTGCCTCAACTGGATCAAACATCGGCCATTCTTACAGGGAAGCTTAAGGTTGATTTTGAAACGGGATCAACCACGGTGACCAAATATGTGTACGCTGATATTCAAGTAGTGAACGGGCCCACGACTCGCGTTGATTTTACAGGACCATCGGCGCTGCCTGTTCTCCAGACTACATCACACTATAAAATATTTGATTTGGGATCCGTTCCGCTTGCTCTGCCGACAAACCGGAAGCAAACGATTATTATCACATTCTTTACCGGTACGGGTTTGATCGGTCAGGTGCCGCAGCAAGTTTTTCATTTCAATTATTACGATCCGACAGCCCCTTATGTCACCAAGGTTACTAAAAATCTAGGTAATGACGCTTTGGGAGTGCCTATTGAAGTAGCGCTGAATGAGAACGGCGGAAATGAAATCAATGAGCTTCCTTCGGAATTCTTCGTTTATACGACGAATGTTAATCCCGCAACAGGCACGGTGGTAGCGAATGTTGCTGGTACGCCTACCAATTTCACTGCAACGCATGTCGGTACGGTCGGCACTGAGGAAAAATGGAAATTTCAATTGAGCGGAATTCGGGATGGCAATACAACATTATCCGTTGTGCCAAACGGAGATAGCAACGGACGGTTGGATTTCCCTGTCACGATCACCAGCACGCCTTATGTCATTCCAATCAACTTCCATAACAATATGATGATTAAGAACGTGGCGCTGGACACACCGGCATGTACCGTGGGGGGAACGCCGGGTGCCGTTTGTTTGCAAGCACGCATTATGAATCTGCCATCTACTGAATACCCGAATATAGAGGTAGCTGTGAATGGCAGAACGACCAATTTGACTGCCGGTGATTTCCCTAACAATGATTCTACGATGATGCTTGATTTAGGGGCGGCTCGCACCTGGTCTCCGGCTTTGCCGGCAGGTGAATCTTTAATTGTTGAAGGAAGAAATACGATCAAATTCAGTTTGCGCCTGAACGGAACGGTCGTAACAACGGCACAGTATGAAATTTTCAAATTCACACTGCCTACTCCTGCTTTTGCAGGGGATATATTGCCTACTCCGTTGGAGAAGTTTACTAAAGCGCAGACTCCGGACAAATATGTTACTAATGCATCCGAAGTATCTTTTACCGGAATGTTCACGAATGCGGACACGATCCGATTAAATGTGCGCAAGACGGATACTCAGGGGAACCCTGTTCTGACTTTTGATGCTCGTTCCGGTCCAGGCTGGGGCTATCCCGCTTCTCCCGCCAGCGGACAGGTCCAATATTTAAATATCAATACCTCTACTGGCGGGTTCACAACCAATCCCGTTTCGCTGCCGTTTAACGGGGATGTGGTTTTTGAATTCCTTATCTCGAATAATACAGGTATCACCGAAATCCGAACGATTACGATATCCCGCGAACCGGTTCCGTATCGGGTCATTCTGCCTCAATTGATCCAAGTCGGCAACCAGCAGCAGGCAAAGGTCAATGGGAATTTTGTGGATATTAAATTAGAGGCCGAGAATGCGGACAGCGTTATATTCGGTAAAAATGATGTTGTCCGGAGCAAGATTGATCCGGCCGATAACAAGCCTTATTTTTATTACCGTTATCAAAATTTGAAGTCCGGAAACAACACAATCAATTTTACCGTAATTCGCGGTACGGAGCAGACAAAAGGCAGCTTCGTCGTGAATAACGTTAACACCTCGATCGAGGGCGCCCAAATGCTGATGCCGCTTCAAAACAAATATAAGCTGTTTGAAGGCGATCTGGAGCTTACGTTCCCCAAAGATACGAAGCTGATGCGCAATGACCCTACAGCGCAGCAGCAATATTTGACGGGCGATCGCAAGATTTTCTTTGGGATAGCCAATACGAAGGATGGAAGAGTTAGCAAAGACTATCTCAGCGATGCAAGCGCCAGCTTTTTCTTAGAGGAGCCGACTCGGAAGTTTAGACCGATCAGCCAGCTGTACTGGATCAATGCCGGTTATATTAAAGAGAACGATTATATGGATACGGATAAGCTGAAGGAAGCGTTGACAGGTACCGGACAAGATCCGTACAATGTGGATGGCAGCTCCAGCAATGTGCGCTTCTATCAAAAAAGAACCGTAAACGATTTAAAGGATATGGTTGTGCCTACCAAGCGCGGAGAGTTGACACTGAAATACGATAACAGCATTCGCGAAGATTCCTGGAAGTATGTAACGGTGTATCAATTAGATATCTTTGAAGATTACCGGGGCATGACCACGTTGGCGTGGAAAAATATCGGCGGTGTCGTCGATCCGAAGAAAAACACGATTACGGTGCCTATCGATCACTTCGGCTATTTCCAGGTCATGTACATGTACGACAGCTTCAATGATATTACCAGCCATGAGTGGGGAAGAGATACTTTAGATACGCTGTACTCCAAAGGATACATGTATAACAAATCACCCGCTTTGTTTGTCCCTAACGAGCCCATTACTCGCGGGGAATTTGCAACGGTGCTGGTCAAAGCTTTTGATCTGCCTTTGAACTATAGCGGTACTCAAACGTTTAGAGATGTTCCGGCTACCGGCAGTACTAATCCTTTATATGATTATAAATACATCGAGACCGCAGCCAGAGCCGGAATCGTTAGAGGAAACGCCGGAGGCTTGTTTAACCCCGGAAGTGCGATCACGCGTCAGGATGCGGCTGTGATGATTGCAAGGGCAGCGGAACTTAAGCTATCTTCCGATACGGCAAAGTCGATCGCAGCATTGCAAAAACAATTTACCGATGGCTCTGAAATTGATTTTTATGCCTCGCCATCGGTGGAAGCCGTCACTAAGGCCGGCCTGATCCAAGGAATTGAGAACGTGCTTCTTACAGGACAAAAGAAAGCAACCTACCGTTTCGATCCGCGGCAAAACTTTACGCGGGTGCAGGCGGCAGCTGTATTGGAGCGCGTGCTGAAACAGCAGAAGAAGCTTCCTAAATAAGTGATGAAGCCGCCAACAGCATGGATCTAGAAACATGAGTTGGCGGCTTTTGAGTGACAATTATGGAAAATTATTCGTAATGACTAAGTGTATGATATAGTTGTATACTATCCTTGTTAAACGTACGATACAACATGTTGATAGATAAGTTGATATACTCAGAATACATACTGTGTAGCTGCGAAAAATCTTATAAAAGTTTTTTCAGAAAGCGCAACTTTTTCGAAAACAGTGCGTTTAATACAATGAAACAAAACAATCACAAGCCAAGAGTTAACCCTTTGGATAATTTTCTCAAAATTAACTCTTTACCTTGGTAGCGTGTCGGTGTATAATGTTAAATGGCATGCGACTCTCTATTATTGTTTACTAGTTTCTGCAATTTTATACATTGCAGACATAACTAATAAAAATCATTTCGCTCAACTCTGGGAAGGGGGTGAATCGGCTAATGAGGGAATCGAGCTATAGTTTATCTACACAGAACTCTCAACAACCGAAAGATATTCGAGGAGGAGAAAAAAAGGTTATGAAGAAAAGTTTATCTGCTATTTTATCCCTGGCTATGGCATTCTCGATGTTTTCTTCCGTAGCGCTGGGTGCAGAAGCTGCAAAAGATTCTTCCAGCTTCAGCGATCTGAAAGATCTGGATGAAGCTACTAGAGCTAAATTTGATGCATTGATTTCTGCTGGTATCTTTGATGGCGTAAGCGAGGGCGTATTTGGTCTTAACGACAAAATGAACCGCGCTCAATTTGCGAAAGTCGCCGCTTTGATCTTCAAATTGGATGTTGACACTTCCCTGACAACTTCCAGTTTCTCCGATGTGAAAGCTGACGATCCGGCTAACGGCTACGCTCTTCCTTACATCGAAGCTTTGAAAGCTGCAGGTTTGACTGACGGCTATGCGCCTGGTCAATATAACCCTGCTGGCGAAGTAACAAAACAAGAGCTTGCTGCTTTCTTGCTGCGCGGTCTTGGCCTTGACGCTCAAGCTAAAGCAACTCCAGGCGTAAGCGACCATACTGTATCCGACTGGGCTAAAGGATATGTTGCGCTCGCAATCGAGAGACAAATCCTGACTAGCGGTCCTGACGGTACTTTCGGTGGTACTTCCGCTGCAACTCGCGATCTGTTGGTGCTTGCATCTTATGCAGCTCAAGAACAATTCAAAAACCTCAACAAACCTGAAAAAGCATCTATTGCTTCCGCAAAAGCAATCGGCGTTCAGAAAGTTGAAGTAAAATTGGACAGAGACGTTGATACTGAGAAGGCTACACTTAAGCTTTCTAGAGGGTCTGCTGACGTTCCAGTTACTGTTGAGTGGGCTGAAGACAAACAATCTGCTGTTCTGACTTTGACTGATTCCAAGGTTCGTGCTGGCGAGTACACTGTAACATTGGGCGGCTTGGATGCAGCTGCAGTTGACAAAACGGTTGCCAAATTCACTGCTGAAGACGAGCAGCTGAAGAGCATCGACTTCCTGACAACTAGCGATACGATCGCTTATTCTTCCAGCGTAGTTATCAAGCTTGCTGCGAAAAACCAATACGGCGAGAATGCTTCCTTCTCCGGCGGCTCTTATACTGTATATACTTCCCTTGCTACTTACAAGAAAATCAGCCGTCAAGATGATGGTATCCTTGCTTTGACTTTGGATACTAAGTCTAATGGTGATGCTCAACAAGGGGTTTCCGTTATCCCTGTAACGGTTGTGAATAACGATCAGCATATTACAGTTTCCAAAAACTTTAAGCTGGGTACGCAACCGATTCTTCAAAAATTAGAGTTGGGTGAAGCAACATATTCCAATAAGGAAGCGAAAGCAATCACTGGCAAAGGTGATTATGCAACATTTGATCTGAACCTGTATGATCAATATGGCAGCAACATCGCTTACGATTCCCCTGACTTCAAGGAAAATGAAGTTAACGTAATCTGGAATGATTATGTTGGACAAAACAAGAGCGGTGGCACTATCGTTGACAAGGATATCGAAGATAACGGCAGCAATGTCCCGAGATTGAAGATTTCCTTGAACGATAACATCGATAAGTCTGGCGATTACACGTTCACAGTTACTAGCCAGGCAGCTACAGCAACAGGCAAGGTTTCCATTAAATCTGCTAAAGTTGCAACCAAAGTAGAAATCGGCGACTCCAATGATGTAATTGCTGCTGGCGACTATGATGTTTATATCCCGATCATCGCTTATGATGAGCAAGGAAATCAACTGAGCGTAGACGACCTGACTGATGACACCAACCGTGAGAGAATTAAATTCAATATTTCCGGTGTTGAAAACAGTGGCAATGTAAAAATCGAGGAAACTGGTGCTCACAAAGGCTCTATTCGTCTGAAAAACATCAATGGTACTTCGAAGGGTTCGGTTACCGTTACGGCGTATATTGCTACAGCCAATGCACAAAGCACGGCTACAAAAACTTACACGATTTCTGATGTTCGTACACCTGACAGAATCAGAGAAGTTACGCCAGTTGCGAAAGCTATCATTCCAAATGCATATAGCAGCTTCAAATACGTGATCCAAGATCAGTATGGAAAACAAATGGATTACAACTTGGGTACAGATAAAAACAAAAATGTTGGGACTACTGTAAACTACAGTGTATATGTAGCTCTTGAAGCACCAGCAGGTGAGAACTTCTTCTATATAACTAAGGATGACGACAGCCAATCCAATCAAGATGGAACTAAACCTGAAAATGTATTGGTTGATGCTACTAAATCCTTTGTTTTCAGCAACAAAGACGAGTGGGCTAATAATTCCTTCAAACAACTTAACGAAGGTCTGAGAATTTGGGCTAAGCCAGGTGCCGAAGGAAAACAAGCAACACTGAAAATTCAAATTGTTAAGAATGAAGATGGAAAAGACGTTGTATTAACAACTACAACGAAACAAATTCAAGGTACTAAAGTCAATGAAGATCTGACTTATAGCTTGAATTCTCTTGGTGATATTTACAACACCAAAGATAGTAAGCTTGCTGAATCTGTTACTAATGATGTTTACAAAGCAAATGTCGGTGACCCATCCAAGAGCCCGCTGAAAAAACGCATTAACCTTACAGTAACGAATGCGGCTGGAGATAAAGTTGCTATTCCTGATGACTTCATTAAGAATGTAACTTCCTCCAATCCGAACTCTGCTGTAGTTGGTAAAAACGCTGCAGGTAAATGGTATGTGCTTGGTTACAAAACAGGTACATCTACAATTACTGTAAACTATACCAACTTAAAAGGTGAGTCTAAGACTGTATCTGCTACTGTAACTACTAAGAATGATCCTGTTAGCATTGAAAGTGTAGTGGCTAACAACAAAAAGGTTAAAGTTGCAGCTAGCGCCAGCGGTAATGTAAAAGTGGTTGATGAGTTCACTGCTAACCCTAAAGGCGGTTTGGGCGACTTTGAAATCGTCGATAACTATGGTGTTAAAGTTGATGGTCTCAATTTGATCAATTACAAAAACATCTATGGTGTGATCTTTACAGCTCAAAACATTTCGCTTGTAAATTCAAATATAACTGATGCTAATGCCAACAAGGTAGAAATTAGTGAAGATGGTACAGTTACATTTGGTAGCAACGTTGCTCAATTTGACTTGGTATTGACTGCACCTAGCGGTAAGTCTGCTTCTACTGAAGTACAAATCGATCGTTCTGGTTCATAATTAATATTATTGAACCCCAGCTTTAAGAAAGAAGACCTTCGGGTCTTCTTTTTTACTTTAAAAGAGAGAGGGTTGGTTTGTGTTGAATATTAAAAAGCTGATTGCGGCCTCAGTATTGATTTTTGGAATCAATGGTATCCTCCTTGCCCACGCCGATGCACCCCAAGGCGGTACTGTTCCCGGCTCGGTAGATGACCCGGTCATCACGAAGAGCTATTTCGACCAAAATATTGCAAATAAAATTGCTGATGAACTCGCTAAACAAACCTTCAATGAAGAAAAAATCAGACAGATCATCGCTTCGGAGTTAGCCAAAACCGGATCGGCTCCATCTTCCGGAACAGGTGATTCTACCCAACCTGCCGTATCCAATTCTGGACTTACCGTTATTAAGCTGGAGCAAGGCCAATTACTTTTTGGCGGCGCAGGCGCCGAGATTATCGTTCGAACAGGAAAGGCAGTTGCCTTTAGCTCTACAGCAGACGGAATTGCCGATGTAACGGCCGGTAAAGATATTACTGCAGGAACAAGCGTTGAACTTAACCATTTGCTCATTGTTCCTCGTGAGGGACGCGGGATTAAGCCTGATCCGAAATCCAATCAAGACATCTATGTCATGGTTCGCGGGAATTATTTGTTAACCAATGCCGACGGTTCCAAGGTTACTCCATAATTTTACCCATTTCTCCAGTCATTCATACGTTTGCTTGTCTACATAGAGGAAACACTATGACTACATTCCGAAAAAGGAGGTACTCGTAGTGGCTAAGAATAACAACAAGAAAGTGGTACCGGAAAGCGGAAAGGCATTGGATGTATTAAAATATGAGATCGCTGCGGAGCTTGGACTCCCGGTTGGTAAGCAGGCGGCCAATATGAACGTGGAATTTGCTACGGAATTAGGATTGCTTCCATCGCATTCCATAAAGGAAGATTACTGGGGACATATTGCATCGAGGGATGCCGGTGCGGTTGGAGGCACGATTACAGCACGTTTGATTAAAAAAGCCGAGGAAATGATGCTCAACCTGTAATCGTGACACCTGTGTTAATTATTGTTGGAAATTATCATAATTTATTGACACACTTAGACAAATCCAGTAACATACTATAAAGAAGGTAACAGCCAAAGAAACCTTTTCCAAGCGGAAAAGGTTGATTTTTTGTATGTGTACTTATGCGTGTATTTATGAATACTAGCCTTAGGAGGTTATTCTTATGTCTAATCCAGTGGGTCGCCGCTTATTTACATCCGAGTCTGTTACAGAAGGTCATCCGGATAAAATTTGTGATCAAATTTCAGACTCCGTATTGGATGCATTTTTGGCTAATGATCCGAATGCCCGCGTAGCATGCGAGGTTTCGGTTGCTACAGGTCTTGTGCTTGTCATTGGCGAAATCAGCAGCCGCTCGGAGTATGTCGATATCCAGGCGATTGCGCGTCAAACCATCAAAGATATCGGTTATACGCGCGCCAAATTCGGATTTGACTCCCAAACTTGCGCGGTATTGGTTTCCTTGAACGAGCAGTCTCCAGACATCGCACAGGGCGTGAATAAAGCGCTTGAAGCACGTGAGGGACTAATGTCCGATGATGAGATTGAAGCCATTGGCGCAGGTGACCAAGGAATGATGTTCGGGTTTGCGGTTAACGAGACGCCGGAATTGATGCCGCTGCCGATCTCGCTTTCGCATCAGCTTGCCCGCCGTTTGACAGAAGTTCGTAAGAACGGCAAGCTTCCCTACCTTCGTCCTGACGGAAAGACACAAGTTACTGTTGAGTATGACGGTCCTACCCCAGTTCGTGTAGACACCATTGTTGTTTCTACGCAGCACGGGGAAGATGTGACATTGGAGCAAATCCAGGCCGATATTAAAGAGCATGTAATTAAACCGATCGTGCCAGATCATCTGATCGATGCAAACACCAAATATTTCATCAATCCGACAGGCCGTTTTGTTATCGGTGGGCCCCAAGGGGATGCCGGTTTGACAGGACGTAAAATCATCGTTGACACCTACGGCGGCTATGCACGCCACGGCGGCGGTGCATTCTCCGGCAAGGATCCTACTAAGGTTGACCGTTCCGGTGCATATGCCGCTCGTTATGTAGCGAAAAATATTGTTGCCGCAGGCCTCGCAGACAAGTGTGAAGTTCAACTGGCCTATGCTATTGGCGTTGCCAAGCCGGTATCGATTTCCGTCGATACATTCGGTACAGGCAAAGTAAGCGAGCAGAAGCTGGTAGAGATTGTTCGCAAAAACTTTGACTTGCGTCCGGCAGGCATCATTAAAATGCTTGACCTGCGCCGCCCGATTTACAAGCAAACGGCAGCTTACGGTCATTTTGGACGTACGGATGTGGATTTGCCGTGGGAGCGTACGGACAAAGCGGAGCTGCTTAAGGCGGATGCTCTGAACTAAATGTTTTAACCCATGATCTGTCTAAGCAAGACGATCCGTATCCCGGGTCGTCTTTTTGATTTTTTATCACTATTTTTCAAGAAGAATATCGTAACTTTTTAGATAGTAATAGAGTCTAAGATAAAGGAGAGTGGAAACGAGAGAGGAGAACAAAAGAGTGAGTTTGCAAAAGAAATGGCGAAAGTTGTCGTGTGTTGTCCTTGCAGCGTCGCTGCTGCTGTCGTCTTGGCCGGGAACAGGCGGGAATGCGGCTTATGCGGCGAATGAACCGACCGTGACGATGCTGAGCCAGGAAATTTTGACGTCCGGTGCTGTGTTGAAGAAATATGTATGGAAATCTATGCGGAACAATAAAGAAGTTCAAGTCAATGGAAATGTGATAGAAGTTGATTTGACGAATCCGAACGTGAAATTAGATGTGATGACGGGTACGGGAAATCAGTTTACGAAGAAACAAACGGTACTGGGAATGACAAAGGAAACGAAGGCGGTCGCCGGGATCAATGGTGACTTTTATAATACACAGGCTGAAGGCGTGCCCATGGGCCCTCAGATTTCCAATGGGCAGCTGATGGCTACTCCGCCTTACCTGCCGGGATTTTATTCTTTTGCCTTGGACAAGAACAACAAACCGATTGTGGACCTATTTACTTTTAAAGGATCGATTATTGCCAAAGACGGAGCTTCCTATCCGCTCGGGGGCATCAATAAAACATACTATTGGTTCGAGCCGAGCAAGGAACACAGTCATATCGACGGCATGTTTATGTATACCAATGCATGGGGGCAGATAGACCGCTCTAATGATGGAGTAACCGTACCGACGGAGGTCTTGGTCCAGAATGGCATCATTAAACAAATCGCCGTTAACGGCATTATCCGGATGATTGCTCCTGAGGATGGTTATATTCTGCGTGCCTCGGGCAAAGCGGCCGATTTTGTCGTTACGCACCTCAAAGAAGGAGATCCGTTGAAAGCCGATTATCAAGTGCTGGCACAGGATCCGAACAAAAATTATGATGTGAGTACGTTTAAAATGATGATTGGCGGCCACACGATTATGGTGGACGAGGGGAAGCCGGCGGCCTTCTCGCGTGAAGTCGCAAGTCTTTGCTGCAATCGTTCGCGTACGGCGATCGGATATTCGCAGGATATGAAAACGGCCTATCTGATTACCGTCGATAATTACGGCGACAGCAAAGGGCTAAGCATGCAGGAGCTGCAGCAGTTTATGATTAAGGTGGGGGTATGGAAAGGACTAAATCTGGACGGCGGCGGGTCGACACAGATGGCTGCACGCCCGCTAGGGGAATTTGAACCTGTCCTCGTGAATAAAACGGAAACCGGCGCCCAGCGGCGCGTTGTCAACGGCGTAGGGGTGTACTCTACCGCTCCGCAAGGTGAGGTGAAAGAGATCTTCATTCAAGCCCCGAGCTTCATGTTCGTGGGCGAGCAGGCAGCGTTAGGCTATAAGGCCTATGATATCTATTATAATCCTGTAGAAACCTCCAAACTGCCGGCTCAATGGAGTGTCGCGGACAATAGCGGTACATTCAAAGAAAATGTATTCACCGCAACAAAACCGGGAGTGGCCAAAGTGACGGCCGTAAGCGGTAAAGGGCAATCGACGGCTAATATTGAAGTCGTAGGAAGAAACCAATTGAAGAGCATGAGCATTAAGGCCGATAACATGACACTAACCGAGGGAGAGTCCGTTAAACTGCCTCCGGTTATTGCGACAACCTTAACTGGAAAAAGCAGAGAAATCCCGCCGCAGCTGATCCAATGGGAAGTGCTCGGTATACAAGGGGAGCTGGCCAACGGAACATTAAAAGTGAACAGCCTGGCCGGAAGCACCGGTGCCCAGCTCATAGCGAAGTATGATGGCTACAGCACTATGACTGTCATCCCTGCAGGGGTTGATAAAGTTTGGTATGATCTGGATAATTTTGCAGTCATGACGACGTCTGAAGTGAAGCCTCAGGAGGTTAAGGCTGGAGTATCCATCAAGCTGAGTGAAACGGGAAACAAGTATCTGGAGTTGAATTACGATTTTACGCAAGGCACAGGCAATAAATGGGCTTATGCAGCCATGAATACCGGTATTGTGATCGAGGGGCAGCCTCAATATATGAAGGTAAAAGTCAATGGTGACGAAAGCCTGAACTGGTTGCGTGCGGAGATACTGGATAATGCAGGTAAGGTTCATTTGGTCGATTTGGCACGCAGCATCAACTGGAAGGGATGGAAGCAGGTGACTGCCGATCTGTCGGAATACCCAATAAGCTACCCTATCCGGGTGAAGAGCATTTATGTCGTCAATGAGGAGATCGGTCAGGATGAGCGCCTTGCCAAAAGCGCCATCGGGATTGATGATATCACGTTTACGTACAGAGGCGGTTTGGCGAAACCATCGTTCAATTCGATTAGCCTGACGATCAATAAAAAAGATGTGACCGTTAACGGGAAAAGAATGATGCTGGAGCAAGCCCCAGTCATTGAAAAAGGCAATACCTTGATCCCAATTCGTTTTGTGACGGACGCTCTTGGCGGAACCGTACGGTGGGACGATACGGAGCGCAAGGTCACCGTCATTCGCGGCGGCAAAATGATTGATCTGTGGATCGATAATCCAGACCTGATCGTGAATGGCCAAAGAGTTACGGCAGAAGTGCCGCCGGTCATCATGAACAATTTGACGATGGTGCCGCTGCGCATCTTATCGGAGAATTTGGGCTGGAAAGTGACATGGGATCCGCAGACCCGACAAGTGACCCTGCAATAATTAGTACTAATAGCTCTCACAATATTTCAAAATTATGGTACTATATTGCTAATGCTATTGAGAAAAATGGCGAAGGAGCTTTGTCCGGATGTCTGTCGATGTTTTTGACCGTGTCATCAAGAATGCCATTGATGTCATGGAGAACAGCAAATACCAAATTTACGAGATCTGTGAAAGCGTCCGGGCAGAACGCGAAGCGCTGAATAAAGAGCTGCAAATCGTATTCGAAGAAACCGCGAGAACGATCGATACGGTAGACCGCTTCGAAGTGGAATACCGTCGTTCTCGTGTGCGTTTGACTGAAGTGAGCCGGGATTTCAAGCGTTTCAATGAAGAAGACATCCGTATGGCCTATGAAGCGGCTACACAGCTTCAAGCGCAATTGGCCATCCATAGGGAAAAAGAGCTGCATTTGAAACTGCGGAGGGACGATCTGCAGAAACGTCTGAAGAACTTGGATAAGCAGCTTGAACGCGCGGAAGCGCTTGTTTCCCAATTCGGTGTCGTGCTGGAATATTTGACCGGGGATTTGAATCAAGTTACGCGGCTCTTGGAGTCTGCCAAAAATCGGCAGCTCCTGGGCCTTAAAATCATTTTGGCCCAGGAAGAGGAACGTAAGCGTATTGCGCGGGAAATCCATGACGGTCTGGCACAGAATTTGGCGAATATGGTACTTCGGACGGAGATTACCCAACGAATGCTGGCCAAACAGGCCTATAATGCCGTTAAGAATGAATTAGACGATTTGAAAGTTAGTGTCAGGAGCGGGATCGAAGAGGTCCGTAAGATCATCTTCAATCTCCGTCCCATGGCGCTCGACGATCTTGGTTTAGTGCCGACATTAAGGAAATTTGTCCAAGATTATGAAGAAAAATCGAAAATCCGAACGAAATTTGAACTGATCGGCAAAGAAGTCCGCCTGCCTTCAGGGATGGAGGTTGCGGTATACCGTTTGGTTCAAGAAGCGTTCTCCAATGTGCATAAGCACGCTGCAGCTTCATTCGTCTCGCTGGAGCTGACGTTCCAGCAGCAAATGATCAAGCTCACGATCACCGATAACGGGGTCGGGTTTATTACAGATAATATCGAAAAGAAAATCACAGACGGAAGTCATTACGGATTGATGGGTATGCGGGAACGCGTGGAACTGCTCGAAGGAAGATTGGACATCCATTCTACCGTTGGAGTGGGAACGAAAATATCCATGGTCATACCGATCAAGTCTGATTCCAAGGAGGATTAACCAAATGGACATTATGGCCAGCGGCAAACGCCCCATAAAGCTCGTTCTCGCGGACGACCATCAATTATTTCGCGAAGGCGTAAAACGCATTTTGAACATGGAGAACGATCTGGAGGTCGTCGGCGAATGCGGTGACGGTATTCAGGTGCTTGAACTGTGCAACACACTCCATCCGGATATCGTGTTGATGGATATCAATATGCCGGTCGAGAACGGCGTGATGGCCACGGAGAAGCTTAAAGATATTTTTCCAGACATCAAGGTGATAATTTTATCCATTCATGACGATGAGAGCTATGTATTTGAAACACTGCGCAAAGGAGCATCCGGCTATTTGCTGAAGGACATGGAGGCTGAATCGTTAATTAATGCCATTCGTTCGGTCGTTGCGGGACATGCTTACATTCATCCGAAGGTAACCGGCAAGCTGATTAATCAACTGCGCCGCATGACATATCTGGACGAGCAGGGGGTTGCCGCTTCCGGTTCAACCAAAGAAGCCGATGTGAAGTATGTACATATGGATAACAGCCCATTGACGCGCAGGGAAGCCGAAGTGCTGCGATTGATGGCTGAAGGCAAGAGCAACAAGATGATTGGGGAGTTCCTCTACATCAGTGAAAAGACCGTAAAAAACCATGTCAGCAGCATTTTGCAAAAAATGGAGGTTGACGACCGTACTCAGGCTGTCATCGTCGCCATAAAGAACGGCTGGGTTACGTTATAATCGTCGCACCGGGCTCATCACAGCCTTTGGTTCGGGCAAGGAACCAACTTCTCTTGGGCAGCATATAATGCTCTTAAGGGAGGGAAGCCGTTATGATGTTAGGCTTGGTTTGGATTATGGGTTGTTATGCTGGGGGGATCTTACTCGTCCACTTGCTGCATTGGCACTGGAAACGGCGCGGGACTGAACCGGTTGCGCATTATGTTCTGAGAACATATAATAATCAGCTTCAGATGGAATGGTATCTTCGTTCGCTGCACTTTTTCTCTTGGATCAAAGGCAGAACCATCGCCGTCACCATTGTTGATGAAGGATCGACTGATGATACATTGGCTATCGCCGAGCGGTTAAGATTGGAGCATCATTTGAACATCTGGACGATAGCGGAAATGGACTGGGATGAATGGGTTCTGAAGCATCGGGATGAGCAGATGATTGTTGTCCGGCTTAACCACAATGATCGTTTAGGAAACGCTTACAGGTATTTATAAGGGATGGAAATGGGGATTGAACGATTCATGATAGCTTTGGTCTACGTTTTGCTTTCTCCCAAAGGCTGTTCTTGGCACGTTTCTTTGGATATTCGGGCCGACCGAGACCATTGGTTCCGATTGTACGGCAGCCGATTCAAGCTTCGTGTGCTGGAGCCGGCCTTATCGTTTGGACAAGCTATGGAGCTGGTACATCATATTTCGCTGAGTTCGGCAGAGGGAAAGCTGATGGAGACATTGCGCAGCGGCGGCAGAGAGATCGGAATGGCAAGGGAAAAGCTGCGGGAGTGGCGGCTGCGGGAATGGAAGCCTTCCATGTTTGAGCGTTCTTCTATTGACGGTAATACCGAGATGGAGCGGGTGCTCGCAACGATGTCGTTTTTGCTGAAGGGACGTTTTTTGCTTTTGGAGGAGTTCAAGGCATTGATGCAGAACCAGGGCGAACCGCAATGGGCAGAAGCAGTCGGTTACTTGCTGCAGAGCGCTTGGCTTCAGGGACGAATTGTGCTCGAATCCGGTGTGGAGAAGCGAAAATCCGGCGGGGTGCTGAAGTTCTTGCTGGATAGTTCATCAAAATGGCGGTGCAGGCGATGCGGAAGCGAGGGGGCTCGGCGGTATCCGAAGAGAAAGGGACCCGGACCAAGGGCCGACGGAGAAGTGCCGGTTTCGATCGTATGGACGGATTGCCCGTATTGCCAAGGCCCTTGCCCATACTGTGAAACGTGCTTGACGATGGGGCGAGTACGATACTGTACGCCTTTGATTCGCACAGAGACTTTGAATGAATCGCAAGAGAAGGAAGAGTGGGCACAGGAACCGGATAGGCAGGCTATATTGAGTCGTTGGGGATTAAGCGAGGTTCAGAAGGAAGCATCGGGCTTGGCGTTGGATTTTTTGAAAGCAAATAAACCCCTTTCAAGGAAAAATAAGAATGAAGGACCGACAAAAAAATTTTTAATTTGGGCGGTTACGGGAGCGGGGAAGACGGAAATGATTTTTCCGATGATCCAATATACGCTGGCATGCGGCGGAAAAGTAGTGGTCGCAACTCCAAGACGTGACGTGGTACTGGAGCTGAAGCCGCGGCTGGAGAAAGCTTTTCCGTCGGTCAAGGTGGTTACGCTTTACGGGGGGAGCGAGCAGCGGTGGGAGCAGGGGGAGCTGACGTTGGCGACGACGCACCAATTGATGCGGTTTCACCGTGCCTTCGAGCTGGTGATCGTGGATGAACTGGATGCATTCCCCTACCACAATAACCCGCAGCTGCAGTATGCCGCGGAGCAGGTCTGCGCACCGGGCGGTGCGTATATCCTGCTGTCGGCGACACCGCCGGCAGAGCTGCAGCGGGCGGTTAAGAAGGGCACGCTGCCGCATGCCCGCGTAGCCGCAAGGTATCATCGGCATCCTCTTCCGGTTCCTTTCCTAATGGGATGCCCGGGCTTGAGGCAAACGCTTCGGCAGGGCATACTGCCTGGAAAACTAAAGCAAAAACTGCAGGCTTCGCTCGATCGTGGCGCTCAAATTTTCGTATTCGTGCCGAACATTGCGATGGTCGAGCCGTTTACGGAGCTGCTGCGCCGGGCTTTCCTTGATGTGAACATACAGGGCACGTCCTCCAAGGATGCTGACCGCACAGGCAAAGTAACGGATTTTCGAGCCGCGAAGATTCGCATGCTGGTAACGACGACGATTTTGGAACGGGGGGTTACGATACCAAAGTCGGATGTGTTTATTTTGGATGCGGACTCGCCTGTTTTTGATGCTGCTGCGCTCGTCCAAATGGCCGGAAGGGCAGGCAGGTCCGCTCAAGACCCCAAGGGGCTGGTCGTATTCGCCGCAAAAGAAAAGACACGCTCACAATCCCAGGCTGTGAAGCAAATCGTGGATATGAACGTTCTTGCCCTCAAAAAAGGGTATATTGATGCTTAAGGAGGGACTGCGGTTGTTAAAGATCGGTGAGGTGACCGAGTGGCTCATCCGCATTATCAGCCGGACGGAGACGCTGCTTGCGCCCAGATCATCGTCCTGCCTGGTGTGTGGAGGAAGAAGAGCGAGCGGGACAATACGCCTGCCTGTCTGCCGGCGCTGCTATGAACTTATACCCTGGATACATGCCGTACGATGTGACCGGTGCGGCCGGCACGTGGAATGCCCGGATTGTCCGCGGCGCAAATCTACATACTTTACCCAAAACCGCAGTGTTGTTCGTTATGACGAACATATGAAGGAATGGCTGGCCCTTTATAAGTATCGGGGGAAAGAATCGCTTGCGAGGGTACTCGGCCCCATGCTGCTGCACGCTTATCATTTGCATCACAAGGGCAAAGCCCGGTCCGATGCGGCCGAATGGATCACTTACGTTCCTTTGAGCGCACAAAGATACGCCGAACGGGGATTTAATCAAGCAGAGCAAATGGCCAGGGAGCTTGGGAGATTGACCGGTATACCGGTCATTTCTCTGCTGACCAGAGCCCGCCACACCGACAAGCAAAGCTTCAAAGCCAGAGCCGATCGGCTTGACGATATGGCGGGGGTGTTTGTACCTGATCTTTCTCAAATCGCTCCTATTGCCTCGGCATGCCGGAAGGGGCGAGTACGTCTTTACCTTGTGGACGATGTGTATACGACCGGAAGTACCTTCAACGAATGCGCCCGAACGATCAGGACTATTTTACCGGTTCACGTGTATGGGGTCAGTTGGGCAAGGTAAAAATGGCATGAAAATTCTCACATTTGTCAAAAAAAGGAGTGCATTGTCGTATTCTTTGAGATAAACTAAACGTAGATATGGGCCGAAAGGAGCGGGGGGGTAACATGAGTCTCAATGTGGCAAACTGCAGTAGGTGTGGTAAAGTTTATGTCAAGAATAACTACGGCATGTGTCCAAACTGCATTAAGAGTCTGGAAGCGGAATATGAAAAATGTTTACAGTTCCTTCGGGAGAACCGGACATGCACGATTCAAGAGCTTAGTGACGCAACGGGCGTAGACATCAAACAGATCGTCAAGTTTATCCGTGAAGGCCGTATTTCCATCAAAAACAATCCCAATATGACCTATGACTGCGATATTTGCGGAGCGCCGATTCGCAGCAACAATATATGTGATAACTGCCGAACACGCTTGGTGAAGGACTTTGATCACCTTCACGAAGATGAGGAACGAAAGAAAATTCGGGAGGAGCAGCAGCAAAGGAATGCTGCATTTAAAATTAGGGACAGGCTTGAAGATCGACAAAATAAATGAATTCCATCTAAACTTTTAAAAACAGCCCACCGATAAAAGTAGTAATACAGGAATCGGTGGGCTTACTATTGCTGTCAGTCGAGGTGAACAAGATGAAAATTAATGGAACGAATCAGGTTAGTCCGGTGAACCAATACAAGAAGAACCAGGAACATATACAAGCGGCGGCATCCGGGAAAAAGAGCAAGATGAAAGATCATGTGGAAATTTCTACCGAAGCCAAGGAGCTGCTTGAAAGTTCCGGGGCGAAACCGGCAGATCGGGAAAGACTTGACGAATTGAAAAAGTCGGTGAAAGCGGGTTCGTATCATGTCGATGCCCGTACGCTGGCTGAAAAAATATTTCCTTTTTTGAAATTCTAGTTGGAGTGGAGAGCCATGTCTTTGGAAGCCCTGTTGCAAACGATGGCGGAGCTGAATGATGTTCATAACACCTTGTTGGATCTTGCAGAGCGGAAGAAGCATGTAATTATCCATAACGAAGTGGAACAATTGATGCAAATTGTGAACAAAGAAAACAAGCTGTTGAAGCGGATCGGGGAATTGGACCAGCAGCGTCTGGAAGCAACCGGAGCCTTTCTCATGGAGAAAGGGTATAAGCCTAATCCCCGGGTGACCGTCAGCGACTTGACGAAGATTATTTTTAATATGGACGAAAAAAAGCAGCTGATGGATGAGCAAAAGCAGCTCTTGGCAACCATCCGCAAGCTGCGGGAGCTGAATCAATTCAATCAACAGCTTACCGAGCATTCTTTAAAATATATTAATTACTCTCTTGACCTGCTTGCCGGTTCATCTGATGATGAAGTGATTTATCATAACCCGCACCAGCAATTGAGTTCAAGTATGAAGCCGAATCGGTTGTTTGATACGAAGGCATAGAACGGGAGTGTATTCCTATGAGATCAACTTTCCATGGACTGGAGACTGCGAAACGCTCATTGTTTACGCAGCAGGCTGCTTTACAGACGACAGGACACAACATAGCCAATGCCAACACTGCAGGTTACTCTAGGCAGGTTGTGAATATGAATGCATCAAGACCAATTGAAGCCGTAGGCATGACCCGATCGAATGTTCCCGGTCAATTAGGCACAGGGGTTGAATTCGGGTCCATTACGAGAATTCGTGAAAATTTTTTGGACAATCAATTCAGAAATGAAAATAAATCCTTTGGCAGTTGGTCCGTCCGACAAGATACATTAGAGAAGCTTGAAAAAATCATTAACGAACCTTCGGATACCGGTATTCGAACAGTGATTGATAACTTTTGGAAAGCGTGGTCCGATCTCAGCAAAGATCCGGAAAACACGGATGGACGAAAGATTGTCCGCGAGAATGCATTGGCTCTTGCGGATGCCTTTAATGCCACAAGCAAGCAATTAAACGACTTGAGCGCTGATCTGACAGAGAACATTAATGTAAAAGTAAGCCAAATTAACACGATTGCTTCTACTATATCTAACCTGAATAAAGAAATTCAGCGCGTAGAGGGAATAGGTGATAACGCTAACGATCTTAGAGACCAAAGGGATTTGTTGACCGATGAGTTGTCTAAAATTGTGAATATCCAAGTAGTGGATACGGATCAAGGTTACACCATCACGATGGGAAATACAGCCATTGTTGCAGGCGGTACCCCGTCTGTGATGACAAGCGATATCTTAAATCAGGCGTTTGCCTCCGGTGACCTTAACGGCGGTGAAGTATATGGCATGATTGTTTCGAGAGATCAATATGTGGCAAGCTATATATCGGAGCTGGATACGATTGCGAATACTTTGGTGAATGGGAAAATCACCGTAACGATTCCTAAGGACTCGGTTTTGCCCGAGGGGACCGTGTTGAACGGGGTCACCTATTCAGGCAGTAACAGGACATTGACCAGCGATCTGACCGTCGAAGTGAACGGCTTTAACGGTTTGCACAAGCTCGGATATAATCTGGGAAATCCATCTTTCGGGGTGCCTTTCTTTGATGAAAACTCCGGACAACCGGTAACGGCTGCGACATTTAAGGTGAATTCGGCGATCGTCGATAACCCCAATCTTATTGCCACTTCTATGCGTACAATAGGCACGGGAGCGAATGAAAAAGTCGTGATCGGAAACAATACGGCGGCTCTTTTGTTGTCTCAGGTGAGGGATGCCAAGTTTAGTTTTGGAACAGGAGCCAATGCATCTATGGCAACAGTAGACGATTATTTTCGTTCGGTTGTCGGTCAGGTTGGCGTACAAACCAAAGAGGCCCAACGTCAAGCGACCAACCAGAAAATTCTTGTAGATCAAGTGGAATCCAGAAGACAATCGGTGAGCGGCGTATCGTTGGATGAAGAAATGTCCAACATGATTAAGTTTCAGCATGCATACAACGCCGCGGCCAGAGCGATGACCACTTTTGATGAAACGTTAGACAAAGTAATTAACGGCATGGGTGTCGTTGGCAGATAATAGATGAAAAGGAGGGGGAATAATGCCGTTAAGAGTAACGCAAGGCATGATCAGTTCGCAATTGCTGAGGAACGTTTCTACGAATCTGGGCCGATTGAGTCATTTGGAGAATCAGTTGTCCACCGCTCGCAAGATCAATGCTCCATCCGATGACCCCGTGGGAATCACATTTTCATTAAGATATCGGAGTGAGCTTTCGGCAACCGATCAATTTCAAAGAAATGTGGACGCAGGCGCTTCGACCCTGGATTTTACGGACACGATGCTGGGACAAGCCGGAGATGTGCTGCAGCGTGTAAGGGAATTGGCTGTTAAAGGCGCCAATGCTACCAATCCGGATACAGCTATGGAAGCCATGAAAACCGAAATCGAAGAAATGTATAAGCAGATGGTCGATATCGGGAACAGCAAGTTTAAGGGGAAATATGTGTTTAATGGTCAACTCACTGATATTAAGCCCTATACCGAAGCAGGGGCAGCGACAGAAACGACGGATTACGGGCTTTTGCAATTTGAAATGGGACCTGGCATTAAGCTGCCTGTTAATATTACCGGGGCTGATGCTTTTGGTCTACCTACGGATCCCGATAATGTGTTCCTCATTTTGAACGATATGATCACCGATCTTGCCAATAATAATCACGCCGGGGTTAGTAATGCTATTGACAAAATTGATACAAGAATGAACAAGATTCTTGAGATGCGTTCAGAGGTCGGAGCCAGAATGAACCGGATTGAACTCATTCAAGGAAGATTGGTCGATATGAGCACCAATTTACAAAGCCTGCAGTCCAAAACAGAGGATGCGGATATGGCTGAGGTGATTACAAACTTAAAAATGGGTGAGAATGTATATCAGGCTGCTCTTTCGGCGGGAGCCAAAATTATTCAACCTAGCTTAGTCGACTTTTTACGCTAGGAGGTCGGTATAGAAGATGGTCTCTTTCCCCTCCATCTCCATTCATCAACAGTTTGCGCAGCTGGGTATTGATGCTGACCACGCAACGCTCGAACAAAAGCAGCCGAAGGCGACCTACGAGATGAAGCGGGTACCGCCGAAGCTGCAAATCGAATCTCCGCGCGGAGATCTGCAAATCGACCAGAGCAAGGCATGGGATGCGCTGAACAGAGGAGGCCATCTTGAGACGATGAACCGGATTTATTCGGAGGCCAAGAATGTAGCGCTGCAAGGGATCGCGAGAATCGTAGAGCAAGGCAACCGTCTCGGCAACATCGCAGCAGGTGGGAATCCTATAGCCGATAATGCGCAGCAGCTTTTTTTCGAACGTTTTGAGTTTAATTTTGTGGGGCCGGCGGCGTATGATAATGTGGATATTCACTATACTGCAAACAAACCGAGGATCGAAGTGACTGATGGCCTTGTAGAAGTTAATGTACAGGTGAACCGGCCGGAGCTGAACGTTTCTCGAGGAAAGCTGGACATCTACATGCTGCAATATCCAAAGGTAGAAATTACACCTCCGCAAATTGATCTGAAAATATAGGCAAGAAACTACAGGTTAAAAAGTCTGTAGTTTTTGATATATTTTTCGCAAAGCTCCGGCAGGAGCTTTTCTTATTTCCATAAAGGGGTGATCAATAGATGATGGTAAGTACTTTGCAATTCGGGCAAATTGTCGTGGAGGAAGATCATATCATCACCTTTCCTCAAGGCTTGCCCGGTTTTGAAGAATATCGGCAATATGTGATTTTGCAATCCGAGGCGGATGAGCCTTTTTCATTTATGCAGTCCGTAGACAATCATAATTTATCGTTTGTCATTACGAATCCATTCTTGTTCTATCCAAGCTACGAATTTCAGCTGCCGGAAAGCGTGGAAGAAGAGCTGGGAATCAAGGATGCCAAAGATCTGATGATTTGGTCCATTATTACCGTCTCCAGCGATATTGAAAATATAACGATAAATCTTCTTGCCCCTGTCATTATTAACATGGCGACAAAAATCGGCAAACAAGTGATCCTTCACAATACCCCCTATAAAACAAAGCACAGGCTTGTAGACTCGGCGGCGAATACCGTTCCGTCACAAATGGATGGTGAGCCGTCATGCTAGTACTTACCCGCAAGAAGGGCGAATCGATTATGATCGGGGATCAGGTGGAGTTGGTTGTACTGGGAGTAGAAGGGGAAACGGTTAAAATAGGCATTAAAGCTCCCCAAAATGTCGAGGTATACAGAAAAGAGGTTTATTTGTCGATACAGGAATCCAACCGTGAAGCGTCCAATATAGCTGTGAATCTCAAGGATTTAAACGCTTTGATTAAGGAGAAGCGAAATAAAAATAGAAATTCGTCGTAAATTAAAGAAATATAGCGATATTTTGAGAAAAAAGGCCGGTTTTATCCCTGAAAATGGCCAATACGCATCTAATTGATCGAAATTACACCTACAGTACGTATCGATGAATTACGATAATAATAATAAGAACGATTCATAGGGCGGCCGACCTACGAATAGTTGAAAACCACATGGATGTGGGAAAACGAACCTTCAGGGAGGAAGAAAAAAATGAGAATTAATCACAACATTGCAGCATTAAATACACACCGTCAATTGTCTGGAAACAACAGTGCAGTTGGTAAATCTTTAGAAAAATTGTCCTCCGGTCTTCGCATCAACCGTGCCGGCGACGACGCGGCTGGTTTGGCCATCTCCGAAAAAATGCGCGGACAAATCCGCGGTTTGGACCAAGCACAGCGTAACGCTCAAGATGGTATTTCTTTGATTCAAACGGCTGAAGGTGCTTTGAATGAAACTCACAGCATCCTGCAGCGTATGCGTGAGCTTGCCGTTCAATCGTCCAACGATACGAACACGGATGCAGACCGTAAGGAACTGCAAAAAGAAGTGGATCAGCTGGTTAAAGAGCTTGATCGTATCGCTAACACGACGGAGTTCAATACGCAGAAGCTGTTGAACGGTAACCTGAGCGGTACGAATAATGCAGCACAAGTTGCTAAATTCGATGAGGTCTCGAACTCTGCAGTATTTACAGGAATCACGAACGCTGGTACGATCACAAACGACCTGTCTTACAACATTAGAATCGGATCCGCAAACACTTCCGCTACTACCTTTACTGTTACCTTTACAGATCATCAAGGTAATGCAAGCAGCTTGCAAATCGGTGCTGCTGGCGGTACGGTAACGATCGGACAAGCTAGCGTAACCATCGGCGGATTGTCAACAGCCAACATTGGAGACGAAGCTACCTTTACACAAAGAGCGGCTATTGTTGACAACACGGATACCTCGTTGACCTTCCAAATCGGTGCGAACTCCTCGCAAACGATGAACGTTTCTATCGAGGACATGGGCGCAGCTGCACTGAACGTTAACGGTATTAAAATCGATACCAAGGGTGCGGCCGAAGCTTCAATCTCTGCGATTCAAAAAGCGCTGGACGATGTATCTTCTCAACGTTCCAAGCTGGGTGCGTTCCAAAACCGCCTGGAACATTCCATCAACAACCTGGGTGCATCTTCCGAGAACCTTACTGCTGCAGAATCCCGTATCCGCGACGTAGATATGGCGAAGGAAATGATGGACTTCACGAAGAACAACATCTTGACTCAAGCTGCTCAAGCAATGCTTGCGCAAGCTAACCAAACTCCTCAAGGCGTATTGCAGCTTTTGAGATAATAACCGGTAAATCAAATGGTATAAAAAATGTGAGAAAAGCCGACTGTATAGTCGGCTTTTCCTAAATTAAGAGGGGATAATGAGTGATAGCGCAAATCAACGAATTGAAGGCTACAGCAAACGAGCTGATAAAAAATATTTGTGCCCGCATGCAAACCGTTGCGGAATGTTACCAAAGCGGGAACGACGAGCGGGCCAATGAAAAGATGGTATATTTAATGGAGGATATCGCGGTATTGGTTGAAGCTGCGGATCTGCTCAAAACAAACGTGAGTGCAGTGAATATAGAGGAGTGCAACGAAAAATTGAATATGCTGTTTCAGGCGTACCAGGCAAAAGATTATCTGTTGACAGCCGATTTGTTAACATTTGAATTGCACCCATTATTCGAATACTGGAGTGAAAACTTAACTAATGACTAAAAAGCCAACTCTAAGCATCTGCATGATCGTCAAAAACGAAGAGAACAATCTAAAACGATGTCTTGACAGCGTTGTTCCTTTGCTCGAAGCCTTGTCTGCTGAATTGATTATCGTAGATACGGGATCTACCGATAAGACGGTTGAAATTGCCCAAGCATATACCAGCAAAGTATATTATCATGAATGGAATCATCATTTCTCCGACATGAGAAATAAATCGATCGCCTACGCTACAGGTGAATGGATTTTTATTCTGGACGCTGATGAGGAATTAGAGGACCCGGAGAAGCTTGTGGCATTACTGCAGTCCGAGACCGTTAACGAGTATAACACGATACGGGTATTGGGAAAAAACTTTCTGACTGAAGCTCGTGATAAATACGTTGTGCACATATCGGAACGGTTGTTTAGAAATACAGGGAAATTTCGGTACGAGGGCTCCATTCATAATCAACCGAAGTATGAGAATCCAGCCATGCACGCCGATATTTATATTAGGCATTACGGCTATAATAATGATGATCCGGAATTGATGGAAAAGAAATTCAAGAGAACAAGTTCCTTACTGCTGAAAGAATTGGAGAAAGATCCGGATCATATTTATTACCGGTTTCAATTAGCCAGAACTTATTTTATGCATAAAGATTATAGGGAAGCATTATTGCAAATAAGGAAAAGCTATGCTCTGCTAAAGAAACACGGTAAAGAGATCGTAGCCCGCAATTATTATGTTATCGGCGAACATGCCCGAATGAGTTATGTTTGCAAAATATTTGATGAAACGGTAAGAATAGCGAAAGAAGGTATTTCGCTAACG
Source organism: Paenibacillus naphthalenovorans (assembly GCF_001465255.1). Taxonomy (NCBI): domain Bacteria; kingdom Bacillati; phylum Bacillota; class Bacilli; order Caryophanales; family Paenibacillaceae; genus Paenibacillus; species Paenibacillus naphthalenovorans. The sequence continues at coordinate 4,172,105 of NZ_CP013652.1, read as the reverse complement.
CCTCAATACATAGATTTATATTTCTACTTGGCCGATGCGCTGCTCGCGCAGCAGGAAATAGACCAAGCGATTGAGACATTCAAAACATTTTTGAAGCTTCATCAAGAATATAACCAAAAAGGATTATCCAAACTGTCTATTCTCGAGCTGTATACGGTAGATGAAACGTCGAAATCCGTTGCTGCCTATAAATTAGCCAGAGCTTTAATGGAAAACGAAAATGATGCGGAAGCAGTTGAATATATAGATTTAATAGAAGAAAGTACCCATAAAGTTGATCTTGTTATTAACGTCATGTTAAAGCTTCAAAGATATGAGGAGTTATACCAGTTCTATAAATCCATTGAGAATAACTCAGTGGCAGCGTATTTTATACACCAGTTGGAGATTGCTGCAGCGGCTTTAAAGGATGCCGAAGAGAAATTATTAATAGCAAGCGTATTTTCTAAAGAGGAAGGGCCCTATGGCCAACTAAACCAAATTAGGCTAACGGATGATCCCCGTTTAATTAAAGATTTTCTTGTCAGCAATATGATGAGTAAACTGCCTGTTTTTCCGTACTTTGAAATTTATCGGTATGCCATAAAGCGCGGCTTGCCTGTGATTTCTTATTTTAAGTCATTGGAGAACGGATATATAAAGTTGTATGTTAAGATGCTGCTGGATAAGTTTGACGAAGCCCAAGATTATTTTATGCAGTATTTAAAAGGTGAAAAAATCAGGCCTAATGATTATCAAAGCAATCGGGTGTATTGCGCCGTTGCCAACGTCATCTTATTAACGGCAATCGAGCGCTCTAAGAAAGAAAAATCCGTAATAGACAGAGAATATCACGACATATTTAACTTATATACCGAACGCGGGATTCAATATATTACTTATTTATATCAACTGACGCCAATCCGTTTAGTATATAAAACGATAGACAGCGCTGAAGATAAGTTTTTTATTTTGATGCACCTTGCCGAAGAGGCTAAAGCAAAAGGCAGTATAAAATACGCGTCACATTACTATAAAGAAGCTGCTGAGGCATACCCTTACGTTGCAGAAATGCTAAAGCCATTTATGGAACAAAGGATTTTGACTGTTATAGAGTAAAGAGGGGACATAAATGAGCGATAATAGCAAAGAGTTACTCGAAAAAGTTAAGTTGATGAAATCAAAAATAGAAGAGCTTATTCATCTTGGGGAGCTTGAAACGGCCAGCCAAGCCATCGATAAATGTGAGGAATTAGTGCCGGAGGATGCCGAATTGCTTTCAATGAAAGCGATTGTGCTGATGGTGGAGGGTAAATGGACTGACGCAAAAACGGTATTAATGAAAGGACTGGATATAGATCCTTATCATACGGATTTACTTTATAATCAAGCCTATTGGTATGAACAGCAGCAGGATTATCAATCCGCATATGATATCTATTGCGATTTAAATCAGCTGCTTCCTGCCGGTCAAGAACAAGAGATTAGAAGTAAAATGACTCAATTGAAGGAGCTTGACCCGAACATACGAGATAAGAAAAAGCTTGTTTTTTTTGTCAAGGAAAAGATGGATAATTTTATTAATGATATTATACATCAATTATCCGCCGAGTATCGGACGAAGAAGATTGTTGTGACGCATTATCCGCAAATTGACGATGGCATGAAGTGGGCCGATATATGCTGGTTTGAATGGTGTGATGAGCTTATCATTTACGGAAGCAAGCTTCAGATGGCCCAGGATAAGAAAATCATATGCAGGCTGCACAGTTATGAAGCTTTCACGAACTACCCGAAGCAAGTGAATTGGACAAGTGTAGATCACGTGATCTTTGTAGCTGAGCATATTAAAAAATTCGTTTTGGAACAAATTAAAGGCCTTAGCGAAGATCAAGCGGTTGTTATACCCAATGGGATCGATATCAATAAATTTGCGTTTAAAGAAAGAGAAAAAGGATTCCGTATTGCTTATGTAGGCTACATTAATTATAAAAAAGGACCTATGCTTCTTCTGCAATCCTTTAAAGCTATATTTGATCGGGATCCCAGATATACATTGCATATTGCCGGCCAATTCCAAGATCCGAGGGATATGCTTTATTTTAGACAGATGATCGCGGAGTTTGGATTGCAGAAACATGTCATTTATGAAGGCTGGCAGGATGATATCAACCAATGGCTGGAGGATAAGCACTTTATCATTTCCACCAGTGTACTCGAAGGCAATCCGGTCGGAGTTATGGAAGCTATGGCTCGGGGAATTAAGCCGTTGATTCATAATTTTGTCGGTGCCAAATATCAGTTCGGCAAATTTGTATGGAGTACGATGGATGAGCTTATCGATATGCTGATGTCGGAAGAGTATGCCCCTAGGGAATATCGGAAATATATTGAAGAACGCTATTCCTTAGATAAACAAATAAATCAAATCCATGGTGTACTGCAACCGTTTAGGCATGTTGAAGCCTCACAGGAAATTGCTGCAACCGTAAATCCCGGCATTTCCGGAGAAGTCTCAGTACAAGAGGTTACTCAGTTTTATGATAATTTCCTGGGCTATTTGCAGCAGGATCGACAAAGGGATAATCCAAGGCATCTATATATCAAACAGCGTTTACAACAAATTGTCCGACCTGGGCATAAAGTACTGGATTTAGGCTGCGGTATAGGGATAACTACGGAATTTATCCATTCGTTGGGCGTCGAAAAGGTCATTGGGGTTGACCTCTCACCCAAATTGATTGAGTATGCCAAAAGCACGGTGGCTCATGTTGAATTTATCGCGCATGACATTACAACGCTGGATCTGAACGAACAGTATGACGTGATCTCACTTTGCGATGTCATGGAGCATGTGCCAAGAGATAGGTACCCTAATTTGTTCAGGGTTATCCGTAACCATTTGAAGGAAGACGGCATTGTATTTATTACGATTCCGGATCCTGAATACTTGGATTTTATTAGAAAAATCATGCCTGATAAACTGCAGATTATTGACAACAGTATTATGTATCAAGAGATGAATGATCTTTGCAGAGATAACCACTTATCCATCAAGTTTTTTAACGCTTATAAAATATTTATCGATAACGAATACAATGAGTATGTGATAACCACCCAGAACTATAAGAAGGCTTGGGATAGGCTGTTATCGAAATAATACAAGAAGGTGATACAGTGCCTGCCTTGACTTCATTTACTAATAACGTATCTCAATTAATGGATAGAATTCGGGACAAAACCGCTGTACTTGGCGTCATAGGACTTGGCTATGTCGGGCTTCCGCTCGCAGTTGAGAAAGCAAAGGCCGGGTATAAGGTAATCGGCTTTGATATTCAACAAAAGCGGGTCGATATGGTTAATCAGGGTATTAACTACATCGGCGATGTTATCGAGGATGAATTGAAGGAATTAATCAAACAAGGCTCGATCAAAGCAACGACGGATTACTCTGAGATTAATAAATTGGACGTCGTAGCCATTTGCGTGCCGACGCCATTGGATAGTTACCAACAACCTGATTTAAGCTATGTCAGAGCTTCCGCGGGAGAGGTAGCCCGATATTTGCGTCCGGGGATATTGGTTGTGCTTGAAAGTACAACCTATCCCGGAACGACAGAAGAAGTAGTTAAGCCTATTTTGGAAAGCACAGGTCTAATATGCGGAAAAGATTTCTTCTTGGCTTACTCGCCGGAAAGAGTTGATCCGGGAAATAAATTGTATAATACAAAGAATACCCCGAAAGTAGTCGGCGGTGTCACGGCAGGGTGTACGGAGGTCGCTGCTACACTTTACGAGCAAGTACTTGAAAGTACGGTTCACCGCGTATCCAGCCCTGCAGTTGCCGAGATGGAGAAAATATATGAGAATACATTTCGAAATATAAACATTGCTTTAGCTAACGAGATGGCTATCCTTTGTAACCGGATGGGGATAGATATATGGGAAGTTATCGATGCAGCTAAGACGAAGCCCTATGGATTTATGGCGTTTTATCCAGGACCCGGACTTGGAGGTCATTGTATTCCGATTGATCCGTGGTACTTGACTTGGAAGGCTCGTGAGTACAACTACCATACACGATTGATTGAGGTAGCCGGCGAGATCAATAACAGTATGCCGGAATTTGTTGTAGAGAGAATAGGACATATATTAAATGAAGAGAGAAAACCTATTAATGGGTCAACAATCCATTTACTTGGTATTGCATATAAAAAGGATATTGATGATTTTAGAGAATCGCCTGTAATTAAAATTATGGAATTACTCGAAATACGTGGAGCTAACGTTGTATATAGTGATACGAGAATTCCTGCCTTCACCTACAAAGGAAAGAACTACGAGGGTGTTGAATTAAGTAAAGAAAATATCCAAAAAGCAGATATCACGGTTGTCACTACGGATCATTCTGATTTTGACTATGAGTTTCTTGGAAATACGGCAAAGATTATTTTTGATACAAGAAATGCAATAAAATCTGTGAAAACCGTTGGAAAGCTGTATCGCCTATAAATTGGATGATATGCTTTTTCTCCGAAAGTAGGTAGTTTTTATGACGAAAGTAATTGTAATAGGCGCGGGGCAGTGGGGAAAAAATCTGGTCCGCACCTTTTATGAACTGCATGCTCTATCTGCAATTGTGGAGACGGATCCCCGCTTGCGAGCAGCATTATTGGATCAATATCCTGACATTCCTGTTTTATCCAATTATGAGCAGGCTTTAGAGACTATCAATACGGCTATCGTTATTGCGACACCTGCGTCTACCCATTTCGCTCTTGCTAAACAAGCTCTTGAAAAGGGCAAAGACGTCTTTATAGAAAAACCGATGACTTTATCCGTTCGGGATGCGGAAGAGCTTGTTGAGATAGCGAACAATAACAATTTAATTCTCATGGTTGGGCATTTGCTGCTTTATCAACCGGCCATTCAAAAAATAAAAGCGTGCCTAAAGGCGGGCATGATAGGTAACCTGCAGGCTGTTCATCAGGAAAGATTAAAGCTGGGGCGGGTTCGATCCATTGAAAATGTATTGTGGAGCTTTGGGGTTCATGACTTAGCCGTTTTTATGTATCTTATTGAGGAGTCGCCTGCCAGGATCTCTGTGAACGGACAAAGGATGATTCAGCCTGCCATAGAAGACGATGTATATGTGCATTTATCTTTTGCCAGCGGGGTCCATGCCCATTTGCATACTTCCTGGGCGTGGCCGGAAATTCGGCGCAGACTGGTTGCGATAGGTTCCGAGGGCATGCTTGTTTACGATGAAGAACAGCAAATCGTAACACTTCATAAGAAAGGTATTCAAGGGGATTTGTCCAACCGCGATGAAGGCAGCGAGATTGTTTATCATGGCGAGGTACAACCGTTAACCCTGGAATGCAGGCATTTTTTAGCATGTCTGGAAGAGCGTGCGCAGCCGTTATCGGATGGAAAGAATGGGCTGGAAGTCATCAAAATATTGGAACAATGCTCAAATCTGCTGCAAAAGGAGCTAAGAGCACATGAGTGAATTTTTTGTACATGAGTCCTCCTATGTAGATGAAGGTGCGGTGATCGGTAAAGGGACAAAGCTATGGCATTTCTCTCATGTTATGGGCGGTGCAAAGATCGGTGAAAGATGTAATATTGGACAAAATGTGTTTATAGCAAACAAAGTGGAAATTGGAAATAATGTAAAAATACAAAATAATGTATCCATATATGAAGGCGTTATTTTGGAAGATGATGTTTTTTGTGGGCCGAGCATGGTTTTCACCAACGTAAAGACACCCAGATCGGCTTTTCCGAGAAATACAAGCGATGATTATGCGGTGACCAGGGTATGCCGCGGGGCTTCGATCGGAGCGAATGCAACAGTTGTATGCGGCGTTACTATCGGTCAATGGGGCTTTGTTGCGGCTGGGGCGGTCGTCACAAAAGATGTACCGGAATATGCTTTAGTTGCAGGGGTTCCGGCGCGGCCAATCGGGTGGGTTTGCGAATGCGGAACAACTTTAAACGAAGAACGCCAACCCCTAACATGCACCTCGTGTGGACAACAGTATCTCCTTCAGGATGATGGAGGTCACCGGCGTTTAAAGAAGTTATAGGAAGGTTGGATGATGCCATGGGCAAAATTCCGGTATTCAGTTTACAAAGTGAAATTGAAAGCCTGAAAAGCAAATTAATGGATTCCATTGAAAATGTCCTTTTATCCGGCCATTTTATTATGGGAGAGAACGTAAGAGCATTCGAAGAGGAAGTTTCCGCCTATTTAGGTGTAAAGTATGCTGTTGCTCTAAATTCCGGTACGGATGCGTTGATTATTGCTTTAAAGGCAGTCGGAATTGGCGAGGGTGATGAAGTTATCACGACACCGTTTACTTTCTTTGCGACAGCGGAAGCTATTCATCAGGTTGGAGCGAAGGCCGTATTTGTCGATATTGATCCTCGGACGTTTAATATGAATCCGTCTTTGATTGAGCAAGCTATCACACCGCGAACTAAAGCCATTTTACCTGTTCATATATTCGGGAGAACGGCAGAGATGGATGAAATTTTGGCGATGGCCAGAAGCTATCGACTCAAGGTGATTGAAGATGTAGCCCAAGCATTCGGTGCTGAATACAAAGGTAAAAAGGCAGGGACGCTGGGAGCTGCAGGATGCTTCTCATTTTTCCCTACGAAAAACTTAGGAGCATACGGAGACGGGGGACTAATAGCGACAGATGATGAAGAGATTGCTGAGTATTCAAGGATGCTTAGAATTCATGGATCCAAAAAGAAATACCATAACGAAACATTTGGTTATAATTCAAGACTGGATGAATTACAGGCCGCCATTCTTCGTGTAAAGCTGCCTTATATTGACCAATGGAATAACCAACGCATTCAGATTGCTAATAATTACAATGAATGGCTTGCGGGTATACCTGGGATTGTTCTTCCAGAGTCAGCTGACTTCCACAGATCATCTCACGTTTTCCATCAATACACTATTCGTATATTAGATGGGAAGAGAGATCGTTTGCAAAAAAACCTTGCAGACCAAGGTATAGATACAATGATTTACTATCCTATCCCGGTCCATCGATTGCCGGTTTTTCAAGACGACTCCATTTCATTGCCTATTGCCGAGCAGGCCTCGTCGGAGGTCATTAGTTTGCCGATCTGGCCGCAGATGGAGACCGAGACCCAGAAGACTGTAGTAAAAGCGCTGGAATCATTATTAAAAATATAGTTGATTTCCGCAATTCCTCTAACACAATGCATATGATTGTCCGATATTACTATCATATGAACCCAGTCATGGAGGTGTTTGAGGTGGATATAAATGTACCGACCGGAGCTTCTGAGAAGAATAGATACCCATCGACAAGAAGCGAGTCTGGGGGTAGCGAATGGCGTGTTACATCTGCGGCTAACCTGCATTCAGTAAAGGACTTAAAAGAAGCGGAACTTAGGGGAGAGAACATTCCTGTTAGTGAGGAACAGTTCATCAAAGCAATCGAACGGGCTATTAAGTCCATTGAAGGGGCGTCAACCTTCTTGGAATTTTCTGTACATAAAGAAACGAAGCAAATCCTTGTCAAGGTACTGAACAAGGAAACCGGAGAGCTGATTAGAGAAATACCGCCAGAGAAGAACCTCGATTTAATTGCTAAGATATGGGAGATGGCTGGAATCATCATAGATGAAAAAAGATAATTTATTGAAGCAGGAGTTGATAAATGATGGTTACGCCCATTAATCGCTTTAGTGGATTGGCTAGCGGCATGGATATCGATTCCATTGTTAAAGGCCTAATGATGGCCCATAGAAAACCATTGGACGTCCTTAAACAAAAAAAGCAGTTAATAGAATGGCAGCGTGAAGATTATCGCGATATGAATACGAAGCTGTGGGATTATCGCAACAACAAATTGTTTAACTTTAAGTTGGAAGGTAATTTAAGTTCCAGAACGGCCACTTCCGCTAACGCGGATATTATTACAGCGAAAGCGACAGGCGATGCGCAGATCGGCCAATTGAATATTAAAGTAAACAATGTAGCTACAGCCGCCACAAATAGAAGTGCAAGCGATATACGAGCGAATTCGTCATTTGACCCGACAAAAACATTAGCGAGTCAAGCGGCTAATTTGGCAGGCACGCTAACACAGGTTACTCCGGCGACGAACCCTCCTACATATGAGACTTATGAAATTAAGATCAATGGCAGTAATGTGATTACGATCGATCCAAATGTAGATTCGCTTAATGATGTGATTGCCCGTATCAATGCAAATACGAATGTTACGTCTTTTTATGAAGTGGGGAGTACGGGAGGATTGGTCTCGTTTACTTCGAAGCAGACGGGAAAAGTGAATGGCGCCAATAAGGATTCAGCCAACATCACCTTCGAAAACGTAAAAGGGAACTTTACTACGGACATATTAAAGATAACGGGTGCAGGTACAGCAGCAACGGATGCATCTGTAGACATCAACGGGGTAACCGGGATAACGAAGAAGAGCAATACCTTTACCATTAATGGGGTGGAGCTTACGTTAAATCCACTGACCCCGGCAGGTTCTTCAACTACAGTCACAGTAAAAACAGATACGGACAAGATGGTTGAGAGCATAAAGGGCTTCATTAATGATTACAACGAAATCTTAAAAACGATGCAGGACAAAATCAACGAAAGCCGATTTCAAGGCTATCCACCGCTGAGTGACGAGCAGAAAAAAGAAATGAAGGATAGCGACATTGAGCTTTGGACCAAAAGGGCACGAAGCGGTCTTTTGAGGAACGACTCCTATCTTAGCCAAGCGGTCAGCGGCATGAGAATGGCGATCATGGCTCAAGTGGAAACAGGGAGCAAGGATTATAAAACGTTAAGCTCCATCGGTATAGAGACCGGTCAATATGTTGAAAACGGGAAGCTTTATCTTACTGACGAAAACAAGCTGAGAAAAGCCATCGAGGAAAATCCTGATGCTGTCATCGCGATGTTTACGGCTAATGGAAATGGCGATGCGGACCAATCTGATGTGGGAATTGCAGAACGGATTTATGATCAATTGAAAATAACATTAGACGGTCTGACGAGCAGAGCGGGAACAGCCGTATCTCTTTCAGATAATAGCGTTCTTGGGAAAAGATTATATGAAATGGATAAAGAGATTGATAAATGGAATGTACGGTTAAACGAAATTGAAAATCGATATTACAGACAATTTACTGCCATGGAGAGTGCTATTAGCAGATACAATTCTCAATCCTTATACTTAGCTAACGCATTCGGCGGAGCTTAATAGCAGGAGGATGGAAAATGATACAATCAGTACAAAGAAACAAATATTTGGAGGCCTCCGTTCATACGGCAACCCCAGCGCAGTTGTTGATCTTGTTATGTGACGGGGCTATACGTTTTTGCAGAGCGGCGATTGAAGCCATTAAGCAAAATAAATATGATGAAGCGAATTCCAATCTTTGCAGGGCTCAAGATATTATCAGCGAATTTATGATTACCTTAGACCCCCAATCGCCTATTTCGGATAATCTGATGAAGCTTTATGAATATTTTAATTACAGGTTGATTCAAGCAAATACAAAGAAAAATATTGAACCCGCTGAAGAAGTACTGGGATATTTAATTGAGCTGAAGGAAACATGGTTTCAAGCCTCAAAGCTAGTTCATCAGGGTAGTGCTGCCGGAGTAACCCATGGATGAGCTCATTCAAGAATTGGAACAACTCATGGGAGATTGGATGCAGTCTCTGTCGAACATGACCTATGAGGAGATATCAGCATATGTTGACAGTAGAGAACAAATCATTGAAAGGATGAAGAGCCACTCTTTATCCCCAATGGAACGAAACAAGTATACGGCCCGGGTACAGCGCTTGCTTCAGCATGATGCGCTAATCCTTGCCAAAATGAATGAGCTTAGAGATGAGGGCTTGCAAGGGACAAGTAAAATCAACCGGGGTCGATTGCAAAAAACGGCGTATGAAACAGAATTTGTTCTGGATAGTGTGTTCTTTGATCGGAAGAAATAGATGAGATGACTCTGGATGATTATTCCCGCAGAGGTTCAGTGAAAGATCGTTTTGCTCCTGGCTTCAAAAGCGAGGTGGCTGCGGTCTTTTTTGATTACCCGGGTTTTCGGCGTATGGAAAGGAACCGGGAGATGAAGTTTGTTAAAAGAATAAGGTAAGTCAAACGTCCAGGTTGATGTTGGCTCATGCTAACCCAACGCTGCGGACTATACTTCAATGAATAAGTAAGTAATAATACTCACAGACATGCTGTGAGTATTATTTTGCCTGTGGACAATGTGCATAACTCTGTTGATAACTTTGCGGGAAATGTCGAAAAACCGCGACATAACGGGCTTTTTGGCTGTGAATAGATTATCAAGAGAATGTTAATACGAGAATTTTCAAAATATTTTTATAACACGCTGATGTCGCATTGACATGGGTAAGTTTGGAGTGATATATTCGAAATGTAGGCTACAGCTTGCAGTTATTTGATAACGAAGGGAATGTTTTTGCATGCAAGGTAAAGTTAAATGGTTTAATGCAGAAAAAGGCTACGGTTTCATCGAACGCGAAGACGGGGGCGACGTATTCGTGCATTTCTCCGCTATTCAAGCCGATGGCTTCAAGACGCTGGAAGAAGGTCAATCCGTTGAGTTTGATATCGTAGAGGGCGCACGCGGTCCTCAAGCGGCTAACGTCATCAAGTTGTAATCATCCGGTCGGGATTCGGCCGCATTTATAGATGGTTATGTTTGAAGATGGCTGACACCCTGGGAGCAATTCCAGGGTGTTTTTTTGTATGCGCATACCTTCCAATCGGCTGGAAAATGGTATGTGTATTTCTTGTGAAAGGAATGTTAAAGGATTTTTAATGCGGCAGGAGAATATGGTATAATGTAGGTATGAAAGGAGGAGTACTACATGAAATTCAACATACGTGGTGAAAACATCGAAGTGACAGAAGCGTTGAGAGATCATGTTGAAAAAAAGCTGAGTAAGCTGGAAAGGTACTTTGAAGCTCCCCCTACATCTGAAGTTAACGTAACATTGAGTGTCGTGAAGGGCATGCATGCCATTGAGGTGACGATCCCGCTTACAGGCTTGTTGTTGAGGGCGGAAGAAAAGCATGCCGATATGTATGCCTCGGTCGATCTGGTGGTAGACAAGCTGGAGCGGCAGATTCGGAAGGCCAAGACGAAGGCTAACCGCAAAATCCGCCAAGAAGGCGGTCTTAAAGATTTATTCCGGGTAGAATCGGAACCAGGCGCTTCCTCTGCTCTTGAAGAAGACGACGAATACGAATTGGTACGGACGAAGCGGTTTACGCTGAAGCCGATGGATGTGGAAGAAGCCATTCTGCAAATGAATATGGTAGGCCACAATTTCTTTGTTTTTGCTAACTCCGATACGGAACAGGTCAACGTGGTGTATAAACGCGACGACGGGAGATACGGTTTAATTGAGCCGGCCCGGTAATCTGATCATTTGAAAGATCTGAGCTTGCCTGAAACGCCGATGGAACATCGTAAGATGCCTGCGGCGCATGATGGCAGGCTCTTTTCAGTAATATAAGGAAATACAGCGGTTTGTTGCGGCGAGAAGAGCAAACTGCTACAATTTAGATTATATGATATTGTTCGAAGAGGAGAAAGGGGATTAGCTGCATGCTAGGACTCGTGAAAAAAATATTTGGCGATTCGAATGATCGCGAACTGAAGAGGATGTGGAAGACGGTTGAATATATCAACTCGTTGGAAGAATCCATTCAGACGCTAACCGATCAAGATTTGCGTAATAGAACGAACGAATTCCGCAACCGTTTGGAGAATGGCGAGGATCTGGACGATCTGCTGCCGGAAGCTTTTGCGGTTGTAAGGGAAGCCTCCAAACGTGTGCTTGGCAAGCGTCATTATGACGTACAGCTTATCGGCGGTATGGTACTGCATGAAGGCCGGATCGCAGAAATGCGGACAGGTGAAGGAAAGACACTGGTCGGTACGCTTCCGGTATATTTGAATGCGCTCTTGGGCAAAGGCGTTCATGTGGTCACGGTCAATGATTATTTGGCTCAGCGCGACAGCGCCGAGATGGGCAAAATATATGAATTTTTGGGCATGACCGTCGGCGTAAACCTGGCGAATCTGGGGCATGCGGAGAAACAGCAAGCCTATGCTTGCGATATTACGTACGGTACGAACAACGAGTTCGGATTCGACTATTTGCGCGACAACATGGTCGTATATAAAGAACAGATGGTGCAAAGACCGCTTTATTATGCGGTCATCGACGAGGTCGATTCTATTTTGGTCGATGAGGCCCGTACACCGCTGATTATTTCCGGACAAGCTGCCAAATCGACCGCCATGTATTTGACAGCGGATAATTTTGTAAGGGGTCTGAAGGAAGAAGAAGACTATGTGATTGATGTGAAGCTGCGCTCGGTTACGTTGACGGAGGCCGGGGTGGAGAAAGCGGAAAAAGCGTTCGGCATTGAGAACTTATTCGATCATGAGCATGTGACGCTCAACCATCATATCCAACAGGCATTGAAAGCACACGCAATTATGCGCCGCGACGTAGATTACGTCGTGAATGACGGCGAGATCGTCATTGTCGATGAATTTACCGGACGGTTGATGACGGGCCGCCGCTACAGCGAAGGGCTTCACCAGGCGATTGAAGCGAAGGAGAAACTGCAAGTACAGAACGAGTCGATGACGCTGGCGACCATTACGCTGCAGAACTACTTCCGGATGTACCGCAAGCTGTCGGGGATGACGGGTACGGCCAAGACAGAGGAAGAAGAGCTGAAGAAAATATACGGGCTGGACGTTATTGTCGTTCCGACCAACAAACCGATGATCCGTCAAGATTTGCCGGACGTTGTATATAAGTCGATAGGCAGCAAGTTTCGTGCCGTAGTGAATGAGATCGTAGAGCGCCATAAGAAGAACCAGCCGGTGCTGGTCGGTACGGTATCGATTGAGAACTCCGAGCGGCTGTCCGAAATGCTGAAGAAAAAAGGCGTGAAGCATCAGGTTCTGAATGCAAAATACCATGCCGAGGAGGCGGAAATTGTCTCCCGTGCGGGCCAGCCTGGCGCGGTAACGATCGCCACCAACATGGCGGGCCGCGGAACCGACATTATGCTGGGAGAAGGTGTAGCCGAAATCGGAGGCCTGCATATTATAGGTACGGAGCGCCACGAAAGCCGACGGATCGATAACCAGCTGCGCGGACGTGCCGGACGCCAGGGGGATCCGGGGTCTTCCCAGTTTTACTTGTCGCTGGAAGATGACCTGATGCGCCGTTTCGGTGCGGAGAACATTATGGGCATGATGGATCGCCTGGGCTTTGAGGAAGACCAACCGATTGAAAGCAAGCTGATTACCAAAGCCATCGAATCCGCACAGAAGCGTGTGGAAGGCAACAACTTCGATGTACGGAAGATCGTTCTTCAGTACGACGACGTGATGAACCAGCAGCGGGAAATCATTTACAAGCAGCGCCGCGAAGTGATCGAATCCGAAAATATCCGTGATATCGTGCTCGGGATGATGATGCCAGTCATCGACCGCATCGTTGAAGCCCACTGCTCCGATGATCAGGTACCGGAGGATTGGGACCTGCAGGCGATTGTCGATTACGCCAACGGAACGTTCCTGCATGAAGGTCAGCTGACGGCCGAAGAGCTGTGGGGTAAAGAAAAAGAAGAGATCATCGAGTACATGAAGGATCTCTTGAGAAGACTGTATGAAGAGCGCGAGAAGCAGATCGGCGAAGAATTCATTCGTGAATTTGAGAAGGTTGTAGTGCTTCGTGCGGTCGACAGCAAGTGGATGGATCATATTGATGCGATGGACCAGCTTCGCCAAGGGATTCATCTTCGTGCGTACGGCGGTACGGATCCTTTACGTGAATATCAATTCGAGGGCTATGAGATGTTCCAGGAGATGATCCAGAGCATCCAGGAAGAAGTGGCTACTTACATTATGAAGGCCCATGTAGAGACCAATCTCGTGCGTGAAGCCGTGGCCGAGGAACATGAGATCGCCACCAATAGCAGCGATGGAGCGCCCGCGCCGAAGAAGCCTGTCGTGAACGAAGACAAGATTGGCCGTAATGATTTGTGCCCATGCGGCAGCGGCAAAAAATACAAGCAGTGCCACGGAGTTTAAAAATAAAGAGAACAAGACGTCGGAAAAGGAGGTCGGGGGAATCGCTCCGGTCTCTTTTTCTGCTAAAACTACGGACAGAGGTGTTTTGACATGTTAGAAGCAGATGTGAAGCGTGATTTACAAGAAACGGCCAAGCGATTGGCTGAGCTTAGGGGGTCTCTTTGACTTAGATCTCAAGCTGGAGCAAGTGGCGGATTACGAGGAAAAAATGTCGGCGCCCGATTTCTGGGACGACAACGAGCGTGCGCAGAAGTTGATTGCCGAAGCGAACGGAGTTAAAAGCGTGGTGGATCAGTTTCAAGCGTTGGCTTCGGAGTACGAGGATCTCGAAGTGCTGGTGGAGCTGATGCAGGAAGAGAAAGATGAGAGCATGGCCGGGGACATTGAAAAGGGGATTGCCGCTCTCGTTAAGAAGCTCGAGGACTTTGAGCTGCAGCTGCTCCTAAGCCAGCCGTATGACCGGCTGAATGCCATTCTGGAGCTGCATCCGGGTGCGGGCGGCACGGAGTCGCAGGATTGGGCCGAGATGCTGCTTCGCATGTACCGCCGCTGGGCGGAGAAGAGAGACTTCAAAGTCGAGGTGCTCGACTATTTGCCGGGCGACGAGGCCGGTGTGAAGAGTGTAACGCTGCTGATTAAGGGTTATAACGCCTACGGTTATTTGAAGGCGGAAAAAGGCGTTCACCGGCTGGTACGCATCTCGCCGTTCGATGCATCCGGACGCAGGCACACGTCGTTCGTTTCTTGCGATGTTATGCCCGAAATCGATGATGACGTGGAGGTCGAGATCCGAACCGAGGATCTTAAGGTGGACACGTACCGTTCCAGCGGCGCAGGCGGACAGCACATCAATACGACCGACTCGGCTGTGCGGATTACGCACATTCCGACTGGCGTCGTGGTTAGCTGTCAAACGGAGCGCTCGCAAATCAAGAACCGGGAGCGCGCGATGAAGATGCTCCGGTCGAAGCTGTACGAGAAGAAAATTGAAGAGCAGCAGAAGCAACTGGCGGAAATCCGCGGAGAGGTATCCGATATCGCCTGGGGGAGCCAGATCCGTTCGTACGTATTCCATCCGTACAGCATGGTGAAGGACCACAGGACGCAGGCGGAAACCGGGAACGTGAATGCCGTGATGGATGGTGAGCTCGATATGTTTATAGACGCTTACCTGCGCCAGCAGATTACGAAGCCGGAAAAAGAAAGCTGAGAAACATAAAGCGGAGTGTCCAAGCTCATCCTACACTAGAAACGCACAAATCCTCCCGGTTGCCCTCGGCCTCTATATGGAGCCGGTGAGCTATCAGGGGAGGCCGCGGGTGAAGTGTAGGATTTTTTTGCATAGGGCAGGGGGTATGACGGGTGCAGGATGCCATGACAAATCAGAGTGAGACTGCATTGACTAGAATGAGTAAATACGGCTCCCGCCGCCGGCGGGGGGGCAGCAGACGTTCACAAAGCACATGGAGCCACCGTTTAATGGAATATGCGCTGCTTTTGCTCGGATCGGTGATCATAGCGGTCAGCTTTAATGTATTTTTGAATCCGAATCAGGTGGCGTCTGGCGGGGTATCGGGCATCAGCATTATTGTCAACAGCATGTTCGGGATCGAGCCGGCGATTACACAATGGGCGCTGAATATTCCTTTGTTTCTGGCCGGTACAGTGCTGCTGGGGAAGCAATTCGGCGTGAAAACGGCCCTCGGTTCGGTTTTGCTGCCGCTGCTCGTTTTCCTTACACGTAATCTGCCGCCGCTGACCGACAATATGCTGCTCGCCAGTATTTATGGCGGGATACTCATCGGGATTGGACTCGGGCTGGTTTTCCGGGGCAGGGGATCGACCGGCGGTTTGGATCTGGCGGCACAAATTTTGCATAAATATACAGGTATTGGTCTGGGCTTATGCATTGCGCTGCTGGATGGGCTGGTGATTGGAACAGCGGGTCTGCTGATTTCACCGGAGAAGGCCATGTATGCGCTGATCGGACTTTTTGTGACGAGCAAGACCATCAATGTGGTGCAGGTAGGTTTAAGCTACTCTAAAGTGGCTTTTATTATCTCGAAGTCGGAGCAAGCGCTGCAGAAGGCTATTCTCTATGAGCTCGACAGGGGACTTACGAAGCTGCAAGCTACCGGCGGCTATACAGGAGAGGAAAAGACGGTATTGATGGTTGTCGTAGGGCAGACGGAAGTGAGCCGGCTCAAAGAGTTGGTGCGCAGGATTGACCCCGGCGCTTTCGTTATTCTGAGCGATACGAACGAAGTGTTCGGGGAAGGGTTTAAGCTAAACGGAACAGGAGGAACCAGCCCATAAAAGGACCGGTTCCTCCTGTTTTTTGATAAAGAAGTTTAAATGTTCAAAACTGAATACCTCGCTCATCAACGAATAGGCCGATAGCGGTTTTCTTATTCCAAACGCTCCGGATGCGAATATACATTAAATGTATTTCCTCTTATAAACCCTATAACGGTAATGCCCAGGTCGTCGGCAAGCTCCAGCGCCAGATCGGTGGGCGCCGATTTGGAAAGCAGAATGCCAACGCCCATCTTGGCTGTCTTGAGCAGCACTTCCGAGCTTACCCGGCCGCTGAAGGCGACGGCGGTATCCTTCATGGACACACGCTCCCTCAGGCAGTGCCCGTACACCTTGTCAAGCGCATTGTGGCGGCCGATATCGGTCCGGGTAACGAGCAGCTTCTCTCTGGAGCAGAGCGCCGCATTGTGCACCCCGCCCGTTTGACGGAAAACATCGGAGCCTTCTTGCAATTGGCGAATCAGCTTGAGGCATTCGTCGGGTGTAATGCGCGAACGGGTCATCACCGTTTTGGCCGTCCGCACATCACTGCGCAGGTAGAACTGGCGGCTTTTGCCGCAGCATGATCCGATCACGCGCTTGGAATGATCCATCACTTTCCCGCGCTCGGGATAGAGCAGTGTAACATCGGCGAATCCCCGGCTCGTATTGAGCTGCAGGCGGGTAACCTCGTTCGCTTCCCGGATCACTCCTTCGGAGGCTAAAAATCCGAAAACCATGTCCTCTATATCCGAAGGGGTGCATACGATGGTGGCGAATTCTTCGCCATCCAACCGGATGGTTAACGGCGTTTCCTTGGCAATAGGATCTTCTTGCTCGCTAAGCAGCTGCCCGTCATAACGCCATACCGTTCGGGTCGAAACCGAGACATCCACGGCGGTCATTCGCTTACCAGCTCCAATTCGTCGATTCTGCGTTCCACATATTTTGTATCTTTATGGGCATGGTACGTTTCAGCCTTTTCCACGATAACAGTGGTGTTGTATTCCGGAATCCCCGCGTGCGGTTCATAGACTCCTTTGGGAATGATGACATTTCCTTCCGGCCAATGAACCTCGATATTGCCGGATTTGACCTCAGCCCATTTGGCCCGGCCATGGAATACGCCATATTTATTATAAACGACAATGGCGTCGCCCTCTTGCAGCTGCTGTGCTTTGCCGTCCTCCGCATTCATCAGGACGTCGTAACGGTCCGCCCCGTTGAACGGGTCGGTTTCACTGTACACCATAGAGTTGAACTGCTTGCCTCGTCTGGTCGTAGCAAAATAGTGGCCTTCCGGCTTGCGCAGCTCAGGAAGCTCAATAGGGATCAGATTCCCCCGTCCGTCCGGCGTAGGGCAGATTCCGTCTTCACAAAGCCATGCTCCACCCCATTGGAACACGTCACCACGTTTGCTCAGGTGCTGAATGCCGTCGTAATTTGGCGCAGCCTTTGCAATTTCCGCACGGACGGCAGCAGCGTCTTTAAACTGGATCAAATGCGCCTGCTCAGGCTTTACACGCGAAGCCAAGTCGACATAAATCTCCCATTCCGAACGGGCTTCCGGCATACGGGGCCCGTCAATTTCAGGCGAAAAGTACACCATGCGTTCAGTTGACGTGGACGTTCCGCCGCCCGGCTGCTCATAGCGGGTCATAGCAGGCAGGACGATGACCGTTTCTTTGGCATCCACCAGTGTAGACGTGTTCAGCATAATATCTTGGTGTACCCGCAGCTCTACGTTTTGCAAACAGCGTTCCACGAAGTCAGGGTCAGGCATCGTCTCCAGGAAGTTGCCGCCGGAAGTGTAGAATGTTTTCAGCTTCCGTTCGTGATCATCGGGGAGCAGCGCGTTCTCGAGCGTGACTCCAACGATGTCCCCCTGCCACTCGGGCAGCTTAAAGCCCCATACCTTTTCGATTCTTGCAATGTCGGCGCCTTTAAACTCTCCGCCGGGCAAGCTGAACGGGTCTGCTCCCATCTCGCCGGAGCCCTGTACGCCGCTGTGTCCGCGGATGGGCATGAGTCCGCAGTGTTCGCGGCCGAGGAACCCCCTAAGCAGCGCGAGATTAGCCACTTGCGAGATGTTGTCCGTACCGAAGCGGTGCTGAGTCAGCCCCATGCTCCAGACGAAGACAGCCGACTTCGCTTGAGCGAGCAATACGGCGAATTCACGCATTCTTTCGCGCGAGAGTCCGGACGATTGTTCGAGCAGCGCCCAATCCTGTTTCATGACATGGGCACGCAGCTCTTCATAGCCGTTCGTGTGCTCACGGACGAAATCCAGGTTTACGGCCGATCCGGGAGCAGCTTCTTCCATTTCGAACCAATGCTTCATTACGCCGTTCATGAAGGCAATGTCCCCGCCGATGTTCACCTGATAGAAATCGTCCGTAATTTTCGTACCGAATAGCGCGGATTCGGCAACAGACGGAATCCAATATTGATCCATAGAAGGCTCATGGTAAGGGTTGATCGCAATGATCTTGGTCCCTTTCCGTTTGGCGGCATACATATACTTGGTGGATACCGGCTGGTTGTTTGCGGCTACGCTGCCCCAGAACACCAGCACATCCGTACCGATCCAATCTTTGTAGTTGCAGCTGGACGCCCCGATACCGACCGAACGCTTCAGAGCGGTTTTGGACGGCGAGTGGCAGATCCGGGAGGCGTTGTCGATATGATTCGTCCCTAAGAACCGGGCCACTTTCGCAGCGACATAATAGGATTCATTGGTAATTCCGCGGGCCGTCAAGTAAAAAGCCAGCTGCTTGGGATCGATGCTGCGGATTTTGCCGGCAATCGTGTCGAGTGCTTCATCCCATGACAAACGGCTGAAACGGCTCTCCCCGGAGCGGCGGATTAAAGGATAGGGAATACGGCCCAATTTACGAAGTTCCGTGCTGTTCAGCTTACGGAGCTCTTCGATATCCGAATGCAGAATTTTTTCGGGAATGGCCGGCATGGTGTTGAGCCGGAGCACGTTCAAACGCGTCGTACACAAATGAGGTCCTTCCAGCGTCTGATCTCTCAAACCGGACACTCCCAGCGCGCAGCCGTCGCAAACGCCCTGAGTCAGAATACGGTAAGCGTATGGAAGCTGGTCGCGATTATCCCAAACGACTTTTAATGTGTCACGAATATGCCGGGGTTTGATCCGATTGAGACCGAACGGCATTTTGCTGACCCACAGCTTCGGGTCCGGACGACTGGGGAGGCTGATGCGCCCTGAATGTTTTGTTTTACCCATGAATAATGACCACCTTGTATAATTTTATTTTTGGGAAATTTGATGGAATGAAAAAAGCCGCAAAGATTCGGTTTCCTCAAGTCCGTTAGTCGGAATAAAGGATTGAATCTGTTGCGGCGGTTAGTCTTGAGCAGGTTCGCTGCCAAGTGCCAACGGCACATGTATTTTAGTGTGCATATTCTTATGAGGAGCTAAATTTCTTTTGAATATCCTGATCGAATACAAAAATGCTCATGCCTACATCTTTATCCAAATCAATATCCAGAAACAAATCGAGGAACTGTGCCCCAAGAAGCTCTTCCATTTCGACAGGACGGTTGGTCCGGTACATTTCCTTGATCATTTCGGTCCGGGCTGTACGAAGCGCATGCTTGCCGTCGCTTGCGGAAGCAATAAATTTCTCTACGGGGGACAGATGCCCTTCCATTTCGCAGATCGCCCAGTTTTTGCAGAAAGTGGTGCGAATCTCACGAGGTCCCTTTCCTATATGGCGTTTACGAAACGCCCTCACCAAATTACTGAATTCGGCTTCTGTTTTATTCATTCCGAACAGCTCCGTTTTGTGGCAACGTTTTCTCCAAATCTATTTTAGCATGCACGGATAGCTGTTTCAAGATAAAAAAGGCCATTTCGACTCAAACGGAGACGTTGCTCTTGATTGAGCCGCCTGGGTGGGTTACGATGAGAAGGGGGAATAACGTCAGTTGCCCGAATGGCTGGATTTGGTGCGGAAATCATCATGAACAGGCCATATATATAAGAGGAAACGCATTGAATTATTATACTTTCGAATGTATAATAATACATAGTTTTTATGTGGAGGGAACGGAACCATGTCTACGAAATTAAGAGCGGCCATCGTCGGTTCGACGGGCTACGGGGGGGTAGAGCTCATCCGGCTTTTGCTGGCGCATCCGCATGTGGCCATCACTTCAGTGATCTCGTCTTCCAACGCCGGGGCGTCGATCGCGGACGGATATCCGCATTTGAATCAAATCCTGACCGATAAGCTGGATGCCGTGGATGTCGATTTGATCCGTGAGAAGGCGGATGTTGTCTTTCTGGCGACGCCGCATGGCGTAAGTACGGAGCTGTCGCCGAAGCTTGTCGATGCGGGGTTGAAAGTGATCGATATCTCCGGTGATTTTCGTCTGAAATCCGGCAGGGATTACGAAGCCTGGTACAAACACAAGGCTGCGGATCCCGCTTATATCGCAAGGGCGGTTTACGGATTGGCCGAGGTCTTCGCCGATGAGATACGGGGGGCTGAGTTTATTTCGAACCCCGGCTGTTACCCGACCGCCACGCTGCTGGGGCTGGCTCCGATTGCAGCGAGCGGTTGGATGGATCCGAAATCCGTCATTGCGGACGCGAAATCGGGCGTGTCGGGAGCGGGCCGCGGGCTCAGTCTGACGGTTCATTATTCGGAAATTAATGAGAATTTTCTTGCCTACAAAGTAAATAAGCATCAGCATACGCCGGAGATTGAGCAGACGCTGAGCCGTCTGGCCGGTGAAGAGATCGTCATGACATTTACGACTCACCTTGTTCCGATGACAAGGGGAATCCTGTCGACCATTTATGTAAACCTGAAAGAACGCCGCAGCGAGGACGAGATATTCGATCTTTACCGCAAATACTACGAGGGACGCAGATTCGTCCGTATTCGTGACAAAGGCAAGTATCCGGCCACGAAAGAAGTATGGGGCTCCAATTATTGCGATATCGGCTTGTCCCTTGATCCGCGGACGGGTCGTTTGACGATTATATCCGTTATAGATAATGTTGTAAAGGGCGCGGCCGGGCAGGCGGTCCAAAACTTGAATTTGATGATGGGCTGGGATGAAGCGACGGGTCTTGCATTCACCCCGGTGTATCCATAACGCGCTAAGGAACGGTGAGGAGAAGGATGGCTATGTTAGGCAAGGATTCGTTCGTGATCTTATCGGAAGGGTCCGTAACGACACCGAAAGGATTTCGGGCAGGCGGACTGCACTGCGGTCTGAAAAAGACGGAGCGCCACGATCTTGGCGCCATCGTGTGCGAGGTGCCGGCGCAGGCTGCAGGCGTGTATACGCTGAACCAATTTCAGGCGGCGCCGCTGCGCGTGACTCAAGAGAGCATTGCGCAAGGAGGTACCCTGCAGGTGATGCTCGTGAACAGCGGGAACGCGAACGCATGCACCGGTCAGCAGGGAGAAGACGATGCCCGTGCCATGCGAACGGCGGGCGCCAAGGCGTTCGGCGTCGCCGAGCATCTGGTCGGCGTCACGTCTACAGGCGTGATCGGCGAGCTGCTGCCGATGCCCAAGGTGCTAAGTGGGATCGAGAGGCTGCCGGGCGAGGTGAAGGCTGACGGCGGGGACGATTTCTGCCAGGCGATTCTTACGACGGATCTGGTGAAAAAGGAGATTTGTGTCAGCCTGACCGTGGACGGCCGTACGGTCCATATCGCCGGCGCGGCGAAGGGCTCGGGCATGATTCATCCGAATATGGCAACGATGCTCGGGTTCATGACGACGGATGCGAACATCGATAGCGCACACCTGCAAAAGCTGCTGAACGAGGTTACGGATTCCACTTTCAATATGATTACAGTGGACGGCGATACGAGCACGAACGATATGGTCGTTGTCATGGCAAGCGGCCTTGCGGGCGGAGAGAGCCTGACACCGGAGCATAAAGACTGGCCGGCGTTTGCGGCAGCCTTCCACTATGTCGGTGAATATTTGGCCAAAGCGATCGCTCGCGACGGCGAAGGCGCGACCAAGCTGATCGAGGTAACGGTGAGCGGCGCGGCATCCCGGGAAGCGGCGCGCGCCATCGTCAAAACCGTGATCGGCTCGAGTTTGGTGAAATCCGCCTGCTTCGGCGCCGATGCGAACTGGGGACGCATTATTGCGGCCGTCGGCCGTGCGGGGCATCCGGTGCAAACGGAGACGGTAGACATCCGCCTTGGCGACATTGTCGTGCTGACGCAGTCGCGTCCGGTGAAATTCGATGAGGAACGGGCGGCCGAATATCTGAAGGGCGAGTTCGTGCAAATCCATGTGAATCTGAACATGGGTAACCATACCGCCACCGGCTGGGGCTGCGATTTGACGTATGATTATGTAAGGATCAACGCAGCTTATAGGACATAGTGCGTACATATACAAATAAAAGAGTATTTTTGCGGCCTGGACTGGAACGGGAAAGGGCACGGCCGATCAAAAAGGGGAAACGGTTCGGATGAGCAATTGTTTTGTAATGAAATGCGGCGGCAGTACGCTGGCGGCGCTGCCGGATGTTTTTTTTGAGGATTTGAAAAGGCTGCAGGAGGAAGGCCTGATTCCGGTCATCGTCCATGGCGGAGGTCCGGCCATATCGGACACGCTGGGAAAGCTCGGCATTGAGACCGAGTTCGTGAACGGCCTGCGCCGGACGAACGAAGCCGTGCTGGATGTAGTCGAAATGGTGCTTGCGGGACAAATTAACAAAGAGATTGTCCGCAAAATCCAGCGCTCCGGAGCCAAAGCGCTCGGCCTCTCCGGAGTCGACGGCCACCTGATTCAAGCGGCGCCAGTGGCCAACGCTGATGAGGTCGGGCTTGTCGGCGATGTAACGCATGTGAACGCTGAGCTCGTACAGGGTATCGTGGACATGGGTTATATACCTGTCATCGCGCCTGTAGGTATTGGAACCGACGGCGGCCAGCGCTACAATATCAATGCGGACACGGCGGCAGGGGCGGTAGCGTCTCATATCGGCGTGGAGCGGATGATTGTGGTAACGGACGTTCCGGGCATTATGAAGACCGTAGACGGAGAGAAAAGGGTGCTGCCCTCCGTGACGGTGCAGGAAATCGATGAAATGATCGCAAGCGGCGAAATTTACGGCGGAATGATCCCGAAAGTGCGCGCGGCGGTGCAATGTATTCAAGGAAAGGTGCGCGAGGTTGTGATCGTCAACGGAGCTGAGCCGCAAGTGCTGAGCAAAGCGCTCAAGGGCGGCGGCATCGGAACGCGCATCGTCAGGCAATAAAGAACCTTTTTGAAGGATGAAGGAGTGAACGACATGGGAGAGTCTCAAAGCGCATTGTTTCCGAACTACGGACGTTACCCGCTCACATTTGTGAAGGGGGAAGGCAGCAGGCTGTGGGATGAGAACGGCAAAGAATATTTGGACCTGATGTGCGGGCTGGCGGTGACCAACCTGGGCCATGCTCCGAAGCAGGTGAAGGAACGCCTGAAAAATCAAGTCGATACGCTCTGGCATACGAGCAACCTGTTTCACATCCCGGATCAGCAGAAGCTGGCGGAGCTGCTGGTCGCTAACAGCTGTGCGGATGCGGCGTTTTTCTGCAACAGCGGAGCGGAGGCGAACGAGGCGGCGATCAAGCTGGCGCGGCGTTACTTCCAGAAGGTCATCGGTAAGCCGGAACGTTTCGAGATCATCACCTTCCACATGTCGTTCCATGGACGGACGCTGGCTACGCTGACGGCGACTGGTCAAGACAAAGTGAAGGAAGGCTTCGCTCCGCTTCCGGAAGGCTTCGTGTATGCGCCTTTTAACGATGCGGAAGCTTTGGAAAAGCTGATCGGCGACAGGACATGTGCGATTATGCTGGAAATGGTGCAGGGGGAAGGCGGCGTGAATCCGGCGGATCCGGCATTCGTCAAACGGGTCGCGGAGCTGTGCGAGCAGCACGGATTGCTGCTGATCGTTGACGAAATTCAGACCGGTATGGGCCGTACAGGCAAGCTGTTCGCCTATGAGCATTACGGCATCGAGCCCGATGTGTTCACACTGGCCAAAGGCCTTGGCAGCGGCATGCCGATCGGCGCGATGCTCGGTAAAGAGAAGCTGCGCGAAGCGTTTTCCGCGGGGAGCCACGGCTCCACGTTCGGTGGCAATTATTTGTCCACTGCGGCAGGGGTTGCTACGGTGGAGACGATACTCGAGGAGAAGCTGCCGGAGCGGGCGGCGGAGCTTGGCCAATACGTTATCGGCGAGCTGGAGCAAAAGCTGGCGGGCAATCCGCTTGTACAGCAGATTCGCGGATTGGGACTGCTGATCGGTATCGGGCTTAACCGGCCGGCGGCGGAGCTGATTAGCGAGCTGCATGCGGAGGGCATACTCGTCGTATCGGCAGGACCGAACGTGATCAGGTTGGCTCCAAGCCTCTTGATCTCAAAAGAAGATCTGGATCGCGGCATCCAGGCGATCTGCGGCATTTTAGCGAAAAAGGCCGGGGCTGCGGTTTAATATCAGCTGGTATCACGGATAAACAGAAAGGGGATGTATCCATGCCGGGAGCAACTGAACAGGATATGGCGGTTCAGCTTAAAGGACGCGATTTCATCGGGTTGGTGGATTATGCGCCAGAGGAGATTGAATATTTAATCCATTTGGCGATTGAATTGAAAAAGAAGCAAAAAGCAGGAGAGGTGTACCAGCCGCTCAAAGGAAAGACGCTCGGGATGATTTTCGAGAAGTCTTCCACTCGGACCCGGGTTTCTTTTGAAGTCGGGATGTATCAGCTGGGCGGTCACGCCCTGTTCCTCAGCAAGAACGATCTGCAGATCGGCCGCGGGGAGACGATTCACGATACGGCGCAGACGATGTCTCGGTATCTCGACGGCATTATGATACGTACGTACGCCCACCGCACGGTGATCGAGCTGGCCCGGGGGGCTACCGTCCCTGTGATTAACGGCTTGACGGATCTGTCGCATCCTTGCCAGGCCCTGGCGGATTACCAGACGATCTTTGAGAAAAAAGGCCGTTTGCAAGGGCTCAAAGTAGCTTATATCGGCGACGGTAATAATATGGTACACTCTCTGTTAATGGGTGCGGCTAAGCTCGGCGTGAATTTTGCGGTGGCGACGCCGGAAGGTTATGAGCCGGACAAGGAAGTGCTTGAGATGTCCCGTGATATGGCCTCAAAGATGGGCGCCAGCATCTACGTAGGCACAGATCCCAAGGAAGCGATTGCGGATGCCGATGTCGTATATACGGATGTTTGGGCGAGCATGGGCTTCGAGGCGGAGCAGAAGGAGCGGGAGATCGCGTTCAAGCATTATCAAGTGAACGATGAGCTCGTGAAATACGCGAAAAAGGATTATCTGTTCATGCACTGCCTGCCGGCGCATCGCGGGGAAGAAGTTTCCGAGAGTGTCATTGACGGGC
Source organism: Paenibacillus naphthalenovorans (assembly GCF_001465255.1). Taxonomy (NCBI): domain Bacteria; kingdom Bacillati; phylum Bacillota; class Bacilli; order Caryophanales; family Paenibacillaceae; genus Paenibacillus; species Paenibacillus naphthalenovorans. The sequence continues at coordinate 4,146,217 of NZ_CP013652.1, read as the reverse complement.
CGAATTCGGTCATTTTCGATCAGGCAGAAAACCGTCTGCACGCGCAAAAAGCGGTCATGGCTGCAATTATGTAGAATTAGCTTAAGGGAGCGGAAACGAATGGCAAAGCAAAAAATTGTTTTGGCGTATTCAGGCGGTTTGGATACGTCGATCATTTTGAAATGGTTGAAGGAAACGTACGATGCGGAAATTATCGCTTTTACAGCCGATATCGGGCAGAAGGAAGAGCTTGACGGGCTGGAGGAAAAAGCGCTGAACACAGGCGCCTCCAAGGTGTACATCGATGACCTGCGCGAAGAATTTGCCCGCGACTTTATTTATCCCATGTTTCAGGCGGGTGCGCTGTATGAAGGTCAATACCTGCTCGGCACAAGCATTGCGCGTCCATTGATCGCGAAGCGGATGGTTGAGATCGCCCGTGCGGAAGGCGCTACAGCGATTGCGCACGGCGCTACAGGCAAAGGGAACGACCAGGTTCGTTTCGAGCTGGCGGCTGCTGCATTGACTCCGGACATCGAAGTCATTGCGCCTTGGCGCTTGGAGCAGTTCCGCGAGCAGTTCCCGGGACGCGCAGAAATGATTGCTTATGCGGAAAAGCACGGCATTCCGGTTACGGCATCGGCTTCCAAACCCTATTCGATGGACCGCAATCTGCTTCATATCAGCTATGAGAGCGGCGTATTGGAGGATCCGTGGTTTGATGCCAGCGCACCTTCGAATAAAGACATGTACCTGCTCAGCGTGGATCCGGAGGATGCTCCGGACCAAGCCGAGTATGTCGAGCTGGAATTCGAACAGGGCAACTGTGTAGCCGTAAACGGCGAACGGATGATTCCTCTTCATGTGATGGAAAAGCTTAACGAGCTTGGGGGCAAGCATGGCATAGGCCGCGTGGATATGGTGGAAAACCGCTTTGTCGGCATGAAGAGCCGCGGCGTGTATGAAACACCGGGCGGTGCAATCTTGTTTACCGCGCACCGCAAAATGGAGTCGCTCACGATGGACCGCGAAGTCATGCATTTGCGTGACTCGCTGATTTCGCGTTACGCATCGCTCGTGTACAACGGCTTCTGGTTCGCGCCGGAGCGTCTGGCTTTGCAGGCGCTCGTGACCGAAAGCCAGAAGAACGTAAGCGGTACGGTTCGTCTCAAGCTGTACAAGGGCAATGTCATTGCTGCCGGCGTGAAGAGTCCGGTGAGCTTGTACAATCCGAACATTGCGACGATGGAAGCCGATCCGACGCAGGCTTACAATCAAGGCGACGCTACCGGCTTTATCCGCCTGAATGCGCTGCGCTTGCGCGTCGCTTCCGGCGTAGAGCAGCAGAAAGCAGGAAAATAAATTGCAATGCGGTTAAGAGCTTAGGGTTTTCCGCCTTTGGAAAGCCCTAAGCCTATATATATGAGGAGGGGCAATGTTGTGTCTAAGCTTTGGGGTGGACGTTTTACGAAAAAAACAGATCAACTGGTGGAAGAATATACGGCTTCAATCCTGTTCGATAAGGAACTCGCTGAGGAGGACATTCAAGGCAGCCTTGCGCACGTGACGATGCTGGGTAAATGCGGGATTCTTCCGGAGGAGGACGTAGACAAAATCAAAGACGGTCTGCTGAAGGTACAGGGCATGATTCGCCGCGGTGAACTGGAGTTCTCGATCAGCGATGAGGATATCCATATGAACATTGAGAAGGCATTGATCGATGAGGTCGGTTCCGTCGGCGGTAAGCTTCATACCGGGCGCAGCCGGAATGACCAGGTAGCGACGGATATGCACCTGTGGCTGCGCAAGCGCGTCGTCGAATTTGTCGGGCTTTTGAACAAAGTGCAGGAGGCGCTTATCGAGCAGGCCAAACAAAACCTGGATACGATTGTGCCGGGCTACACACATTTGCAGCGGGCGCAGCCGATCTTGTTCGCTCATCATCTGATGGCGTATGTTTCGATGTTCCAGCGGGATATCGAGCGTCTGCAGGAAAGTTACAAGCGCGTCAACATGCTGCCGCTTGGGGCCGGGGCTCTGGCCGGGACGACATTCCCGATCGACCGCCATTTTGTTGCGCAAAAGCTCGGTTTCGACGGGGTATACGAAAATTCGCTTGATGCGGTTAGCGATCGTGACTTTATTCTTGAGTTTTTGTCGAACGCTTCGATGATTATGATGCATTTGTCGCGGCTGAGCGAGGAATTCGTGCTGTGGTCCAGTACCGAGTTCCGTTTCATCGAGCTGGACGACGCTTTCTGTACCGGAAGCAGCATTATGCCGCAGAAGAAAAATCCGGACGTGGCCGAGCTTGTGCGCGGCAAAACGGGCCGTGTGTACGGCAATCTGTTTGGTCTCCTGACGGTACTCAAGTCGCTCCCGCTGGCCTACAACAAGGACATGCAGGAAGACAAGGAGGGCATGTTCGACACGGTTCGCACCCTGCAGGGCGCTTTGCAGCTGTACGCTCCGATGATTGCCACGATGAAGGTGAACAAGGATCGGATGCGGCAAGCGGTGAACCAGGACTTCTCCAATGCGACCGATATCGCCGATTATTTGGTGAACAAGGGCATGCCGTTCCGTCAAGCGCATGAAGTGATCGGCAAAACGGTGCTCTATTGCATTCAAAATCAAAAGTACCTGCTTGACCTGAAGCTGGAGGAGTTTCATCAATTCTCCAAGCTGTTCGATCAGGATATTTACACCGTACTGCAGCCGGAGAGCGTCGTGAACGCGCGGAACGTATACGGCGGAACGGCGGAGGCTCAGGTGGCCGGGGCGATCGAGCGTGCGGAAGCCGCTCTGGCCGGATCGAACGCATGGTTTGAAGAGTATTACGAGAAAAGCAGATAATAGCGGAAATCGTTTAACAGGGGCGCTCCGGCCAGATCATTGGCCGATGGGCGCCCCATCAATGTGCCGGCAAAGGTCGTTCCAGGCGTGTACCGCGGCTGCTTGCCGGATCACGGAGCAGGGGGGCATAAAGGTCAGCCAAGCGCCTCGGCCGGTGTAATGCTATCAAGTCATTAGAGCCCGATCTTTTACCGGAAATGGGGACCCTGGACGCCATCCTCGATCAAAAGCTTGGGCTTGTCGGCCCCTAGCGAAGAACGGCCGCTTGCGCCCGTTCCGCTATTGGAGGCGATGATCGTGGGCTGAGCGGTATAGGTGTCGCGCGAAAGCTTCTCTTTGGAAACCAATCTGCCGTTTTGTTTCTTGTAGCGATAGGTTTCGACGATATAACCGGGCTTACCTTTGGATATTGTCTCCTGTACACCGATTTTCAGGGAAGGATTCAGCACGTATTTGACTGGAGGAGCAAGCGTCGCCACCGTTTCCGATTTGACCTCATACGTGATGTCCGGCGGTGTTTGGCCGAATAACTTCACTGTCAGGCTGTGACGGTCCGTTGCTGTTCGGATAAGCACTGCATGCTCTGTGCTGTTGCGGAACTTGAAATTGATATGTCCGCTTGCAAAGGTAGCATCCTGACCCAGCGGTACATAGCTGACCGGCAGGGAGTGGTTTCGCCGTTCCACGACGGTAAGCCCGGCTCTCAGTACGGCGTTGTACAGCGTGGACGATACTTGGCATATGCCGCCGCCGATGCCGGGGACGAGCTTGCCATTGACAATGACCGGCGCTTCCTTGAAGCCGAACCGTTTTTCCGTTTGCTCGATATAAGGAGCATAGTCGAACACTTCACCTGGCTTTAGCAGGACATCCTGAAGCGAAGCTGCCGTAGACCGGACGTTGTGAACCCGGCCTTCACTGCTGACGGCGGGTGACTGGGTATTGGGGAAATTCGTTGTAAATTCACTGATTTTTCGAATGATTCCCTGCTCCTGCAGCGTACGCAGCGTAATTTGGGGATCTACGGTCCGCATGGGAACGTCTAAGGAAAGCGGCTGATTCTCCGATCCGCACAGCGTCTCCCAGGAAGAGAGTAACTTTTCCAGTTGCTCCTTCAATTTCTCTTCGTCGATGTGCTGTACCCGGATTTCCGGGATGTGACGAATCGTGTCATCCGGTCCAATCACCCGCCGGGCATTGATCGGCTGACGGGCATATACCTCGCGGAAGGCCTCCTTCAAGGCTCCTTGCACTTTCTCTTCCGGGAAGCGGGGAATCAGCGTCAACACCTCATGACGAAGGCGCCAGCGATAAACCGCCCGCTGAAAAGGCGATCCGTAGGTTAGCGGCTCGAGCCGGGCAAGCACCTCCTGCGTGTTCATTTCCAGTCCGAGCTGCTGCAGCGTACGTTCAGCGGACAGGCGTCCACCTTCGACATGCAACCGAATTTTGAATGCCGAAAGGCTTTTCTTTTTTTCCTCCAACTGCTTTTCGAATTCGGGCAGGGTCAGACCGCCGATGACCCAATCTCCGACCCTCACATCGCTTGGAATGCGCTGCAGTGAGCCATAAACGGCAACGGTCAGGAAGGCGGATAAGGATAGTGTCAGGACACTAATCCACAGCCAGACCAGACGTGAATTTGTAAAGGCCATCCCCAAATCTCCTTTTTTGAAAGCTCAACCGTTTCCCTTCATAAATTATGCGGCCAAGCCCAAAAACTTGCCTCAAACATCACGGGCCTGGCTTAGAGCCGCGGCGTCGGAAGATGACGGGTTATGCCCGGAATCGTCGAATTGGCGATCGGCCTGCTCATAAATAACGGACGATACAACAATTTTTTTGATGAATGTGACAATCTGTAGAAAATCAAAACTGTATAAAGGATTTTGCGTTTCTATGTCGAACTTATTAAGTCTGGTAGAAATCTGTCCTTCTTCCTAGCTCAAGCTTGCCCGTTGAATGGGGTAAAACTCGCAAAATTCAGGATGTGATACCGTGATCGAAATGCAAGACGTTTGGAAGACATATCCAGACGGAAGTCACGCCTTACAAGGCATCAGCGTCAAGGTAGACCAAAGCGAATTTGTTTATGTCGTTGGCCCGTCCGGTGCCGGCAAATCGACTTTCATGAAAATGATTTATAGGGAAGAAAGGCCTACCAAAGGAACAATTTTCGTGAATGGCTTCAATTTGGAAAAGCTGAAACAGCGCAAAATCCCGTATGTCAGACGAAATATTGGCGTCATTTTCCAGGATTTTCGTCTGCTGCCCAAACTTACGGTATTTGAGAACGTGGCTTTTGCGATGGAGGTTATTGAGGCGCCCAAGAAAGTCATCAAGAAGCGTACGCTCGAGGTGCTCGAGCTGGTCCGCCTGAAAGATAAAGCAAACTCGCTTCCGACACAACTGTCTGGAGGGGAACAGCAGCGCGTGGCTATTGCCCGGGCAATAGTCAACAAGCCATCAGTCATTATTGCCGATGAACCGACAGGAAACCTCGACCCTGACACATCGTGGGAAATCATGAAACTGATGGAGGAGATTAACTTTCGTGGAACCACGATTGTGATGGCAACACACAACAGAGAAATCGTCAATACGATACGCAAGCGGGTACTGGCTATCGAGTCCGGCAGGATCGTGCGTGATCAAGCGAGGGGTGAATACGGCTATGAAGATTAGCACGGCCGTAAGGCATCTGCGGGAGGGCGGAAAGAATGTCATCCGCAACGGTTGGATGTCGTTCGCTTCGATCAGTTCGATTGCCATTTCTTTGTTTATTTTAGGAGTTTTTTTGCTGTTAACGCTGAATGTTAATTTCCTGGCCCAGCAAATCGAACAGCAGGTGGAAATTCGCGTTTACATGGAAGTGAACACGCCCGACCATGAAATCAATCTGCTTCAGAGCCAAATTGCGGCTATTCCGCAAGTCAATAAAGTCACTTTCGTATCCAAAGAAGAAGGACTTGTCTTTCTTCGGGAAAAGCTTGGCGAGAGCGGCCGCCAACTGCTTGAAGGCTTTGACGGGGATAACAACCCGCTGAACGACTCGTTTACCGTCGAGGTATCGGAGCCCAGACAAGTGGCCGCTGTGGCACAGCAAATCAGCAGTCTCAATAACGGCAAGCCGGAAAAACCGATTCAGCGCGTCAGCTATGGCCAAGGAACAGTGGAAACGATGTTCAAAATCACGTCCATTGTCCGCAACATAGGGCTTGTTATTGTCGTCGGGCTGGCTCTGACCGCCATGTTCCTTATCGCCAATACCATCAAACTGACGATTGTGGCCCGCCGGCGCGAGATATCGATTATGAAGCTGGTTGGGGCTACCAATGCTTTTATCCGGTGGCCGTTCTTTATTGAAGGGGCGCTGCTCGGTATGATCGGTTCGGTAATCCCTGTAGTCATTCTGCTCTACGGTTATTGGCAGATGATGCAGTCGATTCAACTCGATTTGAACCTGATGCTCATCGAATTGCTTCCTTTTGAAAGCATCCGTTGGGAAACCGCGGGTCTCTTGATCAGCATAGGTGTTTTGATTGGCATATGGGGCAGTACGATTTCCGTTCGGAAATTTTTGAAGGTATAACGGTTAAAACCACCAAGACTTGACTGAGATGATGAAGAGTCGGAGGAGGAGCTGTATTGAAGAAGTCTCTACTGCCACTTGTCGCAGCTGCCGGTTTATTGGGCACCTTGCTTGTACCGCAGTCCGGTTTTGCTCTATCGGAATCGCAGCGGATTCAGCAGGAACTCAATCAGTTGAAAAAAACAAAATCGGCTATCCAGCAAAAAGCTGCGCAAACGGAAAAGCAAATTGCACAAGTACAGCAGGAGAAGCAGCAGACCGCAAATGATCTCAATACCATTTTGCAGCAAATCGATTCAACGAACAAAAAGCTGAATGAGCTGCAGGACCAGGAGGACAAGGTCACCGCTTCGCTTGAGGAAAATGCCGCCCAGCTGGATGAAGCCGAAGCGCGCATTACTTCCCGAGACCAAATGCTCAAATCGCGATTGCGGCTTATGTATATGAACGGCGTTGTCTCTTATGTCGATGTATTGCTCAGCTCGACCAATTTTACCGATTTTCTCGACAGGCTGTATGCGCTGAAGTCCATCGTAAATCAGGATAAGGAAATATTGGAAGCGAACAAGCGCGATCGCGATCTCGTTGCGGAAAAGCGCAAAGTCATTGAAAAGCAGTTTGCTGAGATTGCCAATTTAATCGCCCAATCGACGGCGATCAAAGCGGAGCTTGAAGTCAAAGAAAAGGAGAAGCAAGTCAAAATCGCGAGCTTGTCCGATCAGGAGCGAATACTTGAAGATATCAGCCAGGAAGAAGAGCAGCAAATGCTGAAGTTAGCCAGGGAGGAAGCGGCGAAGCAGCGGTCGTACCAGCAGGCAAGGGCAAGGGAGCTGGAGCAGCAAAGAGCGGCATCAGCGTCCAAGCAGGGTCAAAAATACGCTCCGGCATACACCTACAGCGGAGGTAAGTTTGCCTATCCGCTGCCGAATGTCGTCCGGATGTCATCCGATTTCGGAACGCGTACCGACCCGTTCACGGGACGCAAAACAACGCACAGCGGAATTGATCTTCCTGCCCCGGCCGGCACGAGTATTCTGGCTGCAGAAGATGGTGTAGTCATTTTGGCTGGTTGGTGGAGCGGCTACGGAAATACGGTCATTATCGATCATGGCAAAGGTGTCTGGACATTGTATGGACACATCCGTAACGATGGTATTGTTGTCAAGAAAGGCGATTCCGTCAAACGCGGGCAGAAGATTGCCGAGGTCGGCTCTACGGGCCGGTCTACGGGAAACCATCTGCATTTTGAAGTGCGGGTTAATGAATCGACTGTCGATCCAAAGCCGTATTTGCGCTAATCCAGCTGTTCATAAATAGGCAGAGCTTGTCATACACTAAAAAGACAAGTTTTGTAAGAAGCAGGGAACAGCAAAGGCGGTGTGGAAACGGAAATGAATTTCAAAGGGCGAACGGTACTGGTATTCGTTTTGTTGTCGATGTTTGCCGGCAGCATTATGACGCTTACGATAGTGCATCCGTCCATTTTTGCTTCGGTCGGGAAGGAAGCGGGACTGCAGACGGATGTTCAATCGGGGCTGACGGGCAAGGATATCTCCAAGATCGCAAAAACGTACCAGTTGATTGAGAGCAAGTTTTTAACGGAGGTTGATCGCGAGAAGGTCGTGAACGGGGCCATTAACGGCATGCTGTCCACACTGGAGGATCCGTTTACGGTGTACATGGATCAAAAGGAAGCGGAGCAGTTTGATGAGAATATCACCTCATCGTTCCAGGGAATTGGCGCGGAAGTGACCTCTGAGGACGGAAAAGTGGTCATTGTCGCCCCGATTAAAGGGTCTCCCGCGGAAAGGGCGGGATTGCATGCCAATGACGTCATCGTTTCGGTGAACGGTGAGAAGCTCGAGGGACTGTCCCTGAACCAGGCGATTATGAAAATTCGCGGTCCGAAGGGGACGCAGGCCAAGCTCGAGATTTTGAGAAGCGGGTCGCCCGAACCGATACCTGTCATCGTCGTACGTGACGACATTGATGTGGAGACGGTCTATGCGGAGATGCTTCCGGGACAGATCGGGAAAATCGAAATTCGTCAATTTGCAACCAATACGGCCGAACATTTTAAAGATGAATTGAAAAAATTGGAAGATCAAGGCATGAAAGGCCTGATTATTGATGTAAGAAACGATCCGGGGGGCTTGCTCTCGGCGGTGGTGGAAATCGTAGAGCCTTTCATCCCTAAAGGCAAGACGATCGTTCAAATCGAAAACCGAAAGGGAGAACGTGAAGAAACGAAGTCCAAGGGGACAGGAAAACCTTATCCGGTTTCGGTGCTGATTAATAAAGGCAGCGCCAGCGCATCGGAAATATTGGCCGGAGCACTTCACGATTCGGCAGGAAGCAAGCTGATCGGCGAAAACACCTTCGGCAAAGGTACGGTACAAGTGAACTTCGAGAAGGAAATGGGTGACGGCAGCAATATCAAGATGACCGTCTATAAATGGCTGACGCCAAACGGGACATGGATTCATAAGAAAGGAATCGAACCCAATATTGCCGTAGAACAGCCAGCCTATTTCAAGGTTGCACCGCTCAGTAAAAAAGAGACGCTGAAGCCGGATATGAACAACGAGGACATCAAAAATCTGCAGATCATGCTGCAGGGGTTGGGCCTGAATCCCGACCGTACGGACGGGTACTTTAGCGACAAAACGGCTCTCGCAGTCAAAGCGTTCCAGCGGATGAACAACCTTCCGGTGACCGGGGAAGTAGATACGGCCACGGCCGGAAAGCTGGAGAAAGCAATTTTGGAAGCGATCCGCGATACCAAGAACGATCTGCAGCTGAAGGCAGCCGTGGAGCATATGCATTCGGTCATCAAATAGGCATTCGGCGGTTTTCGATGTCGGCAAATTCCGGTCGATGGCAGGAAAAGCGAAATCGGCGTCGAAATGGTATAAGAAGGCGGGCTTGAGGAATGAAGCCCGGCCTTCTTGTCTTTATGTTTCAGAAAAGATGTCGGCATGGTACAAGACATCAAGATGACAAACGCTCGAGTTCTTCAAAGAACACCGGAGCCGTTTATCCTTATTTGGCGAAGGAGCAGGCCATGAATTGGGTTATGGAATTGGGCGTTCAAGGGCTTCATGCTCTGTTGCAATTGTTCATGCACCCATTTTATTATGCAGGAATATTGTTTATCCTCTTACAATACCGCAGGCAAATTGCGTTTGAACGCAAGCTTTTCTCCACTAAGCTTCACTCGCTTCTTTCGGAGACCTGGCGAACCGTACTGTGGGGATGGATCGGCGGCATCGCCGCTTCTGTTGTCATGGCGGGAGTGGGAGCAACGATCGACCCTGACGCGGTAATTCTGATCTGGTTGATCTCTTTGCTGCTGATTTTGATACGCGTGCGGTTTTTGTGCTGGGCTTACGCTATCGGCGTCATCGGCGTGCTTCAGGCGATTGTATTGGCGGTTCCGGCCTTGCAGGACAGCAGTGCGTCCTGGGCTTGGTTCACGGCACCATTGCTTGCAGTGAATATGCCGTCCATGCTGGCGCTTATTGCCATACTCCATTTGGTCGAGGCGATGCTTATACGCCGTCAGGGAGCGCGATTCGGTACGCCGATGTTTTTCGAGAGCAAGCGGGGTAAAATCGTCGGCGGATACCAGCTTCAAGGATTTTGGCCGGTGGCGCTGTTTTTGCTGGTACCCGTGCAGAACGGCGGAGTTGGCCCGCTTCCGTGGACACCGCTGCTTGGGGGAGATTTATGGAATAGCGGCTGGACCGTCATCGGCTTTCCCGTTATGATCGGTTTTACGGAGATGACCATGTCAAGGCTTCCGAAGGAAAAGGTCAAGGTCAGCTCGAATTGGCTTGTGTTGTATTCCGCAGCGCTGCTGCTGCTTGCGGGAATGACAGCGCTGTGGCCTGCGCTCACGGCTGCCGCCTGCTTGCTGTGCATTGCCATGCACGAAGCGTTGATCGCCTACAGCCGCTGGGATGAAGCAAAGAGAGCACCATTGTTCGTACACAGCAGCAAGGGCCTTAAAATATTGGGGATTTTGCCTGGTAGTCCGGCTGAGGAAATGGGGCTTGTCGTGGGGGAAATCGTTCATAAAGTGAACGGTGTGCCTGTACGAACCAAACAAGAGCTTCATCTGGCCATGCAGCAAAATTCGGCCTTCTGTAAGCTGGAGGTATTGAATTTGGTGGGAGAGAGCAAATTTTTGAAACGGGCGGTGTTCTCCGGGGATCATCATCAACTGGGAATCATTCTGGCTCCGGATCAGGACGCGTTATACTACGCGGAGGAGAAGCAGACCTCGATTTGGGCCTACTTTAGGCGTAAACCTGCAGGCTTGAATAACAATAAGCGAAATTCAGAGTCGATGTAAGAAAAAGAAACGTAAGAAAGGCGTTCCTAATCTCCTGCTGCAGCAGGGGCTGGAAACGCCTTTCGGTGTTCATGCCTTCAAGGGGTCGATTTTTCCCTCAGCACGACGATTTCTACGCGACGGTTTTTGGCGCGGTTCTCCGGCGTGTTGTTATCCGCCACCGGCCGGGTATCCGCATACGAGGTCGAAATAAACTTTTTTTCGTCAAGTTTTGCATGATTGACGAAATAGCGCAGAACCGATAATGAACGGGCTTGGGATAATCCCCAATTATCCCGAAAGACCGAACCGGTCGCCAGCGGCAGATTGTCCGTATGTCCTTCGATACTAATGGTCGCATCCAGCGAAGGGAACAGACTTGCCAGCTGATTCAGGATCGGGAAAGCGGCGGGCTTCAGCTCGGCGTTGCCCAGATCGAACAGGAACAGGTCGTTTAACGTAATGGCGACCCCCCGAGGAGTGTCAGCCGCTGAAATTTGGGTCTGAAGCTGGTGTTCATCGATATAGGCTTGAATTTGCTCCAGCAAATTCTCAAGCTGCTTTTCTTCATGCTCTTTTTCCTGCTGCTCGCGCTTCGTTTCGTCCGATCCGCCTTTGGCCGGGTTGGCTGCACCCATGACACCTTCCCCCTGCTGCATGATCGAATCGGCTTTGAGAAATTCCGATTTCAGCGCCTGCGACAATACATCATATTTCTTGGCATCTATTTTACTCATGGCGTACATTACGACAAAGAAAATCAGCAGCAGTGTAATCAAATCGGCATATGTGATCAGCCAGCGTTCATGATTCTCCTGCTGCTGGTGTTTGCGCCTATTTCTCCTCGCCATCGCTGTCACCTGCACTTGCGCCTTCAACGGTTTTGTTCTCCCGATGAAGGAAGGAATTCAGTTTTTTCTTGATCAGCTGGGGATTTTCTCCGGCTTGGAGCGCCAAAATACCCTCAAGCATTAATTCCATTACAGCGATGGTTTCTTTGCTGCGGGTTTTGATTTTGTTGGCAATCGGCAGGTAAATCACATTGGCTGTAGCAACGCCATATAACGTAGCGGAGAAGGCAATGGCGATCGCAGGACCCAGAGAACCGGGATCGGACAGGTTCCCGAGAACATGGATAAGACCCATCACGGTTCCGATAATTCCCATGGTCGGCGCGAAGCCTCCCGCCGCTTCGAACATTTTGGCCCAGCCTTCGTGCCGGTGTTCCAGCGCGTCCATTTCCAGCTCGAGAATCTGCCGTGTTAATTCGGGATCGGTTCCGTCAACGACCATGACCAGACCCTCCCGCAGAAATTCGTTCGGGTGCTCCAACGCCCGCTGCTCCAGAGAGAGAACGCCTTCTCTTCTCGCGGAGGTAGCCATGTCGACAAGCTCTTCTATGATCAACGAAGAATCGGTTTTGGATTCTTTGAAGGCCATATTCAGGGCCTTGCCGATTTGTTTTAACTGGGACATCGGAAAGCTGACAATGACCGCACCGATCGTGCCCCCGATGACAATTAATGCCGCGCTGGGGACGAATAGCGCCTCTACATGCCCTCCGTCCCAGATGTACCCTCCGATCAAAGCTCCTAAACCGATAAGAATTCCAAGAACTGCAGTGATATCCATGATTGGTTCCACCCCTAGATTTTCTTGTATAATAGCCATATCGCGGTTGATTGGTTTAGCGGTGTAAACGTTCCTCATTGGAAAAAGAGGAAATGGAAGCCATTTGCAACAAAGAGGGAAAAAAGGTATAATATATGGGAACAAATATTCCTATAGCAAAAATTGTCGGACAGCATCGAATCTGTGCGTTTGGTGCCTATATATTTAATCGGAAACAGTCAAATAAAAGTTTATATAGAGAACTCTTTTCCATGAAGCGGGTGATGAGATGAACGAGGTAGTGGTAAGCGATAAGAAGTTTCAGCTGGTATCGGAATTCGAGCCTCAGGGAGACCAGCCGGAAGCGATCAGGCGTCTGGTGGAAAGCATTCGTTCGGGACAGAAACACCAAACACTGCTAGGAGCGACGGGCACAGGCAAAACGTTTACGGCGGCTCATGTCATTGCCCAGTTGAACCGGCCTACGCTGCTGATTGCTCACAATAAGACGCTCGCTGCGCAGTTATGCAGCGAGCTGCAGGAGTTTTTCCCGAATAATGCAGTATCGTATTTTGTAAGCTACTATGACTATTATCAGCCCGAGGCGTATATCCCGTCGACAGACACTTACATCGAGAAGGATTCCAGCATCAACGAAGAAATTGATAAGCTGAGGCACTCCGCTACGAGTTCCTTGTTTGAACGCAGAGATGTGATCATCGTGGCCAGCGTGTCCTGTATTTTCGGTCTCGGTTCGCCAATGGAGTATCGCAATTTGGTTTTGTCGCTGCGGGTGGGGATGGAACGCTCCCGCAATGAAATTTTGCATCGGTTGATCGATATTCAATATCAGAGAAATGATTTTAACTTTGTCCGCGGCACATTCCGTGTCCGCGGTGATGTCATTGAAATATTCCCGGCTTCACGGGGGGAACAGGCGGTTCGCATCGAGTTATTCGGAGACGAGATCGAACGGATTACGGAGATCGACGTGCTAACGGGAGAAATTATCGGCCAACGGGATCACATCGCCATTTTTCCGGCATCGCACTTCGTAACCCACGAGGATAATATGAAGCGGGCGCTCGTCAATATTGAACGGGAGCTGGAGGAACGGCTGGCCGAGCTGAGAGGACAGGGTAAGCTGCTGGAAGCCCAGCGGCTGGAGCAGCGTACACGCTATGACATTGAGATGATGCAGGAAATGGGCTTTTGCTCGGGCATTGAGAACTATTCCGGTCCGCTGACATTCCGCGAACGCGGAGCCACACCATACACGCTGCTGGATTATTTTCCGGACGATATGCTGATCATCGTTGATGAATCCCATGTCACGCTTCCGCAGATTCGGGGCATGTACAACGGCGACCGGGCGCGCAAGGAAGTATTGGTGGAGCACGGCTTCCGGCTTCCGTCGGCGCTGGATAACCGGCCTCTCCGATTCGAAGAATTCGAACAAAAGATCAATCAGATCTTATATATATCGGCTACGCCGGGACCGTATGAAATCGAGCACTGTCCAGAAATGGTCGAGCAAATCATCCGGCCCACCGGACTGGTGGATCCGGAGATCGACGTCAGACCCACGAAGGGCCAAATCGACGATCTGGTCGGGGAAATTCAGGACCGCATCAAGAAGGATGAACGCGTGCTGGTGACGACGCTGACTAAGAAAATGGCGGAAGATTTAACCGATTATCTCAAAGAAATCGGCATCAAGGTGCGCTACCTGCATTCGGATATCAAGACGCTGGAGCGCATGCAAATTTTACGGGAACTGCGGCTTGGCGTATTCCACGTGCTGGTAGGGATCAACCTATTACGGGAAGGACTTGACCTTCCGGAGGTGTCGCTGGTGGCCATACTCGATGCGGATAAGGAAGGCTTTCTTCGCGCCGAACGATCGCTTATTCAGACGATTGGCCGCGCTGCACGGAACGCGAACGGTCGTGTCATCATGTACGGCGATAAGATCACAGACTCCATGGCCAAAGCGATTCAAGAAACCGAACGCCGCCGCCGCATTCAGATGGCATATAACGAAAAGCACGGCATAACGCCGCAAACGATACAAAAGAAAGTGCGCGATGTGATTGAAGCGACGAAAGTCGCCGAGCAGAAGACGGAATATTTGGCGGATATCAAGCAGACCAAGATGTCCAAGAAGGACCGGATGTCGTTGATCGAACGGTTGGAGAAGGAAATGAAGGAAGCAGCCAAAAACCTGCAGTTCGAACGCGCGGCAGAGCTGCGCGATGCTGTGCTTGAGCTGAAGGCGGAGCTGTAACGAAGGGAAGGGTGGACAGGCGCGTGGCCAGAGACAATATCGTAATTAAAGGCGCGAGAGCGCACAATCTAAAAAATATCGACGTCACCATACCGCGGGATAAGTTCGTCGTACTTACGGGGCTTAGCGGCTCTGGCAAATCTTCGCTAGCATTCGATACGATTTATGCCGAAGGACAGAGACGGTACGTAGAGTCTCTGTCCGCCTATGCACGGCAGTTCCTGGGTCAGATGGATAAGCCGGATGTCGACTCGATCGACGGATTGTCACCCGCCATTTCGATCGACCAGAAAACGACAAGCCGAAATCCGCGTTCCACGGTCGGAACGGTAACCGAAATCTATGATTATCTGCGCCTGCTGTTTGCACGTATTGGACGCCCGCATTGTCCGGTGCACCACATCGAAATTACTTCGCAAACGGTTGAACAAATGGTCGACCGGATCATGGAGTATCCGGAGCGGACAAAGCTGCAAATTTTGGCGCCGATCGTCTCCGGACGCAAAGGCGAGCATACGAAGCTGCTAGCGGAGATTCAAAAGCAGGGCTTTGTACGGGTGCGGGTCAACGGTGAAATCCGGGAGTTATCGGAATCGATTACGCTGGAGAAAAACAAAAAACACAATATTGAAGTCGTTGTCGACCGTATTGTGGTGAAAGCAGATATCGAGACCCGCTTGGCAGACTCATTGGAGACCGCGCTGAAGCTGGCGGAAGGCCGCGTTATCGTCGATGTGATGGAACAGGAGGAGCTCTTGTTCAGCCAAAATTTGGCCTGTCCGGAATGCGGCTTTAGCATCGAGGAGCTGGCGCCGAGGATGTTTTCGTTTAATAGTCCGTTTGGTGCTTGCCCCGAGTGTGACGGTCTCGGACAGAAGATGGTGGTTGACCCCGAGATGCTCGTGCCAAACCCGAAGCTGACGATCCGCGAAGGGGCTTTTGAAGCATGGGCCGGCAGCACCTCCAACTATTACCCGCAGTTTTTGGCGGCCGTGTGCGAACATTACGGAATCCCGCAGGATAAGCCGGTTGCCGAGCTCAGCAAGGACCATATGCAGAAGCTGCTTTACGGAACGGGCGGGGAAAAGGTGCGCTTCCGTTACGAGAATGATTTTGGCCATAAAAAAGAAGCTATGGTCGCCTTTGAGGGAATTGTGCACAACCTGGAGCGCCGTTACCGGGAGACGTTCTCCGACGGCATTCGTGAGCACATCGAAACGTATATGAGCGCGAAGGCTTGCGGCAAATGTAAAGGACACCGTCTAAAGCCTGAGTCGCTCGCAGTCTTCATTAATTCGAAAAACATTTCCGATGTAACGTCGCTGTCCATCGGCGAGGCACAGGAGTGGTTTGAATCGCTCACCCTGACCGACCGGGAGCTGCAGATCGCACACCTGATCCTTAAAGAAATCAAAGCAAGACTCGGTTTCCTGGTGAATGTAGGGCTGGATTATTTAACGCTGCATCGCGCAGCAGGCACCTTATCCGGCGGGGAAGCGCAGCGGATCAGGTTGGCTACGCAAATTGGCTCCAGCTTAATGGGCGTGCTGTATATTCTGGACGAACCGAGCATCGGTCTGCATCAGAGGGACAATGACCGGTTGATCAAGACATTGGAGCACATGCGTGACCTCGGCAATACGCTGATTGTGGTAGAGCATGACGAGGATACGATGCTGGCTGCGGATTATATCATTGACATCGGACCGGGGGCGGGCATTCACGGTGGCAGGGTGATCTCTCAAGGCACGCCGAAAGAGGTCATGGAGGATCCCAACTCCCTGACGGGGCAATATCTGAGCGGCCGCAAGTTTATCCCGATTGCGGCGGAGCGCCGTAAGCCTAACGGCAAGTGGCTGGAAATCCGGGGCGCCAAAGAAAATAATCTGCGGGGTGTGAATGTCAAGATTCCACTGGGCGTGTTCACCTGCGTGACTGGCGTTTCGGGCTCGGGCAAGAGTACGCTGATCAATGAGATTTTGTACAAAACACTGGCCAAAGAGCTAAACGGGGCCAAGGTGCGTCCAGGTGAATATAAGGAGTTTAAAGGGCTGGAGCATATCGATAAAGTCATTGACATCGACCAGTCTCCGATCGGGCGGACGCCCCGTTCCAACCCGGCTACCTATACGGGCGTGTTCGACGATATTCGTGATCTTTTCTCGGCGACGAACGAAGCGAAGGTACGGGGCTACAAGAAAGGCCGGTTCAGCTTCAATGTGAAGGGCGGACGCTGCGAGGCTTGCCGCGGCGACGGGATTATCAAAATAGAAATGCATTTTCTGCCGGATGTCTATGTTCCGTGCGAGGTGTGCAAGGGCAAGCGGTACAACCGGGAAACACTGGAGGTCAAATACAAGGGGAAAAGTATTTCGGATGTACTGGAGATGACCATCGAGGACGCCTGCGAGTTCTTTAAAAACATTCCTCGTATCCACAGGAAGCTTCAGACATTGCTGGATGTCGGGCTCGGATATATGAACCTTGGACAGCCTGCTACGACACTTTCGGGCGGCGAAGCGCAGCGTGTGAAGCTGGCTGCAGAGCTCTACCGGCGCAGTACCGGCAAGACGATCTATATTCTCGATGAACCGACTACAGGCCTGCATATCCACGATATCGACCGTCTGCTTAAAGTGCTGCACCGTTTAGTGGAGAACGGCGATTCCGTACTTGTCATCGAACATAATCTTGATGTGATCAAGACGGCCGATTATATCATCGACCTCGGACCGGAGGGCGGAAATCGCGGAGGAACGATTGTAGCTACCGGTAAACCGGAAGATATCGTAAACGTCGAAGCCTCCTATACGGGCAAGTATTTAAAACCGATTCTTGAACGGGACACCGCCCGTTCGGAGGATTACCGTCAGCGGTTGAAAGAGATGGAAGACGCAGTGGTGTAACGATGCCTTCGGAAGCCATTTATTGAAGGCAGATGACAGGAAGGGCTGACCCCTTAAGTGAAATGCTCACTTATCGGGTTACCCCTTTTTCGTGATGTTCGACTGGACGTTGATAACTTTTTCCCCGTCGATCCCCTTTCGCTGCGGGACTAAATGCCTAACATTGAATTTCGGCATATCCGAACGTTATAAATATTAGAAGAAATGGACATTTTATATTTACGTGGAAGGTTCAAGAAATCACGGCCGCATTTGACCCTTTTGGGGCGGCACGTCAATGTCTCCGGCATACAACCGGTGAACAGATGGTTTTAACGAAATTGGAGTTGGAATTTACCGGTGAAAAGTTGACAATCTTGTTACATTTGAGGTTTTATGCCTTTTGCAAAACGCTCTGCGGATAAAATCGCTTGCACATCCGGACGAGTCAAGATAAGATAGAAACTAAGCATTTTTGTATATTGAAGGAGGTCTCTCCATGTTTTTGGCTGAAGAGGCAGCAGCTACAGCAAGCAAATTTACCGGATTCGATCCATTCGTAATTTTGTTTACGATTATTATCGCCATTGGCTTGGTACGTCTGCTGGCTGCACCTAAGAAGAATCCTTTTGCCATTGGTTTTACGATCGTAAGCTTGTTGGTTTTTTTAACTTTGGACGTTGTCATGGTGATGGGTTGGTTGGGTAAATTGTAAGTATACGTTTCACAAACATAAATAGAGACGTATCAAAGGCAGTGCTCAGGCACTGTTTTTTTTGTTGTTCGAAACTTTCCGTACATCAAAAAATAAGATGCGGTCTCCGCCTGCTGCAGGCCAAGCCGCACCTCTTAGTGATTTTAGCCTATGTTATACCCACCACATCTCGCCGAGCGGCTCTTTAATCAGCACTTGCTGCAGATTTTGAACGGCTTTGGTGAAGCCTTCTTCGATCGACATGAGTCCGTCTTCGTGCTCAATGCTGACCACGTAATCGTAGCCCGTGAGACGCAGCGCGCTGATGATATCCGCCCAAGTCTTGATGTCGTGTCCGTAACCAACGGTACGGAACTGCCAAGCACGGTCCAGCATATTTGTGTATGGCTGCATATCGGTTACACCGTAGCGGTTGACGTTGATCGGGTCAATGGTTGTGTCCTTGGCATGGAAATGGTGAATGGCACCGGCACGTCCGAGAATTTGAACCGCTTGCACGGGATCGATGCCTTGCCACCACATATGGCTCGGGTCAAGGTTCGCGCCGATGACCTCCCCTGCCGCTTCGCGGAGACGAAGCAGGGTTGCCGGGGTATGAACGGAGAATCCGCCGTGAAGCTCCAGACCGAACTTGACGCCGCGGTCGGCTGCGTACTTACCGGTTTCGGTCCAGTACGGAATGACCTTATTGGTCCACTGCCAGTCCAAAATTTCTTGATAATCCGGCGGCCATGGAGCAACAGGCCAATTCGGATACTTGGCGTCCTCGGAATCTCCAGGGCACCCGGAAAATGTATTGACAACGGGAACCTCCAGTTTTTGCGCGAGATCGACGGTCTTGAGGATCGCTTCATGGTCGGCCTTGGAAATCGCTTTTTGCGGATGTAAAGGATTCGCATGGCAGCTTAAAGCGCTAATGATGAGTCCGCGGGATTCCACCGCTTTTTTGAATTCCTTTAACTTGCTTTCGTCATTCAGCAGCACGTCAGGATTGCAGTGAGCGTTACCGGGATAGCCTCCCGTACCGAGCTCTACAGCCTCAAGGCCTTGGGCTGCGATGTAATCCAGAGCCTCTTCCAGAGGCTTTTGTTGGAACAATACCGTAAAAACGCCTAATTTCATGGGACACCTCCGAAAAATATTGGAAATGAACGCGTGTACAACATAACGTTCCATCCAAATTATATCATTGAATCCAGGCAACGCAAACTTTTTTAGTTTAGGAAGTAAAAGTTTATCGGTTAGCGTAAAAAGATTCACAATGGACATCATATGTGGAATAAAATGCAATTCGACAAAAAAATTTACAGCGTTCCTGTTTTTTTGCACCCGGCGTAGTTTAATATAAATATTGTTTCATGAAAAACAGTGGTTTGGATAACTGGAATGAAAGGGCTGATCTGAGAGATGAACAAAGACACCCAAATCGTTGAAACGGTCGCCGGGACATGGCTTCGCTTTCCAAACAGCTTCAAAAAGTCTCACTGTCTGGTAGAACTGCCCGATCAGATTTCATTGAACATTAATGTGAAAAACGGTAGCGTGAATGTGTACAAAAAAGACGGAAACCATGTGTACCAGTACATAGGCGATGTCTTTATCTCTTCGACGGGGAATCAGTTGCAATGCTCGGCCGTTTCGGCGCAGAATCCGGAAGAGGACAGATCTTTGCAGCAATCGGATGCCAGCTGAAAACGAATGAGCTTAAACAAAGAAGCAGCGCCCGTAGGATCGGGACGCTGCTTTATCACATTCAGAAGGGCCAATTCATGAGGCCGCGATAAATGTGTAGCACGGTTTCTTCGTGACCGCTGTATACGATAACGGCCGCTGTAACGAACAATTGCGTCAAAGCGCAGCGGGCGTAGAAGTAAGTGCGGGATACCTTTTTCTTGTTGACCGTAGATTTTCCAAGCAGATTCTCCAGTGCAAGCAGCACACCGTGATACATGCCCCAAAGCAGATACAGCCAGCTGAATCCGTGCCATAAGCCGATCAGCACCATGATCAGGACGGATAAGCCCGCTGCGGTCCATTTGGTGGGTACCTGCCGGGAGAAGAAGATAAAGATATGGTCGCGGAACCAATCGCCGAGCGTGGCGTGCCAGTTGCGCCAATACTGCGTCAAAGTAGGAGAAGAGAACGGCTTCTTGAAGTTTTCCGGGATGTTGTAGCCCATGAGCCGCCCGAAACCGACCGCAATATCCGAATAGCCGGAGAAATCAAAGAAGATCAGCACGTAAAACCAGACCATCAGAAAGAGCGACTGGTGGGTATGCAGATCCGGCTGCTGGGAAACCTGATTGAACACGTCCGTCATCCAGGTGACGAGCACGATCTTTTTGAACATGCCCAGAATGATCCGTTTGATGGCCTGTTCGGTCTGCGCAGCGTTCAATTGGTATGGCTGTTTCGTGTCGGCCATAAAGTCGCGGAATTTTAGAATCGGGCCGGACGTAAAGGTAGGAATAAATAAAATATAGTTAAAATAGTCCAAAACCGGCGTACGGGCGTCTTTTCCGAAGAAATAGGCGAAATAGAGCGCGTCGATGACCTTCAGGACATTGTAAATCAAGCCGAGCAGCATGACCGCGTCAAAAAGCGGGTTCGTGAACACCTCCATGCCGAACAGCCGCAGTGTGGACACCGCCGCCACATTGGCACCGATCAGCGTAATAAACCAGCCCTTGCGGAAGTGTCGGGTTTGGCACAGAAACAGGAAGGCCATGTAATTCAGCGATGTATAGGCCAAATAGAAGAAGAACAGCTTTTCACTGAACAGCAGCAAAAAGCACAAATTGAACGCGAGCAGCAGATAGCGCTTATTGCTCGGCCAGCGGCGGGTAAGAACGAGCACAAGTACCATGCCGGTCAAGGCCATGACCGCGTTCATATTCAAATACCACATAACCTGACGCCTCCAAAATCAGAACCCTTCGTAAATGAACAGCCCTTTGCCGGTAAAATAAATGAGCACCGTGATGAGCATGGCGAGATACACGATCACTTCGAGGAGTTTGCGAGCGAATCGAGCCATGCGTCCACCTCCTTCGTAAACACGGGAGCCCCCTCCTGGCGGCTCAAATGAACGAGATCATGAAAATATTTTGGATCGTATGTCAGCAGCGCATCAAGGACAGGTACGCCCGCAGCATTCAGACGGGCATTCACCTCTTCCTGCAGTCCGTGCATATAGGCGGGAAGCGGATAATCCGGATTCCACGGCATCCAAACGACCCGAAGCGGCAGCCGATTTTCTTTACAGTAATCGATGATCCAATCCAGCGCCTGCAGGTTGTCTTTATAATCATGCCGGGACATCCAGCCGAATCGGCGTTCATAGTCGTTCCACTTTGTACGGAGTTCTTCATCGGACAGTCGACCGAAGTAAAGCTGTTTGTCAATCCAGCGCGGCTGGTAGGCGAACAGCTCGGAGCGGTTCAGCTCGACCGTGCCTTTGTACAGCTGGCGGACGAACTCCGTGCCGGAATCGCGAAAATAATCGCGGTACGCGTAGACGTAAGGCTGGTACCACGGCTTAAACCACTGGTAAGTAGGATCGGTTTCGAGGCTGTCGATCATCGTATGGACATCAATACCGATGACGAGCTGATCTTCCACATGGTAAAGCTGCCGCTCCAGAATCGCCTTCAGATCCGTCAGTTTTCCGTAGGAGAGCCCCATCTCGACCAGCCCGGATTTCGATTCGGATTCGATATAAGCCCCCGTCACCGCCGAATTGCCGTAGAATACAGGACCGTGGTTTACCCAGTCATGATGATAAAGCGTCTTTGTAAAATCGTTTTTATAAAAACGCCGCGACGATGCCATCGGGTCCCACCAGCTGATGAGAGCGTCCGACAGCACGAAAGCGGCCAAGAGAAGCAGCACAAAGCTGTTTTTACGGATAAAAGCGATCATATGGCTTAAACCACACTTTGTAAAAGAATGAGGCAGGCCGGTAAGGCCATAGCCGTTGTTCCGGTATGGAATCGACCGGCGCTGGATTATAGCGATTTCTGCTGCCAGGCGTGATACTGCTCGCGGAACGAGGCAGGCCACTTGGCTTCGTCCAGTCCGTACTGTGCCAGAAACGCAAAGGTCCAGCGCTCGATGCCGAATCCGACGCAGCCGGTTACGGCGTTGCGCTTGCCGAACTTGATGTTAAAGGCGTTGCCGAATGTATTGCTGTGGAAATTCACCGAGCTGCAGGCAATCGATTTTTTAAGATTCGGTATCGTCAGGCGAAGCTCGTATTTCATCTCCTGATTGCGTTGGAAGGAAGCCTTTACCTGGAAATCGTTCGTGAAGAACGGATCATTGGCGATCTCCAGCACGCTGTCCACGTTCCACTCCACGGCCAGCTCCTTGAGGTATTCGATCGCGCGAAGGCGGTTTTCCTTCACGAAATCAGGCTTTCCTACAAAGATGATCTCGCGCATGCTGAAGTCGAGCAGCCGTCCGAAATCGCTGTGGTTGCGCGATTCGAAGCGGTGGCATTTCGAGATGGCCGCCACGATCAAACCGTCGCCTTCCAGCGTTTCGTTCTGCAATCCTTCATAGCAGTGATAGCAGGTGGACGGATTCATTGTAAACTTTGGCGTCGGCATCGTGGCGTTCAAATCGAGCTTTTGGTCCTGCTTCCAGCCGCCTGCGTCGCGGATCGACTGCGAGAACGATTCGATGATATCCAAATCCTCGCGCAGATGCGTGAGAAAATGAATGTGTTCCGGAAACGAGGTGAAATGGTTCGTTTTGTTCAGCGTCTCACTGTGAATGACGGCTGGGTAATGCTCTTCCTTTACACCGTCGAAGCGGCCGGCCACTTTGGTCATAAAGCTGTAATCGAAAAAACGCATCAGGCTGGAGAACGGCTCGCGGAAAATGAACAGCCCCGGCTCCAGCACCTTGATGATTTTTCGATCGACAAGCTCGGCGATAATATCTCCCTCGTAAGGGGTGTCGGCTTTGTGCTCGAACAGGATATTCTCCTTAAAGCCGAAGTCGCCTTGGGAGAACCGGTCGATGAGCTTATGCACCCGTTCTTCGATGGCTGAATTACCTTTGGGCGATTCGTGAACGATATGAATCCGGCCCGATTCAATCCGGATGTCGCTGATCGTTTCGTCGATGAAGGCGGCTGCGTATTTTAATTGTCCATGCTGGCTGGGGGCAAGATGCTCCAGAGATACTATACACTCCATTGTTCTTAATTCCCCTTCTTGTTCTGGATAAATGCAGCGATTTCGCGAACGGTATTCAGCGGGTACATCATCAAATCCTGGTTGGTTACCTGAATCCCATACGTTTGCTCGATATGCGCGATCAAAGCGGTAGCTCCGAAGGAGTCGATATAACCATAATCGAACAGGTGGACGTCCACCGTGAAGTCCTCGTCGTCGTCTTCAATTTCATAGCGGCTCCTTATGTGCGCTTCTAACTGCTCTAACACATCCTGCATGGATAAAGCCTCCTTGATTGATATGGAATAACGTGGAACGGGCGCCTAGCGCCCGTAAGAGATTTCAATGGCAACCGGGTCGCCAAAATGGGTGACGGTATAGATCATGCCTGTTTCATCCCGGTCTACTTTCAGCTCTGGACCCGAGATGGTCAACGGCTGAGTGCTGCGCAGGCGAATCTGCTGCATACCCGGCGCGTTCAGCTTCAACATCCGGCGTTCGCCGGATGTTTCCAGCTCATACGGGACGTTCGAACGAAGCAGGTGAAGCTCGGCTTCAAGGGCGCTTGCGCGCTCCTTCGTCACAAAGCGGACATTGGTCGTTTGGGGCGCTCCGAAATAGAGCTTGCCTTCCCGTGTGTCGTGCACATCGGCATCGGTGACCGCTTGCTTGTCTGCGTAAGGCTGCCCAAGCTCGACCGCAAGGCCGAGCGTGCCGGTATATTCGGCCGCATGCTCCGGTACTTCGCCGGTGTCCGGCTTCACACGGAAGCCGGGCTCGACCTGCATGCCGAGCATCTTCTTCAGCCGGTCCGCGATGACCTCGCGCCATGGCCGCTCAAGCTTAACGCGGGTCGTCATGGCGTTAAGGAAGGACCGGGCCATCTGCGTTTCAGTCATAAAGTTATAGCTGTAATCATTGCGCAGCCTGTCCAGGTAGCGGACAAATTCCAAGAGCTCCGGAACACGCACCGGAAAATGGTACTCGATATGCTCGAAATAATCGATCGGCAAATCCATGGCCGCATAGGCTTCGAACAAATCCTTCGTCGAGTACTGCGGGTCGGTGCGCAGCACCGGCGCCGGGGTGTACAGCATCATCGGCTGCTTCAGCTCCGGTTCGCCCGCCGCGTTCGTCATCAAAAACGGCAATCCCCAGTTATACTCGACGCCCAGCCTCGGGTCATTCTTCGCGTAGGAGGGCTTGAAGCCAAAGTTAAACCAAATCCCCGCTTCCCGTTCGTTGCGCAGCGTCTGTGTGCGGTCGGGATGATTTATGCGCCAGGTATGCTGATTTGTGCCCGTCAGCCCCCAAGGAATGCCCAGCTTGTCGAACGCCTGCCGGTGCAGGGCGATCTCCTGCTTCTCCTGAGCGTCGCTTGTAAAGTTGTGCACGAAAATGTGAGGATACAATTCCAAATGATGCTTCTTGCTGTATTGAATAAATTCGTTTAGCTGGTCGGCGTAAGGAAATTTCGGGTCGTCAATCGTCGACGGCATGCCGAATTCCAATTGTCCGACAATGAGATCGTCCCGTCCGTCGGCGTTCAAGTCATACCAGAATGGAACGGAGCTGTGTCCTCCGACCAGGGCGCGGCTGCCGAGCTGGTTCGTCGAGGCGGCCTCTATAACGCCGTGATCGAGCCAGGTGATAGCGCCCGGCTCCGATCCCCGCTGCAAGTATACGCGCAGGTCGCCTTCCAGACCGCCGACGACGAGGTCGGCCCTGCCGTCCCCGTCCATGTCGCGGATGGACGGCGCCGCAAACGGCGCGGGCAGCTTGAACTGCACCGCGCCCGCAGCAAAGGCGAGCGCGCCGCCGGCGCCCCGCTCGCCGCGGTACAGCGTCACCCGGCCGTCGCCGTCCCCGACCACAAGGTCGGGGGCGCCGTCTCCGGTGACGTCGCCCACAGCCGCCGCCAGCGGCGCGGCGGCACGCACAGGCTGCCCGCCTGCCAGCAGCGCGGCAGGCGCCGTGAACACGCCGCCGGCTCTGCCGTAGGCGGCGGCGAGCGTGCCGTCCGGCCGGCCGATCAGCAGATCCGGCCGGCCGTCGGCATTCAGGTCGGCCGCCGCGACACTGGCGTACGACCCGACCTTCAGCGGCTCTCCGTTCTCGAGCCGCACGGGCGCCCGCTTCCCGAAGGCCGCGGGCGCTTTCATGCCCTCCGGCAGCTGCTGGCCGGCATAGGCGTCGCCTGCAGCCCCTGTTCCCGGGTACACGTATACGCTGCCGTCGGCCGAGCCGACAACGAGATCGACGTTACCGTCGCCGTCCACATCGGCCAGCGCCGGAACCGCGCGGTAAGGCAGCGTAATCGGGTCCCCCAGCGAACGGTACTCCGGATAAGCGGCCAATCGGATCGGGCCTTCCTCGCCCATAAGCCGGTTGCCGCTGGAGTAAAACGAATTCGGCGTCTCCCCGGCGAACGCAGGCTTCTCATTCGTGCCCGTGTTCAGGTGGACGACCACGGATTCCTGCCACCGCCCCCAAGTGAACGCGGAGCGGACGAGCGAGAAGGAAGGAATCTGGTTGTACTTGCGCAGCAGTTCAGCCCACTGGATGCCCTCGCCGTCACGAATCGCTTCCATCGCCTCAAAATGATTTTGATACGCCATGGCCGGTCTTCCGTAAGGGCCCAGCGTCTTCTTTACGCTGTAGCCGAGCTTCACTTTAGAGATGAAGGCGGCATATTCGCTGCGCAGCAGATGGCTTCCGGCCGCGAACGTGAAGTGAAAATACGGCTCGAGCGGCAGCTGGCTCCGGTCAAAATACAACGCGCCGGGACGTTCTTTCTTAGCCGCGTTCGTCTCCGCGGCGAGCTGCTCAAAGCCCAGCTTGGGATCCATGCCGCCGGTCAGATCATAGCCCGTGATATAATAGCGGTTCGGCAGCAAAGTACCGCAAAAAAAGACGGTGCCCCGTCCGTACCGGTTCACCGTGTATAAGGAAGCCCCGTTCATCGAGACCAGCGTTTCCGCGGTGGAAGGAATAATGCCTTTGCCCCATGAGAACCGGCTCAAACTGCCTTCCGTATCATGCCGGAAGAAGGTATCCGCAAACGACCGCAGCAGCTGCTGAACGCCCTGCAGGTTAGTGTCCGTGTCCGGGTATGACCAAAGTGATGCGCCGGCGCTGACAGGAAGCGCACTGCGCTCAGGCACCTTCACATCCACAATTTCCTTGGCCCCCAGGAAAGCGGGCTCAAAATCGTCGGCAAATGGATTTTCAAGGAACAAATGTCCGCCCGCCTCGACATAATCGACCAGCAGCTTGCGCTGCGGATCGGTTAACGTTCCGTGCAGGGCCGGGTCTAACATTATCGTATCGTACGATTGGAGCTGTCGTGTGCTCAGCTTGTCCAAAGACAAGCGGTCCAGCTCCAGGCCAACGACTAGCGTTTGCCGCAAATGCCCGTAAGCGGCGGTATCGTAAGCGTCGCCTTGCGTGGCGTACAGCATGCGTACCTTGAGCTCCTTGTCGGGCATGAACAGAACGAGCGCCAATATCACCGCCAGTAATCCGAGCAAGGCGACAACGGCGCTGCGCCGGTGGATTCGATTCAAAGTCATCCCTCAATTACCTTTGGGTTGCATTACCCTGACATTATAGCATGGATGGCGGGCTTTGTTAACTTTTGACCTCCGGTCCGGTCCGGCTTCCGGCCGAGTCTGCGGGGCTCCCGCGATCATAACGGCAACCGGGCCGGAACCGGGGTCGGCCGCCCTTATAAGATGAAGCGTCGCCCGAAAAGCCTTTCAAGGTGGGTTGAACGCAAAGGGGCTTTGGCCTGGACTGGATGGAGGTACCGTTTATCCTTGGGTCGGTTTCTGTTACACTAGAACAGTTAAGGTATTTTTTATTCGGAGGTTACTATTTCCATGAGCGAAATACGCAAATCAGATATAGAGCTGCTTGCTCCCGCGGGGGATTGGGACTGTATGCGAGCGGCGGTGGCGAACGGGGCCGACGCCGTCTTTTTCGGCGTAGAAAAATTCAATGCCCGGGCCCGGGCGAATAATTTTCATACGGACGAGCTGCCGGACATTATGTCCTTTTTGCACCGTTACGGGGTTAAGGGCTTTTTGACGTTCAATATCCTGGTATTTGAAGAGGAACTGGAGGATGCCAAGTCGCTGATCGAAGCCTGTATCGATGCCGGCGTAGATGCGGTGATCGTACAGGACTTGGGTCTTGTGCGGATGATTCGCGAGCTGTCGCCGGACTTCCCGATTCACGGCTCGACGCAGATGACGATTACCTCGCCGGAGGCGGTGGAATTCACGAAGCCGTTTGATATCGAACGGGTAGTGCTGGGGCGTGAAAACAACCTGAAGCAGATCAGGCAGATCGGCGAGCAGGCCAAGCTTCCGATGGAAGTATTTGTGCACGGGGCTCTCTGCGTGTCTTATTCGGGACAATGCCTGACCTCGGAGATGTGGGGCGGCCGTTCGGCCAACCGCGGCGAATGTGCCCAAGCCTGCCGGCTTCCGTACGATCTGATGGTGGACGGGGAGCATAAGCCGATGGGGGATGTGGCCTATCTGTTATCCCCGAAGGATTTGGCGGCGATCGAGCTGGTGCCGGAGCTGATTGAAGCGGGCGTAACCTCTTTTAAAATCGAAGGGCGGTTGAAAAGCCCGGAGTACGTGGCCAATGTGGTTTCGAAATACCGCAAGGCGATTGACCGTTACTTCGACGGAGAGAACCCGAAGCCGACCAAAGAAGAGCTTAGGGAGCTTGAGCAAAGCTTCTCGCGCGGGTTTACGCACGGCTTCCTGAAAGGAACGAACAACAAGCAGCTGGTGGAGGGCACATACCCCAAAAGCCGCGGCGTTTACCTGGGACGCGTGAAGCAGGTGCTGCGGGACGGTGTGCTGTGCGAGCTGGAGGCGCCGCTGAAGCGGGGCGACGGCATTTGCTTTGACGCGGGGGATCCGACCAAGAAGGAAGAGGGCGGCCGCGTATACGACCTGCGCCGAAAGGGCGTAAAGCTGGAGGGCGAAGCGCAGGGCGGTCTTGTTGAAATCGTGCCGGGCCGCAGCGACGTCGATCTGAGCCGCGTGCATGTCGGCGACCGGATTTGGAAGACCAACGACCCGCATCTGGACAAAAGAATGCGCCAGTCGTTCGAGACGGACAAGCCTTACCGTGTGTTCCCGGTTAACGTGAAGGTGATCGGAGCCGCAGGTCAGCCGCTGAAGAGCGTATGGACGGACGTGACGGCCAATCATACCGTAGTCGTAGAGTCGGAGCTGCCGCTGGCTCCCGCCGAGAAGAGGCCGATGACGGTCGAACTGTTCCGCGAGCAGTTCGGACGGCTGGGCGGAACGATTTACAAGCTCGACGGGCTTGAGGTTCATCTTGGCGGGGATTTGATCGTACCGATGCGCGAGCTGAACCAGATGCGCCGCCGGGCAGTGGAGCTGCTGCAGGAGTGGCGTGAGCGCCCTCGGGCTTACATCAAGCGCAGCGTGGATGTATACGGCGATACGCCTGTGCAGCCGGCTGCTCCCGCCACGCCTGTCGGCGGACAGGCCCGGGCGCGGCTGACGGCGCTCTGCCGCAGCCTCGACCAGGTGCAGGCGGCCTGCGCGATGAACGTCGAGCTAATCTATGCCGATTTCGAGTTTATCAAGCAGTTTCCTGCCGCCGTGGAGGCCGCCCGCGCCGCGGGCAAGCGCATCGCGCTTGCGACGCCGCGCATTCATATGCCTGGTGAAACGGGCTATTTCAAGAACATCCTGAACCTGAAACCCGATGCGGTATTGGTTCGCAATACGGGAGCGGTCTACTGGTTTATGCGCTATTTCGCCGAGCATCCATCGGAAGCCCGTCCGGAACTGATCGGCGACTTCTCGCTGAATGTCGCCAACCATAAGACGGCCGCGTTGTTTCTGGATGCCGGGCTCAGCCGCGTGACCCCGTCCTACGACCTGAACATTCAGCAGATGGTCGATCTGCTGCGCCGTACGGATACTTCGCGCCTGGAGATCGTCATCCATCAGCATTTGCCGATGTTCCATACGGAGCACTGCGTCTACTGCACGTTCTTGAGTCCGGGTACGGACTACACGAACTGCGGCCGGCCGTGCGAGGAGCACCGCGCGTCCCTGAAGGACCGCGTCGGCTTCTCGCATCCGGTCCGCGTCGACGAAGGCTGCCGGAACACCGTGTACAATGCGATCGACCAATCCGGTGCGGAATACCTTGCGAACTTCATGGAGCTGGGGGTGCCTTCATACCGTGTGGAGTTTTTGGAGGAATCGCCCGAAAAGGTGCAGGAGGTGCTCGGATTGTACGAGCGCGCTCTGCGCGGCCAGATCAGCGGCACACAGGTGTGGAAAACATTGAAATCGACCAACCAGCTCGGCGTCACGCGCGGGCAGCTGGTGAAATAGCCTTACTGTTTATAGAAACCGCCGCCTCGGCTTTGCATAAAGCCGGTGCCGCGGTTTTTCCTTTTATACCAAGCTGTTTTTAATCGAAGGGCTATCAACCACATCCTGATCGAAGACTAAGTTAAACGGTACATAGGCCGGCGACCAATCGCCGTTTTCCTCGCCAAAGCCCATATTCTGTTTGGTGGATAAGAACAGATCGACTTGTTGAACGGGCCCGAAGCTGAGATTGCTCCCCCGATCCAGCACGTTGGCTTTAAAACCTAATAAATTCACCATCATCGGTTTGAAAATCATCGGTATCCCTCCCCGGGCGCAAGGAGTGCGGAGCGCTGCAAAGCAGGTGAATCCACCTGATCCCTGCCGTCGACGAAATGCCGGTTGCCCGCGAAGCTCGCCTCATCGCCGTAATTTTGTCCATAGCCCTGCAAACGTTTGTCCGAATTCGTCCATTCCGCTAAAAAATTTTGTCCTACATTCACCGCCGAGGCATTTTCGATGGAATTAATTTTTAAAATGAAAATACTATATAATTACTGTGGAATGTCCCATCTCTCGAATGGCTGGAAATCGCCAAAAATTTTACCGGAAACGCTTTTGAACGGACATATTTGACTAGTCCTATCTTATTCACTTTGACGAATCTGAAATTGGTTTCTGATAGATAAAACACGGGGGACATCCTCCGTTAACGACATGTACCGGCGAATAGGACCGTACCTTAGTCCATGCTATAGTCCATTCTATGTGAAACGGGGTGATTTCATGTGGCCATTCTCCCGATCAAATCGCGGGTTTTTACCCAAGGACAAACCTTATGCCCATTTGGAAAGGAGAATCGCCGAATTGGAACGCAAGCTGCAGGAGCAGGCTCAAGCCAAGCCGGAAGATCCGAAGCCGGCAGAAGCGAAGCCGACGGTCGTTATCGAGCATATTGCGATCGAGAAGCTTATCGTGGAAAAATGGGATCACAGTAACAATTTCGGTGCCCTGGGGATTAAAGAGCTGGAAGGGAAGCTGAATATCGGCGTGAATTATTCGGGCCCGATTGACGGCGAGGGGATCAAGGATTTGTTTCCGAACTCCAAGAAGCAGCCGGAGAGCAAGGGGAACCCTCCATTAAAGCCAAAACCGGGCTTCAAGGACGGCTCAAAGGGGCCAAGCTGTACGATTCGGGGGAAACCATTGTAAATGGGCAAACGAGAGCGGTGCTGTAGAGGAAAGCCTTCGGACTTTTGGGTCTGAAGTTTTTTTGTCTGGTCATGGACGCAAAATTTTAATCCAGATTTCAGGTTCGATTAAGGTTTTATTATACATGGGCTTGTATATTGTTTGTGGTTAAGCCGTATAAAAGATGGGAATGGCTGTAATGTGGAAAAAGTGGGTATAACGGGAGGTTGTGGTATGCTCGAGGTGAAACAGGTCAGCAAAGTATACGAAAATCAAAGAGGGGTCCAAAGCATCGATTTCTCTATGAGCCGCGGAGAGATCGTCGGGTTCCTCGGGCCCAACGGCGCCGGTAAAACGACAACCATGCGGATGATCACTGGCTATTTGAATCCGACGCAGGGCACGATTACGATTGACGGCTTGTCGATGGCGGATCATCCGAAGAAAGCGCGGCAGAAGATCGGATATTTGCCTGAGACGCCGCCGCTGTATCCGGAGCTTACGGTCGGGGCTTATTTGCAGTTTATCGCCGATTTGCGTGGCATTCCGGCAAAGGAGCAGAAAAGCCGCATCGGCGAGGTAGTAGAGCGGCTCGGTTTGCAGGGACGCGAACGGCAGGTCATCCGGAGCTTGTCCAAAGGGTACAAGCAGCGTGTCGGTCTGGCGCAGGCCATCCTACATCAACCGGACCTGTTGGTGCTGGACGAACCGACTTCAGGGCTGGATCCCAAACAAATCATCGAAATCCGCCAGCTCATCCGGGAGCTGGGCGAGAATCATACCGTGCTGCTCAGCACGCATATATTGCCCGAAATCAATACGCTGTGCAATCGTGTATTAATCATCAATCAAGGCCGCATCGTCCTGGATGGACAGCCCGAACGGCTGGCGCATACGATGGGCGAAGCCTTCGAGGTATCGCTTGAAGTGAAGGGCCCGCGCGAGGCCGTGCTTGAGGAACTGCGCGGCGTGCCCGGCGTAGCCGGCGTAAGGGAGCTGGACGGCGAAGCGCCGAAACCGGAATCGAATGCTGCGGATTCGGCCGCGGAGTCTTCCGTGGCGGACAGTCCGGATGCGACGGTGAAGGTGCTCGTAACCGCAGCGGCTGAAGAGGACATCCGCGAGGCGCTGTTCTACAGAATGGCCGAGCGCAGGTATCCGATTCTATCTATGAAAAAGGAGAGCCTCAGCTTGGAGGACATTTTCTTGAAGCTGACAACAAGCGAAGCGCTGGAAGGAGCGGCTGGCGGCGAAACCGCTTCGGAGGAGGTGACCCCGGATGCGTAGAACCTGGGCGATTGCTAAAAAAGAGCTGCAGATGTATTTTTACTCGCCGACGGCGTATGCGGCTTTCGCGTTCTTTTTCCTCATAACGGGCTATTTTTTCAGCGCGAATTTCCTGTATCCGCCATATGTAGTCGATATTCGGCCGGTGGTGGGAAATATCACGTTCGTGTTTCTGTTTATCGTTCCTTTGCTGACGATGCGGCTCATTTCCGAGGAGCTGCGGCAAGGGACGGACGAGCTGCTGCTGACATCTCCCGCCAGTATTACGGAAATCGTACTCGGCAAATATACCGCGGCCGCTATCGTTCAGCTGCTGCTTGTCATCGGCAGCTTGATTTATCCGCTGATTTTGAGCGCTTACGGGACGTTCGAACTGCCGGTGCTGTGGCTGTCCTATCTTTCCATGTTTTTGCTGGGCGCGGCGATGATGGCGATCGGTTTGTTCGCTTCTTCACTAACGGCGCACCAAATGGTGTCGGGTATCGCCGCGTTTGCGATTCTGCTCGTTTTTTGGACGATCGAATGGCTCGGGGATACAGTAGGCGGGAAAATCAAAGATTTTCTCGGTATGTTCTCCATTGTAGGCCGTACGCTCGACCTGCAGAAGGGCGTGCTCGATTTTGCCGACGTGCTTTTCTATATTACGCTGATTGCGGTGTTCGTGCTGCTCAGTATTCAAGTGCTGGAACGCAAACGCTGGAGATAATCGATAATCGCTTGAAGTGCGGACTACGCGCCAAGCAGAAGGGAGAAAGCCAAAGTGAACAAGTGGATACGCGGAACGAATGCGGTCGTGCTGTCGCTCGCCGTGATCGGCATTTTCATCGTGCTGACGATATTTTTGAACTCGATGAAAGGGCTGCAGCTTGATCTTACATTAAATAAGAAATTTTCGCTGTCGGAACAAACGACGCAAACGCTCGCTGCGCTGGAACAGGACGTGCGTATCGTCTCGCTGACGAGCGACCAGACCGATCCGTATATTAAACGCCAGGTGGTCGAGCTGGTGCAGGAATATAAGAAACGCAGCGGGAAAATCACTTTCGACGAGTACGATATCGTGAAACAACCGGCCATCGCCAAGCAATATGACGTAAATCCTTCAGGAACGCTGGTGGTGGAGAGCGGTACGCAGAAAAACACGATCAACTACTACGATATGTTCCTTCCTGGCCAGCAGCAAGGGGAGTATCAGTTCAGCGGCGAGGAAAAGCTGACCCAGGCGCTCGTGAACCTGAACAGCAAGGAAAAACGCAAAGTGTATTTTCTTTCCGGACATAACGAGATTCCCCTGAATCAAATGAATACATGGCGCAGCGGACTCGAAGGAGAGAACTACGAAGTGGCGGACCTGAACCTGCTGCGCGAGGGCAAAATCCCGGAGGATGCTGAAATGCTGTTCATTATCGGGCCCGAGCAAGATATCAGCGATCAGGAAGCCCAACTGATCAAATCGTATTTGGACGGTAAGGGCAAGCTGTACCTGGCGCTAGGGTTTAATCAGGATATGACAACCGGATGGAAAAATATCGACGGCCTTATGTCGGCTTAC
This sequence comes from Paenibacillus naphthalenovorans, assembly GCF_001465255.1. Lineage (NCBI taxonomy): Bacteria > Bacillati > Bacillota > Bacilli > Caryophanales > Paenibacillaceae > Paenibacillus > Paenibacillus naphthalenovorans. The sequence goes on along the minus strand of NZ_CP013652.1, from coordinate 4,112,363 downwards.
GGCATTAAAGACCAGCATGCCGTGGCGATCGAGCCGAAGCAAAGCGTGCTCTATGATCCGTTGACGATTATTCCGGAATACGGGCCGCATAAAATTACCGAGAAGCTTCAGCAGTACAACCTGCTGACCATGATGACGCTGGCCGTATCGCTGAATGCGGATCAGCCAAATGAGAATTATACGGTGACTCCCATCCTTAAAACGACCAGTGCGGCCTATGGCGAAACCGATCTGAAGCGGCTTGCGCAGAGCAGCCAAAGCAGCAAGGATCAGACCGATATCCAGGGGCCGCTGAATTTGGGCTACGTCGTGGAAAACAAGGACCAGAAGCCGAAAGCGGTCGTTCTAGGCGGTTCGACGTTGTTCGTGGACCGGGTCATTTCGCAGCAGGGCAATCGTGACTTCGCTCTCAACAGCGTGGCTTGGCTGCAGGAGCAGACGAATCAGGTAACGATACGCCCGCGGCAGGGCGATGCTATTCAAACCGCGCTGGTGACTGCTGGCCAGGCGAACATGATTTTCTATGGAACGGTGCTGGTCTTCCCGCTGCTCTTCCTGATCTTTGGCGGGACGATCTGGTGGAGGAGGAGAAAAGGATGAAGCGGCTGATCCCTACGATGATCCTGGTTATCTTGTGCATCGGGGGCTTCTGGTTTGCGTCTAGCAAAGACTTCTTTAAGGAAAAACCGCCGGAAGCCCCGGCTCTGGTGAACGTGAAGAAAGAAGAAGTGGCAGGGTACACGATCAAAAAAGGCGATACGGTTATTGAGCTGCAGCAAAAAGACGGAGGGTGGACGATGATCCGCCCTTCTGCGATTCCGCTGAATGCGGTTCAGCCGGCAGGATGGATCGATTCATTCAACGCCGTGAAGAAGGATAAGATCGTCGACGAGAATCCGTCCGACCTGACCCAATTCGGTCTGAATCCTCCGGCCCAGGAATTCAGCATAAAGCTGACGAACGGAACGACACACACCCTGTCCGTCGGCAGCCCGGTAGCGGTGCAGGGCTATTACTATGCCAAGTTCGGCGGCTCGCCAGAAGTATTCCAGATCAGCGAATCGACCCTAACGTCTTTGGCAAAGCAGCAAATCGATTTTATGGAAAAAAGACCGATTCAGCTGAACTATGAGCAGGTCCGTGCTTTAAGTGTCGATTGGAAGGGCCATAAGTGGACGCTAACCAAATCGGAGCCGGACAAAAAGTCGTATGAGGCGAACTGGAAGCTCGGAGATAAAGAAGTCAAAGGCGTGGATGCCAGCGGATACCTCGATAAAACGGCCTTCCTCTCCACCGAGCAGCTGGCCAAGCCCGCGTCCGAGGTGAAGGGTCTTGCCCAGCCGGAGCTGCGGATCGAGATTCAGACGGCGGGTGAGGACGGAAAAGAAACCTCAACAGTATATGTGGGCAAAGTGGAGAACGACAACGTGTGGATCGCCAAGCAGGGCGGAGAATGGGCATTCGCCGTTCCCGCCTCGGCGATTCAGGAGCTGGCGGACAAAGATAAGGAAGCGCCGGCGGAGCAGAAATAAACCGAACACCGTGCAGAAGGACCGTATGATTCGGCCATGGCTGCGCGGTGTTTTTTTCTGCGACGGCATGTTTAACAAACAATACTCTCGTCCCATAAGTTCTCAAGTTTTTGCAGGTGAGCTTGAGGGTCGCGTCGATACCGTTTTCGGGTAACGCTATCGCTTACCGAAAAATTAAATATAGAAGCGCGGCATCTGAGTTTCTAAAACCTTTTGCTTCAGGTAATCAGGAAGAATCTGTGGATCAACCTGCAAACAAATAAGGATAACTTTAATGTTAATAAAGCATGAGCAGACTTCCGCTTCCGGTGGTGATCAGGATTTCCTCGATAAGCTTCCGGAGGAAGGGAAAAAGAAGAAAAGCGACGAACTTGTTTTAACCGGTATTTATCTGCAGCCTGACTTGGATCATATATTGGACAATCTCGGTAAAAAGGGTGGCCGGAGTGCAAAGTCTTGAATCGTAAATGATGCTCTGAGGAAACTGCTTGATGAAAAGGGATTGCTATGCTGTTAGCTTGGGGGGAGAAGAAATGTTTTACAACTCGGCTACATCTTAAAGTCACTCCATATGCTTTGTGTCATTTTCAGCACCACACTCCTTTTCAATCGATCCCAAATACAGCATAAGCGTTTGAGATCCACGACTGAACAGTGTTAACAATTATGCTTTTTTGCTTATAGGCCTTATGTACCGAGTCTTAAGAAGCGGATAGAACCAAGCCGGTGGTTCCAACCTCTTATTTTTCCTTAAAGAAGCCTTGTCATGAAACAAATTGGAAAAAAAGACGTATAATCTCAACGTAAATGTGGAAATGTTTGCCTAAAATATATGGAAAAGGAAGGGATATCAATGAAACGACAACGTTTACTAGCTATTTTGGGTTTAACTGCGGCGCTGGTTGCGGGGAGCCTCGGTACTAGCGGAGCCGCGGCGCAAGCGTCGGACTATGAGCAGCGTTACGAAGCCGACAAAGCCGAAGCGGAAAAATATTACGATGTGGTTTACAAGGTGGCCAATGCCGATAAGGACGCTTTGGTGGCACAAGTCACAGCCGATATGGAATCGTTGGCTGAGCTGCTGAATAACGACTATCAAGAATTGAAGAAGAAATACCCTCCCGGCCCTGCAAACGGACTGATCCATAACCAATACCAACGCTCGATTGACCCGGGCAACACTTTAGGCAGCTTCGGACGCTATTACGAATCCTATAAACGGATACGCGACCGATACTCGAATGACGTCAAGAGCGGTGCATACCCTAAAAGTTTGATAGACGATTACAAGGATGAGCTCAAGCCCGACTCCCGGACCGGCGGAGCGATGAAACGATATGCCGCTAACAAAGCGGACGACGATGTGCGCGAGAAGGAGCTCGAGAGCATTCGGCAAACACGGGAGAACACATACAAACAAATTTTGGAGGAAAGAAACAGAGCCGTACAGGAAATATTGGAAGACCGGCAAAAGCTGATTACCGACGTTATGAATTACCGGCAGCGGATATTCGATGAAGCGCCAATCGCCGTTAAGCCGCTAACGGTAAGTTTCGCAGAAATCAAGGTGATGATTGACGGCGAACTGCAAACCTTTGAACAGCCGCCGGTGAATGATTCCGGGAATGTACTTGTCCCCATGAGAGCGATATTCGAGGCGCTGGGCGCCACGGTATTGTGGAACCAGGAACAGAGGGCGGTCCAGGCCAAGAAGGGCGGTACAACGATCGACCTTAAGCTCGGCAGTAAAGATGCCTTGATCAACGGAAGCCCGAAAACGTTGGACGCGCCGGCCAAGCTTGTCGGTTCTTCAACGATGGTACCGATCCGGTTTATCAGCGAAGCGCTCGGGGCGAAGGTGGAGTGGGATCAACTGACCCAAACCGTGCTGATTGAGACAAAGTAAGCTGAGAGGAAAGCGAGTGAAAGCATCCCTTGTTGACTCCTGCCGTAGACACACGAAAGTGGCATAGAAAAAAGAGAAACGTCTTCCGTGTCGGTGTAGTGCTGTTATGTCTCGTTTGCGTCTTGTTCGTCTTCATGAACTACACGTCGTTGGAACGACGGATTTTGTTAATCGGTATTTTCAGCAGCACTGCGGGCGTGATCTTTTACACGTATTTCCTGTCCTATTTTTTCAAAACCCGGCTGAAAAATCGTGTGAGATATAAGTTTGGCTACCTGTTTGTTGCTATTTTATATTTGGGATTGTTGTACTTGATCTTCATGTTCGGGTGCTTCGTAACGGATATTGTGAAGGGCCCCGTAACAAAGGAGGTCGTCATCACGGAAAGATGGGATCCCAGGAGGGGCGGCGATCAAGTGCGAACCAGCGACGGACACACTTATGAGATGGCGGAAGGGTATGTCGATCTGCAAGAAGGACGCCGCTATAAAGTGAAGATTTTTAGGGCCAACAGATTCATTATCGGAATTGAACAAATCCGTTAAGGCCGTTTTATCGCCTTACCCCCCCACAGTCACCCGGGTGCAAGGCGACGGCTTAACCCGCTGCATTTCCTTGAACATCCGTTCCCTTCGGGATTGGCGAACGGCCTAAAGTCGAATCAGATCGAATAATCCATATTTTTTAAAACTCTGCTTAAAAACTGTTTCGTTCTTTGTTCTTTCGGGTTGCCGAAAATATCCTTGGCGGTTCCTTCTTCAACCACAACGCCGTTGTCCATAAAGATGACCTTGGTCGCCACGTCTTCCGCAAAAGCCATTTCATGTGTGACAACCACCATAGTGGTTCCTTCTTGGGCCAGCTTTTTCATGACCTGCAATACTTCACCGACCAATTCCGGGTCCAGGGCAGAGGTGGGCTCATCAAATAAAATGACCTCGGGATTAACGGCAATGGCCCGTGCTATGCCGACACGCTGCTGTTGTCCGCCCGACAATTGAGCTGGATAAGCGTTATATTTCTCTGACAGGCCGACCTTATCCAGCGCTTTTTTGCCTATTTCCAACGCCTCTTGTTTCGGAATTTTTCTGCCGATGATCAAGCCTTCCGTTACATTTTCCAAAGCCGTCTTGTTGTTGAACAGATTGTAATTTTGAAAAACAAAAGCGGTTTTTCTGCGAATCCCCAGCACTTCTTTCTTTGTCGCTTTATTCAGCGGATAGGTTATGCCATCGAATATCAGCTGTCCCTTGTCCGCCCGTTCCAAGAAATTGATGCATCTCAGCAGGGTGGTTTTGCCCGAACCGCTCGGTCCCACAATGACGACGACATCCCCCTTTGCCACACTCAAGCTGACTCCTTTTAATATTTCATTTGATCCAAAAGATTTATATACATCCTTTATTTCGATCATGGTGAGTCTCCTTATGCTGCGGATTTATATATTTTGAGGCGCGTTTCCAGCATTTTGAACATCCGTTCCACGATAATGCAAACCAAAAAATAAATAATCCATATATCCAGATAAGCTTCAATATAGTTGTAGCCGTAGGCCGCCTCGATCTTGGCTACTGCGGTAATTTCCTTTACCGTCATCAGAAATGCCAGGGAAGTGGCTTTGATCAGATTAATGGTTGCCGTACATATATTGGGGACTGCCGTAACCATCGCCTGCGGGATAATAATTCTCCGGTACGCCTGAAAGGTCGTAAGCCCGGCGGATTCGGCCGCTTCCAACTGTCCTTTGGGTACGGTTGACAGCGCCGATCGGAAGACCTCCGACAAAATGGCGGTAGTGTTCAATGAAAATATCACGTACGCATAATAAATTGGATCCACATCATACACATTGATCGGGCTGTTGATGCCTTTTAACAATGAAGCCAAAATGCTGGGCAGCATGCTGTAAAGCACCAATATTTGGACAACGATCGGCGTTCCGCGAACAAGCGAGATGTAGGCTGTAATGAGTCCGTTAATGGCGAAGCCGCTTTTTATTCGTAAGAAGGCAAAGCAGAAGCCAACAGGCAAAGAGATCATCAGGGTAACGGCTGTTATTTCCAAAGCGACTGGAACGGCTTTCAGGCAGACAAAGAAGGTTTTGATAAAAAAATCCACATCGAATGTCATGATGACATTTCCTCCACCCGGAGATTAGTAAGAATTGACCGCTCTCCGGCCTTTTCCAACCCATTTTTCCATTTTTTTGAGAATACTTTCCAGAGTAAATGAAATCAACCAATACATAATGGCAAGGCCAAGATAAATTTCACGTGAATGCGCACCCATATTCAACGATACGATCAGATTCGCTTTCCCGGTAATATCGATGAAGCCGATGGTAAAAGCCAGCGCTCCTTCTTTGGTGAGGGCAATGACTGAGTTGCCGAAATTGGGAAGCGCCACATAGAAACATTGGGGAAGAACAATCCTTCTGAAGGCTTGCACAGGCGTCAATCCTACACAAACCGCCGCCTCGTATTGGCCTTTATCAATCGACTCGTAGGCCGATCGCATGACCTCCGACATGGTTGCCGCAAACAGGAGAGAAAGAGTTACAATGACAAAGATGCCTTTATGAATATCGTTGATATCGACACCAAACCATTCCATCAGCAGTTCAGGTAACCCATAGTAGACAACAAATAACAATACAACAGAAGGTGTACACCTCAGAATTGTCGTATAGCCGTAGGCCAACGCTCTTGCGGGCTTGTTTTTCCCCAATTTGGCGGCGGCAAGCAAAAATCCGAATATGAGACCGAATATTACCGAAGCGATAACGACCGAAAATGTAGCCCCCAAATACGGTAATATTTGAGGCCAGTACCGAAAAATAAAACTTGCGTCAAACTCCTTCACATGTACACCTTCCCGCCCGGTTCATCATTTCAGGTAGCTTGCTGTATCCTCTCCCAAAAATTGAACCAGCAATTCTTTTGTTTTACCTTGTTCTTTCAATTGCTTGATGGCTCCATCATAGGCATCGGCCAAAGCCTGCTGCTTTTTATTGAACAAAGGCCATGTTTTGGTAGCGGCAAAAGTGCTCCATGCGAGCTCATCCGCCAAGTTGTGGTAGGCGCCGTCTTTGGCAACCACATTGATATCATAATTGGATTTGATCACCAGCCACGCGTCGTATTTTCCTTCGGCTATCAGCAATATGCCATCCTGCACGGTAAAGGACTCGGATGCTTCAATCGGGATCGGATCCTCCGGATGTTCATTGTTATAGGTTTGGACAAGAGAGTATTGGGCATCCTGGGGCGCGATAGGAAGAAGTTTTTTGTCGAGTTTTGCGATATCCGACAAATCGTGAATGGTGCCCTCATCCTCTTTGCGGATCAGCAGGCCCGAAGCACTGGCTCCCAGATACTCTTTCGGATAAATATACTTTGCAGCTCTTGCCTCGGTATAGAAGGCATTCTTCAGACCTACATCATACTTACCGCTTTCCACCCCGATTAACAAATCGTCGTCTGTCGTAGGGACGAACTCAAATTCGTATTGCGGCAGCAATTCATCGACAAGCTTCAACACCTCTACATCATAGCCTGTGGCCTTGCCGTTCTCATCCACATAGGTGATCGGTTTTCCGGTTTGCGCAAAAGCGACCTTGATTTTTTTTGCTTCCGCCGTACCGATCTTCGCATTCACTTCTGCATTGGTTCCAGTTTGGGTTTCCACAGCTTGGCTTGCGCAGCCTCCTAACGCAATAGATGCAATTAAGGGGGCAAACAGTACGGCAGTGAGCAGGCTCTTTTTCTTCTTGTTTTTCATCGTGGAAATCTCCTTTTGTCTTATATTTGGTTGGATTTTCCTGCCGCTTCATCAATGGCTCGATGGGCAAGCATCTCCAGCGTATAATCCTCCATTGGCGGATTATGCAGACCGAACCGGACATCCCGGTACAAGCGCTGCAAAAGATGGGTCTGCGACAGGCCGTGTATACCGACAACACGCATCGCTTTATCTACAATAGATAGTGCGCTCTGGATGGCGAACTGTTTAACCGCAGCGATATCGGGAGATACAAAACGGTGCTCCTCGGCACGAAGCTCCGCTTCCTGACTCCATCGCCCCGCTACGCCGTATAGAAAATGTCTGGCCGCTGTTAACTCCAGCTCCATTTGACCGATTTTTTGCCGGATATGCGGGAGTTGGATAATCGGGTTGTCCAGACTGTTCGGCTGATAGCGGGAGGCGAAGGTAATGGCTTCCTTGCTCGCTGCTATAGCAATGCCCAAATAACAGGCGGGAATATTGAGCATCGCGAAGTTGAGTCTTCCATTGGATTCACCGGGTGTTTTGGTATATACTCGCGCGCTTTCGGGAAGTTTGACCCGGTCAAGCACCAGGTCATGGCTGGCGGTTCCCCGCATGCCGACCATATTCCAGGTGGGGTCAATACGCAAACCTTCCGTATCGATCGGGATCAGAAAATCGGATATTCCCCCGGCCAGATCATCCCGGGCCGAAACAATCACATAGCCGAGTGCCGTCGAGAGAGAAGTAAACGCCTTTCTTCCGTTCAGCACAAACCCGCTGCCGGTCCATTCCGCAGTGGTTTGCGGCTTGCCGCCCCGAGAGGGGCTGCCTGTTGCAGCTTCGGAATCTGCGCGATTAATAAGCGCTCCCTGCTCGACTACGGCCCGGCATAATCTTTCGAAAGTCTCGCTTTCCCACAGCCGATTGTGAGTCAAATGAAATAAAGTGATATGGTGCCAGCCTATGGCCAAAGCGGTGGACGCATCCGCCTGGGCAAGCCGTTCCTGGCAAAGCAGGATGTCGTAAAGCGAGGCGCCTTCTCCCCCAAACTCCTTCGGAACCGCATACGTATGATAACCCGCTTTCTTCAGCTCCTGAATCAATTCAAGATTTAGTTCGTTGGTTTCATCCGCTTTTTGCGCTCCACCGATGTGACGATCGGCAATGGCACCTATGGTTTCAAGTTTATCCGCTTGTGCTTTTGTTGTGGCAAACCACTGTTCCAGTGTTGGCAAACCGATGCTCCCTCCTTTTTGTAATCCAGTCTCTGTCTTCATCAATTATATTAAATCAATCAAAATACTTGGCTTTAATTCTATCAAGTTTGATTTTAGATAGTCCATGTCATGATGTGATCATTGTATTTGAACAGTTCTTCATAGGAGCAGCGACCTTAGGATGGAAGAGTTTAATTCAATATTGAAATTCCGACCTGCTTACTGTAGAATACAACAAAATAAAATCACTGCATAAGCAAGTACTCATTACCGATCTTTACATGTCAAAATGTGATAATACCATGAGGCCGGACGTTCTTATTTGCAGCATGAACGGGGGAGGGTCTTATAAGGGAAGGGAGGAGCGTTGTTGAACAAGACGGAACCATTTGATGTTTGTAAGAATCACTATTTCAATGTAACGGAATTGGAAAAATCCAGCGCCGTATGGCCGGTGAGCATCGGAGTGGATGAATTGGAGATAAATCACCGAATCGGGCCGAAAATGGTTCCTTATTTCTATATGATATTTGTCCTGGAGGGACAGGGGGAATTGATTTACAAGCAGAAAAAGTATGTGCTTCATAAGTCCGACATGTTCTGCCTGTTTCCGCAAGTCGTTTACGAATACCGTACCGGCAAGGACGAGCCTCTGCGGAAGGTGTGGATCGCCTTCGAAGGCCCCCAGTCGCTGCGGCTGCTGGAACGAATAGGAATTAAGTCCTGCTCGCCCTATGCGGCGAATGTCTTGCATGACGGTGTGCTGAATCACATCCGAAGCTTGTTTGAACTTGCCAATGATGCAGACCAGAGCGATAGTGACTTATCCCGGTTGATCACATTTTACCGAATTTTCGAAGTGATCTCCCACCGTACGTCGGATACTTCTCGTCAACTTGTCTGTCCGGATTATTGGCTGCAGCAGGGCAAGGAATACATGGAAAGGCATTATTCGGACCACTTGAGCGTGGAGCAGGTTGCCGATTATGTTCACGTCACCCGGGCTCACTTCTCCCGGAGGTTTCATCAGGAATTCGGTGTTCCCCCGGCAAAATACTTGCAGCTGTTGAAGATTAAAGAAGCCAAGCGGCTGTTGGAGCAGACCGATCATAATTTATCTATTATCGCGCAAACGATCGGGTGTCCGGATGTGTTCACTTTTTCGAAAATGTTCAAGAAAACCGAGGGCATTTCTCCCCGAGAATACCGGCTTTTAAAAGGTGAGAAAGGAGCCGTTCCTGTACCGTCAAATTACTTGTAATGTTTGGTATTTCAGGAATGGTGTTCGCATTATATCAGGAATGGATGAAATCTTTTTTAAGCTTTCGGGGTTAAAGATATGCAAGAAGGCCGCTTTGGTGTCATCGCGACGCCGAAACGGCCTTTTTGCTTCGTTTTAATTAGAACGTAGGTACGACTGCGCCTTTGTACTTCTCTTCCACAAACTTCTTGACTTCCGGCGAATTAAGCGCTTTGGCCAGCTTCTGGATCGCATCGCTGTCCTTGTTGTCCGGACGTGCGGCCAGAATGTTGACCAGCCTATCCGCATAAGGCGAATCTTTATCTTCAATGATCAGCGCATCTTCGTTCGGTACCAGTCCGACCGTCAGTGCATAGTTCGTATTAATGGCCGCGGCATCCACCTCGTCAAGCGCGCGCGGCAGCGTGGCCGCCTCCAGCTCGACGAACTCCAGTTTTTTGTTGTTCTGCTCGATATCTCCGACTGTCGCGTCGACGTCCACGCCTTCCTTCAGCTTGATCAACCCGTGTTTGGCAAGCAGGCTGAGCGTGCGGCCTCCATTGGTCGGGTCGTTCGGAATTGCGATCTTGGCCCCTTCCTTCAGCTCATCCAAGCCTTTCACCTTCTTGGAGTAGACGCCGATCGGTTCGATGTGAACCCCCGTCACTTTCACCAGATCATAGGAACGTTCCTTGTTGAACTGCTCAAGATAGGCCGTGTGCTGGAAAAAGTTCGCATCCAGCTGCTTCTCGTATACCTGGACGTTCGGCTGAACATAGTCGTTAAACTCGAGGATTTCCAGCTTGACGCCCTCTTTGGCCAGCGCGTCCTTTACCGCATTCAATATTTCCGCGTGCGGCACGGGCGTAGCTCCGACCTTCAGCGTTACTTCCTGCTGCGTTTCGGAGGGAGGGCTGCTCTCTCCGCCGCTTGCCTGACCAGGCGTGTTCTGCTTAGTGCCGCAAGCGACCAATGCCGCCATCAGCACAAGCGCGACCAACGATAACCAAACTTTTTTCATTTTCGATAACTCCCCTTTCCTTCCTAAACCAGTTTTTATGCGAGACTCGTGCGGGTACAACATCCTCTTAACGGCGGATATACTTCCGTACGAGCAGGTCGCCGACCGATTGCAGCAGTTGGACGAGCACAACAAGCAGCACAACGGTCACAATCATGACATCGGGCTGAAAACGCTGGTACCCGTAGCGGATCGCCAGATCGCCCAGCCCGCCTCCGCCTACGACGCCGGACATCGCCGTATAGGAGACGAGCGTGACGGCCGTCACCGTAACCGCCGCGATAATGCCTGTACGTGCTTCCCGAAGCAGCACCCGCCATACGATCGTCCACTTCGAAGCACCCATTGCCTGCGCCGCTTCAATGACGCCGCGATCCACTTCGCGCAGCGCGGCCTCCACAAGCCGAGCGAAGAACGGCGCAGCGGCGATGACTAGCGGCGGTATCGACCCTTTGACGCCGATGGAAGTGCCGACAATCCATTTGGTCAACGGAAAAATGGATATCATCAAAATAACGAACGGCACCGAACGGGTAATGTTGACGATGACAGACAGCGTCCGGTGAACGACGCCGTTCTCCAGGATCTGGCCCCGTCCCGTCACGAACAGCAGTACGCCCAGAACCATCCCGAGCAGCACGGTGAATACTAGCGAAAAGCCGAGCATGATCAGCGTATCTTGGGACGCTTTCCATACTTCGTTCCAACGAATATTGTTGAACATTACGACACCACCTCCACATCGACGCCGCGATCCCGCAGCCGATCAACGATACGGTCCATATCGGCCGTTTCTCCGCGAAGCTCGATGAGCAGCTGCCCGTAGGGAGTGTTTTTCATCCGCGACACCGTTCCCTGCAAAATGGCGAATGTTGCGGCCGTTTCGCGGACCACCTCATACAGCACCGGTTCGTAGGTCGATTCACCGACAAAATGAATGCGCAAGAGCCGTCCTCCCCGATGCGCGTAAGCGAATTGATCGTCCGGCCACTCCGACACCTGCCCGACGAATTCGCGGGTAATGGCATGCTTCGGCTTGAGAAATACGTCAAGCACGTCGCCCTCCTCGACAATGCGGCCGCCGTCCATCACCGCTACGCGGTTGCAGATCGAACGAATGACGTGCATCTCGTGTGTAATGAGTAGTATCGTGATGCCCAGCTTGGCGTTAATATCCAGCAGCAACTGCAGAATCGATTGGGTCGTCTGCGGATCGAGCGCGGACGTCGCCTCGTCGCACAGCAGCACGTCGGGGTTCGTCGCGAGCGCCCGGGCGATGCCGATCCGCTGCTTCTGCCCACCCGACAGTTGGGCCGGATATTTGCCCGCATGGTCTCTTAGTCCTACCAGCTCCAGCAGTTCGTCTACCCGCGCCCGTATACGGGAGGAAGACCACTTGGCTAGCTTCAGCGGGAATGCGATGTTCTCCGTGACCGTAGCAGTCGTCAACAAATTAAAATGCTGGAAAATCATGCCGATCCGCCGCCGCTCCTGCTGCAGCTCTTTCTCCCGCAGCGCTGTCAGTTCTTTTCCGTTCACAATGACTCGACCCGACGTCGGACGTTCGAGCAGATTGACGCAGCGCAGCAGCGTGCTCTTCCCGGCGCCGGAGTGGCCGATTACGCCGAAAATATCGCCTTTGTCAACCTTCAGTCCGACATTAAACAGCGCCTCGGTCACAGCCCCGTGAGTCCGGTATGTCTTGCTCACTTGGTGCAGCTCGATCAGCGTCAATCCCTCCTTTCCAAAAAGCTACTATAATAACCTAGTTATACCATTGGATTAATATACATTAACATTAGGCAATTTTCAATAGTTTTTCCGTATGGAAAAGAAATAATTCGGTAGGCCAATGCGGATGATCCGCTGATAGCAGAACCGAGCGGCAAATGAGCCGTTCGTCTTTCTGCGTTGAAATGCAAATCAAACTTGAGATCTGGCCATACATATTTTCCCACCGATGCGGACAACCTACCTTTTGTCGATAATGAAAGGAGGATTCTGCCATGTATACAGGACAGCAACAGCAACAGCAGCAGAACATGAATACGGTCAGTTCCAAAGAGCTGGCTTACATTTCGGATTGTTTGAAAAATGAAGAACTGCTTGCCAAAATTGCCGCGCAGGGGGTGGCGGAAAGCCAAACCCCCCAACTCAAACAAAAGCTGGCGCAAATTGCTCAGGATCGTCTTCAAAATACGGATCATTTGCTCCGGACGCTGCAGCAGCATACGCAGATGAGCCACTAAAAACTACATAGGAGGCGCGTACAATAATGTACCAACAAAACCCGATTAGCCCCCGGCAAGCCGAAGCACAAGCCCATCATTTTCATTTGAATGAGCAGGATACGGCCAATCTCGTACTATCGGAGCTGAAGCGCGCCGCTCGTGAATACACCACAGCTGCGCTTGAAGCGACGCATCCGGTGATCCGTCAAACATTCGCGGGCCTAACGCAAAAAATGCTGCAGGACCAAGCAGAATTGTTTGATGTACTGAGTCAAATCAACGGCTACGGCTCAATTTCCATGGCTACCCAGCAGGAAGTGCAGCAGGAGCTGCAGCAGCACATCCGCAAAGCGGAGCAGCTGCATTCGGTTGTCCAGCAGGCGATTCAAAGCGGAAGCGCCTATCAGCAGCCGATCCAGCAGGCCGCAATCCAGCAGCCGTTCCAATCAGGGCATACAGCAGGTGCGGCAGGTTACGGGAACCAAGGCGTCGCTTCTTCGGGAGCTTCCTCTTATACCACGGGCGGCAGCTTTGGAGCCTATCCGCACCAAAGTTTCGGTTCGGCGCCAGCGTCCGGTTTCGGCCAAGGCGTTCACCCGGGCCACAGCTTCGGCTCCTCTGCCGCCGAGTCGCAGGAAAGTCATTATGGCTCAAAGTCCTCGGTGTCCGGTACGGACAGCCAGGATAACTTTACAGCCAAATCGGTACAGGACTATACGAGCAATAAATTCAGCAGCGGATTACAGGAAGCAAACGACTCCAGAGAACGGCAGGATCAAAGCCATTCTGTATCCGGAATAACTTCTCCGGCGGCGCGTTCCGGCGGAGGTTACAGTTTTGGGGTTCACTCTTCCGCTTCGGATGCTTCCACAGGCATTCAGACGTCGGTATTGACCACAAACCATACCAAGACGCCATCGTCTCCATCGGGGCGACAGTTCTCTTAACAGCAAGTATGATGTAACCCGAACAAGACTTTGCGAACCTTTATTTATAAATGAAGGGAAGCAGAGTTTTTTATTTAAAGAAGTCCGGTATGGATCGTCGCAATGGACTCAGTCCGACGTCTCAAGAAGTTCCTTGGGCGTCCAATGCGGTATATTTTTTCGTTTTTGAACCATAATACGAGAAAAACGCCACAGCAGGAGGGGCTTCGTCCGATGAGACTATGGTTGACATTGGTTCTGATTACCGGGCTGCTTGCCGGATGCCAGACACAAGGGGATCGCAACTCTACCAATATAAAGACGCTGCAAAAAACCGTAGGCCGGGAACAGCTGCTCCAGACATTCAGCCGGATCATGCCGCCGCCGATGAACAAGGAAATCATGAACCAATCCGACGAACAGGTCATCGCGTGGATCCGTCAGGTGGACGATTGGACGCATAAAGTACTTTCTTCCCCGCCGACGGGTGAAATGGATAGGTATGCGATGCAGGAGATGCGGACGCATTTGGAGCAGGTGTATACTCCCGAGATGGCGCAGCGGATGATCGATTATTTTTACCGGCATGACTACACGATAGGCACCTATCAGGCGAACAGCACCAAAGCGATGCTGGGCTTGCGAAGCGAATGGAGCAAGTATGAACTGAACAAATCGCAGCCGGCCCCGGGCCAGTATAAGATTTCCTTGACGGGAAGAACGAGATTTGATTACGGCGAGTCGGTTATGCAGCATGAGTCGGCTTACCGCGTGCAGGGCGACCGTTTGATCGTGACGGATTTTCAGACGCGCTCATAGACCCGTAACGCTTCATACACTGAGACACAGAGCATCCTTGGAGGTGTTCTGTTTTTTTGTTTTTATGAGAACATACATTCTCTTTTCGTTCGGCGAATATGATATAATAGAGGATATTTCCTTTATAAGTCCGGCATTTGACACTTCCTCCGGGGTAGCATAGACTTTATTCTAGACAAGCTGATAGTGAATATCGTACCCCTTTGACCGGGGTGCGTTTCGGCCCTTTTCACACGAACAGGAGGCATCCCCTTGCATTTGCGAATGGAACAATGGAAGCATATTTTTAAACTGGACCCGGACCGGGACATATCGGACGATGCCCTGGAGCGCGTATGCCTGTCCGGAACGGACGCCGTGATGGTTGGCGGTTCGACGGGCGTTACGTTCGACAACACGGTCGATCTGCTGGCGCGTATCCGGCGCTACGAGGTGCCCTGCGTGCTGGAGATATCCGATCAGGAGGCGATTGTCCCCGGATTTGACCTGTTTATGATTCCTGTTGTGCTCAACGCGGGTGATACCCAGTGGATCGTCGGCCGGCACCATCAGGCGCTGAAGGAATACGGTGCTATTATCGATTGGGATCAGATCGTGACCGAAGGCTATATCATATTGAACGGAGACGCCACCGCGGCCAAACTGACGGAAGCCGACACCCGTCTAAGCGTCAAAGACGTTGAAGCGTACGGGCGTATGGCTGATCGGCTGTTCCGCTGTCCGATCGTATATTTGGAGTACAGCGGCACGTTCGGCGACATGGCGTTGGTCAGAAGAGTACGCAGTCTCCTGAGCCAGGCACGGCTGTTTTACGGCGGCGGCATTGATGGGCCCGAGAAAGCGCGGCAAGCGGCTGAAGCGGCACACACGATTGTAGTAGGCAATGCCGTGTATGAGAATTTGGAGCTTGCTTTGGCCACGGTCGACGCCGTGCGTTATGGAAAAGCTGCAGAAAGGGAATAAAAACAAATGATAAATGAAACGACAGATATTTTTAAAGCGATTGAAAAACTGAATCCGCAGCAGCGCCAAGCCGTCGAGACGGTAGAGGGGCCTCTGCTGATCATGGCCGGCGCGGGAAGCGGTAAAACCCGCGTATTGACGCACCGGATCGCTTATTTGATCGCAACCCGCAAGGCGGCGCCTTGGAGCATCCTGGCCATCACGTTTACGAATAAGGCCGCAAGGGAAATGCAGGAGCGCGTCAGCGCGCTGGTGGGGCCGCAGGGGCAGGATATTTGGGTATCGACCTTCCACTCGATGTGCGTCCGTATTTTGCGCAAGGATATTTCAAGAATCGGGTTCACTTCGAATTTCACCATTCTCGACTCGGGAGATCAGCTTTCCGTGATCAAGAACTGCATGAAGGAGCTGAACATCGATTCCAAAAAATTCGAGCCGAAGGCCGTGCAAGCGGTTATCGGCAACGCCAAGAACGAGCTGATTACGCCGGAGAAATTCGAGCAGAGGATCGGCGATTATTTTGACGGAATCGTTGCCAAGGTCTATGCGCTCTACCAGAAAAAGCTCAAAAGCAACAATTCGCTTGATTTCGACGACTTGATCATAAAGACGATCGAGCTGTTCCAGCAAATGCCGGAGGTGCTTGATTTTTATCAGAACAAGTTCCAGTATATTCACGTCGACGAATACCAGGATACGAACCGTGCGCAGTATATGCTGTGCCGTTTGCTCGCGAGCAAGCATCAACGCATCTGCGTCGTGGGCGACAGCGACCAGTCGATTTATCGCTGGCGCGGAGCGGACATCAGCAATATTCTCGATTTCGAGAAGGATTATCCGAATGCGACGACCATTCTGCTTGAGCAAAATTACCGTTCGACCTCTACGATTCTGAATGCGGCGAATAAAGTCATTGCCAATAACCTCGGACGGAAGCGGAAGAATCTGTGGACCGACAAAAGCGGAGGAAATAAAATCCGGCTGTACCAGGCCGATTCCGAGCATGAGGAAGGCTACTATATTACAAGCGAAATTCGCAAACAGGTTGAGCAGGGCCGTAAATACAGCGATCATGCCATTCTGTACCGTACCAACGCGCAGTCCCGGGTCATCGAAGAAATTTTGATCAAGTCGGATATTCCTTATCAGATTGTAGGCGGAATCAAGTTCTATGACCGCAAAGAGATTAAAGATATTTTGGCCTATTTGCGGCTGATTTCCAATCCGGATGACGATATCAGCTTTGCCCGCGTGGTTAACGTGCCTAAGCGGGGGATCGGAGATGCGACGGTAGACAAGCTGGCTGCGGCAGCCGGTCAATTCGGCGTATCGATGTTTGCCATGCTGGAAAACGTTGACAGTATGGAAATTGGCGCCAAAGCGCGCCATGCGCTCTCGGATTTTCGCGAAATGATCGAAAACCTGTATCGGATGGTCGATTATTTGTCCGTGACGGAGCTGACCGAGAAGATGCTTGAGATGACGCATTACCGTGACGAGCTGAAGCGGGAAAACACGCTTGAATCGCAAGCCCGGTTGGAGAACATCGACGAGTTTCTGTCGGTCACGATGGAATTTGAGAAACGCAACGAAGATAAATCGCTCGTTTCGTTTCTCACGGACCTCGCGCTGATCGCCGATATCGATTCGATGAATAACGACCCCGAAGCGGGCAAGCAGGGCGTCGTGCTGATGACGATGCACAGCGCTAAGGGATTGGAGTTTCCGGTCGTGTTCATTATCGGCCTGGAGGAGGGCGTATTCCCGCACAGCCGTGCGCTGATGGATAATGAGGAGCTTGAGGAGGAGCGGCGGCTTGCTTATGTCGGCATCACGCGTGCCGAAGAGGAGCTGTACCTGACGTGTGCACGGATGCGCACGCTGTTCGGGCGGACGTCGGCGAACGCTCCGTCGCGTTTCATAAACGAGATCCCGCAGGAGCTCGTGGAGGCTGTACGCGCCGGAGGCGGGTTCAGCCGCGGCGGCACCGGAACGGCGTGGGGCGGCGGCGAACGCCGCTTCGGCAGCACGCCGGCTGCGGGCCGGGCGCCCGTGAGCTTCCGCGGCGCCGGTGCGCCTGCCCCGGGGGGAGCCACGCCGAAGGCGGTGGACTATGCCATGGGCGACAAAGTTTCGCATGGCAAATGGGGCACGGGCGTTGTCGTTGCGATCAAAGGCTCGGGCGAAGACACCGAGCTGCAGATCGCTTTCCCGGCTCCCATCGGGGTCAAGCGGCTGCTGGCCAAATTCGCCCCGATTACCAAAGCAAATGAATAGAGCCAGGAGAGGACGAACTGACCATGCCGGATGCTATGGAAACCATGCAAACCCTCATAGAAGAAATCAATAAGCATAACTATCTGTACTATACATTGGACCAGCCTTCCATCAGCGATGCCGAGTATGATGCGCTTTATGCGAAGCTGGTCGAGCTGGAGGCGGAAACCGGGACGGTACTGCCGCATTCGCCGACACAGCGGGTGGGGGGAGAGCTGCTCAAAGGCTTTGAGCCTCACCGCCACCTCTCCAGACTTTGGAGCCTCGACAAAGCACAGAATCGCGACGATTTGATGGCATGGTACCAACGGGCTCAAAAACTGGTGGATCAATACAATGCACAGAATCCGGAGAACCTGCTTCCGCCTTTATCTTTCGTCGTGGAGCTGAAATTTGACGGCCTGACCCTGAACCTGACATATGACCGCGGCGAGCTTGTTCAAGCGGCTACCCGCGGCAACGGAGTGGTGGGTGAAGGCATTTTGCCTCAGGTAAAGACGATCAAGTCCATTCCGCTGCAAATTCCGTATAAAGAGGGCGTGATAGAGGTACAGGGGGAGGGGATCATGAACCTGTCCGTACTTGACGCCTATAACCGGACGGCTGCAGAGCCGCTCAAGAACGCACGCAATGCCGCGGCTGGAGCGCTTCGCAACCTGAATCCGAAGGTGACGGCTGAGCGCAAGCTGAATGCTTATTTTTACAATGTAGGCTATTCCGATGCGTTGAAGTTCCGGGATCATCAAGAGATGGTTGCCTTTTTGCGCGATAATCGATTTAAGGTCAGTCCGATGGTGAAATTCCTGAACAGCATCGATGCGGTGGCAGACGAGCTCGAGAAGCTTGCAGAGATGCGCGATACGTTTGATTTTCTGATTGACGGGCTTGTGGTCAAAATTAACGATATGCGTACTCGCGATGTGCTGGGCTATACGGATAAATTCCCCCGGTGGGCGGTTGCCTATAAATTCGAGGCGGAAGAAGCGGTTACCACCCTGCTTGGCGTTACATGGAACGTAGGCCGAACCGGCAAAGTGACCCCTCTGGCCCGTGTCGAGCCGGTGGATATCGGAGGCGTGACGGTCCAGAACTGTACGCTCAATAATATAGAGGATATCGAACGCAAAAATTTAAAATATGGGCTGGGAAGCCTCGTTTATATTAGGCGTTCCAATGACGTGATTCCCGAAATACTCGGCAAAGTAACGGATGAGGCCGATGGGGAGGAGATTGTTGCTCCCGATACCTGTCCTTCCTGCGGACATGCGCTTGAGAAGAAGGGGCCGCATTTGTTCTGTACGAATCGTCTGGACTGCCGCCCGCAGCTCGTGGGCCGCATTACCCATTTTGCGTCCCGCGACGCGATGGATATTGAAACCTTCAGCGAGAAAACGGCGGAGCAGCTCTATGACACATTAGGGGTTCGGGACCCTTCCGATCTTTACTATTTGACGTTCGAGGATTTGATCGGGCTGGAACGGTTCGGTCAGAAGAAGGCGGAGAATTTGATTGCTGCCATCGAGAAAAGCAAACAGCCGGATCTGGCATCCTTTTTATACGGCCTCGGCATTCCAAACACGGGGAAAACGACGACCAAGGAATTGGCGGATCATTACCGCAGTCTTGAGAAGCTCATGCAGGCTACTCCCGAAGAGCTTGTCACCTTGCCCGATATCGGAGGGATTGTGGCCGATAGCATCGTAGGTTTTTTCCAGGATCCTACCATGCGGCGCAGCATCGAACGGCTGCTTGCAGCCGGCGTAAAGCCGGTCAGTGAGGAAGCTCCCGCTGTCGTAGACGAGGATAACCCGTTCTTCGGCAAAACCGTCGTGCTCACGGGAACGCTGTCTTCCATGAGCCGTGACGAGGCGGCCAAAAAGCTGGAGAAGCTGGGCGCGAAGGTAATGGGGAGCGTCTCCAAGAAAACGGATATTGTCATTGCCGGTGAAAGCGCGGGAAGTAAGCTGACCAAGGCGCAGGAACTGGGTATCCGTATTATCGACGATGAAGAAGAGCTGAAGCGGCTGCTGGGAGAAGCATAGCCCGCGCCTATTATCTAATCGACCGCCGGGATGAGATTTGTCCGGCGGTATTATTTTTTGGAGGAGGTTGGATTGGTTATGCTGCATCTTGTGAATGGGGATTGCTTTGCCGACCGGTTGAGAGAGGTTGTGTCGGGAGAGAATATTCTCGTTTGGCGGGAGGCGCTGTATGAGGGGCCCATTTCCGCTGCTTTTACGGATCCCGCGACACGTGAAGCGCGGCCAGCGCTATTTTACTGAAAAAGGGGTTCCGGAGGGATTATTTAGAAGGTACATGGAGGAGCAGGAGACAGTGCTGGAACGGTATCGTGAGCATGACGAGGTTGTTCTTTGGTTCGAGCACGATCTGTTTGATCAGACCCTGCTTATTTACTTGCTCCAATGGTTGGCCGCACGAGAACGGGGGGCGGTATCCATAAATCTTGTCTGCATAGATTCGTTTCCGGGTGTGCACCCTTTTAAAGGCTTGGGTCAGTCGAGCACAAAGAGACGGCTTCTTTGTATGGTTCCTGGAAAGAGGTAACGGTTGAACAATTTCAGCTTGCACGGCAGCGTGGGAGGCTTATGCGGGAAGTAACCCTGAAGCTTTGGTTTTCTTGCTGAAGCGGGATATATCCGCTCTTCCTTATTTGTATCGGGCTATCCTGTGCCATTTGCGCAGGTTCCCGTCGGTGAGGAACGCCGTACAGGAGGCCATTCTTGAAGGGGTTGCCAACGGTATAGTTCAGCCTGTTTTTTTATTTGCCCAAATCAGCAATCAGTTCAATGATTTAGGGATGGGCGTCGTACAATTTTGGGCGGAGCTTGACGAGCTTGTTCACGCTGAGCATCCGGTTATTGAGCTGGAAGGAGGGCGTCTTCCCGATTATAGCGGCAATCTGGATTCCGACTTTTTACGCTATGTCCGTATCCGGCCCACTTCATTAGGTTGCGAGCTTCTTCAAGGCAGGGCGGATTGTGTGCATGTCAACGGGATAAAGCGGTGGCTTGGAGGATATCAGGCTCATGGCAAAGGCCCGGTATGGCGCTGGAATGGATCGGTGGAACAGTTAATGTATTTGTAGAAAAAAGGTATTGCATTTACCCCTGGATTTATGATACATTATCCCTTGTCGCCGAAAAGCTTGTCCGAAACAAACGGTGAGTCCTAACGGCGATGGAAATAAAAATCTGTTGCAAATCCTGACGAAAAATGATAAGATTAATTCTTGTCTGACAAAATTTGCAACATTGACGAAAGCTCTTTGAAAACTGAACAAATAAGAACGAATGCTTAGTGCAATAACACATTTGAGCTAAATCAGCTCTGTACGATAAACAAGCGCTTTGACCGGCTCCGGCTGGTGAAAGTCGCCCTTTATTGGAGAGTTTGATCCTGGCTCAGGACGAACGCTGGCGGCGTGCCTAATACATGCAAGTCGAGCGCCAGGGGTGCTCCCTTAGGGGAGCCCCTCTGGAGCGGCGGACGGGTGAGTAACACGTAGGCAACCTGCCTGTAAGACCGGGATAACTACCGGAAACGGTAGCTAAGACCGGATAGGTGATTTTTCCGCATGGAGGGATCAAGAAACACGGTGCAAGCTGTGGCTTACAGATGGGCCTGCGGCGCATTAGCTAGTTGGTGGGGTAACGGCTCACCAAGGCGACGATGCGTAGCCGACCTGAGAGGGTGATCGGCCACACTGGGACTGAGACACGGCCCAGACTCCTACGGGAGGCAGCAGTAGGGAATCTTCCGCAATGGACGCAAGTCTGACGGAGCAACGCCGCGTGAGTGAAGAAGGTTTTCGGATCGTAAAGCTCTGTTGCCAAGGAAGAACGCCTTGGGGAGTCACTGCCCTGAGGGTGACGGTACTTGAGAAGAAAGCCCCGGCTAACTACGTGCCAGCAGCCGCGGTAATACGTAGGGGGCAAGCGTTGTCCGGAATTATTGGGCGTAAAGCGCGCGCAGGCGGCCGCTTAAGTTTGGTGTATAAGCCCGGGGCTCAACCCCGGATCGCACCGAAAACTGGGTGGCTTGAGTGCAGGAGAGGAAAGCGGAATTCCACGTGTAGCGGTGAAATGCGTAGAGATGTGGAGGAACACCAGTGGCGAAGGCGGCTTTCTGGACTGTAACTGACGCTGAGGCGCGAAAGCGTGGGGAGCAAACAGGATTAGATACCCTGGTAGTCCACGCCGTAAACGATGAGTGCTAGGTGTTAGGGGTTTCGATACCCTTGGTGCCGAAGTCAACACAATAAGCACTCCGCCTGGGGAGTACGCTCGCAAGAGTGAAACTCAAAGGAATTGACGGGGACCCGCACAAGCAGTGGAGTATGTGGTTTAATTCGAAGCAACGCGAAGAACCTTACCAGGTCTTGACATCCCTCTGACCGGTACAGAGATGTACCTTTCCTTCGGGACAGAGGAGACAGGTGGTGCATGGTTGTCGTCAGCTCGTGTCGTGAGATGTTGGGTTAAGTCCCGCAACGAGCGCAACCCTTGAGCTTAGTTGCCAGCATTAAGTTGGGCACTCTAAGTTGACTGCCGGTGACAAACCGGAGGAAGGTGGGGATGACGTCAAATCATCATGCCCCTTATGACCTGGGCTACACACGTACTACAATGGCCGGTACAACGGGAAGCGAAGGAGCGATCCGGAGCAAATCCTTATAAGCCGGTCTCAGTTCGGATTGCAGGCTGCAACTCGCCTGCATGAAGTCGGAATTGCTAGTAATCGCGGATCAGCATGCCGCGGTGAATACGTTCCCGGGTCTTGTACACACCGCCCGTCACACCACGAGAGTTTACAACACCCGAAGTCGGTGGGGTAACCGCAAGGAGCCAGCCGCCGAAGGTGGGGTAGATGATTGGGGTGAAGTCGTAACAAGGTAGCCGTATCGGAAGGTGCGGCTGGATCACCTCCTTTCTATGGAGTCCATGTTACCTGCAGGGTAACGGACAATAAGCAAGAAGCATTCGTTCCTTATTTGTTCAGTTTTGATGGAGTTTTCCTTCATAAGTAAGGGGCCATAGCTCAGCTGGGAGAGCGCCTGCCTTGCAAGCAGGAGGTCAGCGGTTCGATCCCGCTTGGCTCCACCATTCTTCCCAGAATGACACTTGAAAGAAGCCCATCATTATGGTAGAATGTCATTCGTTGCCGCCAAAAACGGCAGCAGATTTGTTCCTTGAAAACTGGATATCGAAACAAAGCAAAATGCTGAATCATCCCGCTGCGATTTTCGTGAGGAAATCGTCAGCAGCCGATACGTAAGTGTCGGTACCGAATAACCAAATTGGTTAAGCTAATAAGAGCACACGGAGGATGCCTAGGCGCCAGGAGCCGATGAAGGACGTGGCGAACGACGAAATGCCTCGGGGAGCCGTAAGCAGGCTTTGATCCGGGGATGTCCGAATGGGGAAACCTGCGTATCGTAATAGATACGTACCATGCAGTGAATACATAGCTGCATTGGAGGCAGACGAGGGGAACTGAAACATCTAAGTACCCTCAGGAAAAGAAAACAAAAGTGATTCCGTCAGTAGCGGCGAGCGAAAGCGGATTAGCCCAAACCAGGGGGCTTGCCCCCTGGGGTTGTGGGACGTCAACGTGGGTTGAGCAGAGTAGGTGAAGCGGTCTGGAAAGGCCGGCCAGAGAAGGTAACAGCCCTGTAGCCGAAATTCTGCGAAAGCCCTAGACGGATCCCGAGTACCGCGAGACACGTGAAACCTCGTGGGAATCCGGCAGGACCATCTGCCAAGGCTAAATACTCCCTGGCGACCGATAGTGAAGCAGTACCGTGAGGGAAAGGTGAAAAGAACCGCGGGAGCGGAGTGAAAGAGAACCTGAAACCGTGTGCTTACAAGAAGTCAGAGCCCGTTAAAGGGTGATGGCGTGCCTTTTGTAGAATGAACCGGCGAGTTACGTTTGCAAGCAAGGTTAAGGTGAGAAGCCGTAGCCGCAGCGAAAGCGAGTCTGAACAGGGCGAATGAGTTTGCAGGCGTAGACCCGAAACCGTGTGATCTACCCCTGTCCAGGGTGAAGGTGCGGTAACACGCACTGGAGGCCCGAACCCACGAATGTTGAAAAATTCGGGGATGAGGTGGGGGTAGCGGAGAAATTCCAATCGAACTCGGAGATAGCTGGTTCTCCCCGAAATAGCTTTAGGGCTAGCCTCGGGAGATGCGTCGTGGAGGTAAAGCACTGATTGGGTGCGGGGCCCGCCAAGGGTTACCAAGTCCAGTCAAACTCTGAATGCCACAGACGTTATCCCGGGAGTCAGACAGTGAGTGCTAAGATCCATTGTCAAGAGGGAAACAGCCCAGATCATCAGCTAAGGTCCCCAAGTGTGTGTTAAGTGGGAAAGGATGTGGAGTTGCGCAGACAACCAGGATGTTGGCTTAGAAGCAGCCACCATTCAAAGAGTGCGTAATAGCTCACTGGTCGAGTGACTCTGCGCCGAAAATGTAACGGGGCTAAACACACCACCGAAGCTATGGCTAGATATGAATATATCTGGGGTAGGGGAGCGTTGTAACAGCGTAGAAGGTTGATCGTGAGGACAGCTGGAGCGGTTACAAGTGAGAATGCCGGTATGAGTAACGAAAAGATCAGTGAGAATCTGATCCGCCGAAAGCCTAAGGGTTCCTGAGGAAGGTTCGTCCGCTCAGGGTAAGTCGGGACCTAAGGCGAGGCCGAAAGGCGTAGTCGAAGGACAACAGGTTGAAATTCCTGTACCACCGTGAACCGTTATGAGCAATGGGGTGACGCAGAAGGATAGTGACGCGAGCTGATGGATGCTCGTCCAAGCAGTGAGGCTGGTGTGTAGGCAAATCCGCACATCGAAAGGCTGGGCTGTGATGGGGAGGGAAAATTGGAGTACCGAAGGTCATGAGTTCAGGCTGCCAAGAAAAGCCTCTAGCCAGGGAGAAGGTGCCCGTACCGCAAACCGACACAGGTAGGCGAGCAGAGGATGCTAAGGCGCGCGGAAGAACTCTCGTTAAGGAACTCGGCAAAATGACCCCGTAACTTCGGGAGAAGGGGTGCCCCGGTAGGGTGAATAGCCCGAGGGGGCCGCAGTGAAAAGGCCCAAGCGACTGTTTAGCAAAAACACAGGTCTGTGCGAAGCCGCAAGGCGAAGTATACGGGCTGACGCCTGCCCGGTGCTGGAAGGTTAAGGGGAGCGGTTAGGGGCAACCCGAAGCTGTGAACCGAAGCCCCAGTAAACGGCGGCCGTAACTATAACGGTCCTAAGGTAGCGAAATTCCTTGTCAGGTAAATTCTGACCCGCACGAATGGCGTAACGACTTGGGCGCTGTCTCGACGAGAGATCCGGTGAAATTTTAATACCTGTGAAGATGCAGGTTACCCGCGACAAGACGGAAAGACCCCATGGAGCTTTACTGCAGCTTGATATTGGACTTTGGTACGATCTGTACAGGATAGGTGGGAGCCTGGGAAGCATGAGCGCCAGCTTGTGTAGAGGCGACGTTGGGATACCACCCTGATCGTATCGGAGTTCTAACCTGGTGCCCTAAGCGGGTATGGGGACAGTGTCAGGTGGGCAGTTTGACTGGGGCGGTCGCCTCCTAAAGCGTAACGGAGGCGCCCCAAGGTTCCCTCAGAATGGTTGGAAATCATTCGCAGAGTGCAAAGGCAAAAGGGAGCTTGACTGCGAGACAAACAGGTCGAGCAGGGACGAAAGTCGGGCTTAGTGATCCGGTGGTACCGAATGGAAGGGCCATCGCTCAACGGATAAAAGCTACCCTGGGGATAACAGGCTTATCTCCCCCAAGAGTCCACATCGACGGGGAGGTTTGGCACCTCGATGTCGGCTCATCGCATCCTGGGGCTGAAGTAGGTCCCAAGGGTTGGGCTGTTCGCCCATTAAAGCGGTACGCGAGCTGGGTTCAGAACGTCGTGAGACAGTTCGGTCCCTATCTGTCGCGGGCGCAGGAAATTTGAGAGGAGCTGTCCTTAGTACGAGAGGACCGGGATGGACGTACCGCTGGTGTACCAGTTGTCTCGCCAGAGGCACGGCTGGATAGCCAAGTACGGAAGGGATAAGCGCTGAAAGCATCTAAGCGTGAAGCCCCCCTCAAGATGAGATTTCCCAGTATGTAAGACCCCTTGTAGACGACGAGGTAGATAGGTTCGGGGTGGAAGCACGGCAACGTGTGGAGCTGACGAATACTAATCGGTCGAGGGCTTATCCAAAAAACACATGAAGATGATCAGCGGCTTGGTTTCGATCCAGTTTTCAGGGCGCAAGTCTTGAGTTTTGTTCAAGCTTGGAGAGATACCCAAGTGGCTCAAGGGGACCCTCTGCTAAGGGGTTAGACTGCGTAAGTGGTGCGAGGGTTCGAATCCCTCTCTCTCCGTTGGCTAACTGTGGCGGCGTAGCTCAGCTGGCTAGAGCGTACGGTTCATACCCGTAAGGTCGGGGGTTCGATCCCCTCTGCCGCTACCATTTTTTTAATTGATTTATAAAGGTTCGATATGCGTTTATCGAATGATGGAGGCTTAGCTCAGCTGGGAGAGCATCTGCCTTACAAGCAGAGGGTCGGCGGTTCGATCCCGTCAGCCTCCACCATCATATGCCGCTGTAGCTCAATTGGTAGAGCAACTGACTTGTAATCAGTAGGTTGGGGGTTCAAGTCCTCTCGGCGGCACCAGTATCCTGATGCGGAGCCGTGGTGTAGAGGCCTAACATGCCTGCCTGTCACGCAGGAGACCGCGGGTTCGAATCCCGTCGGCTCCGCCATGATATACATCCTGTAAGGGATGAGAACCCATTAGGGTTCGTCGGAGCTTTAACCTCGTTAGCACTGCATCGCAGTCTCGAGTGAAACGAGAGTATCCCGTCGGCTCCGCCATGATTTACAAAGATTAGACCTGATCTATAGATGACAAGCTATAGTACATAAGGCTCGGTAGCTCAGTCGGTAGAGCAGAGGACTGAAAATCCTCGTGTCGGCGGTTCGATTCCGTCCCGAGCCACCATAGGCTTTTAATCCGGAGGCTTAGCGAAGTGGCCAAACGCAGCAGACTGTAAATCTGTTCTCTGACGAGTTCGGTGGTTCGAATCCATCAGCCTCCACCAGTTCATAAGAGCCATTAGCTCAGTTGGTAGAGCACCTGACTTTTAATCAGGGTGTCGTAGGTTCGAGTCCTACATGGCTCACCATTTGGTGAAACCGTAGAGAGACCTTTAGAAGGTCTCTTTTTTGCATTTTGTAAAAGTTACTGCAACGACTCACGACCCTCTTCGCTGACGATTCAAACGATTCGCTTCCCCCTTACATTTTCAAGCAATAGGCATGAGAACGGGCTATAATTCCCTGAGGTTGGCTTTTTCTTTAATGTAGTCGGCTGTACGGGAAGCCAACGCCATGACCGTATTCGTCGGATTGCCGGCACCCGAGGTAACAAAGATACTGGCATCACAGATGAACAAATTTGGAATGTCATGCGTCTGACCGTAGGAGTTGACCACGGAGCTCTCCGGGTCCGACCCCATGCGGCAGCCGCCCATCAGATGGGCGGTATCGGGCACGACGAATTCCGGCCTTCCGCCGGCGGCTTTAAGAATGTCTTTCATTGTACTTACGGCATGATCAATAAGCCGCTTGTCGTTATCGCCGTAGCTGAAGGTGACTTTGGCCAGCGGCATGCCGTTCGAGTCCTTGCATTCGCTCAGGGTGACGGTGTTGCCGGGGTCGGGCAGCACTTCGCCGACCATGGTAATGCGCGCATAGGCGTTATAGTCGAGCACCGCTTCACGCAGACGTGTGCCCCAGACCGGGCGGCTGCCGCCCGACTTGGAGATGCCCTGGGCAAAGCTCAGCGGCCTGACTCCGCGGGCGTGCAGCGTGTAGCCGCGCGTGACACCCCCGGTTAGATGATAGAAATCCTGCGTCGTCGCAAGTACCGGCGTTCCTTTGTACAGCCGCACATCGTGATCGAACCGCGCGTAGACGTCATTGCTGCTGTGCGTCATGAACGCTTTGCCCACCCATCCGCTGCTGTTCGCAAGCCCGTTGGGGAACTGCGCATTGGCCGAGTTTAACAAAAGCCTCGGGGTTTCCACGACATACGCGGAGATAATGACCAATTTAGCCCGCTGTTCATAGGTCTTGCCGTTATGAACGAAGGTGACGCCGGTCGCCCTGCCGTCTTTACCGACGTTAACCTGTGTGACCATACAGTCGGGAAGAACCTCCGCTCCGGCCCGTATGGCTTTTGGAATGTGCACGATCAGTGTGCTGAATTTGGCGTTCGGCATGCAGCCCTGCGTGCAGAAGCCGCGGTTAATGCAGGGCGGTCGGCCCTCAAAGGGCGCTGACAGGATGGCGAGCGGGCTGACCACCCAGCGAATGCCTAGCTTCTCGCAGCCTTTAGCGAACAATTGGGCGTTCGGGCTGATCGGATCACGCTCCGGGTACGGATAGGGGCCGTGGAATGATCCCCAAGGGAAATACTTCGGACCCGATACGGCGATTTCTTTTTCCACTTTATCGTAGTAGGGCGCCAGATCCGCGTATCCGATCGGCCAGTCTTCTCCTACGCCGTCAAGCGTCCTAGACTTGAAGTCTGTCTCGTGAAACCGCAAGAAGACGCCGGTAAAATGCACCGTGCCTCCGCCTACCCCTTTGCCGGAATTGTTGTGCCCCATCTGGAGCGGGTCTGCACCATCTACAATGCGCGTATCCTGCCAGCCCAGCTGCTTCATGGCCAACTCATCGCTGGCAAAGTCGTGCTGCGGGTCGCGAAACGGCCCTGCATCCAGCACTACGATTCGCATTCCGGCTTCACTGAGCTCCTTGGCCAGAACCCCTCCCGCCGCGCCGGCACCCACAATGACGACGTCCACCGTTTCGTTTTCGTATTTCCGCTTCATTCTTTTTTCTTCTCCTCCTTCGCCTCCCAGGGATCGAGATGTTCCATACGAGCGTAGCCGCGAGGGTAAGCCGGTCCGCCAAATCCGATTTCCGACCATATCTCCGGATGGGAATAATAGGCTTCTATGCTCAAGGAAAGCAGCTTCTGGAAAAATACCTGCTGGGGTACGTCCCGCCACACTTCGTGAGGAACCGCCTCGCCCTGGCTGACCTCTTCCATAAGCTGTTTTTTCTGCTTCTCCTCCAGATGAAAGAAAAGCTTCGTATGGATGGACTGGCATGCCGCTTCCAGCGCCTGCAGACCCTGGCGAACCAGCTCTTGGACTGGAGGAATCCCGGGCTTGCGCTGGCTCTCCTCTCCGGAGGCCAGTGACCGGTCGATGTGGCCGAGCACGAATTGTATGATCTCCGGACGGGCGTCATCCATTAACAGACTGCACCATGCTCTCAGCATTTCCGCTTCCACCGTTGTGAGGAAGGTATGGCCCCCGAAGGTTTGCAGCCGGGAGTTAACGATTTTTCGCGTATGTTCATCCCATTCATGCTGTTCGTTCATCACATTGTAAGAGGGGTAGCGGGTAAGACGTTTCATAGGCTGACTTACCTCCAATAGTAAGCGATCAGGCCCAGCACGCTGATCGCGATGTACATCATAGGCATGAGGACAGGCGGGCCGACCAGAAAATTGCGCATGCTGTAGCCGCCTACACGCAAGCCTACGCCGTGAAAATGATAGTAGAAGCCGGCGGTGCCGGTCAGAACGCCGAACCACATCAGGAAAACAAAGACAGAAAGCAGCCAATCCGGGCGGGATATGGCAATCCATATCGCTGCCAGACTGTAAATTGGCGATGAAATGACAGGAGACCACATCGCTTTGTGATGGAAGTTCTGGCGGTAATGCGATAGCGTGACCTGTACCCACACGGCCAAAAAAGCCAAGCCGACAAATAAAAATACAACGCGCTCCAAGGGCCAACCGGTCCAATTCATAGGAATCGCCTCCATGTGAGATTAAGCTTGGGGCCGGGGTTGCCCGGGAAAGGTTAAGGAACCGAACGGCATGACGGCCAGTTCCAGCGGGGATGTCTTCGACAGATCTTTCAGAACCGTTTCCAGATGATCCGCCGGATGGAAGCCCAGAAGCTCCGTCATGTGACGGGGGAGGGAAGAATGCAAATACACCGGATGGCTGTTAAGCACTTCGTCTACGTGCAATATTTTATGGGCGCCGAGCACAAAGTGCTGTTTCAGCTTGGCCGTCATCCGCGGCCGGTCCGATATCGTTTCGACCCAGTACTGAAACATGCCGTTGCCGAGTCCCTCGGAAAGCTCCGCCGCCATCAGGATCGGCCCTCCCGGCTTGGTAAACGCAGCGGCATTGCGCAGAGCTTTTACCGCTTGATAGAGCTGCCGGTCTTTAGGATCCCCTCCGGGAGATACAATGACGAGATCGTACCGTTTGCGAACGGGATGCAAGAAGCGGGCGGAGGCAAGAGCTGCGCCGGTTCGATGAGCCGAGTGTACATTTCCGGCTACCGCGTCCAGAACATGCCTGTCCATATCGACGATCACGTTGAGAAGAAAATGAATGGGAACGAAGGCATGAGCTTCCTCGAGATCGCGGTGAATCGGATTATCCGGATCCCCAATCGCCGCGCGGTACTGCAGAGACAGTCCGTGATTGTGCTCGATACAGGACTGCGAGGCGACGCCGGGAATCAGTGCTTTCACCCCGCCGGAGACGCCGACCAGGGCATGAGGCTCGATGTTGCCCGTCGCGATGCGAAGCGGCGCTTCAACCACCCGCCGGTTGATTTCCACCGGCGTGCCGTGCGAGGTCGTTCCAACATGCACGCAATCCTCAGGCAGAGCGGAATGATTGTACACCCTAATTCTTTGGTATACGGCCTCCCCCACCAATTCCCGCAGTTCCTCTTCGGTATGCTTCCGATGAACGCCGAGCGCCACGATGATATCGATTCCGTCGTCTTGAATGCCCGCGGATCGTAGCTCTTCAAGCAAAGGTTCCAACAGCAGCGGAGTCGGACAGAGCCTTGTGCCGTCGCTGACCAGAATGACCGCCCGGCTGTATCCGGCCGCCAGTTCCCGAAGTCCGGGCGAGTCGATCGGTGCCTTAAGCGCTTCCCGGATCAGATGTAAAGAGCGGTCACGCCCTGCGCATGGCTGCTCCTGCATGTAAGTAATCGTCTCGTAAGAACAGGCCGGGGGGATTTCAAAAGAAACAGTTCTCGTACCGTAACGCAAGCTTGGAATGACCTTGCCCTCCTTCGATATTGGCGGGATAGCGTCCGAATGCAGACTCTTAAAAATTATTTCCATATTGCAATAAATTATCCTGAATGATGGAGCGCCAAAGTACGGACATTGCGCCCTTTTTATTTTTACGGCAGTGCAGTTATGCTACAATATAGAACAGCGAACGAAGTAATCTTCATCATTATTTATAGAAGGTTGGGAGCCAGGACATGGATTGGGAACTGTTAAGGGAGCGGCTCGAGAAGACGTTGAACGTTCCGGTAAAATCGGTCAAATGGTCATGGGACGACTGGCGGCGCGATGCGCAGGAAAGCGGAGCGGGGAGCTTGGCCAAGGGTGGGGAAGTGTACTTTTTCGTGCAAAAGGAAGGGCAGGACGCCCGGCTCTTTACGGTGCGGGAGGATGCGGTCACTCCGGTGGAACGCCGGCTTGTCGAGCTAATGCTGGAAGCGTGGAATGTCCGGGACAAAAAAAGCCCGGTAACCGTGAGTGAATTGGAGCGCAAGGCGGGACTGGTACGCGAATGGTTCCGGGAGCAGCAGGAGCTCGGATTGGTCCAGGCGGAGATGCCGGATATGCTGGTGTCCCAGCTGGGGCTGTATTCCACCAAAATTCCGCTGCTGCTGTACGGCGATTACACGACGGCCCGCCGCGTGCAGTATCTTGAGCTGAAGAAGCTGCTGGAGTCGTTTTTTGATGCCGAAATCACATTGATTCCTTTGACAGATAAAGAATGGCTCATGCTGGCGCCGGAAAACATCCTTTCTATAGATGACAAGGAGGATCGCGACCCTGATGAAGAAACGCAGGAGGATCTGCTTGCGGCGGTGGGCTATGGATTGCATGAAATGCTGGAGAATGAATGGGTGGGGGAGTGTCACCTGGCTGTCCATTACCCGATTCTTCCTTCCAAAGAGCTTTATGCAGCTATATTGCAGCTGCGGGAGACGATGATGCTGGGACGGACGTATCATGTTGGCAGCACTACGCATTTGCCATGGGAGCTTCAGCTTGAAAAGTTGGTGCATCTGATCCCCGAAGCGGAGAAGGCCGGTTTTTTGGAACGCGCCGCCCAACGTCTGGACCTGGCATTCGATCCGGAGACCCTAACGACGCTCGAGCATTTCTTTCAGCTCGACTGCAACGTCAGCGAAACGGCCAAAAAGCTGTATATTCACCGGAACACACTGCTGTACCGGCTGGACAGATTCAAGCAGGAAACGGGATTGGACGTTCGGACCTTCAATCATGCGGTGCTGGTCAAAATCGCTATGCTATTGTACAAAGTCACGAAAAGAAAGTGATTTTTTTGTGAAGATTGTGCATAGTCAGCCTGCGGTCAGGTACGGTATGATTTAACCATATCACGATACTAACTCGCAGGAGGAATTAATCATGGCAGGTGTACGTTTAAACCACGTCGTTAAAAGATATCCTGGTGCTGAAGAAGCAACGGTGAAGGACTTTCATCTTGATATTAAAGACAAAGAATTTCTTGTTCTCGTAGGCGCTTCCGGCTGCGGTAAGTCAACTACGCTTCGCATGATCGCCGGTCTGGAAGAAATTACGGAAGGCGAACTGTATATCGGCGACCGTTTGGTGAATGACGTAGCACCGAAAGACCGTGACATCGCGATGGTTTTCCAATCCTACGCGTTGTATCCTCACATGAACGTGTATCAAAACATGGCATTCGGTTTGAAGCTCCGTAAATTCAAGAAAGCCGACATCGACGCCCGTGTACGCGAGGCAGCCAAAATTCTCGACATCGAGCATTTGCTGGACCGCAAGCCGAAGGCTCTTTCCGGCGGTCAGCGTCAGCGTGTTGCCTTGGGTCGTGCGATTGTCCGCGAGCCGCAAGTGTTCCTGATGGACGAACCGCTCTCCAACCTGGACGCCAAGCTGCGCGTACAGATGCGTGCTGAGATCAGCAAACTGCACAAACGTCTTGAGACGACCGTGATTTACGTAACGCATGACCAAACGGAAGCCATGACCATGGGCGACCGGATCGTCGTTATGGATAAAGGCGTTATTCAACAAGCGGCTACGCCGGAAGAAATCTATAACCATCCGGTGAATATGTTCGTAGCAGGCTTCATCGGTTCCCCGTCCATGAACTTCATCAACGGCGGATTTGTAGATCAGGGCGGAAGCTTGCATTTCAAAACTACGGGTATCGATGTAGAGGTGCCGGAAGGAAAAGCAAAAATCCTGCGTGAAAAAGGTTATGTAGGCAAGGAAGTCGTAATGGGCGTTCGTCCGGAAGATTTTCACGAAGAAGCCATCTTTATGGAAGCTTCACCGAACAGCATCGTGAACTCCTATATCGAGGTGGCCGAGAACCTGGGTCATGAAATGTTCCTGTACCTGAACGGTATCGGTACACAAAGCGTCGTAGCCCGTGTAGACGGACGTTCAGGCCTTAAAGAAGGTTCGAACGTGAAACTCGCTATCGATATGAACAAGGTTCATTTCTTCGATAAAGATACGACTGCTTCCATCCTGCTTCATTCCTAATCGCAGCAATGATTCAAAAGGTCAGCCCTGATGGGCTGGCCTTTTTTTGAATCTTCGTGAACGAAAGGGCAGCTTCTTCCGGTTGATTTATGCGCGGGATTTCGTTAGGATGAGAATATTGGGATAAAAAGGAGAAAGAGCACGATGCCGAAAAAAGTGAAAGTATCCGATTTGGTGAAGGAGTTCCATTTGGAAATCATTTGCGGCGAAGAAGGGCTAAAGCGTCCGATTACAACAGCCGATTTATACCGGCCGAGCTTGGAGATGGCCGGCTATTATGAATTTCACCCGCACGATCGGGTCCAGATTCTGGGAAAGACGGAGCTTACCTTCTTTGACCGCTTGTCTTCCGAGGAACGGATGGATCGGATGCAGAGGCTTTGTTCGCCGGAAGAAACGCCATGTATCATTATCAGCCGCGGGATGGAGGCGCCGATTGAGCTGCTCGCGGCGGCAAACGAACATCATATTACCGTGATGCGGACGAATCTGGCGACGACCATCCTGGCCAGCAGACTGACGGGATTTCTGGAGAACCGGCTTGCGCCCTCGACGACAATCCACGGGGTACTGGTTGATGTGTACGGGATTGGTATGCTGATTTCCGGCTCCAGCGGCATTGGCAAAAGCGAGACGGCTTTGGAATTGGTCAAGCGCGGTCACAGGCTCATCGCCGACGATGCGGTGGAAATCCGGCAAACGGCAGACAATCAACTGATCGGGAACGCTCCTGAGCTGATTCGGCATCTGCTCGAGATCCGCGGGATCGGAATTATTAATGTGATGACGCTGTTCGGGGCAGGCGCCGTAAGGACGGCAAAGAAAATTTCGGTGGTCTGCAAGCTGGAGATTTGGCAGCAGGATAAACAGTATGACAGGCTGGGTCTGGACGAGGAGACGACGCGCATTATCGATACCGACATTCCGCTGGTTACGATCCCTGTACGACCCGGACGTAACCTGGCGGTCATCATCGAAGTGGCGGCTATGAACTACAGGCTGAAGCGAATGGGATATAATGCCGCGCTGCAGTTTACAAATAAGCTTACAGAGTCGCTGAACGAAGATATGGACGATTTGGAATAGAATTGTACTGCTCATCATTAGGAAGGTAAGTGGAAGGGAGTTTAAGCATGTTTCTTGCGATAAATCCGATTGCGTTCTCCATCGGTCCGTTGAGCGTTCGCTGGTACGGTATTATTCTGGGTACGGCTGCTCTGATAGGGCTGGTGCTTGCCATACAAGAGGGGAAAAGGTTCAAGATGTCCCCCGATTTTTTTATGGACTTGGTCCTGATCGGAGTGCCGTCGGCTATCATTGGCGCAAGGATTTATTATGTAGCCTTCCAATGGGACGATTATAAGGACAATTTGTGGGATGTGTTCAAAATATGGGAGGGCGGCATTGCCATTTACGGCGCACTCATCGGGGCGATCGCTGCTGCGTTTTTTTATGTTCGGCGTAAAGGGTATTCATTCTGGCGAATCGCCGATATTTGCGCCCCGGGGTTGATTGTCGGTCAAGCCATCGGCCGATGGGGAAACTTCATGAATCAGGAAGCGCACGGCGGGCCGGTGACGGAAGCCTTCCTGCGGGAAAACCTGCATCTGCCGGACTGGATCGTGAATCAAATGCTGATCGACGGACGGTATTACCATCCTACCTTTCTGTACGAATCGGTATGGAACATCGTGGGGCTTCTTCTGCTGCTCGTGCTGCGGAGACAATCGTTTATGCGGGCGGGAGAGCTCTTTTTAAGCTATTTCATCTGGTATTCGACTGGGCGTTTTTTCATTGAGGCGCTGCGGACCGACAGCCTTGATTTCACGGGACCGGCATGGTTGGCCGAGCTGATGAACGGGCTTTGGTCCCCGATGCAGCTGCTTGGCTTCGAGCAGGGCTACTTGACCTATGGCGGCAACGTGCGCATATCTCAGCTGTTGGCCTTGTTGATCGTTCTCGCCGCCATTACACTGATCGTGGTCCGCCGCCGGAGCGGGGCCGCTGCGGCACGTTACTCAGATCCGATTTATCGGATCGGGGAAGAACCGGATCGATCCGGGGCGCCGGTCTCTGACGATACGAAAGCAGGCGGTGCCGAGACGACGGCCGGTGGTCATAGTCAAGACGGCAAGACGAAGGAGCAGAAGAATGATTCGAACCATACTGTTTGATTTGGATGGAACCATTATCGATACGAATGAACTGATTATTCAATCCTTTCTACATACGTTTGAAGGGGTGGGGCCTGAACCGCTGACGCGTGAACGCATTGTTCCGAACATGGGACGGCCGTTGATCGAACAGATGGTGTATTTCTCCGGAAGGGAACAGGTGGAAGATTTGGTGGCCAAGTACCGGGAATTTAATATCAGCCGCCATGACGAGCTGGTTAAAGAATTCCCGTATGTGCGGGAGACATTGGCGCGGCTGCATGCCGCGGGAGTGAAGCTGGGCGTGGTCACGAGCAAAATCCGCCGAACGACGGAAATGGGGCTTAGGCTGACCGGCATGTTCGACTTGTTCGGTACGATTGTGACCGTAGATGATGTGACAAAGCCCAAGCCAGATCCGGAAGGCATCCGCAAGGCGCTGCGTGACCTTGAAGCGGACGCCTCGGTTGCGATAATGGTCGGCGACAGCCACTATGATATCGAAGCGGCGCATCAGGCAGGCATTCGTTCTGTGGGTGTTTCCTGGTCGTTGAAGGGGATAGATTATTTAAAGCGGTATGAGCCGACCTATATCATTGACGATATTCGTGAAATTTTGCCGCTTGCCGGCGTCGAGGGGAAGTAGCCAGTGAGACAAACGGACAGGTATCCGGTAGAAGGGCCGAACTCGCTGTGGCAAATGTACAGCACGATCAGCCGATGGAAGGCCGTTCGCAATTTTATATTCATCCAAATATCCAGATATACTCCTTCCCTGCCGCTGAAGCGCTGGATTTACCGCCGGGTGCTGGGGATGAAGGTGGGGGAGCAGGCTTCTTTCGCGCTGATGGTGATGGTGGATGTCTTTTTTCCCGAAAAGATTGAGGTAGGCGACAATACCATTATCGGCTATAACTCCACCATCCTGACACACGAATATTTAATCAAAGAGTATCGGCTTGGGCGTGTGCGCATCGGTTCCCATGTAATGATCGGCGCCAACACGACGATTTTACCGGGTGTCACGATAGGGGATCATGCCGTTATTGGGGCGGGTTCGGTGGTCCATAAAGATGTGGCTCCGTACAGCTTCGTAGCGGGTAATCCGCTGCGGGTGATCCGTGAGGATGTGCGGAAAGAGCCGGTTTACTTAAATATGGAATAAATTTCATTCTGCGGGAGAAGGGCCGGTTTCCCCAATGCGGCTCCTTCAACCGGCAATCGATAACAGTCAGGGGAAGTTGGGAGCCGGAAGCCGTTGGCTCCCTTCATTCATTATAAGCAGATGGCATCCGAACCTGTTTCCCGATCATTGACGAATCGGGGCTTCCGTGGTAAACTAGCGAGTGTCTTCTTTATCTTGGTAGTATGGTAGCACATTAGCGGACTAAAGCAATAGATGGATGACTCAAAGATGAACCGAATCCAATATCATTTAATGAATAGTAAGGGTGAAGACCGATGTCCAAACCGAAGGTGTTTGAAAAGCCGACAGGCGTAAAGGACTATCTCCCCGAAGCGGCGGCGGCGCTGCGCGGCATTGAGTTCAAAGTGCTGCAGTGTATGGAGCGCTGGGGATACAGAGAAATTATAACGCCTACTTTGGAATATTACGATACGGTTGGAGTCGCGAGCTCCACGGAAGATAAAAAGCTGTTTAAACTGCTCGACCGCAACGGAACAACGCTGGTCATGCGATCGGACATGACAGCGCCGATTGCCCGTGTGGTATCCTCGCTGCTGAGGGAACATCCGTTTCCTCTGCGCCTGTCGTATCATGCCAATGTTTTCCGGGCCATTGAAGCGGAAGCGGGACGGGATGCGGAGTTTTTCCAGACCGGTGTAGAGCTGGTAGGCGACGATTCGAGCGAATCGGATGCGGAAGTGATCGCGCTGGCGGTGGCGTGCCTGCAGGCTGCCAGCGTGAAGGAGTTCAAGATCGCCCTTGGCCATGTGGGATTCTTGAACGGATTGTTCCAGGAGATGCTGGAAGGGCGTCCGGATGCTCAGCGGGCGTTGAAGGACTGCCTCATGAGCCGCGATTACGTAGGTTATCGGGAGACGATTAAAGCGCTCGGGCTGCCGGCAGAGGTGCAAAAGAAGCTGGAAGGCGTTCTTCGTCTGCGCGGCGGGCAGGAGATTTGCCGTCTGGCGCAGCAAGTGACGCATGATCCTGTAGCCGAACGTGCGATCGCTCATTTGTGTGAGATATGGGATGTGCTGAAGGCTTATCATGTAAGTGAGCATGTGTTAATCGATCTGACGATGATCGGAGATTTCTCCTATTATACAGGCATGACGTTTGAAGGATATGCCGCAGATCTTGGTTTTCCCGTATGCAGCGGCGGCCGCTATGACAATCTACTGTCGCAGTTTGGACGTCCGGCGCCGGCCACCGGATTCGCGCTGAAGACGAACCGCATTTTAGAGGTAGTCGGGAAAAGCGCATCAAGCGCAACGGCCAGGAGAGTGCTTGTCGCTTACACCGCCGAGCATCGCGAAGCGGCGCTTAAGGAAGCCTTGGCGCTGCGTTCACGCGAAGGGTTGATGGTGGAGACCAAACTGCTGGATCATAAGGACGGACTAAAAGACAAACAGCCGCTGGATGACGGAGCCTTCCGCGTACAGGGGACGGTCTATCAGGATGTCTTTGAGTTTGTGAAGTAAAGGAGGGGCGATACGCATGCAGGATTTATTGAAAGTAGCGATGCCCAAAGGGCGTATCTATAAACAGGCCTCCAAGCTGTTCCGCGAAGCGGGCTTAGCGATTCCCGAGGATGCGGATGACTCGCGCAAGCTGATTATCGCCGTCCCGGAAGCGCGGATGGAATTCATTATGGCGAAGCCGGTCGATGTACCTACTTATGTCGAGTACGGCGTTGCAGATATCGGAGTTGTCGGCAAGGATGTGCTGATGGAGGAAAACCGGGATGTCTATGAGCTGCTGGATCTCGGCATTGCGCGATGCCGCATGTCCGTGATCGGGCTGCCGGACTGGAAGCCTGTGCTGAATCCCCGGGTAGCGACGAAATACCCGAACGTGGCTTCGCAGTATTTCCGCGAAAGGGGACAGCAGGTCGAGGTGATCAAGCTGAACGGCTCCATTGAGTTGGCTCCATTGATCGGATTGGCGGACCGGATTGTAGATATGGTGGAAACCGGCGGAACGATAAGGGAAAACGGTCTGGCAGAGCACGAGCAGATTTTTGAGATCACAAGCCGCTTGATTGCGAACCGGGTAAGCTACCGGATGAAAAATGCCGCTATTCAAGGGCTGTGCGATCGGCTGCAGCCGGTGATCGCCGCGGTGACGGCAAAGGGATAACCATCCCATCATCCGCAACGAATTGTCAGAAGGAGGCAGGGAACATGAGAATTATGCCTGCATCGAAATTTTCACTGAAGCGGGAGGTCGAGTACGGCTCCCCCGAGCAGAACGAGAGCGTCCGGCGGATCATCGAAGAGGTGCGCCGCGACGGGGATGCGGCGCTGCGGAGATTCGCGCAGCAGTTTGACGGTGTCCGCGTGGACGAGCTGCGCGTGACGAAAGAGGAGATCGAGGCCGCTTACAACGAGGTGGACGAGGAGTTTTTGTCGGCCATTCGTGCGGCCGCAGTGAATATTCGAAAATTCCATGAGAAGCAGATGCGTTCCTCGTGGATGGATTTGCAGGCCGACGGCACCATCCTTGGCCAAGTGATCCGTCCGCTGAGGCGGGTCGGCTTGTATGTTCCGGGCGGTAAGGCGGCTTATCCTTCTTCGGTGCTGATGAATGCCATTCCTGCACAGGTCGCGGGAGTGCCGGAGATCGTGATGGTGACGCCGCCGGCCACCGCAGGGGCTGTGGGCATCAACCCGCATATTCTGGTAGCGGCGGCGGAAGCTGGCGTCGGCGAAATCTACCGCGTGGGCGGAGCTCAGGCCGTAGCTGCGCTCGCTTATGGGACGGAGTCGATCCGAGCCGCGGACAAGATCGTCGGGCCGGGCAACATTTATGTAGCTCTGGCCAAGCGGTATGTGTTCGGCGCCGTAGATATCGACAGCATTGCCGGGCCGAGCGAAATTGTCGTGCTGGCCGATGATAGTGCGGATCCGGCCTACGTAGCTGCGGATCTGCTCTCTCAGGCGGAACACGACGAGATGGCCTCGGCCATTCTGATCACGACTTCGGAGCCGTTGGCCGAAGCGGTCCGCGCAGAGGTGGAACGCCAGTTGAACGAGCTGCCGCGGCGTGAGATCGCCGCGAGATCGATTCGCGATTATGGCGCGATTCTTACGGTATCTGACCTTGAAGAGGGGATTGATGCAGTCAATCGCTTGGCGCCGGAGCATCTGGAGATTATCGTGCGGGAACCGTTTCAATATTTAAGCCGGATCGAGAATGCGGGAGCGATCTTCCTTGGGCCTTACAGCTCCGAGCCGGTAGGCGATTATTTTGCCGGACCGAACCATGTGCTGCCGACCAATGGCACGGCACGGTTCTCGTCACCGCTTAACGTGGACGATTTCATAAAGAAGTCGAGCGTCATTTATTACAGCAAGGAAGCGCTGCTGCGGGACGGCGGTCAAATTATTTCGCTCGCCCGTCATGAGGGGCTGGATGCACATGCGCGGGCAATTCAAATTCGTTTGGAGAAAGAAGGGAATACTCGTGGCTGAACAAGACTTTCAGGCAGCGGGGCGCCGGGCTGAAATCGCGCGCAAAACGAATGAGACGGACATTAAACTGGCTTTCTCTGTCGACGGTTCGGGCGTATCCGAGATCGAGACCGATGTACCGTTTTTGAACCATATGCTCGATTTGTTTACGAAGCACGGCCAATTCGACCTCAGGGTGGACGCCCGGGGCGATGTGGAAATCGACGATCACCATACGGTAGAGGATATCGGCATCTGCCTCGGACAGACGCTGCGTGAAGCGCTGGGCGACAAAAAAGGAATTAAACGCTACGCAAGCGTGTTTGTTCCGATGGATGAAGCGCTGGCTCAGGTGGCGATCGATATCAGCAACCGTCCCCATCTGGAATATCGCGCCGAGTATCCATCGGCAACGGTGGGCAGCTTCACGACGGAGCTGGTACATGAGTTTCTGTGGAAATTTGCGCTGGAGGCCCGGATTACGCTGCACGTTATCGTGCATTACGGGCACAATACGCATCATATGATCGAAGCGGTCTTTAAGGCACTTGGCCGTGCTCTGGACGAAGCGACCAGCATCGACCCGCGCGTGCAGGGCGTTCCGTCCACGAAAGGGGTACTGTAAGCCATGATCGCGATCATCGATTACGGAATGGGCAATCTGCACAGCGTCCGTTCGGCGGTGGAGCGTCTTGGCTACAGCGCCTTGGTGACGACGGACGAGCGCGAGCTGCTGGATTCGGAAGGAGCCATCCTCCCCGGTGTAGGCGCGTTCGGCGATGCGATGGAGCATCTGCGCAATGCCGGGCTGGATGAAGCGGTGAAACGTTACGCGCAAAGCGGAAAGCCTCTGCTGGGGATCTGCCTTGGCATGCAGCTGCTGTTC
The DNA here is from genome assembly GCF_001465255.1 of Paenibacillus naphthalenovorans. Taxonomy (NCBI): domain Bacteria; kingdom Bacillati; phylum Bacillota; class Bacilli; order Caryophanales; family Paenibacillaceae; genus Paenibacillus; species Paenibacillus naphthalenovorans. Next base: position 4,071,064 of record NZ_CP013652.1, on the reverse strand, counting down.
AGCAGGAGCGAGGAATACGGCGTGCATGAAGGATTGAACCTGCTGCCGGGCGAAGTCGTCCGCTTCCAGGGCAGCTGCAAGGTTCCGCACATGGGCTGGAACAAGCTGTCGTTCAAACAGTCGAATCCGCTGCTTCAGGGTTTGGAAGAAGGCCATGTGTATTTCGTCCATTCCTACCATGTGCTTCCCGAGCGGAAGGAAGACCTGCTTGCGACGACCGATTATCATCAGGAGGTCACGGCTATTGTCGGCCGCGGCAACGTGTACGGCATGCAGTTTCACCCCGAGAAAAGCGGGGCTGTCGGCATGCGGCTGCTCGGCAACTTTCTGAATATGTGCGTCAAGAAACAGGCTGCAACGTAGCCAATCAGGCTGCCATACAGCGAAGCACGAATGTCTGATGGCGGCTTGTACCCTATAAGACTCTGAGATGGAGGAACGTCCATGTCTTCAGTTGTTATTTATCCCGCGATCGATATTCGCGGCGGCAAGTGTGTTCGTCTGATTCAAGGGGACTATAACCAGGAAACGGTATACAATGAAAATCCGCTAGAAGTGGCCAAAGCCTGGGAATCGCAAGGGGCGAAATGGATTCATTTGGTCGACCTTGACGGAGCCAAGGCGGGCTATCCCGTGAATGACAAGCTGATCGGTGAAATCGCAAAGTCCGTTCAGGTGCCGGTGCAGCTCGGCGGCGGCTTGCGCACGGAGAAGGACGTGGATCACGTGCTTTCGCTAGGCGTATCGCGTGTTATTCTCGGTACGGCGGCGATTGAAAACCGTGATTTTGTGAACCGCGTACTCGCCAAGCACGGTGATAAGGTGGCCATTGGTCTGGATGCGCGCGACGGCTATGTCGCGACGCGCGGCTGGCTGGAAACGTCTGCGGTGAAAGCGGATGAGCTTGCCGTGGAGCTGGCGCGGGAAGGCGCCCGCACGTTTATTTTTACGGATATTTCCCGTGACGGCATGATGAGCGGACCGAACGTGGAAGCGATCGTCCACTTGGCCAAGGTGTCCGGACAAACGGTGATTGCGTCTGGAGGCGTCAGCCAATACGACGACTTGAAGCGTCTTGTACAGTACGCGTCTGAGGGAGTCGGCGGCGCGATCGTCGGGAAGGCGCTGTATACTGGCAGCATTAAGCTGGAGGAAGCGCAAAGCCTGGTATAAGCTGATTCAACGATTGCCGCCCGCCGGAGAGCGAGGCGGCTTTACGGCAGAGAAAGGGGTGCGGGGTATGCTGGCCAAACGGATTATTCCCTGCCTTGACGTCAAGGATGGCCGGGTCGTCAAGGGAGTTAACTTTGTGAATTTGCGCGATGCTGGTGATCCGGTAGAGCTGGCTTCGATCTATGACCGCGAGGGGGCTGACGAGCTTGTGTTCCTCGATATTTCGGCTTCGCATGAAGGCCGTGCCACCATGGTTGAAGTGGTGCAAAAAACGGCCGGTGAAATCACGATTCCGTTTACGGTAGGAGGCGGGATTTCCAGTGTGGACGATATGAAGCGGCTGCTAAGAGCGGGCGCGGACAAAATCGGCATCAATACGGCTGCAGTCAAAAATCCGCAGCTCGTGTCCGACGGTGCGCGCCGGTTCGGCTCGCAGTGCATCGTGGTGGCCGTTGACGCCCGATACAATGCCGAATGGGGCGAGTGGGAGGTATTTACACACGGCGGACGGAACGGTACGGGCATCAAGGCGCTGGAGTGGGTAAAGCGGATCGAACAGCTCGGGGCTGGAGAAATTTTGCTCACAAGCATGGATGCGGACGGTACGAAGGACGGCTTTGACCTCCCGCTGACGAAGGCGGTGTCGGAGCTGGTGACGATTCCTGTCATCGCCTCGGGCGGAGCGGGCAGGAAGGAGCATTTTTATGAGGTGTTCACAGAAGGCAAAGCGGATGCGGGGCTGGCTGCGACGATTTTCCATTATAAAGAAATAACGATTGAAGAGGTTAAGGACGACCTTAGAAATAAAGGAGTGGAGATCCGATGAGTGGACAACAAACGTCGGTGGATAACTTGGAAAGCTTGTTAGCGGCGATTAAATGGGACGGAAGCGGCCTGGTGCCGGCCATCGTTCAGGATGCGGCCAGCAAAGAGGTGCTGATGATGGCCTATATGAACAAGGATTCGCTGAAAGCTACGCTGGAGTCGGGTGAAACCTGGTTTTGGAGCCGTTCGCGCGGGGAGCTGTGGCATAAAGGCGCTACAAGCGGGCATATCCAGAAGGTAAAATCGCTGAAGTACGACTGCGACGGAGATACGCTGCTGGTGCAGGTGGACCAAACCGGTCCGGCTTGCCATACGGGACGCTACAGCTGTTTTCAGCACGATGTACGCGTCGGCGTTTTGGCCGGGCAGGCGGAGAAGATAGGGTCTGATGAAGAAGTCGTGAAGGACCGCTTCGCGATGCTGGGCATATTGGAATCCGTCATTGCACAGCGCGATGCCGAGCGTCCGGAAGGGGCCTATACGACCTATCTGTTCGAGAAAGGCGTCGACAAGATTTTGAAAAAGGTCGGCGAGGAAACGGCGGAGGTCATCATCGCAGCTAAAAACCGGGACAACGACGAGCTGCGTTATGAAGCCAGCGATCTGATTTTCCATCTCCTGGTGCTGCTCCGCGAGAGAAAGCTGCCGCTGGATGAGCTGATGAAAGAGCTGGACCGCCGCCACAACAAGTAAATAAGCTTGGGATCAAAGCTCATTGGAAGAACAACCTAACGGCAATTCAGCGGAAGAACATGGAACCGCTGGCCGGGCAAGGAGAATCGCTCTATGCGCATTGATTATCATACGCACCATGTAAGATGCGGCCATGCGTCGGGTGAACTGGAGGACTATGTGCTGAAGGGCATTGAGATCGGACTCACCCAGCTCGGGCTGTCCGATCACATGCCCTTGCTGCACGTAGATCCGGCCGCCTATTATCCCGGCATGGCCATGCCGATGGAAGAACTGCCGAAATATATTGAGGAAGCGTTCATGCTGCGGGAGAAATATAAAGACCGCATTGATATTCGTGTAGGGCTCGAAGGAGACTATATCGAAGGCTACGAGGCTGACATCGAGCGGATCATTCAAGCATATCCCTGGGATTACGTTATCGGGTCTGTGCATTTTTTGGGTGAATGGGACATTACCGACTACCGGCAAACCGACGGCTGGAAGCAGAGGGACGCCTACGAGGTGTACGAACAGTACTATGATGCAGTAGGTAAAGCCGTCAGGACAGGCTTTTATGATTATATCGGGCATATTGACGTGATCAAGAGGTTCGGCTTCAAGCCGGAGCAAAGCGTGGAGCACCTCGAACGCCAAGTTTTGGAAGCGGTAAAAGCACAAGACATGGCCATCGAGCTGAATGCCAGCGGTCTGCGTATGCCGGTCAACGAAATGTTTCCAAGCCGCCGGATGCTGGAATATGCGCTGGAGCTGGGTATTCCGCTCACGATCGGCTCGGACGCTCACCAGCCGGAGCGGCTGGGACAATATCTGGATCAGGCGGTAGATCTGCTTCGTGATGTCGGTTTTAAAGAATTAGCCACATTTAAAGGCCGGAAACGGCTAATGATGCCTATTGGATTCCCCTAATATGATGTATAATAGGGTAGTAGCTTTATTAAAATGATGTAAAATACCATTTTTTGCAATACTTGCGGCGTCGTTTGATGACCCACGTAACATAAGCACAAGCGGAGGTAACCATGTACAGCGACAAAATGAAGATTTTTTCGGGTTCGTCCAACCCGAGATTGGCGGAGCGCATTTGCAAGGAGCTTGATGTACCGCTCGGCCAGATCAAGCTGTCCCGTTTCAAAAGCGGGGAAATCTACTGTCTCTATGAGGAAAGCATCCGGAATTGCGACGTGTTCCTAGTGCAGACCTTTTCCCATCCGATCAATGAGAATTTCATGGAGCTTCTCGTTATGATGGATGCCGCCAAACGGGCATCGGCGAGAACGATCAATCTTGTCGTTCCCTACTATGGTTATTCCCGCCAAGAGCGAAAAGCGGCGCCCCGGGAACCGATCTCGGCGAAGCTGGTGGCGGACCTGCTGACTACAGCCGGTGCGGACCGCGTCATCACCATCGATCTGCATGCTCCGGCCATTCAAGGCTTTTTCAACATTCCGGTGGACCATTTGACGGCACTGGATTTGATCAGTGATTACATTAAGAAGAAAAACATTCCCAATCCGATCATCGTTTCACCGGATGCGGGACGGGCGACGACTGCAGAGAAAATGGCCAACATTCTTGACGCGCCGTTCGCTATGATGATCAAAAAAAGACCCGCTCACAACGAAGCGGTTATCACGCATGTCATCGGAGAAGTTGAAGGAAGAACCCCGATCATCATTGAGGATTTGATCGATACGGGAACGACGATCGTCAACGTTGTCGAAGGCCTCAAGGAGCGCGGGGCGAACGATGCCTACGTGTGTGCGACACACCCGGTGTTCTCCGGACCGGCGCTGCAGCGTCTGGATCATCCGAACATCAAGGAATGCGTGATTACGGACTCCATCGCCATTCCGGAAGATCATTCGGCCCGGTTCCAAGTATTGTCCGTGGCCACTTTGCTGTCGGATGCCATCAACATCATCATGTCCGGCGGATCGCTTAGCTCTTTGTTTAAATATGGCGGTGTATAACTTATAATACATTTATTGGATGACCCCGACAAACAGGAACTAACAGTTTGGGGTCATCTTGTGGTATACTTAAGAATCAATATTACTCCGGCGATTTAGAGAGCACTTTGCGAATGGATATTCAGGAAGGGTTTCTCATGAATTCCGGTCGGGTTACGGAGGTGCCTTATTACTATGGGGAAGAAAAAACGTGCGACGCCCAAGCACAGCAATATCGTACCGATGAAAATGGATGCCACGTTCTTTTTCGAAAAAGCCGTTCAGTCCTTGGACCGTTATCATTATGATAAGGCATTGAAGTATTTTCGTCGCGCGGCCGAATATGAACCGGAAAACCCGGTGAATCATTGCAATCTGGCCGGGCTTCTGTCCGAGATGGGAAATTATGAGGAATCCAACCGCATTTTGCAGCATGTGCTTGATCGGATCGACCCTACGATGACGGAATGCTATTTTTATATGGCGAACAATTTTGCCAATATGGAGAATTACGAGCTGGCCGAAGAAGCGATTATCCATTACCTGGAGAATGACCCCAACGGACAGTTTCTGGAAGAATCCGAAGAAATGATGGAGCTGCTCAGCTACGAGCTCGACCGTCCCACCAAGCTGACGACGATCAAGAGCCGGGAAGGGCTGTTCGAGCACGACCGGGCGCGTTCGATGCTGGAGGAGGGCCGTTTTTCGGAAGCGGTGCGGGTGCTGGAGAAAATTATCCGCAAGCATCCCGACTTCATAGCTGCGCGCAATAACCTTGCGTTGGCCTATTATTACATGGGACACTTTGAAAAATCGGTTGATATGATTCGTCAAGTGCTGGAGCTGGAGCCGGGCAATTTGCATGCGTTGTGCAATCTGGCGATTTTTTACCAGCATTTCGGTGATAAGGCGGGTCTGGCCGGGCTGCTTGAAGTGCTGCGCAAAACGTATCCTTTCCATCAGGATCATGCGTTTAAGCTGGCGACCACTATGGGGATTTTGAACGAGCATGAGAAGGCTTATTTGCTGTTCAAGCGTCTGTTGAAAACCGGCGAAACGGGTCCGGATCCTTGCTTGTGTCACTATACCGCCGTAGCCGCATACAATACGGGCCGCTATGAGGAAGCTGAGCGCTGGTGGCGGCAGGCGGCGAAGTTCGACCCCGGTTCGGAAATTCCCAGGTTCTATCTTAATTTGCTCAATAAGAATTGGGACGAAGCGGTGAAGCCGCCTGTCAGCTATCATTATCATATGCCGTTTGAGGAGCAGTTTCGGGGAATCGAGCGTACGGAGAACGGCTTGCCGGATCACCTGAAGCGCGATCCGTTGGTGCGTTCGTCCTTTTTCTGGGCGTTGCGGCATGGAGACGCGCATACGAAGCTGCAGGTCATTCAAGCGTTCGGCTTGATCGCCGATGACGAGGTGAAGGATGCGCTGCTTGAATTTATCGGACAACCGGGCGAGGATGACTATCTGAAGAAGGTGGCTATTTTCGTTCTTCGCAGTATCGGCGTGAAAGAACCGCTGACGGCCGTGCTGGAGGGGAATCAGACAACGGTGGCCCCGTCGCCTTTTGCTCCAGGGCTTCCGATATGGGATCCCAAATGGCAGCTGGTGATGGAGACGGCGATGCGGTATATGTTCCGCCGCTACGATATGGTGCAGCAGTACGATTTACAAACGCTTTGGGTAGAATACTTATCAAGAGTATTTCCGAACGTGCCCAAAATCACGAAAGTGGAGGGCTGGGCAGCGGCCCTGGAATACCTGACGGCAAAGATGCACCGACGCCCTGTCAGCTATCAGGAAACCGCGGATCGCTACGGCGTATCGGTAGCTACCGTCAGCAGGAATGCCAAGCTGATTGATGAAGCCTGCGGATTGAAAGAAAAGATGGACGCCATCTTTGATAAATTTGCAAGCTTGGAGTCTTAACCTTAATATGAAGGTATAGAAAAAAATACGCTGACAACCGGCCGTAAAGAAGCGGCTTTAAGAGTTGCAGTGGATTGGGAGGAAACCATATGTACAAGTCAATCGTTATCGGAACCGGACCTGCCGGGTTAACGGCAGCTATCTACTTGGCACGCGCCAACTTGAACCCGCTTGTTATCGAAGGTCCGGAGCCGGGCGGCCAGTTGACCACCACAACGGATGTGGAAAACTTTCCGGGGTTTCCTGAAGGCATCATGGGGCCGGAATTGATGTCGAATATGCGTAAACAAGCCGAACGCTTCGGCGCTGAATTTAAAACCGGCTGGGTCAATAAGGTGGATCTCTCCGAGCGTCCGTTCAAGCTCAACGTAGAAGGTCTTGGAGACATTGTCGCGGAATCGCTGATCATCTCTACAGGCGCATCGGCCAAGCTGCTCGGCATTAAGAACGAGAAGGAAAGCATCGGCCGCGGCGTCAGCACCTGTGCAACCTGCGACGGCTTTTTCTTCCGCGGCAAAAAGATTATCGTGGTCGGCGGCGGCGACTCGGCGATGGAGGAAGCAAATTTCCTGACACGTTTTGCAACGGAAGTACGCATCGTCCACCGCAGAAACGAGCTGAGGGCTTCCAAAATCATGCAGGATCGCGCGCGCGAGAATGAAAAGATTGTTTGGAGCTTAAACCGTACGCCGCTGGAGATTATATCCGGGGATAAAGGCGTTACCGGTCTAAAAGTGAAAAACAACGAAACCGGCGAAGAAGAATTGATCGAAGCGGACGGCATCTTCGTAGCGATCGGCCATAAGCCGAATACGGATTTCCTCGGCGGACAAATCGAAACCGACGAGCTGGGCTACATTATCACGAAGCCGGGTTCATCCTTGACCAATGTGGAAGGCGTATTCGCCTGCGGCGACGTACAGGATAGCAAGTATCGCCAAGCGATTACGGCTGCCGGCAGCGGTTGTATGGCTGCGCTGGATTGCGAAAAATTTCTTGAAGGGCATATGGTACACGATTGGAGCCAGTCTCTTTAATCGATTGAACGTGGAACTTTCGTTCCGCGTTTTTTCTTTAGCCTTCGCTTGACCTCTTGTAGACGTTGGCTTATAGTTGGAACAAGAGAGAGTGCATATGAGCCGGGTCTTCAAAGGTCTTGGACAACATAGATTGGCAATTTTTATGAGGTGATTAAGAAGCATGGAACAACAAGTATACGTCGGAGTCGATTTGGGAGGTACCTCCATTAAGGTGGGCTTATGTAATGAGCAGGGCAAGCTGCTGCTCACAGACGAAGGGCCGACCGGTACCGAGCACGGCGCCGACGTGGTGTTGGAAAATATCGCGCAGTACGTACGCAAACTGGTGGCGGAGTCCGATTATACATGGGATCAGGTTGCAGGGATCGGAGCGGGAATCGCCGGATTCATGGATATTTCCGAAGGCTTCGTTAAGCTGTCTCCCAACCTGGGCTGGCGCAATGTGCCGGTGAAGAAAATTCTTGAAGAAAAGCTTGGAAAATCGGTGAAAATCGACAATGACGCCAATGTGGCGGCCCTTGGCGAAGCGTGGGCGGGTGCAGGCGCGGGTATCCCGAACATCGTTTGCTATACGCTTGGCACCGGTGTCGGTGGCGGGATCATTATCCGCGGCCGAATTTACCAAGGCTTTTCCGGTATGGCCGGCGAACTGGGGCATATGGCGATTGTTCCCGACCTTGAGGCTATCGATTGCGGCTGCGGCAAAAAGGGCTGTCTGGAAACCGTCTCATCCGCAACGGGCATTATTCGAATGGCGAAGGAAGCGGTGGAACGCGGCGAGAGTACCTCTTTGGCACTTGTAGAAAACATCATGGCTAAAGATGTGTTCGACGCAGCCAAAACCGGCGACGAAACGGCGCTTCGTATTATCAACCGCGCTGCCTTGTACCTCGGCAAATCGATGGCTACCGTTTCCGTTATCTTAAATCCTCAGCGATTTATCGTCGGCGGAGGCGTATCCAAGGCGGGCGATATCCTGTTTGACGCGATCCGTAAACACTACAGAGAGCATACTCAGGAAACCGCGCAGGAAGGCGTGGACATCGTCCCGGCTGTTCTAGGCAACGATGCCGGAGTCGTTGGCGCTGCCGGCCTTAATCTGCGGGGATAAACCCGGATCGAGCCGTCCTGCGGCTTCTCCGGGCAGTGGAAGGAGAAGAACCCCATGGAAGAAATGCAAACTCTCGGCAAGCTGGTGATCATTACGGGGATGTCCGGAGCCGGCAAAACCATAGCGGTGCAAAGCTTGGAGGACCTGGGTTTTTTCTGCGTGGATAACCTCCCTCCGGTCTTGATTCCTAAATTTGCCGAGCTTATTGAGCAATCCAAAGGTCGAATCGGTAAAGTAGCACTTGTGATCGATCTCCGCGGCCGTGAGTTTTTCACTTCGCTGTCGGAGTCGCTTCGGTTCATTAACGAGAATTATACTTTAACTCATGAAATATTGTTCCTCGATGCAACGGATTCGGTTCTGGTGCAGCGTTATAAGGAAAGCCGGCGCAAGCATCCTCTGGCTCCGACAGGAGCGCCGCTGGAAGGCATTCAGCAGGAAAGGAAGCTGCTTGAGGAGCTAAAGGGTCTGGCTACTCAGGTGATCGATACCAGCAATTTGAAGCCAACCCAGCTCAAAGAAAAGATCATTTCCCGTTTCACCAACCTAGAGGTAGGCGGCATATCTATAAATGTAATCTCATTTGGCTTTAAATACGGAATTCCGATTGATGCCGATTTGATTTTTGACGTTCGCTTTTTGCCCAACCCGCATTATGTGGAGCATTTACGTCCGAACACCGGGCAGGATACGGAAGTGTACGATTATGTCATGAAATGGACGGAGACGCAGGAGTTTTTGGCGAAGCTCCTCGATATGCTGCATTTCCTCATTCCCCAGTACAAGAAGGAAGGCAAGAGCCAAGTCGTCATCGGTATCGGCTGTACCGGAGGTAAGCACCGCTCGGTTGCGATTGCGGAATATCTCGGTAAAATGATGGGCAATAGCGAAACGGAAGTGATCAGAGTCACTCACCGGGATTCGGAACGCGATCGGGTTGAGGTGAAGAAATGACGCTTGTCCATGAGAGGGGAAAAATCAGGCCGCGGATTGTTGTCATCGGAGGGGGAACGGGTCTGTCGGTCATGCTTCGCGGACTTAAACAGAAGCCCATGGATATTACAGCTATCGTCACGGTGGCCGACGACGGAGGGAGCTCAGGCATTTTACGCTCCGAGCTTGAAATTATTCCGCCGGGCGATATCCGCAACGTATTAACCGCGTTGTCGGATGTGGAACCGCTGCTGGGCCAACTGCTCGAATATCGTTTTGATAAAGGGAATGGTTTGGCTGGACACAGTTTGGGTAACCTAATGTTAGCGGCGATGCGAGATATTACCGGTGATTTCGTTACCGGGGTGCGGGAGCTGAGCCGTGTTCTGGCTGTTCGCGGCCGCGTGCTTCCGGCTTCGGATCAGTCGATTGTACTTATCGCAGAGATGGAGGACGGCACCGTTGTGAAGGGGGAATCCAAGATTCCCCAGGCAGGCGGTGTCATCCGCCGCGTATCGATCGAACCGGCTGATGCTTGTGCTCTGCCGGAAGCGTTGGAGGCTTTGCGGCAGGCGGATGCTATACTGGTTGGTCCGGGGAGTCTTTACACCAGCATTTTGCCGAACTTGCTGGTACCCGAGATCGCGGAGACGATTGTGTCGTCCCAAGCGTTGAAAATGTTTATTTGCAACGTAATGACCCAGCCTGGAGAGACCGACGATTATAAAGTGAGCGACCATTTGAAAGCGATTCGAGATCATGTCGGGCAGGATTTGTTCGATTATGTCATTGTGAATAATGAAGAGATTCCCGAGAAGGTTCAAAACCGGTATGCCGAAAAAGGCGCAAAGGTCGTTCAACTGGATTTGGATGAAGTGACGAAGCAAGGCTACAAGGTCATTGCCGACCGCCTCGTCTTGTTCCGAACTTATTTACGTCACGATGCGGAAAAGCTAAGTCAGCACATTTATCAACTGGTGGAGAGCTGGATGTTCAAGAAGAGGTGATTACCATGTCCTTCGCCGCCCAAACGAAAAAAGAACTTACCTTGATGGAGTCGGAGCAATGCTGCGAGAAAGCGGAGCTATCTGCCCTCCTTCGTATGAATGGGGCCGTCCAGGTTTCCAGTCAGAAGATTGTATTGGATGTCTCGACGGAGAATGCCGCCATCGCAAGGCGGATTTATACGCTTCTCAAAAAGACGTTTCAGGTGCATACGGAGCTTCTGGTCCGCAAAAAAATGCGGCTGAAGAAGAACAACGTATATATTGTGCGTGTTCCCAATCAGGTGCAGGAGATTTTAAAGGAGCTGCGGATTGTTTCCGAGGGATTTCTGTTCACCCCGGGCATAGAGCCGGATATTATTAAGAAAAGCTGCTGCAAAAGGGCATATCTGCGAGGGGCTTTCCTGGCGGGAGGCTCGGTCAACAACCCGGAGGGCTCTTCTTATCATTTGGAAATTTATTCGATGTACGAAGAGCACTGTCAGGCTTTGTGCCAATTGGCCAATGATTTTGACCTGAATGCCCGCTGTATCGAACGCAAAAAAGGATTTGTCCTCTACATCAAGGAAGGCGAGAAAATCATCGAGTTTCTCAGTTTAATCGGTGCGCACCAGGCTTTGCTCCGTTTTGAAGACGTCCGGATCATGAAGGACATGCGCAACTCGGTAAACCGTTTGGTCAATTGCGAAACGGCGAATTTGAACAAAACGATCGGTGCGGCGGTGCGCCAAATCGATAATATTCGCCTTCTGCAAAAAGAAGTCGGTCTTAATAATCTGCCGGAGAAGCTCCGGGAAGTTGCGGAAATCCGTTTGAAGCATCCGGATATGAATTTGAAGGAAGTCGGGGATCTGCTGAAGGGTCAAGTCAGCAAATCCGGAGTCAATCACCGTTTGAGAAAAATCGATGAACTGGCGGAAAAGCTCAGGAAATCGTGAGAAATTCGTCTAAATGTAGATTTTTTGTGTAAATTATCAATAATTCTAGTGTAAACTAATGAAAAATGGTATAATAACTGAAAAATCGCTTTTTAACGAATGCAGAACGGTTACCGATTTGGCAAGGTTTCCGCTCTGAATCGTTTTGGGATACCATCCTTCTTTATAGGACGGTGAAATTTAATTACTCTTAGGGCGTTCAGCCCTTCATCCTTTGGGAATTAAGATTGTAGGGGGTATTGGTTGCATGTCGAGACGCCCAGTAGTCGTCAAATTAAAAACAGGCCTTCATGCCAGACCGGCAGCACTTTTCGTGCAGGAAGCGAATAAGTTTTCCTCGGAAATTTTTGTGGAGAAAGACGAGAAGAAAGTCAATGCCAAGAGCATTATGGGCATTATGAGCCTTGCCATTAGTACGGGGACCGAAGTCCACATAAGTGCGGAAGGTTCGGACGCAGAACAGGCTGTAAACGCTTTAGTCGCATTAGTGAGCAAAGAGGAATTGGAGAACCAATAAGATCTGCAAGCTTCCGATAAGGAAGCTTTTTCTTTTGCGGGCTTCCTTATTTTACCTGGAGGGACAAGCAGAAATTCATCAGAAAAAAGCGCAACCTTTTTTCGGGCCGTGCGTCTATATAGACGTGCTATAACCGGAAAAGGTTTTTTGTTGTTTCTGGAAACATCCGCATAAACAAGCCTTATGAGGGCTCGGCTTTCCGGCGGTTTCGGAAACAGCATCTCGCCTGTGAAGCGGGGAGCTGTGCCACCCTGCCGTTCCGGCTTTAAGAAAAGACTTCGATGAGAAGTAATTCTTAAGAATAATAAAGAAAGTATAAATTTGCAGCGTAGTTAAACACTTTCTTTATTGCAAGAAACCCTGCCCTTGAATCACGGTCGCTCATTAAGGGACGACCTAGTTCGTTAGTGGTTTTCTTACGGCACCAAAAGAGCTGCACAAAGAGGAGTAGAAGGATGAAACGAATAAGGAAAGAATTGGCCTTGTTGCTAATCATGTCGATGCTGCTGTCGTTTGTAGCGGTCCCTATGGCTTCTGCTGCGGAACAAGAAGCGCCGATATCTTCCGGGACGACTTATGTATTACTCTACCTGAACAAGAAGGAAGCTTTCCTGAACGGGGAGCAGGTTACGCTGGAGGCTCCGGCGACCATCATCAAGGACAAGACATTCGTTCCCGCCAAGTTTTTGGGCGATGCTTTCGGGATGAGAGTGGAATGGATTGCATCCAAACGGCAAATTGAAATGGATACGCCGGGTTACAATATCATGCTCGACATTGATAACAAATCCGTGTGGATTAACGGATACTGGCAGCATTTTGACGATGTGGCTGCGATTGTGAACGGTAAGCTGATGATCAAGCTGACTTGGCTAGCCGACTACATGGGGGCGAGATATACATACAATGATGAGCTGAAACGGGTCGATGTACTTTACACGAAGCCTCCGCGGGGAATTTACAATCCGGATACAAGCAATTCAAACCCCGTTGCCAAGTTTACGTTTGCCAAGCCGACCTACAAGATCGGTGAACCGGTCAAATTTGTGGACCTGAGTTACGACCCGGATGCGGAAGGTCTTCCAAAGTACGAGTGGCAGGGCAGGGAAGAGGCCTATTTCGCTCCCGGCACTTATCCGATTACGCTGACGGTATGGGATCGTAACGGCAACAAGAGCGAGCCCTATACCCGCAACCTTGTGATTACGAATGAAACCTATCTGAACAAAGTGGAATATCCGATCTATACGAAGCCGGTGGGCAGTTACATTAAGACCGATTGGGGCACACTGTGGAATAATTTCTGGGAACTTCCCCAACTGCCGAAGCAGGTGACGGAGGACCGCTCCCGCAAGCTGCTTGTCAGCGACAGCCCGGAGACCTTCACCGAACAAGGAATTTTGTATCAGGATGATGTTGAAGGCAAAGGACGTCTGTACGCGGATCATATTAACGGAACGAAAGAAAAAATGACGCTGGCGATTCTGGCAACCAACCTGACTGATAAACCGGTAACGGTCAAAACGACGAATAAAGGCGAGGTATGGCCTTCCGTTTATGCGAATTTGATCGGCAGCGAGGCAACCGTCGATTTCCTGATCGGCGATCCGATTAACGAGACGATGACGATTCCGCCTCAAAAAACATTTGTATATAAGCAATTTCCGGATTTTTATCCCGATCAAGGGGTGAATTTGTTCTACGATGTGGAAACAAGCGGAAAGGTGCAGTTTACATTCGTGACCGCTCCGGAAATTACACAAAATGCACTGCAGCTTCCGAAGCTTGCGTATAACGGTCATGTCCGCGGCACATTCCCGGTTTCCGAACTGATCTGGAACATTGATGCCAGCTCATTTACTACGCCGTCACGATTGGTTATCGGGGATGGGAAGACGGATCCGTTCCAGCCCGGATATGATCCGCAGCGTGGACAAGAAGTGCGCAACGACGGCAACTATGGGGTAGTGTACAAAATTCACGCGGATAAACCGCGGAAGATGGCGGTCATGATTCTTCCTAGAGGAGGGGTGTTTAAGGGGCCGATCAAAATCAACGGTGAAATCCGTATGGTTCCTTACTCCGGTGTGATGACCGCATTCGACGGTATGCAGATTTTGGCGAAAACTACGGGCAAGGAAGAGTCGTTGGATATTGAATTCAGCCCTCCGGCCGGGTCTGCGCTTCCATTCGACCTGATCTTCTACCCGCTCGATGATCGGGCGCAATAATCGTTCGCAACAAGACCTTTTTCTCCCGCTTTCAGAAAGCGGTGGGGAAAGGTCTTTTTTTGCTGAGAATCAAAAGCTGGTTTAAAGGACTGAAAGCCAATAAAAAAGCCCTGATTCGGCTTATTCGCCGTTCAGGACTTTTTTCATTGCGACGGTGTTACACGCGCTCGATCACTTTATCGATCAAGCCATACGATACCGCTTCCGCCGCCGACATGAAGTTATCGCGGTCCGTATCTTTTTCGATACGCTCGACGGATTGACCGGTACGCTCTGCCAAAATGGTATTCAGCTTGTCGCGCATTTTCAGAATACGTCTTGCACGGATCTCGATATCGCTGGCTTGCCCTTCGGCGCCGCCAAGCGGCTGGTGAATCATGACTTCGCTGTTTGGCAGGGCGAACCGTTTGCCTTTGGCGCCTGCCGCGAGCAGGAATGCTCCCATCGATGCAGCCAAACCTACGCAAATCGTAGATACGTCCGGCTTGATGAACTGCATCGTGTCGTAAATCGCCATTCCCGATGTGATGGAGCCTCCCGGGCTGTTAATATACAGATGGATATCTTTGTCCGGATCGCTTGCTGTCAAGAACAACAGCTGGGCGATAATCGAATTGGCTACAACATCGTTAATCGGACTACCGAGAAAAATAATGCGGTCCTTAAGCAGACGGGAGTAAATATCGTAGGCGCGTTCCCCTCTTGCGTCAGGTTCGACAACCATAGGAATAAAACTCATGAGCTGCAGCCTCCTTATATTTAAACTATAACCATCATAACGGAAAATCAAACAAAGGTCAAGAAAGGTCAAACAAAGAAAATAAAAAAACTCCTGATGGAGTATTTCGAAAGATGCCAAAGCATTATGGCAGCCGTTATTCTGTAAACCAAAAAACAGCAACGCGCCCGCAAGGAATCGAACCTTGATCTCAGGCTCCGGAGGCCTACGTCATATCCATTGGACCACGGGCGCATATACAATTAGGATGTTGTCTCAAGGTGACAGCAAAAGTTATTATAATCTATCGTGCTGATAAATGCAACTCCATAAATCAAAAAGTTTTGAATGAATAGGCTGCAGGCCAATGGGAAAAAATTCGAATGGGAGCCTCTTGAAGCAAGGAACATATTGAAGTATAATAAGTTCAGCTAAGTGAGAGTGCTTAGTTCTTTTTTTGGAAGATGTGGGACTAAAAATGCAGTACCGGGACAAAAAACGTCCATATATGAGCGGAGTGAATCCATGAGAGAGATCCTTTCTATTCAACAGCAGCTTCTCCCTGATTTGGTGGATACCTTGAAGAAGCGGTATACCATACTTCACTATATCCTGGTTTCCGGAATGGTGGGCCGCAGGACGCTGGCACTGTCATTGAACATGACGGAGCGGGTGCTTCGCGGGGAAGTGGATTTCCTCAAAGAGCAGGGGCTGATCGATGTGGAGGCCTCCGGGATGCGCATCAGTGCAGCCGGAAGAGAACTGCTTGAGAAAATCGAACCGCTGGTGAAGGATTTGTTCGGACTTACCGATTTGGAGGAACGCATACGCTCGCATTATGGCTTGAGGCAGGTCGTTATTGTACCGGGGGATTCGGACGTATCTCCTCACACGAAGAAGGAACTGGGGCGCGCCGGCGCTTCTGTACTCCGCAAGCTGGTCAGGGAGGACGAAGTCATTGCCGTGACCGGAGGGTCCACGCTGGCTGAAGTCGCGTACCATTTGACGGCTGCAAATCCAATGAAGGGATGCTGGTTCGTTCCTGCCCGGGGCGGATTAGGGGAAAGCGTGGAGCTTCAGGCGAATACGATTGCTTCCACGATGGCCAAGAAGGCCGGAGCCCGTTATCGGCTGCTGCACGTGCCTGATCATCTGGGCGAGGAAGCTTATCAATCGCTGATGCAGGATGATCACATCTCCGAAATTGTTCAATTTATCCGCAAGGCGCGGATGGTCATGCACGGCATAGGAGACGCTATGGTCATGGCCAGACGCCGCAAGGTGGATAGTGAAACGACAGAGAGCCTGCAGCGTGACGGAGCGCTTGCCGAAGCGTTCGGGTATTATTTTGACAGGGAAGGACGCATCCTTCACAAAATGCCGACCATCGGGCTCCGTATGGAAGATATTCAGCGTATGGATACGGTGATCGGGATCGCCGGCGGCAAAAGCAAAGGTGAAGCGATTGTCTCGGTGCTGAAGCACGGGCACGAAGATGTGCTTATCACCGATGAAGCGGCGGCGCAATACATTGTACAACGACTGACATCTTGATAGGCTCCGGCCTGTCTTGACATATGTTGCAGCGGCCCGCGGCCGTTAGACGACACATCATAACCATTTTTAGGAGGCAATTACTATGGTAAAAGTAGGAATTAACGGTTTTGGACGTATCGGCCGTAACGTATTTCGTGCGGCTCTTAACAATCCGGAGGTTGAAATCGTAGCGATCAACGATCTGACAGACGTACACACATTGGCGCACCTGCTTAAATATGATACAACGCACGGTAAACTGGATGCTACGGTTGAATCTACGGAAGGCGCATTGATCGTCAACGGCAAATCGATCAAAGTGTTTGCCGAGCGTAATCCTGAGAACCTGCCTTGGGGAGCTAACGGCGTGGAAATCGTCGTAGAATCCACAGGGATCTTCACCGCGAAAGAAAAAGCGGAGCTTCACTTGAAAGGCGGCGCCAAGAAAGTCATCATCTCTGCGCCGGCTACCAACGAAGACATCACCATCGTTATGGGCGTTAACGAAGACAAGTATGATCCATCCGCCCATACGATCATCTCCAACGCATCCTGCACAACGAACTGTTTGGCTCCGTTTGCGAAAGTTCTCAATGACAAGTTCGGTATCGTAAAAGGGATGATGACGACCGTTCACTCCTACACAAACGACCAGCAAGTGCTTGACCTGCCGCATAAGGACCTCCGCCGCGCACGTGCCGCTGCCGAGAACATCATTCCGTCCACGACGGGTGCAGCGAAAGCCGTTTCCCTGGTTCTGCCGGAGTTGAAAGGCAAGCTGAACGGTATGGCTATGCGCGTGCCTACACCTAACGTTTCCGTAACGGACCTGGTGGTTGAATTGAGCAAAAACGTAACGGTCGACGAAGTGAACGCTGCGTTGAGAGAGGCTGCCGAAGGTCCGCTGAAAGGGATCCTGAACTACTCCGAAGAGCCGCTTGTATCCAGCGACTATAACGGCGATCCTGCTTCCTCCACGATCGACGCTCTGTCCACGATGGTGGTCGGCGACAACATGGTTAAAGTCGTATCCTGGTATGACAACGAGTGGGGTTACTCCAATCGTGTTGTAGATTTGGCAAACTTTATCGCGAAAAAAGGTCTGTAATGTTAAAATTGTGGTAATGCTCTGATCATCTTTTTAAAAGAAACTCGCCATCGTGGGCTGTAGGGTGTGCCCGCAGCGTTAGCCAAACATTCGTTTCCGCAAGGCAGCAGGAATCCGTGAAACGAAGATGCAGGCTGACGCTCTGCGGCACTCCCGACTATGACGGGACGGGCTGTTCTTTACAGATGAGGAGACATTCCCACATTTTTTATGTGCGGGCAGGATAAAACCGGTTGGAGGGCATGAATAGGATGAGTAAAAAAAGCATTCGAGACGTAGAAGTAAGCGGTAAAAGAGTGTTTGTCCGGGTTGATTTCAATGTGCCGCTCGAAAACGGTAAAATTACAGATGACACGCGGATCCGTGAGACGCTGCCGACGATCCGGTATTTGACGGAACGCGGAGCGAAGGTAATCCTCGCCAGCCACATGGGCCGTCCGAAAGGCCAAGTCGTGGAAGAGCTGCGTTTAACCCCTGCGGCGGAGCGTCTGTCCGAGCTTCTCGGCAAGCCGGTCGCCAAAGCGAATGAAGCGATCGGAGATGCGGTGAAGGCGCAGGTTGCAAAGCTGAAGGACGGTGACGTGCTCCTGCTGGAGAACGTGCGGTTCTATCCCGGGGAAGAGAAGAACGATCCGGAGCTGGCTAAAGCTTTTGCCGAGCTCGCCGATCTGTACGTAAACGATGCCTTTGGCGCCGCGCACCGCGCGCATGCGTCTACGGAAGGGATTGCACACCATTTGCCGGCGGTATCCGGCCTCCTGATGGAAAAAGAGCTGGAAGTACTCGGCAAAGCGCTCAACCATCCGGATCGTCCTTTCACGGCGATTGTGGGCGGAGCGAAGGTGAAGGACAAAATCGCCGTTATTGAAAAGCTTATCGAAATCGCGGATAACATTATCATCGGCGGAGGCTTGTCCTATACGTTCTTCAAGGCCAAAGGCTATGAGATCGGCAAATCGCTTGTGGATAACGACCGTCTGGAGCTGGTTCTGGAGTTTGAGCGTAAAGCAAAGGAGAAAGGTGTCAACTTCCTTTTGCCTGTGGACGTCGTGGTAGGAGACGCATTCAGCGCGGATGCGAATACCAAGGTCGTTCCGGTTGACGCGATCCCGGCAGATTGGGAAGCCTTCGACATCGGACCGAAAACACGCGAATTATATGCCCGGACCATCGCCGAATCCAAGCTGATCGTATGGAACGGACCGATGGGCGTATTCGAACTGGAGCCTTACAAGAACGGAACCAAAGCCGTGGCGGAGGCTTGCGCCGCGACATCCGGTTATACGGTTATTGGCGGCGGCGACTCTGCGGCTGCGGTAGAGAAGTTCCAGCTCGGAGATAAGATGGACCACATCTCCACGGGCGGCGGCGCTTCTTTGGAATTTATGGAAGGCAAGGCGCTTCCGGGCGTGGTCGCCTTGAATGATAAGTAAGGAGGCAGTCAAACATGCGTAAACCGATTATTGCGGGCAACTGGAAAATGTTCAAAACGGTGCGGGAGGCTGTAGCTTTTGTAAATGATGTCAAAGGCAAGGCTGAGGCCGACGGGGTTGAAAGCGTCATTTGCGCGCCTTTTACGAATCTGCCTGCATTGGTGGAAGCGGTAAAAGGAACCTCGCTGAAGGTGGGCGCCCAGAACCTGCATTTTGAAGACAGCGGTGCTTACACAGGCGAAATCAGCGGCGTCATGCTGAAGGATCTCGGTGTGGATTACGTCATCATCGGTCACTCCGAACGCCGTGCTTATTTTGCGGAGACGGATGAAACAGTGAACAAAAAAGTGCATGCCGCGTTCAAGCACGGCTTGACGCCGATCGTCTGCGTGGGCGAGAAGCTGGAGGAAAGGGAAGCGGGTCAAACCAAATCCGTGTGCAAAGTGCAGACAGAGGCGGCTTTCGCCGGTCTTAGCGCTGAGCAAGCGGCGCAAGTGGTTGTCGCTTATGAGCCGATCTGGGCGATTGGAACGGGCAAGTCTTCCACCGCTGCCGACGCGGAAGATGTGATCGGCTATATCCGCGAGCTGATCTCCGGCTTATACGGACAAGAGACGGCGGCAGCCGTACGGATTCAGTACGGCGGCAGCGTGAAACCGAACAACATTGCCGAATACATGCAGCAGCCTAACATCGACGGTGCCTTGGTGGGCGGTGCGAGCCTGGAGCCGGCATCTTACATCGCGCTGGTTGAGGGGGCTAAGTAAGATGGCCAGACCCAAACCGGTAGCCCTTATTATCCTGGACGGCTTTGGACTGCGCGGCGAAGTCCAGGGAAATGCCGTTGCTCAAGCCAAAAAACCGAATTATGACCGGTACTGGAACCAGTTTCCGCATACGACGCTTACCGCTTGCGGGGAAGCCGTAGGTCTTCCGGAGGGCCAGATGGGCAACTCCGAGGTAGGCCATTTGAACATCGGCGCCGGCCGGATTGTGTATCAGGATTTAACCCGGATTTCCAAATCGATTCGGGAAGGCGAATTTTTCGAGAATGAAACCATCCTTGGCGCGATCAACCATGCACGGAACAAAGGGAAAAAGCTTCATCTGTACGGCCTGTTGTCCGACGGCGGGGTACATAGCCATATCGAGCATCTGTTTGCCCTGCTGGAAGTATGCAAAAAGGAAAAATTCGAGGACGTATACATTCATGCGTTCCTGGACGGCCGCGACGTAGCTCCGGACAGCGCTGTGAAGTATATGGAACAGCTGCAAAACAAAATTGCCGAGCTCGGCGTAGGACGAATCGCTACGGTACAGGGCCGGTACTACGCGATGGACCGCGACAAGCGATGGGAGCGTACGGAGAAGTCTTACCGTGCGATGGTGTACGGCGAGGGGCCGACTTTTGAGGACCCGATGGCCGCGATCAAGGATTCTTATAACCGTTCGGTGTTCGATGAGTTCGTTATGCCGACGGTCATCGTAAAGCCCGACGGTACGCCTGTCGGTTTGGTTGAATCGGAAGATTCGGTCATCTTTTTCAATTTCCGGCCTGACCGTGCCATTCAGCTGTCCCAGGTCTTTACCAACAGCGATTTTCGCGGCTTTGACCGGGGGGAGAAGGCTCCCAAGGATTTATATTATGTCTGCTTGACCTTATTCAGCGAAACCGTTGGCGGTTATGTGGCTTATAAGCCGAAGAACTTGGATAACACGCTTGGTGAAGTGCTGGTGCAAAACGGTCTGAAGCAGCTTCGCATCGCCGAGACGGAGAAGTATCCGCATGTTACGTTCTTCTTCAGCGGCGGCCGGGATGTCGAACTGCCGGGCGAGACACGGATTTTGATCAACTCGCCTAAAGTAGCCACGTATGACTTGAAGCCCGAGATGAGCGCTTATGAGGTTGCGGCGGCGGCCGTTGCGGAAATCGAAGCCGAAAGACAAGATGTCATTATCTTAAACTTTGCAAATCCGGATATGGTCGGCCACTCCGGTCTGCTTGAGCCTACGATCAAGGCGGTCGAAGCCACCGATGATTGCCTGGGTCAAGTGGTCGAAGCCGTTCTGGCTAAAGGCGGCGTTGCCTTGATAACGGCTGACCACGGCAATGCGGATATCGTGACCAATCCGGACGGATCGCGCAATACCGCGCATACGACCAATCCTGTACCTTTCATTATTACCGACAGTCGTGTTACACTAAGAAACGATGGCATTTTGGCGGATATCGCCCCGACGGTGCTGGACCTGCTCGGTGTAGCCCAGCCGGAGGAAATGACCGGAAAGTCGCTTTTGGCAGCAAGTGTTAAACATAACTGACATTTGATTAAAAAAGACAAGGAGTGTATCTAGCAATGACTGTAATCTCCAATGTGTACGCCCGTGAGGTGCTTGATTCCCGCGGCAATCCGACCGTTGAGGTGGAAGTATTCCTGGAATCCGGAGCGCGCGGCCGCGCTATCGTTCCATCCGGTGCATCGACAGGCGCTTATGAAGCGGTAGAGCTTCGTGACGGGGACAAATCCCGCTACCTTGGTAAAGGCGTGCTCAAAGCCGTGGAGAATGTGAACGACATCATCGCACCGGAAATCATCGGCATGAATGCACTCGATCAAGTGGGTATCGACAAGCGCATGATCGAGCTTGACGGTACGCCGAATAAAAGCAAGCTCGGCGCGAATGCGATCCTCGCCGTTTCCATGGCGGTTGCCCGCGCAGCGGCGGAAGCGCTCGACGTTCCGCTGTATGTATACCTTGGCGGCTTTAATGCCAAAACCTTGCCGGTTCCGATGATGAACATCATCAACGGCGGTGCGCATGCGGATAACAACGTGGACGTACAGGAGTTCATGATCTTGCCGGTGGGCGCTCCGTCCTTCAAAGAAGCGCTGCGTACGGGTGCGGAAATTTTCCACAGCCTCAAAGCGGTCCTGAAGGACAAGGGCCTGAACACTGCCGTAGGCGACGAAGGCGGCTTCGCTCCTAACCTTGGCTCCAATGAAGAAGCGATTCAAACGATCATTGCCGCGATTGAGCGTGCGGGCTATAAGCCGGGCGTGGATGTGTTCCTGGGCATGGACGTTGCTTCTACGGAGTTCTTCAAAGACGGCAAATACCACCTCGAGGGTGAAGGCAAATCGTTCACTTCTGCGGAATTCGTAGATTTCCTTGCTTCTTGGGTTGAGAAATACCCGATCATTACGATCGAAGACGGCTGCTCCGAAGATGACTGGGAAGGCTGGAAACTGCTGACCGATAAGCTGGGCAGCAAAGTACAGCTGGTGGGCGACGACCTGTTCGTGACAAACACGAACCGTCTTTCCCAAGGCATTGAGCAGAACATCGGCAACTCGATCCTGATCAAGGTCAACCAAATCGGTTCCTTGACCGAGACGTTCGATGCGATTGAAATGGCGAAGCGTGCAGGCTACACAGCTGTCATCTCTCACCGTTCCGGCGAGAGCGAAGACAGCACGATTGCGGACATCGCGGTAGCTACCAACGCCGGCCAAATCAAAACGGGAGCGCCTTCCCGTACGGACCGCGTAGCGAAGTATAATCAATTGCTCCGCATCGAGGATCAACTGTCCGATGTAGCTCAATACGCAGGCAAATCGGCCTTTTACAACCTGAAAAGCTTTAAGTAATCTGTTCTAAATCATATTATAGCTGCCAGACCGGCTTTGAACTTTTTCGTTCCCGGCTTATCCCGCGATGGATCATCGGGAACGAAAAAGCTTCAGCCTGACGCAGACCCGGAGGGGATCCAATGAGTAATCTGATAAAGACCGTATTGTTCTTGATGGCATCGGCTTTTCTTACGCATTTGATTCCCTTCAATCATTTTTTCCGCAGCTTAAATACGATGATTCACGAATTCGCCCATGCGATCATGACGCTTGCGCTTTCGGGCCATGTGATGTTCATTGAGCTGTATGCTAATCATAGCGGAGTCACCTATTCGCAAATATCCAGCGGCTGGAGCCTGATTCCGATTTCATTGGCCGGGTACACTTTTGCATCGCTTTTCGCCTGGTTCATGTTTTATGCCAGGGCGAAGGGCAAAGAGCGTTTGGGCTTGCAGACGATTACATTGGTGGCTATTCTTTCGCTGGTCCTGTTTGTCCGCAATGAATATGGAATCATGTGGCTGATCGGCTTCGTGCTGCTGAATATCGTCATGCTTGCTTTTGTGCCCCGGTTGCTGCGGGACGGATATTATCTTCTCCTGTCATTCCTGATGCTGGAGGAAGCCGTATTCGGGTCGTTCTCTTTGGTTCTGTATGCCATGCAGGATCCGGCTGCTGCTGGGGATGCAACGAACTTGGCTCAGGCTACCCTCATACCGGCCCTCGGTTGGGCTATTTTCTTTACCGTGTTTTCTCTATGGTGCGCGTCCCGGTCGCTCCGCTTATTCTTTGGCGGCCGTAAACCGAGGAAGAGCCGGGATCATACCCGCGCATTTCAACCGCGTTATGAAGAATGACCGGCGGCTTAAGAATCCGCTGATGAATCATTTCGATTTGTCAGCGGTTTTTTTATGTGATATAATATGGTTGCTGTCTATTTTTCGGACAAGATCGGTGTGATCCCGCAGGAGGTGGAATTTCATGGAAGTTGCATTGAAAATTATACTGGTAATTGCTTCGCTTGGCTTAATTGCGGCGGTTCTGCTGCAGCCGGGCAAAAGTGCGGGTTTATCCGGTGCCATCTCCGGGGGGGCGGAACACCTGTTCGGTAAGCAAAAGGCACGCGGCTTGGAGCTTTTTTTATCCCGTCTTACGATGGTGCTCGCAGTAGTGTTCTTTGTTTTGTCTGTGATTGTGGCTTATTTCGTAAGAGCCTAATCTAATAAATATATGGCAGCAGGGGAAAGTTACTCCTGCTGTTTTTTGTTTCTTAAGCAGGGAGTATGCGTCGGGTTGCCGGGTGTTTCTGCCATTTCCTTGGGCGGGCTATGAATTGGAGTGCACTTGGCTATACTAGGAGTATAATCTATGAAGCTTATTTATAGAAACAGCTTGT
This sequence comes from Paenibacillus naphthalenovorans, assembly GCF_001465255.1. Taxonomy (NCBI): domain Bacteria; kingdom Bacillati; phylum Bacillota; class Bacilli; order Caryophanales; family Paenibacillaceae; genus Paenibacillus; species Paenibacillus naphthalenovorans. The sequence continues at coordinate 4,046,889 of NZ_CP013652.1, read as the reverse complement.
ACATATACAAAATTGAATTGGTCAAGCGGCGGTATGATTAGGCGGCTCAGTGGGCCTATTCAGCCGCGCGGACGGGCTACGATGTTGTTTTTAATGAAGCCGGAGGGAGAGGGGACAAGAAAACAGACGGAGACCTGTCAATTGACATAGTTTATTGTACAAAGAGATTAAGTTAAGAACACAAAAGGCAGGTGAGAATCATGATAACCAAAGAAGATTTACTTGATTTTATGAAGGAAACGGCTTATAAACCGATGACGTATAACGAGTTGGAGCAGCATTTTCCGCTCGAGAGCGCGCAGGATTTCAGAGAATTTCTGAAGCTGCTCAATCAGCTTGAGAATGAGGGCTTGATTCTTCGTACCCGCAACGACCGCTATGGTGTACCGGAACGGATGAACTTGCTGCGGGGCAGACTTCAAGCGCATGCCAAAGGGTTTGGCTTTCTCATTCCGGATGACCGCGATCACCCGGATGTATATATCCATGCAAACGATATGGGTACGGCCATGAATGGAGACATCGTACTCGTGCGTATCAACTCCAAAAGTTCTCACGGCGGAAGGATGGAAGGAGAAGTCGTACGTGTCGTTACCCGCGGCAATACGCAAATCGTGGGACTTTTTCAAGCGCATGAAGAGTATGCTTTTGTCATTCCCGATGATAAGCGGGTCGTGCGCGATATCTTTATACCGAAGGAAGCGTTCGGCGGAGCGATGGACGGCCATAAGGTCGTCGTCAAGATCGTCTCTTACCCTGAAGGCCGCGCGGCTGCACAAGGCGAAGTCATTGAAATTTTGGGTCATAAGAATGATCCTGGCGTCGATATTTTATCCATTATCCGCAAGCACGGTTTGCCTGAGGCATTTCCCGATGAAGTGATGGAGGAGGCTGCAGCAGCTCCGGCTGTTATTTCTGAAGAAGAGCTGAAGGGGCAAGGCAGGCGGGATTTGCGAGGCAAACGGATCGTCACGATCGACGGTGAGGATGCCAAGGATTTGGACGATGCAGTGAATGTGGAACGGCTGCCGAACGGTAACTATTTATTGGGTGTTCACATTGCCGATGTCAGCTATTATGTAAAAGAAGGCTCCGCACTGGATCATGAAGCGTACAACCGCGGCTGCAGTGTGTATTTGGTCGATCGGGTGATTCCGATGCTGCCGCACCGTTTATCTAACGGGATATGCTCGCTAAACCCGCAGGTGGATCGTCTGACGATGTCCTGTGAGATGGAATTTGATGCGAATGCCAATGTGGTGCGCCACGATATTTTTACAAGTGTGATTAGAACCAGCGAGCGGATGACCTACACAAACGTACGCAAGCTGTTGACCGAGGAAGAGCCGGATGCCGAGCTTGTGGAGAAATACGGTTATCTGATGGATGATTTCCGCTTAATGGAAGAGCTGGCCATGAAGCTGCGCTCCAAACGGATGCAGCGGGGCGCCATCGATTTTGACTTCCAGGAATCTAAAATTTTGGTGGATGAGAACGGAAAGCCGACGGATATCGTCAAAAGGGACCGGACCATCGCCGAAATGATCATAGAAGAGTTTATGCTGGCGGCAAATGAAACGGTTGCAGAGCATTTTCACTGGCTGAAGGTGCCGTTCTTGTACCGGATTCACGAGGACCCGGATGGGGAGAAGCTGCAGCATTTTATGGAGTTTATTACGAACTTCGGATATGTGGTGCGGGGGAAGGGTAATACGGTTCATCCCCGGGCGCTGCAGACGCTGCTTGAAGAGATTAAAGGGACTAAGGAAGAAACGGTCATTAGTACCGTTATGCTGCGTTCCATGAAGCAGGCAAAATATGATTCCCAGAGCTTGGGGCACTACGGATTGGCTGCGGAGTTCTATACGCACTTCACTTCGCCGATTCGCCGGTATCCGGATTTGGTCATTCACCGCGTGATTCGCGAAGTGCTCGAGAACGGCACATTAAGCGCGGCCAGGCACGAATATCTTGCCTCTCGAATGGACGATATCGCGAAGCAATCGTCGGAGCGGGAGAGAATGGCGGTGGATGCGGAGCGGGAGACCGAAGCGCTGAAGAAAGCCGAATTTATGCTCGACAAGGTCGGTGAAGAATTCGACGGCATCATCAGCAGCGTGACGAGCTTCGGCATGTTCGTGGAGCTGGACAATACGGTGGAAGGACTCATCCGTCTGTCTGATCTCACGGACGATTATTACCATTATTATGAGGCGCAGCACGCATTGATCGGAGAGCGGACCTCGAGAATCTATCGCTTGGGCGATGAAGTGAAGGTACGCGTGGCGCGGGTGAACAAGGATGAGCACACCATCGACTTTGAAATGGTGGATATGAAGCCCCGGCCGCAGAAGGTGAGTCTGGTGGACGTGCTGAACAACGTCCGCAAGAACGGCAAGCGGAAGGGCCGCGGGGGCCGGGAAGCCGGAAAGCCGGCCGCCAGCGGCAGTCGTACCGGACGCAGTAAACAAGGCTCTGGCGGCAGCAGCCGCAGCGCGCGGGGCAAAGGCCCGGGTGCGGCGAAGACCCGTGCGCTGGAGTCGGTTAAAAGCGGCTCGGGTACGGGCACAGCCAAAAAGAAGCGCAAAAAAACCGTTAAGCGGTAACCTCTTGATTTCCCGGGATGGAGTTGGTACAATGGACTCCATCCCTCTGTTTGGAAATTATGCAGGAAGGAGCGGCAGCGGAGAATATGAGCAAGAAAAGCGAAAACAAGGTTCTGGCGCAAAACAAGAAGGCTTCTCATGATTATTTTATTGAAGATACCTATGAGTGCGGTTTGGTCCTGACGGGAACGGAGATCAAATCGCTGCGCCAGGGCCGGGCCAATATCGGCGATGCGTTTGCAACGATCCGCAACGGCGAAGCATTCGTGCATAACATGCACATCAGTCCGTTCGAGCAAGGTAACCGTCATAATCCTGGCGACCCGACACGCGCCCGCAAGCTCCTCCTCAAGAAAGCCGAGATCAACAAGCTGTTCGGTCTGGCCAAGCAGGAAGGGTATACGCTGGTGCCGTTGAAGGTTTACGTTCGAAACGGTTTTGCCAAACTGCTGCTCGGACTCGGTAAAGGGAAAAAGCAGTACGATAAACGTGACACTGCAGCCAAACGCGATGCTCAGCGAGACATCCAGCGTGCGCTGCGCGAGAAGCAAAAAATTGCCAGATAATACGGCAAACACCGCCATTCTGTCAAGGATATGGCGATGCTTCCATGAGTTCGAAGGTTCTTTTTGCTTCATGAATGTGGTATAATAAAAGCGCACCAGGGAAGTGCACAGCATCATCAGCAAGACCAGCAGAAATGTCGTCATGGTAGATAAGTTTTATTTCATAACCTTACCGGGCCCGTCTACAGGGCCTGCCTATGCGGGGACGTTCTTGGATTCGACGGGGATAGTTCGAGCATGGGTTGCGGGTAGCGGGGACGCGTCCGCTTCATCAACGCTAAAGCCAATTAAATGGCAAACAACAACAATCTTACGCTTTAGCAGCTTAATAACCTGCTAGCGTGCTCCTACTCTGCATCGCCCATGTGCCGGGATAGGGGCTCAACCTTAGTGGGATACGCTGTCTAGTCTCCGCCTGCGGCTAGCTGAAGAAGACAATCAGGCTGACCTGAAGAGGAGCCGGTTACGGGGCGCCTCTAGGGTGACATCAAAACTGTGACTACACCCGTAGAAGCTTGTGTGGCGTTATCTTCGGACAGGGGTTCGACTCCCCTCGTCTCCATATTGTAAATCCACAAAACAAAAACCAACACCTAAGAGGCAGTTATCACATATGTGGTGACTGCTTTTTAGGTTATAAGGGAGAATATATAAGAGCCATGTCAAAAAACAACCAGATCTTATTAGAAGAAATAATTAGACAAGAGCGTGATGACCTTGATGAAACTCAAAATTTAGACAAGTTCTTCGAGTTCTTTTCGATTGCGCAAGTTTTGAAGAGTTACGAACTTAGTTATGATGAAATTGAAGCCGGAATTACCGGAGAAAGTCATGATGGCGGGGCAGATGGGATTTATTTGTTTGTCAACGGGGACCTAGTTAAAGAGGACGAAACAGATATTAAGGGCAAGTATAAGAAGAATGTCGATATAGAATTTGTTATTATCCAATCGAAGAATTCGAATTCTTTTTCCGAGGATCCGTTACTAAAGTTATCAAGATTAAGCAGGGGCTTATTTCCATTAGATTTTGATAGAAACGAGTTTGAAGGAAGATATAACAGTAAAGTACTGGAATCTTTCGAAAGGTTTAGAGATACTTATATTTCTCTGATAACTAAAAAGCCCAAACTCAAGGTTAGTTTTATATACGCATCTAAAGGAATTGAGGTCCATCCAAATGTTTTGCGGCAAGCTGAAGACTTAAAGAATGATGTTAAATCCCTGCTTTCAGACGCTACTGTTGAGGTCGACTTTATTGGAGCAGAACTTCTCCTAAAACTTGTTCAAGCCAGGACAAATGACGTGTATCGATTGAAACTATCCGAAAATCCCATGTCTTCATCGGGTCAGGTTTTTATCGCATTAGCAAATTTGATGGATTACTACAATTTTATAACTGATGAAAATGGTAATTTAATAAAACATATTTTTGAATCAAATGTTAGGGATTATCAGGGGAAAACGAATGTTAATAATGAAATTCAAGAGACTCTTGAAAATCCGGGAAATGAAGAATTTTGGTGGTTAAATAATGGTGTTACAATAGTCGCCTCGGCAGCTTCAGCCCCAGGTGGAAAAGAATTAATAATTCATAATCCTGAAGTCGTTAATGGATTGCAAACCTCTAGTGAAATTTATAAGTATTTCACTAGCACAATTGGAAAGGGAGTAGAAGAGAAAAGGAATATACTGATTCGTGTGATTGTTCCAGAGACTGAGGAAGCAAGAGATAAAATTATTCGGGCAACCAATAGTCAAACTCCTATTCCTAAGTCTTCATTAAGAGCTACTGACTCAATCCATAGGCAAATAGAGGATTACCTTAAACCAAGAGGATTATATTATGACCGAAGAAAAAACTTTTATAAAAATGAAGGGAAAAAGCCTAAAGATATAATAAGTGTTTCATTTTTAGCTCAATGTCTAATGTCTGTAATTCTGCAAAAGCCAGATTTTGCTCGTGCTCGACCATCAACTCTTCTTGAAGAAGATTCGGCATATAATGACTTGTACCATAAAAATAACGACTTACATACCTATTTTATCTTAGCTTATATAGGTAGGACCGTTGAGTTGTTTTTAAAGGAAACAGGAAGATATACGTCTTCCGAAATAAATGATATTAAATTTTATGTTCTATATGCTTCATGCGCTCAATTATGTTCAAATGTTTATCCCAGTAACAAATCCCTTTCTAATTTGAGTAAAGATTCATTAACTGTAACATTGTTAGAGACTACAAGTGCTTTAGTCTATGACTTGTATAAGGTAGCTGGTGGAAATGATAAAGTGGCAAAAGGACCAAAACTTATTGAGTTGTTAAAAGATAAGTTGCGAGAGAAGAAGCTGTAAATTATTTGCATATATTTCGATATGTTGACTTATTATGAAATATTTTATAATTTAATCTGGGTGATGTTTTTTGGGTAGATTTGTTAAAATCATTCTTGTATATGTGGTGCCAATTATTCTGGCAGCGATACTTATCATTTCAATCGACCTTTGGAAGAACTATTCCGATCAAGCCAAACACTACTTCGATACATATTTCAAATACCTAGATTATCGGATGCCGATAATTATAACTGTGTTATCCATATATTACACTTGTATAGGTTGGTATTCCTATCATAAAAAGATTGTTGATGAAAAGGAAGCAATTATTAAAGAGGAGATTCATAAGCTGGTTTTGCTTAATAAGAAATATGAAACGTATGATCGACAAGATCAACTACATTCTATTTTCAAAACCTTTGTTCAAAAGCATTCATATGTTCAGTCCGTTCAAATCTACTCATATGATTTAAAGATTATTGACGGCAACATGCGTATTAAAATTAATTATGATATGGGTTACACTATAGATGGTCTTGAAATAAATGCAATGGATCAGGCTTATTACTACTGCAACAAATCAATGTATATCGCATTTGTTAAAGCCAAAAAATCTCTGGATAAAAACCAAGTAGCACCAATGTTGAAATTTATAAGGCGTTTTGCTATAAGGTTATCAAGGGTACGTGAGCCAAATGACATTACATCTGTACAGTATGCATTTGTAAGCCTGGCATTAGATTTATTAAGAAATTCATTTGTTGTACCAGTCAGTATTTACAATTTTCTTACTGCTGATCAAATCAAAATGTTTGAAGAACATAAAAGGACGGGTATCCTACGAGCAATACTGCTACAGAATAATTATTTTTTGTTTTTTCATACCGCAATTGGATTAAAACAAGGTAGGGTGTACACTGCTAGGCATCTCGAACTATGGGGATCGAATAAAGTTTATCTAATTACTTTTCATAAAGATGTCCAAAAGGACAATATTGACGAGACCAATATTGATTCAATTGACAATGAAATAATGGTATTACTTAAAAATTTGGAGTATAATAATAATCGAAGGGGAGGAGGAAGTTCGAATGAAAACCCTTAGGCAATCTTTACAGGAAAAGAAGCGACAACTTATTATTGAGAACTTCAAAAAGATGGGGATTGACGTTGATCTTAAAGCTAAGACGACTTCCTCGAAGGAAGAGTATTATACTTGTGTAGGCAATAATAAAAAGGAATTGATAATTCGTTAAAGAATTTTTTGATACATCACGCGGCGGCGGATTGTGGATTTGCCAAGCCACGGTTCGTCTCCACCAATACCATCAGAAAAGAGACCGTGTTAGGTCTCTTTTTTGCATTTTAGTATTCGATGCGGATGGAAAAACCGCGTGGTTATTGGGTTCCTGGCTTATCTGACTCTGAATACGAAATATTTCTGATACTGTACGGGGCGGTACCGCACTACATATTAGTTTTGATGCCCCCGAAAGACTCTCCGTAACGGTTTCCTTGGTAATCCTTTTGTCTTCTTCAGTCATCCCCATGTGGTACTTTCACAGCGTATCTCGTTAAAGCCGAGCCCCTAATCCGCGTGATAGATCTCGTTTCGTTCAACTCTTATCGTGGCTTAGATTTGTTAATGAAATCAATGATTTTGGCTATAGTTCCGGGAAAATCGGATTTGATCTCATGCTAGCTGATGTTCATAATAATTAGCACGATTATTGAAGTGCTTCGGTTGTGAATTGCCCTATTCCTCATAGAAACGGTGGATCAAGCAGTCACGATTACTTCTTTGCTTCCTTTTTTCATCGGTGCTTTGCACAACGGGCATTCTTTCGATGGCAATTCCGATTCCTCAAAGGTTTTGATACGTTGCCATGCGTTGCATTTATCGCTGGTACATATCCATGCGAAAACAATTTCGCTAGCACACGGCAACAGCATCCTACGGCGGTGACTAAGCCTCCATCCGCCAACATTGATGAATTGTAACGAACCTCCACATAAGAAGCCTAATTCGATTTAAATCGGTTTGTGAGTTAGACCATTGATAGCAAGATGGAAAGTATTTTTATCCGTCCTTTTGTTTTGGCATTCCACACGTTCCTTATGAAACTCGCCAATAGCAAACAGCCCTTAAACAATAAAGCACGAAGCAAAGAAGGTAATATGTAAGATAATCCGAGACCAAATCCAGCCTTTCGGTCATCATTAATAAAGCGGAGAGGTTCGCCCCCTCCGCCGCATACCGATTCTGTTGACATAGATAGTTTTGATGCCGATACCCAACGCATTGCAACAATATTGCTCTACTGTTATCAATCGCTCTGAGTCCTGGAATCATCGCTCAGTATACTTTCTACGTATGACTTTATCTGCTCAGGTTCTTCAACATAAAGTACGGCTTTTCCGTTTACTGATTTTTCCCGTATGAGTTCCATCGGGGGCAATTGAATGCTGTCAATGCTTTCCGTGTCTATATCAAAGCCAAGTTTGCCCAGCTTTATCATATCATCGACATTGAGGTTCGTTTCGATGAATGGTTCGATAGCTTCTATTAGTTTCGGAAGCTCCATAACCGTCGTTGTAGTCAGCAACTCTTTGGCGACTGCCTTCACAAACTTTCGTTGCCGTTCCGTACGGGCGAAATCGCTCAAGGCATCATGGCGGAATCGAACGTACTGCAATGCTTTTATTCCGTCCAAGTGCTGGTAGCCCTTTTTCAAATGGATTTGATACATTGACGTTGGATCGTCATTGGAATCAACATAGTTCATATCTTTCTCTACTTCTATGTCAACGCCACCGATTACATCAGTCAAATTGATGAAGCCCGGTAAATTCATGTACACATAATATTGGATTGGGATACCCGCCCATTCTTCGACTGTTCGCATTGCCAAACTGGAACCGCCCATTGTAATTGCCTTGCTGATACGATCTTCACCATAACCCGGAATCTTTACATAAGTATCACGGAGAATGGAGAGCAATTTCACTTTTTTCGTTGCAGGGTCGATAGAAACGATCATGATGCTGTCCGAAGATTGAATCTCGCTATTCCGTGAATCGCCGCCCAATAACAAAATGTTAATCCGGTCGGAGTTCTCCCGCTTTTCCGGAGCAATTGGCTGAATTGCTGGTGCTTCGTTTTCATTTGTCACCGTCTTATTGGTCGTTACATTTGCCTTCTCAAGTGCATCATTGAACATAAGAACGGTTTTTGAAAAGAAAAGCAACCCTGCAAGCAATGCCAGTAAATAAGGTATTGTCAACACGGTGAGAGGTAATACCAAATTCGTTCCGCCTACCGCTGTAATCTCTGTTTCCCGTGACTCTTGCTTATTCTGGTCTTGGACAATGGCGGTTATTTTTCTTTTTGCTTGATGCAGATACAGCTTGTTTGCAAAGATGCCTAGCACCGGTTTGGGGATGCAACAGAGAAACAGCACCAATGGGAGAAGGCCGGGGCTCTCTACTGGGTTCCATTCACTGAACACCGAGGCAACAATTACGTTGCTCCAAACAAACCAAATGATGAGATATAAGACGCAGTAAAGGTACATCTTTCGGTACATCAGCCAGTAAGCATCAAATAGAAAGGCAGGCCAGTTCCAACGGCTATTGTGTCTCCATTTTTGCAAGTATAAATCGGCTTTCTTTCCGACAAACAAAGACAATTCCTCTTCGGATATGCTTATATCGGTAGCGGTAACGATCTGCGGTTGATGATATCCATTCTCCGAATCTATCGGCTTTCCGCATTGACCGCAAAAATTTTGATTATCTTGCAGTGTATGTCCGCAATTTCTGCAGTTCATGTCTAACTCCTTGGCCGTAATCTTTGAGGTAACTTTTCTCATTAATGAAGCCGAATCTTGGCACCGTTAACGGTTGTATAGTCCTCTGGATGTGTTTGTTCTCGCGGCGGAGATGTTACTGTTGCTCCAGCTTCTTCAAGCATGAGCAATGCCTCTTGGTTATACGTCATTTTAGCCAGCATAACTCCTTGGTTTGGGTCTGCACCGCTCTCCAGCATCAATCTGACAATGTCGAGTTTGTCATACATGATCGCGAACTGAAGACCGCCGTTAACATCGGCTCCGTGCCGAATCAATAACTCAACTGCTTTTCTTTTTCCTCTCTCGATTGCATCTTTCAGTGCATAAGGGTCATCAGCAACATTTATACCCGCTTCAATCAATAATTGAATGACTGGCACCGGATCATCAACGTAATTAACGGCGAGGGATAGATTGCCAACGAGTATCTTCTCCCCGCTTCCGTAGTTCGCCTGCTCATTCGGACTGGCACCATGGGCCAGAAGTTTTCTCATCATGTTTATGTCGCCGTTTCTAACAGCAAGATTCAGGGGTGTGTACGCAGAATCGGTATGTACATTCGGATCGACCCCAAGTTTCAACATCCAGTCCACCATGTTCATGTCTTGGTCGTTGACTGCGGATAACAATAACCGTTCCTTCGGTATGATCTTGACGATCATTACGGCGGCAATACAACACGCGAGCAAGGACAACATGATCTTTATAAACAGCCTCACTGGTCGCTTTCCTTTCAATGTTTATTAGTATCCAGCGCGTAACTTGTCTTCGATGTTAGTCGCGATCACAAGCAAAATTACGCCGACAACCAAAATGATGAAGCCCATTCCAACTTGTGTTCTCTTCTTCTTTCTAATCGAAGCAATGATATGTACAATGCCGGAAACTTCCGAAACAGCACCGATAATTTTTAAGAGTAAAGCTAAGGTTGCCATAAAGTACACCTTCTTTTGGAATTATTTTAGCAACGACAATACCGCCTCTGGAGCTTGAACTGCGTGTGTAAGCATAGCCTGCGTTGATTGAGATAGTATCTGCTCTTTTGTCATCTGCATGATTTCTTTTGCGATGTCTGCATCAGCAATTCGAGATTCTGCCTCTGTCAGATTCACTTCATAGTTTGAAACATTATTGTAGATGTGCTCCAAGGCGTTTTGATAGGAACCAAATTTGGAGCGTTCTGACGATACCTTGTTTATGGCGGCATCAAGCTTTCCAATGGCTTCAACCGCTTTTTCTGGCGGATCGACAGCAATATCCTCAATGCCAAGTGCTGATGTACGTGCATCAGAAAGTTTAATCGGGAAAGTATCGCCACTGTTTGGGCCTACCTGAAGAATTACATTATTTGTAGGAGAACTTTCGACGATTTCCCCGATTTGCTTTCTCGCCTTAAACATTACTCCGAATGATGTTAAAGCAATGTCAGGATCGTATCCTGTATAATCCGATAAATCATCACCTAAAACATTTTCTTCGGGATACACCAGACCATTAGGATTACTATTTGTTAAATAATTGGCCCAAACTTGGGTCTGGTCATATCCTTTTACGCCGTTTAATCTTACGGCGGCTATTGTGTTCGTTATTGACGAACCATTGCTTGGAGAATTAGAATTAAACTCCCTGATTGATGATATACCGGAAGGCCCGTGAACATTAAAGTAATATACCTTCGTTGCATCATTTGGCGGGCTCCACGTAACACCCATCGTTGGACTCGTTCTAGCCAGATCAGCTATTGAAAAGGTAACTTCATTTAGTTGACCATTCGTAACCTCGAAGATTGTAATGCTTTCTGCCGTTTGGGTTAATCTTCAATAAAGGTTGGGGATGAATCATAAACCGGGGTTACTTTTGTTTCAGTATCCGGCACATTCAAAAGGTGAATGCCATTAAACGTTGTGTTATTGGCAATATCGTTTATCCCCTGCTTAATTTGATCGATTTCTTTTTGAATGGCTTGACGATCTTCCGCCGTTAACGTACCATTTGCCGCTTGTATGACAAGTTCCCTCATTCTTTGCAATGAGGGATTTTGAATCTGACCTAATCCTGCATCAGCCACCTGAACCAAAGATATGCCATCTTGTATGTTTCTTTGTGCCTGTGACAGCCCTCTGATTTGTGCCCTCATCTTTTCCGTAATAGCCATTCCGGCGGCATCGTCAGCGGCTTTATTGATTCGAAGTCCAGAGGACAACTTTTCTATTGCAGATGAGGCATTCTTATTAGTTCGTTGTAACTTGTTAATGGAGTTGAGTGCGGCAATGTTATGTGCAATCCTCATAAAACCCTCTTTTCCAAAAACACAAATGCCAACATTTACATATAAAACAAACACATTAACTTTATCGGTAAATTCTAATTCATTTTTTATGTTTTAATACGATAATCGTTAATGAGTTGCATCTCTACTCTAGTAAATAGAGGTGATACGGTTGTCTGAGTTAATAAAGCTCTTTGGCGAACAAATTCGCAATATCAGGAAAGAAAAAGGAATGACGCAAGAGGCTTTGACCAACGAATGGAGTTTTCAATACAGCTACATCAGCGACATTGAGCGTGGAGAGCGGAATATCTCTGTCGAAACACTTGAGAAGATAATCGGTGCATTAGATGTTGTTCCGGCAGAGATATTTAACTTCACCCACGCAACAACGGACAACGAGGTTATCGAAAAACGGATGGTAATTGAATCGATCCGGGCTTTGCTTGTTGGCAGGAACATTGAAGAAGTGAAGTTCATTCATCGCGTTGCAAATGATTTCGTGAAAACGGTAGATCAGACTGAAAACAAGAAATAATAGCGGCCCAATATAGGCAAAAACTACATACATTTTCCGGAGGCACCACCCTGCTTTTTTAACAAGGAGGTGGCCTGCCGTTTCATGCCGCACCCGGTTGCATATGGACTGCTTTCTGCTGTTATTCAGCGGACGGCAGTCCTTTTTTGTTTTGCAGGCATGGTGCATGACAGCGAGTACATGGAAGGTGAGAGGATTCCCCGATGGCGAGGGGGATGCATATGGCGAATTGTATATTGTGAGTGTGGTTGTAGGTGCGGTAGGCGAATGCAAATTGATAGCGTCCAAAGGCATTGGCCGTAACGTGCAAGCGGTATTGTAACGTGTGGTCTGAAAAATGATATGGAGGCGATTGGTCATGAAGATTCAGATTTATGTGACTGGCGAAGCATAAACGGTTGGCCGTTGGCTGTCTCTGCCGATGAGCGAGGATGATCTAAAGCAGGCTTTGGAGAAAATTGCGGACGGGGATGGAGTTTGGGAGATTCGGGATTTTGAAGCTCCATTCATTATCGAGAAGAAGGACGATGTATTTGCGGTCAATGAGATCGCCGCAATCATGGCTGAATACGATCACCGGCTTGTTTTCGCTCTTTGCGGTTGCACGAACAACGCGGATCAAGTGATTCGCATACTGAATAGTGGGCAATACAATGTGTGTTATGACGTAGAAAGCCTTTATGATGTTGCGGATGTCTTGATGCGGTCGGGATATTATGGCCGAGTTCCGGTTGCTCTCTGGCGGTTTATCGACTACCACAAGGTGGTACGAGATTTAGAAGATGCAGGCTGGTACTTTCAGCCGGAGGTTCGTGTTGCTGTCCAGCCGTTATTGTAAGCGATTGATCCAAGATTCATAAACATTAGATTGTGCCTGCAGCTTCGGGAGATTCCAAATACGGCGCACATCTTCGCGATACGGAGCTTGAAGCGGTGATCGAGGATGAATTTGTAGATCAGCGCCGGTCTTTTGCGAAGTAGTGCATCGCCTTTTTTAAGATTTCGTTTTCCTCTTCCAGATCACGAATCCGCTTCTGAAGATCACGCATGGCCTTGTCTTCCGGCTTCAGTTGCCCACTACCGGGAAATGCTTGACTGCCGTCTTGTTTAAACTCGGCGATCCATCTGTAAAGCGTATTCTCATGCAAGCCCATTTCGCGGGCTACCTGCGCCGCCGACTTCCCTTCTTCTTGAATCAGTCGTACGGTTTGTAGTTTGAATTCTTTGTCGTACTTTTTCGTCATGTCGGACACCTTGATTATGAATGCTTTTATTTTCGCACTCTCGGTTCTCCGTGTCCAATATTGAGTCTAGCACCATCTTCTTACGATTCGGTTATGGTGACGCAATGTGCCTGAATAATAGAAGCCAAATCTTGAAATTCATACTTATGGTTTTCCATATCTACCGTGAGATCTTCGGCTTTTTTGGGATCCATCTTAAAGTACAGCCCGTTGTAGCGTAAAAAAATGGCGAGTGTAGTAAAAGCAGTGCGTTTATTTGTATTGTGAAATGGATGGTTTTGTCCGAGCGATTCAAACAAAGCGGCCGCCTTTTCAAAAATGCTAGGGTAAGCATCGTTTCCAAAAGCAGAAGATTGTGGCCGAAGAACTGCGGATTCGAGTAACCCAGGTTCTTTTACTCCTACTTGCTCACCTGGACTATAGCGTTGAATCATAGCGAGATTAATAGCTATAACTTCTTGGACGGATAAGAAACGATAATGCGTCATCTATCTTTTAGACCTCGTAAGGTTTGATCGTATTCCTCTATAACATCTGCCAGGGATCTCATAAAATCTTCACTGATTCCCTCGGGTAACGATACTTTGGTTGACTTCTTAATTATGATTTCTCCAGTGGCCTGGTTTACATCGATACTGACCGTATCTCCTTGATCCAGTCCAATTTGTTTTAGAGCATCAGTCATGGTTATGCCTAAGCTGTTGCCGAACTTTGTCACTTTTCGTTCCATCCCAATCATCCTATTCAATGAAATCCCTCCTTATCATCATATTCAACTGTTATAACAATTATATATTTGTTGTTTCGAAATTCAACGTTAAGTAATGATTGGACTTAAAAAGCACCCGGTTCTACTTCCCCATTTTTGACTTGGCCCCCATCCTTACTTAAAACACAAATGACCCACAAAGGGTCACTTTTTGCAAAGTTCCTTCTTGTGGGTCACAGTTTATAGTAGGTGGCAGGCCTTTTTTAGCTGCCATTGAAAGTCAATTCTTCCAAATCAGTTACTTAAGATACGCTATATTTGCGGTCAAGCTCGGCTTCGATGTGGGACGATTTGGAAGACTCGTCCATACGCCAGTAGACGAAGAAACTCACTGCAATGCAGGCAGCCACATAAAAGTAGAAGAGCGGCTCCATGCCAATGCTCTTGAACCACAAAGCGATGAATTCCGCGGTCCCGCCGAATATCGCGACGGTAAGTCCGTACGGGAAACCTACACCAAGAGCGCGAACTTCTGTCGGGAAAAGCTCGGCTTTTACGATGGCATTGATCGAAGTGTACCCGGTAACAATGATGAGACCCGCCAACATGAGCAAGAAAGCACCGATAGGATTCTTCATGTTCTCCATGATAAAGAACAGTGGCGCTGTCAGCAAAGTACCGAGGATACCGAAACAAAGCAACAGCGGACGCCGTCCGATCCGGTCGGACAGCATGCCGGCGAGCGGCTGAAGTACGACGAATACCAGCAGGGCAATAAAGTTGATCCAGCTGACAACCTCCTTGGGGAGGCCTACCGAATTCACCATGAACTTTTGTAAATACGTTGTATAAGTATAGAAGGCGACGGTTCCGCCGAGTGTTAATCCGACCACGGTCAGTACCGCTTTAGGATGCTTCATCAAGGCTCGTATGGTCCCGGCTTTTGCTTTGCTTTCGGAACCCATTTTGGAAAACTGCTCTGACTCGTCCATCGAACGGCGCAGCCACAAGACAGCCAGCGCTCCCAGCGCTCCAATGATGAAAGGAATACGCCAGCCCCAGGCATGCATTTCGGCTTCGTTGAGTAGTTGCTGGAGGACGATTTGGACGCCCAGCGCCACCAACTGGCCTCCAATCAGTGTGACGTATTGGAAGCTGGAGTAGAAGCCGCGCCGGCCTCTGCTGGCCATCTCGGACAAGTACGTTGCCGAGGTTCCATACTCTCCGCCTAACGACAACCCTTGAAGTAAACGGGCGAGAACCAAAATAATGGGAGCCATGATGCCAATGGAGCTGTAGCTAGGGGTACAGGCAATAATCAGGGAACCGGCGGCCATGACAGAGATGGAAAGCGTCAGCGCAGCACGGCGGCCATGACGGTCGGCGTATCGGCCCAGCAACAGGCTTCCGATCGGGCGCATTAAGAAGCCTACGGCAAAGATCGCCGCTGTGTTGAGGAGCTGGCTTGTCGGGTCTCCCGTAGGAAAGAACTGTGATGAAAAATAAACTGAGAATGCAGCATAAACGTACCAGTCGTACCATTCGATCAGATTTCCAACCGAACCTTTAAAAATGTTGCCTGCAATACTTCCCTTCCTTGCCGCCCCAGCGGGTTGAGACATGATTCATTCCTCCTTCAAAAAGTAACCGGTTTCTTCGACAGGTGCAAATGTTGATTATTATTTGAGCCTTCGCTTGCATCAATAATCGATATGTGTAACGCTTACACCTACCAGTTGAAGTTATTAGAAGTGTTCTTTATACTACAAAATAGTATCTTTCGTTAATAATTTAATCCATTAATTGTTTCCAAGTATTCAAAAATAGCAGCTGATTTGCCGTCTATTTATTCTGAAATGCAAGAAGGGGGAGGACCAATGGAATTAAACATCCTGCTAAGGCTCTTTGAGAATGTAGTCATAGTGGCTCTCATCTCTCTATTCATTGGTCAATTGAATTATTTTAGACTCTTGATTTATGCGAGAGATGATTGGAAGCGAACGGTCATCCTTTCAGCCATATTCGGTTTTTTATCCATTCTTGGAACAGAACATGGAGTTCTGATCGATGATGCATTGGCCAACACGAGGATTGTCGGTGCTGTCGTAGGAGGGCTTGTAGGAGGGCCTGTGGTTGGGGTCATTTCCGGCATCATAGGAGGCATCCATAGATATACGATCGGTGGATTTACCGCCGAGGCCTGTGCCATTTCTACCGTATTTTGCGGTTTATTGGGAGGGGTAACAGGCATCAAATACGATATGTTAAAAATGAAATGGCAGAACATCGTTATGTTAGGGCTTACAGCAGAAATGATTCAAAAGATCCTAGTGCTGCTCATAGCCAAACCATTTACAGCAGCGCTGGCATTGGAATTGAAAATAGCTGTACCTACGACCATTATAACGATCTTGGGAGTGATGATTTTCACCCGGATTTTTAGGAGCATTAAACTTTTACAGGATCAATCCGGGGCTATGGCGGCCAATCTTGCGCTTAGTATCGCTAGTCGTACCCTCCCCCATCTTAGAACAGGTCTCAATGAAACGTCCGCGAAGCAAACAGCGGAGATCATTCATGAAATTGCCAATGTGGATGCTGTCGTCATCACGGATTGTGATAAAACATTAAGCATAGCAGGGGTTAGAAACGACAGTGGTCTTGATGGAAAGGCAATTTATTCACAGGTCACAGAAGCTGTCCTCAAACAAAATGATATAAGGCTCCTTTCTCTGGATAAAGAACTGGCACATTTCCATCGTAGCTTCCCCTTCAAATCAGCCGTAGGCGCAAAATTGGTTCGTAACAGCAAACCGGTTGGAACCTTGCAGATTTACTATAAAAATTCATTTAAAGGAACCCAAACCTACCTCAATCTTGTTGACGGACTAGCCAAGCTGCTTTCGGTACAAATTGAACTTGCGGAGATAGAAGAACAAACGAAAATGCGGCAGCAAGCGGAATTAAATGCGCTGCAGGCACAAATTAAACCGCATTTTCTTTTCAACACGTTAAGCACCATCATGTCTTACTGCAGAACCAATCCCGAGCTTGCAAGAAATCTGCTGGGCAACTTGAGCGACATTTTCAGGAGAAATCTGAATAATAAGAACAATTTTAACAGTTTGAAAGAAGAGTTGGATGGTATAAAATCGTATTTAGAGATTGAAAAGGTCAGATTCGCAAACCGGTTACAGGTGATTATGGAAATCGACGAATCCTTATTGAATATCCAATTGCCGGTTCTTACATTGCAGCCTATTATTGAAAACTCGATTCATCATGGTTTATTTCCAAAAATGAATAACTGCTTGTTATCGATTAACGTTTGTAAAAAAGGAAATCATGTACAAATCCGTGTCGAAGATAATGGAATCGGAATTCACGAGAACAGGTTGGCGGAAATTTTAAATCACCAAACAAAGGGAATAGGTTTTTCTAATATTCACCGCAGATTACAGTCGATATACGGGAAAGAGTATGGTCTTCATATTAAAAGTGAACCGGGAGCCGGTACGATCGTAACATTTGAAATTCCAATGACCGGACTAAAAGAGGATGTGATCTAACTTGTTTATCAAAACCATCATTGTGGATGATGAACCCGCTATTTGTTCCGAGTTGGCATTCCTGCTTCAAAAATATATCGATATTCAAATTGTCTCGATCCATCACAATCCCGTTGAAGCCCTTTCCAAAGTGATTAGCGACGAGCCTGATCTGCTTTTTCTGGATATCCAAATGCCGGAGTTGAATGGCTTGGATTTCGCCAAGAGGTTAAATCAAATGACTCATCCTCCGTTCATTATTTTTTCAACCGCTTTTTATGAACATGCGTTAGAAGCTTTTAATACGCCCGCTATTGCTTATCTGACAAAACCTATATCGGAATCCAGATTGGACGATGCCATCAAAAAAGTGAAATCTCTTCAAGCCAAGACAAAAATTAAATTGGAAAAAGCGCCGCCAGTGCTCGAAGGTCATATCTGTATACGGAAAAACAACATCATAAAACCGATTCAAGTAAGTGAAATCACTTTTGCGTTTGTCAAAGACAAAGAATTATACATTTCCACTAAAGATTCCATAGAAAAGTGCGAAATGTCTCTCAATGAATTGGAATTGGTTTTATATGAAACGGGTTATTTTTTTCGATCTCACCGAAATTATATGATCAACCTAAAATTCATAACGGAAATCATTCCCTGGTTTAACAGTACGTATTTAGTAAAGATGAATGACGCCAACAGCACAAAGGTTCCAGTAAGCAGAGGAAAAATAAAAGAATTTAAAAGTATTATGAAGCTCTAACTTGTTTGCGGCTGCGGCGAAGACAACCCGCTCCCAAGCTGACCACGGATAGCGAATTGACAAATAACCATATCTCATGTTAGGATAATAGCGATTTTTATAAGGGAGGTTAGCTTATCCATGCATTCCGTTCGCTTAAGATAAGACGGCAATAAAAAAGCAGATTTTTCCATATTTTATGGGCTTTTTTGTCGTGCTTATTTTAATGAATGGGATCAAACATGGATAGGTGAAGGATCGGCTTTAATCAGCTTATGCCTTTTATTTCTCTATGCCTTTTCATTGGTATGCAGACCGAAGCCCGTACATGTGGACTTAAGGCCTGCATTTTTATTGCCTAAAAATCAATAAACAACCAATAAAAATGCGAGGAGAAATAAAATATGAATCATCAAAAAGCAAACTGGAAACGTCGTTTTTTCACCATATGGACGGGGCAAGCTGTATCACTGATTACCAGTGCTATTCTTCAAATGGCGATGATTTGGTATCTGACCGAAAAAACGGGCTCGGCCATGGTGCTCTCCATGGCAACGCTGGTTGGATTTTTACCTCAAGCGCTTGGGGGACCCATGATTGGTGTTTTGGTCGACCGTTGGAGTCGCAAAAAAGTTATGATTGTGGCTGATATGATCATTGCGGCGGCAGCTGCGGCTTTGGCCGTCGTTGCTTTCTATATGGAACTGCCTGTCTGGGTGATCATGATGGTACTGTTTATTCGCAGTATAGGTACGGCTTTTCATTCCACTGCACTCAATGCGACAACGCCTTTGATCGTACCGGAGGAACAATTGGCCAAATGCGCTGGATACAGTCAGTCCTTGCAATCGGCCAGCTATATTATAAGTCCGGCGGCAGCAGCGTTTTTATACTCGATGTGGGATCTGAATGCTGTTATTTTGCTCGATGTTTTAGGTGCGATGATCGCTTGCATTGCGGTCGCGATGATTACAATTCCGAAGCCGGAAGCCAAGGAGTCCGCTGCACAAAGCGGATTTGCAGAAGAACTGAAAGCAGGATATGATGCGTTGAAACATCATAAAGGCTTGGTGGCTCTTCTTTGGGTTGGCGGGATATACATTTTTGCTTTTATGCCTATCAATGCGTTATTTCCTCTAATGACAATGGATTATTTCGGGGGAACGATCAAACATGCATCCGCCGCGGAAATTATTTTTGCTGTAGGCATGCTGGTAGGCGGTTTGCTGCTTGGCGCATGGGGAGGCTTCAAAAAGCGGGTTCTTACGATCATCACCTCCATATTTGTTATGGGGGCTGCCTTATCCATTGCAGGATTATTGCCCACCAGCGGGTTCATCGCTTTTATGGCATGCTGCGCCATGATGGGTTTTTCCGGGCCATTTTATAATGGTGTGCAGATCGCATTATTCCAGGAAAAGATTAAGCCGGAATATTTGGGGAGAGTGTTTGGATTGTTTGGGAGCGTGATGGCTCTGGCCATGCCCCTTGGCTTGGTCATTTCGGGTGTTTTTGCAGATCAGATCGGTGTGAATCGGTGGTTTATGCTAACAGGTATCATGATGATCGGGCTTGCGGTGCTTTGTCTGTTCATTCCGGCAATGAAACAACTGGATCACCCACAAGAGTCAGAGCAGTGACCCAAAGTAAATGGATCAGATGTTTTGCGGTAAAACCATTAGAATGACTAGATATAATCCTCCTGCAAAAAAACGTGCAAGAAGACAACAAAGGAACATAGCCAATCTTAAGCCGTCATTGGACGGCTTATTTTAATGTTCATTTAAAAGCAAAGGGTAACTTGAGACCCT
The DNA here is from genome assembly GCF_001465255.1 of Paenibacillus naphthalenovorans. Classification (NCBI taxonomy): domain Bacteria; kingdom Bacillati; phylum Bacillota; class Bacilli; order Caryophanales; family Paenibacillaceae; genus Paenibacillus; species Paenibacillus naphthalenovorans. Next base: position 4,026,669 of record NZ_CP013652.1, on the reverse strand, counting down.
ATGAATAGAATTAATATTCTGACGGTTTTGCATGTGCTAAACAAAAAAGATGTCTCATATATGTAAACTATAATAATTAGGAGGGGATATTTCTTGGAATTTCATCAGCACTATGATCCGATAGGTAATGCCTTTTTATCTACTCTGCTAGCAGCCGTACCCATTTTAACTTTATTGTATCTGTTGGCCCTGCATCCCCATAAAGATAAATTAGGCAAAAAGCATTATGGAATTTCAGCACCCAAGGCAGCTTTGATAGCAGCAATTGTAACCGTTTTCATGGCGATTTGGCTGGTAGATATGCCGGTGTCATCCGCTATAGCCGCTTTTGGCTATGGATCGTTCTTTGGATTGATGCCAATTGGCTGGATTGTTGTCGCGGCAATGTTTTTGTATACGATTACATTAGTGGGCGGCCAATTCGACATTGTCAAATCTTCTGTAGTTCAACTTTCTTCGGACAGACGTATTCAAACACTCCTCATTGCATTCTCCTTCGGGGCATTTATTGAAGGAGCGGCAGGGTTCGGCACTCCCGTAGCCATTGCAGGGGCCCTGATGGCCGGGCTTGGATTTCGCCCTTTGGTGGCAGCTGTCCTGTGTCTAATCGCTAACACGGCACCCGTCGCTTATGGAGCTTTGGGTACCCCCATCATTACTCTGGCCAATGTCACCGGGCTGCCTGAAATGGCCTTATCTGCGATGGCTGGGCGACAGCTTCCATTTTTCTCGATTCTTGTCCCGTTTTGGCTGATTGCTACCATGGTTTTCATGCATAAGGGGAAGTGGAAACAGGTTTGGGAGATTTGGCCGGCCATTGTGGTAACGGGTGCCAGCTTCGCCATCACCCAATTTGCCGTTTCAAACTATGTCGGTCCCATGCTGGTCGATATCATTGCTGGGATTATCTCATTGATCGCCTTAGTGCTGCTTCTTAAAGTATGGCAGCCGAAAAACAAATTTTATCTTCCTGGAGAAGAGGAAGAAATCCAATCGTTAGAAAAGCAAACATCTTTGTATACATCCGGACAAGTAGCAAAGGCTTGGGCTCCTTGGGCGATTCTTACGCTTTTCGTGTTCTTGTGGGGACTTCCGCAATGGAAAAATTTATTAAACTCAATCCATCTTTTTGGAATTAAATCCTTATATGCCATCCCGGTGCCCTTTTTGGATAAACTGGTATTCCGCGGCCCGCCGCTTGTAACGGAAACCGTTCCTGAAGCCGCCATTTATAACTTTAACTGGCTTTCTGCAGCAGGAACAGGGGTGTTCTTTGCGGCAGTACTCAGCGGCCTCTTCCTCCGCTTGAGCAAAGACCAATGGAAACAATCGGTCGTAAGGACGGCGCAACGGATGAAAACGCCTTTAATTACAATCGCATTGGTATTAGGTTTAGGTTATACGACGCGATATTCAGGTTTAGATGCGATTCTTGGGTTAGCCTTTACCAAAACAGGTGTTTTTTACCCATTCTTTGCAGCCATGATCGGATGGCTCGGAGTATTTCTGACGGGGAGCGATACTTCTTCCAATGCATTATTCGGAAGTATGCAGACCATAACCGCGAAACAACTAGGGCTTGATCCTGTTCTTATTGCTGCATCTAACTCAACGGGCGGAGTTATGGGGAAAATGATTGATGCCCAAAGCATTGTCGTGGCAACTGCAGCTTGCTATGAAAATCGAACGGAAGGGGCAAATGCTGTAGGACCTATTTTCCGGGCGGTCTTTTTCCATAGTATCGCTTTGGCCGCATTAATGGGGATTTTGGTCATGCTGCAAGCCTACGTGTTCCCATGGATGATTCCTTCCTATTAGGACAGTTAAGAAAAAAACTTATTATAATCGTTACGGATCCGTATCATAATTGATACGGATTTTTTTATATTAACCCTCCTTCGGTCCTGCGTCATCTGGAGTCATTAAAACAACGGAGAAACCGACTGAGGAAGCCAGGGTACTCCCATTTTACCTTCGTTAGCTTGCACAAGAAGAATTGGGTCTAAGATAATTACAGATAATACCCGAGCACGAGGGTTTCTTTTAGCCCATCGGCTAGATAAATATATCGTTTATTGACAGCATTTTGAAGAGAAAACCCTGCATAACCGTGCATGAATTATCGGATAGGTTCATCCGGCTTCTGTTATGCTGTTCATAAAGGGAGGTCATATGAATGGATTTGCTTGCAAACTTGAATAGAGCCTTAAACTACATCGAAGAAAACCTTACTGGCGAAATAGACCTAAAGGAAGCGGCAGGGCTGGCTTATTGCTCGGAATACCACTTTTCAAGAATGTTTTCATTTCTTGCGGGCATAACGCTGTCGGAATACATCCGCCGAAGACGCCTTACGCTTGCAGCATTCGAGCTTCAAACCAGTGACATCAAAGTGATTGATGCGGCGGTAAAATACGGGTACAACTCGGCAGATGCTTTTACCCGGGCCTTTCAGGGCTTGCATGGTATTCCGCCTTCCGCGGCCAAACATCAGGGCTCATTATTAAAAGCCTATCCGCGCATGACCTTTCAATTATCCATTCAAGGAGGAAGTGCCATGAACTATCGTATCGTAGAGAAAGAACCATTTCGTATAGTAGGCATCATGAAAAGGGTTCCCATCATATTTAACGGAGTGAATCCGGAGATTACATCGATGTTTAAAAGTTTAAATGAGGAAGCCATCGATCAGCTTAAGAAGCTTTCGAATGTTGAGCCTTTGGGGCTGTTACAAGCATCCACGAATTTTTCCGAGGGCCGGATGGAGGAAAAAGGGGAGCTTGACCATTATATTGGCGTGGCTACAACCAAGGAGTGTCCGGATCACCTGGCTCAGCTGGAGGTTCCCGCCTCAACTTGGGCTGTATTCGAAGCTGTCGGACCGTTTCCCGATACATTACAGAATGTCTGGGGACGCATCTATTCCGAATGGTTTCCTTCTGCAAGCTATGAGCTGGCAAAGGGACCGGAAATTTTGTGGAATGAGAGTAAGGATATCACTTCACCTACTTTTAAAAGCGAAATATGGATACCGGTATTGAAAAAATAATTAAGGGCAAGACCCTATATATAGCTATTTCATGAGCAGAGCCCTCATTTCGGCGATGGTGACGAATCTTAATCGTCATTGTTCGCCGATTTTTTATTGGGCCAATTAACGGCGAAATTTAGCCCCAAAATGGCTTTCGGTCTAATCTTCGTGCGGATACAGGATCTTGAGCTCACTTTTTGCACATGAGTTACCTATAAATGGGCAACAGCATAGGATAAAAAGAGTAATGGATTATGAGAGGAGAATGAGCGTGTATCACAATTCATACGGTCAATGGTATAATCCAGTGTATTACTGGAGTTATAACGGATATCCTTACTACAATTCGAGTAATAATCATTGGAATAATCACAGGAATCCGTACTATAGAAACGTTAAATTAAAAGATTATGGAACTAAGCCGTTTGTCGTTAATATTGAAGAGGCTGCTAAGCAAAACACCACCTTCCGTACGGCTTTATGGACAGGAAAGCATTTGCAAGTTACCTTGATGAGTCTCAATGTCGGGGAAGATATCGGTTTAGAAATTCATCCGACAGTCGATCAATTTCTGCGAATTGAAGAAGGCCAGGGTCTTGTCCAGATGGGCAAAAGCAAAGAAGAATTGAACTTTCAAGAAAGAGTCTACGATGGCTATGCGATCATGATTCCCGCTGGAACATGGCACAATGTAACGAACATAGGTAACAGGCCGCTTAAGCTTTACTCGATCTACGCGCCGCCTCACCATCCTTTTGGAACAGTTCATGAAACCAAAGCAGTGGCCATGGCTGCTGAAGAAAGCCATTACTAATTCTGATTTGGTGAAGAAAAAGCTCCAGTGCCTTTTGGCCCGGAGCTTATTATCTACTATACTAAAGTGCTTGTTTAATGACCTTTTTGTAATAGAGGACGGACAGTACTCCAAAAATTGAATATAATGCGGTATATAGTACCATAACCATAATCATCGGTGTCCAAACCTCTGTGCCAAATAAAAACCATCCCGATTGGACTGCAAAATAGCTATGAAGCAGCCCCATGACTAAAGGAATTCCGAAATTAAAGATTTGCTTTACTTGAATTCCTTTGATCAAGTCCCCCTGTGTGAAGCCAAGCTTTCTTAGTATGGTATAATTGGATTTTTCGTTTTCGCTCTCATCCATTTGTTTAAAATAAAGGATACAACCGGATGTAATGAGGAAAGTTAAGCCTAAAAAGCCAACGGTAAACATGATAATCCCCATTGTTTGTTTCTGATGATTGCTCATGGCAAGCTGTGAATCATGATTACCATTAAAAGTCATTTTTTGATAAATTTCATTCGCTTCTTCAATCTTTGTTTCATCTTGAATATTAATGCCAATATAAATGGATGATTTTTTTTGAATCGCCGGGTCGAGATCCTTCAATAATCGCTGAAATATGGATTCGTCCACAATGGCAACAGGCAGGCCGCCACTTGTGAAATAATATGAAATGAGGTATTCCTTCTTTAAACCTAAATATTTCTGCGGTATGACTTCATGCTGTCCTTTGAATTCGATTTGACCGGAACTTTTCAGTGGCATAAATTTTTGCAGCAAATCATAATAACCGGTAAAAAGAGTTTCATCTGGAGACAGATCGATGGTTTCAACGTCTTGATCACTGATTACCGGAAGTGTCATTACATTTGGATCAACGTTTAATCCATCTACATTTACATCCAATATTTGCCCTACATTGGCATTTATTTGGATGACATCTATCACTTTTTCGCTGTATTGAATGTGATTTGCATCTAATTCTTCTTTAAATTGCTCTGCATCTTCGGTATTCGTCAACGAAAAATCGGCAGCGACATTATGTTCAGCAGATTTTTCAGCCGAATAGTATGAAATATAACTTAAAGATAACAAACCAATGGCCAGGGCAGATATGGTTGTAATGATGGTTAATAACAAGGCATTGGACTTCATACGAAACATAATGGATGACAAAGATAATACCTCATGAATATTTAAATAACCATCCTTCTTTTTTCTAATGAGATAAAAAATAAAACTAACCGTCCCTTTATAAAATAAGTATGTGCCGATAATGACAGACCCTAGGATAAAGATCATGGCAAGGAAAAGCTCTTTCGTAGATGTAAAGTCGCCATCAAATAATTTAGACGAAAGATAATAGCCTGAAATGATGAATAGAATACCGAAAATCCCGATCATCATTTCAAGCAGGGATATTTTTTTCACTTCTGTTGTTGAAGTAACTCTAAATAAAGATAAAATGTTCTGCTTTTTAATAAATACATAATTCATGAGCATGATACAGATATAGATCACAATAAAAACAATCACTGTTTGTATAAAGGCTTGTGATGAAAAGGTAAGTGCTGCAATGGCATCCACAGCTGTAATTTTAAACAAAACCATGATCAATAATTTGGAGCTGGCAAATCCGATAAAGATTCCAATGAATAAGGAACAGAAATAAAGGATAAAGTTTTCGGCAGTAAGAATGGAGAATATTTTGCCTTTTGTCATGCCGAATAATTGAAATAAGCCAATTTCTTTGCTGCGCCGTTTAATGAAGATGTTATTGGCATATAAGAGAAAGATGGTCACAATGGCAACAAGTAATACGGATGCTGTTCGAATGGCAGCGGCACCTTTAATCGAGCCTTTTGTTGCCTCCATTGACGGGTCATATTGCAATGTGACAAAGGCAAAATAAAGGGCAACGGTAAAAATTAAGGCAAAGACATAAAGATAGTAATTTTTTAGATTTTTTTTCAGATTACGAAATATAAATTGTTTAATGCTCATGCTGCACCCCGCCCAATACACCTTGGGTTTTCATAATATCTTGAAAGAACGTTTGTCTTGATTCTTCACCTTTATTTAATAGTGTATACATCTGCCCGTCTTTAATAAAAATGACTCTGCTTGAGAAGCTTGCTGCGACCGGATCGTGGGTGACCATAAGAATGGTAGCTTTTCGTTTTTGATTTAATTCTTGCAGTTTGTTTAACAGATCAGATGCGGATTTGGAATCAAGTGCACCTGTTGGTTCGTCGGCGAAAATAATGCTCGGCTCATGAATAAATGCTCGGGCTGCTGAAGTCCGCTGTTTTTGGCCGCCGGAAATTTCATTCGGATATTTGTCTTTGATCTCATAAATGCCCAGTTCGGTTGCCAGCACTTTAAATTTGTGCTCGGCATCTTTTTTTGCTGTTTTTGTAATCGATAAAGGCAGCAGGATGTTTTCTTTCACTGTCAGTGTATCGAGTAAATGGTATTCTTGAAAAATAAAACCTAAATGCTTTTTCCGGAATTCAGCCAGTTGTTTTCCTTTCATGCCTACAATGTCTTTTCCTTCAATTTTTATTGTTCCTTGACTAACTTGATCAATGGAGGAAAGAACATTGAGCAATGTCGTTTTTCCTGAGCCGGATGCTCCCATAATGCTGACGAATTCTCCTTTTTGCACACGAATGTCCAATCCCTTTAACACTTCTTGTTTATTGAATTTATTGCCATAGCTTTTGTGAATTTTAGTTGCTTCTAAAATATACATATCGCGTTCCTCCTTGATATTTTTATCATAAGGGTCTTTTCTGTATTTTTCCTTCGATTCATCGAACAAATAGGAAAAGCATGTGACAATTTTGTCACATGCTTGTGATACGGACAAATTCATTATTCTTTGGAAAGGTTAAGGTAAACGTCGTACCTTCTCCGAGTTTCGACTCTACCGAAATATCGATTAGCAATGATTCAGCCACTTTTTTCGCTAAGTATAATCCCATGCCTGTTGCAGCATTGTCCTGATGCACTGTCGTTGATGTGAAGCCTTTTTCAAAAATACGCGGCAAATCCTTCGGGTCAATGCCGCGGCCAAAATCTTTTACTTCCATGATGGATTGATCATTTTGCAAATAACTTTTTATGATGATATCGGATGAATCGCTGTATTTTACTGCATTTGTTAATAGCTGTCTGATGATAAAGGCGAGCCATTTCGCATCACTTAGCACTTCGGAAGCTTCTAACTGAACCTCGAACCCGATCCCTTTTTTCATACACCATGATTGTAAAGCTTTGATCTCCTTGAAAATTAATGGTTCTAAAGCAATATGTTCAATATATAAATCATTTTCCATGAATGGTATTCGCTTCTGATGAAGCTGCTGGTCAAGTAACAGATGGATGCGTAACCATTCATATGTCAATTGTGCTTTCATTCTTTCATCGTTTAACCGGTCAATCATTAAATGCATCGCTGTTAGCGGTGTTTTGACTTCATGAATCCAAGATAATATTTCATCTTTTTCCTGCTCTAAAGCTAGCCGATCTTGCGAAGCCACTTGTTTCAGCTGGTTGGTTTGGTTGATGATCTTTTGTTCAATCATTTTTTCAAAAGGACTTTCAGCATCCATGATCCTTGTTAAATCGAGGTCGTTTTCCCATCCTTCCAAACTTTTATAAAATTTCGTTTCTTTATTGTAACGGATGATGACAAAAATGATAAAAATAATCATCAATAGAAAGACAATATAGAGGATTGGCTTTAATGAAATGGCAGAATCAAGATAAGCGACAAAAATGATAAATATTTGCATGAATAAAAATAGAAGGATCCAGCTTTTTCTTTCGATTAAATATTTTTTAATCATATTTGATTGCCTCTTCCTTAGCCATGTAACCCTGCCCAATTTTCGTTTCAATAAAGCCGCCTAAACCAAGTGCATCCAATTTTTTCCGCAAACGATTGACATTGACCGTTAATGTATTATCACTCACAAAACGCTCATCATCCCATAAGCTTTTAATTAATTCTGTTCGGCTGACGATTTTGTTTTTCTTCTCAAGCAAATGTTTTAATATAAAGATTTCATTCTTGGTTAGTTCAATCGTTGCTTTATCATTTGTAACCGTATTATTCTCATAATCTACGGTTGCCCCGCACCATGTTTTCAGCTCCATTCGATCGGTACTATAGTTATAAACGCGACGGAGAATCGCTTGTATTTTCGCAATGAGTACATCGAAATGAAATGGCTTTTGAATAAAGTCATCTGCACCAAGCTGCATCGACATCACCATATCCGTTGGGTGATCGCGCGATGATAAAAAGATAATCGGAACGTTCGAATGGGAGCGGATCATAAGACACCAATGGAAGCCATCAAATTTCGGCAATTGGATATCAATAATGACTAAATCAGGTTTAACCGCTGTAAATTCATGAATGACATTGCCAAAATCCTTGATTCCATATACATCATAAGACCATTGGGATAACCTTTCTCTGATTTCATCAAATAAGGTAGCATCGTCTTCAATTAACATGATTTTAAACAATGGATTCACCACACTTTTTCTCATTATTCCATATCAATTTTAAAGTAATCCCTTTTTGTTTGCTATATATATGCCCGGGGTGTGCTGAAGAAGACAATCAGGCTGATTTCATCTGTTATCCAGAATCATGGTAAAATGTAAAGGAAATGAAGGTGGTGCCGTCCAGCATAAAAGGAGGGATTTGATGGAGTATGTCCGGGATTACACGATGTATGCTGCCATTTTCGGCATGTTCAGTTTTGTCTGGTTCGGCTGGGCACAAGAAAAACCGAGAGCAAGCTGGCGAGTATATATTGGTTTGGCGTCCGCCGCGGCGCTTCTTGTTTGCCTGACTGGCATCTATCTGAGCGTGAAGCATTGGGATGCGCCTTCCGTTTTGTCGGACGGCACGGCTTTCCGCAATTATTTGCTTACGGTCTATATCGAAATTTTTTTGGCTGGCGCCGGCGCTTTTGTGCTGCATAAATTGAACCGTCAAAATGTTGTTGCCCCTTGGATTGCCTTTATCGTCGGAATCCATTTTATCGGTCTGAAAAGCGTTTTTGACGATCCCGGCTTATTTCTTCTGGCGGCGCTTCTCGTTGCGGTCTCGATTCTTTCATTAATTATTGCTCCAAAGCTGCAGGTAGCGAACAGCGCGATTGCGGGCATCGGAGCGGGCACGGTCTTATTTTGCTTTGCTGTACTCGGTTTGATTCGGTATTTATCGGTATAAATGGGAAGGGGCCTCAAGTTTGAGGCTGTCTTTTCATCCTGCGCTTGAAGGTAAAATGAGAATTGAAGAAACTTTCGAACCTGTACCCTCCATAAAATGCGAAAATCACTGTCCAGACGGCCAGTGATTTTTTTTCGTGTGCTGAGACGCTAGGAGAAAGGCGACGGCACAGCAGGGTCATGTACAGTTAAAAACGCTATGCCAAGCTCACAAATAAAGCTCAACCTTGACTGCTATCCGGGATGATAGATTCCTATTGGGTATGCTAACGTAACTTATCGAGAAGGTTGTAATAGTAGTATGTTTTAGACCGTTGTTTACCATCTGAAAAAATGATTCTCTGTTCTTCCAGAATCGATAAGTACCTTCTGCATGTTGCCTCTGATAGCTCGGCGGTTGAAGAAATGGAGCTTACGGTGAATATTGGTTTTTGGAACATGGCATCAATCAACTTTTTTACACTGCTACTGTTTATTAACGATTGGGCTATATTCAGATCATGCTCATACAGTTGGTTTACATCATTAATTAAATGAATATTCTTGTTAGCTTGAAGTATGACCGCCTCTAGAAAAAATTTGATCCACTGATTCCAATCTCCCTTGTATCTTGTATCATTCAGAAATCGATAATATTTATGCTTATCCTTTTCCAATGCTTCACTTAAAAAAAAGTTAGGATAATCAATCGTTTTCTTGTTAAATAAATATAAAGGGATGAGGAGCCTTCCAATTCTCCCATTACCATCGAGGAATGGATGGATAGTTTCGAATTTATCATCCTAACCTATTTGTGATGATAAATACAAATAAATACATAAATAATAAACAAAAATATTAAAAAGTGATTGTAAATTTGGTCAGATCAAAACAGCTTAATCCGGCACAATAAAATCCGTGAAAAACTGATATGGTAAGCAGGATAAATGAGTAAAATTGCAACAAAAATTTAAAAAATAGGTTGACAGCATCCTGATGAAACATTATGATTTGAATCATAGTAAACAAATGGGATTTATATGGATTTAACTTTATACCCGACCGGACAACCGGAGACAAGCCGCCATGGATTGGTGGATTGTCTCCTTTTTTATTACCGACTGGTTTACGTGAAGTTATCATGGGGGCTTAACGCCGGATAGCCGTGCAATCCATGTGTCAAAGGTTATTCAATTCTATTAACGAAGGTTGAAGGGGCTGACGGGCCGTTAGTTATTTGCCTGCGGGAGGTTGAAGATGAAAATTAACGATGCTCAAACGAAGGAGCGGGACGATAAGCATAATGAACGGCGGCAGGCATACACGCTGCCGACGGAGGTAAATGAATTGCGGCTTAAACGGATAAAATCCGTTCATTCCTCCGGGTACCCGGAGTATGCCAGCGCGCTCATTTCCGCATGGTATGCGCACCGGCATATCGAACCGTTTGCCCATATGGTATTTTCTTATAGAATTGGTCATTTATACAACTCGCTCAGCCGGGACAACAAGTTGATCACGACTACCTTCTATGATTTTTCCCCGATGGATCCGAAAAACAATACGGCCGTTCAACTGACACCCGAGGGCATTACGCTTAGCGGGAGACAGCGTTTTGCTTCCGACGTAGTGGATGCAGACGAGCTGCTTGTATTCGTTCGTGAACAGGATGAGCTTACTCCTTCCACCGTAGTGCTGGTTCCTGCAGACCATCCGAATTTGGGCTTACCCCTTAAAACGCAAGCTTATGCCGGAGCGACGGTGACGTTTGATGATCTGTTCGTTCCCAAAGAACGGGTGCTGGTTCTCCAAAACCCGTCGGAAGCAGCCCCGCTGTTGGGACATCCGGCATTGAAGTCCGTTGCGGATTATCAATGGGTAACGCGTCAGGCGAATTTGGTGGAGCTTGTTACGGCGGTTGCGATTGACGTTGCGGAGAGAGGCGGACGTCATAAGGAGCTGCATATTCAAGGTCTGCTGGGTGAACTGCTTCAAAATCTGGATACGTTGAAGGCGTTCATCCATGCGGCGGAAATCCAGGCGTATCCCAGTCCAGCGGGTATCTTGCTGCCGGCCGCCCTCCCGCTGGAAGCGGCCAAAAAAGCAGGAGGGGCGTTCTATAAGCAGGCTGTTGACGGGGTGCTGCGCATCGGAACAAACCATATCGATATCGGAGCAAGTGAAGATGACCCCTTACGGCAGCTGGTGCGAAGCTTTGCAAGCAGCGAGGAGGCAGTCAACCGCAGTCAGCACGAACAATTCGCGTTCGGCGACCCCATTCGGCTATCGACGGAACTATTTCGTTTATTTCCACAAGAACAGCTCCGGAATCGTTATGAAGCGTTCTGGAGAGAAAGAGGTGTCTAATCATGAAGACCAAAATAGAGGCCAAAAATGTAGAGATGCAATTTACGGTTAGAAATGAAGCGGGGAAAAAGGACACGATTACCGTACTCAAGGATTTTGCAATCGATGTAAGAGAAGGCGAATTTCTGGCCATCCTCGGACCGAGTGGATGCGGCAAATCGACATTTTTAAACATTTTGGCCGGATTGTCCCATCAAACCGCGGGAGACATCAAGGTAGACGGTGAGCCCGTAAACGGCATTAATCTAAAGCAAGGCGTAGTTTTCCAAGGGTATGCGCTCTTTCCCTGGAGAACCGTAATCGAAAACGTAGAAGTCGGTTTGCAGATTCGGGGCGTGAATAAGAAGGAGCGAAAAGAAATCGCACGTTACTACATTCAGCTTGTCGGTCTTCAAGGCTTCGAAAATCGGTATCCCCACGAGCTTTCCGGCGGCATGCGTCAGCGCGTAGCGATCGCCCGTTCACTTGCCTATCAGCCCGACCTGCTGCTGATGGATGAGCCATTTGCCGCATTGGATGCACAAACGCGGGAAATTCTCCAATCCGAGCTGCTGCGAATTTGGGATACGCAAAAGAAGACCATCATATTTATCACGCATAGCTTGGATGAAGCTATTTTTTTGGCCGATCGGGTCGCCGTGATGACTGCAAGGCCGGGAAAAATCAAAGAAATCATCGACATCCCCTTAGAACGCCCAAGATCTGCCGACATTCGTAATTCCGAGGCCTTTGTGAAGCTTCGCCAACGGGCCTGGTTGATCTTGAAGGACGAGGTTGAACAGTCGCAAAGCTTACAAATCCCGGCGGCCGCATCTTCCAAGTTGAATACGGAGTCGATCCAGGTTCCAGCGAAGCAGCCTGAGAGTGAAGGGTTACAGGCGAAAGTTTCCAACAGGTAACGCGCAGTACAAGAGAGGAGAAACCGATATATGAGTTCGGGACAGAGCTATCTTCAACGGTTAAATGACGGCAGAAACGTATGGTTTCGCGGTTCGATCGTACAAGATATCGCAACACATCCTTCATTCGCGGGCACGGTTGCATCCGTTGCCAGGATATTGGATCTGCAAGATCATCCGGAGACCAAGGAGCGCCTGACCTTTGTAACGGAGAGCGGCGGAAGAGCGAACCGGGCCTTTCAGGTTCCAACCGCGAAAGAACATATTTTTCAGCGGAGCGATTCCTTCCGGCTATGGTCCGATGCCACGTTTGGGGTGATGAGCAGAGTGGCCGGATTTTATCGCGCTCAGCTTACCGGCTGGTTTATCAGGCGGGAATTGATACGCTCGAAACAACCGTATTATCCTGACAAAATCAAAAATTATTACACGCATTTACGGGACAATGATTTGCTCTTGACCGCTGCGGGCCACGATCCGCAAATCGATCGGACGAAGCTGGCCTCCGAATTGGGGGATCTCTATACGGCGGTACGCATCCTGAAGGAAACGGAAGATGGGATTATCGTCCGGGGCGCAAAGATGATTGCCACCGGCGGTCCTTATATGGATGAAATTATGGTATCGCCGCACAGCCCGAAAACGCAAGATGAACAGCGTTACGCTGTTATGTTTGCCATTCCGGCCAGCCACCCTGGAGTGCATTTGATCTGCCGGGATTCGTTTGCCTCCGAACGGGAGGAGGATGATCCGTTAAGCGCTCATTATGACGAAATGGATGCGATCCTGGTGTTTGACGATGCGCTTATTCCGTGGGAGCGCGTCTTTATCAAGGATGATCCGGAGGCGATCTGGAGCATACGATCGGACCGATACGTTTCCGCCATTAGTGCTCACGAAAACATTGCAAGGCTGATCAGCAAGCTGGAATTCGTAGCGGCCGTAGGCAATGAACTGGCTCAATCCATCGGCATTAAGAAATTTACACATGTGCAGGAGAAGCTGGCGGAGTTGTTTTTCCAATTGGAGTCGATTAAAGCGCTGCTGCTGTCCGCAGAGCATCATGCCGAGCTGTACCCCGACGGAGTGTGGGCTCCGCAGCTGCAGCCATTGATTACGGCCAAAAATCTTGGAAATCGGTATTATCCGAGAGCGATAGAAATATTGCAGCAATTGTCCGGCGCCGGTATGCTCCAGGTTCCTTCTTCCATTGCGGAGCTCCAAGGACCTTTAGGGGATAAGCTGCAAACGTATTATCGGGGAGCCGACCGAAACGCCCAGGAGCGTGTGAGGCTGCTTAAGCTGGCATGGGACCTGGTAGGAAGCCCGTTGGCCGGGCGGCATGAATTATATGAGCGGTTTTACGCCGGCGATCCAGTGCGTACCTACGCAGCGCAATATTTGGAGTATGATAAGAAATCGCTGTCGGTTCAGGTCGGATGAGAAGGCTTTGCTTTGCCCGTGTATGTGTCTGGTTCCTGCTGGGAGTGGTCGGCTGTTTCTTTACGGCCGGCGTTGCTTCCGGCCACGCTACCATTCTACGCGTATTTCCGGCACCAGACAGCCGTTTACACGAAAGTCCGGAGGCAATCGTACTCGAGTTTAATGAACGAGTCGAGAGAAAGCTGTTCAGTATCCGGGTGTATAACGATAAAGGATTGCCTGTCACGACCGAGCCGCCGACGATGGAGGCGGATCGGAGAACCATTCGACTCGACGTCCCCCAGCTGAATAACGGATGGTATACCGTCACGTACCGTGTCATTTCGGCGGATGGCCATCCGATTCGAGGCTCTTATGTATTTACTGTAGGGACCGAAACCGAAGCAAAGATAGGATATTCTTCGGCCACCAAGCTCCATGAGGAACACGATATCCGTAAAAACGCCGCTTATTGGGCGATCCGGTTTGTGTATTTTTCAAGCCTCCTCGCATTGGCCGGATGGGTCAGTGTACGGTTAATCGCTCATCCGCTTGCTGTTTTCGACCGGAATCGATTCCGACGTATCACGTTCACCCTGCTGATCCTGCATCTGATCGGATTTTTATTGCTGGCATGGAACGATCTGTCCAAGCTTAGCGAGGGGTATCAGGCAAAGGAACGGGTGGAAATGATCTTCGGCACTTTCGTAGGCATATCCTACTTGATTTCGGCCCTTGCCATCTTATCCGGATTTTTTGTACTGCTGCGCCGGACATGGTCGGATGGCGTATGGCTGCTGGCGGTGATTGGCGCCAAGGGTCTCAACGGACATGCGATGGGATACCGCATTCCATGGATTACGTTTGTGCTGGATGTCCTGCATGCCGCTGCAGCCGGTGCATGGGTAGGAGCGGTGTTAGCCGTAACGCTTTATTGGCGGTACCGAAACGATGACAAAGTGGCGCCACACTTCCATGTCCTTTCAAATTGGGCGTTGGCGGCGATAGTTGCACTTGTCGGAACCGGTTTTTGCATGGCGCTTTTATATACGAACGGGTTTACAAATTGGATTGACACGTTGTGGGGGAAGTTATTGATTGCCAAAACCGTATCGGTTCTGTTCGTCGTCGGAGTCGGGGCGCTGCTTAGATCGAAAATTAGAAAACGCCAAACGTTCCGTTCTCGTACGTGGCTGATCGCCGATATCGCTCTCTATTTGATGATCGCCGGAATCACCGGCGTGCTAACCTACATGAATCCAACATCCGGGATGGGTCCGGTTTTTTGGCACGAAAACGTAAAAGGGGTACATATTGCGGCGATTATTACGCCGAATGAACCGGGGGCAACGAATCAGTTCAACGTTTCCGTCGGTACAGGACGTCACGATGAAGGCTTCAAGAAAGTGACTCTTCGATTAACCTATTTGGACGACCCGGAAATGGCCCCGATCGAGGTTCCGCTGGAAAGAGTTCCGACGAACGGAAGTCCGCAAAGCCTGTACAATTACCATTTTTCGAAAGAAGGAGCCTATTTGCCGTTCGATGGGAAATGGAATTTGGAGGTTCGCTTTCAGAACATGAACGAGGTTGAGTATGTGACAACGAAAAATTTCTTCAATGAACGTAAAGGGGGAGAACAGCGACCATGAAGCCATGGCGTTTTGCAATCATCTGGTTTGCAGTACTTTTATTAGCTGTACAAATCGCGGAGGCGCACGTAACCGTGAATCCGAATGAAACGTTTCAAGGTGCCCACGAGGTGTTTACGGTGAGAGTTCCTAATGAGAAGGAGGCCAGCACGGTTCGAGTGGAGGTGCATTTTCCGGAACAAATATCGATCAGCAGGGTGCAGCCGCTCGCAGGCTGGTCTTACGAATTCACGAAAAATGCCGAGGGCGATAACACCGGAATTGTCTGGTCGGCTGAAGGGGACGGCTTCCGAGACGGAGAATTCGGTGAGTTTCGGATTCAGGGACGAGTGGCGGACGATGCGAAAGAAATCGTGTGGAAGGCTTATCAGACCTATTCCGACGGTTCCGTTGTGGAATGGACCGGCGATGCGGGTTCGGATCAACCGGCTTCGGTGACCAAAGTAGCCCCGGGCGGCGGGCATAACGCAGGCGACCACCATGCCGTTTCTCATCAAGCCCAATCCAACTGGGTGCAATCTTCTGCCGCGTTAATCTCATGGTTAGCGCTTGTGTTAGCCATCGTTTCGATCGCAGTCGTTTCCCGCCGCAGAGCATCCAAGCTGTAAACTCGATCGTAAGGAGCGCGATGGCCATTGAGAGACAAGCATTATGAAGCGGAGCGGGGGGACCGGACTCGAAACCGGTTCGCCCTTCTTGTGATCATCATCCTTGTGATCGTTGCGATAGTTAATCATGTTCGGGCAGACACGAAAGAAACCCCGGACCGACCGGCTGCGGAAGATTTTTTTCTGGAGTCTTTGGAGGGGGAGTGGGTTCGGCTATCGGACTATCGGGGAAAGCCGGTGCTGCTGAATTTCTGGGCCAGTTGGTGCCCGCCGTGCAAGGAGGAGATGCCGGCGATTATTGAATTCGCGTCTTCACATCCCGATATCGAGGTATTGACGGCCAACTTAACGTTTACGGAGCTCAGCCTGGATCGCGTTGCGGAGTTTGTTAAAGAGCAGCAGCTGTTACTGCCCGTGCTTCTTGACGATTCCGGTACGGTGGCCAGAAAGTATGGAATTACCGCTTATCCGTCTTCGCTGATTTTTAATCAGGAAGGCCGGCGGGTGGAGACGATTGTCGGTCAGACGGACCTGGCCCGCTTGGAGAATGCATTTAAAGCACTTACTAAAACAGACGAAAAGAGGTAGAGGTGAAATGAAGAAAGCAAAGCTGTTGTTTATTACTGTCATCATAGGCATGATGGGGGTACTGGCCGGCTGCGGCAGTTCGAATCAGGCGGTCGATTCTTCGGGAAAGTCCATCGTTGAGTTTAAATATCCGGATAATCCGGGATTCGATTTGGTCTATCTTGCGGATGAACTCGGTTATTTTGAAGGAACCAGCACGAGACCGAAGTATGTCGGCGCCGTTGCCTCTCCGCAAATTATCCCGCTGGTGGGCACAGGAGATATCGATTTTGGAACAAGAATGGTGCCTCTTGTCATCTCCGCGATTTCCAGCGGTGCGGATATTAAAGTCATCTCCGCGGGAGGAAAAACGCTGGAAGAAGCGCCTCATATGAAGTATTTCGTTCGGAAGGACAGCGGGATTACGACAGCGAAGGATTTGGAAGGGAAGACCATCGGATTTAACAGCTTTGGAGCTTGCGCCGAATTCGTGTCGAAGAAATGGTTTAGAGAACAAGGCGTGGATGTAAGCAAGATCAACTTCCTCGTCGTACCGGAAACAAAGATGGAACAAACGCTGCTTCAAGGCGGAATCGATTTGGCCATCCTGCACGCTCCGCTGTCGGGGAAAGCGGAGAAAAACGAGGATCTTGTGAAGCTTTGGAGCGACTATGATCTTGACAAGGGGCTCGGCGGTATGGCTCCGTACAGCGTCAACGGGAAGTTTATGAGAGAGCATCCCGAAGCGGTGAAGGATTTCGTAACAACCATTGCGAAAACAGCGAACTGGGTTAACGAAAATCCGGAAGAAGCCAGGAAAATTATCGCCAAGCGTTTGGATATGGATGTCGAATTCATTGATCGGTTCGCTTATGTGGAAGATCTCGTCATTACTGAGCCCCCGATTCAATATTATATCGACATTCTTGAGAACGAGGGCATGATTCCGAAAGGAAAGATAAGCGTAAAAGACGTCTACACGAACGAATTTAATCCGTTTGCCGAGAAAGCAGCGTCCAGCGCCAGCGCCGTGACCGTAAAGTAAAGTTGAGGGGGGAATGAAATGGGACGTTTCATCAGGATCATCAGGTCATCTGCCGACCGAAGTTTAGGCATCATTCTTTTCTTACTGGTTTGGGAATTGCTGCCGACACTCGGCATTGTGAATAAAGCCTTCTTAAGCCCGCCGTCCAGCGTTGTCGTTTCCATTACGAAGCTGTTTTCGACCGGTAATTTATGGGTTCACGTGTTCGCCAGTCTTCAACGCTCGTTGTCGGGGCTGCTGTTGGCCATCGTAGCAGGCACACTGCTTGGATTATTTTTGGGTTGGTTTAAGCGATTCGAAGCGATTGTCGATCCATTGCTTCAATTGTTTCGTCAAATATCGGCATTTGCCTTGTTCCCCGTATTTATTTTATTTCTCGGGATCGGGGAAACTTCCAAAACTGCGATTATTCTATGGGCTTCTTTCTGGCCGATCCTGTTAAATACCGTAAGCGGTGTGAAATATGTCGACAAACTATTGATTGACTCTGCGAAATCCATGGGTGGCTCGCAAAGCTTCCTCTTTTTCCGGGTCATTCTTCCCGCTGCGGCGCCGAGCATCTTTACCGGCATTCGCCTGGGCGGAGCCTATTGTATTACAGCGCTGGTGGCTGCCGAGATGATCGGATCATCCGCAGGCCTTGGATTTTACATTTTAAATTCGCAGGAAATTTTCCAAATTCCCGATATGTATGCCGGCATTATTGTTTTGGCATTTCTGGGATTATTACTGAATTATATCCTCGCTGTGATTGAGGCCCGTTTCACCAGATGGAAGAAAGGACTCTCTGTCAATGCGTAATGCAGTACGCAAGGCCGGCAAACATGGGCCGGCCTTTTTTCTTTTATTGATGATGGCCATGCTCCTGGCCGGTTGTTTTCAGAATTCCTCGCCTCGCGGTTCTTCCCGTCCTCCCGTTGATCCAAATGTGTTTCGGATCGGTTATACCCCCAACAGCATGTTGTTGGCTGTCATGAAGAAAGGGGATTTGGAGTCGAGACTGACGGAGAAACATCATGTCGGATTAGAATGGGTTTTGTATGAGGACGATGTTTCTTTGTTTCAGGCCATTGAGGCAGGACAAGTGGACCTTGGGTCCGTAGGAGAAGCGGTTCCTGCTTTTCTTCACGACCCGGATACACCCATCGTTTATCTGGCTGCGGAGCCAAGCAATCCGGCGGCTTATGCGGTCATTGTTCCGCTGGATTCAACGATTTTCCAAGCCGGCGACTTAAAAGGGAAGAAGGTAGCGTTCGCTCCTAAAACGAATGAACATTTATTATTGCTGCAGGTGTTGGAAGAGGCCGGGTTGTCCATGAAGGATATAAAACCGAACTCGGAGCTTGGCCAGGAGCTGCTGGATGCCTATTCCAGCCACAAGGCTGACGCTTGGGTAATTTCGGAGCCCCTGATTAGTCAATTGGAGCCTCAGGGGATACGTATTGTTGTCGATGCGACCGGAAAAATAGGCACTCGGGATATTTACATCGCAGCCTCGGACCGTTATGCCCAAAGAGAGGAAATTTACAAGTCGGCATTGCAGATGATTCAGCGTCACGGGGAATGGACGATGACTAATATTCACGATGCCGCCGACATCTTAACGGAGCATACCGACATTGAACATTTGATGTGGCTCTCCTCGTTTGAGCGCAAAGCGTACGGCACCGCTCCCTTCCTTGACAGCATCGTATCGGGACAACAGAAGCTTTACGATTATTTGGCTTCCAAAAAAGAACGGGCCGGGACTTTGAACGTCAAAGAAATGGTTCCTTAGAAAATGATCTTTTACCGGCTTGAAGCATTCGGGAAAATCGGTTGCCACTGGGGAAAAGGAACGGCCGGGAGCAGGGTGGAAAAGGATGAGCTACGCTCGTTTTTACAGCGGATGTTTGTCTGAGCTTACCCGTTCAAAAGTCTTCGGCGTTCAGCGGCGTCCGGGATCGGTTATACCCGCCCCCGGATGCCCACCGCCTCAGTCCAATTCTACCCCAAGCCCTCTTTCTTCCGCCAGCTTCATATAATACACTGCCGTCGCGATATCGAAGACGGACATGCCCATCGGGCAGAAGAAGACGGTTTCGTCGTCGGCAATTTCCGCCAGGCTGTCGCGGCAGACGACATCGGCAAGCGTTTGGACATCTCTGCGGGCCAGCCCCCGTTCCAGATGGAGCCGTTCGATATCGGTGTTCTCGCGGCACACTTCATCCCAATCGTCGACGATGACGGTTTTCACCGAGGCTAACGCTTCCGGCTTGTAATCGCGCAGGGAAACATTCAGCAAAAGGCTGCCTTTTCCAGGGGGACTATCAATATACCGGTTCTCCGATACGGTACACGTAATGAGAATATCGGACGGCCGGTAAACGTCCTCCCACGTCTTTTCGACCGTGATCCGGTCCCGGTAAGGAGAAGCGATTCCGGACAAATCCACTCCCCTGATATCATACACCCGGATGCGTTCGATCTTGTCCCCATATAAGGATTCGGCCATTTGGGCATGATACTGTCCAACCGGCCCCCAACCGATAATGCCGAGATGAAACCGCTCGAGTGAACGCGCCTGCAGAAAATGCCGGATCATCAGCCCGCTGACGGACGCAGTCCTCACGATGCTGGGAAGCGGCGAGTTCAGGATGGCGGAAGGGCGGCCCGTGTCGGGGTCATTCAATACGATGACGCTATGCGCTCGGGGAAGGCCAATCCGGATATTATCCGGAAAGCTGGAAATCCACTTGATTCCCGCGGCATTCACGTCTCCCCCGACATAAGCGGGCATCGCAATGATCCGGTTTTTGAGATTGTTGTACCGCAAATACGGCTTGACCGGCTGCGCGAAATCCCCGGAATCGACAATGTGTACCGTGGAATCCGCCATTTCGGCCAGAGCCTGCCAGTCCATGCCGATCGCGCGGATTTCCCGGTTGTTGATATATAGCATGCCGCTTCCTCCCTTCGTAATCGGTAGCGTCAATCAATCATCTCCTGCCGGAAGCCCCCGGCCGAACTCGTTCTCGATCCATGCGTCCGAATATACGGTATCGAGATAGCGTTCGCCCCGGTCATGCAGGATGACCGCACATTTCGCTCCCGGGACAAGCTCTTGCTCCATATGCCTGACGGCGGCGATGACACCTCCGGAGGACGCCCCGGCCATGATCGATTCCTTTTGCGCCAATGCCCGGCAGCCGGTGACGATATCCCAGTCCGAGACATGCACGATCCGGTCGATGATATCCGTTTTGCAGAAGGGCGGCACGATGCCGGCGCCCAGCCCGGGGAACCGCCGTCTGCTCTTATTCGCACTAAAAATGGCGCTGCCCTCTACGTCTACGGCCACGATATGGGTTGCCAACCCGTGATCCTTTACATATTCCGCGCAGCCCCGAAGCGTTCCACACGTGCTGACGCCGCAAAACAAATAATCCACCCGGCCGAGTTGATCCACGATTTCTTTCATGGTCGTATGGTAGTGAGCCAAGTAATTGTTCGTATTCGCATATTGGTTCGGCCAGAAGCTGCCCGGGATTTCCGCCAGAAGCCGCTGCACGCGTTTCAGCCTTGCAGGAAGAAACTCTCCGGATTCCGGATCGGGATCGGCGACATAGTCGATTTCCGCGCCCGAAGCCTTCAGGATTCGGATGTTATACTCCGTCGTCTTCGGGTCGATCACGCTGATGAAGCGCATCCCCAGGTATTTGCAAATCATTGCCAGGCTGATCGCCATATTACCTGAACTGGATTCGACGACAACCGTCCCCGGGCCAATCTTCCCTTCCTTCCAGGCTTCCCGGATCATCCGCAGGGCGGGGCGGTCTTTCGCGCTTCCGCCGGGGTTCATCAGCTCCAATTTCGCATAGACTTCAAGATCGTGGTCCCGGAACAGGCTGCTCAGCTTAACCAGAGACGTATTTCCGATGACCGACAAAATACCGCCATTGATGTCCATGACAACCCAACCTTTGCTGATCTAGTAATAGATCTTTTTGTTTTTGACCCTCCCGTTCTCCAGCGGTTGGTCTTCCCCCACCGCAATGACTTCGATGTCATCAAGCAAACGGTTCCGAATCATCATGCCGATTTCCGGAATGCACGCCCTGATTTCCTCCCGGATGGCCGGAAGGACGGAGTCCATTTCCGATTTGCTTTTAATTTGCACGGCCAACACATTGTTTCGCACCTTGACCCGGATGATCGCATCTTCGACATGCCGGTATACGGCCTGCTCGATATCGTACAGGCTGATTTTTTCCCCATGCTTTAGTTCTCGCCCCACCCGTTTGACAATGGACTGAAAGCTCTGCTTCATTACGCCGTCGACCATCACGGGCCTGAAGTCCCTGACGACGTCGTAGGTTACAAAGCGGATGGCCGGCAGCATGGTTCGGACGAATGAAGTGAGCACGAGGATCTTCTCGTTATCTCCAAGCGGCTCGAGTCCCTCATCCAATTCCTGCGCCCCGATTCCTTCCGCAAATAGGCCGTCGACAAGAATATATCTGCCCAAATCGTGGGAATAATAAGCGATCGTGCCGATTTCAATCGAGCCGTAGGTGTCGATGATGTCGCTTGGATCAAGACCGAACAGGCGGGCCATATTCCGCTGCCACTCCGGCGGAGCGATTTCCCCGACCAGCATGATTTTGCGGATCCCGAACGCACGCGGGTTCTCGGTAGCATATACGATATGGTCCAGAATGGAAGGCATCGTGTACAGCAGGTCGGGTTGAAACGTCTGCAGCTCTTCAATGTGCCGCTCGATCGGCAGTTCGAAGGCAATGGAGCGCCCTTCCATTCCCAGCCTTTCAAATATGTCCAGGGCCGTATTCGCCGCATGGCCGGTACCCATATCCGCCAAAGCCTTGATGCAGCCGCTTCCTGCGGTAAGTTCGCCGAACAGCTTCGTCTTGATCTGAATGTAGTTCGTATCGTCTTCCTCAGAGTAGAGGATGGCTTTTCGACGGCCCGAGCCGGTTCCCGACGTCCGGTATACGGCCAGGGAAGGATCGTACGGGCGGTGATAATAATAAGTTTCGAAAATGTCCGCCGTCATGAGAGGCAATTCCTGTATACGGTTGATTCCGCTCGCTATATCGCCATCGCCGCCAATCAGCTCTTTGTACCAGGGAAATATCCTGGTTGTTTTTCGCACTTTATCCTGCAATTTCTCCAACGGTATCATGGTTGTCTCCCCGTTCGCTGCAATCTGTAGCTCTGAAACAAACCCCTATAGTAAATCATATGTAAAAATTCCCCTTTGGTTCTGCCATTGGGCGGATGCCCGAACAAATGTCCCACCTTTCCCGTAATGTAATTTAGTGGCATTATGGGGGGGGAGAGCGGAATGAAACGGGCAATAAGGCGTGTCTCCAACAAGCTGACGAAAACGAGGGTGCTGAGGGGAAACAAGTCGCTGCGAAGACGCATTCTTGCAACAAGAAGGATGGACCGGGATGCGCTGTATGCGATGCTGCAAAAGTATACCATGGTGTACATCAAGCCTTGCAATGGTTCTCAGGGGAAGGGTGTGATTCGTGTGGAACGAATACCCGAAAGCAGCGGCAATGACAGCCAAGACAGCATAGACGTCATAGACCGGAAGAAGAGGATAAAATACCGCTATCAGACGGGTGTTCGTGTGCATCAATTTACCAATTATAGAAAGGCTTACCGTGCCATCTTAAAAGAGACCCGGGGAAGGCCCTATTTGGTGCAAAAGGGGGTCCGGCTTTTGGTTCACGCCGGCCGGCCGTTCGATGTCCGTGTCATGGTGCAGCGAAATCCCAAGGGCCGCTGGAAGGCTACAGGGATTGTGGGCCGCGTGGCGCATCCGCGCAAGGTGGTGACAAACGGGAGCCAGGGGGGAACCATTTATCCGGTTGAGGTATTATTGAAAGTTTACACCGGTAAAGAGAAGCGTAAGGCCTTGATGTCAAAAATGAAGAAGATCGGGGTTAAGGCCGCCAGGCAGCTAAGCGCCGCCTATCCGGGCATGCGGGAAATCGGTGCGGACATCGCCCTTGACCGGCGTCTTAAGCCGTGGATTATCGAAGTGAATACGAACCCCGATCCTTGTCCGTTTACCAAACTGAAAAACAGGAGCATGATTCGCCGGATCATTCGCTATGCCAAAGGGTACGGGCGAACCTACAAACTGAGATGCACGAAATCAAAACAGGGCGTAGTCTAACCTTTGCCAGGGTACTGCCAAGTAAAAAGGGCTTAGGGAAGGGGACTTCAGCGGCCATTCCTATCGGTTTGGAGGTTCAGACATAGATCTGTACAAACAAGCCTTCGGGAAATCCCGAAGGCTTGTTATTTAGGAAAACTATTTTTTTAATAAGCAAGTGCGAACAAGCCGTTGATGTGGGAAAGGTAGCGGGCGTTGCTCGCTTTTTTCATGATGGAAGCCGGTGCGCCTTTCAATTCGATGCCGTTTTGGCCGATGGAACCGATAGCGTCTTTACGTCCCAGGCTGGCGAGTGTTCCGGAGAAGACCGGAGCAAACGCGTCCATTTTGCCGCCCTTGAAGGAAGCCGCGATGTTTGCGCCCACAAGCTCACCCATCTGCCATGCCAATTGTGCTGTTGGCGGGTACGGGCGTCCTTCAGGACCGAAGACGACCGCGCAGTCGCCGGCGAGGAATACTTCAGGGTGGGATACCGATTGCAGGAATTCATTCACCGTTGCGCGGCCGCGATTCACTTCAATACCGCAGTTGGCTACCAGCGAGTTGCCTTGTACGCCGCCGGTCCAAACCAGTGTGTTGGTTTCGATGGTTCTGCCGTCTTTCAAGCTGACGGTGTTGCCGTTCACTTCGGTAATTGCCAAACCTGTCAAGAACTGCACACCGCGTTTTTCCAGGCTCGCTGTCGCACGTTCGATCAAATCCGCAGAGAAAATCGGCAGAATGGTTGGCATAGCTTCGACCAGGTAGAGCGATACATCTTCAAAATTCACGCCGTTTTTGCGGCAAATGCCCGGCAGCTCGTCCGCAAGTTCTCCAACCAGCTCGACGCCTGTGAGGCCGCCGCCGCCGATAACGAAAGTAGCGTCCGCTTTATTTTTCGTTTTGCTGTATTCGCGAATCCGTTCTTCCACATGCTTGTAAATGCGGTTAGCATCGTTTACGGATTTCAGTGTAAAGCTGTTTTCTTGAAGACCTGGAATGCCGAAGAAGTTGGTTTCGCTGCCAAGAGCTAGAACCAATGCGTCGTAGTTGTAGGTTGTGCCGTCGGCCACTAAGACTTTACGCGCTTCCAAATCGATATGTTCAATTGTTCCGACCTTTAATTGGATGTCTTTGCCTTTAAACAATTTTTCCAATGGCAGCGCAACAGCTTTTTCCGCCACGTTACCTGCAGCAAGACGGTGCAGCTCCGTAATGATTTGATGCGTCCCAAAGCGATTGATTACAGTAATCGAAGCTTCTTCTATCGATAAATTTGCACGAGCGGAAAGGGCGCTTAACAAGCCGCCGTAGCCGCCACCCAAAATTAAAATTTGCTTTTTCACGTTCAGTCCCCCGTTCAGTTCCATCAATTAGGCTTTTTGTTTTCTTTCGTTCATAATATCCAGATACGCTTGCGCAAAACGCAGCATTCTTTGCAGCTCCGGATCTTTAAGCAATTTCAGCATGCCGAACAGGCCGATGGTGGCATCGCTTTGCTCGGCACGATCATTGGCTTCGATTGCGGCCGACGCTATGGCTTTTGCCTTTTCCTCGAGCGGTTTGACCACTTCCTGGATACCGCCTACCATATCTTGAATAAGCACGCGGTCTGTAGCTACTTTTTGCACCAGATCATATGTTTTCGTTAGAAGCGTCATCATTTCGGTGAGCTTCGGAAGCTGATCCACCAACACAGTCAAGGATTCTTGCACTTCAGGCTTTAACAATTGATCCAGCACATCCGGCTTCCCTTGTACCGCGGGAGTTTCTTGTTCCGATTTCTGAATGGTTGTTTCTAACATTTGCTACGTTCCTCCTTATTTCGTGTAAATAGTATCTTGCTCGTCGCTGCAAATATGGATGTTATATATAATAAACATAATTTACTATATTTTCCGTTGTGAAAATCTTCACATTGAATGGATCACAGAATTGCACGCATCCGAGCCACTTTTCTTATTGTACACCTATTTTGTACATTTTGCATGATTTTGTGTCATTTTTTTATTAAAAAATTTTTACCACCTCGATCTCCAATTTTTTACCAAAAACTCAGGAAAATATTAGTTATGAAAGAAGCGATACCCTCTAACACCGTTTAGATCATATTCATAAAGGAAGCCACAATTCATTTATTTTATGTTATATTATATTACATGAAGTTATTTCGTAGGGTGCTCCCTATTTTGCTCCAAACCACACGACAAACCCGGAATTCAATATATGCTGGAAAGCTGGAAAGTTTATGAGGGAGTATTTCTATGAAATGGTTCCAAGGTCCGACACAAACCACTCGATCCGAACACATTGAAGATTATGCGATCCGTAAGATTCCTTCGTATTATCGTTGGCCGATTCCGGCCATCATTGCCGTTCTGCTCGGCAACTCAACGGCCATGTTTTTTTTCACCTTCGGGGCGCAGTTGAGTTATGTCGTAGGGTGGCCTGATATGCTGTGGCCGCTTAGCTATTTTTTTATCGGCTCGACGATCATCGGTATGATGATGATCCGTTTAGCCAGCAAAGAAGGGCTGACCATAGATTTGATGACGCGCGGCATGGGCTTCGGTTATATGGGTTCTGCCGTTACCTCTTTCATTTACGGAATGAACTATGTATTTTATTTTTTATTTGAAGGTACGATTGTAACGCATGCCATTTCCTTATATTTTCATGTGGAGTTTGATGCGGTAGAAGGGACCTTGATATTTGGGGCATTAGGTTTGGTCAAGCTGTTGTTTGTATGGTATGGAATGAAGGCACTGCAAATTTTCCAAACCTGGGGAGTCGTGATATACGCCTTATTGCTCGGACTTTGTTTATATCAATTGACCCATCATTATCAGGTTGCGGGACCGGATCGGTGGGTGCTGCCGTGGCTTCCGGAACACTCGATGTGGATTGCATTCATGATGGCGAATGGGCAAATGGTGTTTCAAGGTCTTATGGCTGCCGATTACGGGCGTTTTGCAAAAGAAAATTCGGGATATCGGGGAGGATTCCTGGCCATGATCGGCATGCTTGTCCCGATGTTTGTTACAATCCTCATCGGGCCGTTGTTTGCTTACACGTTAATGCCCACGATTACAGGTGGCGATGCTAAGATGCTGGCTGCGGATTCCGGCTATGTTTTCCCGAAGGTGATAGGAATCTGGGGAGTGCTGTTTGTTCTGGTTACCCAGTTTCGGGTGAATGTCATGAATTTGTATTCCGGTTCATTGGCTCTTTCCAATACGTTTTCGCTGGCCTTCCGATTTAAGCCCGGGCGCCAGTTTTGGATGATCATAGTTTATGTATTGGGATGCGTGTTTTATTCTTTTAATATTGTGCAGTACCTCGAAAACTGGCTGGCGATTACCGGGATTTTGACGAATACATGGATCTTTATCATGCTCGCCGATCATTATGTATGCCGTAAGCTGCTTAGACTGGGGCCAACCGATTTTATCGAATACCGCAGGCCTTTCTTATACCGGTGGAATCCGACGGGATTGATTTCTCTGGGATTTGGCGTATCTGTCGGGGTTTTCGGCATGCTGGGGCTATATCCGATATATTATGCATCCTTTTTATCCATGATCGTCGGCGCTGTACTGCATATTATTTTGACTGCAGCCACGAGAGGCTTTTATTATTTTACCGAGTTTCCGTATGACCGGGAGACCCATTGGATACCTCCTTCCTACTATAGAGGAAAAGCGCCTGACGGGTAGAGGAAGGTCTGGATTAAGTGGACAGGTGGTGATAAGATGACTAAAGATCAATGTGAGATTTGTTCCAAACTCATCGTCGGGGAGCCGGTCATTCATGTTGCGGGATTTCCTGAAAGAGATCATACATTTTGTTCGGCATTATGCCGTGACCGCTTTTTGAGAATGGAAGACGATGAGTGCGGATTTGGAGAACCCCTGCAAAAAGCCAATAATAACCGCAAGGACGGGAAGTGATTGGAATGACGACAGTCCAAAAAAATCATCGGATGTTTGAACAAGTATTGCATCAAATTCGTGAGTATATTACTTCCTGCAATTTGGTTGCCGGTGATAAATTAATGACCGAACGCGAGTTGGCCTCATTTTTACAGGTGAGCAGGTCTTCGGTAAGAGAAGCGCTGCGAATATTGGAGATGTTCGACGTGATTCACTCTAAACCGGGTGAAGGCACCGTTCTTAAAACTCCTCATATTCCCAAAATATTGACCAATATGCTCCCGTTTTTCACGATTCCTACGGAAACATCCGTTGAATTATTGGAATCCCGGAAGGTGCTTGAGGGCGGTATTGCTAAACTGGCGGCAAAACGCAGAAAAGACGCCGACATCCGTTTAATGCAAGGCGTCATGGAGCGGATGGTTGCAGCTGCTGATCTGGAAAACATGATCCAGGCGGACATCGATTTTCATTTGTTTCTTGCGAAAGCCGCTTATAATAATACGCTATCGGATATATTGATTTTGGTTTCGGATCTGGTCACGCCGAACTTGTATACCGTTCGTGTTCAAACGCAGATGATCAGCGGAGCCAACGCTGAATTTACCCGTCAGCACCAGGCCATACTGCAGGCCATTATCGACAAGGACGGTCGTCGTGCCGCTGAAGAAATGGAAAGGCATATCGATTACACCATTCAGTTGATCAAGTCCCTCGATCCTACGCCCAACGATGGATGAAGAACATATCATGCTCAGCTACCCAAGGCCTGCTGCAGGCCTTTTTTTGTATCCATTTTTTAAGGTAACGAGAGCAAATATATTACTTATTATGTTAACTATAAAATTTAAAGGCCTTTATTTTTTTATTTAGTGTAAATAAATATTACATAAATACTATTCAAAAACAATGTATAGTGCTATAATAGCCCATAAGAAGTTGGTTAGACCAAGTTTAATGTTATATAATATAACAAAATTTTTTACACACTTCTGGTCTGACCAAGTTTCTTCAGATGATCACACGGGGGGGACACGTATTTCGGCATAGAGAATGGGATGGTCAATCAGGAATGAAGTAAGGCCGGAAATTAAAAAAATGATCAGGAGGTACATACATCTTATGACCCATTCATATCGCAAATTGTTAAAACCTAAGACCTTCATTAGCGCTGCTCTAGTCTTGTGTATGTCCATGTTGGCCGCTTGCGGTTCTTCTTCTCCGTCCTCATCCGATTCCGGATCGGATGCAAGCAATTCTCCCATTAAGCTCGGAGTATTAGAGGATCGCTCAGGCGATTTTGCTCTGGTAGGTATGCAAAAATATCATGCGGCCGAGCTGGCTGTCGATGAAATCAATAAAAGCGGAGGGCTATTGGGCAGGCAAATTGAAATCGTGGCTCCCGATACGCAGTCAGACAACCAGCGTTATCAGGAAATGGCCCGCAAATTGATTCTCGAGGACAAAGTCGATGTGGTGATGGGCGGATATACCAGTGCATCCCGCGAGGCGATCCGTCCGATTATGGAACAAAACAAAATGCTTTACTTCTATAACAATCAATACGAAGGCGGCGTTGCCAGCAAATATACGTTTGCTACCGGCGCCGTGCCGGAGCATCAAGTCGTGACACTGATCAAATCCATGATCAAGAAGTACGGACCGAATATTTACACGATTGCGGCTGATTACAACTTCGGCCAAATTACGGCTCAATGGGTGAAGAAAACGGCGGAAGAAAACGGCGGCAAAATCATTGGCGAGGAATTCATCCCGTTAAGCGTATCTCAGTTCAGCAGCACCATCAGCAAGATTCAGCAGGCCAAACCGGATGTCCTGGTGACATTGCTGGTAGGCGTTCCCCAGTCATCTTTCTATGAGCAGTGGTCCAAATCCGGTATCAAGGGTCTGCCGATGGCCACGACGGTCAATATGGCTCAAGCCTACGAGCACAAGCGGTTCAAACCGCCGGCCTTGGCGAATATGTATGTCACGGCAACCTTTATGGAAGAGTTGGAGACGCCGGAGGCGAAGGCTTTTGTGAAAAAATGGCGCGAGAAATTCCCGGATGAGCCGTATATCGGGATGGAAGCGGAAGCCCAGTACACAGGCGTTTATTTATGGGCGGAGGCCGTCAAAAAAGCGGGAACCGTAGAGAAGGAAGCGGTAATCAAGGCGCTTGAAAGCGGGATTAGCGTGGATTCCCCGTCGGGAAAAACAACCATTGATCCAAAAACGCACCATGCGATTAAGAATGTGTATTTGGCGCACGCGGACGAGAATCATAAGATCACCTTCCCCGAAACCTTCGAGAATGTGGTGCCGGACTGGTTGTCCAAAGAGAAGGGCGTCGATTTGACAACGAAAGCGGACAACAAACAATATACACCTTTGGATAAATAGAAATACAACATGCGGCTTTGGGTTTGGCCTGGCGGATACCGGTGTGCGGATATCGCTTAGGGCAGCCCTCGCAAGCATCGGGTAGAAGTTCGGAAAGGAGGCGGCCCGGTGAATTTTCTCTTTAGTATCTTCAACGTATCTTATCAGCTCATGGACAGCTTTGCTTTCCTGATCATATCGGCGATAGGCTTGGCGATTATATTCGGTATGATGGGCATCGTCAATCTCGCTCATGGAGAGTTTATCATGCTCGGAGCGTATATTACGACATTGCTGGCGCACTCCCGTGTTCCATTGCCGTTGGCGGTTGTCGCGGCGACAGTTTTCGTAGCGATCTTCGGTTACATTGTTGACCGTTTAATTATTCGTTACCTGTATGGCCGTCCGTTGGATTCGGTAGTAGCGACCTGGGGGATCAGTCTTATTTTGGGCCAGGGCATGCTTATTCTTATGGGTCCTTCTTTACAGGGCATCTCGACTCCGCTCGGTTCCTTTACTTTAGGCGATGGATCCTATTCCTACTACAGGGTGGTTTTATTTGTTTGTGCTTTGGCTCTGCTGTTTTTCATGTACTGGTTGTTTATGCATACAGAGTTTGGACTAAGGTCCAGAGCGACGATGCAAAATCGCGCGGTTGCGCAAAGTTTGGGAACCAATACTTCCAGGATGTATACCATTACCTTTATGCTGGGGTCGGCATTCGCCGGGCTGACAGGCGGCCTGTATGCTCCGACGATGTCGATTTCGCCGACGTTCGGGTCCAGCTTCATTATGCCGAGCTTTGTTACGGTGATTGTCGGCGGCGCGAATCCGCTGGTGGGCACTTTATTATCCGGAGGCGCCTTGTCGGCAGTGAACAGTGTGCTGTCCATGCTTTATGGCACGCTGATCGGCAAATTGGGTCTTTTGGTCGTAGCGATTCTTTTCATTCGAATATTCCCGCTTGGTTTTTCAGGACTGATCGAGAAAAAATTAATGCGGGGGAGGTAACGGGCAATGAAATTTCGGTTGAATGCGGAGAATGTCATTGCGGTCTTGCTTTTTGCCGCCTTTATCTTGATTCCGTTGTTTGCATCCGCATATAAAGTGTTGAATGTGGCTAACTTCATGATTTCGGTGTTTCTGTCATTAAGTCTGGCTTTGATTTGGGGCTATACCGGGATTTTCAGCTTCGGTCAAACGATCTTTTTCGGTATCGGCGGTTATGTTTACGGCATTCTTTATTTAAATGTGGGCGAACCTTCCTTTACTCCCGTTGCTCTTGTCGCAGGCGTATTGGCGGCAGGCGTCGTGGCCTGGATTCTCGGTTATTTTATGTTCTACGGAGGAGTGAACGACGTTTTCGTCGGGCTGATTACGTTGTGCGTTACGCTCGTTCTGGAAACCTTCATGGCGCAGACGGCGGGCTCTGAATGGAAAATCGGCGACGTGCTGTTGGGAGGCTATAACGGGATCAACGGCATTCCTACCGTTTCCATCGGGTTCGGGGAAGCCTTGTTCACTTTCAACGGCAATAGCTTTTACTATTTAGTTCTCTTTTTGCTCATAGCCATATACCTTCTGCTTCGTTATCTGGTCGTTTCGAGGTGGGGATACGCGCTTCTCGCGATTCGGGAAAACAGAGAACGCAGTCATATGTTCGGGTATAATGTTCCCAAAATTCAGACGATGGTATTCACGTTAAGCGGCATGATAGCTTCATTAGGCGGCATTTTATATGCGGCATGGGGCAACTATATGACACCCTCCACCATGGGTCTGGCTGCAGCGACGCTGCCCGTCGTCCTTGTGGCAGCCGGAGGACGGAAGAACTTAACGGCGGCTATGGTTTTCACCCTGATTTATTCCTGGTTTTCCCAATATCTTTCCTCAAGCGGAAATCAGTTTGCCTTAGTCATTCTCGGCGTTTCGCTCCTGCTTGTCGTCAGGTTCGTTCCGGAAGGAATTATTGTCGAGCTTTTCAAAGGACTGGACCGCCTATTTTTTAACCGGAAAAAGGACGTGAATCCTATGCAAGTGATGAAGGAGGGTATCCATGGGAAATCTACGATCTGAAATTTCGCCGGTTTTGGAGCCCCCCCGGAAGGAAACGCTGCTGGAACTCCGGAACGTTGTCAAGCAGTTTGGCGGGTTAAAGGCGGTGGATGGCGTCAACATGTCGGTCAGGCGCGGTGAGCTGCGCTGCCTGATTGGTCCTAACGGTGCAGGCAAGAGTACCGTGTTTAAGTTGATTATGGGGATCTATCCTCCAACCCAGGGACATATACTGTTCAAAGGAAACGACATTACGAAATACGATACTTGGAAGAGGGCGCGTATGGGAATCAGCATTAAAATGCAGGTTCCCGGTGTATATGGAGAACTTTCATTGCGGGATAACATGCGGATCGCCACTCAAAATTTCGTCGAGCCGGGCGATGTCGAAGCTGAGATTGACCGTCTGCTTTCTTTCGTAGGCATTGAACAATTAGGCAACCCTCAGGTCAGCAATTTGTCTCATGGGCAGCAGCAATGGCTGGAAATCGCTATGGCGCTTGCTTCAAAACCGGACATCCTGCTGCTGGACGAACCGGCCGCCGGAATGGGGCCTGAGGAAACGGAATTTACCGCACAATTGGTGAAAAAGATGAATGAATCCGGCATCACGATTTTGTTTATTGACCACGATATGGAATTTGTCCGGCGGATAGCCGAGAATGTGACGGTACTGCATTACGGAAAGCCTTTTGCGGAAGGGACGTTGAGCGAAATTGAAGCGAATGAGGAAGTCGTCAGAATCTATTTGGGCAAGGTTTAACATTGCGGCTAAAGACATCAGACGGCTCGGGCAGACTGTGAGCTTAAGGGGGAAACCGGATGATTAAGGTAGAGAAGCTGGTGTCGGGATACGGCAAGATCATGATCATTCGCGATGTGAATATTCACGTAAGGCAAGGGGAAATCGTGTCGATCATCGGACGTAACGGTGTAGGTAAAAGCACCTTTATGAAAACGCTGATTGGCCTGAATCATGCCAAAGAAGGAAAGATTTATTTCAAAGGACAGGACATTTCATCCAGCGCATCGCATGAAAGAGCTCGGATTGGCATCGGTTATGTTCCCCAGGGACACGGGATTTTTCCGAAATTGACGGTGGAAGAAAATTTGAAAATGGGTAGCCAAATTAATAAAAAGGAGGCCAATATCGACTTCGGCATATTATATGACTATTTTCCGAGATTAAGGGAGCGGCGAACCCAGAAGGCGGGCACGCTGAGCGGCGGCGAGCAGGCGATGCTCTCCATCAGCAGAGCTTTGGTCGGCAAACCGGAGCTGCTTTTATTGGATGAGCCTTCGGAAGGCATTCAGCCCAGTATTATTTTGCAAATCAGCGATATCATCAAACGGATTAATCGGGACTGGGGCTTGACCGTCCTGTTTGTGGAGCAGCATATCGGACTGATTCAACAGATGTCCGACCGCTGCTACGCGATGGATAAAGGGAGTATTGTAGGCGAACTCACGGCCGAAGTGATGGCCGATTACGATCAGATCAAACGCTATTTGGCCGTGTAGCCGAAAAACGTCGGTTATGAAATCAAATCTTATGGGATGAGGAGAGTCGAACCTAATGAAAGAAATCAGACAACCCGGAGCACATAGTTACGTATTCAGCCGTTATCTGGAGCCTATAGCCACAGTGAATCCGGGGGAAACCGTAGCCATCTATACGAGGGACGCCTTTGAAGATCGGGTTACGAAGGATACCGATATTCCGTCAAAAATATTGGGCAACTATTTAAATCCCCAAACAGGGCCGATCTTTGTCGAAGGGGCGGAGCCCGGCGATACGCTGGCAGTACACATTATGGACATAGAGCCGACCAGGGATTGGGCGGTTAGCGCGCATCTGCCTAACTTCGGCGGGTTAACGGCCACGAACACCACACGCACCTTGAACGAACCGCTTCCGGAGAAGGTGTTTATTTATAAACTGGAGGATAACGAGTTAACTTACAACAAGCGATTGAAATTTCCCTGGCGTCCGTTTTTAGGTACGATCGGTACGGCTCCGGAGCTTGAAGCGATATCCGCATTGACCCCGGCAGACCATGGGGGAAATATGGACGTACCCGATACGAAGCCGGGCAACACCGTTTATTTGCCTGTACGGGTGCCGGGAGCGTACTTCTTTACAGGAGATTGTCATGCAGGTCAAGGCGACGGTGAATTATGCGGTGTGGCTTTGGAGATTACGGCGAAGGTCACGCTGAAATTTGAATTAATCAAAGGGAAAGCCATTAAATGGCCCAGAATTGAAAGTTCCACGGAGCTTATGGTCGTAGGGAGCGCGCGTCCGATGGAGGATGCGGCACGCATCGCTTACGCGGAATTAATTGACTGGATGGTAGAGCTCGGCTGGGATCAATGGGAGGCCTATCAGGCGCTAACCCAAATCGGCAAGCTCCATGTCGGCAACATGGTAGACACTTATTATTCTTTGGTAGCCAAAATTGACAAGAAATACGCTCTGGTTCAGGATTAATGAAAAGAGAATCCGTATAAAAAGCCCTGGCGATTCTCCAATCCGAAGAATCCCCTTTAAGCAGACAAGTGTGCAAGAAGAGCACAACCGTTTACTTGGAGGGGCTTCTTCTTTATTTTCCTAAGCAAAAAACTATTGCTATGTAAGCGCTTATCACATAACATTATAAAATACACAATGTATACAATGATTTCCAAATAAAAAAGGAGTGGCAGCATTGGCTTATTTATTCAAAGCAAAGGAAGCGGCAGGGTATCAGGATATCATCACCGAAGACCACGATTTAAAATATGTTGCGTTCGGAAAAATATCCTTAACTGAAGGTGAAGACTATTCCAGCCAGACGGGCGGTTATGAAACGGCTTTAGTCCTTTTGACGGGTAAGGTGACGGTTGCTTGCGAGAATGAGAAGTGGACGGACCTGGGAGAAAGGAACAATGTATTTAAAGGGAAAGCAACTGCGGTGTACATCCCATGCCAATCCGGTTATCAAGTGACCGCGCAGTCGAATGATGTCCAAATCGCCGTATGCAAGGTTAAAGCGGAAAGCAAGTATGCGCCTTTCGTTGTCAGGCCGAACGAAGTCGTTGCCCACCCCCGGGGCAAGGAAACGTGGCGGCGGGAAGTCAATGATATTATCGGCGACAATGGCGAAGGCCGCGTCCACCGTATGATCCTGGGGGAGACCTATCTCCAGCCCGGGCATTGGTCAAGCTATCCCCCTCATAAATTTTCTTCAAATGAGCGGCATCTGGAAGCGTTTTTTTATTATCAATTCAATCCTGAGCAGGGGTATGGCATCCAAATGCATTACACGGAGGATCAAAGCATCGATCAAGCCTACGTAGTAAGACATGGAGACAGCTTCGCAGTGGATAGAGGATATCATCCGCTTAGCGCGGCGGGAGGGTATCCCATCTATTATTTGTGGGTGATGGCCGGAGACCATGGCAGGACGTTAGTGCCGTATTTTGATCCGGCTCATGAATGGCTGAAGTAAACGAATCATCAATGACCTGATGGCAATGCTCGATTGCAGTCGGGTCTTTTTTGACTTGCGGCGGTAAAGAAATCGATTGGGCTCGCAGCGGCAATCATATTCTCAAAAAAAACGGGATGAACGTTTGGTGTTTGGGAAATTCTGTTAAGGGATGGTCCGAGAAACTTGATATGTAAGTTATTTATTAGTAAATGTAAATTGGGGATGGGAAGTCCATGGCCGACTTTTCCGGAGATCATGTTCATCGTTTCGGGCAGCAGGCCATTGAAATAGACGCGAATCAAGGCAATTGATCCCTCCGTTGTGAATTTGAAGGATGCCTTTGCTTTTATATGATGGACAAGTACCATTAACGGAGGATGAACAAGCGTGGAGATTATCATTCTTATTATACTCGTAGCATTAAACGCCTTTTTCGCCGCGTCTGAAATCGCTTTGATCTCGCTGAACGATAACAAAGTGAAGCTGATGGCTGAGGAAGGGAACAAAAAAGCAAACCTGCTTTATCAGCTGCTGAAGGAGCCGAGCCGGTTTCTGGCTATGATACAAATCGGAATCACGCTGGCCGGATTTCTGGCGAGTGCCTTTGCGGCAGATAGCTTTGCCGGGAGCTTGGCCCGTTTCATTTATGAAATGGGAGTGCCGATCTCGCAGAATTTATTGGAAAAGATATCCGTGATCTTTATTACGCTGGTGCTGTCCTACTTCACGTTAGTATTCGGTGAATTGGTGCCCAAGCGGTTGGCCATGAAAAAAGCGGAAGCCATATCCATGATCGTGGTGCGGCCTTTGACCGCGCTGTCGGTGATCGCGTCTCCGTTTGTTAAACTGCTGACAGCCTCCACCAATGTGATGTTCGTCTATTCGGCGTGGATCCCCATGCCAATGACGAGCAGGTGACGGAAGAGGAAATCCGGATGATGGTGGATGTCGGCAAGGAGCGGGGAACCATTCAGGAAACCGAGAAAATGATGATCGACAATATTTTTGAGTTTGACAATAAAGTCGTCTCCGATATTGTGACTCACCGGACGAATATCGTGGCTATTCCGATCACGGCGACGCTCGAAGAAGTCGTGCAATTGATTCATATGGAGAAATATACGAGATTCCCGGTTTTTGAGAAGGGAATTGATAATATTGTAGGAATTCTACATGTAAAGGACATCATATTGTGTCTGGAAAGCCGTCATGAGCATGTTCTTGATATCAAGGATGTCATACGAGCACCGTATCTTGTTCCGGCGGCCAAGCGGATCGACGAACTGTTCAAGGACC
The DNA here is from genome assembly GCF_001465255.1 of Paenibacillus naphthalenovorans. Lineage (NCBI taxonomy): Bacteria > Bacillati > Bacillota > Bacilli > Caryophanales > Paenibacillaceae > Paenibacillus > Paenibacillus naphthalenovorans. Next base: position 3,989,730 of record NZ_CP013652.1, on the reverse strand, counting down.
TGCAGAAGAACAAGGTCCATATGGCGGTTGCCATTGATGAATATGGGGGAACAGCGGGTATTGTGACGATCGAGGATTTGCTTGAGGAAATCGTCAGCAATATTTTCGACGAGCATGATGAGGAAGAGAAGGAAGTCATCGCCATCGGTGAAAATACATTTATGGTACAAGGCTACACCAGTTTGGACGATGTGGAAAAATTGCTGGATATGGAACTGCCGACCGATGACTACGATACGTTAAGCGGGTTTTTGATAGGCCAATTGGGCTGAATACCCGAATTGGGCGAAAAACCGGTCCTGGAATGGAACGGCGTGGTCTTTAAGGCGGGGAAACGGATGAAAAACGGATACTAAAGGTAATCATTGACAAGTCAATGTGATCTAAAAAGCACGGACCTTCGGGTCGGTGCTTTTTGCTTATTTATTAATTGGAAACGTGCAGGAAAAGTGTCGAAATAGTAAGAGATTTGTTATTGACACTTTGTTAATAAATTTGTTACATTTTTTGTTATTAATACTTATTCAAAGGGAGATGCGACATGAGACAGAGAAAAGGCATGGGTACAGTTCTTTCCGCTGTATTGAGCTTGGCCTTATTGGCTGGCTGCGGTGCGCAGCCTGCGGCAACCAACGGCGGATCCGGGGCGGAAGCCGGAAATGGCGAACAGGTGGCTAAAATCGGTTACATCGGATTCCTTTCCGGAAGCGGGGCGGCCTATGGCGAAGCCCAAAAACAAGGTTTAGAGCTTGCTTTAACCGAGTTAAATGAAGCGAACAAAGGAAAATTAAAAATCGAGCTCATCACCGAAGATTCGGGAGGAAAGAAAGAAAGCGCTATCAATGCGGCCAATAAATTGATTAACCAGGATAAAGTCGTCGGGATCATCGGTCCGACCTTGTCCGGCGAAATGTTTGCGATTGGACCGGTAGCCAGTGAAGCGGAAACTCCGATTCTCGGAATCTCCAATACTGCCGAGGGCATTAACGACATCGGCGAATATGTATTCCGCAATTCCCTGCCTGAGTCCGTAGCGATTCCTGCCGCTATGGATGTGGCTGTGAAGAAGCACGGGATCAAGACAGCGGCTTTCATTTATGCGAAGAACGACGATTTCTCCGTATCCGGGTTTAAAACCATGAAGGCTACGGCGGAAAAGATGGGACTAACCAACCTGGGTGAAGAAACGTTCTCGAATGGGGATGTAGACTTCGCCGCACAGCTGACCAAAATCAAAGCAGCCAATCCGGATGCATTGTTCGTTTCGGCATTATATAAGGAAGGTTCTCTTGTTGTGAAAAAAGCACGCGAAATCGGTCTGAATGTACCGATTATCGGCGGCAACGGCTTTAACAATCCGCAAGTGTTGGAAATTGCCGGCCACGCGGCGGAAGGTCTTATCGTAGCCACGCCGTTCAGCCCGGACAAAAAAGACGAAAATGTACAAAATTTCGTGAAAAAATATGAAGAGAAATACGGCAAGAAACCGGATCAATTCGCGGCTCAGGCGTATGACGGGATGTATATCATGGCCCAGTCCCTTTTGAAAACGAATAAAGGCGGTGACCGTAACGCATTGCGTGACGAATTGGCCCAGCTGAAGGACTTCAATGGCGTATCGGGCAAGCTCTCCTTTGATGAAAAACGTAATCCGATCGGTGTGCCTGTCGTCGTTACGGTGAAAGCCGGCAAGTTTGTAACGTTCGAATAATCCACTCCATCTTTAGGCCCCCTTTGTTTAAGTTAATGAAGGTTTGAATAGTTAGGGAAACAAACAAGTTACCCGGGTGCTGCCCGGGTTGCTTGTTTCGTAAGCCCATTTTGAAAAAAAGGAGGAGACAGCGTGATTTGGCAGCAGCTCTTCAACGGATTGACCGTAGGAAGTACCTATTCATTGATCGCTATCGGCTATACGCTTATTTTCGGTGTGCTGCGCATTATCAATATGGCACATGGTCAGATCTTTATTTTCGGTTCGCTTGTGGGATTGAGTCTTACGGTTAATACCGGATTGCCGTTTATGGTCGCATTTCCCGTTGCGGTCATCGTATCGGGAATCTTGGGGCTTGTGCTTGAATTCACCGCGCTGCGGCCGCTAAGAAAAAAGAACGTACCGCATCTGGCGCCTCTAATCAGCACGATTGGTTTCGCCATCCTGATCGAAGAATTGACTCATATATTCTTTGGAGCGGATTCCCGGTCGGTGCCGAGTGTCGGAGCGGCCGTTTTCCATATAGGACCCGTGCAGATGCGCGCGGCGGATCTGATCATCATCGGCATCTCACTGTGTTTAATGGTCATTCTGAATTATTGGATTCAAAAGACCAAAATGGGTAAGGCGCTCAGAGCAACTGCGGAAAATACGGAAACCGCAGGGATTCTGGGCATCAATACGAACGCCGTCATTATTATGACCGTGGTGATTGCTTCGGCTCTGGGCGGCATCGCCGGCATGCTGATCGGTATTGCTTATTCGGCATTAATCCCGTCGATGGGTCTGACACTGGGCTTCAAAGGCTTGGCTGCCCTTATCCTTGGCGGAGTCGGCAGCATTCCCGGGGCCATGGTGTGCGGCGTGCTGATCGGCATGTCGGAAGTATTGGCCGTTGCTTATGGTGATTCCTCTTACAGGGATGCCGTAGCCTTCGGTATGATTATTGTCATCCTCCTCATCCGGCCGCAAGGTCTGTTTGGGAAAAAGGCGTAAAGGGGGATCATGAGAAGAAAATGGACTTTTTAAATCCTTATACGCTGCAGGTTTTCACCTTTTTGTTCCTGAATTTGATTTTGGCTATCAGTATTTATATTACGTTGTCTACGGGACAGCTTTCGCTTGGACATGCAGGGTTTATGAGTATTGGAGCGTATACCGCATCCATTGCTACCAAATCGGCGGATTTGCCGTTAATTGTGGCGTTAATTCTCGCAGTGATCATTACCGGGATTGTGGCTTTAATTATCGGTTATCCCACATTAAGACTTCATGGACTGTATCTGGCTATTGCTACCCTTGGTTTCGGCGAGGTTGTCCGGGTCATTATGCTGAACCTGGAAATCACCAACGGTGCGCTGGGTCTGACCGGATTGCAATCGATCGGAACGCGGTTATACGAGCTGGAGAAGTTAATTGGACTGGATGCATCCGTTTTGGGGATTTCCGTATCTCAAATGAAAGCCTTATCGACCTTAATTGCGATGATGCTTTTATTTATCGTTATTTTATTATGCCAAATTCGTCTGGACCGTTCCCGGGTCGGCCGGGCGTTCAGCGCCATCCGTGCGGATGAAACAGCGGCCCGCGCCATGGGCATCAATATTACGTATTACAAGATGCTGGCTTATTTGATCGGTTCCATGCTCGCGGGGCTGGGCGGCGGCCTCTATGCCCACATTACGACGAGCATCACGCCGGACGATTTCAATTATCACCGGGCTGTGGAAATATTATCGTTTGCCGTTGTCGGCGGTTCGGAAGTCATTATCGGTCCGCTCTTCGGGGCGGCGTTGTTAACAGGATTGCCGGAGTATTTGCGCGTTCTGGCCGAATACAAAATGATCTTCTACGGCACCTTGCTGATCCTCGTTATGGCGTTCCGTCCGCATGGCTTGATCACGGCCAGCACATTTGCCAAATGGAAACAACGCAAAAGCAAAACTTCCGGCAAAGGGGGGCTGTAGCATGCTGCTCGAATTGAAGCAAATTGGTAAAACATTCGGCGGGATTAAGGCGCTGTCGGATGTGAATTTCAGTCTGGACAGAGGCCAGATCCTTGGTTTGATCGGACCGAACGGGGCTGGAAAAACGACGATTTTCAACATGATCACGGGCATTTTTCCGCCGACGATAGGAAGCATCGTCTTTGACGGAACGAATCTGCTGCAGCTGCCTCCGCACAAAATTACGGAGCTTGGCATCGCCCGTACCTTTCAAAACATCCGTTTGTTCGGCCATATGAGCGCTTTGGAAAACATTAAGGTCGGGATGCATACGGTAACCAAATCCGGTTATTGGGCTTCTCTGCTGCATCTGCCCGGCCAAAAGAAAGAAGAAGCCCATGTACAGGAGCGTTCGATGAAGCTGCTTGAATTCGTCGGCCTGAAGGACGTCGCAGACATCCGATCCGATACGCTGGCGTATGGACAGCAGCGCAGACTCGAAATCGCCCGGGCGCTGGCGACGAATCCGAAGCTGCTTTTGCTTGATGAACCGGCGGCGGGAATGATCGAAAGCGAGACGCATGAGCTCATGAACCTGATCCGTAAAATCCGGGACAACGGTACGACGGTCCTGCTCGTCGAGCATGATATGCCGCTGGTCATGACCCTGTGCGATAGAGTGGTGTGCATCAATTTCGGCGTGAAAATTGCCGAAGGCTCACCTGAGGAAATCCAAAACCATCCTGATGTCATCGAGGCTTACCTCGGGAAGGAGGATGAGTGATGCTTGCGATCCAAAATCTCGAAACGTACTATGGCAATATTCGCGCATTAAAGGGCATTTCGCTTGAAGTGCCCGAAGGGAAAATCGTTTCTCTGATCGGTGCTAACGGGGCCGGGAAGACGACGCTGATGAAGACGGTAGCTGGTGTGCTTACGCCGCGGAGCGGTTCCATCACCCTTAACGGTAAGCAGGTGCAGGGAATGAAGCCTCACCAATTGGTCAAGGAAGGGCTGGCTTTGGTTCCGGAAGGCCGTCAGGTGCTGGCTCCGATGACCGTACTCGAGAACCTGGAGCTTGGCGCTTACCAGCGCAACGATCGCCAATGTATTCAACAGGATATCGAGAAGATGTTCGCCTGGTTTCCGATTCTGAAAGAGCGGGTGGACCAGCTTGCCGGAACGATGTCCGGCGGACAGCAGCAAATGCTTGCCATCGCGCGTGCGCTGATGTCCCGTCCGAAGCTGCTGCTGCTCGATGAGCCTTCTATGGGATTGGCTCCGATCATTGTTTCCGATATCTTTAAGGTCATCCGGCAGATCAATCAAGAAGGAACGACGGTGCTGATCGTGGAGCAGAACGTTCGGCAGGTGCTCAAGATAGCCGATTACGGTTATGTTCTCGAATCCGGACAAATCGTTCTGAGCGGCGAGGCGCAGGATTTACTTCACAATGATAGGGTGAAAGACGCGTATCTGGGTGGAAAGAAGCATGCTTGAGAGATGACCGATCCACCCGATGGTTAACAAGGGCAGTCCGAATGATATTTTCATTCGGGCTGTCTTTTTTCTATGCATACAGATTCGAGTAGATAGAGCCGCCCGGACCCCGGCGATCTTAAAAATGAAAGACGTAGTCTATTGCCGTTTCAATATATTTTTCTATCACATATTTTGATATAAAGTCCGGGGAGCTTACGCACCTTCCGGGTTTGACCACGATCTGTTCGTCCATCAAAGGGTGGCAACAACAAAATCAAAAAAACGGAGGGATGTTGATGAGCGCTATATTTACGGACCGTTATCCTGATGGATGGCTTTCCAAGTATTTTGTCATTCCATTGCCTCCTATCAGGAGAACAACAGCTTTAATCATTTCCGGACGCAGACACCCATGGCCTGAACAACTCACGATCTCCGTTTATATCAATGGTGAACTGATGGATCAGGCAGAGATCCAAGAAGGCCATTTCACCATGCAAACGAAAATGAAACCCGTAATGCAGGGAAAGCTGCTGATTATCTCCAGCTCTGTTTTTGTACCGAAGGATAAAGGGATCAGCGAAGATACAAGGAAACTCTCCTTTTTGCTTGATGATATCGTCATTCCCGAACTGCCTGATGCGATGGAACCGTATCATGATCTGCTCGATTTCAAGCCAAGAAACATTTTTAACTGCACAGACGAACCCCTATGGGACCGGTTATCCTTCATTCTTGCCGATACGTATAAAATTCCCGATAAAGAAATGCTGCATCCATTTAAGAACAGTTTGTGGTGGGACAAGAGGTCTGACAGCCTATCCTCTATAAGCGGTATGGTGTATGACAAATTTACGGGACGGTTTTTAACGGAGGGGACGGTTCAGATATTCAACAAAGACCAAATCCTGGTCAGGAAAATAGGGATTAATAAGAAGGGGTACTATCAGTGTAAGGGGCTGCCGGCCGGAGCATACCAAGTGGTAGGCCAATCCAGTCGATATGGTGATCAGATCATTAGGGTTCATATGGATGGCTTTTCTAAGGTAATCCATATTCCCATGCTGCCGCATTCATAACAAACAGGCTCTTGACAGCTGGGGTACCGATAAGGAGGTTTCATTTATGAAAATCTTGCTTGTCACCTACTGGTTTGTTCCTCATATAGGTGGAGTCAATACGTACTTAAACGTGCTGAAACAAGGCTTGGAAAAACTCGGACATCAGGTGGACATACTGGCCCATCATCCGGATATGAATAAAATTTATCGATTGAGTGATCAGCCCACGATAGAAAAAAATCCCATTTTGTTTCCTGTGCACGACATCATGATGGACTATTTTGACCAGGAGCTTCCGGAATTGGAGCCTTGGGCCCGCTTTCGGGAGATTGAGCGATATGTGTTTGAAATGGCATCGGCCTTGATCGGCCTGGATCAATATGATTTGATTCATACGCATGACGTCATTTCCACCAGAGCGATTTCCCGGGTTAAACCTGTACAAGCTGCCCATGTCGCCACCATTCACGGGCTGCTGAATGAAGAGTTTTTTTTGACCAAGGAAATCGCGGATACCGGGTCTTCGAGCTGGCAATACAGCTTTATTGAGGAACATATGGGAGCATCCTCCGCAGATATCACGATATTTTCCAGCGAATGGCTCCGGAGAGAATATACGAACCGGTTTTTTGTTTCAAGCAATCATCTTGCCGTCATTCCTTATGGGCTGGATACCGCTTCCATTGTCGCCCAAGCGAACGGGAATCCGCGTGAAAACCGGATGAACGGTAAAATGGTAATCATTTGCCCGGCGAGATTAGTTTCTTATAAGGGACAGTCATATTTAATCGAAGCGCTTGGCAAGCTTTTGCACGAAAGGGATGATTTCATCTGTCAATTTGCCGGTGACGGTCCTGCAATGGAAGAGCTGGTTCCTATGGCGGATCAATTCCGTTTAACAAAACACGTGCAATTTTTAGGCAACCAGCAGGATATGATTCACTTGTATAAACAGGCGGATATCTTTGTCCTGCCAACCCTGATCGAGAACCATTCATTGGCCGTGATGGAGGCTCAGATTGTAGGTCTTCCCGTGATCACAACGCGTGTGGGAGGAAATGCGGAATTAATTATTCCGGACCATACGGGGCTGCTGGTTGAACCGCGCAATCCGGAAGAGCTGTATGAAGCGATAGTAAAACTGATGAACGATCCGTCTCTGCGGGTTCGATTGGCAGAAATGGGTAAACAATGGGCACGCAAATATTGGCATCCGCAAATCATGATTGATCGGACGGCAGAGGCATATGAGACGGCCCGGCAAATGAACAAAAGTCGTTATGGAAAGAATAAGAAACGGAGGGAAATCCATTGACCAGACCAGATGGGAGGCTTCTTCCTCCGGCAGGCTATTATCGGACCGTAGAGGAATGGTTCTCGGCGTGTCAATCGAATGGCAACCCGACGGAAGGAAACAAGCTGGATTTGTTTTCTGAACATGACAGTCAATTTAGTACACCTAAAGGGCTGGATGAAGCGTTCACTCCCCGGGAATATCACCAGCGTCTTCATCACAGCGCATTTGTGGCCGTTATCCCCGGCGGCAGGCTATGGGGACCGAGAGGCGCGGTCATCACGCCGGACAATAAACTGCTGTGGGATGTCTCCCTGGAATTTTGGGGATCTTCTCCCGAGCAGCACTCCGTTTTTCAACAAGCTGGCTTACCGCCTGTTGAACACTGCTCCGAAACGTTAGGCGTTCTCACTTATACGGCGAGCGATTCCTATTTTCACTGGATGCTGGACGTACTGCCCCGTATAGCATTGCTGAGAAAAACCGGTATAGCCATAGATAAATTTGTCTTCAATACCAACTACAATCCTCCCCCTTCCTTCCACACGGAAACTTTAGACATGCTCGGCATTCCCCCCGGCGCAAGACTAACGATCGGAACGGTTAATGTCCATCTGCAGGCCAAGCTTCTAGTGTCGTCGTTGGTCGGGTATCATTCCAATTATCCCCGATGGGCCGTCGATTTTCTTCGAGATGCGTTCTCGAAGTATTCCGGGGCGGGCGATGCCAACGAATACAAGAGGCTTTATATCAGCCGGGAGGACGCGAACTACCGAAAAATCACGAATGAAGACCAAGTGATGGACCTGCTCGGCAAATACCGTTTTCAAAAGGTCGTCCTCAGCAAATTGTCAGTAGAGCAGCAGATCCGAATCTTCTCATCCGCAGAAATCATTATTGCCCCGCATGGCGCGAACCTGACCAATCTTGTATTCTGTAAACGGGGGACAAAAGTCATTGAGATCTTTTCGCCATATTACATCAATACGATCTATTGGATCATGAGCAACCATGCCGGACTTGATTATTATTATTTCATCGGGAATAAAATGCAGCCGTCGAAAAGCTTGTTTGAATATAACAAGGTTAGAGAAGTAAGCCGAGCGGCACAGGGAATTGAAGTGGATATCGATCGGCTGAGGAGCATGATGAAACGCACAGGGATGGATATATGATAAACCCCAACGTATAGGTTACCCCGAACGCATAGGTTCGGGGTTTGGTTTTGGCAAAGGGAGACGCGAACTTGTTCGAACCGTATACGATGCCGTAGCGGTTGCAGACCGCATAGCTTATTTCAGCTTCTTTTCAGCTTTGTGTGCTATGCTCGGAAAAAAAGGGAAAGTGAGATGGGGGAAGGGAGCGAGATGAAAGAGAGATCGATTCAATGGCTTATGGCCGTGTCGGCCGTATCTTTTCTGGTCTGGATGGGAGGATTGGCGTGGACACTGCAGCATTATTTCAGCGATGCAGCGCCCGCTCCTATAGAGAGGGCTCCTGCAGCCCAGGACGAGCCGTATACACCCGTGGTGGAGGACGGGAGCTTCCGGGTGCTTGCGCTTGGCGATTCTTTGACCAGAGGGACGGGAGACCCGGAAGGAAAAGGCTATATCGGCTATATGCTGGATCGCCTCAAGGAGAAGTCGGAGCAAGAGATTGTGGTTGAGAATTACGGGGTAAACGGACAAACCTCCGGCCAATTGGCTTCGCTCCTTCGGGAAAGAGAACTGCAGGCTCAAGTGAAAGCCGCTGACGTCATTGTCATCAGTATAGGCGGGAATGACTTGTTCCGGGGCGGGGAAACACTGGGGCACCTGGATCCGGTGAAGATTCAGGAAATCGAGTCTGCCTATTTGCGCGAACTGGATGGAATTCTGAAGCAGCTTCGCGAGGAAAACGCCGCCGCACGCATTTTTCTGATCGGGTTGTACAATCCGTTCATTGAACTGCAGGAAACGGAAATCACAAGCAGGATCGTAAGAGACTGGAACTATAAAGCCGCCGAGGTCGCGTCCCGGTATCCGCAAACTGTCCTGGTTCCGACCTTCGACTTGTTTCAATTGAAGGTGCAGGATTATTTGGCGAGGGACTTGTTCCACCCTAATGCAGACGGGTACCGCTTAATCGGGGAAAGGGTCGCTTCGTTAATTACTTGGTAGGAGGTGGGCGCATGAGCGATATTACATTGTCGGTGCAGGGCCTGAGAAAGGTCATTGGGAAGCGGGAAATCATTCAAGGCCTCGACTTGGAGTTAAAGCGCGGCGAGGTGTTTGGTTTTTTGGGGCCGAACGGCGCCGGGAAAACGACAACCATTCGAATGCTGGTAGGGCTGATTAAGCCTACGGCGGGTTTCATTCGCATATGCGGCTATGATATCGATAAGCAGTTCCCCGAGGCGATGAAGAATCTGGGCTGTATTGTTGAAAATCCGGAGCTGTACTCCTACTTGAGCGGATGGAGTAATCTGCAGTATTTTGCCCGAATGATGGATGGGATTGACGAAACAAGGATTTCGGAAGTGGTTCAGTTGGTCGGGCTCGGCGCAAGAATCCACGATAAGGTGAAGACTTATTCGCTGGGTATGCGCCAAAGGCTTGGCATCGCTCAGGCTTTGCTGGGGAGACCGAAAGTACTGATTTTGGATGAACCGACCAATGGGCTCGACCCCTCCGGCATTCGGGAGATGAGGGAGTTCATACGCTATCTGGCGGAAAAAGAAGGCTTAAGCGTGCTGGTGTCCAGTCATTTGTTAAGTGAAATTCAAATGATGTGCGACCGCGTTGCGATTATTTCTAAAGGACGGGTCGTTCAAGTAGGCACGGTACACAGCCTTCTGGCTCGGCAGGAACGGGTCATCTGGCGGCTAGCTCCTATATCGAAGGGGATCCGGGTTTTGCAGGGGCTGGCCGGTTCGATACAGATGGAGGGGGATGCTGTGATTACCCCCTATATCGAACAGGAAGTCGGCAGGTGGAATCAAGCGCTGGTGGAAGCGGGAGTAACCGTGACGGAGATGAGCCGCAAGCTTCCCTCTCTTGAGGATCTATTCATAGAACTGACGGGAGGGCAAAGCATTGATTAACCTGATTTACAATGAAATGGTGAAGCTGACCGGAAAAAGAAGACTTCTGGTCGTTACGCTGATTATCGGGATTCTGATCTCCCTGTTTACATATGCACAGTATCGGCAGGCGGAAGAAAACCGCAAACGATTCGGCGATATCGATTGGCGTACGGCTTTGGAACAGCGCATCGCCAATTGGGAGAACCGGTTAACCAACCCCCGGACGACGGAGGAATCGCGCCAAAGTTTGGAGATTCGTATCGCGCAGCAGCGGTATTATTTGGATCATGACATTAATCCGTCCGAGCCGGGAGCTCCGACGTTCGCAAGGGGCTTTGTGGAGAACAGCATCAACCTCCTTCTGCCCTTAATGGTGATGGTGGTTGCTGCGGATCTGGTATCCTCGGAGCATAGCTCCGGAACGATGAAGGTGCTGTTGACGCGACCTGTAAGAAGATGGCGAATTTTGCTCAGCAAATATTTGGCGCTGCTTTTATCGGTGTCGTTCATTATTACGCTGTTCGGCTTGCTGTCGACCGTCATATCCGGGCTGGTGTTCGGCTTTCAGGGCTGGACAGCGCCGGTTCTTACCGGATTCTCAGTCAGCGGGGGGCAGCTGGATTCCTCGGGTGTGCGAATGGTACCCCAGTGGCAGTTTATCCTGATGGCGCTCGGTCTGGCGTGGTTTGTCTCGGTGGTGGTCGCTACGATTACGTTTATGCTCTCTGTCCTGGTTCGGAGCACCGCCGCCGTCATGGGGATCATGCTGGCTTGTCTTATTGCCGGGACGATTCTGAATGCGATGGTCGCTTCCTGGGAATCGGCCAAATATCTGTTTATGGTCAATCTGCAGCTTATCGATTACCTGGAAGATGCGGCTCCGCCGATCGCCGGCATGTCGCTGGGCTCCTCGCTGCTGGTGCTTTCGGTCTGGGGCGCCGCGGCGCTGGTGATTTCTTTTGCAGCGTTTACCGGACGGGATGTCTATTGAACCAAAGGATTCGCAGAGCTTTTTCGCTGCTGTCGATGAAGATCATATCATGTTATAATCCGGTTCATCAGGGAATAATACCATCCGATAAAAATCGAAGGAGGGGGAGAATATGGCTGCACTCAACCAGGATCAAATTCAACAGATCAAAGCGGTTAATGATCAACGTAAAGTCCGGCTTTCAGACGGAACTTTCGTACCTAGACTGGGTCAGGGAACCTGGCATATCGGGGATGACCCGGCGAAGAGAAAAGAGGAGATCCGAACCTTGAGACTCGGCGTGGAGCTCGGAATGTCTCTGATCGACACGGCCGAAATGTACGGCGAGGGAAGATCGGAGTCTCTGGTCGGGGAAGCGCTGGAAGGGATAAGAGATGAAGTTTTTCTGGTATCCAAGGTGTACCCGCATAACTCGGGACTGAACCGTATAGCCCGAAGCTGTGAGGACAGCCTGAGGAGGTTGAAGACGGACAGGCTTGACCTTTATCTGCTGCATTGGAGAGGGAGCGTTCCTTTAAGCGAAATGATCGAAGGCATGGAGCGCTTGGTTAAAGCGGGGAAAATTTTGCGATGGGGCGTTTCGAATCTGGATACGGACGATATGAAAGAACTGGTCCGTCTGGATAAAGGAACGCATTGTGTGACCAATCAGGTGCTTTATCATTTGGGGTCCCGCGGTATAGAGTATGACCTGCTTCCCTGGCAAAGAGAACGCCGCATGCCGATTATGGCCTACTGTCCTATAGCGCAGGCAGGCTCTTTAAGAAGAGGGCTGGTAGAAAACCCGGTCGTCAGGGAGATTGCCGAACGGCATGGGATTACACCTTTTCAGCTTCTTTTGGCATGGTGCATAAGAAGCGGTGACGTCATCGCCATACCTAAGGCATCGACAGAAGAACATGTTACAGCCAATGCCGCGGCAGGACGCATCGAATTAACGGAAGAAGATATAAAGAAACTGGACGAAGCATTTCCCGGCCCTTCCAGAAAAGTTCCTCTCGATATCGTATGATCGTGTTGAAGAAGGTGCGTGACATGGAACATTTTACAATGGATTCAATCTTTGAGGCGATAGGGGAGCTGTTCTCGGACGAAACCTCTATTGTCGTTTCAAACACTGAGGAATATGTGTATTACCGGCCAAGCAAAAGGATCAATCTTAAAATCAAGCCCGGCGACCCGATTAAAGAGGGGACCATTACGCATAAAGCGTTAACCGCCCGGCAAAAAATCTCCGAGTTTATTGACCGGGATATATTTGGCGTACCTTATTACGGCATGGCGGTGCCTATCATTCAAGAAGGCGTTTTAACGGGGTGTGTTTCTGCGATATTCCCGACCTTGACGACCGGAAAATCGGTAGTGACCGTAAAATATCACGACGGATGGGTTCCGATCCCTTTTCCGGAAGTAATGTATTTGGAGGCCAGCGACCGCAAAACCTATGTGGTGACCGAGAAGCTGTCCGGTACGCATAAATATACGCTGAACGAATTTGATTTCTTTTTGCCGAAGGATTACTTTGTGCGCTGCCATCGCTCCTATATCGTAAATGTAAACCACATCAAGGAAATTTATCCTGATACTCATTCGACGCTTGTGCTCATCATGAAAAACCAAACCAAAATCACGGTCAGTCAATCGTACACCAGTTATTTCAGGAAATTGCTCGCGTTCTGAAAAAAATCTCTGTTTCATCAGCCGATCTTTGTGCTCTATCCCGATTTTAATCCATTTCATCCGAAAAATCCTCTCCCTTGACGGCCATCGTTTAAAATAAATGCAAAGACTAGTCGATTGGGGGAGAGCCTTTTGGAAAGCGTTTATCATCGAATCAGAAACCAACACCTGCAATACAAAGTTGTTTCTGCGGAAGAAGCTGCTTCCTGGATTAAAGACGGTATGACACTGGGGCTGAGCGGCTTTACACGTGCAGGAGATGCGAAAGCGGTTCCCATGGCGTTAGCGGAACGCGCCAAAACCGAAAGATTGAAAGTGAATGTGTACACCGGCGCATCGCTGGGATCGGATATTGATAAATTATTCGCTGAAGTCGGCTTGCTGCATAAACGTCTTCCTTTCCAAGCGGACCCTACGATGCGAAAAAAGATTAATCAGGGAGAATTTTACTTTATAGATCAGCATTTATCGAAAACGTCTGAAATGGTTCGCGGCCAAGTACTGGAGCCGATTGATTTCGCTATTGTGGAAGCGATTGCAATCACGGAGGACGGGATGATTATTCCGTCGACTTCCGTAGGCAATTCGATGGTCTTCGCACAGCATGCGAAGTCCATTATCGTTGAAATCAACATGGCGCAGCCGCAGGCGCTGGAAGGGCTCCATGATTTATATGAGCCGGGCAGGCAAGGGGAACGTTTGCCTATCCCTATCACGAAGCCGGATGACCGGATCGGGTCCGTGGGAATACCGGTGGACATGGGTAAAATCCGGGGGATCGTCTTCACGAACCAGTCCGATTCTCCATCCACCATCTCTGTGCCGGACAAGGAGACGGATACGATCGCTCAGCACCTGATTTCCTTTCTGCGTAAGGAAGTTGAGGCGGGTCGCTTAACGAAGCGGCTTGCCCCTTTACAGTCCGGGATCGGATCGGTCTCCAATGCGGTCCTTCATGGTTTTCTGAAATCAGAATTTACGGATCTGGAAGTTTACTCCGAAGTATTACAGGATGCCGTCTTCGATTTAATGGATGCGGGTAAAGTCAGCTTTGCTTCCTGTTGCTCGATAACGCTGTCCGCCCCCGCCATGGAACGTGTGTTCCCTAACTTGGATAAATACCGCGATCGGCTCATTTTAAGGCCGCAGGAGCTCTCCAATCACCCTGAAGTGATTCGCCGTATGGGAATCATCGCGATCAACACGGCGTTAGAGTTCGATATTTACGGCAACGTGAACTCGACACATGTGATGGGAACGAACATGATGAATGGTATTGGAGGCTCGGGGGATTTTGCCCGAAACGCCCGTCTGGCGATTTTTGTAACGAAATCCACCGCCAAAGACGGAAATATATCGAGTATCGTGCCGTTTGTTTCTCATGTGGATCATACGGAGCACGATGTGGATGTGGTGGTCACCGAGCAAGGCTATGCCGATTTGCGCGGATTGGCGCCGAGAGAGCGTGCGGAGCTTATTATTGAACGGTGTGCGCATCCGATGTACCGCGAGCAGCTGAAGGAATATTATAATGAAGCCCTGACAAGGGGAGGGCAAACCCCTCATGTCCTGGAAAAGGCATTTTCCTGGCATACGAATTTCGCGCAGACCGGGACCATGCTCCACAAAATGCTGCAAACAGGATAAGAAAAGAAAGTGCCTTCACAGGCGTATGACGAGCTGGCCGCTTGGCCGGCTTTTTTGTGTGGGGGTTAAAGGAAATATACATCATCTATCGAAATTTGTATATGTTACGGAGAGGAGGGATTCAGATATGGGCAATTCCAAGTACGAAAAGCATTACTCGGAGACGGGACTGTGGTCAAAGCTGGGCAGGTATGCCAAGGATGCGGGAATGAAAGTGGTGTACTGCGGCTTGCTGCTTTTTTATGCGCTGGAGAGTCCCAACATCCCTTTAAAGACCAAGGTGCAAATCTATGGAGCGTTGGGCTATTTCATACTCCCTTTGGATATTGTGCCTGATCTGCTCCCTGTACTTGGGTACGTAGATGATTTAGGGGCGCTGATGTTGGCTGTTGGAACCGTCGCTATGAATATTGATGAAGCTGTGAAGCTGAAGGCGAAAAATAAATTAAAGGATTTCTTTAGCGAAGATGCCGATCAACATCCGGATATCATCGATGTGGATGCGCAGATCGTCGAGGATGGGGATTCGTCTCCCGCCAAGCCATGACGGACTCCGCATAAAGATCCGCTAGTCGTCAAAAGACTCCGGTATATAGGGCAAGGTGTCCATATAGCGGAGTCTTGAGCATGGAATAGCGGATGTTAAGTAACACTTTTGGCAATGACAAATTCATCGGCGAGCATTGTCCATATTTCGGGATCCTCCATCCCTAAACGCCAAAGGGCAATCCCGCGGATACCCAAACGGTGGGCCAGCTGCAGCTTGGCGCGAATGCTTGCAGCATTCTCAAACCATACCTCATGCTGATTTCCGGCTTCGTCTGTATATGCAAACATGGGCGTCTGCGTTTTCTGATCGAAAACGACCGTTTTATTATATTTTTTGGCACGTTCCATCGCCATGTCGTAAGTCACATACGTGTTCCGGTTGGTCGTTAAATTGAAATCAAAACCGAATACGGAAACGGCCGCCGTAATTTTTCTGCCCGGCATTTTGGTTAACGCATATTTGACGACGTTCTCCATCCATCCGATGGAAACCACCGGTCCGGGGCCGCTGCCGGGCCAACCGTGCTCGTTGTACAGCATGACGACAAATTCGTCGACGGCCGCCCCGATGACCGCATAATTGAAGGGAGCGGAAAAAGGATTTGTAGGAGCGTCCGAGGTTCGTGACGGGGTGGCGACGGAATAATAATACCCCCTGCTTTTTAATTCCCGTCCTAATTCTCTGTAGAAAGAGTTAAGCAGCTCGCGGTCTTCATAGTGGACATCTTCGAAATCGATATTTACACCGTCAAAGTTATAGTTTTGCAGGAGCGCGATGATATTTTGAATAAACGCTTTGCGGGTGTCGGGATTGGTCAGCATCCGCCGGATCACTTCTTTATTGACCTCCTGTTTTCCCCGTTCATACAGCAGATTATGGATGGTAGCGAGCATTTTAATATTGTGGAGGTGGCCTAGCCCCACGACCTCCCGCATATAAGCATCCTCAAATAAAGGAAACTTCTCGATTTGCTCCGGGTTTTCCCTGTCTATACGGAAATGGAACATGCCGATATTGGACAGCCTGTCTGTATTTTCCGAGAAGACCTTGTAAGAGCTGGGTAATGTCGGACCTTCTTCCTCCGTATAATAACCGAATATTTCCTGGATCGGCCGTTCTCCGTCGTGAGGGACCAGATTGACGATATCGCGGAAAATCCAGCCCGTCCGTCCATTGTACAGGCGAACCTGAACCCAATCCCCGGCGATGCCGGTCAGCGGAAGGCGGGCACCGCGATCCATTCGGGCGATGACCGGAAAAGCCGTCCCCGCGCTGCCGCGTACATTGGCGGTATCCGCATCGACGACGGCCTCCGTGTAGATGGGAATACGCAGCCGCTGACCCGGCCGGAGCGCGGCCGATGTCAGCCTGTTAAGCATCATGATCGCTTCTATCGTCGTATTAAATCTCAGTGCAATCGAGTAAAGCGAATCGCCGGGCTGCACGACATATTCAAACGGCACGGATACCGGAATGGTTAACGTTTGTCCGACGTACAAACCGGGTGCAGTCAGGTGGTTTGCTTTCATGAGCGCCTCTATAGCGACTCCAAACCGTCCGGCAATCAGATAAAGGGTATCGCCTCGTTGAACAACATAATTCAGCATGAGTTTCCTTCCTTTACCATTTGATCGTGTTATCGCACTATACTATGCCAAAAGCCCTCTAAGGAAAGCTTCTTTTTGGAGATGAGCGATATGGTTTTGGCGGAGAGCTTATTCAACCGATATTTTGGCTTCCCTGTACAAGGGGAGAGGGAATCTGAGGACGAGCATCCCCTCTGCCAATTTGGCGGATACCGTATTCCATTGTACCGGGTAAGGAAGGCGGATGCTGCGCTCGAAGGTACCCGTATATCGCTCCGACAGGATGGAATCCTCGATGGGTATTCTGTTATTTTTCATTCCTTTGATAATTAGCGAATCGCCAATCATCGTTAGATCCAATTCTTCCTTACGGATTCCGGGCAGCTCCACAAGAATGAAGGTTTCGTCGCTCGTACTGAAGATGTCCACCGGCGGGCTCCAGCTCTCGGGGGTTGTGGACAGGGGGTCGTCTTGATCATTGGAATCCATGATGGTCCCCCAAAAGTCACCGGTGGCGCATTGATTCGCCAATTCCATCCATTCTTTTACTTTCTTCATATTCATTCCGCTCACTCCCGAAGGAAGGACTTAAAACTGATTGGTCACCGGAGCCGAAGGGTTAGCGATTTGATCCTGATCGCTGATATCCGGATCTATAACAGCGTTAAACATGTTCGAGACCGTCAGGGAGATATCGCCCAGAGCAAAGTTGGCTCCGATCATTTTGGTGTTTGCAGTATGGCTGTTATGCACAGTTGCACCAATATCAATATTGCCGTTCTGCGTTACACCGTTTGTTTTCATATTAGCGATATTTATGAGAAAAGGCATGCACAAGTCCTCCTAGATTTGTTTGGCATTCACCTTATCTACGTTCCCGACTTCATTCTGATCATTGACGTCGGGATCCACGTAAATATTTTTCATGGTTGCAGTGGGCGGTGCATGATCGCCGTATGAGGAATTTTCGCCTGTTGTTTTGGAATTGGCGGTATGGCTGTTGTGAAACGACTCTCCAATGTTGACGGAACCATTGTTGGAGATGCTGTTGATTTTCATGGAGAAAATATTAATAACCGTAGACAATGCCCCCCTCCCCTGCCCGACCGTATTCTTTAACATTATATGCGGGAGTTGGCCCAGAGATTAAGATTTTTTCAAGAACGTGAAGGCGTTTAACTGATGCAGCGGAAGCTCCTGAAAAATCAGTTGTAATTTAAAAGAAATTATTTTAGAATCATAATGTCTTTGCTTTTGCCAACGTTGGCAAAAATATTTTGTAGCGTATCCACTCAATGGGTTTAGGAGGAAGCACCATGAATATCGCATTATGCCATTTTCGCGCAGGAGAAACCGATGGCGTCTCCTTAGAAATGGAGAAATGGAAGAAGGTCCTTGAGGAATTGGGACATCGTGTCTATTTATTGGCAGGTAGTTTAGGGGAAGAAGAAGGGATCGTGATCGAAGAACTGCACTATCAGCATCCGGTGAATAACCGATTCGTGGCTAACGCTTACGAACAGCTTACGGATTATCCCGATGCCGAAGCTTTCCGGGATGATGTACTGGCCTTCGCTGCCAGGATTGAAGAAGCGCTTTGCAGGATCATCGATGAATACGAGCTCGATGTGATCGTTCCCAATAACATTTGGTCGTTGGGATGGGGGTTGCCCGCGGGACTCGCGTTCGCGGAAGTTGCGCGCAAAAAAAACATCGCTTGTGTAGCGCACAATCATGATTTTCATTGGGAACGCATCAAATACAGCCGTCCTACAAACCGCTATGTCAGTGGCTGGTTGACGGAGTACTTCCCGCCGAAGCTCGCGAATGTCAAGCAGGTGGTGATTAATAAAATTGCCCAGCAGGAGCTGCTTCGGCGGACGGGGCAGCAATCAACCGTCGTTCCGAACGTGTTCGACTTCTCGGCTCCGGCTTGGACGATTGACGATTATAACGGCGATTTCCGCCAAGTGATCGGCGTGAAGGAGAACGACATTCTTTTGCTGCAGGCTACGCGTATTGCCGAACGAAAGGCGATCGAGCTGGCCATTGATCTGGCGGCGGAAATCGGTAAGCCTGAGAACCTGAAGCGGCTCAAGGAGCGGCCGTTATATGACGGCCGAATCATGGGTGAGGACGGTGAAATTGTGCTGGTGCTGGCGGGGCTTCAAGAGGCTTCCCCCAAATACATCGAGGGGTTGAACCAGCGGGCTGCGGCGCAGAACGTCAAGCTGCTTTACGTCAATGAATGGATCGAAGCGACTCGTGTCACCAAAGACGGCAAAAAAATATATTCCTTATGGGATGCCTATGTCCATGCGGATTTCGTCACTTATCCGAGTGTGCTGGAAGGCTGGGGAAATCAGTTTTTGGAAGGATTGTACGCCAAAAAACCGATGGCCGTATATGAATACCCGGTATTTGGCACGGATATTAAACCTTACGGCTTCCATATCGTTTCTCTTGGAAATGAGCATCGGGTCGACGCGGAGGGATTGGTTCATATTGACGGAGAACTCATGGCAAAGGCTGGTCAGGAAGTCATTAGATATTTGCTGGATGGGGAGTTCCGCAGCGCTTGTATGGAGCACAACTTCGAACTGGGAAAGGAACATTTGTCCTACGAGGCTCTGAAAAAAATGCTGGCATCATTATTTTAAACGCGATCCAACCTCCTGGTATTGACACCCTGTCGGAAAACGGATACAATAATTATGCCAACGATGGCAATAATGAAACGGTCTGAAGGAATAGGGAATGCACATGAAAACGCAAACAATCAAAGATGTAGCTAGGTTGGCCGGAGTTTCGATCCGAACCGTTTCCCGGGTGATCAACGATGATCCGAATGTAAAAGCCGAGACCCGAGAGAGGATTCTCAAAGTGGTGGCTGAGACGGGGTTTAAAGCAAATCTGCTGGCCAAAAGCCTTAGAGAGAAAAAAACGAACACCTTGATTGCTTTTGTAGATCAGCACCGGGGCCGCTTTTGGGGTGCATTTCATAACAAAATTTTGCATGAAATGATGAAGGAAGCGCACCGACTGGGATATCGGATGGTGATTTCCTCTTCTTCTGCCGACAGCTACGAGGACAATGAGAACGACGGATTTTATTTGCTGAAGCACGGAATGGCCGACGGCGCGGTGATGTTCGATATGATCGAAAATGACCGGCGCGTTGAATATTTACGGGAAAAGCAGATTCCGTTTGTTATTCTGGGTAAAGACCTTGATCATTTTGATACCTCGTATGTGGATCTTGATAATGTGGCCGCAGGGTACCTGGCGGCGCAGTACTTGTATTCCAAGCAGCGCAGCCGCATGCTGTTTCTGCTTGGCAATCCAAACTACATTGTCAACAAGGATCGATCGGAGGGGATCCGCCGCTTTTTCGCAGACCGTCATGTGTCCGCAGACCGGTGGAGCATTCTATACGACGTATCCGACATTGGATCGGCTTATCTCCGTACCAAGGAGGCTCTTGGGTCGCCTCAGTGGCCAGATGCTATTTTTATTTCAGGGGATGAAAGAGCGATCGGGGTATACCGTGCGATTTACGAGCGTGGACTTCGGATACCGGAGGATGTAGCGGTATTGGGTATTGATAAGCTCGACATGGGCGAGTATTACCACCCGCCGATTACGACGATTGACCAGTCGATTCCATCTATGGCCCAATCCGCGCTGCAGGTGCTGACCAAGCAATTGGACACGGGTGCCAGAGCCGGAACTCGGGTACTCATTTCGCCGACGATTTGTGAAAGGCAGTCGATCTAATTTTTTTCGCTAAAAATGCCAACGTTAGCAATAATGCATACGTAGGATTTTTATATCAAGAAATGATTGAGGGAGGTTCTTACCTAACATGAAAAAGTGGCCAAGAGCATTGTTCGCGGGTATGATGGCGGTATCTCTTACCGCTTGTGGAGCTGCGCAGGAAAATAACGGGTCCGCCGGGGAAAAGGCATCGGAGCCGGGCAAGACGACTTCCATCCGGATGCAAATCACATGGGCGAGCGATTCCCCGCGGGGGAAAGCGATCCGTGAGATTGTGGACGAATTCGAAAAGAAAAATCCGGATGTCAAAGTAGAATTGCTGGGAAGCGCCCAGAACGGCCAGAAGCTGCTGACGCAAATCCTCAGCGGGGACGCGCCGGAAGTGATGCAAATTCCTTACCGTGATGTGCGCGGACTGGCGCCGCAGGGAGCTTATGTCGACCTGTCCGAAGAATTCAATAGTGAAAAAGACAATTACTATGAGCAGCTCTGGGACTTAGGTACATGGGATGGCAAGCTATACGGCTACCCATGGCTTGGACATTCCGTACAGCTGGTATATAACAAAACGCTCTTTGATAAGGCCGGCATCCAGCATCCGCCGACCACATGGGAAGAGCTGTATGAAACGGCCAAGAAATTGACGATCGATACCAATGGAGACGGCAAGCCGGATCAATTCGGCCTTGGTCTCGTGGGCAAGCAAGTGTACGATATCACCTGGATGGTCAACATGTTTATGAACCAGGCTGGAGCCAAGATTGTAAAAGAAGACGGCAAAGGCGGTTATCAGGTTGGATTGAACTCTCCGGAAGGCAAGCAGGCGCTGGAGTTCTACACCAAGCTTGTTAAAGAGGTGACGCCTCCGGATACGGTAAACAAAGACGGCGGCGCGGTGATGGCGGATTTCCGCAACCAAGTGGTAGCCATGCAGTTCCAGGGGCCATGGGGAGTGTCGGATGCCTGGAAGGCGACCAACAAGTTCGAAGTGGCAGCGGCTGAAGTGCCGGCCGGACCTGCAGGCAAAGCGGCGGATATCGGACCGAACATGCTGTGCATTCCATCCGGCGTTGAAGGCGACAAATTGAATGCTGCGATCAGGCTGATCAAATTCCTGGGCTCCAAGGAAGGACAAGAATTGGTCATGAAGGGTGAAAAATCCGATGACGGCAACTTCTATCCGTACCGCGTGCCTATTCGTAAAGACCTTGCAGACATGCCATACTTCAAGGAGCATCCGGAATTCCTCGTCTTTATCAAAGGGTTAGAGTATCCAAGTATCTCCACTCCTGTACCGCAGTGGTCTCAAGTGGAAGCCGAAGTCTATCAAAGCGTTCTGAACCAAGTGGTTTCCGGTTCCATGTCTGCGGAGCAAGGCTTGAAAATACTTGAAGAAAAAGGGAATGCCATTTTGAAGCAAAACTAATATCCGGGTAAAAAACAGAGCACCTAACCCAGGTGCTCTGCTTGTTGGGAGGCAAATTATGAAGAAAAAAATCCGCAGCGTGATCGGTGATTGGACCAGCTATGTGTTCATTTTGCCCTCGGTCATCATACTCGGACTTTTCTTGGTTTATCCGGTCGTCTGGTCGTTTGTCGCCAGCTTTAAGGATATCAAGCCCATAGCGCTAAGAAATTCGGGTTTATTCGAAATCCCGGGCGCATTCGTCGGACTGGAGCAATACGCCAGAGTGCTGCAAAACGAACTATTTCTGAAAGCCATCTTCAATACGATTTATTTCGGCGTCATTTTCATCCCCATTACGATGTTTGCTTCCGCAGGCCTTGCGCTTCTGCTGAATCAAAAGCTTAAAGGGGTGAACCTGGTTCGTACGATCTTTTTTGTTCCTTATATTTTATCCGTTGTAAGCGCAAGCTTGATCTTTATGTTTTTGTTCAACGGCGATCGCGGTTTGATCAATGCGCTCCTGAATTTGTTTGGTGTTACCGGTCCCAACTGGCTTGCGAGCTCCGTGTGGGCCATGCCGGTCATTGCCATCATGACTGTTTGGAAGAAAGTCGGCTATTTCATGCTCATTTATCTTGCGGGTTTGCAGAACATTCCCAAGGATTTGTATGAAGCCGCCGATGTGGATGGGGTTACTCCCTTTCAGAAGCTGAGGCTGATCACATGGCCGCTGCTCGGCCGGATTTCGCTTGTCGTATTTATACTCTTGCTCATTGATTCATTGAACGTATTCCAGGAAATTTATATTATGACCGGCGGAGGTCCTGCCGATTCCACTACGACGGTACCGTTCCTTATCTTTAATGAGGCGTTCAAATATTACCGTATCGGAACATCGGCTGCGATGTCGTACATTTTATTCTTCTTAGTCGTCATTATTACCATCATTCAGAAAAAACTAGTGGATAAACGGTTAGGATAGGGGGAGGAAACGATGAACAAAAAATGGATTCCAACGATTATCCTTTGGGCCATAGGCTTGGTCTTTTTCCTGCCGCTGTACTGGCTTTTTGCTTCCAGCTTGAAAAGCGATTTGGAAATCACCCAGTTTCCTCCAACCTTTTGGCCGCATACGCTGGAATGGAGCAACTACCCGAAAATTTGGGAAGCGCTAAAGTTTAGTACTACATTTACAAATTCAATCATTGTATCGGTGAGCTGCACCGCCTTGGTAGTGGTTTTTTCCAGCATGGCGGGCTATGCCTTCTCCAAGAAGCAATTCATGGGCAAAAACGCTCTGTTTATTCTTCTGATCGCCACGATGACCGTGCCGCCGACCGTGCTGCTGCTGCCGATTTACTTTATCATCACCAAAATAGGGTTATACGATAGTCTGGCCAGCTTGATCCTGCCGTTTGGGGTCACCGTGTTCGGTATTTTCTTCACCAAGCAGTATATCGACGATGTTCCGACGGAAATGCTCGAAGCGGCAAGGATCGACGGCAGCGGGGAATTCCGCCTGTTTTTCCAGATCGTCCTTCCGCTCATTAAACCGGCGATCACGACGTTAACCATTATCGAGTTTGTGCATAACTGGAATTCCTTTACGATGCCGCTTGTCCTGCTGCAAAGCGAAGACAAGTTCACGATTCCGCTCCGGCTCGCGCTCTTGGCTCAGGAGAATATCGCCATTCCGTGGTCAAGGATTCTGGCGGCGAATGTGCTTTCGCTGATTCCGGTGCTGATCTTGTTCCTGAGCGTGCAGAAGCAGTTTGTGAAAGGGCTTATGGCGGGGGCCGTGAAGGGGTAAGTTCAATGAAAAGCGGGGAGAAACCATTGAATACAATTCAAGCCAAACAATTGGGCGATATTTTCTACTTAATGACTTATGTGAAGGGCAGCCTGCGCAATGCCTATTCAGGCGGCGAGCGGATCGGCTTCCGCTTTAATCTGGACAACCCGCCGTTGGCGCTCGGCGGTGTGGCGATCGACTTCAAACTGCTGCTGGACGGCAGCGAGGTCGATCCTTCTCTGGTTTGGATCCGGCAGGGATATCAGGGACGGAACGCGGGAACCATCTCCGAGACAAGACCGTATACGTTTGAAGTCGGCGCTCCGACGGAGTGGACCGTTCTGCTGCCGGGAGGCTTGGCCCCGGGCGAGCATTCGATCGTCATTGTGACGGAGCAGTATGCCTTCGGCAAAATTTATTCCCGATTCACGATTCAAGACGAGGTATCGGATATCCAGGAGCCGTGCTTGATGTCGACCGGCCCTTTCCATCGTCCGCTCGCCTTATCCAATGATGCATCGTTCGCCGTGATCAACTGGGCCGGAGATTTGTCCGCCGATTGGAACTGGTGGGGCCTGGTCACCGATAACGGAGGCTTGTACAGTCCGCCGGCAAGATACATCCGGCAACTGAAATGGGAACTTGCGGAGAGGGGAGCAGCCGGGTCGTATCCTCTCGTCCGTTATACGGATAGAGCGGACCATCTGCCGGGAAGGCTGGAAGCATACAGCCGTTTCGGCTCATTGACGGTTCAGCGGAAAGTATTTATGTCGGTGGATGACGCTGCGGTGTTCACCCGGTTTATCTTATCTAACGACGGGGACGAAGCGGGAGAGGTTGAACTGATCGGAAATACGGAAGCGATGCTGGTACCGTATGGCCTGCTTGGAGTGAAAGCCAAGCAATTCAAGTTCAGGGCAACGCCAAGAAGCATTGTGATGGAGAACCCGCAGCTGCCTTATGTCGGTGTCATCGCCTGTGACGCGGATATGACAGCTTCTTTCGGCACCTCCTATGAAGGCGCGGATCCCGGCTTTCATTTCCGGATTCCGGTAAAAGTCGAGCCTCATGCTTCCGTGACCGTTACGGTTGTGCTGTCCGGGGATCCGGAAAGCAAAGAACGGGCTGTGCATATCGCTTCCCGGTCGCTGCAAAACGCCGAAGAACAATTCGCTCTAGCGGTTTCCTCTCATCGTGAATACCTGGAGAACACTATCGCCGTTAGAACAGGGGATGCGGAGCTGGACCAGGCGTTTGACTTTGCCAAGCTGGCGCTGAAAAATCTTAAATTCAATCACCCCGAGATCGGTGCAGGCATTTGCGCCGGCTTCCCCCGGTTTCCCAATTATTGGAGCAGGGATTCGGCTTGGACGGCATTCGCCTATCTTGCGATCGGGGATATGGAATTCGTCAAGGAAGTGCTTCTGAACTTCATTTCTCTACAGTTGGAAGAGGATCGTCCGGGAGCATTCGCCGGGGATATGCCGACGGTCATCAGCGGACCGGGCTTTATGCATCAGACTTCCTGGGGAGGGTCCGCAGAAGGGGTGCTGCTCCAGACGATATTATTCCGCGAGTATGTTTATGCCGCTCAGGATACGGAATTCGCCAAAGCCCATTTTTCCAGTATTCAAAAATCGATGGCTTGGGCGCAGCGGTGTGACCGTGACGGAGACGGCTTCCTGGAGCACGGTATTGTCGGTGATGTCTCCACGTCGCAGGCCTTCACCATTCCGGATACGCAGTGGATGGATCATATCGACCGCAGAAAGAGCAGCAACGATGTGCAGGGATTGTATTGGCACGCGCTGCGTGCGGCGGCCGATGTAGCCGGGCTGGTCGGGGAGCCGGAGTTTGCCCGCGAATGGAGCAGGAAGGCGGACATCGTAGAGCGTAAATATGAGGAGGAGTTTTGGTTTGAGGACGGTGGTTATTATTACGACCGGCTGCTGGAAGACGGAACGCCGGACCCGACGCTGCGTCCCAATTATGCCGTCAATCTCATGTTCTCTACGCTGGCCGATGCTGAGAGGGTGAAGTCTTCCCTGGAACGATTGGAATCCGAGGAGATGACCACGCCTTTTGGCCTTCGCACCCGCAGCAGCAAGGATGAAGGGAAGGGGTACGATCCGTCCAGCTATCAGGAAGGGGCGGTCTGGAATTTGACCACGGGCTGGACAGCCATGGCCGAATTCAAAGCCGGGCGTGCGGAACAAGGCGTCGCCTTCTTGCGCATGATCGCTTCCCGGATTTTGGATGAGATGGGAATGGCGGCGGAGCTGTACCGCGCCAATAAGCCGGAGCCTCTCAACGGCTGCTTCCTGCAGGCTTGGTCTATAGGAATGTATGTTTGGGGATTCGTGCGTTACCATCAGGAAATCAAGCGTTTGACGAAATAGATTGGGTTTGGGAAAAAGCATGCGGCCGGTCTGAAACCGGGATCAGCCGTATGCTTTTTATTTATATCAAAGAGCCTTTCGGAACTAATCCAACTGCTTCCACTTTCGCTCAAGCATAGGAGGAACATAGCTTTCCATGAGATGGATCAGCTCCGCAGGTTCACTGGAGTTCAGAATCAGCCGGAGATGCGATGTATTGGAGAAACCTTCGCTGATGCTGTGATGAATCAGATTCATGAAGGGATCAAAATAGTTTCTGATATTGAGAATGCCGACGGGTTTTCGATGAATGCCGATTTGTGACCAGCACAAGGCCTCGAAAAGCTCTTCATATGTTCCGAACCCGCCGGGCAGAGCAATAAATCCATCCGCAAGCTCCGCCATTTGAGCTTTGCGCTCATGCATATTTTCAACTTCTATGAACCGGGTAAGCTCCCGGTGTACCATTTCCCCGTTAAACAATCCTCTGGGCATGATCCCGATCACTTCGCCTCCGCCCTTCAGAACGGCGTTGGCGATTTCACCCATTAAGCCGATCCTGGATCCGCCGTAAATTAATCGAATCTTTTTTTGAGCCATAACCTGTCCAAGCTCGGCCGCTTTCATTGGATAGTCGCGATGCTCTCCCGCATTGGATCCGGCAAAAACACAGATTGATTTCATATGGTCCACCCCACACTATATGTAGATGATATTCATTGTATAATATACTATATTTGGAGAATAGGAAATATGCTCAAGACCATGAGAGGGCATATTTCACGCTTAGCCGATATATTCTGCGGGCCGTTCTGCATGTCTTGAAATTGGAAAACCGATTGCGTGAATGAAAACAATTGATTATTCTGAATAGGTGAGAGACCGATAGTTAACAATTTATAATTATGGGGCTTTCTGCCTGAACGGCGGGAGGAATGCTTTTGAAAGAGCTCTTACTGGTATTGTTCGAACGAATGGGAATGCTTCTGATCCTGATGTTTACATTGACACGTATCCCCCTGTTTCGAAATATATTGGATCGGGAGGTTGATGCCCGGACGGGAACGGTATTTGCCCTGCTGTTTGGTTTGATCGGGATTGCAGGGACGTATTCGGGTGCCATAGTGAGCCCGGAGGGAATCGATTCGACGTTCTGGGTGTCCGCTCTCGGCCCGGATGAGATCATGGCCCATTCCGCGCTCATCGGGGTAGTGCTGGCAGGATTGCTTGGCGGCGCTTACGTGGGCGCGGGAGCGGGATTTTTGACCGGTCTGCACTCCTTGCTGCTCGGGGGTCTTGCAGGTCCTTCGCATGCGGTTTCCACTCCTTTGATCGGGCTTCTGGCGGGGCTTATTGCCCGTTTTTTTTATGAAGAGAGGATCATCGCTCCCATCAAGGCCATGTTTATCGGAGTATTCGCCCCTATTTTGCAAATGGGCATTCTGTTGGTGTATACGACCTCCTCGGAAACGGCCATTGAGCTGGTCAATCGTGTCGGCGTTCCGATGGTGATCGCCAATAGTATCGGGATCGCCATTTTCGTCGCGATGATTCAGGTTGCGTTCAAAGAGGAAGAACGTGCGGCCGCGCATGAGACGCAGCGGGCATTAACGATTGCGGAAATGGTGCTTCCCCATCTGAAGGAAGGATTGACCTACACGACAGCAGAGGCTACCGCATCTATACTGATGCGTGAATTGCAAGCCGATGCGGTTGCCGTGACGGATACGCAGCGGATCCTTGCTCATGTGGGTGTCGGCACCTCCCGGCACGTTCCCGGGGAACCCTTGTTAACGGAATTGTCCAAACAGGCGATCCGAACCGGCAAAATTCAAATCGCCATGCACCGCGATCAAATTCAGCCTCATCATGAAGCTTTGGGCGCGGCTCTGATCGTACCGTTCAACCAATCGGGCCGGACGGCGGGATTGACCAAGATTTATTTCCGCAGCCCGAAACAGATTCGGAAAGTGGAGGTGGAGTTTGCGTACGGCTTCAGCAAGCTGATCTCCAGTCAACTGACGATCGCGTTGGCGGAGAAGCTGGAAGCGCTGATGAAGGATGCCGAGCTCAAAGCTTTGCAGGCGCAGATCAATCCGCATTTTCTGTTCAACACGTTGAATTCCATCGTGACGTTGATCCGGATCGATCCGGATCAGGCGCGCCATGTGACGGTGCAGTTGGGCCAATTCATGCGCATGAGCCTGAAGATCACCCAATCGCTGCTCATTCCCCTTTATCAGGAAGTGGAGCATGTGAATGCTTATTTGGAGATCATTCGGGTTCGGTTCGCCGATCAGCTCAAAGTGGAGTGGAAAGTGGAACGGGGGCTGGAAATGGTGCCGATTCCGCCGTCGACGCTGCAGCCGCTCGTGGAAAACAGCATCCAGCACGGGCTGAAGAAGAGAACGAACGGCGGCTGGGTGCGAATCGCCATGGAACGCAAAGACAAGATCGTACGGATTGTTGTCGAGGACAACGGATCGGGGATTCGGGAGGATTTTCTGGATAAGCTGGGCACGACTCCGATGAGCGGGAGCGGGAGCACCGGTCTTGGCGTGCACAATGTAAATCAGCGTTTAATCAGCTTGCTCGGTCCCGACTCTGCGCTTTCGTTCGAGAACCGGGCGGAGGGCGGGGCGCGAGTAACGTTAGCCATACCTTATACGAATGGGGAATGAAGGGGGACACCCAAATGAAACTTCGTGTCATGGTCGCCGAAGATGAACGGCTGGCAAGAGAAGAGCTCGTCTATTTGCTGTCGAAGGAGCCGGACATCGTAGTGCTCCCATCGGCCGCAAGCGGTGCTGAGGCCCTGGAGATTGCGCAAAAGCATAAACCGGACGCCGTTTTTCTGGACATCGAGATGCCTGAGATGAATGGCATTCAGGCGGCTTATCGTCTGCATGAGCTGGATCCCCGGCCGTTTATTGTCTTCACGACGGCTTATGATCAGTATGCGTTGGAAGCGTTTCAACTCGAGGCGGTGGATTATCTGCTCAAGCCCTATGATGAAGAGCGGTTTAGGCGGACGTTGGATCGCATCCGCGCGAGAAAGACGGAAGCCGGAGGCGGTTCGGAAGCCCATAAGCAGACGGAAGCGCCGACAGCCCCCGCTTTCAAAAGAAACAAGCTTTTGATCGATGACGGTGACCGGATGGTTGTGCTCGAGGCGGAGCTTTTTCTCTACGCGGTCAAGGAGGAGAAGGTAACTCATATCCATATGGCCGACGGTCGTTCCTATGCAACGAAGCAGACGCTGCAGGAGCTTGAGGAAAGGCTTGGCGCCACGTTCTTCCGGCCTCACCGGAGCTATCTGGTGAATCTGGATTATATTCAAGAGATCGAGCCTTGGTTTAACGGTGCGTACAATGCCATTCTCAAGGATGCCAAACGGACGAAGCTGCCGGTTTCCCGGATTGCGGCAAAAGATTTGATTCGGCTTTTGCAGGGGCAATAAGCATCATCCTAATGAACAGTCCGTTGAGGACTGTTTTTCTGCAATTAAGGAACGAATTTCGACGTTTCATACCGAAACCGAACTGCATTAAAAAAGAGACGCTATAATAATTATAAAAGCGCTTACATTTTAAGCCGGCTGTGCCTGTATGCATCAGGTGAAGCCCATATTATGGAGGGATTCGCGTATGAAAAAGAACCAGTTGACTTACAGCGATATTGCCCATTCTGAGCTTTTCCGCAAGCTGATGGATAAGAAAAAACGATTTATTATTCCGATGACGCTCTTCTTTTGTGCATTTTATTTTACCCTTCCGTTTCTTACTGCTTTCTCCAATGTGTTGAATACACCTGCCGTCGGCTCGATTACTTGGGCGTGGGTCTTTGCTTTCGCTCAATTTATTATGACATGGGTTCTGTGTTCCCTGTATTCCAAGAAATCCGTAACATTCGACGCGATTTGCGAAGAAATCAAAGATCAAATGCATGCTGAACAAAGAAAGGCGGGATAATCCATGAATACGGCCTTCCTTCTTTTTCTTGTGATCGTGCTCGGTACCCTCGTCATTACCTATTACGCTTCCAAAAAAACAAAAACGACCAGCGAATTTTATACCGCCGGCGGAGGATTGACCGGTTGGCAGAACGGGCTGGCCATTGCGGGCGACTATATGTCGGCGGCATCGTTTTTGGGTATCGCAGGAATGGTCGCATTGTTCGGCTTTGACGGATTTTTCTACAGCATCGGGTTCCTTGTCGCCTATCTTGTCGTATTGTATCTCGTAGCGGAACCGCTTCGAAATTTAGGCAAATATACTATGGCGGATATGATCGCCGCCCGTTTTGATCATAAGAAGATTCGCGGCGTGGCGGCAATCAATTCGATCGTGATTTCGATCTTCTACATGATCGCCCAACTGGTTGGCGCCGGGGGACTCATTGCCCTTCTTATCCCAAGTCTTGATTACACGACCTCCGTGCTCATCGTCGGCGTTCTCATGACCGTGTATGTTGTTTTCGGCGGCATGACGGCGACAAGTTGGGTGCAAATTATTAAATGTGTGCTGCTGATCGCCGGTACGTTTATTATTTCGCTCATTGTTTTTGCCAAATTCGATTTCAGCGTCGGGCATATGTTTGAGCAGATGCGGTCTGTAACTCCGCTGAAGGAAGCGTTCTTGAATCCTGGCAACAAATTTTCGAACGGACTCGATACGATTTCCCTTAACCTTGCTCTTGTTCTTGGCACAGCCGGATTACCGCACATTCTGATCCGATTCTTCACGGTAAAAGACGCCCCCACGGCACGTAAATCGGTCGTTGTAGCCACTTGGATCATCGGCTTGTTCTACGTCATGACGGTGTTCCTCGGCTTCGGTGCAGCGGCATTCGTAGGCCATGATGCCATTGTAAGCGCTAACGCCGCTGGCAATATGGCTGCGCCTCTCCTTGCCAGAGTCCTTGGCGGAGAATTCCTGTTCGCCTTTGTATCGGCTGTAGCCTTTGCCACCATTCTGGCTGTTGTTGCGGGTCTTGTGCTTTCCGCCGCTTCCGCCTTCGCCCACGATTTCTATACCCATATTATTCGGCGAGGGAAGGCTCATGAAAAAGAGCAGATTAAAGCGGCGAAACTGGCTTCCGTCGGTGTAGCGATCATCTCGATCATCCTTGCTCTGTTTGCGCAGAAGCTGAATGTTGCGTTTCTTGTAGCCCTGGCTTTTGCCGTAGCCGCCAGCGCGAACCTGCCTGTTCTTTTGTTCACCGTATTCTGGAAAAGGTTTAATACGGCAGGAGCAATTACAGGTATGATTGTCGGCGTTCTCAGCGCGCTCATTCTTGTAGCGGTCAGTCCTAACGTTTGGGATCCGGTAGCAGGGAAAGCGATCTTCGTCGGTACCCCGCTCATCTCCCTTACGAACCCGGGGATCATTTCCATTCCGCTCGGCTTCCTGGGGGCTTTCCTCGGAACCTTCCTGTCCTCGAAGCAGGATGATGTGAAGTATGACGAGATATTAGTCAAAGCGAACACGGGAATACAGGATTTGGCTCAAGCCAAATAAATGGATTAGCCGGCCCCGTCAGGCCGGCTTTTTGCATATCCGTCTAATGAAAGCCACGGCGAAGAAAGGGACATGAGCTCTTTTCCGGATGGGTTCTGTCTTAAACGCCATTAGCCGTCCTCGCCGGGTTGAAAGTTTAGTTTTTCTTTGCGGGCCGTAGGATTTATAATAAAGGAACATCCGTCGTCTAAGGAGTGATTCTTATCAAAGCGTTCAAAGCATTGGTTGTGGAGCAATCGGGAAACGATGTAACAAGCGGCATCCGGGAGATGACGATAGAAGATTTGCCGTCAGGCGAGCTGCTGATCCAAGTCGTCTACTCCAGTGTCAACTATAAGGACGCATTGGCCTGCATCGCAAATGGAAACGTTGTCAAAACATATCCATTTATTCCCGGTATCGATCTTGCAGGGATCGTGAAGTCAAGCACAGATGGTCGGTTTCATGAGGGAGACGAAGTGCTGATTACGGGATATGAGCTGGGTGTGAGCCATTATGGCGGTTTTAGCGAATATGCCAGGGTATCGTCCCAATGGGCGGTAAAATTGCCGGAGGGACTTTCCATGAAAGAAGCGATGATATTCGGCACCGCGGGCTTCACGGCCGCTTTATCGGTGCAGGAATTACAAGATGGCGGCGTGAACGCTGACCAAGGTCCGATTCTGGTGACAGGAGCCACAGGCGGTGTAGGGAGTATGGCTGTAGCTATGCTTGCCAAACTGGGGTACGAAGTCGTGGCGAGCACAGGGAAAGCAGAACAGAAGGAGCATTTGATGAAATTGGGAGCCGCGCGGGTCATCTCGCGGGACGAACTGGTTCCTGAAAAAGTCCGGGCGTTGGACAAACAGCTCTGGGCCGGCGCCGTCGATTGTGTCGGCGGGAAATCGCTGTCGTATATTTTAAGCAGCACGCGATATGGCGGGACGGTAGCCATTAGCGGTTTAACGGGAGGCGCAGAGCTGGCAACGACCGTATTTCCCTTTATTCTCCGCGGAATACGGCTGATAGGAATCGATTCCGTCATGGCTTCTATGGAAAAACGGGTCCGCATCTGGAACCGGTTGACTTCGGAATTAAAGCCCGCTATGTTGAACAGCATGTACACGGAAATCGCTTTGGAGCAAATTCCCGGCGTCGTTCAAAGTATTCTCAAAGGCCAGGCCCAAGGCAGAACACTGGTTAAGATATCCTCTTGTAAGGGTACTTAATTATACATTCAACCATGGAAAGCGGTAATCGCAGAAGACGGAGGACGCCTTTGTGATGACTGCTTTTTTTGCGGTTAGATCTTTTAGGATCATAAATGTTTAATTGGATAATAATGAATACAATAAGAGATTCATTTCAAAACCTTGTAAAGTGCGTTCCGTAACCCATTTCCTGTCATTTAATCCAAGTCATTTTTACCCGATTCGTCACTTCTATATCGGTATCTGCAAAAGGGAAACAGGGCGTTGTGTAGAATTAATATGGCATGGTCATACACAAAAAAGAGTTCATCTGTTGACCTGTAGAAGATTGAAGAAGGTGCGAGAGGAAGATTTAAAAAATGAAGTCTGTCACAGTAAAAGATTTAGTGGACCGCTTCTCATTAGAAGTGCTGGTCGGGGAATCGCATATGCATCGAACGATACCCAAACCGAGGGCATATCGCCCGGGGCTTGAATTTGTCGGATATTTTGATTTCTTTTCTCATGCTCATGTACAAGTGTTGGGCAGAAAAGAAATCAATTATTTACATACGCTGAGTGAAGAGGAACGAAATCATCGCATCGGGAACATCGTGAAGTATCACCCGCCTTGTTTTGTAGTGACCCGAAATCAGGAAGGGCTGAAGTATTTGCTGAAATATTGCGAAGAAGAGGGGATTCCGCTGCTTCGCACGCACGAGCCTACATTCCGGTTTCTTGAACTGGTGGATGCGTACCTGGCGAAAGCGCTGGCGCCGCAAATTGCCGTCCATGGCGTTTGTGTCAATGTGTCCGGAATCGGTATATTGCTTCGCGGCAAATCCGGCGTCGGTAAAAGCGAAACCGCTCATACGCTGATTCGGCGCGGGCACCGGCTGGTAGCCGATGATATCGTCGTTTTGAAAAAAATTGGCCCGGAGACGATCCTTGGCACCCATGACGGCAAAACGCGGGAGCTTCTGGCCCTTCGCAGTATCGGGTTGATCAATGTTTCCCGTCTTTACGGAAGAAAAGCGTTCCAGGATGAGACACGCATTGTACTTGATATCGAATTGACGAAGTGGCAAGAGCATGCGTTGAATAATGAACTGGAGCTGGAGCCGAAGTACACCGAGTATATGGACATTCGAATTCCGCATATCGAAATTCAGCTTCAGCCGGGAAGAGATGTCGCGGGACTGGTGGAGGCGGCGGCCAATAACTGGTATCTTCGCCAGCAGGGCTACAGCGCCGCAGAAGATTTCATGAAACGGCTGGAAAAAGGGTAGGAAAATGGCGCGGGACCAAAAAGAACAGCTTCCGATTGTCCCGGAAAGCTGTTCTTTTTTCTTACCTTTTATAGATGTTGACGAGGACCGGAAGCATCCTGGTGCCGCGAATCATAAAGGAAGAGCAAATCGGGCAGGAAGGCTCCTCCTCAAAGGAGAAATCGTCTCTCATCCAACAACTGCACTCTTCTTTGCTGCACGCCCAAACCGCAGTTTCCTCCTGTTGCAGAGGCTCAATGTCCCGTTTGGAAAAATACATGATGGTTCCTCCTTAGCGTCATAGAGTTGAACAGAAAAGAACTGCCCTGCAGGACAGTTCTTAATGAGGGAGTTCGGTGCAGAGATTTCATATGTGAAGTTACTGGATAGTCCCCGGTCCCCCGTTGCCTTTATTTATAATATGAGATATAAAGTCATTTTATATGCGAAAAATGGAAAGAAAGCCGGACCGGCGTGTCTTATTGTAAACGCTGAAGCAAAAAGCCTAAAGAGCTACTTCTTGATCCAGGAGGTCAGCGTCTCCAGCGGTTCTTTATCGTCGCTGCTCCGGTTATACTGTTCCAGCAGCTTATCCAGCCTGCCCGTCTGATAACCGTAATCGTACATGGCTCCCGCTACAACGGACAATCGGAGCTTGCCTTCCCGATACTCCGAGCCGCGTTCCAACAGCGTGTTCATGAACCGGTCGTTTTCCTCTTCGAACCGGGAGCCGTCAAGACTCTCGGGCTTCAATTTATCGTCGAATTTCAGCAGTACGTGCTCATGATATTTAATCAAACGTTCCAGGTGCTGGTCGAAGGCTTGATCGGTCTCCGGCGTCCGGGCAGCGGGGAAATAGTGCTCTTCCACCGCATCCAAAACTTCCATCCCTTTATGCAGAGTATACAGCATCTGCTTGTAAATGACCAGATTGCGTGTTTGGCTGTATTTTGCGCGCCGCAGCTTCTTCAGTTCTTCCTCAAAAAGCTGGTACTTGTCCGACAGCGATTTCATGGCTTTTTCCAGCTCTTGTTTCTCATCGCGGAACACATTCTCCTTGATTTCATCGGAGATCGCGGTTCTTAAAAGAAGCGACATTTTCGAAAATACGGATTGCATTTGATTCAGGAACTGCTCTCTGGGCTTGGGAGGGAAAAAGATGATATTGATCAGAGACGCCGAGCCGATCCCAATTAAAATGAGCAGGAACCGGTTGAGCGCGAAGTCCCAATGTCCCGAAGCCTCCATGACCGCAACGACGGTAACCAGGGTCAGCCCGATGCTTTCTTCCATTTTCATTTTTAAGCAAATCATGATGACCGCAATGCAGACAAGTCCGATGGCAATCGGTTCGCTGGAGAAGAACATGCCTGCCAGCAGGGCGAGCGCCGCCCCGAGCGTATTGGTTTGAAGCTGCTCCAATAAATGACGCCATGACCGGTAGATGGAGGGCTGCATGGCAAAAATAGCCGCTACCGCAGCAATCACCGGTGGCGTAATGTCAAATAAACCGCTAAGAAATAAAGACAGGGTAACGGCGATACCCGTTTTTAATACTCGAGCGCCAAAGGACACAGAAACCCCTCCAAGCAATCTTCTTCCAGATGTTGTCCATCACTGAAGCACGGGCCACCGAATCCTACTGACGAGGAGGCCATGCTCGTTACGATTATAATCCCATCGACATATCAAGACAAGATTGCCGTCCCTGGTGGGCGTCATCGGCAAGCCGCGGCGTAAAGCTGCAAACGGTTAGCGGAGCCGTTCACTTGTCATCGCCGTATGCGATGCATAGCATGTCCGGGCACAGGGAGCCTCATGCCGGCTTGTCGTGCTTTAGCGGGGAGAACGATCGCCGGTACAAAATATAAAACAAGCTGAGGGTTAAGCAGCTTCCAAAGAGAACGTCGGAAGCGTAATGAGCCCCGATCACGATCCGGCTGTAGGCGGTTAGGAAACCCCATCCAAGAGCGACGGTCAGAGCCGCGGTTCGCCAAAACTTCCGGTGCAGCGGGACGAAGAACATGAGGGATAACGGCACCCATCCATTAGCCGCATGCCCCGATGGAAACGACCGGTGTCCCTCGGCGCCTTGCGGAGCATACCATGCCATGAAGTTCGAATAATCGGGCAGTAAATCCCGGAACCGGATTCTTCCCCAAGACAGCTTAAGCGTATGGACAAGCAGCAGCTCGCCGATGATGAGCGCAAGGGTGATCCAGACGGCTTTCCGATGCTCCAGCAGCTTTTGCTGCGGGATGCGATGGAGCAGCAGTTGAACGGCGGCCATCGCCAGGCCGGCAATGAGCAGGATCATCAAGGATGAGAGAAAGGTAAGCTCTATGTTCATCCACCGATGAGCCGTTAAATAAGCGATTACACAGCCTGTCAGGATGGCGGCCGCCCCGCTGATGGCGGTTACTGCGAACCGGACCGCGGGAGAATACGTTCGCGCTGTACGGCATAAAAAATTCGTCCCTGCAAATAGAATGAGCAGTGCCGGGTGTTCGCCGAACGCCTCGAAAAAATAAGCCCAGCCTGATCGCGGATCGGCAAGCGACCGGGAAATCTCAAGATCGGCAAAAGCGAAGACCGCCGCGAGAAACGCCCAACCTATAAGAAACAAACCTATGTACAGCATCTCTCTAGAGGCCATGGCTCCTCCTTGTTTCCATGATATCTCCCATCCATTGTACATGGACGGCCAGCCGGATGTATAGAGCGGTGAAAGACCCCCTCCAAGCCAATCTTCGAAGATTCTGCTATAATTAGCTCCAACTGTTACGTCTGCAAAGCCGCGGCTGAAGAAGACGTGAATTCCGAACATTCCCATCCGGAATCGTGAAAGGAGCGCACCATGCTGGGACTGGGCTACATCAAGCAGGTATACCAGGCTTGGATCGATTATCCGTGGAAGGAAGGCCTGCTGTTGGCGGACAGGTACGAAATCATTGAATTTCTCGGAGAAGGAAGCTATGGCTTGACTTATTTGTGTCAGGATACGGTCAGGGGCGACAAGGTTGTCGTAAAGCAGGCCAAGCCTAGTAAAGGAAAGCGGAGCAGGCATCTGCTCGAACGGGAGATGGCCATACTGGAACGGCTCCGTCATCCGAACATTCCGGGGTGCCGCGGGTCGTTTTGGCACAACAAGCACTTATGTATGGCTGTCGATTGGGTGGAGGGTCATACGGTGGAGGACCTTCTCTTTGAACAAAATCGCGGATTTTCCGAAAGGGAAAGTCTGGAGTGTATCGTTCGTTTGATGAGTATTGTCCGGTTTGTCCATGCTCAAGGCTATGTTCATCTGGATATCCGGATACCGAATGTGATGATCAGAAACGGCGAGCCCGTTTTGATCGATTTTGGTTTGGCGAGACGCATTGGGGATGTGGACGGATCGGACACGGACATGAATGAACAATCGGGAATACGGAGAACGCCGGAGGTAAAGAGCGACTTGTACGCCGTCGGCCATTTCCTGCTTTTTATGCTGTATTCGTCTTATGAAGAGCGGCCCGGCCAGTTAGAGAAAGACTGGCAGGAGGAGCTCTCCCTTACGTCACATACCAGAAAAATAGTACGGCGGCTGCTGCAAATCGAACCGCCGTATGAAGATGCGTCATCGCTTATACGGGACTTGAAGCAAGCGCTCCGGACGTTATGAACTGGAGCGGTTTTTATTTTTGTAGTATTTATGCCCGTATGGGGAATGACCGTAGCCGGATCGGGACGGCGAAGAGGAATACTTGCGCGAATGACGGTATTTGTCCGAGCTGTTCCCATAGCGGTAGCCGCCGTGTTTAGGCTTGCGAAACGAATAAACCATTTTTCTCAGCAAATTTTTGAACATACCGGATCCCTCCCTTGGTTTGGTGGGTACTACGAAGAAGAATCCGGAAGGTTTCGCCCGTAACTCGGAGTAAGGAGAAATGTTGGCGATCTCCTAAGTCTTTTTTTGTCGTTTTTAAGGTTTTTTCTGCGACTAAAGCGCTATTTTAAGACTTTCATGTTTTTTTCATGTTAATTTAATGTTTGTTCTTTACAATATCTTAATATTGATTTCCGCTGTATAAAGAAGCGGGCTGATAGGAGAGTGAGAAACGATGCGTCCCTTGGCATCCAGAGGACAGCCAAAGTCATCACGATTAGCGCAAGCCCGCGCGATCCAAAACAAAGTGATCCTAGTGTCATTGCTTATTGTTCCATTTCTGCTTGTGTTTGGGATGGAACTGATACAGAGGGGTAATGTGCAGGAAACCTGGGATTGGCTCACCGCCAATCCGAAGCTTTTTGCTGTGAATGCTTTGCTTGCCTTTTTCGTGTTTTTACTAATCTATTGTTTGATCGGATCGCTCTTTTTTGCCATGGGATTCAGCACCCTGCTGCTGATGCTGATGTCACTCATCAGTTTTTTTAAGCAGAAGCTGATCGGGGAACCATTTTTTCCGTGGGACATTTTCCTGAAAAAAGAGAGCATGAATATTATTCCCCTGGTCACCAGTAAAGAGGCATTGGTTCGCTTGGTCCTCGTCTTCGGGATTTCGGCCGGTATTTTCCTGCTCAGGATCTGGCTGCCGCGATGGCCGATGAAGCTGTGGGTTCGCATGACACTGGGCCTGATGGCTGTTCTCGCGCTGTATTCCTTCGGTGTGAGGGCGCCTTGGGCGGAGAAGGTCATGGCTCAGGCGGGCGTTAATGAAATCGTTTGGAACCAGCAGCAGAATTACGGGGAAAACGGGATTTCGTTGGCTTTTACCATGAATGTGAAAAATTCGATCGTTCCCAAACCGTCCGGCTACAGCGAGCTCTCCATTGCCAATATGGCGGAAGGCTTAAATGAGTTGGTCGGCGCGTCGAAGGCCTCCGTATCGAATGACAAAAAGCCGAACGTGATCTTCATTATGAATGAAGCGTTTTGGGATCCGACGCTGCTTCCGGGAGTTAAATTCAATAAAGACCCCCTCCCGACGGTTCACCGTCTGCAGAAGAAAACGACGTCGGGGTACCTCTTGTCTCCCCAATTCGGAGGAGGCACCAGCAACGTGGAGTTTGAGGTGTTGACCGGGCAATCGATGAGCAACCTGCCTGCGGGGTCCATACCATACCAGCAGTATATCAGAAAACCGATTCCGAGCCTGGCCAGCTATTTTAAAAACCAGGGCTACCGGAGCGTGGCGATTCATTCCTATGATGGCTGGTTTTGGAATAGGGAAGAAGTGTATCAGTATATGGGCTTCGATGATTTCAAAAGCAAAGAAGATTTTGACAATCCGGAATATCGGGGTGCCTTCATCTCCGACGATGAAGTGTCGCGCAGTATAATCGACGAGGTGGAAGCAAACGACAATCCGACGTTTATATACGCCGTAACGATGGAGAATCACGGGCCCTACAATGATAACCGTTACGGAGAGACCGACATTAAAGTTGAAGGGAATCTGACCGAAGAAGCGCGAAACACGCTTCAAACGTACGCGCAGGGAGTGTACAATGCGGACCACAGCCTGAAGATGCTGATCGATCATTTCGAGAAGTCGGATGAGCCGACGGTCATCGTCTTCTACGGGGACCATCTGCCGATGCTGGGTTATGATTATGATGTGTATGTTCAAAGCGGATTTGTGTCTACGGGAAGGTCCGACCAGTGGTCGCTTGAAGAACAGAAACGGATTCACAGTGTGCCGTTTGTGATGTGGTCCAATATGGACCTGCCTAAGGAGCATGTGCCGATTCTGAGCAATTCGTTCTTGAACGCTTATGTCCTTGACCGGCTGCAGATGGAGAAGCCGGCGGCCTGGGCTTACAATTTCGAGCTTTCCCGGAAGGTGCCGGGGCTGCTGCGCGGCTTGGTGGTCGATTCCGGTCAAGTTTTGTACAATTCGCCTCCGTCTTCCGTAGCAAGCGATGTAGAGAAGTACCGCGAGCTGCAGTATGACGAAATGTTCGGCGGGCAGTATCTTGCCAAGTACTTGGATTCCAATGGGTTTACCCGCAGCGATGAACAGCCTGACGGCTTTGACCATGTGAATATTGCAAGTGAAGAGGAAGTCGACGCCGCTCAATGAGCGGCGTTTCTTTGCGGCCGCTTATGAGGCCGGGAACCTCGGAGATGAGTGTTTTATGCGATCACCTGTACCTTTTCTTTGGAAAAACAAATATGCTACAATTTCCTGAAGATGACACATTTCTGATGTTGAAACGGATCATAGTAAATTACATCAGGAGGAGGAAGGGATATGGATCTGCGAAAGCTTCGATTGGACGAACCGGCGCACGGCACTTTCAGCGAGGAACGGGACGAGTATGAACGGGATTATGCCAGGTTAATACAATCTCCGGCCTTTCGCCGATTGCAGGGCAAATCGCAGGTGTTCGGAGCGGGCTCGGGCGATTACTATCGGACGCGGCTCACGCATTCTCTGGAAGTATCGCAAATTGCCCGTGAGACAGCTCGCCGAATGGGCAAGCAGTACCCTTTTCTGGCCCGTAAAGAACATCCGGGGCTGATGCTGGACCCGGCGGTAGTGGAATGCGCCTCGCTTGCGCATGATCTGGGGCATCCGCCGTTCGGCCACAAGGGCGAAGAAGTGCTGAATCAGCTGCTCAATGAAGAATACGGTCTGGAATATGAAGGAAATGCGCAAAATTTCCGTATCCTCATGTTTCTTGAAAAGCGGGCGGGCAGCGACAGCGGACTCGATTTAACCGCCGCCGTACTGCTGGCCATTAATAAATATCCTTTTCGTTTGGAAGACCCCGGTCGGCATAAGGGCGTATATTCGATGGAATGGGACGGGAGAATCGCCGAACTTCGGGACCGGTGGAAAATGCCCGAGGGCTGCTCGACTTTAGAGGCCCAGCTTATGGACTTGTCCGACGATATTGCGTATTCCACCCATGACATTGAGGATGGCATTCGTGCAGGGAAGATCCAGATGAATCGGACCTTCTTTGAGGATGACAGACTTGTGGAGCATCTCATTCAGGAGATCGTCAACGACCAAGGCAATCTGGAGGTCGGTTGGGAGCAGGTGGATATCGGTGCGATGGTCAGACGTGTGCTGGATACTTATCTGGAGCAGTGGGAAACGATTTATGCGGAATGCGGTAAGGAAGCTTCCAGAACCCGCAGAGAGATAAAAGCCCGCTGGGTCAGCACGTTTGCGGGCCGCGTCGGCATTATTGATGATCCTAAGAAGGGCTGGAAGCGGGTCACGTTCGTACGGGACGGACAGCAGGATCTGGAGCTGCTGCGGACGATGGAGATCTTGAAGAAGCTGGCCTGGGTTACATTGATTAAGGATTTTCGCGTACAGCGGCTGCAGAAGCGCAGCGAGATCATGATCCGGCGCCTGTGGGACAGCTTTAAGGTACCCGATCACGGTCGGCTCATCATCCCGGCCGATTGGGTGGCCAGTTACGAGCAGCATAAGGCTCAATGGTCTTGGCCGCGTTTTGTGGCCGACTACATCTCCGGGATGACGGATGCTTACGCCGAGAAGGTGTATGCCGAGCTGTTCGCCAGCAAATCCGGTTCGATATACGAGATGGACTGATTCGTCGGTCTGCCATAGGGCCTCCAAGGCATATAATGGATCGAGCGATCTAATCGCGAGACAGGGCCAAAGGGGGAACGGGCGTGATTATCATAGCAGGGGGGAGCGTCCCCGTCGACTTGTATGGAATGACTCCACTGGAGCGGGAGATCGCGGAGCAAAAGATTAGGAGCGGGACGCCGTTCCATTACGAATCCATGAAATCGCTGCGCTTCGAGCTTAAGCTGAGAGAGGCCATCGTTGATTCTTCCGTCGCTATGCAGAGGAGCGGTGCCGTTTTCAGATCGTTCAAAAAATCATTTTGCAATGAAGCGTATTGGATTCGTACCGAGAACGGAGCATTTCAGCAAAGACCGTTTGTGAGGCCTGCTGATGCGATAAGGGATATTTATGTAAACGGTCATTTGTACGGTTTTGAGTGCGCAACGGCGGTAATCATCGTTTTATATAAAGCAGTGCTTGAAACGATCGGTACCGCTGCTTTCGATCGGCTGTTTGCCAATTTATATTTGTACTCTTGGCATCATGACAGTGATCTCCGGCTGATTACGGTGTATGGAAAACGGCTGGCATTTCCGGGGGATATCGTGTATTTCAAAAACCCTGATGTGGATCCGGAAATGATCCATTGGCAGGGGGAGAACGCCGTTAAGCTAAACGGCGACCTCTATTTTGGCCACGGAATCGGTATTATGAATGCGGAGGGAATCATCTCCAGATTGAATCGGTATCGGAAGCCGGGAAGCACAGTGTCGGCCTACTTGCTGGATGAGGCGACATACCCGAATTTTTTCTATTTGCAGCAAGCGGCGTCCTTCCGGGATTTCACGGAGGAGATATCGATGGTGTCGTCAATAGACGATACGGAATGCATTATCGCACGTATCGGTTGCCGAACAGGGATTTATGCCGTCTGATTCTTTCCGGTTGCGAAGAGGTTGTGCGGGCAATGAAAAAAGGAGCGCACCCAGAAGGATGCGGCCTTTTTTGTTGCCTGGGACGTCGGTTCTCGCGCCGCGGTTTCGCAGACTGTCAATAAATAGCAAACCCATGGAACATCCCGAACATGGTTTACCTCCCTCTATTTTCGGGTAATGATAACGTTATGGGGTTCATCTGGGCAAAGAGAGGCGATGAAGGACTGTGCGCTATTCAGGAACTAACCGCTTCAGGGTGTTCGTCCTTGCGGTATGGTGCGTCATGCTGCTCTTGACGATAACAGGCTGTATATCCTCCAACCAGCAGAGCGAGCCGTCTGCCGAGAAGGAGCGTGAGACAGAGCGGCCGACCAAGGATCCGGTTCAAGAACGAATTGAACGGATGACGCAGGATGAGAAGATCGGACAGATGATGATTGTCGGACTGGACGGCTCCGAGATAAGCGAGACAGCCAAAGCGATGATCGGTACGTACCATGTGGGCGGATTTATTTTTTATAAGGACAATATAAAGGACAGCAGGCAACTGATAGAGCTGACCAATTCGTTAAAAGCAGCCAATGCGGCAACGGGTGCACCGCCGCTCTGGCTCAGTGTAGATGAGGAGGGCGGTCGTGTAACCAGGATGCCGCCGGAGCTTGTGAAAGTGCCCGCGGCGGAAAAGATCGGGAAAGCAGACAACCCGGAGCTGGCACAAAACATTGGACAAACGCTCGGTAAGGGGTTAACCGCGCTCGGAATGAATATGAATTTCGCACCGGTGCTCGACGTAAACAGCAACCCGAACAACCCGGTGATCGGGGACAGGTCTTATGACTCCAGGCCCGAACGTGTCGCTGCGATAGGGATTCAGGTGATGAAGGGCTTGCAGAAAAGTCAGGTGATCCCGGTTGTAAAGCATTTTCCGGGCCACGGGGATACAACGGTAGATTCACATATCGGCTTGCCGGTGGTGAATCATGACATGGACCGGCTGAGAGCGCTCGAGCTGAAGCCTTTTGCCGAGGCGGTTCACAGCGGTGCCGAGGCAGTCATGGTAGGGCATATGTTACTGCCAAAGCTGGACAAAGAGGCACCGGCTTCCTTGTCCAGGCCAGTGGTTACGGATTTGCTGCGCAAGGAGCTCGGATTCACAGGAGTAGTGATCACCGATGATCTTACGATGGGCGCGATTATTAAACAATACAATATCGGCCAGGCGGCCGTACGGTCTGTTGACGCAGGAAGCGACGTGCTGCTCGTAGGCCACGGTTTTGACGAGGCCAAGCATGTATATGATGCCGTACAGCAGGCGGTTCGTGATGGTATACTGACAATGGAACAGATTGACCAAAGCGTCGCCCGTATTCTCCGCTTGAAGGAAAAGTACCGGCTAAGCGATGAACAGGCCCCGTTTCCTGACCTGACTCGAATAAATGACGATATGCAAAACGCGGTTAAAGCTATAGCCCCATAGAGGGCGGCCGCCGCTTGCCATTTTTAAGAAAGTTTTAAGCTCAACATAAGGGATTTCCAATCACTTTTGTTTATTATTAGATCTAAATAGACAGAGAAAAAAACCAATCCTCATATGGGGGGCTTTACCATGGCGGTAAATAACAAATGGAATACGGGAGCCCGGGCTTTGGTGCTTTCGGGAGATCTGGGGGACGGCCATCGTCAAGCCGCACGCGCTTTGGCGGAAGCATGCAGTGCGGGAACTG
The DNA here is from genome assembly GCF_001465255.1 of Paenibacillus naphthalenovorans. Classification (NCBI taxonomy): domain Bacteria; kingdom Bacillati; phylum Bacillota; class Bacilli; order Caryophanales; family Paenibacillaceae; genus Paenibacillus; species Paenibacillus naphthalenovorans. The sequence goes on along the minus strand of NZ_CP013652.1, from coordinate 3,945,210 downwards.
TACCTTGGGTGGAGGCGGAAACGGTCGATTTTTTGCGGCGGATTCATCCCAACCTTCATCCGTTTGTAAGATACGGCTTTCTCAAAGGAGTGGAGAAGGCGCCGGGCGTATACGGATATTTATATAAGAAAACGAGAGCGAGCCAAAGCCTGTCGCTGCCTTTTCGATGCCTTCTGGGGATGGGGCTGCAGCGGCTGGCCGCATTGGTGAACGAAAAGCAGCCGGATGTCATTATATGTACTTTTCCCTTGGCTGCAGCGGCCGTATCGCTGTTGAAGTCGAGAACCGGACTACGGACGCCGCTGGTTACGGTGATCACGGACCATACCGATCACAGCCTGTGGCTGAATCCGCACACGGACCTGTATTTGGTCGGTTCAGAGTCGGTATCCGCAGCCTTGCGGCAGCGGGGCATCCCGGCAACCAGCTTGTGTGTGACCGGCATTCCGGTGCGTTCGTGTTTTTCCGAGGCTTCAGAATCAGACCGGGAGGCTTTGAAGCGGAGATTAGGGTTAAACCCGGAGCTTCCGCTGGTCATGGTTATGGGCGGCGGCTGCGGCTTGCTTAGTGAGGAGACCAGAGCATTGATTCGTTCGTCCGTTTTGCGGCGGCACGTACAGCTTACCCTTATCTGCGGCAGTAATGATGCGGCCCGTTTTCGGCTGGAAAAGGAGCTGGACAAGAATCCGACGCCGAACATCCGGATTACCGGTTTTGTCGATAATATTCATGAGTGGATGGCAGCGGCCGACTTGCTGGTAACCAAGCCCGGGGGCTTAACGACATCGGAAGCGGCTACCGCGGGATTGCCGATGCTGTTGTACAAGCCCATTCCCGGACAAGAGGAGGACAATGCGTCCGTTCTGGAGAAGGCGGGGATCGCCGTTATCGCTTCAAAGGAACGGAAGCTCCGGGATCAGCTTCTGGAGCTGGTGGAAAACCGCGCAGCTTTATCGGCCATGAGAGCCAAGGCCAGGCAGTTTCGAAGCAACCGGCCGGCGGAACAGGCATGGGATGCGATCATGAAGCTCCAGCCCGCAGATCAGCTGAACAGAGAAACTCGGCAGACGCTTGCTGTCAGGGAGGCGCAAGCCGGCACATAACACAAACAACGCCCCTGTTTCAGGGGCGTTAAATTATGTTTAATGCGTGTGGATTATTCATTTGTCGTTCCTGTGACGGGGCTAAGCGGGTAGAATGTAACACCCTTGCATGAAGGGCATATACAGCTGTAACAGTCGGCCATTTCTTCCAGCGTCTCTCCGCAAGTATCGCAGCATTTCAAAGGCAAACTTTCATAAAACTCGGTTGAACGCATCAGCATGCGAATCATTCCCTTCGTTCATGATACCTCTACTATACTGCAAAAGAACTTGAATTGTAAGCGCTTTTTTAGCGTTCACAAATTCTTCATTATCAACTTCATTGAATAACCGGGCAAAAGGGCATCGAATTTGAAATTCCGAGGCGGCCGTTTCGAGGCATTTTTTTAACATTTATTTCAGAACCGAATGCTCCGCATCTTGAGCGGAAAAAATAAACTCGGACGGGCAGGGCTTCAATGCATATGCTTTACAAAAGTAAGTAAGCCGCTGTAATATATACAATATAAAAAAATAGCAGGAGTGGAGAATCATGAGTCAACTGGAACAAAAACAGGATGCGCTGCAAGTGATGTTTTCCCGTCATTCCGTTCGTAAATATGAAAGAGGCTTCGTCATTCCGGAGGCTGAGCTGAATGAAATTTTTCAGGCGGCAGCGAGCGCTCCGTCCTCTTGGAACTTGCAGCATTGGCGTTTTCTTGTGATTAGCGAGCAAGCGAATAAAGACCGATTGCTTCCGATCGCCTTCGGGCAGCAGCAAGTTTCGGACGCTTCTGTTGTCGTCATAGTGCTTGGGGATCTCCAGGCTAATCTGGCTGCTCCTGTCGTATATGAGAAGGCTTCTCAGGACATTCGTGAGATGATGGTGAAGCAAATTGAAGGGGCTTATGCCAATAATCCGGTTGTCGCACGGGATGAAGCGATCCGCAACGCTTCACTGGCTGCCATGCAGCTGATGCTGGCCGCCAAAGCCAAAGGTTATGACAGTGTACCCATGGGTGGGTACAACCAGGCGGCTCTGATTCAGGAGTTTAACATTCCGGAGCGTTATGTGCCCGTGATGATGATTCCGATCGGTAAAGCCGCCAGCCCGGCGCGTCCTACAGAGCGACTGCCGCTCGATAGTTTGGTTATCCGGGAAAGCTTCTAAGCAATCCGTTCCATCTACTTAAGGCTCCCGCTTTCCAGGCAAGCTGCCGCGGAGGCGGGGCTTATTCTTTTTATGGACTGTACCAGCATTCATACTGTTCCCTAAGGTTGGCGCGAGTGACCTTCTTACGGTGCAGGGTCAAGCTGGGAGCTTGATGGTTCAGTTCTGCAATCTGTTTGTTCGTGTCAGCAAGCAGAGCATCAATCTCAGGATCGCCGGGGCTTTTCTTCATCAGCTCCATTGCGGCTTCCATATTAGCGCGAATTTCCTTGAGCAGCACAAGCCAAGGAGGCTGAACGTTAGCTTGCCGCAAGATCGACGACAGAATATCTCCCGTAGGGACCTCAAGCGGCTTGCCTATTCCCGGCAAACGCTCAAGACCTCCGCTGCGGACGAATTCCTCGTAAGCATCATCCACTCTCCGCTGTATTTCCGCTTGCGCGACGGCAATCACATCCCGGTCCTCCAAAGTTTCTTTAGGCAAGGGAATGATCGGCCGTTCATGATCCTCCCTGTTCCTGTTAGAAACGTTATGGTTTTCAGGCTGTTTTTTGTACAACTGCCAACACCCCTTCTGCAGAATCCATCAGGTATCAGCGTAGCGGAAACAAAGATCAGGGTCAAGAGAGATTGGGGATAAGAGGCATTGGCCGTTTTCCGAAGCGCATGGATAATAAGCTCATGAAGGAAAAGCCGTAAAGCGTTCATGTCCATTGGTGAGAAGCGGCCCGGTTTGCTATAATTAAAAAAAACTCGCTTATGCAAGCGATCGTTCCTAACAGGAGGTAGACACTATGCAATATTATCGAATAACCGATATTGAAGATCCTTATTTCCGCCAAATGCATCAACTGATGCAAAATGTGTTTCCGCCGGAAGAGGTTCTCGAATATGAGCTTTGGGCAGAACCGCTCCGCGACCCCGGTATCCGGGTATTTGTCGCCATTCAGGATGGAGAGGTTGTGGGCGCTACGGAGTACCGCTATTACAAGGATCTTCAAGTGGCCATGACGGATTTCACCATCATCGGCAAGGAAGGGCTTGGCGTCGGGCCTTTCTTGGCCAACCGCCGTATGGAGGATTTGCGTGCAGTGGTTTCGGAATCCGGAGGAACCCTTCTGGGGATGTTCGCCGAAATTTACAATCCTTATTTGTCCGACCGGCTGGAATTCGGAGGAGTCAAAGCCATGAATCCGTTCGTGCGCCGCGAAGTGCTTGCCCATCTCGGTTACCGGAAGCTGGATTTTGACTACATACACCCTTCCTGGCACAATGACGGTGAAGCCGTTCACGGACTCGACCTTTGTTTTATGCCGATCGCGGATGAAAAGATAGAGGCTGTACCGGCATCTCTGGTATCCAGTTTTCTGGAGAAATATTATGCCGTCCTGCCTCAAAAGCCGGATGCCTGGTACGAGATGGTGCAGCGGCTGAAGCAGCGTGAGACGGTTCGGCTGCTGCCGATTTAAATAAGATTAAACGTGAAATAGCGGACTCAGAGGCGAGTCCGCTATTTCATATGAGGCAGATTATTCTTCATCGTTCTTTAAGGCCAGTTCCAGTTCATCCAATGTTTTTTCCAGACCGTAGTTAAGAAGCAGTGTTTTGAAGCCCTTGTTCTGATGCTCCGCGAGCGCGTCCAATCGTTTTTTCAGATCCTTGCGGATATAGACGCGGTACTGTTCGTGGGTTTCATTACGTTCCTTTTTCTTCAGTGTGCCTTCCAGCACCTGAAGCAATGCGCTGCGGGTCCCCATTGGCGATTCCGCCGGTTTTGCAGCGGGAATGTCCTCCGTAATAACGACTGGTGAGGCGATTCCTGGCTCTTGCTCCGCTTCGCCGTCGTTAGCAACAGCCGATTTGGCGCGCTTGCGCAGCTTAGCGACGGATTCTTTCACCTCCAAGGCGGGCTTGGTCTCGCCCGCCTTGGGCGCTTCCGTTTCTGGAGCAGCCGTTTTGCGGCGGGATCGCTTTGTCGGGGAGAGTCCCTTCCGGTCTGAAGCGGGTATTTCCTGCATCATCACTGCCGTTTCCGTCGTAACCATGCCTTCGAGCTGCTTTTCTTGTGGCGGCATTTCAAATACCTCCTTGATCAACTCAGAATAGGCGGTGCATTTCTATATTGTAACACAGGTATGACGTATAAACATAGGGCAGGAGTAATCTATTATATAGCCTAAGATACGCGAGACTGATCAAACCAACCGATAAAGCCGAGACCATAAACGGAACCGACAGCCATGAGTACCGTCCACACCAGCAGACTGACCGTCATCCATGACATCACCCAGCGGCGCGAGGAGCCAAAAGAAAGCGCCAGTAAGGTGGCGATGTCGGTGCCGACAAGAGCCGGGGCCAGCAAGGCGAGGCCGGGAACCCCGTATTTTTCCCATATTTGTCTGGCGCGGCGGTACTTTTTCGGACTGCCGGCCAGATCTGACGAGGCGGCTTCGCCCGAGCCTTCTTCAATTGCAGTGCTTCCGCCGCCCGAAGCTTCTGCGGCCATTTGCCGCTTTAATGCTTTACGGGCTTTGACGCGCGCTCTCCATGCCGTAAACTCACGGAAAAACAAGGCCAGCAGCAAAAGCGGGATCCAGTTGCCGACAAATGCGACAATCGATACTCCGAACGGATTCAAGCCCCAGGCGACCCCAAGCGGCACGACTACAAATACATCAAGCCATGGTGCGGCGGCCATCAGAAACACGACGACATATTGCCACGCCGCTCCCCAATCGTTTTGCATCATATCCATCCTTAGTTAATCATCCTTTCTAATGCGGTTTACTCATTACTTTCTGTGCCATTTGCGCAGCTCCCGCCAATAAAGCATCGGTGTCATTCATTGATGATCCCTCCCTTTCTGTTCGTTAACCACGTTATCCTCCAAATAAAACACTTCTTCCACGGGCATTCCAAAGGCGGCGGCAATTTTCAGCGCCAGCACGACAGACGGGGCGTAATCTCCCTTTTCGATCATACCGATCGTTTGACGGGTTGCCCCGACCTTGCGCCCCAGATCCTCCTGGGACCAATCGAAACGTGCCCGCAGCTCTTTGACTCTGGTTCGCAGCATAGCATTCTTCCTTTCGAGTCATCCCTCATATCATTGTTAATTTCACATCACATATTGTAATGTATACTTAACATTTCGACAAGCATATTTAACAATGTTTTGATATTGGAGTTTCCCTTGACTTCAATTTTCGGTATAGTGTCTGTAGGAAGAAATGAGAGAGCGAGGCGAGCAGGAAATGGATCGGCAGCCGCTGATATCCGTGATTATACCGACCTATAACCGGCCGGACTTTTTGTGCGAGCTGATGGAGTCGCTGTGGCGGCAGACATACCGGCAGCTGCAGATTATTATTGTCAATGACTGCGGAGAATCCGTTGATTTTGTAAAAGACCTGTATCCGGAGCTGGATATTACGGTTGTCCATTTGGAAAGCAATCAAAAGCATGTGCATGCGCGCAACAAAGGGCTCGAATTCGTACGCGGCGAGTATATTATGCTGTGCGACGACGACGACCTGCTGCTGCCGGGCCATGTGGAACGGATGCTCCAGGAGCTTGAAGACAGCGACTTGGTTTATTCCGATGTTGAAATTTTCGATTACGTGGTGGACGAAGCGGGTGTGCGCTGGCCGACGAACCGGTTAGTATTCGCCTATGAGTATGATGCCGCCGGGATGCGCCGGTTTTCGACCTTCTTTTCGTCCGGCTGTCTCTATCGGAAAACGCTGCAGGACCGTTTGGGTTTATTCGATCCGGAGATGTATCATTATTGGGATTGGGATTTTTATTTGCGGACGGCGGAGCATTATCGGGTCAAAAGGGTGCCGGTGGCCAGCGCGTTGTATGCTTTTGCACAAAGCGGCGGCAGCAATATGTCAGGGGATTTGGAGGATATGCGCCCGTTTTTGGACAAGCTGTCGGCCAAGCACGGACTGGGAGAACTGCCGACCAAAAACTTTTTTCTGCTGTTGGAGGAGCCGGAGATGAAGGCGCGAAAGGCAGCTACGGAAATACTGTGGGACGGGAAGCCGATCGTGTCCAGGCGGGTCGGCTGGCAAAAGGAGGCATAACTACTTATGCTGGGGATGAATGACAGAAAGGAGCCTGTGTTTTCCGCCACTATGGAGGAAGCGCGGGAACTGCTGCGCAAGTACTATGGGTATCCCGATTTTCGCGAGGGTCAGAAAAAAGTGATTGCCAGCATCCTGAATGGAAACGATACGCTGGGCATCATGCCGACAGGTGGAGGAAAATCGATCTGCTATCAGATACCGGCGATGCTCATGAGCGGAACGACGATCGTTATATCGCCGCTGATCTCTTTGATGAAGGATCAGGTGGACGGTCTGGATAGCATTGGCGTACCGGCGGCGTACATCAACAGCTCGCTTTCTTATGCGCAGGTGGAGCTTCGCATACGTAAAGCCGAGCGGGGGGAATACAAGCTGCTCTACGTAGCGCCGGAGCGTCTGGAGTCGGAACGGTTTCTTGAGCTGCTGTCGAACTTGGTGGTGCCGATGGTGGCTGTCGATGAAGCGCACTGCGTATCGCAGTGGGGACACGATTTCCGGCCGAGCTACATGCGGATTAACCAGCTTGTGGCGCACTTGCCCGAGAGGCCGCTGCTTGGGGCTTTCACGGCGACGGCGACCGACCAGGTTCGCGAGGATATCGTCCGGCACTTGAAGCTGCGGGAGCCGCAAGTGTTCGTCACCGGGTTTGCGCGGGAAAACTTGTCGTTTTCTGTCGTAAAGGGCGAGAACAAGCGGGATGTGCTGATGAGATATATCCGCGAACACGCCGAGGAAGCGGGCATTGTCTACGCAGCTACGCGCAAGGAGGTTGACCAGCTGTGTGAATTTTTGCGCCGTCAGGGCGTGGCGGCAGGCAGATATCATGCCGGTATGACGGACAAGGAGCGGGCGGAAGCCCAGGAGCAGTTCCTTTACGACGAGGTGCGTGTGATGGTGGCCAGCAACGCATTCGGTATGGGTATAGACAAATCGAATGTGCGCTACGTCATCCACTTCAACATGCCGAAAAACATGGAGGCTTATTATCAGGAAGCCGGTCGGGCGGGCCGTGACGGCGAGCCGAGCGATTGTCTGCTGCTGTTCAGCCCTCAGGATATTCATATCCAGAAGTTTTTGATCGAGCAATCTGTCGGCGATCCCGAGCGGCAGTCCCAGGAATATCGCAAACTTCAGCAGATGGCGGACTACTGCCATACCCCGCAATGTTTGCAGCGGTACATCGTTCGCTATTTCGGCGGCGACACGGCGGAGGATTGCGGGCAATGCAGCAACTGCGTCAGCCCGGATCTGGAGCTGACCGATATTACGCTGGAGGCGCAGCAAATTTTTTCCTGTGTGCGGCGCATGCGTGAACGGTTCGGCATGACGCTGGTCGCGTCGGTGCTGAAGGGATCGAGGAACAAGAAGGTGCTGGAGCTTGGATTCGATAGCCTGAGCACGTATGGCTTGATGAAAAGCCGGACGGAGAAGGATATCATTGATCTGATCCAGCTGCTGATCGCAGAAGGCTACCTGCAGCTGACCGAGGGCAAGTATCCGGTGCTGAAGCTGACGGCGAAAGCGTCTGGCGTACTTGCGGGGGCGGACCGGGTTGTGCAGCGGGTGAGGAAAAAATCTGCGGCGCCGGCGGTCAAGGACGTGGAGACGGAGCTGTTCGACGAATTGCGGCAGCTGCGTATGGAGATTGCAAAGCGGGAAGGGATTCCGCCTTATATTGTGTTCCCGGACAGCACGCTGCGCGAAATGTGCGGGGTGAAGCCTACCAACCCGGCGGCGATGCTGAAGATCAAGGGTGTCGGGGAAGCGAAATTTTTCAAATACGGAGCTTATTTTATCGAATTTTTCAAGCGGCGGCAGGAGCAGCCGCAGTGAGAAGGTAATGATGGGATGAGTTTGGACGGGAGAAAGGAGGCGCAGCAGCGTGGCGAAATCGAAGTTTTATGTGGTTTGGGAAGGGCGCCGGCCCGGCATATACAAGACGTGGGCCGAATGCCAGGCACAAACGAACGGATATCCGCAGGCAAAGTTTAAAGCTTATGAAAGCGAGTCGGATGCAAAAAAGGCGTTTGAGGCCGGATGGAAAAAAGCGTTTGGCGCCGCAGCCCGGGCTCAAGCGAACGGGGCGGCCAAGAGCGCCGATGGACAAGCGGCGGCGGGAGAGCTGCCGACCGAGATCGAACTGGACAGCCTTTCCGTGGACGTTGGCTGCAGCGGCAATCCCGGTATTGTCGAATACAAAGGCGTTTATACGCGGACAGGCGAAGTGCTGTTCCAGCATCCGCCGATCTCTAAGGGGACGAATAACATGGGGGAATTCCTTGCGATCGTGCACGGACTGGCTTACCTCAAGAAACAAGGAAGCGCCATGACCATCTACAGCGATTCGATGACCGCCATCAGCTGGGTGCGGAAGAAAGCCGTCGCCTCTACATTGGTGCGGGACGCATCCACCAAGGAAATCTGGACGCTGGTCGATCGTGCGGAAGCGTGGCTGAAGCACAACAGCTACCCGAATAAAATCGTAAAGTGGAACACGAAGGCGTGGGGCGAGATCAAAGCCGATTACGGGAGAAAATAAGTAGTTGAAACCGCCAAGAGCGCCTGCTCCTGCAAAAGGAATGGGCGCTCTTGTTTTCGTGCTATTTATCTTGCCGATCAATGTGCAAGCGCGGTTTTCTTTTATACGTCGTATCCTTGTACACTTCTTCCTCCTGGCTTTCGAGCGGCAGGCTCACCAGTTCCCATTCCGTTTGCCCCATGGCCGGATCATACGGAAATTCGTCCCCGCGTTTAAGCGTCTCTTCGCGTCCCCATTCATTTTCGTAAATCCCGTCGGTTTCGACTTCCTCGCTAGATACCGGATTCATCCTCTTGTCTTCTGCCATGTTTGCCAAAATCCTCCCTTGTGTTCGTTTCGCACCTTAGTATGCCCGCAGAATCCCGTTATCATGAAAATTTTCCATTGTCGTTTAACCAAAATATGGTATGGTAAAGAAGTATGCTTCATGATGAACAGCGACCGGATTTCATTTTGCGGGAGGTGAGCGCATTGTCCTTTGTCAGCAGACTTTCTTGGTTTTTCCGCGAACGCTGGAGCAGGTATGCTCTGGCTATCATGATCATGACTGCGGTAAATGTGCTGAACATGATTCCGCCCCGCATGATTGGCGGTATTATCGACCAAATTCGGACGGGGACCCTGACGGGTGCGGAGCTGCGGCAAGGCGTGCTCCTGCTGGTCGGCCTGGCTTTGCTAATTTATCTCATGATTTACTTGTGGATTACAACCCTGTTCGGCAATTCGATACTCCTTGAGAAACGGCTGCGCACCCGGTTGATTCAGCATTTAACGCGGATGTCGCCCTCCTTTTTCCATAGAAACAGCACGGGCGAACTGATGGCGCTGGCCACCAATGATATCCCGGCAATCGGTCAGACGGCGGGGTACGGTGTCATGACACTGGTCAACACGATTGCCGGCACGACCGTAGTGATTGTAACCATGGTTTCGTTCATCAGTTGGAAGCTCATGCTGGCGGCGCTCATTCCGCTGCCGCTGCTGACGCTTGTCATCAGTATCCTTGGCAGGCAGACGCGCAGGCGCTTTGCCAGCGCGCAGACCGCTTTCGGACGCATGAACGACCAGGCGCTCGAATCGATCTCAGGCATGCGCGTCATACGTTCCTATGTGCAGGAGCAGTATGATTTGCGTGCGTTTGACCGGATCACCAGCGACGTGATGGAGAAAAATATGCGTGTTGCGGTAATTCACGCGATGTTCCATCCGACCGTCACGCTGATTGTCGGCATGAGCTATGTCATTGGCATCGGGTATGGGGCTTATTTGGTGTTCCATAATGAAATTACCTTGGGACAGCTGGTGTCCTTCAATATATACCTGGGGATGCTCATCTGGCCGATGATTGCGTTTGGCGAATTCATTAATGTTCTGCAGCGCGGTACCGCATCGGTTGACCGGTTGAGCCGGACCTTTGAACAGCAGCCGGATGTTCGGAATCCGGTTCATCCCAAGCCGCTGGAGAGTCCGGAGTCGATTGAGTTTTGCCGGCTTACGTTTCGTTATCCCGGCGCTGCGTATGACAGCCTCACCGCTGTATCTTTAAGGGTGGACCGCGGGCAGACGCTGGGTATTGTCGGTCGGACCGGCAGCGGCAAAAGCACGCTTTTAAAGCAGCTGCTCCGCTTTTACCCGGCGCCTCCGGGCAGTATTCGGATTTCCGGGATCCCCTTGGAGGAACTGGCCATGGAGCGCGTGCGCGAATGGATCGGCTATGTGCCGCAGGAGCATCTTCTGCTTTCCAAATCCGTCAGGGATAATATTGCTCTGGGACGCCCCTATGCTTCTGAGGGGGATATTCGTCGGGTGATTGAACTGGCTTCATTCACGAAGGATGCGGAGCTGCTGCCGCACGGGCTTCAGACCATCGTGGGAGAAAACGGGGTTATGCTATCCGGAGGCCAGAAGCAGCGTGTTAGCATCGCAAGGGCCCTTCTTGCCGATCCGGATATCCTGATCTTGGACGATGCGTTGTCGGCTGTGGATGCTCGGACGGAAAGCGCCATTCTTCAAGCGATTCGGAGGGAGCGTACCGGAAAAACGACATGGATTGCTGCGCATCGCCTTTCTACGGTCATGCATGCGGATCGGATCATTGTGCTGGAGGACGGACGCATTGCCGAAGAAGGAACGCATGAACAGTTGATGAAACAGGGCGGATGGTACAGGAATCAATTTGAACGGCAGCAGCTGGAGGCCAAGCTGCTCGATTCATCAAATTAGCGTCTGACAGGCGAACAGGAAGGAAGTGCGCGGGCTTATATGGATGAGAGGGAACAAACACCCGTGTTTCGCAGGCTGTTCGGTTATGCGATGCTGTTCAAATACCGCATTGCCGCGGCTCTGCTCGTACTTTGCTGCGCAGTAGGCGCGGAGCTTGCCGGACCTTTTATAGCGAAAACCATCATCGACCGTCATATTGGCAGCATCCAGCTTCCTTGGTATGAGAAGGTTTCGGAAGCTCCGCTCGGGAGCACGATGGCGCAGGTCGAGTTGGACGGCCGCATCTATGTTCGCGAAGACTGGGTGAAAAGTGAACATCTGGAACACGGGATGTGGAGGGAAGCAATAATTCTACAGCTTGAGCGCGGGCTATATCTGGTTCGTAACGTGCCGGGCGGCGAAGGAACCTGGACGCTGGAGACGGATGGCGACGGTCCGGCGGGAGCGCAGGTCAGATGGACCGGGGCCGGCGGCGAATCCGAGCGGTTTCCCGCGCGCAAGCTCACTGCTGCGGAGGCCGGCAGCTTTTATCAGCATGACATCGTGCCGGTGATTCGCTGGCTGCTGTTGTTTGTCTGCCTTCTTGCCCTGGGAAGCGTGCTGCATTACATCCAGGGGTACACTTTGCAAGCCACTGCACTACGGATTATTCAACGGATGCGAATGGATCTGATGCGGCATATTCAACGGATTCCGATCCGCTATTTCGACAACACGCCCATCGGTCAGGTCGTATCCCGGATAGCTAACGATACGGAAGCGATCCGCGATTTGTTTATGAGCTTTATGGCTACGTTTGTGGTCAGCATGATCAACATTATCGGGATTTATATTGCTTTATTTTTACTTGATATAAGGTTGGCCCTGGTTACGCTTTTGTTTATTCCGTTATTTACAATCGTGATGCTGGTTCATCTAAAATATTCCAAAAAGTACATCTCCATTATGAGGGCCAGACTCAGTGACATGAATGCGATGATCAGTGAATCGATCGCCGTTATGCCGATTCTGCAGGCCTTTCGGCAGGAAGCAAGGCGCCTTGATGAATTCGATGCGCTCAATGAAGACCGGTATCGCAGCAACATCAGGCAAAACCGCGTATTTTCCCTGTCCTCACGGAACTTCACCGGGCTTGTCGGCGCGTTATTTACCGCAGGGGTGCTTTGGTATTTCGGCGGGCAGTCGCTTCACTCTTCGATTTCCTTCGGTGTGTTTTATGCCTTTATTGACTATACGGGCCGTTTCTTCCAGCCGATTATCGGAATTTTCGATCAGCTGCTGAATGCGCAGAGAGCCGTCGTGTCGGCAGAAAAGGTATTCGCATTGATGGATATGGAAGGGACGGAGGTGGAGGAGACAGAGAAGGTTCCCAGACCGCAAGGGCATGTGGCGTTTGACCGTGTTTCTTTTGCTTATCAGGAGGCAGAGCCCGTCCTGCGGGGAATCTCCTTTGAAGCGAAAAAAGGGGAGACCGTAGCATTGGTCGGACATACCGGCTCCGGCAAAAGTTCGATCATGAATTTGCTGCTCGGCTTTTACGAGCCAACCTCGGGGGAAATTCGTATCGACGGCATCAACATCCGATCCATGTCCAAGCAGGCACTGCGCAAGCATATGGGGATTGTGCTGCAGGACCCTTTCCTGTTCGAGGGTGATATCAAATTTAATGTAAGTTTGTATAATGAGGCCATTGGCCCTGAACAGGTACGCAAGGCGCTGGCCGACGTCGGCGCGTCGGGTTTTGTAGAGCAGCTGCCAGGAGGGTACGACGAGCCGGTAGTGGAGCGGGGGAGCACGTTGTCTTCCGGGCAGCGGCAGTTGATTTCTTTTGCACGGGCATTGGCATTCGATCCGGCGATTCTTATCCTGGATGAAGCGACGGCAAACATCGACAGCGAAACGGAAGGCTTGATCCAGGAGGCGCTGAGAATCGTCAGCGCGGGTCGGACCACCTTTATTATCGCGCACCGGCTCTCTACGATTCGCGATGCGGATCAAATTCTGGTACTGCAACGCGGTGAAATCGTCGAGCGCGGCACGCATGAGCAGTTAATGCAGCTGGAGGGTCGTTATTATCGTATGTATCAGCTACAATCCGGCGGACTGGCGCCGCCCACCACAGCGTAGAGGATCGGCGCCTTCCGCAAAATCGGATGACCCGCCTCGCGAGTCGTTGAACGGCTGCAGGCAGAGTTGGGAGACGGGGGCTAGCTTTCGCCGGAACGCCTTATCATGCTTGCATCAGGAAAGAAAGAGACGTTCCGGCATGATCCCCCGTAGTTATGAATGATTTCGGCGAGCCATTTGCTGCCATACGGACCCTTCCGCCGCCTGGCCGCCTTCGATGCGCTCTAGCGCCATGCGTACCTGCATCCGGACTTCAAACTCCGGATCATCCTGGGCCTCGCGCAGCGCTGGAAGGGCTTGTTCGTCGCCAACCTCGTACAGGAAGCGGGCGGCGCGCCAACGGACCAGCTTGTTGGGATCCTGCAGTGCCTCAATCATCGCTTCTTGAGCAGCGGGGTCTCCCAAGTCGGACAGGGTATCGCCTGCTGTTCGGCGTACGGATGAGGAGACGTCGCGTAAAGCGCGATACAGATAAGGAAGTACCTTTGGATCTTTCAGATCGCCCAGATAGACCGCGGCCAAGCGTCGGACATTGGCTTGCTCATCCTCCAGCGCCTTCAGCAGCAGCGGAAGCGTGGAGTCGGAAGGTTTGATCTGCTGCAAGGCAGCGTAACGCTGTTTCCAATCGGGTGCATTCAACTGCCGCTCCGTTTCTTCATAGCTCAGTGTTTTCCGGCCGGTTTTGGCCAGCTCTCGTGCTTCACCTTGGGCCGGTCCTTCCTGCGCTTGAGCGATTAACTGTTCCAGCTGCTCGTCGCTGTAAGCGGCATCCAGTTCCTGAACGACATCATTCAATACCTCCTGTAGCTCGCCGTAGCGGGTATCCCAGTCGTCGAGCGACCGTTCCTTAATCAGGTTGGGCGAGGCCGCCGCGGCACGAATGGCAGCGTCACTGAAACGCTGCGGAAGAGCATCGCGTCGTTCTTCCAGGCCGTTGGTCACCCTCACTTGAAGCGGGATGCCGCGAAAGTGCTGCAGCCGCACCTTCACTTCGCCGAAAGCGGCCTCCTCCGCATCATTAGCAGGGATACGTTCGCCAGGCTGGTTTGCGCCCGACGGTGCGCTTACGGGGGATATACCGGAATCGGCCTCGCCCAAGATCGCCCGTGCCTCAGCCAATATGCTCGGCCAATCCCCTTTGGGAGTCCGGTCCAAAGCGATAAAATCCGCTGCCCGGTATAATGACTTCACTCCTTCTATGGCAAGCAGCTGCCGCAGCTTCGGAGCCTGGGCTTCTGCCGCTTTATCCCGGGTAAACGTCTGGCGCACCCCGTCGGGGAGCTTTTCTGTTACGTTAATTTTCATCGTGTTCGGACTGGGTGTAGGTTCGATGGATATAATGTTCATGAACGCTTCCTCCTGTCTATTCTCGTTTGGACTAGCAAAAAGGACCGTCAGCCCTCGGGGACAAATCGGTCCTTTTGTTGTTATTCCGTTTCTTTCCGGTGTTCTTAGTCAAGATCAAGCAAATTACGGTGAAGGTAATTGTCGTCAAGCGTCTTCGTCAAATCGAAAACGGTGTGCGCCAGGTCCAGGTTCTCGAACGCATGCTCACAGGAGTCTTTATATGCCATTTCTTCATCATAATGCGACATGTACCGGTTGATCAGCTCCGGCGAATCCCCGCGTTCCTGCTCTCTGCGCATGACGGTATCCCTGTCGGCGTAGATAAAAATACGGATAACGCGGTCTCCATAAATTTTCTTTAACATTTCCGCACCGTACCGGTTCAGAATAAGGTAAATGGCCCCGTGTTTTTGCAGCATTTGGGCGACATCCTTTTCTTTGATCCCATATCGGTTGCCGTCAATTTCCACAACCTCAATGAACTCATTGTTGGCCTCGGCCGCCGCGAACTGCTCACGCGACACAAAATGATAATCTTGTCCGTCAACCTCAGAAGAACGCGGAGGGCGGGTCGTGTACGAGAGAACTTGCTTCATCCCCAGCGTGCTGCCGGACATTTGGGCTACGGTTCTTCTTCCGGCACCGTTAGGGCCGGTAAAAACAAAAATAAGTTCCTTATCCTTCAACTCGTACATGGAAACCCTCCTTCAGGTGAAAGTAATTAATACTAACATGCCTACTTCATATTCTACATGTTCCAGGATGCAAGGTAAAGTTCCAAGCCGTCAGCCGTTTTTTTAGCGTCCCCGCCGTCTGCCGCCGTTTCGCGGTTTCGGCTGCTGTGCCTGACCGCGCTCGCCGCGTCCGCGCCCGCGCCCTTGGGCCGACCGTTCGCCCGTTGCAGCTGTACGGCCGCGGGACTGGCGACGGTCACCCGGCGCAGGGCTTCGTTCGCGTCCTTGCGTCGAGCGCTCGGAAGCTGAACCGCGACCACGTTTCCGGGCAGAGCGTTCGCCCGCCGCTGTGCTGCGTCCGCGGCCTTCGGCAGCAGACGTGCTGCGCCCGTGAGTGGGAGTGCCGAACTCGCCGGGCTCATTGTCCCGCGCTTTGCCCGATTGTTTCGGCAGCCTGCTCTTAATGCCTTTTTCGATCAGTTCAAGATAAGTGGTATCTCTAGGGGCGGCGAACGTAATCGCTTTTCCTCTTTGACCTGCCCGGCCCGTTCGACCGATTCGGTGGATGTAGCTTTCCGCTTCATGCGGAATGTCGTAATTGAACAAATGGGTGATGCCCTCGACATCCAGCCCTCTTGCAGCCACATCGGTAGCTACCAATAACTGGATCTTGGCTTCGCGAAACCGTTTCATGACTTGCTCCCGTTTGGCCTGAGTAAGATCCCCATGCAGTTCGTCGGATGCATAGCCGCGTTCAAGGAGTTCATGGTTCAGCTTGCTTGCCCGCAGCTTCGTCCGGCAGAAAATCATCGCCAAATAAGGGTTTTCTTCCTCTATGAGTTTACATAACGCTTCAAATTTGCCGCGGTCCGTCGTTTGGATCACCACTTGTTCGATTTCATCTAACGTGATGCGCTTGGCTTTCACTTCGATTTCCACTGGCTGGCGCATATACGCTTTGGCCAGCTCCCGGATGCGCTGAGGCATGGTGGCCGAAAAAAGCAGCGTCTGCCGACGGGAGGGAGTGGCTGAGATGATCTCCTCGACTTCCGGGAAAAATCCCATATGCAGCATTTGATCAGCTTCATCGAGAACCAGTATCGAAAGCTTGTGCAGTTGAACCGTACCCCGCCGCAGATGATCCAACAGGCGTCCGGGTGTTGCTACAATTATATGTATGCTTCCTTCAAGCTTCCGAATCTGCCTTTCGACGTCCTGCCCGCCGTAAGCCGATAGCACGCGAACCCCTTTGAGCGGGGACCACCGTTTAACTTCTTCCGTAATTTGTATGGCCAGCTCCCGGGTAGGTGTGACGATCAAAGCCTGAACATGCGGCCGACCGGGGTCAATGGTTTCCAGAATCGGAAGTACAAAAGCAAGGGTCTTCCCCGTACCCGTCTGCGCCTGGGCAATAATGTCCTTGCCGGTTAGTGCTGTGGGAATCGCTTCCCGCTGAATAGGGGTAGGTTCCGTAAGCCCGTGCTTCTGAAGCGACTTAGCCAATTCTGTACTGACGCCGAGCAGAGCAAACTCATTTTTCTTCATTATAATATCTCCTCAATGCTTGAATTATTCTACTTATTAATACTGCATTCTACAGGAAGTAACACCAAAAAGAAACCAAGGCTTGAATGAGTGCTTGAGATTTTTTGCATAAACCAAAGAAAACCCGGCACAGGCAGCCGGGTAAAAGCTTGAACATATATGATCATGGCTTTATGCAAAGAACCTCAGTATTCCCTTCCGTTGGATTCCGATTGGTTTGGAATGGTTGGCGCTGTTCCAAAGGTCGCTTCCATTAATTCCGTAAAATGACCCTTGTACGGTTCAAGTGAACGTCCCTGCCAGCTTTGTTGAGCCAAACGGGTAAATTCATTCACGATATTGCGGTTCGCCGTAATGTACACATCCGTAACCGTTGGCTGCAGAGACCGGATTTTTTCTCCGATCTTTTGTTTGAACAGATGGGTTAAATGCTGGTGGTGCATTTCGGTTTCCGCTCCGTTTGCTCCGCTGATGAGCTGACTTGGGTCGGCGTAATCGCTTTGCGGCGTGTACGTATTGTATAATCCTCTAACCAGTCCGTAATTGTTCGTTTCCGTGCCTCGCACCTCCCCGCCGCGCGTTCCGCTCGCCGTACTATCGATGGTAATGGCCGTATAGGCGACATTATCGCCCATCATTACGATCGCACTGCTGACGCCGTACATGGCGGCCACCTGATCCGAAAGAAACTGGTTCATTTCCAGCTTGGTTATTTTATGGGAAACGGGGGCATACTGCTGTTGAGTCTGGTAAGCGCGCGACGTATCCTGCCTGGGCATATCCCTTTTGCTGCCGTAGTTGTTGGCACTGTTGTAATCGTACCATGAAAAACAGCCCGTCAGCGCCGTGACGATGCCGAGTGCAAGTACACCTGTGAATAAACGAAATGTACGCATCAAGATTCCTCCTCATATTCAACGACGAATTCGGGACCCGGTTAGCGCTCGAATCATGGTATCCCTTCTTCATCTTAGGATTGATTATATAGAAGCATTTATGCGTCCTTGCGGCAAGCCAAAAACATGCATAAATACACCGCAAAATGGAAATAACCTAATAGGGATTGTATGGGAAAACCTCTGAAAAACCTTGACTTCCGAACAATTTGTGAACTTCCTGAGATTCATTGACAAAAAACAGGTCCGAATTTATAGTTAATATGGTGATTAGGTTCATTGACAAGAAATGACCTTTTTTTGATCGAAAAATATTTGCTTTATAAGGTGGGATTAATAAGATGATTCGATGGCAAAATCTGTGGCGTTTCATCCCTCTCTTCGGGTTGATGGCACTGTTAACAGGGTGTGGAGACGAAACAATTTCCGCCTTGAAGCCAAGAGGTCCGGTAGCCGAAGACCAGCTGTTCTTGATGAAACTCAGCTTCGGTATAATGCTGCTGGTTGTTGTGGTCGTATTTGTTATTTATTTGTATGTCTTGGTCCGCTTTAGAAAGAAAAAAGGCGACAAAGATATCATTCCAAAACAAGTTGAAGGCAGTCATACGCTGGAGATCATATGGACGGTTATCCCGATCATCCTGCTTCTGATTTTGGCGGTTCCGACAGTGCAGTATACCTTCAAAGTGCTGGAGGATCACAGAGAAAACGAGGACGCGCTTCACGTCAAGGTTACGGCGCATGCGTTCTGGTGGCAGTTTGAATACCCGACCTTGGGCATCGCTACAGCTCAGGATCTTGTTATTCCTACGAATAAAAAAATTGCTTTTGAATTAACCGCTTCCGATGTCAAACACTCCTTCTGGGTACCGTCGCTCGGCGGTAAAATGGACACAAACCCGGGTTCGACGAACGTTTACTACTTGGAAGCATCCGATGTCGATGTATTTAAAGGAAAGTGTGCGGAGCTTTGCGGCGCATCCCATGCTTTAATGGACTTTAAAGTGGTTTCTATGGAGCAAGCCGATTTCGACCAATGGGTGGCTAAGATGAAGGCGCCGGCTGCTGTTCCTGCAGAAGCAAAACGCGGAGAAGAACTCTTCAAAAACAACTGCTTGGCCTGTCATGCTGTTAACGCACAAGGGCTCGGCGCCGGTCCGAACTTGAACGGTTTTGCTTCCCGTGAGCTCGTTGCCGGGATTCTCCCTCATTCTGACGAGAGCTTGAAAAAATGGATTTCGGATCCGCAGTCCGTGAAACCGGGCAACAAGATGCCGGCCTTTAGTGAAAACGCACCGAATCCAATGACTCCTCTCAAGGATCAGGAGATCGACGATATCATCAAATACTTGAATTCGTTGAAGTAACGAGCATCAGGGAAAAAGGAGGTTAAAACGGTGGCTCACGCACACTCGGCAAAACGGTACACTGGTCTGATGGATTGGCTTACCACGGTGGACCATAAAAAGATCGGAATTTTATATTTGATCGCAGGCGGTCTCTTTTTCTTAGTCGGTGGTCTTGAAGCGATTCTCATTCGGATTCAACTGGCTTACCCCGACCAGAAAATATTTATTGGCGACACGTTTAACGAATTGACTACAATGCATGGTACGACCATGATTTTCTTTGCGGTCATGCCGGTTATCTTTGCTTTTATGAATGCTATCGTCCCGCTTCAAATCGGGGCTCGCGACGTAGCGTTCCCATTCCTTAATGCATTAGGCTTCTGGTTGTTTTTCTTTGGAGGCGTACTTCTGAACACATCCTGGTTTCTGGGGGGCGCGCCGGCTGCCGGATGGACGGCATATCCGCCGCTTTCCGGAATTATAGATCCCACCGGAACGTTTAAAGGTGTAGACTTCTACGTGCTCGGAATTCAGATTTCCGGTTTGGGCACGCTGATCGCGGGGATTAACTTCCTTGTAACGATCATCAACATGCGTGCGCCGGGAATGACTTACATGAGAATGCCAATGTTTACTTGGGCGTCTTTTATTACATCCTTACTTATACTTTTTGCTTTCCCTGCCATTACGGTAGGTCTTGTGGAATTGATGTTTGACCGGCTTTTCGGAGGCGCGTTCTTCGATATAACCAAGGGCGGTAATCCGATCCTTTGGGAGCATATTTTCTGGATTTTTGGTCACCCTGAAGTATATATCTTGATTTTGCCGGCATTCGGCATCATTTCCGATGTTGTAGCCACTTTCTCGAAAAAACGTTTGTTCGGTTACAGCTCCATGGTATTCGCGACAGCGTTGATCGGATTCCTGGGCTTCATGGTTTGGGCCCATCATATGTTTGCTGTAGGGATTGGTCCTGTCGGTAACGCGATCTTTGGGGTCGCAACGATGGCTATCGCCGTTCCGACGGGGATTAAGATTTTCAACTGGTTGTTCACGCTGTGGGGCGGACAAATTCGCTTTACGACAGCTAACATTTTTGCAACGTCCTTTATTCCGACGTTCGTTATGGGTGGCGTAACCGGGGTTATGCTTGCGGTACCGGCGGCTGACCTTCAATACCACGATACGTACTTTGTCGTGGCGCACTTTCACTATGTTATCGTCGGCGGTCTGGTTCTTGCTCTGTTCGCCGCTTCCTATTACTGGTGGCCGAAGATGTTCGGACGCATGCTGAATGAAACTTTGGGCAAGATTCATTTCTGGACCTTCTTCATCGGTTTCCATATGACTTTCTTCCCTCAGCACTTCCTTGGTCTTATGGGAATGCCGAGACGGGTATTTACGTATCAGCCTGGCGTAGGTCTTGAACAAGGGAACTTGATCAGTACGATCGGGGCGTTCTTAATGGGTATCGGAACGATCGTATTCGTAATCAACATTATTGTCACAGCCAGAAAACCGGTTGACGCGCTTGCCGATCCTTGGGACGGCCGGACACTGGAGTGGACGATTCCTTCTCCTCCACCGGAATATAACTTTAAGCAAACTCCGCTCGTTCGCGGTTATGATGCATTCTGGAAAGAAAAAATGGCAGGCAACAAAGAGATGACGCCGGCCGAACCGATCGGCCCGATTCACATGCCGAATCCTTCCATTCTGCCGTTTATTATGTCCGTAGGATTGTTTGTTGCCGGTTACGGATTTATGTACCATCATTATGCGGTGGCCATTATCGGTCTGGGTATCACTCTGATCGCTATGTTCTTCCGATCCGTCATTGACGATCACGGATTCCATATCGAACCAGAAGAGTTAAATGATAAGGGGGTTAAGGCATGAGTGCAGCACATCATGAAGTAGGCGGTGCCCTGCCACCTCACGCAGAAACAGCAACATTGGAAGGTAAAAATAAAGTTCTTGGCTTTTGGCTGTTCCTTGGCGGCGAATGCGTGCTTTTCGGTACGTTCTTCGCCTCCTTCATCGCGCTCCGCAATCAGGTGCCGGATGGACCGACAGCTCAGCAGCTATTCCAGTTGGATCTTATCGCGCTCTCGACGTTTATCTTGCTTACGAGCTCCTTGACAAGCGTATTCGGCACCATGGCGCTGCATCGCGGACAATTCCAGAAGCTGCAAGCCTGGATGGCGGTAACCGTTTTGCTTGGCCTTGCGTTTTTGGGTATTGAAGTTTACGAGTTTATACATTACGTACATGAAGGACACACGTTCTCCAAGAGCGCCTTCGCTACATCGTTCTATACCTTGGTCGGTTTTCACGGAGCGCACGTAGCGTTCGGGGTACTGTGGATCTCGCTGTTGATCATTATGGGCTTCAAAAAAGGTCTTACTACAGTTACTGCGCCAAAATATTATGTGGCTGGCTTATACTGGCACTTTATCGACGTCGTATGGGTATTCATCTTTACGGTAGTGTATCTGATGGGGAAGGTGGGTCCTTAACATGAGCAACCAACACCAGACATCTGCAGGTGAACGTCACCGTTTAGAAGGTCCTAAAAATCATTACCTGTCCTACATCGTTTCCATCCTGCTTACGATGCTTGCTTTTGCGGTTGTCCTTTACGGCGGATTGGATCGTACATTTATTATCATCTTCATTGTCGGTTTAGGGATCGTTCAGATTTTATTCCAGTTAGCTTATTGGATGCATATGAAAGATCGCGGGCATATGTTCCCAATCATCGGACTCGCGTTCGGTACTTTTATTGCACTGACCGTAGTGGCGGCAGCAGTATTTTGGATGTGGTGGTAAAAGGTTTAGAGAGGCGGCTTATTCTTAGAAAGCCGCTCTCTTTTGTATAACTATGGGAAAATTTTCACGAATTCGACACAACTTCCGGTATAGAGTGAAACAGAAAGGAGTCGTTATCCGATATGGATCCTACCGTCTCCCATGCAGGCCATGGGAATGTCCCTACGTTCATACAGTTGTGGAGTCCCGGATTTTTGCTCTTTATCATTGTGCTGGGTGTTTTATATACACTATGCGTAGGACGCTGGCGCAAGGATTTTGCCGACAGTGAGCCTGTAACGCTAAAGCAGAAGCTGTGGTTTTGGAGCGGACTGGCCCTTTGGTATGCTGCAGACGGAAGTCCGATCTCTTATTATGGACACCATTACTTGTTCAGTGTGCATATGTTTCAACAGTCGATCTTGTATTTGATTATGCCGCCGATGTTCCTTCTGGGTACACCGGGCTGGCTGCTCAAGGCGGGGCTCAAAGGCAAGGGCGCCCAACGTATGTTACATTGGATGAGCGCCCCGTTGTTTTCCCTGTTCTTCTTCAATTTTATCTTCTCTATGTATCATATTCCGATGGTGATGGACTGGCTGATGGCTAACCCTTATATTCTTACCGTATATAAGGCCATTTTCCTGTTCGCTGCATTTCAGGCGTGGTTCCCGATCTTCTGCCCGGTGCCGGAGTACAATACGATGTCCGAATTGAAGAAGATGGCGTACATTTTCCTGAACGGCATTCTGCTGACCCCGGCTTGTGCCTTGATCATCTTCGCCAAAGAACCGTTATATGATATGTATGCCTCCGTATCTATACACTTTTGGGCACTGCCGATGATCGATGATCAACAGCTCGGCGGGGTTATTATGAAAATCGTTCAAGAAATCGTCTACGGTATAGCTCTTGCGTATGTCTTCTTCCGATGGTACCGAAAAGAACGCAACAAGGAAGAAGATGATTTGACAAATAGCGCTTATTTCTCTCCGGAACATGCGAATCGGGCTTAAGTGTTTCATACAAAATCATATTTTACTGAAACGAACGGGTGGGATGTGAAAGTGGCGATATTGCCGACTATCAGTACCAGTTTCATTATCATCAGCGCCATACTAGTTGCGATCGGGTGGTATCACATTATCAAAGGAAACCGGGAAAAGCACCAAAAGGTGATGCTGTGGGGCGCCGGCTTTGCTCTGGCCTTCTTTCTGGTCTATGCGAGCCGCACCGTTTTCGTCGGAAATACGTCTTTTGGCGGACCAGAGGAATTGAAGCTGGCCTATCACTTGTTTTTATTTTTTCATATTACTTTGGCAACAACGGCCGCGGTATTCGGTATAGTGACCTTAACGTTAGCGTTTAAACAAAAATTCGCCAAGCATAGAAAAATTGGACGCTGGACAGCCGTCATATGGCTGCTTACGGCGCCTACCGGCGTCGCGGTTTACGTTCTGTTGTATCTATTGTATCCCGGTGGAGAGACGAAGCCGATGATCGATGCCATTTTTGGCTTATAAATTTCGGACTACGGGAAGTAAAAAGCTTCAGCCGCTCTTACGTGAGCAGCCGAAGCTTTTTTAATGAGAAAGTCTATATATGTGAGCGGAGCCGAAAGCACCCATAGTTGATAGCGATATGGTTACAGTGCGCTTCCGCCGAAGATAAAGCGGTGTTCCCAATGCTTGCCGGCAAAGGAATCGATGCGCACGCCGCCGGATTCTTTAGAGTAAGTATGAAGGATTTTGCCGTCTCCCAAATAGATTCCGACATGGGTCACCCGTTGATTTGCCTTGTTGCTGGGATAGGAAGAAGCGCTGGTACCGCGGTATTCCATGAAGAACATCAGATCACCCGGCTTCAGGTTGCGCCAGTTGGTCGTTGTTCCGCCCTTGGATTTTACATATGAAGCTTGTCCGCGTGAATCGCTTGGTAAAGTAATGCCTGCTCCTTCTTTAAAGGCTTGTCTGACAAAATCGGAGCAATCGAACGTTCGTGTGTTCGAACGGCTCGAACCAAATTCATAAGGGGTACCCAAGTATTTTTTGCCGGCTGCAATCACCTTGTTCACGGTAGAGCTGGTGCTGCTTGAACCATTGGATGTGCTGGTACTGCTAGGTTTGGAGGAGCTTCCTCCGGAGCTTGAGTCCGTGGTGCGGATATATTTGCTGTTGGTGGAAACATATCCAATCCTTCCGCTGTCGTCCCGAACCTTGTACCACCAGTTGTTCACTTTGCTGAGGATATCGACGTTTTCACCTTTTTTCAGGAATCCATAACTTTTAGAGTTCACATCCGGCTGGCTCCGAAAGTTGACACTGCTGACAATGACGGCATCGGTTGCTGCCTGGGCTGGTTTGGCCGGTAATGCTCCTAAACCCAGAGTGACTGTAGTGGCGAGAAGAATGGCTGTAAATGGCTTTTTCAAAATGATAATCCCTCCTGCAGATTCTGGTTGTATTTATGTCAAGACACAAGGGCGGACAGCTTCATCATTGAAGCCGCACCTGTGTTCGGGACACCATTTGACAACATGTTCCCTTCAATTCACAATAGAATGAAGAATTTCAAATGGGAGAACGGTGAGCATCAGATGGACACTTGGGTATGGGGACCATTCATCATACAAAAAAGCATGTTGTTTGTCATAGCTGCAGTAGCGGCGGGGTTCGGAATAGGTAGACTGCGTTTAAAGGGAACGGCTATGGGGACAGCATTCAGCACGATCGGTTTGAATGCCGTTGTCATTTGGATCATTAGCTGGAAGCTAAGCTTGCTGCTCTTCGAACCGCGCAGTGTACTGAAGAATCCCTTGTCGCTGCTCTATTATAACGGCGGCATTCAAGGAATCTGGCTAGCCGTGCTGCTTTCCGGTTTGTATGTATGGTACACCGTTCTAAAAGAACGTATGGATAGAGCCCTATATACAGATTCGATGCTTGTCTCGATTATGGGGGGGTACGCAGTATACGGAGCCGTCATGTATACGGCGGGGGAAGTCAATCGGCTAACATGGGGGATGACCGCGCTTTTTGCGGGAGGCTTTACGGTGGCATGGATGTTGAAGAAGCCAGCGAACCATTTGCGGCCGATGCTGCAGAAGTTCACAATATTTATAATCGGCTATGCGTTGATCTGGACTTTATCTGTAAATATTTGGGACAAATATGGGGCGGGGAGAGCCCAGGCGGGTGATGCGTCCGTCGGCCTGAAGATTGGACAGCAAGCGCCGGAGTTTGAGTTGAAGATGCTGAATGGCCAAACGGTCAAACTATCGGACTATCGGGGAAAAACCGTCATGCTTAATTTTTGGGCGACATGGTGTCCTCCTTGCCGGGAGGAAATGCCGCATATGCAGCAGTTTTATTCGGAATACGAAAAGGATGGAGTGGTGATCCTTGGAGTCAATGCGACCTCTACGGAGATTAGCGTGCCTGTGGTAGACTCTTGGCTGAAGGAGTGGGGAATCACATTCCCCGTAGTGCTGGATGAACAGGGCGAGGTCATCAACAGGTATCGTGTAAACTCTTATCCGGCTACTTTTGTGATTGATAGAGACGGAGTGATCCGGCACAAGCATCCCGGACCGATGAATATGCAAATGCTGAAGGAAGCGAAGAAGAAAGCAGATCATGGAATGTGATAAAAGAAATATATAAGGGCACTTAGTGTTTTTCATTTGCGCATGCGAGATTCATCGTGTAACATGAAATTATTAAAAGGTCATATTACTTTATTTATTATATTATTTTATTTAAAAGGATGGTAACAGCATGGCACAGACGAGTATTATCTTGCGTGTGGAATTGAATCATGATCAAGTCACGTTTGGTGACGTAGCTGCGGCTATCAGTAAAGCCGGGGGAGATATCACATCGATTGACGTGATACGTCCGGGCAAGGAGTCTTCGGTGCGCGACATTACGGTGGATGTGGCGGAATCTGCGGAAAGTCAAGTGGTGGAGGCACTGAAGCAGCATAACGGCATCAAGCTGATTAACGTGTCTGACCGGACGTTCCTGGTGCACTTGGGCGGAAAAATAACGACGCAGCCCACGCTGCCGATCAAAAATCGCGACGATTTGTCCCGAGTATACACTCCCGGTGTGGCGCGCGTATGTACAGCCATCCATGAAAATCCCAAGAAAGCTTACTCATTGACGATCAAACGGAACACGGTAGCTGTTGTGACCGACGGAACCGCGGTACTCGGCCTTGGCGACATCGGACCGCATGCAGCGGCTCCGGTCATGGAAGGGAAAGCAATGCTGTTCAAACAACTGGCAGGCGTGGATGCTTTTCCGATTTGCTTGGATACGAAGGATACCGAAGAAATCATTCGTACGATTAAAGCGATCAGCCCGATTTTCGGCGGAATCAATCTGGAGGACATCAGCTCTCCGCGCTGCTTTGAGATCGAAGCAAGGCTGGCGGAGGAATTGGATATTCCGATATTCCATGATGACCAGCACGGTACGGCTGTCGTCGTCATTGCAGGGCTTTTGAATGCATTGAAAGTAGTAGGCAAGCGGATCGATCAAGTACGTGTAGTCGTTAATGGTATTGGCGCCGCGGGCGTCTCCATCTGCAAAATGCTGCTGGCTGCAGGAGTCACGCGGCTTGTGCCTGTGGATCGGGAAGGTGCGATCGTTCGTGGCGGGACCTATTCACACCCGATGTGGCAGTGGCTTGCAGAGCAGCCGCAGGTCGAGGCGGAGCCGGGCGGCCTGAAGGATGTGCTTCGCGATGCGGATGTGTTTATCGGCGTGTCCAGAGGCGGCATTATGACGGCCGAGGATGTACAAACGATGGCGCCGGACCGGATCGTCTTCGCCATGGCTAACCCGAATCCGGAGATTGACCCGGAAGAAGCGCTGCCGCACGTGCGCGTCTTCGCTACAGGCCGGAGCGATTATCCGAACCAAATTAACAACGTCCTGGTATTCCCCGGCATTTTCCGCGGGGCCTTGGATTGCCGGGCTCGGCGGATCAATGAACCGATGAAGCTTGCCGCTTCACGCGCTATCGCATCGGTTGTCAGTGAAGCCGAACTGAATGAGCATTATATTATTCCAAGTATCTTTAATGAGCATGTCGTTTCGAAGGTCCGTCATGCCATCATCGAAGCCGCCATCCTGACGGGCGAGGCCCGCCGGATTCCCCGGGATTTCAGATAAGATAAGCCAAAAAGTTCCGGCATAATAAGCCGCTCCTTTCGTGAAATTGATTTACGAAAGGAGCGGCTATTTGCATAGGCGATGCAAAGGAGCATTAAGGTAAAAAACCGGCCTGGCTGATGTAAATTTGGTGCGCGGCAAATGTCTTTTTAAGCTGCTCCAGCACCTTGAGATAGGCGGAACGGTCGTACCATGCTTCGAGCCCGCATGCTTCATAGATGCGGCGGATGCCGAGCCGTTCCGTTCGTTTGCCCTGACTGCCGTCGCCCATGAAGAAGTCGTCCAGGACAAGCCGCTTGACGCCGGTTTCTGCAAGCAGGCCGGCCAAACGGTCGCTGCAAGGCAGCATGGGTGATATCGCGACTTGGGCGGGGATGCCGGCTTGAACAAGCCGGCGCAGCGCCTGAAGCCGGGCAGCAATAGGAGGAGCGGAGGGAGAGAAGGTCTTGCGGATCTCTTCAAGATCCGTCTCAATCGTCAGGCTCACGCGAACGCGCTGCCCAAGCTTCAGAAGAAGGTCGATATCACGTGTGACAAGCGGACTGCGGGTTTGGACAAGAAGGAAGTCAATCGCTGCATTAGAATCGGCGCCAGCCATAATTTCCAGCAGAGACCGGGTTAATCCGGTTTGGAATTCGACCGGTTGATAAGGGTCCGTACTGGACGACATGAAGATCGTGACAGGCCCCTTTCGTTTGGCTCTTGTAAGCTCGCCGGAGAGCAGCTTGGCCGCAGTCGATTTCACGTCCACAAAGCGGCCCCAAGGTTCCTTGCGGAATTTGGCTACGGGCATCTCTCGCACATAGCAATAAGAGCAGGCGAAGGTACAGCCCACATACGGATTCAGCGTATGGCTGTAACCGGCCAAATAACCACTGGCCGGATTCAGCAGCTTCCTCGGAGCAGTTAGGGACATCCGGGGATGCATGGACGGATCTCCTCCTTTCTTTCGGCTTGCTTGAAAAGGGTACGAAGAAGCCCGGTTCCTTGTCACATCCAAGGAAACCGGGCTCTCGACCGTACAGGCGGTATTATTCGGCCGCACCCGCAGGCATAACTTCCGGCGATGTCAGCTTGTCGTAAAACTCGGTGAATTTGTCTTTGTCCTCGCTTGAGCGAAGCGCCATGGCTGCACGAGGGTGCTCGTTCAATATCCCTGCGATCATGTAAGGAATGACATATCCCCATTCCCACTTCTCACGCATGGCGATCATATGCTTCTCAATGATGCCGAGCACCGGGCGAACATCGTATTTCGGATGCTTCAGATGGCTGACGAGCAGCTCGGTAGGACAGTTGCCCGCAGCGCGGCCCATGCCGTATACGGAAGCATCCAGAAATTCAACGCCCTTGCTTGCGCCCATGATCGTGTTGGAGAAAGCGAGCTGCATGTTATTGTGCATGTGCAGGCCCAGCTTTTTGTCAGGCAGAAGACGCTGGAATTTGGTAACGAGGTAATCGATATCCTTGTAATCCATGCTGCCGTAAGAGTCAACGATATACACGACATCTACCGGGCTTTTGGCGATTTCTTCGAACGCTTCGTTCAAGTCGTTCTCCATCACATGGGTCAGCGCCATAATGTTGATGCTTGTTTCGTAGCCGTAACCATTGAACTTTTGCACCAGATCGAGCGCTTTGTCTACGTCTTTGATATAAGTAGCTACACGGATCAAGTCGAGCTGACTTTGCTCCCGGGGAAGGATATCGTTCTCGTCCACACGTCCGATATCGACAAGAGCGGAAAGCTTCGTATCGGTTTTCTGCGAAATGACTTCCTTCAGGAAATCCTCGTTCAAAAAACGCCATGGTCCCGCATCGGCGCCTTTTAAGAGCTTGGCGGAGTTTTTATAGCCGATCTCCATATATTCGACGCCGGCTTCGCTCAGTCCATAGTACATGTCCTTTACGAATTGGACGCTGAAGTCCCAATTGTTTACCAATCCGCCGTCGCGGATCGTACAGTCTACAATGCTGTGTTTTTCCCTGGTCATGTTCATTTGCTCCTCTCCCAAATGGGGCCTTTTGTACTTTGTGGCTTTTAAGCTTTTCAGTGGTAAAGTATCTTCAATAATTAATAATAATACATACCGATTGTCTTTTTGTCAATGATAACAAATTACGAAAAGTGTGACAATTTCATGCGGGATGGAAAGAATAGGGGGAAGCAGGATTTTCGGTGGCGGTGTGGAAAAGTAGCTTAAGCGTTAATTAGGCGGATATGAATGAAGCCATGGGGGAAGTGAAGCGGATGCTGAAATATAATATTGCGTTTATTTGCAAGGGAGATCGGATATTGATGTTAAACCGGAGCAAAGCGCCTCTGCTTGGGCTGTGGAACGGAGTGGGGGGCAAGCTTGAACCGGGGGAAACACCTTATGCCAGCGTTGTTCGCGAAATCAGGGAGGAAACGGGGCTGCGGCTGGCCGAGGAGGCGCTTCGCTTCTCGGGCATTGTCACATGGGAAGTGGACGGACGGGAGGCGGGGGGCATGTATGTGTTTATCGGTGAAGCGCCTCCTGAAGCATTAGCTGAGGCTCCCGTCGAAACGGAAGACGGTATTTTGGCCTGGAAGGCGCTGGAATGGGTCATCCATCCGGACAATCACGGTGTAGCGGGACATGTCAAACATTTTTTGCCTCCCATGTTGGAAAGCAGGGATTGTGCGGAATATCGGTGTACCTTTCAAGAGGGCAAGCTGCTGAACTGTGAGGTCCGCCCGTTGGAAGAGGTTGTGTTGTAAGCCAAGCCGCGAGGTGTGATCTTATGGCCGGCAACTTGGGGCAAAAGGTGTGAAAGGCGGAATAAGCGTCCTGCGTCTGGGCATGCTATGCGGTATATCATCCCATTTACTGAGACTGGAAAGGAATGTGTTTATGAGCAGCACTCCGTTATGTTTTCAATTTAATTCTCAGAAAGAGGCCGTTCTTGCCCGGGATACCTTGGAGGAGATCGGTTACCGGATCAGCGGTCATTCGCACTCGGACAAGCCTGTACTTCATGTTATCGTGGATCGCCATGATTTAGCGTCGGCGCTTGAAATCGCACAGGCGCATGGCGGCAGAATGGTTCAGGCGGGGAATTCTCCGGATGAAACGGAAGGCTTTGCCATGGCCTACGACATGGAAGGGCCGATTCCTGCTCATTTAGTGAACGAGGATTTAATCGATAGCGAGCCCGACGTATCCGCTTCGGCATACGACAACCGTTCCAGCGGAGCATACGATGATGAAAGAGAGCAGTTCGATCCGTCCGGAGATGATGTGAACGGGTTTGACGCCGGTATCCATATGTAGCTAAAGGCCGTTCCTTCCTCATCATCCGCAGGAGCCGACAGCCCCTGTGTCCACCAGTCAGCGGATCCCTGCGAGGCAGGGGAGCCGCTGTTTTTGTTGTTGGACAAGGGCTATAACTTTTGACCGGACTAACAAATTTGCCTCACCCCTAATTTTATAAGCGGGGAAAACACTGTTTCTCTAGACCCACACGGTTTTTGTTTGTTATGATAAGTGAGGTTTAAATAGAAGATAGGTATGAGATGCGGATGGATTGAGGATGATGGAGGGAAGCGGCTTGTGGAAACCTATGAACATTTAAAAGAGGGCGAGAAGGGCGCATGGGTCAGCATCGTCGCATATATCCTGTTAGCCGCTTTTAAAATCAGCATGGGGTTTGTGACCGGTTCCGAAGCGCTTACGGCAGACGGAATAAACAATACAACGGATATTATCGTTTCGCTGGCCGTGCTGGTCGGCTTGCGAATTTCGAGAAAACCCCCGGACCGGGATCACCCGTACGGACATATGCGGGCAGAAACCATCGCTTCAATGGTCGCTTCCTTCATTATGGCGGTTGCGGGACTGCAGGTCGTGATTCAAGCAGGCAAAAGCTTCCTGGCGGACGAACGGACGGCGCCTGATATGCTTGCGGCATGGATTGCCTTGAGCTGCGCGATCATTATGTGGGGGGTCTACGTATATAACAGCAGGCTTGCAAAACGCATCCGCAATCAAGCGCTGATGGCCGCGGCCTACGATAACCGTTCGGATGCGCTCGTGAGTATTGGGGCCGCTGTTGGCATCATCGGATCCCGACTCGGCTTTCCGATTCTCGATGCGGCTGCGGCGTTCGTTGTAGGCCTTATGATTTGTAAAACGGCGTGGAGCGTATTCTCCGATGCTACGCATGCTTTAACCGACGGCTTTGACGATGAGAGACTGCGGGTATTCCGCAAAACGGTCAAAGAGACTCCGGGCGTGAAGAGGATCAAGGATATCCGCGCCAGGGTTCACGGCAGCAGCGTTCTGCTGGATGTCGTCGTGGAGGTCAGCTCCGAGCTTTCGGTTGGACAAAGCCATGAAATCAGCGACGAGATCGAGAAAAGAATGTTGGACGAGCACCAGATCGGGAACGTTCACGTGCATATTGAACCTTTTTCCGAACAAAAGCCATAAGACTGCCCGGAAGGCAGCCTTATGGCTTTTGTTATGCAAGATTACCCGCCTCTGAATTGCGGCCGTTCATCCATGAATGGCCTCGATCGATTGAGGTTATTTGAAATTTTTATGGAGTCACTATAGAGGCTGCTGTAAAGCTGAAAATCAGCGTAACAGCGAGCGAGGTAAAATGCCCTCTGTAAGGTTGATTTTCAGCGCAGCGGCCAGTGTGAGAGGCGGGATCCGAAGAGCATCCCGAGCCGCAGGAGGACCCTTCTCCGTCGCTTCCACCGCCCCCGCCGTTGCCGCTGCTGTCGCCTGCGCAGTAAGAGACCGAACCGCAGCTTCCAACCGCAGCGCGGCGGATTCTGCAGGATGTCCGGGCCGTAGACCAAGCATCCCGGGAGGAGGGGAAGAAGTGTAAACGCGATCCCGGCATGGGAAATTCCCCCGTTTCATCTGATGTATCCAGTTGTATGTGCAACCTGCATATATATTAACGTATGCGGCTCAAGATAAGTTTCTCAACCATGGATTATTTTCTAAGCATATTTTGAATTGGAAGATTCATAGATATAGGGAGATAAAAAGCTTGAGGCTTCACTAATCTGAGGAAGGAGCTTTAGTGCCATGAAACAAACTGATCAGGATATTGTGCAATACTATGCCGTCAATGAACAGCTCGTTGCGAATCCCGGGAAATTGGCTGTGCAGGTAGCCCACGCGGCTGCTACAATGACGCTGCACTATTTGTTAAATGACAGCAGGTATTATGAGGTGTTTCAAGCCTGGCTGAACAACGGGCAAAAGAAAGTCGTGCTGCAAGGCCCTGAAGAGCGTCTTCGGCAATTAGCTAATGAAGGATTCCCGTCTATCCGGGATGCAGGGCTTATGGAAAATCCGGAAGGCTTCTTAACCGTTGTCGTACTGCCGCCAATGAATAAAAAGGTTGCCGAAGAAAGGATAGCCGGACTGAAGGTGCTGTAGATTTTGCTCTACGAGTTGAACAAGGAAAAGAGCCTGTGGACTTCAAAATCTTTAGGCTCTTTTCATTTACAGCAGCTGAGCATTTGCAGCACTTTTGCCTGCGGTGTAACCAGTTGAAAATGCAGCAGTGATATTGTAGCCTCCCGTATAGCCATGAATATCTAAAATTTCGCCGCAGAAATACAATCCCTTCATCAGCTTGGATTCCATCGTCTTAGGGTCAATTTCCTTAAGGTTTACACCCCCGCCAGTAACAAAAGCTTCCTCGATCGAGAGGGTTCCATTTATAGCGATAGGAAAAGCTTTGATTAGCTTGGACAAATCCATCCATTGTTGTTTTGGGATATGGTCATAGGTAACATCCTCACGTAAACCGGCTTTCTCAAGTAGAATTGGAATCATGCGCTCAGGCAAGTAGCCCTTCAAAGCGTTTTTTACAGCTTTTTTCGATTCCTGCTTGGCAAGCTCCAATGTTTCGTTATAGATTTCATCAATTGTCTTAGAAGGGAACAGGTCTAACGTTACATTTACCGTCTTGATTTCGAATTGCTTCAAAGCTTTAACAACGAACTGGCTGCAGCGCAATGCTGTTGGACCCGAAATCCCAAAATGAGTGAATATCATGTCGCCTTCATGGGTAATGATCTTTTTACCCTTCGGGTTCCAGACCGTAAGACTGATGTTTCTTAATGAAAGTCCTTGTAATGCCTTGGTACGGATAAATGATTCATTAGACGTCAGCGGAACCTCGGTAGGGTAAAGTTCGGTAATCGAGTGACCCGCCTTCTCCGCCCACTCGTATCCATCACCCTCCGAGCCTGTATGCGGTACGGATTTACCTCCTGCCGCTACGATGACAGCGCTGCTCCTGATTTCTTCACCGGACCGCAGACGAACACCTATAGTTTGCCCATGATGGTAAAGAACTTCCTTTACAGGACTATTCACCTTAATATGAACCCCTTGCTCTCTTACCTTATTGACAAGAGCATCAACAACCGTCTTGGCTTTATCTGAAACGGGGAACATGCGTCCGTTATCTTCCTCTTTTAAGCGAATCCCCAGCCCCTCAAAGAAAGAGATAATATCACGATTGCTGAAATTAGCCAAAGCGCTATGAAGAAAACGGCCGTTCCCCGGTATGTGCTTAATCAACTCGTCAATCTCCTTGGCATTAGTGACATTGCATCGTCCGCCACCAGAGATCCCAAGCTTGCGGCCAAGTTTATCTCCTTTATCAATCAGCAGGACTTTCGCGCCATGTTCACTTGCGGCAATGCTTGCCATGAGTCCTGACGAACCTCCACCAATCACAATGACATCATACAATTTGCGGCCCCTCCAATGAAAACTTGTGGTTTCATTATACCCTCCAGCTGGTAAAATAAAAATATCTGTACGGGGCCAGGATGTTCACTGAGTTGTTCTAACCGCCGAAAAAAAAGAGGCCTTAGGCCTCGTGAAGAAATCAATTATGCCGATTGGATCTGGGATTGCAGTTTACGAACGGTAATTCGGGCAATGCGCAGATCGTCTGTCTCTTCGATCATAAACTCATATTGATCATCGTAAAGCACCGTCTGCCCTTTTGTCGGGGGGATTTCCACCTGGGAATAAATCCAGCCGCCAACCGTATCGTAGTTTTCGGTTCCGATGTCCAAACCGAAATAATCGTTCAACTCATTAATTAGAAGACGCCCGTCGATGGAATAGGTGGTCTCGTCCTTTTTCTCTATGCTTGGACGTTCATCCGGATCGAATTCATCCTGGATTTCACCTACAATTTCCTCGAGAATATCCTCGAGCGTTACCATGCCCGAAGTCCCTCCATATTCATCGATGAGCAGCGCGATCTGTACTTTTTTCTTCTGCATAAGCTTCAGCAGTTGGCTGATCGGCATCGACTCCGGCACTTTGGTAATAGGACGGGCAAGCAGCCGAATATCGGTCAAGTCCTTGCTGGCTTTCATCAAATCCTTAATATGCACGAAGCCGATGATATTGTCCTTGTCCGGATCGCACACCGGGTAGCGGGTACGCATTTCATTCAGCGCAATATCCATATTTTCCTCGAACGTGAGGTTAGCGTACAAGCATCCCATCTCTGTCCTTGGAATCATGATTTCGCGCGCATTCGTTTCCGTAAATTCAAATATATTATCAAAAAGCGTCAATTCCGTGTTGTCAATGAATCCGCTTTTGTGACTTTCTTTCATCAGTATGCGTATTTCCTCATCGGTATGAGCGGATTCGTGCTCGGTCGTCGGTTCGATTCCCGCACGTTTGAGCATCCAGTTGGATATTCCGTTCAGCAGCCATATGAAAGGAAACATCAGCTTATAAAATAAGATAATCGGCGCCGCGGACCACAGGGTAACGTTCTCCGATTGGCGAATCGCGTACGTTTTGGGGAACTGCTCGCCGAGCGTAATGTGCAATATCGTAATAAGAGAAAAAGCGATCAGAAAGGAAATCGTATGAATGACAACGTCATTGAGTTGAAACCAATCCTTCAATACCGGTCCGATAAAAGCAGCGATGGCCGGTTCTCCGAGCCAGCCCAGACCTAAGGATGTAAGTGTAATCCCAAGCTGGCAGGCCGATAAATACGCGTTCAGGTTTCCCGTAATCTTCTGTGCAAAACGGGCTCGGATATTGCCTCCTTGGGCGAGCGTTTCGAGACGGCTGTTTCTAACCTTGACCATAGCAAATTCGGCAGCAACAAAGAAACCGTTCAGCAGCACCAACACAATAATCAAAACCGCGTTAAATAATAAAGGTAACGGGTCACTACTCAATCAATCCCTATCCCCTGCGTGAGGGCAGATAGGTACACCTCCTCCAGACGTTCAAAATTGTCAAAACTATTAATAATTTATAATATGTATTATAAACGATACGAAAGTAACCGCTCAAACATCGGCCGGGGTATTCAGGGGTATGCACGCTGTGCAGGGGCTATATTTGTAAGCATTAATGGCTGATTTCAATCTGTATGCTTCAATTTCGCCGTTTTTTGTGTAAATCAGGGTGGGATTAGTTGGAATATTCATGAATTTTGAACAGGAAGTTGGAAGGTTATCCATAACCGTTTTTTGGGCAGCCGTTAAAAAAAGGCAATACATCTTTCGGGGCGGCCGCGCCGGGTAACACAGGACTGGCCGTTATAGCCGCGGCAGCAAGCGAAGCAGGGCAATGGTTCTTGCCTTTTTTTATATATCATAGTATAATGTTATGATACTCAATTTGAGTAATTCACCCCGCATAACCCCTAACATCGGATTTTCCTCGAAAAGAACGTTTTTTCCCGCAAATCGTGATCGTCAGGAGCCCATGATTGGACATTGTTGTAATACTGATTCACACTGGCGCGGTCTTCGGAGCCGCAAGGATGAAAGAGAGGTAGGGCTTTCATTGTCTTGGTTGCACAGCATCACCAGATTTCATGCAAGGATTTACCATATCGTTTGGGGTAAGGCGGCAGTAAAGTTTAGAAAAGGGACTCCGTTCAGGCTAATCACCGATGGAGTCTTTTTTCATGATTTGATTCGCGTGAGGCACCTGGTTTCCTTCAATTCCCTGATTCGTCGTCCCGGGGGCTGACTGATTTTTATTCAGCTAAAGCATACTAAAGCCTAAGGAAGGGAGATGATTCATGTGGCTAAGCAAAAAAACATCGCCAACGCATCAAAAGAACAGAGCATACAGGCCGTTCGGAATAAGGGGACGGATCATACCGATCCTGCCAGCGGCATCACGGACAAAAAGCTGAGCGGACCGAACCGTCCGTCCGTCTAATGCGGACCTGAGGGAGGATGGCATACATGAGCGACAAGCCTGAAGATACGAAAGACGCCACGTATGATCACGTGAAAACCGATATTTCGTATAACCGGAAAAATGATTCGGAGCTTGATCCGTTTGAAATCAATTTTCGTAAGGGATTGGATCGAAATCGGGGACCAAGAGAACCGTTCGTGAATGAGCACGGGGTGCTTATCGGAGATCATGAGTATCAGTCGGAACACTCGCCGCTGGAGCAGTGGACTGAGAACACCGATCCTGCCATCATGTCGGGAGATGGCTGGGTCCATCCTTACAAGGATATAGGCTTTCATACGACGGAAAATAAAGAGCTTTTTGAAAAAGGCAATATACCGCAAGGCGCTCCTTTCATGCATCCTGATAAGGACGCAGCATACCCGGCGTTCCAAAGCGGGGCGGAGGAAAAGGACGACCAAGCGGAATAGCGGAATTCGATCACGATAGCGATCGTGTGCTTTGCTTTCCTCCGATGCCGATGTATAATGGTTGTATGAAGTACAATAACCATTTATGTGGGGTAAAAGGAGTGGAAGCGTGACATGTCCCTGTCGTTTGAGAATTATATGAAGGATATGGTTCAGCCGATGAGAGACGAACTGACCCGGATCGGTGTGCAGGAGCTCCGCACACCTGAGGAAGTATCGGCGGCGCTTGATGATATGAAAGGGACGACATTGATCGTCGTCAATTCTGTATGCGGCTGTGCAGCAGGCCAATGCCGTCCAGGCGTAGCCAAAGCACTTCAGCATGAAGTGAAACCGGATCGCCTGTTCACGGTATTTGCAGGCCAGGATAAGGAAGCGACAGCTAAGGCGCGTGAGTATTTTGCACCGTATCCGCCGTCTTCTCCATCCATTGCTTTGATGAAGGATGGCCAACTGGTACATTTTATCCAACGTCACCAGATTGAAGACCGTTCGGCTGAGATGATCGCCAACGATTTGATCAATGCCTTTGAAGAATACTGTAAATAAGAAATAACGGTTTTAGCTCTGAACTCCTGCCAGTGTCTAGATGACATTTGGTGGGAGTTTTTACGTGAACCGGGGCTGATGGTATACTGATAAAAAAAACAAGTGGGAGAGTGTTGATGCGTGAGCCTGCAGGAGGATATTATCGCTAAGCTCGGAGTGAAGCCGAAGATTGATGCCGATGCGGAAATTCGCAAGAGAGTGGATTTTTTGAAGGAGTATGTGCTCAAGTCCGGGGTGGACGGACTGCTTATCGCGATCAGCGGCGGTATCGACAGCGCAGTGGCGACTGGCTTATGCAAGCAGGCGACCGATGAGCTTACGGCGGAGAAAGGCCGGGAGTACAAAACGGTGGGCGTATTCCAACCCTATGGCAAGCAGGAGGATATCGACGACAGCTATGCCGTAGCGGAAGCATTTAACCTGAAGTACCGGGTGGAGACGAATATCGAAGAGGCGGTGAACGAAATCGCGCTCGAGGCCGAATACGGTTTGAAATCGATCGGGGTTCACCGGCATTTGAGCCGCGCGGGCAAAGGAAATGTGAAGGCCAGAACGCGTATGGTCATCCAATATGCCCTTGCATTTGAGCTGAACCTGCTTGTTGTCGGAACGGACCATGCTTCGGAAGCCATTACGGGATTCTTTACGAAGTACGGCGACGGCGCAGTCGATATTACCCCTCTCAGCACATTGAACAAACGTCAGGTACGCGAGCTGGCGCGTAAGCTGGGCGTGCCGCAAAGCGTTCTGGATAAGGCGCCGACGGCGGGGCTGTGGGAAGGTCAGACCGACGAGAACGAGCTGGGGATCACCTATGACGACAACAGCGATTATTTGGAAGGCAAGACCATTTCGCCGCAAGCGCAGGCCAAGCTGGAACAGCAGTATTTAAAGACCGAGCATAAGCGGGCCCCGATCCCCGGGATTTAAGGGCGGGCCGTTGACTTTATAGCCACCTTGTAACCGAAAAGGCATGTATGAGTACGAGCATGCCCCTTTAGGCTGCAAGGTGGTTTGTCTGTGTGCCTGCCTTACTTTATTCCGGCGGCATTTTGCAGCCTTTTTGCGATTTCCAGAACATCCTCTTGGGAGATGCCGGGGGCGAATTCTTCGGGAACTCCGCATGTTCGGGGATCGGAGCCCCTTGCGGGACACCTTCGTCGTCCCGGTGGCCACCTCCAGGGCTTTGGCATACGCCAGGATATGTACGCCGCCTCGAACGAGCAGGTAACCGATCATTTCACGGGCAACCGGATGATTGGTCATCTCGTAGACGCGCATTTTGTGCGTCCGTGCGCCGCATTCGGATCCGCATACGGGGACTGCGGCAGCTCGATCAACAGTTGATTGATGCGTGTAAACAGAAGAAACCCCTCCTTATCCCAAACCGCATTTAAAGCGCAAGGCTCCATTAAGCTGTATGAAACAAAGGAGAGATTTATGCAGGGACGAGACTTAGAAATCTCGGAAGCCCATCCGCTTCAGCACGGTTTCCGTCCGGGCGACGATATCGTCGATCTGCTTTTTGGTGGTGCACAGCGGCAGCCAATAATAGATCGTATCCCCAAGCGGGCGCAGGAACAGGCCTTCCTTCAGCCCTTCCAGATATACGCGGAAGCCGATGCGCTCGGCAAAATCGAAGCGGACTCCGGCGGCGCGGTCCTTATACAGCTCGAAGGCGCCGACCATGCCGAGGCTGCGCACGTTCGCTACGCCGGAAAATGCCTCGAATCGCTTCAGCTGTTCTTTAAGGTGAGCCGCCGCATCCTGGACGTGGTCCAAGACGCGTTCTTCCTCAAAGATGCGAAGCGATTCCAGCGCTACAGCCGCAGCGAGCGGATTGCCGGTGAAGCTGTGACCGTGCGTGAAGGTCTTCAGCTTCACGTAGTCGTCATAGAATGCGTCGTAGATCGCATTCGTCGTGATTGTAGCGGACAGAGGCAGCACGCCCGCCGTAAGCCCTTTGGACAGGCACATGAAGTCCGGCGAGATCCCTGCGTGATCGCAAGCGAACATCCGGCCTGTCCGGCCGAACCCGACCGCCACTTCGTCGGCGATCAGGTGTACTTCATATTGCGTGCACAGCTCACGCAATCCTTGCAAATACGCGGCGGGGTATATGATCATTCCTCCCGCGGCCTGAATCATCGGCTCGACGATCAGCGCAGCCAGCTCGTCCGCCGATGATTCAAAGAGCTTGCGTGCGCCCTCCAGCGCCTCCGCCACACAAGCCTCGGCGCTGGGTCCCTTGCGCACGTCCGGCGACGGTACCGCGCTGGCCGCGAACAGCAGGGGCCGGAATACGGAGAAGTAATGATCTACGCCGCCGACGCTGACCGCTCCGATCGTATCGCCGTGATAGCTGTTCTCCACGAAGGCGAATTTGGTTTTGCCGGTCCGTCCGGTCTGCTGCCAATATTGAAACGACATCTTCAACGCCACTTCCACGGAAGTGGAGCCGTTGTCGGAGTAAAACACTCGGTCCAGCCCGGGCGGAGTAAGCTCAACCAATTGATGAGCCAATTCAATACCGGGCCGATGCGTAAGGCCGGCGAACATCACGTGATCCATTTGGGCAAGCTGCCGGTTTATGGCCTCCCGGATACGCGGATGCGCATGGCCGTGCACGTTAACCCACCAGGAAGAGTTGGTATCGTAGTAACGATTCCCGTCGGCATCGTATAAGTAGACGCCTTCCGCTTTCTCGATCAGGACGGGATCCGTATCAGCGTAATCCTTCATCTGGGTAAAAGGGTGCCATACATGCTGACGGTCCATTTGCAAAAGCAACTGCTTTTCATTTGCTTTCATCCACTGCGTCCTCCTTGAACTTCATGGTCGGATCGGATACGATTAATCCATTAATCCACACCACATTGTACCACCAAGAGAAGCAAAACGCGAAACCGGAAAGGAACAAGCGCTATGATTATCGGCATCGGCACCGATTTACTGGATATCGCGCGCGTGCGCAAAATTTTGGAGCAGCCCGCGGGCGGAAGATTTTTGGAGCGGGTTCTCACACCCCGCGAGCGCGAGCTGGCTGAGGGCAAACAGGGGCGCTTGGCTGAATTTACGGCAGGCCGCTTTGCAGCCAAAGAAGCGGTATCGAAGGCGATCGGCTGCGGCATCGGCAAAGAGCTCTCATTTCAGGATGTAGAGATCCTGCCTGATCCGAAGGGCAAACCGGTTTGCCGGTTATCGGAGACAGCGATGGAGCGGATGATTGCGGCCGGATTACTCCCGGGCGCGGGGACAAGCGGCTCTATTTGGATTCACCTGAGCGTCACTCATACGGAGACGACCGCGATGGCTTACGCGATTGTGGAGCGCAGAGAGGGCGCGGCCGGATGAAAACGGCAGTGTAAAAGCAAACAAGCAGTCCCTTCTTAAGAGGGGCTGCTTGTTTGATTAAGCGTTCAGGTCGCTGTTATGCTGAAAAACCGTCTAACGGCGGCCGGCATCGGATTATTTTTTGTTTGCCAGCCAATCGGCGAGCGCATCAATCTCCTCGGTTTTGAGCTTGCCTTGATAGCCGGGCATGCCGTTGCCGCCCCGATTGATCTGCTCGACGATTTGCTCCTTGGTCAGTCGTGCGCCTGCTTGCTGCAGGTTTGTATTTGGCCCTACTTTTCCTTCCAGGTTGGAGGCATGGCATGACATACAGTTCTGCTTATAGAGCGATTGCACCGTATCGCTCGCTCCGGCCATCGCCTGCTCCTCCGTCATGCCGCCGGAGGATTTACCGCCGCCAAACGGCGCAGGGCTATTTTGGGGCGTGCATGCTCCGAGAACGGCTGCCATCATTAACGCCATTGAAAAAGCGGCCCAAGTATTCATACGTTTCATTCTTACCTCGTCCCCCTGTTCCACATTCCGATCATCCATGCGAGAGCCATCATACTGAGTCCGCCGAAGACTCCGAGAGCTACCTGCGCAAAGCCTAAATATGACCAAGCCACGGTTACGGTTAAAGCCAGCATCCATAAGCTTAGATACAGCAGCGGGCGTCCTAACCAGCGGCTAAACCAAGCGTAAGCCAATGTCAGCAGTATGCCCTTAAACAGCGGCCAAACCAACGGGTCGATGCTTTTCCAGCGCGCCAGCGCATAGAGCCCCGACACAACCAGCACTACTGCGGCGCACAGGGTTATACCGGCTCCGCTTAAGGCAGGGCTTGTCCCGCCATAGTGGCGAAATGTCCTAAACAGCAGGACCGCGGATGCCGCAAGTGCCGTCCACATCACGACCGGCTGCAGCGGATCGAGATCCCGCCATTGCGCAAAAAACCGCAACCCGGCCGACAGCGCCCATTGCAGGCCCCAGATATACAGAAAAGCGGTATATGGCGCAGCCTTTTGATAGGCGGCTTCCACTTGATTAATACTCATCGTTACACCTCTTTGGCCGCAGCCGGTTTAACCTTTTTAGCCGCCTGAAAAAACCGGCGGCCGCACGTACGAAGTGCCATCTCATGATCAACAAGTCATAAGGGCAGCTAAACAATCATGGTAAGTTCGCGCTTTCTAAAGAGAGAGTACACTTTTTTCGGTAGTGAAGTCAAACGTGCCGGTATACCCTGACGAGCCAGTTGCTCCGAGGGCTCAGTTCCCCGAAGTAATCCGATGATTTTTTGCGTATTCCCGAGGGGAGACGCCGGTCACTTTTTTGAAGATGCGGCTGAAATAAAACTCGTCCGTATAGCCCACGCTGCTTGCGATCGATTTCAGACGATAATCCGAAAGCACGAGAAGCTCCTTGGCCCGGTCAACACGCAGGTGCGTCAAGTAATCGATGGGGCTGTAGCCGATATATTTTTTGAACAACCGGGAATAGTGGCTGACGCTCAGCCCCGCCATTTGGGCCAATCCTTCCAGCGTGAGCGGCTCCTGATAGTGGCCTATCATATAATCCTGGGTTAACTCAATGGCGGCGGTGGTATCGCCCGCAATTTTTTGTGCGCGAAAATCGGTCACGAGCGTCAGCAGCAGTTCCTGAAGCAAGATTTTGCGGCGCATCGCCGTCATGTGCCCCCGCCGCTTCCACAGCACATCCAGCTGCTCAAACAGATAGATCAGCTGGGGGGTGTTGGTTACCGTATACATACCCTCCAAGGGAAAACGCGTTTCCGAGGCGTTGTTGTAAACCCACTGTTCCTTATCCTCATAACATTCCGTATAATGAAAACGTATGAAATAGTATTCCAGGGGATGCTCCGGATCGGTGGTGCGCTCCACGACCATACCGGGGGCAAACCAAAAGAGCTTGCCGGGCTCCGCCGGATAATGGGTTCCATTGATGGTGAAGGTGCCCTTCCCCTTGATGATGAGCCAGACGGAATGATGTTTGATCGGCTGCGCTTTTTGGTACCAGTCCGTCTCGCACTTTCTATGGCCGACAATAAGAATGGATATCACCAGCTTATTCAAGCGAGAGGCCAACTCTCCGGGGGTGAGCATCGGCATCGGTCCTTTCATGTTTTTAAATTTATTATATCTCGAAAACGTGTGCAAAGAGAAGGAGACATCATGTACAGTTTAGAACAAAAACAATATTTCAGCGCAGAGCTGATGTCCTGGTATAAGCGGCATAAACGCGATCTTCCTTGGCGGCGCAGCCGTAATCCATATCATATCTGGGTATCGGAAATTATGCTGCAGCAGACTCGCGTTGACACGGTCATTCCTTATTTTGAACGCTTCATGGACAAGTTCCCGACGATAGAGGCGTTGGCGGAAGCGCCGGAAGAAGAGGTGCTCAAGGCGTGGGAAGGACTCGGATATTATTCGCGTGCCCGCAATCTCCAAACCGCTGTACGGGAAGTACAGGAGCGCTACGGGGGTACCGTGCCGGATACGAAGGAGGACGTATTCTCGCTGAAGGGCGTTGGACCTTATACGGCCGGAGCGATTCTCAGCATCGCCTACAATAAACCGGAGCCCGCGGTAGACGGCAATGTTATGCGTGTGCTGTCGCGCTATTTTCTCATTGAAGAGGACATCATGAAAGGCAGTACCCGCGTGCTTATGGAAAAGCTGGCAAAGGAACTGATTCCGGAAGGGGAGGCCGGGGATTTCAACCAAGCGCTCATGGAACTCGGCGCGCTGGTTTGCACGCCCAAATCACCGCACTGCCTGACCTGTCCGGTGATGGCGCACTGCGCGGGAAGAGCCGCCGGAATGGAGGACTCCCTCCCGATCAAAAAGAAGGCGAAGCCCCCGCGTCCGGAGAGCAGATACACAGCGCTGGTCGAGGGTACCGGTGAGCATACCGGCAAGGTATTGATCCGTCAGCGTCCGGCGGAAGGGCTGCTCGCCCGGATGTGGGAGCTGCCGCATACGCTTGCCACTGGCGCTGCCGGAGATCCGGCCGCTGCGCATGAGGCGTTGGCCT
The DNA here is from genome assembly GCF_001465255.1 of Paenibacillus naphthalenovorans. NCBI lineage: Bacteria > Bacillati > Bacillota > Bacilli > Caryophanales > Paenibacillaceae > Paenibacillus > Paenibacillus naphthalenovorans. The sequence goes on along the minus strand of NZ_CP013652.1, from coordinate 3,901,560 downwards.
CGCATCTGGCCGCCGACGGACTGGGCATCGACTCGCTTCACCTGCTTATGCAGGCGGAGCACGTATTCAGCCATATCCGCTGGGATATGCAGGTATACGTATGCCGGCCCGAGCCTTCGCCGCTGCTTTCGGAGCTGCCTGAGCTGCTGCCGTCACATTATCGTTGGATCAGCCGCGAGGAGATGGAGCAGTATGCGTTTCCGAATGTATTCCTTCGTATTTTGAACACCTATTTTAAAGGTACGTTCCAGTTGAAAGAAAAAGAGCGGCGCAGCCTCCATTCAAGACAATCTGTTCTTTAATAAATCTGCTTCTTCAGTGATTCGGGCTCTTTGACCAGAATATACTTCTTGTCGATGGCGATGATTCCGTCCTCCTGCAAATCCTGAAGGACCTTGGTGACCGACTCGCGCACGGTACCTACCATATTGGCGAGCTGCTGATGCGTCAGCTTCATATTGATGAGCGTGCCGCCCGGCTTCGGCGTACCGTATTGTTCTGACAGCCGGCAAATCATTTTGACGGTGCGCGAACGGACATCGAGAAAGGTCAGATCGTAAATTTGCTCATTGGCTTTACGAAGTCGTTCCATCGTAACTTCAAGCAGACGCAGGCACAGTTTGGGACTTCGTTCCATGAATTGTTGAAAATCGGATCGCGTCAGCGTATACATGGAACAATCCTCCAGCGTTTCGACGCTGGCGGAGCGTCTCATCCCTTGCTGGATCAGCGCCATCTCTCCAAAGAAATCACCTTCCCGGAACAGGGAGAGGATAATTTCCTTGGCATTATCGATTCGGTAAACCTTGACAGCCCCGGTTTGTACGAGAAAAAATTCTTCGCCGGGATCGCCTTCAACAAACAGAACAGTATTTTTTTTAAATGTGCGTTCGGCAAATAACGGAGAGATCTCCTCCAGCTCAGCTGCAGATAAATCCTGAAACAACGGCACATTCTGCAGAAGAGAGATCAATCTATTCATTATCTCACTCTTTTCTCATACGGTTTTCCTGATTTCTCCACCATAGGCGGAATTGCCGGCCTAAATGATAGCACGATTAGCCTTGTGCGCCAACTCGTCCATGCTGCCCTGAAGCATCATGATGTATATATCGGAATAAAACGATTTCTGATTAAGGGAGGACTCATACCTTATGGATATTCACATCGTACTGTATTTTACGGCGGCATCCATACTTCTGACGCTGGCGCCGGGGCCGGACATTCTGTTTGTTGCCGCACAGAGCGTATCCAACGGCCGTAAGGCGGGGATTGCCACAGCATTGGGTTTATGTACCGGTGTGCTTGCCCATACCTTTGCCGCAGCAGCGGGCATTTCTGCCTTGCTTTATAACTCTGCGCTGCTTTTCCAGCTTGTCAAATATGCGGGAGCTGCCTATCTTTTATATTTGGCCTGGCAGGCTCTTAAGGAAGGAGCAGGTGAATTGTCGCTTGAACGGGTGCCGCGTCAAAGTGCGGGAGCGCTGTATCGCAGAGGCATTCTGATGAATATGCTCAATCCAAAGGTGTCGCTCTTTTTTCTGGCGCTGCTGCCTCAATTTGTGACGCCCGACGGGAGCCATCCGGCTCTGCAGATGATGGTATTGGGAGTTATTTTTATGGTCCAGGCCATCGTTGTTTTCAGTCTGGTGTCCTTGGGCGCAGGTTTTGTCGGCAGCAAGCTGCGTGCCCGAACCGGAACCATCCGATGGATCAACAGGGCCAAGGCCCTTTTGTATGCGGTGATTGGTTTGCGATTGATGTTTGCCCAAAAATGAAGACAGCGCAAAAAGACCGCTCGGAGAAAATACCGAGCGGTCTTTACTATGAAAGAACGTTACTTTACAGCAGCTTCGTAACGTTTGCCTACTTCAGCCCAGTTGACAACGTTCCAGAACGCTGCAATGTAGTCAGGGCGTTTGTTTTGGTACTTCAGGTAGTAAGCGTGCTCCCATACGTCCAGTCCGAGGATCGGCGTGTCGCCTTCCATGATCGGGCTATCTTGGTTTGGCAGGCTGTATACTTTCAGCTTGCCGTCTTTGGATACGGCAAGGAAAGCCCAACCAGAGCCAAAACGGGTAGTGGCCGCTTTGGTAAAGTCTTCTTTGAATTTATCGAAACCGCCGAGCTCGTTGTTGATTGCGTCAGCCAGCTTGCCGCTTGGAGCGCCGCCGCCGTTAGGGCCGATCGTTTCCCAGAACAGGGAGTGGTTAGCGTGGCCGCCGCCATTGTTGCGAACTGCAGTACGAATAGCTTCAGGTACGCTGTTCAGGTCGGCAATGAGCTCTTCAACGCTTTTGGACTGAAGGTCAGCATGCCCTTCCAATGCCGCGTTCAAGTTCGTTACGTATGTGTTGTGGTGACGATCGTGGTGAATCGTCATGGTCAGTTCGTCAATGTAAGGCTCGAGCGCGTTGTTTGGATAAGGAAGTGCCGGTAATTGGTGTGCCATCTTCAAATCTACCTCCTAGGATATATAAATTTCCAAGTTTTATTATACGCCTATTTTTTATATAAAATCAACATTTATGTATATTAAGTATTGATTACAGTCTCGTTACGGCCCTTGAGACTGCACGCCGCCCCGACGTTCGATTTCCGTAATGATTTGTCCGAGCATGGCCGTACCTTGCGCGTTCAGCCATGGGGATAAGTCGCTCATGGCCCTCTGATGGTAATGCAGTTCTTCAGAGGTCCACTCGGACGTCTTCCTGTCATTCAATTCATGAATCCGGCGTACTGGTCCGCCGGTCAGCCGCTCCGTCATCGGTCTCCTCCTTTCGGATACTCAGCGTTTTCCGGATTATCGTTTCACCTTGCGTCAGCTTTTATACATGAATCATCAGCTCGAATTCCGCAAATTTTTTCTCTTTTCTTTTCTTATGTTCGATGGTACACTAAATCCGAAAGATTGTTTATTAAATAAACAAAGTATATCCGGAGGTGCGCTTTATGAGTAAATTCATCCCCGTCAAAGAAGACCGCTTTACATTTGGTTTATGGACTGTCGGCAATCCGGGGCGCGACCCGTTCGGCCTGCCCGTACGCGATGGGTTTTCTCCTGTGGAAGCCGTACATATGCTTGCGGAGCTTGGAGCTTACGGCGTAAACTTCCACGATAACGATCTTGTTCCGATCGATGCGACGCCTGTTGAAAAGCAGCGGATTGTAAGCGGATTCAGATGTGCTTTGGAACAAACCGGTTTGAAGGTCCCGATGGTTACGGTCAGCCTGTTTACCGATCCGATCTTTAAAGACGGTGCTTTCACCTCTAACGATCCGCGCGTCCGCGCTTATGCGCTCCAAAAGACGATAGAGTCCATGGATTTGGGCGCCGAGCTTGGAGCGGAAGTGTTCGTACTGTGGGGCGGGCGTGAGGGCTCCGAGGTCGATGCAGGCAAGAATGCCGTCGAGGCTATGAAGCGTTACCGTGAAGCGTTGAACTACCTGTGTGAATACAACCTGTCGCAAAAGTACGGATATAAGTTTGCGCTTGAAGCCAAGCCGAACGAGCCGCGCGCCGACATTTATCTGCCGACGACGGGGGCTATGCTCGGCATGATTGCCACACTTGATTATCCGGACATGGTTGGCGTTAATCCGGAGGTGGCGCACGAGCGCATGGCCGGACTTAACTTCTATCATGCGGTAGCCCAGGCGTTGGAGGCCGGCAAGCTGTTCCACATTGACTTGAACGATCAGAAGATGAGCCGCTTCGACCAAGACCTGCGCTTCGGATCCGACGGTATTAAGGAAGCATTCTTTCTCGTGAAACTGCTGGAGGATTATCAATACACCGGAATGAAGCATTTTGACGCCCATGCACTGCGTACAGAAGACCGTCAAGGCGTCATTGAGTTCGCCAAGGGCTGCATGAGAACCTACTTGATTCTCAAGGAAAAAGTGGCGCAATTTAATGCGGACCAGGAGATTCAAGCGCTCATCGCAGAAATGAACGGCAAGAAGCTGGAGCTTCCGGACTTCGACTTCAAATTCTCGCCGGAAAGCCTCAAAGCTCTCCAGAGCTATCAGGTGGACCGTACAGCCATTGGCGCGGAAGGCATACCGTATGAGAGGCTGGACCAGCTCACTTGCGAAATTTTGTTTGGGGTAAGATAAGAAATGTCAATGACCGTTCTTTGCATAGGCAGAGGACGGTTTTGTTTTTTCATTTCGTTATGTCTATAAATCTCCTTGATCTTATGGAAGGAATAGAAAAAAAAGGAATAATGAGCCGGAAAGGCTTGTTATTCTTTTGAATACGAATCCTATGAACGGCATATCTATCGTAGTAAGAAATGAAAGTAAAAATATGTTAATCTTCTTGTTTATTTCCTTGAAACCGCTTAATATAAAGCGCTTTACCGAGAAAATGAAAATAAATGTGTCTTTTTATACAATTTTAGAAGGAATTTTGCGATATTTGTGGTATTCTGTATAAATAGCACACAAGGTGGGGGAGTTTAATATGCTTGTAAATTCCTATCAGGTTCGTACTTTTTATTTGTCTGATTACGTTTCGGTCACCGAGCTTTTCAAGAATGTATTGTCCGAACCCTGTTATCAGGAGACGATGGAAGCTTTCGCCCGGCAGTTGTCGTGGGATAGCGAACTCGTCCTGGTGGCCGAGGAAGAGGGCAAGATTGTCGGAGTAATCGTAGGAACGATCGACAATGACAATGGCTATTACTACCGGATCGCGGTAGAGCAGCAGCATCAGCGGCGTGGAATCGGTCAAGCGCTGATCGAGTCGCTCCGGCAAAGATTCCTGGGACGCAAGGTGCGCCGTATTATGGTAACGGTTGATGTGCATAACGAAGTAGTGCTTCCGGTTTATGAAAAGGCCGGATACCAATCGACCGATTTTTCCCGGACGGCCCACCGGTTAAGCATTGTTAACGGGTAAATAACAAGCAGAATCAGGCTTTTATTAATACATGGGGCATAACGGGGAGCTGTTGCGGCTTTCGCAGTTATGCTTTTTTTGTATTCCCGATCGGGACCAGACTCTTGAAAGCTGTTCTGCATAAGTTTATGCTAAGATCAAAGATTAAGGGGACAAACAAGCAAAGCGCATGCCGGCCGGGTGCCGAAAATGCAGAAGGGTCAGGACCGGATGAACACTTTCTCATCGTATGTAATCAAAAGCTTCAAGCACGACGGGCACCTGCACCGGATGTGGCTGAAAAATTGGCTTGTGCCTGAAGGCCTGCTCCATGAAGATCATCGCAAAGAAGCGATGCTGGTGCTCATCAACAGTCAAACCAAAATTGTCGAGGCGGACGGAAAGGAATGGGTAAGCCGAATTCCAGGCGTGTCGTTTTTTATTCCGAAGCAGTGGTTTAATGTTGTGGCTTTGCTGGAAGACAACGGTATTCGTTATTACTGCAATGTCGCCTCTCCGCCTTATGTCAACGGCAGGGTGATCACCTATATTGATTATGATTTGGATGTCATACGGATGCCGGGCGGGGAGGTATACGTTGTCGATCAGGAGGAATACGAGCAGCACAAGCAGCTGTATCATTATTCCTCTGTTGTCGACGGCAAAGTGAAGCAGGGATTGAAGGCGCTGCTGGCGCGGGTGCAGGGAGCCGAACCGCCTTTTCGTGATGAGCACATCAAGTTTTACTATGAGCGATGGAGAGAACACGGAGCGGAGGGATAGGATACGGCTGTGTTCTCCCGATGAAACAGAACCTCAACCGGAGGAAAGCCTCAACTCCCCAAGGGTTGCACGAGTCTTATACGGATAGTTTAATAGAAGACGGGCGGTTCGAACCGTATATCATCATGGAAGGCCATCTGTTCGTCATGGGGGACAACCGGCATCGGTATGCCAGCAACGACAGCCGAAGCTTCGGAGCGGTCCCGCTATCGAAAGTGGAGGGGCGGGCAGAGATGATCGTATGGCCGCCAAAACAATGGAGGAGCCTGTAATGGTTAAAAATGAAGCTGTGGATTGGGCCCGGCTGAAGGAAGAACTGCGGGCGGATGCTCCCCGGCTTGGAATTGATAAAATCGGTTTTGCCTCAGCAGATCCGTTCGTTGAGTTGAAGGATATTCTCTTAAAGCATCGTGAAAAAGGATATGAATCGGGGTTCGAGGAGCCCGATATCGATAAACGGGTGGATCCGGCTTTAACGTTGAAAGCGCCGAGATCGATAATCTCCATCGCGGTGGCCTATCCGTCGAAGATGAAGAATCCGCCCAGGTCGGAACCGGGCGCCTACCGTGGCATATTGTCACGTTCCGCCTGGGGAACAGATTATCATCATGTGCTGCGAAACCGGCTTGAACGGCTTGAGCAGTGGATCCGGGAACGGGTGCCGGGAGCCCGGACGGTCAGCATGGTCGATACCGGGGCGCTGGTGGACCGTGCGGTGGCCAAACGGGCCGGCATTGGCTGGTTGGGTAAAAACTGTTCGGTCATCACGCCGGAATGGGGCTCTTGGGTGTATCTGGGCGAGCTGATCACGAATGTGCCGTTCCCGCCGGATACGCCTGTAACGGAGAGCTGCGGGGACTGCACGCTATGCATCGATGCCTGTCCGACGGGAGCTCTTGTCGGGCCGGGTCAGCTCAACGCGCAGCGCTGCGTTTCGTATCTTACGCAGACCAAGGGGCACATCGAAGATGATGAGTTGAAGCGCAAGATCGGAAACCGGCTGTACGGCTGTGATACTTGCCAAATCGTCTGTCCGAAGAACAAAGGAATGCATGCGGATCATCATCCGGAGCTTGAGCCTGACCCGGAACTGGTGAAGCCGCTGCTTAAGCCGCTGCTGTTCCTGTCGAACCGCGAATTCAAAGAGCGTTTCGGCTCAAGCGCGGCTGCATGGCGAGGACGTAAGCCGATCCAGCGCAACGCGATTCTGGCGCTCGGAAATTTCCGCGATAAGACGGCGGTCCCGGAATTGATCCGTCTGCTGCGGACCGACGAGCGTCCTGAAATTCGCGGTGCGGCTGTGTGGGCGTTGGGCCGAATCGGCGGAGCGGAAGCCCGTGAGGCGCTGGAAGCGGCAGCCGGGAAGGAACAGGACGAAGCGGTGCGGCGCGAGCTCGCCAAAGCGATAAGCCAATATGCGGAGGGGCAGCAGGTGGAATGATATGACAAGTCGAATTAAATATGATGAAATGGAATCGCCCATCGGGCCGTTGACGTTGGGATGGAGCGATAAAGGCTTGTGTTCCATTGAATTCGGAACGTTTAAGGAGACGGAGACTAAGCTCAGAGCGTGGTCCCGGCTCCGCTATGGAACGGAAGAATGGGAGCGGGCTCCGAAGTCGCTGGCCGAAGCAGCGGGACAGCTTCGGGATTATTTTGCCGGAGCGCTGCACTCCTTTCATTTGCCTTTGGATCTGAAGGGAACCCCCTTTCAAGTGAAAGTCTGGGAGGCGCTTACGGAGATTCCGTTCGGGAGCACTCGTTCGTACAAGGATATCGCCGAACGGATCGGCTCGCCTAAAGCGGTTCGGGCGGTAGGAGGTGCCAATAATGGCAACCCGGTGCCGATTATCGTTCCCTGCCATCGAGTGATCGGCGCAAACGGAACCTTGGTCGGCTATGGCGGCGGGCTTGACAAAAAAACCTTTTTGCTTCAGCACGAAGGCTTTTCGATGGAAGGAGATCAGCCATGAGGTATGTGCATATTGATAATGTAGAGCCAGGGCAATATTTAGGACGTACGATTTTCTCGGCGAACGGATCGGTCCTGTTATCGGAAGGCGTACAGTTGACCGTTTACATGATTACGACGCTCAAGCGGATCGGTGTCACCATGATCTATATTAAGGATTTGCAGTTTGAAGACATCGAGATTCCCGAGCTTGTATCGGAGGAAACGAAACAGATTGTGATGAAGCAAATGGGAGAAACGTTCCATTCGATCCGGTCCGGTAAAGATTTTAACACCAAGCACGTCATTGGAAGTATCGATAATCTCCTGGAAGAGATCATGCAAAACAAGGAAGTGCTGGTGCAATTATCCGATATCCGTACGGAAGATAACGAGATGTACGTGCATGCCATTAACGTTTGTATGATGTCCACCTTGATCGGGATCAATCTGGGACTCTCCATGCCGCAATTGAGAGAGCTGGCCATTGGAGCGCTGATGCACGATATAGGCAAGCTGGACAAGATCACAGATGACGAAAGCCCCGATAGGAAAAGGCATCATACGTGGCGGGGCTTCGAGGTGCTGAAATCGAAGAGAGAGCTGAACCTGTTGATCGCCCATGTGGCATTTCAGCATCATGAAACGATGGACGGACAAGGTCTGCCGCGGCGTTTGACAGGCGATGAAATCCATTTGTATGCGAAAATCACCGCCGTAGCCAATACATATGACAACCTGCTGTCCGATTTGTCGGAAGGACGGAGAATGCTGCCGCATGAAGCTTGTGAACGCATGATGGTGCTGGCGGGGGACAAGCTGGACCGGGAGATCGTCATTCAATTTCTGCGCATCGTGTCGGTTTACCCTACCGGCTCTTCCGTCAGGTTATCGACCCGGGAAACGGGGGTAGTCGTAGGACAGCACCGCGGACTGCCGGGCCGTCCTATCGTACGTGTCGTCAAGGGCAGCGCGGATGACCTTGAGATCAAGGAAATCGATCTGGCTAAGCATACGACCATATTTATTGATGGTGTGCTGACCTAATGAAAAAGCTTTGCAAAACCATTTGTAACGGCAGTCTTGACATGCTATGATGATTAAATGACATCCATCGTTTGAGGTGAAGGTTCAACATGTGGGGATATATCATTACAGGAGTTATTGCGCTATTGGTTGGAGGGGTAGGCGGTTTCTTTATCGGCGTCTACTATTTGCGCAAGCAGCTCGAAAAAATGCAGAGCAACCCGGAAATGCTGCAGCGTATGGCCAAGCAGATGGGCTATAACTTGAACAAACAGCAAATGCAGAAAATGCAGCAGATGATGAAAAATCAAAAGTTTCGTCCGTGAGCCTGAAGCCTTCAAGGCGCAGGCTTTCTTCTTTGCACCATCGAAAATTTGAAAAGAAGGGGGATTGACGATGCCGGCGAAGGAATATAAGAACCGTCTGGTTGCCGAAAACCGCGAACAAATCGAAGAGCATATTCGCCAAATTTTGCGTTTAATTGGCGAGGATGTGGACAGGGAAGGGCTGCTGGATACCCCTGCGAGGGTAACGCGCATGTATGAAGAAATTTTTGCGGGCTATGAGGCCGACTTCAGGGAGATTTTGGGCGTGGCTTTCGATGAAAAGCACGAGGAGCTTGTCATCGTCAAGGATATCGTGTACTACAGCCAGTGCGAGCATCATATGGCGCCTTTTTTCGGCAAGATTCATATCGGGTATATTCCGAGCGGCAAGATTGCCGGACTCAGCAAATTTGCCCGGCTCGTGGAAGCGGTGACCCGCCGATTGCAGGTACAAGAGAGAATCACCTCGGAGATTGCTGATATTATAGAAGAGGTGCTGGAGCCGCACGGTTGTATGGTCGTCGTGGAAGGGGAGCATCTGTGCATGTGCGCCCGCGGTGTGAAGAAGCCGGGCAGCAAGACCGTGACCTCTGCCGTTCGGGGCTTGTTCCGCAAGGACGCGGCTGCGCGGGCTGAGTTTCTTGCTCTGGTAAAGGAGTAATGACATAGGCCGTTTGCGATGGTTTGTCCAAACCGGATAACGCAGTTGAACAAAAGCACTGGGCGCATGGGATGAGCGCTCTGGTGCTTTTGTTCATGCCGCAAGGATAATTTCACATATACCGGTCAATAAGGAAGCCACCTCAGCATCCGGGCGGCGGAGAACCGCTCATTGACATGATCCCAGTTGATGGTATGCCACCAGGATTCGATATACTTCGACCGCTCATTCTTGTACTTGAGGTAGTAGGCGTGTTCCCAGACATCCAGCACAAGTAGAGGGATCACATCCCATTGGGATAAATTTTGGTGCTTTTCCGCCTGTAAAATCTCCAGCCGATGGCTGCGCGGACTCCATACGAGAATAGCCCAGCCTCCACCCTCCACTTTATCCGCTGCTGAGCTAAACTGCTTTTTAAACGCTTCAAAGCTGCCGAACGATTTCCTGATCTCGGCAGCAATCGGTCCGGTAGCCGGTCCGCCGCCGCTGGGCTTCATGATATTCCAGAATATCGTATGAAGGTAATGCCCCGCACCGTTAAACGCGAGTTCGCGTTCCCAATGCTTCACCAGCGCAAAATCATTGCTTTCCCTCGCTTTGGCCAGCATCGTTTCCGCATAATTTAAACCATCCACATAGCTCTTATGATGTTTATCATGATGAAGCTTCATCGTTTCCGTATCGATATACGGCTCCAACGCATCATAAGCGTAGGGGAGCGCCGGCAGCACATGACCACCGATCGGCACCGGTTTCAGGGCCGGTGTCGTAGGTCTAATACCCGACGACCAGGTTCCTTCCTGTGTAGCGGTTAACTCTTCATCGCTGCTTAATCTGTGGATGTGGGCTTTTTCCTCCGTATCCGGCGATGGTGCTGGCGTTCCCTCTTTAACTGCGAATTCCCGAGGCCAGACATATTCGTCCATGAATGGTCCCGGGCTGGCGGCATGAAGCACGCCAATAAAGTACTCCGATTCGCGAATAATATGCATAACCACCGTCTGGATGACTGGGTTTGACCGGACAGGCTGGCTTTGTTTCATGAGGTTAAACAACTGGTTGACGAATTCGCGTGATTGGCGGATGGAGATGTAGAGCAGCTGTTGGATTTGTGCGGACAAATAGGGGCTGATCGGCGGATGGGAACGGACCACGGCTTCGATGAGCTGTCCGCTAACGGCCTCCGTTTGGGCAAATACGCCCTCCCATTGCTGCATCAGCAAAACGAATTGCGGTTCCAACGTCGGAACAAGCTCGCGGATAACGACCGTATGCTCCTTCTCCTGCATTTTCCAAAAACGGATTTCCTCCAACACCCTTAAAGGCATCAAAGCTCCGTACACATACAGCATGACAAAAACCTCCCCGTCGTTCTGTCCTTCCAACTCTGTGCTGGTTGTACGAGATCATTGTATTCGGGGAGGCCATTGCCTATGCTACCTTGAATGGCTAAATTTAACTGGAGCCGGAGGAGCGCTGGACAGCGTTCGCAGGAAGCCTGTCGTTATTTGAAGATAATCTTCTTTATGCGCCCGGTAAATGAGTTCATGCCCATCATTTTCGAGCAGCCACAGCTGGGAGCCGGAATCCGCTTTTTGCCGTTGGTAAATCTCTTGGGCTGTTTCGTAAGGGGCTTTCAGATCCTTCTTGCCGTGAATAAAGAAGATCGGGATATCATACTGTGTTTCCTTGACTTTCGAATACGGCATTTGGTTCATGCTGACACCATTGATCAATGGAAAAAACATATGAACCAAAGACTGGGAGACCTTAGGCAAATTGGCTTCTTGCTTCATGTTGTGATACAGCGTATCGGGCTCCAGTACAAATGTGCTGTCGAGAATCATGCCGTCGATGTCCCTGGTTTGAAGCGCTGCCTGCAGAGCGGTACCCGCGCCCATAGAGAAGCCCCATACATAGACGCGTTCGGCCCCGCGGTCTTTGGCGTACTTGACTGCACCGAGCAGCTCCTGCGATTCGCGCAGCCCTCCGGTCACGTTCCAATTGGGTTGAACATACCCATAATCAAACATCAATACATTATATCCCTGATGGTATACGGCTTTGGCCAGATCATAGATCGGCACCCAAATTTCTTCACGGTTGCCCCCGTAGCCGTGGGAGAAAACGACCGTTTGCTTGGATGGCGCGGCCCCGGAAGCTGGAATGTACCAGCCTGACAGCTCCGATAATTCGTTTAGGCTCGGAAAGCGCACGTCCTCGTAAGGAGCTCCGAAGGCAAGAGCGGGATTGGAGCGCAGCGGGTCGATGTGCGGCCGTGCAAGAGTCCAGGCAACGTAAGCGTGAAAGGCCATAGTCAAACTGAACAGCAAGAGCAGCACGGACATCAGTGCGATAAGCCATCCTTTGTGGCGTCGGGCAAACGAGGTTCGTTTGAGAGCGGTTTCAACGGTTGCCGGATTTAAAGGGACGGATGAGTAAGAGTTCGTTTCCATGATGGATCCCTCCCAACGTAAACTGAGGTTTCTGTAATTATACTATTCCAAAAGGAAAATTTGATTTCCAAAGAGGGAATAAAGAACCATACATTATTATGAAGCTTGGATCATTTTATTAATTTAATATTATAGGCAACTGCCGCATAGAGTCAATGAAAGTCGAAAAATGTAAACTACCTGTAATCTTCCTGTAATAATGAAGATGCTTAATGGAAGTGAAAAATGGGAATGACGATGATTTTCAGTTTAAAGATATGAAAATACATCGAAATAAGCTATAATATATTTCAACTGGTGAAACGGATTTTCGGAAGGTGGGAAGCTGATGGAAGACGGAAAATTAACCGTGCGCGCCGTTGAGCGTGCTTTGGATATCCTTCTTTGTTTTACGGAAGCCGAGGATTTGAGCTTAACCGAAATTGCAGGACGGGTAGGGCTGCACAAAAGTACGGTTCATCGGCTGCTCGCTTCTCTGGAAGGCAAGGGCTTCATCATCCGCAATCCCGGATCGGAGCGCTACCGGCTCGGTTTTCGCATATGGGAGCTATCGGCGAACCTGACGCACAGCGACGACCCCGCGTTGATTCTGCTGCCGGAGCTGGAGCGTCTGCGCGACCAAGTGGGAGAGACGGTCAGTCTGTATGTGCGCGACGGGATGGAGCGTGTCCGCGTTCAGGCGGTGCAGAGCAATCAAGCCATTCGCCGTGTGGCGCCGATCGGAGCAAGACTGCCGCTGTACGTCGGCGCGTCGAGCAAAATCCTTGTCGCCTTCGCGGACCCTGCGGAGCAGCAGGCTTTGCTGCACGATCCTGCCTGGCCAAAAACGGTGAGTACGGCTGCTTATATGGAGCAGCTGGAGGAAGTAAGGACGCTGGGCTATGCCACCAGCGTGGAGGAGCGCGAGCCCGGCGCTGCGGCTGTGGCGGCTCCGATCTTCGGCCGGGCACAGCGGCTGGTTGCCGCGCTCGCGGTTTCGGGTCCCTCCAACCGGCTGACGCTGGAGATGATGAAAGAGCATGCGCCGATTCTTATGGAAGCCGCCCGGCGCATGGGCAAAATGCTGAAGTAAATGAAGCAGCGCTTCTTTTCGACGCCTGTTCGCATGAAGAACCATGAAAAAAACCTCCGGGCCTCTGGAAAAATAGAGGCTTCGGAGGTTTTTGTATATTGAAGGATTTTCAATTAAGCCATGATTTGACGCAGAACTGTCTGCAAAATACCGCCGTTGCGGTAGTATTCTACGTCAACGTAGCTGTCCAGACGGGCGATCACTTCAAAGCTGAAGGTGGAGCCGTCTTCGCGGGTTACATTTACGGTTAATTTTTGACCCGGCTGTACATCGTTGTTCAGGCCGACAATATCGAACGTTTCGGTACCGGTGAGGCCAAGGGATTTCCAGCTTTGGCCATCGATGAATTGCAGCGGCAATACGCCCATGCCAACCAGGTTGGAACGGTGGATCCGCTCGAAGCTTTCGGCGATAACGGCTTTCACGCCGAGCAGGAACGTACCTTTGGCCGCCCAGTCGCGGGAGCTTCCCGTACCGTATTCTTTACCCGCAATGACAACAAGGTTCGTGCCTTGCTCTTGATACTTCATGGAAGCGTCATAGATGGACATGACCTCGCCTGTCGGCAGGTAAGTGGTTACGCCGCCCTCAGTACCCGGAGCCACTTGGTTGCGGATCCGGATGTTGGCGAATGTGCCGCGCATCATCACTTCGTGGTTACCGCGGCGGGAGCCGTACGAGTTAAAGTCTTCCTTCTTCACGCCATGCTCGATCAGGTATTTACCCGCCGGGCTGTCGACTTTGATGTTGCCTGCAGGCGAGATGTGGTCCGTTGTTACGGAGTCGCCCAGCAAGGCCAGCGTTTTGGCGCCGCGGATATTCGTAATGTCGGAGAGCTGATCGCCAACATTGGTAAAGAACGGCGGATTGGCAATGTAGGTGGATTTTTCATCCCACTCATACAGATCGCCTTCCGGAACCTGGATCGCATTGAAGCGAGGGTTGGAACGGAATACGTCGGCATATTTTGCACGGTACAATTCAGGGCTCATTGCGGACTGGATCGCTTCTTGAATCTCTTGAGCCGTTGGCCAGATGTCTTTCAGGTATACCGGTTCGTTCTTCTGATCGTAACCGATCGGATCGTTGGCCAGGTCAATATTCACCGTGCCCGCCAAAGCGTAAGCTACGACTAGCGGTGGAGAAGCCAGGTAGTTTGCTTTGACTTGCGCATGAACGCGGCCTTCAAAGTTCCGGTTACCGGAAAGCACGGCAGCAACCGTCATATCGTTGTCGGCAATCGCCGCGCTTACTTCGTCCGGAAGCGGTCCGGAGTTACCGATACAAGTAGCGCAGCCGTAGCCTGCCACGTGGAAGCCAAGCGATTCGAGCGGTTCGAGAAGCCCCGCTTTTTTCAGGTAGTCGGTTACAACCAGGGAACCTGGTGTCAAAGAGCTCTTGACATAACCCGGTTTGCGCAGACCGCGTGCTACAGCTTTCTTCGCAACAAGGCCGGCGCCCAGCATAACGCTTGGGTTGGACGTATTCGTACAGGAAGTAATCGCAGCAATGACCACTGCACCGGTGCCCATTTTGCTTGTCTCCCCGTTAGGATGCTTCACTTCCACCACTTCGGCGATTTTTTCTTCGGAGAGACCGTAGCCGCCTTTTTCAATCGGGGTGCGAATGATGCTGTTGAACGATTCTTTCATGTTCGTCAGCTCTACGCGGTCCTGCGGACGCTTCGGACCGGCCAAGCTTGGAACGACGGAACCAAGATCAAGCTCAATGGTGTCGCTGAATACCGGATCCGGCGTATCATCGGTACGGAACATGCCTTGCGCTTTATAGTAAGCTTCAACGAGCGCGATTTGTTCTTCGGAACGCCCTGTACCTCTCAGGTAGTTCAAGGACTCTGCGTCCACCGGGAAGAAGCCGATCGTTGCGCCGTATTCCGGTGCCATGTTGGCTACCGTTGCACGGTCTGCCAAGCTGATGTTGCTCAGACCGGGACCGTAGAATTCAACGAATTTGCCGACAACGCCTTTCTTGCGCAGCATTTGCGTAACGGTCAAAGCAAGGTCTGTTGCCGTAGCGCCTTCTGCCAGTGTACCTGTCAGCTTGAAGCCGATAACCTCAGGTGTAACAAAATAGAGCGGTTGGCCAAGCATTCCGGCTTCCGCCTCGATACCGCCGACGCCCCAGCCCACGATACCGAGACCGTTGATCATCGTCGTGTGGGAGTCGGTGCCTACAAGGGAATCCGGGTATACGAACGTTTCGCCGTCAACGGTTTTCGTAGCGGCAACCGATGCCAGATACTCCAGGTTGACCTGGTGGACGATCCCCGTATCCGGCGGAACGGCGCGGAAGTTGTCAAAAGCGGTTTGCGCCCAGCGCAGGAAGCGGTAGCGTTCCTCGTTGCGTTCAAACTCCACTCTCTCGTTATATTCACGCGCTTCCTTGGAGCCGAATGCGTCAACCATGACGGAGTGGTCGATAACAAGATCAACGGGCACGAGCGGATTGATGCGTTTCGGGTCTCCTCCGGCACGCTTCATGGTATCTCTCATGGCTGCGAGGTCAACGACAACCGGTACGCCAGTGAAGTCCTGCAGCACGATACGTGCAGGAATGAAAGGAATTTCTTTGTTGGCGTCGCGTTCGGAGGCCCAGTTAGCGATTTGTTTGACATGCTCTTGTGTAATGGCCTTTCCGTCGAATTGACGAACGGCTGCTTCAAGAAGAACTTTAATGGAAAAAGGGAGATTGGAAATCGTTCCGTTTCCTTGCTCTTCGAACGCCGGCAGGCTGTAGTAGCTATAGGATTTATTGCCTACGTTCAGCTGCTTGCGGACTGAAAATTGGTCTTTGATAGACATCGTCGCTAATTCCTCCTTATAAAACAATTATTCAGCCTTTTATTTTGTTTCACCTAGTAAAACTAGATTTCAAAATTAGCTCTAATTACAGTATACATGCTGCGGCCCCTTTTCGTAAAGGTTGATTTGAATCATTTTTGTACGGTTTTATGCATACGAATGGAATGAATGTTTGAAACGCCGAATAACTCCCGACAGGTTTTTTAAGGAAAGGGGCCAGATGCCATGACTTGGAAAACGATCCTGTACGACTATGTACATCATCGCAATCAAATGGACATCGATTATTCCGTAGATCCCATGCTGCCGATTGTAGAGGACGAAGCATACCTCCACGACCAGACCGCCCGACTTTCCCGCAGAGCGGCGACGGACAAGGATAGACATTTCATGCCGGTCAAAAGCGAAACCCGCCTTACGATATTACGCGCTGCAGAGCGGGAAGACCGGGTTATGGCCGATGTATTGCTGCGAAGAACCTCCGTAGGCCAGATTGGCCACTCTTCTTATGAAGAACAACGGCTGGAGCAGGAGCGCGTGACGCTGGTACCCGGAGCCGACGGCTGGATCATTGCTAAGATTGAAGCGCTCCAAACGGAAGCGGCGCTTCGTTTGAAGCCGGCTGTTGCCGGCGGCATTATGGAGGCGGAGGACGAATTCGCAGCGGTCGGTTTGATGCGGGCGCCGTCCGTGCCTTTCCTGAACCGGCAGCTTGTGCCGGAGCTGCAGCATTCCGCGGCGCGGGCGATATACAATCGAATGGAGGCCGCCCGTTACGCGGATCTCTGGTGGGATAAAGGGAACCCGGCTTACCTGACATTCGAAGTGAACTGCAGTAACTATGTGTCCCAATGTCTGTTTGCCGGAGGCGCTCCGATGAAGCATACGGGCCAGAGAGATACGGGATGGTGGTACAAAGGCCGTGTAGGCGGGCGGGAGCTGTGGAGCTTCAGTTGGGCTGTTGCCGAAAGCCTGCAGTTTTATTTGCTGACCAGCCGATCAGGTCTTCGCGCTCAGGAGGTTTCCAGCGCGGCCGAGCTTGAGCCTGGCGATGTCATCAGCTATGACTGGGACGGCGACGGCCGATTCCAGCACACGACAGTGGTTGCCGCCAAAGATTCCAACGGGATGCCGCTGGTTAACGCCAATACGGTCAGCAGCAAGCACCGTTATTGGAGCTACACGGATTCGCCGGCGTGGACTGAACGTACGCGTTACCGGCTTTTACATATTTCGGATTCTTTTTAAATGCATATGAGACGTGCCGTAGATTAGGTTTTGCTAATTTTACCGTGTCCATGCACCTTCGAGGCGTTGTTTTTCTATATTTATGATTCGCGGGCGGTGTCGGAATTTTCCGGGGTTTCGGTATCGGATGCGGGGAATGTGCCGCGTGTCCAGGCTTGCTTTTGCCTTGCCGCTTCCATTATGCTAAGGCTAATGAACAAGCCGGGAGGAGAAATTCTATGGGTTTTCAAACCGAATTTAATTCCGTTTGCAAATTTAAGTCCGAGCAGGAGCTGTTCGAGCTGCTGGAATACGGCCGCGGCAAAATGGTAAAGAAAGGCTTTCGCGTTTATCCCGCAGGACAGAAGGTGATTGCTTACACCCCGGACAATCAGGCGATTGCCATCGTGAAGATTCTCGCCTCCATCGCCGAAATCAATTTCCAGGGGGAAGAAGTGACGGAGGTCGAAATGGAGCTGGTCCGCAAGCTCACGGATGAAGAAGCGCGCATTCAAACCGCATTAGCCGACGAATTGTTTTTTGGAGCTGGAAAGTAGATCCTACAAACCGGAGTTTGGAGCACTCATTCCTTAATGGTATGGGTGCTTTGTTTTTAAGTTCGAATTTAGGATGGGCGGAATACACGATATGATATCGGAGGCCGGGAGGAAAGATGATGCGCTGTTTAAGCTGATTTAATCTGTGAGGGGAGAATCCGGTTTAACCGTGCTGTTCCAAGCTTCTTTTGAACTGTGAACGGTCCTGTTCAGGGGCGAAAAGCTCGCTTGAAATATTCGGTAAAATGATATACTTTGAGTAGGGAAGAAAGTGTCCAAGCCCTATTTGACAATGGAGAGGGGAACGTACGGATGAGTTTGCTAGAGGGTAAAAATATTGTGGTTATGGGTGTGGCTAATGACCGGAGTATCGCATGGGCGATTGCGCAGTCTTTGGCGAGCCAAGGCGCCAAATTGGTGTTTACGTATGAGAACGAACGGGTGGAGGAACGCGTGCGCAAACTGGTGAATACGATTCCGGATGCGGTCATGCTGCCTTGCAATGTGACCGTTGATGAAGATATCGAGAAGCTGGCGGGTTCCTTAAAGGAGCATTTCGGCGCGCTTCACGGTATCGTGCACAGCATTGCTTTTGCCCGGACCGAAGAGCTTGAAGGCTTGTTCGTGAATACGAGCCGGGACGGATTCGCTCTGGCGCACGACATCAGCGCGTATTCGCTGGTTGCTGTTGCACAAAAGCTGTATCCGCTCATGACCGAGGGCGGAAGCATTATGACGATGACCTACCTCGGGGCTGAACGCGCCATGAAAAACTACAATGTCATGGGGGTTGCCAAGGCTGCTCTGGAAGCCAGCGTGCGTTATTTGGCGAACGATCTGGGCCAATTCAACATTCGCGTGAACGCCATCTCCGCCGGTCCGATCCGGACGCTTGCCGCGAAAGGGATTAAGGATTTTAACTCCATCCTGAAAACCGTAGAGGAAAAAGCACCTCTTCGCCGGACGACGGAAACCGCCGAAGTTGGCGATACGGCTATGTTCCTGATGAGTAACTTGTCCCGGGGCATCACTGGCGAAGTAATTTATGTAGATAGCGGGTATCACATCGTTGGTGTGTAATACGAGATTTCCAAATAGTGGACCACCTGTTGTTTTATTGACAGGTGGTTTTTTTGTGCTTTATGGTATATGGTATTCTTGGGGAAAGTGTATAAAATTTATACTATAATATACCATTCATTTGTATCCGGCAAAACTTGCTTATTGCCTGATGCCGGCGTAGTGCCGGTGCTTCTCAGCTTCTTGTCAGCGGGGACATTATCGTTATTCATTCGCCGCCGAATCCGTGTAAAGGGGCTTTCTTCGGCGATATCGAACGCGAACATAAAGAGAAGATGAAGATTGCTGCGCTTGTGCTGAGCCAAGGGATAGAGAAACCGCCGAGCACCCCTCGTTCCCGGCCCTTGTTATTCCGCAGGTCCGGCAGATTGTTTCACCGGCGGACACCGGGGACAGGGGTGGCGGAAGCGGCCTTGAAGGCGTTTGTCAGAAGCGGGCCGCGAATGAAGCTTTATGTGCAGTTTGTGGTGCTTGTGATGTATGCAGTGGCGATCGTGCCCTCATGGTTGAAGTGGCTGCTTTGGGGCGTTGTAGCTTTTCTGCTGGCTTCATGGCTTAGGATTAGCGGGCAGGAGCTGCTGGATTCCCGTTCTCCGGCTGTTCCGGTGGGAGGCCGCGGATTTGTCCGACGGCATGAGCCGTGCGGTATTTACGCTGCTGCTCCCGGCAACCTTAGCCATGAGCGTTGCTCTCGCTTGCACTGCATGGCCTGAAAGGTTGTGGCTGGGTGTACCGCTGATGCTTTCGGCCGGGACAGGCCTGGCTTATGCCGTATCCCGGCTGATGATATTGGGAGTGCGGATCGAGACAAGCGGCCCGCCAAAAGCGAACCATGATTCTGTTCGCGACGGTTAAACCCGGCATATATAATACGATACTAAGTTAACGAACATAAAGGCATATCGGGAAGGAGAATGGTTATGATCGAGCTCATGGACGTGACCAAAAGCTATAACGGTACGGTAAAAGCGGTGGATAACCTGACGCTGACTGTCCGGGGCGGCGAAATCTTCGGTTTTCTCGGACCGAACGGCGCCGGGAAAACGACAACGATCAAAATGATCACCGGCATTATTCAGCCGGACAAAGGCACGATCCGGATCAACGGGAAGGACATATCCCAATCGCCGCTTGAAGCGAAGAAGCAGTTTGGCTACGTTCCGGATAGTCCGGATTTGTTTTTACGGCTCAAGGGGTTGGAATATTTGAATTTTATGGCCGACATGTACGATGTGCCGCGAGAGCTGAGAAAGGAACGTATAGAGGCGCTCGCCCGGCGTTTCGATATGCTGCATGCGTTATCTGACCCGATCCAAAGCTATTCTCACGGCATGCGGCAAAAAATCGTTATTATGGGTGTCCTTGTGCATGACCCGGCCGTATGGATTCTCGACGAGCCCCTGACCGGTCTTGACCCCAAATCATCGTACACGCTGAAGGAAATGATGCGGGAGCATACGGACAGCGGCAAAACGGTACTTTTCTCCACCCATGTGCTTGAGGTGGCTGAAAAGCTGTGTGACCGGGTGGCGATCATCAATAAGGGCGTGATCTTGTTCTGCGGAACATTTAAGGACATGCAGGAGCGCTTCCAATCGGATCAGTCCTTGGAAAGCCTGTTTTTGGAGCTGACGAATCATGAATAAAACGCTTCTGCTAACACGCATCCTGCTCAAGAACGGCGGAGGACAGCTAACGGGGGCAGGCAGGAAAAAACGCAGGCTTTCCGTACGGTTTCTTTTGCCGGTGCTTCTATTGGCCGCCTTCTTGCCTTTGATGTTCTCTTTGGTTTCGTTGGTCTCTTTTATGTACGACGGACTTGCGTCTTTTGGACTCGAAGGGATGATCCCGGGTCTTGGCCTGGCAGTCACATGTGTAGTCATCTTCATTTTCGGCGTTTTTTATGTCATCAACGTCTTTTACTTCTCTCAGGACGTCGAGCACTTGCTGCCGCTTCCATTGAAGCCTGCCCAGATCTTGACGGCCAAATTGATCGTAACGCTGCTTTATGAGTATTTGACGCAGCTGCTTCTGCTTTTGCCCGTGCTGCTGACCTTTGGGATCAAGAATGGCAGCGGAATCGTCTACTATATCTATTCGGGGCTTATCTTCCTGGCGCTCCCTATCATTCCGCTGGTGTTGTCTTCCCTTGTAGCCATGATCACCATGAGCTTTTCCAGTATCGCCCGCAACAAAGACCGTTTTAGGATGTTGGCGGGAATTGTGGCGGTTATTCTTTCTGTCGGGGGCAATATTTTATTTCAACGTACGATGAACAAATCGATGAATCCCGAACAGCTGCAAGACATGCTGCAGAACGGCCATAACGCCTTCATCGATTTGGCGGCCCGGGCATTTCCAAGCGCCAAGCTGGCGGCTGATGCGCTGTTGAAGGAGACGTCATTGGCAGGGTTGGCGAATCTGACGCTTTTCTTAAGCCTTTCTTGTCTGTTCTTTATCGGATTTGTCTTTCTTGGACAGCGCCTGTATTTTAAAGGCGTGTTAGGCATTTCGGAATCGTCGGCGCGGCGGAAACGGCTTAGCGCATCCCGGTATGACAAGTTGACTGTGCAGCAGTCTGTACTAAAAGCTTACTTGATCAAAGAACTTCGTATTCTGTTTCGAACCCCGCCCTACTTCCTGAACTGTGTACTGATGTCTTTTTTGTGGCCGGTGTTTTTTCTTATTCCGGTTCTGACACAGCCGAATTTGAT